>NZ_CAJSLV010000001.1 GCF_907177275.1 Actinacidiphila cocklensis
CAGGAACAAGGACCTCGACAATCCTCATTCTTGCTGGTCAGAGGCACTTTCTGCATTCCTGACCACCCGTCGGACAACCCGCTTCATGAAAGCGCGAGGCTAGGCGGAGACTCTGAGCAGATGCTCGCCCATCTTGCGCAACCCGCAGCTGCAGCCGGGAAGACGCCGTAGCCGGCGCGGACCCGACGGCGGCCGAGCGGATGTCGCTGGTGCACAAGGTCTGCGCGGAGGAGGACCTGGAGCTCAGTCGCTGTTGTCGTCTGGCACACCGGTTCGGAAACGCTGCCGACAACAGCTCCCGGCAGCGGCGCCATCCGTCGGACATGACGGACGCGCAGTAGGGGACGGTTCGGCCGTCACTGCCGGTTCCGGGCTGGATGCGGGGCCGGAGACTGGTTCACTGATTGACGAGATCGTTCGCGAGGGCGCCCGGCGGATGCTCGCCCGGCGGGCTGGAGGCCGAAGTCGACCAGTACATCGCCGAGTTGGCCGCCGAGACGGACGGGGGCGGGCGTCACCTGGTCGTCCGCAACGGCCACCACCGGCCTCGCACCACGGTCGCCCGCGGCGCCGGAAGCCCGGCCGCCGCCCTGGCGATGGTGTTCAAGCTCGTCGAGACCGCCCAGGCCCGGTGCCGGGCGGTCACCGGCGCCCATCCCGTCGCCCTGGTCCGGGCGGGCGCCACGTTCGAAAACGGCGTTCTCGTCGAGCGAGGGCAGGCCACGGCGGCCTGACCCCACTTGTCACTTGTCGCGCCCCGCAAGGGAGAAAAGGACCTGTCGATGCCCGAACCCACCGCCCCGCTCGCCGAGTTCCTCAGCGCCTACGAGCAGGCCACCAACAGCCACGACATCACCCGGCTCGTCCCGCTGATCGCTCCCGAGGCTGTCTACTGGTTCTCCGACGGATCGCACCGCGGCCGCGAAGCCGTCCTCTTCGCCATCGCCGAGACCTTCGCCACCATCCGCGACGAGGTCTACCAGATCAACGACGTGGAGTGGATCGCTCACAGCGATGACCACGCGGTATGCCGCTACCGGTTCGCCTGGACCGGAACCGTCGACGGCCGGCCGCGGTCAGGAAGCGGCCGCGGCACCAACGTGCTCGTCAACAACGCCGGAACCTGGCAGATGCTTCACGAACACCTCAGCGCATAACCAGGCGACAGCACCGATCCACAGGAACTGACAATTGCTCGGGGACGAGTAAGGAGCGCCCGATGGTTTCCGACAAGCCCACGGCGCCCTCCGCGACCCCCGCGACCTCCGCGCCCTCACGATTGTGTGTCCGGCGCGCGTTGCGCGCAAAGGAACAGCGGCCGAATGCGGAAGGATCGGCGGTACAGCGGGCCGGGCACGGGCGATCACTGGAGGGCCGGTGCCGACAGCCCGAAGGGCAGAAAGGTGTGCCGTGGTCCAGCCGGACGTCGTCATCGTGGGTGCCGGGGCGGCCGGTCTGAGCCTTGCGCGCCAGCTGGGCGCGTCGGCTGACGGCGCCCCCGGTTCGGTCGTCCTCGTCGACGCTCCCCCCGGACCTCTTCGCCCGCCACCTCGCACCTGGTGCTTCTGGGAGGCCCCCGGGGGGGCCTACGACGATGTGCTCTCCGCTTCCTGGGACAGGCTGCGGGTGCGGGGCGCGGACGGGGCCGCTACGGTGGCCCGGCCGGCGCCGCTGCGCTACAAGATGCTGCGGTCGGACGCTTTCGAGTCGCTGGTCGAACGGCGGCTGGTGGCCAACCCGTGCTACCGCCGATTGACGGCGACAGTGACCGGGGTCGGGGACGCGCCGGGGGGCGGCGGCCGGGTCGTCGCGCGCGACGAGCAGGGCGACCGGATCGTGCTGCATGCGAGGTACGTCTTCGATTCGCGGCCGCCGGGCCGGCTGCCGGCGGCGCGGACCACGCTGTTGCAGCACTTCATGGGCTGGTTCGTGGAGACCGAGCGCCCCGTCTTCGATCCTGAGACGGCGGATCTGATGGACTTCCGGACCCCGCAGCCGGCCCAGGGGCTGTCGTTCGGTTACGTGCTTCCGCTGGGCCCGCGTACGGCGCTGGTGGAGTACACCGAGTTCTCCCGCACCGTACTGGACACCCCGGGCTACGAACGCGCGCTGCGGCACTACACGCAGGCTGTGCTGGGTATCGGGCCGCACCGGGTGACGTCGGTGGAGCGAGGCGTCATCCCGATGACCGACGGCCGGTTCCCCGCTCGCGCGGGGACCTCGGTGTTCCGCGTGGGGACAGCCGGCGGTGCCACCCGGCCGTCCACCGGATACACGTTCGCCGCCGTGCAGCGGCAGAGCCGGGCCATCGCCGCGCGGCTGCACGCCGGCGGACGGTTCCGGATGCCGCCCCCGTACGGCGTGTGGCCGCGCGCCATGGATGCCGTCATGCTGCGGGCACTCGACACCGGCCGGGTGGACGGCGCCGACTTCTTCTGCGGTCTGTTCCGCGCGGTCCCGGGAGCACGTCTGCTGCGCTTCCTGGACGGCACGTCCCATCGGTACGAGGACATCCTCGTCGGGCTGCGTGCGCCGGTGGCCCCGATGCTGCGCACCGCCCTGGAACTCCCCTTCAGACCCCGGCGTGAGGCGTCGGCCGTCCCGCGGACCTCCGCCCGCCCATCTCCCGGCGCCGCAGCTCCCGAACAGGAAAAGAGTGGTCCATGACCTTGCTGCGCGACGACGCGTTGTCTGCCGCGTTCGATCACGGCTCCCGCGCCTATGACCGGCTCGTAGCGGTCAATCCCGGCTACCGCCGTGACCTTCGGCGCTCGGCCCGCAGGCTCGGGCTGGCCGGCGGCGGTCGCGGGCTGCGCCTGCTCGACCTCGGCTGCGGAACCGGCGCCTCCACGGCCGCGCTCCTGGCGGCGGCCCCGCACGCGGAGATCGTGGCCGTCGACGCGTCCGCCGGCATGCTGGAACGGGCGGCGGCCAAGCGCTGGCCGGCGAACGTGACCTTCGTGCACGCACCGGTCGAGGCGATGGAGGGGACAGCGGTGCGTGGCCGTTTCGACGCCGCACTCGCCGCGTACCTGTTCCGCAACGTCAGTGATCCCGACCTGGTCCTCGGCACGGTCCGTGAGCTGCTCCAGCCCGGCGGCCGGCTTGCCGTCCACGAGTACGCCCTCGGCTCCGGACGCCTGCACCGTGCGGTGTGGTCGGTGGTCTTCGGCGCCGTCGTCCGTCCGGCCGGCCGGCTGACCGGTGACGCAGCGCTCTACCGTCATCTGAACCGCAGTGTGCTGGAGTTCGACCGGGCCGCCGACTTCGCGGAGCGGTTGCGACGGGCCGGGTTCCACGGGGTACGGGTACTGCCCCTGCCCGGCTGGCAGACCGGCATCACGCACACCTTCGTCGCCCGGACGCCGGGCGTCGCGCGGGGCAGGTCATGAGGTACGGCGCGTCCGGAGCCGATGGCCACCGGCGGGGCCGGGACCGGCGTGCCGTGATGATCGAGGGCTCCGCCGGACGGGACGGCTTCACAGGCCAGGCACCCGGGGTCGTCGTGATCGGCGGCGGCATCGCGGGACTGGCCGCGGCCACCGTGCTCGCCGAACGCGGCGCGCATGTGACGCTGTACGAACGCCAGGACTCCCTCGGCGGCCGGCTCGCGGGCTGGCCGACGACGCTGGCCGACGGCACCACGGCCACCATGAGCCGGGGTTTCCACGCCTTCTTCCGGCAGTACTACAACCTGCGCGGCCTGCTGCGCCGTGTCGACCCGGGCCTGGATTCGCTGACAAAGCTGCCGGACTATCCGCTGCGTCACAGCGCGGGGATGTACGACAGTTTCGCCCGGGTGCCGCGCACCCCGCCTCTGAGCGCCGTCGGGTTCGTCGCGCTCAGTCCCACCTTCGGGTGGCGCGACCTGGCCCGAATGGATCCACGTGCCGCGCTGCCGCTGCTCGACGTACGCGTGCCGGACGTGTACGAACGGTTCGACGACGTGTCGGCGCACGACTTCCTCACCCGCATCAGGTTCCCCGCGGCCGCACGCCACCTCGCCTTCGAGGTCTTCTCACGAAGTTTCTTCGCCGACCCCCGTGAACTGTCGGCGGCGGAACTGGTGCTGATGTTCCACATCTACTTCCTCGGCTCCAGCGAGGGACTGCTCTTCGACGTGCCGGACGAGCCGTTCCCGCAAGCGCTCTGGGATCCGCTGGGCCGCTATCTGGAGGGCCACGGGGTACGGGTACGCACGGGCTCGGCGGTGGAGAGCGTGACACCGGCGGACGACGGCGGCCTGTACGTCACCGCCAACGGGCGGACCGTCCGTCACGACGCAGTCGTCCTGGCGCTGGACACCGGTGGACTGCGGAACCTGGTGACCGCCTCACCCGAGCTGGGCGACGCAGACTGGCGCGCGAGGGTGGGCACGCTCAGGAACGCCCCTGCGTTCCTGGTGTCCCGCCTGTGGCTGGACCGCCCGGTCGCCGCCGACCGCCCCGGCTTCCTGGGCACCAGCGGCTACGGGCCGCTGGACAACATCAGCGTGCTGAACCGCTGGGAGGGCGAGGCCGCCCGCTGGGCACGCCGCAACCATGGCTCGGTGGTCGAACTGCACGCCTACGCCGTCGCCCCCGGCGCGGATCGCGACGTGGTGCAGGCGGCCGCGATCGAGCAGCTGCACCACGTCTACCCGGAAGCGGGCGAGGCCGGGATCGTGGACGTTCGGCACGAATGGCGGGCCGACTGCCCGCTGTTCCCGGTCGGCGGCTACCGGAGCCGGCCGGGGGTCCGCACACCCCACCCCTCGGTCGTGCTGGCGGGTGACCTGGTACGCACCGACCTGCCGGTGGCCCTGATGGAACGTGCCGCGACCAGTGGGTTCCTGGCCGCCAACGCCCTGCTGGAGCGGTGGAACGTGCGTGGCCAGACGCTGTGGACGGTGCCGCCCACCGGGCGCTCGGCGCTGCTGCGGGGCCTGGCCGCGTTGGGCGCCGGCTGACGGACGGCGGCCACCGCTGCCGCCGACGGGATTGTGCGCCGCAGGCGGGCCTGGCGATCGTTCCCCCGCGGTCAGCCCGGGAAGCGGCCGCTGCTGCGCAGTTCGAAGCGGCGCTCCGCGTATGCGAGGTCGTCGCGCCACAGCCGGCCGGCGGAGGCTCTCAGCAACGGGCGCAGCAGCGGAGCCGCGGCACGGGCCATCGCGAATCCACGCCGCCCGGACGTGGCCATGACCGCCTCGGTCACGGCGGTCCTCGGCCTGCCGTCCCGGTCGGGTCCCAGGGGCGTGGCGTGCGACTCGACCACCGACCCGGCACCCTCGCCTTCGGTGATGTGCATGACGACCGTACGGGGATCGGGCGCGGTGAACAGCGCCCGCACCGGGACGACGATCCGCCCTGTGAGCTTGAAGGACACATCCACGGCGAAACCGTCCTCGCCTGCCGGGCCGCCACCCGAGGGCGTGCCGGTCACGGTCAGGTCGACGAAGGAGTACGGGTGGTACCACGCGCCGTGCCAGGGATCGAGCCGGTTGGCCACGATGTCCTCGGGTTCGCAGACGCCCATGCCCTCGTAGACGGCGTCGACGGTGTTCCGCGCGCGGGGACGGGAAGGGACGACCGGGAGTTCCAGCGAGCTCTCGCCACCGAGGTGGTCCAGGCGCACCCAGACGAGGACCCCGTCGTCATGAGCGGAATAGGGCTCCCAGCCCGCGAACGGTTCACCGTCCAGGGCCAGCCCGTGCCAGTGGCAGACGAGGGCGCCGCAGCGGACGGGGCTGTCCCGCAGCGGCGCTCCCAGGTGCGGGCAGGATCCCGGCCCCGCTCGCAGGCGGCCTGCGCCATCGCGCCAGGCCACCACCTCTTCGCCGGCCACGCTGCGGGCGATCGGCCGGTCGGTGGTCAGAGCGCGGGAGGCGCCGAGTACGTACCAGTTGCCCGAGGGCCGGCTGAGGGCGCGTTTCAAGGCGTCGGCGATGATCGCGGGCTTGGCCTCGCGCCAGGTGGGCCGCTGACGCTCCCACGCCGCGGATACGCGGCGCAGCCGCAGCGGAATGCGCCGGCGGCCGGACCCGCTGTCTTCTTTCACAGGGCCTCCTCAGGCATGGGCCGGGTCGAGCGGTACGGCGCCACCGGTGCCCCGACGCACCGTCCCGGCCCGGTGCGGCCACCGTGTGCGGTTCCCGCGCGCCCGGGTCCGCGCCGCGAGGACCCGTGCCAGCCCGTCGAGCGCCACGACGGCGCGGCGGGTCCGGGGCACGGCGGCCCGCTGGTGCAGGACGGCGTAGCCGCCTTCCTCGATCGCTTCGAGGATGCCGCTGTAGAGGACGAACGCGGTGCGGATGCAGGGCCGGGAGGCAGGCGAGAGCAAAGCCAATCCGGGCAGCGCCTCACGGTAGACGCCCCGGTTGTGCGCGGTGGCGGAGCGCAGGACGGCGGTGATGCGGGCGTCACGCCGTCCGGTGGCTCTGCTCCACTCGAACCTTTCCCGGTCCACCCCGTGGGCGGCCAGCAGATCGGCCGGCAGGTAGAGCCGGCCGCGGTCGAGGTCCTCACCCACATCCCGCAGGAAGTTGGAGAGCTGGAAGGCGACCCCGAGGGCCGCGGCGTAGGGTTCGGCTTCGTCCCGAGGTCCGACAGTGCCCAGGACGGGCAGCATCTGGAGGCCGATGACGGCGGCCGATCCGTGCATGTACCGCCCCAGCTCCTCGTACGAGGCGTAGCCGGTGACCGTCAGATCGCTGCGCATCGAGGCCATGAAGTCGGTGAAGTGCCGGTGGTCGATGCCGTAGACGGCGGCGGTGTGGGCAAGCGCGCGGATGACCGGCTCCTGGCTGGTGCCCCGGCGCAGCCCCTCGTCGAGGCGTTCCTGGAGCCCGCGCAGGGCGTCGGCGCGCTCTTGGGGAGTGGCGCCGCCGTGCAGATCGTCCACGATGTCGTCGGCCCATCGGGCAAAGCCGTACAGGGCGTGGACGGCCGGACGGCGCTCGACCGGCAGGAGCCGGGTGGCGAGAAAATACGTCTTCCCGTGCCGGGCGTTGAGCCGGCGGCACCGGGTGTACGCGGCCCGCAGGGCCGGCTCGTGGATGCCTGCCGCGTCGAGTTCGCGGGCGGTCATGCGGGGGTGCCCTTCGACACGGTTGGTGCTGTCGCCGATTGCGGCACCTGCCGCGCAGGGCGCGGACGGGGGCGTACGGGGCCGGTGATTCTGGCCGCTGCGAGCTTGCCGGAGATGAGGACGGTCGGCACGCCGACGCCCGGGGTGGTGCCGCAACCGGCGAGCACGGCGTTCTCCGTGCCGCGCACGAGGTTGCGCGGCCGGAAGGGCCCGGTCTGCGGGAAGGTGTGGGCGGCGGAGAAGGGTGTTCCGGCGGCGTGGCCCTGCGCCGCCCAGTCGGCGGGGGTGACCAGACACTCCTGCTCGATCGCCTCGCCGAGTCCGGCCATTCCGCGTCGTTCGAGCGTACTCAGCAAAGTGTCGCGGTACTTCGCCGCCATCTGCCGCCACTCCCAGGTGCCCGGTCCGATGTCGGTGTTCGGGCACGGCGCCAAGACGTAGTGCAAGTGCCTGCCCGGCGGCGCCAGGTCCGGGTCGGTGGCGGTGGGCCGGGTGATCAGCAGCGACGGGTCGGACATCAGCGATCCGTGGGTGAGTTCGTGGAAGGTCTTCTTCCAGGCCGCGCCGAACGAAATGGTGTGATGGGCCAGGCCGGGCCACGTGCGGTCGGTCCCGGCGTGCAGGATCACCGCAGAGGGCGAGTGCCGCAGGGCCAGCGGCCGATGCGGGGCGCGGCCGAGCAGGCGGTAGGCGACGGGCAGGTCCGGTGTCAGGACCACGGCGTCACACGGGAAGCGCCCCTGGTCGGTGACGACGGCGGTGATCCGTTCGCCCGAGCGTTCAAGCCGGGTGACGTCGTGCCCGTACCGGAAGTCGGCGCCCGCTTCTGCGGCCGAGTCCGCCATCGCTCGCGGCAGGGCGTGCATGCCGCCTCGGGGGAAGTAGACCCCGGCGATGGTGTCCATGTAGGCGATCACCCCGTACGCGGCGAGCGCGCGGGACGGTGGTACTCCGGCGTAGAGGGCCTGGAAGGTGAAGACCCTGCGCAGGCGCTCGTCCTTGATGAAGCGTCCGATGCGCGCGTCGAGCCGGCCGAATCCGCCGAGGGCGGCGAGCCGGGCGAGGTCGGGGTGCAGCAGTTGGAGGGGCGAGTCGAAGTTGGTGTCGATGAAGCGGCGCATCTGGACCGCGTAGAGTCGTCCCAGCCAGGCGCGCAGGTCCCGGTAGCCGACGGCTTCCCGGGCACCGGCGAACTTCTCGATCTCGGCCTCCATCGCCGCAGCGTCGGAATGGACGTCCAGTTGCGACCCGTCGGCGTACCGCGCGCGGTACGCGGGATGCAGAGGGAGCAGTTCCAGCCGGTCGGACATCGTGTGGCCGACCGCCGCGAAGGCCTCCTCGACCAGGTGCGGCATGGTCAGCACCGTCGGTCCGGTATCGATGCGGTAGCCGCCGTACTCCAGCCGCCCGGCCCGGCCGCCGGCCGTCGAGTCACGCTCCACCACCGTGACCCGACGGCCCGCGCCGAGCAGATGGAGAGCGGCAGACAGGCCCGCGAGCCCGGCACCGACGACCACCACATGGTCGACGGGTCCCTTCACGGTCATCACCGGACGGTGCCTCCTTTGCCTGCGGCCGTCAGCAAGGCCGCTGACGGGAGGGGACCTGGCTCCGCGGCCTGCTCCGCGGCCTGCTTCGCGGCCCCGGACGTTTCCGCGGCCGGCGCGGGGGTCGGACCTGCGAGGCTGAGCAGCAGCCCGAGGAGCCGGCGCGCGGCTTCGTCCTCAAGGGCGGCTTCCGCCAGGTGCCGCTGGGCGTGCTGCACGAGCAGGTCGGCCCGGTGCTCGACTTTGGCGCGCGCCCCGGTGGACACCAGTGCTTCGCGCACCTCGGTCAGCGCGGTCTCGGAGAGGTCGGCGCGTCCTACCGCTGTGTCGAGCAGGAACCGGAGCCGGTGGTCACGCAGCGTCACCGCTCGGGCTTGTGCCACGGCGAGCAGATACGTCGGTTTGCCCTCCCGGATGTCCTCGCCCGACGGTTTGCCCGTCACCGCGGGGTCTCCGAAGGCTCCCAGCAGGTCGTCGCGGAGCTGGAACGCGATGCCCGCGCAGCGGCCGACCAACGACAGGGCACGGGTGGTGCTCTGGTCGGCGCCGGCGAGTGCGGCGCCGAGCGCGAGAGGCCTTGCCACCGTGTACAGGGCGCTCTTGTGGTACGCGGTTCGCATGGCGCAGGCCGCCGAGCGTGCTCTGGTGGCCTGTCCGTACAGGTCGAGGTACTGTCCGGCGACCATTTCGGTCCTCATCGTCCGCCAGACGTCCAGCACGCGCCGCCGGGCGGGGTGGTCCATGGCCGTGTCCGCGACGGTGTCGTCGGCCCAGGCGAGCGCAAGGTCGCCGGCGAGTACGGCCGCCGACGTACCGAAGGCCTCGCCCAGTACCGAGCCGGGCACTTTACCCGGCCGGTTTGCGAGGTCGACGTGAACGGCGGGGCGCCCGCGGCGCAGCCGCGAGCCGTCCATCATGTCGTCGTGGACCAGGGCGCAGGTCTGGAGGAGTTCGACCGCTGCCCCGAGACGCAGGGCTGCCTCGACGTCGGCGGTCTCGGCGCCTCCGCCGCAGGCACGCATGCTCCACCACAGGAGCTGGGGGCGCATCCTTCTGCCCCCGGTGAGGGTGAAGTCCGCCACGAGTTCGGCCAGATCGTGGGAGAAGCCCGGATCGATCACAGCCGCCTGGGCGATCCGTTCCGCGAGAATCGAAGCCGCGGTGCGAAGCACAGCCCCGGCGACGTCTGCGTCAACGGTTCGGGCATCGACCGCCGCAGATGTACGTCCCGTCGTGCTGTCGGGCGCGTTGTCGTAGTGCCACTGGGGTGCGGCTGGTCTCGGCGACGCGGTCACGCCGTGGACGCCGCTGCCCGACGGAGACCACAGGGAGGTGAAGAAGCCTCTCCCCTTCGCCCTGCCACAGCGCATTGCACTTCCCTCCGTTCGCGGTGATCTGCGCACCTCTCATCCGCCCTTTGACCACGTACGTCGCGCGGGTGCGGCACGCTGCTGCCTCCTCCTCGGCCACCAGGCCCCGGGACTCAGGACCGGTACTGAAAGAAGATCACGAGAACGGTCCGACGGCGCGCTGCCGTGGCCCGTTCTCGCGATCCATGTGAGCGATCGGAACCACCCGCGGTTGGCCCGCGACACCGACGCCGCCGTCGAAGAGGCCCGCAGGACGTCCAGGTGGCTTGATCGCTTACCGGGCGTCAGGCGGGCAGGATCCCGTTCAGCGCCCGGCGGAGGGGAGCGTGGCGTATTCCCTGGCGCGACCGTGGTCTGAATAGGATCCTGAACATGGCACATCGTGACCAAAAAATCGCGGTCGTCACGGGAGCGGCCCGGGGTATTGGTGCTGCGGTCGCGCGCGGACTGTCCGCGCGCGGAATGCGGGTCGTCCTGCTGGGCAGAGAGCTCGAATCGCTGCGGGAAGTGGCGGCCGGCCTGCCGGGCACGTCGTGCTGCATCGAAGCGGATGTCACCGACGAGGCAGCGATGCAGGGGAGTGCGCGATCCGTGGCGGAACGCCTCGGGCCGGCTTCCGTCGTGGTGGCCAACGCTGGAATCGCCGTCGCGGGGTCCTTCGCCAGCTGCGATGCTGCCCTGTGGAACCGGGTGATCGAGGTGAACCTGATCGGCAGTGCCGTGACTGCTCGGGTTTTCCTGCCCCAGCTCCTGCTGACCCGCGGGTACCTGCTGCAGGTCGCCTCAAGCGCCGCCTTCGGATCCGCTCCGATGATGAGCGCCTATTGCGCGTCCAAAGCCGGCGTCGAATCCTTCGCCCAAGCGCTTCGAAGCGAGATGGAACCCGAAGGCGTGAGTGTGGGAATCGCCTATCTGCACTGGACGGATACGGACATGATCGATGAACTGGATGAGCATGTCGTGCTGCGCGAGCTGCGCAGACGGCAGCCGGCACCAGCTCGCCGCGTGCACGCGGCCGATCGGGTCGCCGAGCTGCTGGTCCGCGGCATCGAACGCCGCTCGCCCACCGTCTACGCGCCACCATGGCTACGTCTTACCCAGCCGCTGCGTCCGCTCTTTCCCCACCTGGTCGCACGGGCCTCGCGCCGCTCGTTCGCCCGGATGTCCCCGGCTGAGCTCCATGCGGCGGCGGGAGTCCTGGGCGCGGGGGGCCACGCCGACTGGGATGTCCACCGCCGCGCCACGTCGATCCGTCCCACCACGCCACCACAAGACTGATACGGCGAGCAACCGAAGGCCGGCGTCCAAGCGACGTGGGTACACGCTGCTCAGGACCTCGCCTACCGCGCCTCGGTGGCGAGATCACCTGCAGCCTGCCCGACGCCGTCCACGCAGCGGTCTCCGGCTGATCGGGGAGGCCGCCCGCAGCCGCCAGGGCCGCCGGATGGCGGGAGGTCCACCCTTCAGCCGTTCTCGTTTCAACAGCTTCGGATGTTCGACGTTTGGGATGTCGTGTCCGAATTGTTCATGTATGGCGTAGGCGGGGTAGCCAAGAGGGGGCGGGTCCCGCTGCTGCGCTGCTGATCGGAGGATCGGCCATGACAAACGCCCACCCCGTTCCCCTCAATCCCCACCTGCCCGACGAAGGCCTCGCGGTCCCCGAAGACGCCCAGGCCAGGGCCGGCCAGACCCCGCCTGCAGAATCGGGCGTCTCCTGCCTTGACGCACCCGAGCGAGAGGCACTCCGCCGCGGATGGGGGCCGGTGCCGCTCACGATCATCATGATCGTCGTCGCGGTGTTCCTGGCCGGATTCATCGGCCGGGCCGTCGTCCTCCTGATCTGACCCGCCCAGCCCCGTCGGAGGGCCTGGTGCCGCGACAGCCCTGGTGCGGCGGGCGGCGTCGGCCGCCACCGTGCGCAGGTCACGGGCGAACCCTCTCAGCGGCCGCGGCGCCTCATATAGAGGTCGAAGGCCCGGTAGATCTTCGGTCGCAGTGGCAGATCCCACTCGCCGGCGTACCGTACCGCCCGGCCGCCGGTGCCGGCCTTGAACTGGATCAGGCCGACGTGCGGGTCGTCGGCGTCCAGGGTGGGGGTGATACCGCGCAGGTCGTAGACGTCGCAGCCGGCTGCCAGCGAGTCGCGGATCATCGCCCACTGGCAGGCGTTGGAGCCGCGCACCTCGCGTTTGCCCGTGGAGGAGGCGCCGTACAGGTACCACGCGTGGGCGCCGACGCGGACGAGGATGGCGGCGGCGACCAGGTCGCCCTGGTGGTGGGCCAGGTAGAGGCGGATCCGCTCGGGATCCTCGGCGCGCATCGCCGCGAACATGGTCGTGAAGTAGGACAGCGGGCGGGGCGTGAAGCGGTCGCGCTCGGCGGTGTGGACGTAAAGGTCGTGGAATGCCTTGATGTCATCGCCGACCCTCACCTCGACGCCTTCCTTGGCAGCCTTCTTGATGTTGCGGCGCCAGAGCTGGTTCATGCCGCCGAGCAGGTCGGCCTCGGTGCGGCCGGCCAGCGGAAGCTCGTAGGTGAACTGCGGTTGACCGGCCCCGAAGCCGTCCTCCGGGCTCTGCGGCAGCCAGCCGCGGTCCCTGAGCCGGCCGGTGACGCGGGCGCCGACCGGGTCGGCGAGCGGATCGGGCAGGTCGGTGAGCCGCTTGACGCCCGGGTCGGCGATGCCCTCCTTGACCTGGGCGGCGCTCCAGGTGTGCGTGCGCACCGGCGGACCGAGCCGGATGGCGAACGCGCCGCGTGCCTTGAGATGGGCCGCCAGCGGGTCGAGCCACGCGTCGATCCCGCAGGGCTCGCCGGTCGTGCCCGCCTCCCCGGCCCAGTCGATGGCCGGGAGAGCAGCACTCCCGTTGGCACTTGTTCAGCCGAGCTGGCACGTTGACCCATGGCCTTGTGCATGCGGGCTGGAGCAACACAAACAGATCCGGACCGGGCGGACGTAGGAGTGGGTGGATGGGCGCGGACGCGGAGCGGGAGTGCTGGGAGCTGCGGTCGGGAGCCGGTGTGGGGCCGCTGCAATTCGGGATGTCGCCAGCCGAGGTCGCCCGCGCACTTTTGGTCCCTGAACCGCAGGGGCGGGTTGGCGGTCCGTATGCGCAAGAGGACTTCCCCGATGGGCTGAAGGCCTTCTACGACGCGGGCAAGCTCGCCTGTGTTGCGCTGGATGCGGTCACCGGTCCGCAGGTCTTCTTGTCCGGCTTCCCCCTGGCGGGAAGCGATTCTGAACAGGGCCAGCAGTTCTTGCTGGACCACGCTGCGGAGCATGGGAACTGCTTGCTCTACACGCCTGATGACTCGCTTTCCCTGACTGATCTCGGGGTTCTTCTACGCTCACAGCAGGTCGGGGAAGCGCGCCTGACCCGTCCGCTCTTCGTGAAGGAGGAGTGGTTGGAGTCGCAGTACTTCCGAGACCACCTTCCCCTGGAGGGCGCCTCAGACTGAGCACTCGATCTTGCGAACTGACGCCAGACCCTGCGTGCAAGTCGCGATGAGATGCCGGGTCTTGTGCTCGACGATCTCGGTCGGCAAGGTGTCCGGGTGCATGCTGATCTTGTTCCGGACGACCTGTGGGACCGGGTGGCCCCATTGCTGCCACCCCCTCCCGAACGGCGCCACCGGTATCCAGGGCGGTTGCGTGTTCCTGACCGAACAGCACTCGCCGGCGTCCTGTTCGTGCTGCGGACCGGTGTCGCCTGGCGGGACGTCCCGGCGGAAACCGTGGGCTGTTCCGGGGTGACGGCCTGGCGCCTGCTGCGGGACTGGACCGAGGCCGGCGTCTGGCCACGCCTGCACGCCGCCCTGCTGACCGAGCTTCGCCGCGCCGACCTCCTTGACCTGGACGACTGCTCCGTGGACGGATCGCACGTCCGGGCACTCAAAGGGGGGACCACGTCGGCCCCTCACCCGTCGACTGCGCCCGCCCCGGCTCCAAGCACCACCTGATCGTCGACCGCCACGGAACCCCACTCGCCGTGACGCTCACTGGCGGCAACCGACACGACGTCACGCAGCTCCTGCCCCTACTCGACGCGGTCCCGCCGATTCGGGGCGTTCGGGGACGCCCTCGCCGCAAACCCCGGTGTCTGTACGCCGACCGGGGCTACGACTTCGACAAGTACCGCCGCCTGCTGTGGAAACGTGGCATCAAACCCATGATTGCCCGACGGGGCGTCGCCCACGGCTCCGGACTGGGCAAGGTTCGCTGGGTAGTCGAGCGCATTCGCCTGGCTGCACCAGTTCAAACGACTCCGTACCCGCTACGAACGCCGCGCCGACCTCCACCAGGGGTTACTCGACCTGGCCTGCACCCTCATATGCCTCCGCCGCCTTCGGACCTCATTCTGAAACGATCAGTAAGTCACACATCGCATTGAAGGGAGCCTGGTGTTGCCGCCGCGTATGCGGTTTTCGATACACCGGCGATACGCCGCGCTCCCTTCACTGGACGCATGATTCCCCTCAGCCTCCACGAGATCGCGGCGGTCGTCGGCGGGACGGTCGAGGGCGACGGCGCCGTGACGGTGACCGCGCCGGCCGTGCTCGACGGCCGGCGGGCAGAACCGGGCGGCCTGTTCGTCGCCTTCGCCGGCGAGCACACCGACGGCCACGACCACGCCGGCCAGGCGGGCCTGACCGGCGCGGTGGCCGTGCTCGGCTCCAGGCCCACGGCGCTGCCCACCGTCGTCGTCGAGGACGCCCAAGCCGCGGTGCAGGCGCTCGCCGCCCATGTCACGGCCCGGCTGCGCGACGGGCTGACCGTCGTCGGGCTGACCGGCTCCCAGGGCAAGACCGGCACCAAGGACCTGCTGGCGGCCATGCTTTCGAGCACCGCGGCGACGACCGCCACGCACGGCTCGCTCAACAACGAGCTCGGCGTACCGCTCACCATGCTGCGCGCCGACCCGGCGACCCGGTACCTGGTCCTTGAGATGGGCGCCCGGCACATCGGTGACATCGCCGCGCTCACCGGCCTGGTCGCGCCCGACATCGCCGTCGTACTCAACGTCGGTCAGGCCCACCTCGGCGAGTTCGGGTCGCGCGCGGCCATCGCCAGGACCAAGGGCGAGCTCGTACGGGGTCTGGCCCCTGGCGGCACCGCCGTCCTCAACGCCGACGACCCCCGGGTGGTCGCGATGCGCTCGTTCACCGACGGTCCCGTGCTGACCTTCGGCCGGGCGGAGCACGCCGATGTGCGCGTGCTCGACCTGACGCTGGACCGGCTCGGCCGGCCGTTCTTCACCCTGCGGACCGCCGCCGCCGCGGCTGCCGTCGCGCTGCCGCTCGTCGGCGCCCACCAGGCGCTCAACGCGTCGGCCGCCGCGACGGCGGCACTGGCGGCCGGCGTGCCCCTCGACGTGTCCGCGGCGGCGCTGGCCACCGCCGCACTGTCGAAGTGGCGCATGGAGCCGCGCGAACTCGCCAACGGCACCACACTCCTCAATGACTCCTACAACGCCAACCCCGACTCCACCCGCGCCACCCTGGACGCCCTCGACGCGCTGGCGGTGACCGAGGGCGGGCGCCGCATCGCCGTCCTCGGCGAGATGCGCGAGCTCGGCGACGAGAGCGAGGCCCAGCACCGCGCCATCGGGGAGTACGCCTCCTCCCGCGCCGATGTGGTGGCCGCGGTCGGCGAGGCCGCCCGGCCGATCGCCGACGCTGCGGCAACCCGGCCAGGGACTCTGGTGCTGACGCTCGCCGACAACGCCGCCGCCGTCGACTGGCTGCGCGACCACCTCACCGCCGCCGACGTCGTCCTCGTCAAGGCATCCCGCAGCGCGCACCTCGACGAAGTCGCCGCCGCGCTCCCGTAGCCCGGCCGACCGGGAATCGCGCCGCGATGCTGGACCTCAAGCCTGGTACAAGCAGGCCGCGGCCAACATGATCGGCCCCGCGTCAACCACCGCCTCCCAGGCCGTCACTGAGCGGGCGCCTGCCAAGCCCACCGTGGGTCCAGCGAGTGGTGTGACTCGGGTCGGGTTGGCCGCGGCCTCGTTCGGGAAGTGAGGTCCAGCCACATGCCCCGGAAAGCAAACGCGGCGGCGGCGTAGGCGATCAGCAGCCCGCCCGCCGCCCAGGACGACCAGGACACCAACTGCGCCCGGGTGAACCGCTCCCGCAGACGCGGCCGGGGCGCGTCCCACGGCATGGAGTCCGTGTCGGCCCCTACCGGCACCTCCTCAGGTTGCTGAGCCCTCGGTGCGGCATCCACGGAAAGTGCGTCCTTGCCCGGACTCGCGCTGGTTGCGGCTGGCAAGTCCTTGCCCTGGCGAGGACTTGCCGCCGTCAGGCCTTCACGACGGCTGCCACCGGCCGATAGACCCATGCCATGTTCCCCTCCTCGCAGTCTTCCGCCTTCCGGCGCAGACGCTCGCAGCTGCTCTCGGCCGCCGGCGTGGTGCCGTTGCTGCTGTCGGGGCTCGCAACCCTGCCAGCGCCCGCACAAGCCGCTCCGAGCAAACCCACCGTTCCCGCCAAGCCCTCGGCGACCCACAAGGTCACCCTTGTCACCGGCGACGTCGTCACGGTCACCACGATGGCCGACGGTAAGCAGACAGCCGACGTCGACCGGCCGAAGAGCGCCGTCGGCGGCGTGAAGATCCAGGAGATCAAGGGCGACCTGTTCGTCATCCCGGACGAGGCGGCGCCGCTGCTGAGCACGAACAAGCTGGACCGGCGGCTGTTCGACGTCACCGACCTGATCGCGATGGGCTACGACGACGCGAAGTCGGCCGCGGTGCCCCTGATCGCGGCGTACTCCCCGCCGAAGTCCCGCTCGGTCGTCGAGCCGACAGCCCCCCGCGGCAGCAAGCTGACCCGCACGCTCAAGGGCATCCACGGTGCCGCACTGAGCACCGAGAAGCGGCAGGCCCGCACCTTCTGGACCGCCGTCGCGCCGCAGGGCAGCAAGACGCTGGGCGCGGGTATGTCCAAGCTGTGGCTGGACGGCCGGGTGAAGGCCAACCTGAAGGAAAGCGTGCCGCTGATCGGCGCGCCCGAGGCCTGGGCGGCCGGCTACACCGGCAAGGGCGTCAAGGTCGCGGTGCTCGACACCGGCATCGACGTCAACCACCCCGACTTCGCCGGCGTGATCGACGGCACGACCAGTTTCGTGCCGGGTGAGGACGTCACCGACGTCAACGGGCACGGCACGCATGTGGCCAGCACGATCGTCGGCTCCGGCGCCGCTTCGGGCGGCGACTACAAGGGCGTCGCCCCCGGTGCGGACCTGTACGTCGGCAAGGTGCTCGGCGGCGTGGAGGGGGCCGGCCAGGACTCCTGGGTCATGGCCGGCATGCAGTGGGCCGCCGAGTCCGGCATGGACATCGTCAGCATGAGCCTCGGCGACTCCTTCCCGACGGACGGCACCGACCCGCTGTCGCAGACGGTCGACGCGTTGTCCGCGCAGTACGGCACGCTGTTCGTCATCGCCGCCGGCAACGCGGGCCCGGAGAGCATCTCCGCCCCGGGTGCGGCCGCCTCGGCGCTGACCGTGGCCGCCACGGACAAGCAGGACCAGCTCGCGTCCTTCTCCAGCACCGGCCCGCTGGCCTCTTCCGGAGGCATGAAGCCGGACATCGCGGCGCCCGGCGTCGACATCACCGCGGCCCGCTCTCAGGAGATGACCGACGGTGGCGAGGGCTACTACCGCACCCTCAGCGGCACCTCGATGGCCACCCCGCACGTGGCCGGCGCCGCGGCGATCCTGGCCCAGCAGCACCCGGACTGGACCGGTGCGCAGCTCAAGGAACACCTGATGAGCACCGCGAAGGGCCTGGACGACGGGTACTCGCCCTACGAGGTCGGCACCGGCCGGGTCGACGTGGCCGCCGCCGTGCGCACCACGGTCCGCGGCACCGGATCGCTCTTCTTCGGCAACCACACCTGGCCGCAGGAGCCGAGCGACGCCGCGGTCACGAAGGACCTGACCTTCACCAACACCGGTACCGCCGACACCACCTTGAACCTGGCGCTGACCGACGTCGGCGGCCCGTTCACCCTCGGCGCCACCACGGTGACCGTCCCGGCGGGCGGCACTGCCGCCGTCCCGGTGACCGGTGACCCGCAAACCACCTCTGCGGGCCGGCACGTGGGCTACGTCATAGGCACCGACGCGGCCGACGGAAAGCCCGTGACCCGCACGTCCGTGGCGCTGCTCAAGGAGGACGAGCGCTACGACCTGAACATCAAGCTGGTCGGCCGGGACGGCAAGCCCGCCTCCGGCTGGGTCGGGATCAACCTGGCAGGCGACGTCTGGCCATGGTCGGTCTACGTCGACGGCTCGACCACCATGCGTATGGCACCCGGCCTGTACACCGTCGCGGGATACATCGACGTGGCCGGCGAGAAGCCGGACCGCTCGGGCCTGGCCGTGCTGGTCGACCCGGAGGCCGTGCTCAAGGGCGGCCCCGCGGACGTGGTGCTGGACGCGAGCAAGGCACACCTGCTGCAGACGGAGGCGCCGCAGCGCACCGAGGACCGCCAGCGCAAGGTCGACTTCAACGTCCACTACGACGGTTTCGACCCGTACACGGACTACCGCAGCGCCTATGTGCTGCCGCCGTCGTACGACGACGTCTACGTCTCACCGACGAAGCCGATGAAGCAGGGCGAGTTCATCCTGACCACCCGCTGGCGCAAGGGCCAGCCGCTGCTCAGCCTGAGCGCGCTGGGCGGCCGGCTCGGCTTCGAGACACTGGTGCAGTCGGGCAGCGCCCTGGGCACCGCCACGGACACGCTGGGCGCCGTCTACGCGGGCAACGGCGCGGCGGCCGCCTACGAGAAGGTCAGGGCCAAGGGCAAGGTCGTCGTCATCGAGCGCAGCGACGAGGTCTCGCCGCAGGAGCGAACCGACGCCGCGGTCGCGGCCGGTGCGAAGGCGCTGATCGTGGTCAACGACGGTGCCGGCGCGCTGATGGAGTACGTCGGCGAGTCGACCGTCCCGGTCGCCTCCGTGCACCGCGACGAGGGCAGGACCCTCATCTCGATGGCGAAGGCAGGCATCTTCACGATGACCGTGAAGCAGACCCAGTACACGCCGTTCGTCTACGACCTGACCCGGGACTACCCCGCCCAGGTGCCGGACCGGGCTTTGGTCTACAGGCCGGCCAAGGCTGACCTCGCCCGGATCGACGCCCGCTACTACTCGGCCACTGACGGCAAGTCGGCGGAAGGCTACCGCTCCGACTTCACCCTCAGCCCGTCGTTCAACTTCCCCGAGGCCGAATGGCACCCGGGTACCCGCACCGAATGGGTGACCCCGGGCCAGGACTGGAGGGAGTTCCACACGCAGGGCGTCGACGAAGCCCTGCCGTGGACGATGGTGTCGGGCGACAACACCTACGCCAAGGGCAGCACCACCCGTCTGGACTGGTTCGCTCCGGCGACGCGGCCCGCGCAGGGCGAGTCCTTCGGCGTGTACAACTCCCGCTGGCAGAACTTCATGACCTGGAACGTGCAGGCGTGGGCATCCGCCAGCGACAACATGCGGCTGGGCGGCTACCTGCCGTGGGGTGAAACGCCGTCCCACCTGCAGGTTTTCCAGGGCGACACGCTGATCTCGGACAACCCGGTCAGCGGAGACATGCAGTGGCAGGAGGTGCCGGCGGGCAACCTGCCCTACCGCGCCGTCCTCGACGTGGAGCGGCCCGGCGACGTCTTCCGGCTCTCGACACGCACCCACAGCGAGTGGACGTTCGTGTCCGACACCGTCGACTCGGACTCCTTCGAGCCGTTCTCGGTGCTGAACCTGGACTACCGGCTGGAATCGGACCTGCACGGCGACGTCAAGGCCGATGCGACCCAGAAGATCGCGCTCAGGCCGGTCTCGATGGACGCCGGGTCCGTGCCGGGCAAAGTCACCACGGTGAAGCTGGACGTCTCGTACGACGACGGCGTCACCTGGCAGAAGGTGACCCTGGCCAAGGGCGCCGACGGCTACTGGACCGGTTCGTTCCGAGCGGCCAAGAAGTCCGGCGGCTTCATCTCGCTGCGCGCGAGCGCGGCGACGGACCGCGGCTTCAGCGTCAAGAACGAGATCACCCGGGCGTACGGCCTGCGATGAACCGCTCTGTCGGGCCCCGGGGAGGCGACTCCCCGGGGCACTTCCCGTCGCACCTGCTCCCAGCAGGGACTATCCAGGGTCTGCCGCCATGGCGCATACTCTCCCCGCTGCGACAAGCGGAAGAGAGTCGGTCGCCGATGCTGGAAGTTCTGGGCCTCGAAGCGGAGGACGAGCGCGTCTACCGGGCGCTGCTCGGACGGCCGAACTCCACTGCAACCCTCCTGTCGGATCTGCTCGCCATACCGCAGGACCACGTCGGGAAAGCCCTGTCCCACCTCGTCGGATGGGGACTGGTGATCAGCTCGGCGGATGAGCAGTTCACCGCCGCGCCGCCCGCCATGGCGCTGGGCGCTCTCATCAGCCAGCGCCAGGACGGGCTGCGCCTCGCCGAACAGGCACTCGCGACCTTCGCAGAGGAACACCGCGAGGCGATGACCGGGAACAGCATCAACGATCTGATCGAGGTCGTGACCGGAGTCGATGCCATCCGCCACCGCTTCCTCCAGGTACAGCAGGCAGCCCGCACGCAGATCCGCACCTTCATCACCGCACCCTTCGTCGCCGTGCCGCCCGGTGAGAACACGGCCGAACCCGTGGCCATCCGCCGCGGCGTGCACTTCCGCGCGGTACTGGACCGGGCCGTGCTGGCAGAGCCGGGCATCATCGCCGATGCGATCGATTCCCTGCGCAAAGGTGTGCAACTGCGGGTCGCCGACAAGCTGCCGATGAAACTCGCGCTGGCCGACGCCGACCTCGGCCTTGTCCCGCTCGCGGTCACCCCGGCCGGAGATCCAGGCGCCGTACTGCTGCACCGCAGTGGCCTGTTGGACGCACTGGACGCGCTCTTTGAGACGGTTTGGAGCACTGCCCACCCGCTCGAACTGCCGCGTAGCGGCGGAGAAGCCGAATCCCCCGTCGAGCGCGCGGCGGAATGCCCGACCGACCTCGATCGGAAGATCCTCGCGCTCCTCCTGGCAGGCCTGACCGACCCGACGGCCGCGGCACAGCTCGGTCTGTCCCCGCGCACGCTGCACCGCCGTCTGCGTCACCTCATGGACATGGCCGGAGTCCGGACCCGGATGCAGCTCGGTGGTCACGCCATCCGACACGGCTGGGTAGAGCCCCGTTGAAGGTCGTGACAGGCGAGAAACGACACGGGACTTGAACCGTTCCGGGTCTGGCGCGGTCGGTCTTGCGCCGCGCACGTGAAGGCGCCGAGGAAGCGAAGAACATTTCACCGTGGACCTGATGGAGCGTCATGAGTGCGGCTAAGGTTGACGGGCAGTCGAGCCATCCAGGGCACACCGTGGAGATATGAGTGATGAGCTGGGACCCGGCGAGCTTGAGGGAGGCCTCGACGGGCCGGGATGACACAGGAGTCCGCCCGGCGGCCACATGGCCGCCACGCAACCACCCAGCTCTGACAGCCCAGCAGCCCCGCCCGGGCTGGTCCGGAACCACCCGCTCACGCATGAGCGACGGCACGCTGTTCTCGACGTCACTCTCACTGTCGAACCCGCTCGAACCGGTCCCTGGCGCGTCCCAGTGACGCGTCACCATCCGCCATGCCCTCCGGAGGTTTCATCCCGTGAAGATAGGCCTCGGTCTTCCCGTCGAAGATCCTGCTGCCCTGCTGGACTGGGCACAACGCGCCGACACCGGCCCGTTCAGCACCATCGGCCTGCTCGATCGGCTCGTCTTCGACAACCCCGAACCCCTCATCACCCTCGCGAACCTCGCCGGCGTCACCTCCCGTATCCGCCTCCAGACGGAGGTGCTGCTCGCCCCGCACCACAACACCGCGTTACTCGCCAAACAGACCGCGACCCTCGACCGGCTCACGGGCGGCCGTTTCACTCTCGGTGTCGGTGTCGGCGTCCGTGAGGACGACTGCCGCGCGGCGGGCATCGACATCCGGCAACGGGGTCGCCGCCTCGACGAGCAGATGGCCCGACTGCGCCTCGCCTGGTCCGGCAAGCCGTACGACGAAGGCGTCGGTCCCATCGGCCCCGCGCCCGCGACACCCGGCGGACCGGAAGTGCTGTTCGGGGGCTTCGTACCGGCGGCACTCGACCGCGTGGGGAGGTTCGGCGACGGGTTCCTCGGCGCCGGCGTGCCACCGCGGATCATGTCCGGGCTGTTCCGTCACGTCGAAACGTCCTGGCAGACCCATGGCCGTTCCGGGCGGCCCCGCCTGCTCGCCCAGGCGAACGCCGTCCTCGGCCCGGACGCCACCGTCGACCGCGCCCGCGGCAACCTCCTGGACTACTACGGCTTCACCGGTCACGCCGACACCATGATCGAAGGACTCCTCACCACCCCGGACGCCATCCGCGAGGCCGTCGAGGGCTATACGGACATCGGCGCCGACGAGGTGATGCTGTACTGCTGGACCTCGGACGCCGACCAGATCGACCGGTTCGCCGATGCTCTGAAGCTCTGATGCCCTGTCGCAGGCCGGCAGGGCGTCGGCCTGGGACCGCAATAAGTCCGCCCACGTGAGGGAGGCCTGATCGGACGCCGGGTCGATACCGGCGTCCTTCAGGATCTCCCACGATCGCACGCCTCACCTCGCACTCCCCGTCCTAGCAGGGCGGATGGGGTTGTCGGCAGGAGCAGCGCTGCGGCTGCCCGCCCTCTGCTGCTGGCCGCTGCTCGGCTGGCCGCGCGGTTCGCGGATCACCTGGCCGGCCCGCTTGATCGTCGCCAGGACGTCGAGCACTTCGAAGTCGATGATTCCGTCGAAGGCCCCCAGGGTCTTCGTGAGGAACTCGTACAGTGCCCAGCGCCCGCCGAGGACGAGGTCGGCGCACAGTTGGTAGTCGCCGGTCACCGCGACCACCATGCGCACCGCGGGGTGCTCGCCCAGCGCCTGTCCGATCCGTTCGAGGTGGGACGGGCCCACCCTCAGCCACAGCAGCGCTTCGGTCGGGAGTCCCAGCAGGGAGCGGTCGACCTCCGCGCGGATCCTGACCACGCCACGACGGATCAGGCTGTCGACCTGGCGGGATGCGGTCGCCGGGGCGACGCCGATCCGGGTCGCGAGCGTGCCCACGGGAACGCGGCCGTTCGTGGCAAGGGCGTGGACCACCCACTCTTCCTCGTCGCTCAGATCCGCGACATCGTCCACTTTGGCGAACGGAGGCAGGCCTGTGCGCGCCAGGGCGCCGATCTGCTGCTCGGCCAGTGCCTCCGTGTGCCACTCGTGTGCGGCGCGGAAGAAGCGCAACGTCGAGTGGGCGTGATGCGCGGCGACAGCGCTGATCCCCGGAAGCCGGTCGAGCAACAGCTCCCGGAGCCAGTCCTGATGAGGTGGAACGACCTCGACGAAACAGTCCGTCGACCCCTCGGTGAGCATGACCGTCCGCGTCTCGCGGCTGTCGGCGAGGGCCAGGGCCACGTCCCGGGTGGTTCCCGGCCGGCACCGGAGCCGTAGCAGGACCGGCTCTCCCCAGCCGATCCGTTGCGTGTCGACCGTCGCCACCACACGGATCACGCCGCTGTCGAGCAGCGGCTGCGCGCGGCGGGCCACGGTCCGCTCGGAGACGCCGAGGACCCGCGAGATCCGAGCCCAACTCGCGCGGCCGTTGATCTGCAGGGCACAGGCGATCTGCCGGTCCAGGTCCGAGTACTCGTCACAGTGCCTGCCGGACTTCTTGTCGGATTTCTTCAGCAAGAGAACACCGCCGTACGGATCCGTGCACGTTCAGGTCCATCAGCGCCGGAAGTCGACCTGGGCGCGCATACTACCCGAACTCTGACCCGGACGTTCTGCTCCCGGAGGTCTGCCATGTGTTGTCCATCCTCCCGCCCGCGGCCGACGGCCGACCCGGCCGAACGCGGGGTGCGGCTGTGACGGATGCCGTCCTGCTGCTGCGGGGCTCGGTCGTACCCGTCGCCTCGCCGCCGATCGCCGATGGAGCCGTGATCGTGGAGGACGGGCTCGTCAGCTACGTCGGCCCCGTCTCGCGAGCCCCCCGTCTCTCCCGCGACGTCACCGAGGTCGAAGTGGGCGAGGGAACGATCATTCCCGGCCTGATCGACGCGCACGTCCATCTCGTCGCGGACGGAGGCCCCGACTTCGCAGGTGAGGTCGCGGGCGCGAGCCCGCAGCACCTCGCGCTCAAGGCGTACGCGAACACCGCACGCTCGCTGCGCCACGGCATCACCGCGGTTCGGGACCTGGGCGCGCCCGCACACGCGGCCATCGCGGCGGGACGGGAGATCGCCAACGGCCGCCTCGTCGGTGCGGAGGTCGCGGCGGCGGGACGTGCCATCACCGCACCCGGAGGACACATCTCCTATCTCGGTGTCGAAGCACGGGGCGAGGCACAGATGGCGGAGGCGGCCCGCCAGGAGTTACGCCAGGGAGCCGCCGGCATCAAGCTCGTCGCCACCGGAGGGGTGTTGACTCCGGGGGTTGCCCCGGGCAAAGCCCCCTTCGACGAGGCCGAACTGGCCGCGGCCGTGGCCGTCGCAAGAGCGGCCGGAACGTGGGTCGCCGCGCACGCCATAGGCTCCGAGGGCGCCAAGCGGGCGCTCCGCGCGGGAGCGACCACGATCGAGCACGGGTCCTACCTGGACCGCGAGGCCATCGACCTCATGGCCTCGACCGGGGCGGTGCTGGTCTCCACCCGGATCGCGCAAGTCAGGATCCTGCAGAACAAGGAGCACATCGAGGACTCCGCGGTCCGCAGGGCCGAGGAGGTCTACGCGGCCAACATCGAGTCGGTGCGGCACGCAGCACGAGCCGGCATACCGATCGCTGCCGCGAGCGACGCCGGGACACCCTTCAATCCGCACGGCAGCGTCGCCGAGGAAGGCGCCCTGCTCGTCGACGACATCGGGCTGAGCAACGAGATCGCCCTGCAAGCGGTCACCAGGACTGCGGCCCGCTGCCTCTGCCGCCCCGACCTCGGCCACCTCTCGCCGGGCGCAATGGGCCACGTCGTCGTGACGACGGGAAATCCGTTGGACGACATCCGCGCACTCGCGCACGTCAAGACCGTCATCGCAGCCGGACGACCAGTCCGCACGCTGCTGGGCTGAGGAGCTCTCATGACCATCACCCGAAACAGACCCGCGGTCGCGGTCGGCATCCAGAAGGTCTGGCCCGTCGCCATCGCGGCGTTCGTCATCGCCCTCCTCGCGCAGCTCGCCGGTCAGCTGACGTTCGATGTGGGTCCCGGCTCCGTCGTCTTCTTCCCCATGGTGTGGGGCCTCGTCGCCGGCGCGATCGTGTCGGTGCAGCGTGTCCGCAGGGTCAGCCTGGACTTCCAGCGGACCGCGAACGCCTTCGTCGCAGTGGCGGTGCTCTTCCTTGTCGTGCGGCTCGCCTTCGCGATCGGCCCCAACATCAAGATCCTGCTGCATGCCGGCCCGTCGCTGTTCCTGCAGGAGTTCGGACACCTCCTGGGCACCGTCGCTCTGGCGCTTCCACTGGCTGTGCTGCTGCGCATGGGCCCCGCCACGATCGGGGCCACGTTCTCCGTCGACCGCGAGCCGGCGTTACCGATGGTCAACGAGAAGTACGGCCCGAACTCCGATCAGTACCGCGGCGTGCTCGCCATGTATGTGTTCGGCACCCTTGTGGGCGCCGTCTACATCACCATGCTGTCGTCGTTCGTCGTCTCCTTCGACATCTTCGACCCGCTCGCCCTCGCCATGGGCTCCGGCGTCGGATCCGGCTCGATGATGGCCGCCGCGACGGGGAGCATCGTCGACGCCTACCCCGGCCAGAAGGACCAGGTCCTCGCGATGGCCGGCGTCTCCAACCTGATCACGACCATCCTCGGGGTCTACGTGGGAATCTACGTCGCCCTCCCGATGGCCGACCGCTTCTACCGGTTCCTCACCCGGCGGCGGAGCGCCGACCCCGAGGCCGTCCCTCTCGACCCGGAGGCGAACCGCGCCTTCCATGAGCAGGTCGCCGCCTCCACCGCGCCGGTCGGTCTGCGCGCCTGGGTGGCCATCCCGATCCTGGCTGTCGTCGGCATCACCACAGCGTCGGTGTTCGCGAAGGGTCTGAGCTGGGACATCATCGGCGGTTACGCGATCATGGTGGCGCTGCTCGTGCTGGGGATGTGCCTCGCGAAAGTCACCCGCTTCGTCTCCGCGATCGTCTGGGTGACCACCGTCGGAGCACTCGCCTCAAGCACCTACTCACCCATCGGCACCCAGCTGACCGACACCGTCAGCTCGATCGACTTCCTCTCCGTCGGCTGCGTCGTCCTCACCTTCGCCGGCCTCAGCCTCGGCAAGGACACGGCGCTGCTGAAGGCGGTGAGCTGGAAGATCGTCCCCGTCGGACTGCTGGCCATCACCGCGTCCTTCGTACTCGCCACGGTCATCGCCGAGTTCTCGCTCGGCTTCTGGTCCTGACGTCACGGTGGCGTTGCTGCGCGCGACGCGCAGGTGGTGCTGGTTCCATATCAGGGTGCGGTCGAGGAGTTCGGGGGCCGGGAGCCATGACGAATGCCTTACGGCCCGGTGCGGGAGCCAGTGCCGCCGGACGGGACTCCGTAGCGTGGTGAACATGCGAGTACTCGTCACAGGAGGAGCCGGGTTCATCGGCTCGCAGGTGGTCGCCTCGCTGGCGGCCGAGGGGCACACGCCGGTGGTGCTCGACGCGTTGCTGCCGGCCGCCCATCCGCGTACCCCCGAGTTGCCGGAAGCCGAGTTCGTCCGCGGAGACGTGCGAGACGCGCACGCGGTGAGTCGCGCACTGCGTGGTGTGGACGCCGTCTGCCACCAGGCCGCGATGGTGGGCCTGGGGAAGGACTTCGCGGACGCGCCCGAGTACGTCGCCTGCAACGACCTCGGGACCGCGGTGCTGTTGGCCGGCATGGCCGAGGCGCAGGTGCGCCGGTTCGTCCAGGCGGGGTCGATGGTGGTGTACGGAGAGGGGCGCTATGAGTGCCGCGAACACGGGGCGGTGCGGCCGGGTCCCCGGGCGGCGGTGGATCTGGCGGCCGGTTCGTTCGAGCCGCGCTGCCCGCACTGCGGTGCCCAGCTCGTCCCTGGGCTGGTGAATGAGGACGCGCCGACGGACCCACGGAACGTGTACGCGACGACGAAGCTTGCGCAGGAGCACCTGGCCGCGGCCTGGGCTCGGTCCGCCGGCGGCACGGCCGTATCGCTGCGATACCACAACGTGTACGGCCCGGGGATGCCGCGGGACACTCCGTACGCGGGCGTGGCCTCGTTCTTCCGGTCGGCACTGGCCGGCGGCGAGGCGCCGCGGGTGTTCGAGGACGGCGCGCAGCGGAGGGACTTCGTCCATGTACGCGACGTCGCCCGGGCCAATGTGTCCGTGCTCGCAGGCATCGAGGATATGCCGGCCGGTGGCCACAGGGCCTACAACGTGGGCAGTGGCGATCCTCGCACGGTGGGGGAGATGGCCGCGGTGCTGGCGGCGGAGCACGGCGGGCCGGCTCCGGTGGTGACGGGGGAGTTCCGGCTGGGCGATGTCCGGCACATCACTGCGGACTCATCCCGGTTGCGCCGTGAGCTGGGCTGGCGCGCCGAGGTGGGATTCGCCGAGGGCGTGGCCGAGTTCGCCCGGGCCGGGCTGCGGGCCTCGGCCCGCGTGGGGTAGTCGACAGCCAGGACCTGGGCGGGTGCGGTGGGCGGGGGCGTGCTCGTTGCCGAGGGCATGTCGGCAGGCCCCGCACCGGCGGCTCCGCCGTCTGCGACAGGCGCCCCCGAACGGCCGACGTCAGCGTTTCGTAAGGCGCCGACGCCCGCTTTGTCCCGGGGGAGTTCCTACGGTGGCAGTCGTGACCGAACTCACCGTGGACGTCGTCCTGCCCTGTCTGAACGAGGCCGAGGCACTGCCCTGGGTCCTCGCCCGCATCCCCGCCGGCTGGCGGGCACTGGTCGTGGACAACGGGTCCACCGACGGGTCCGCCGACATCGCCCGTTCCCTGGGGGCCACTGTCGTACCGGAGTCCCGCCGCGGCTTCGGGGCCGCCTGCCACGCCGGCCTCATGGCGGCCGACGCCGAGTACGTCTGCTTCTGTGACTGCGACGCCTCCCTCGACCCGGTTCTGCTCGGCGGATTCGTCCAGGCGGTGGCCGCGGGCGAGGCCGACCTCGTGCTCGGCCGCCGCCGTCCCCGGGCGAGGGGCGCATGGCCCGTGCACGCCCGCGCGGGCAACCTTGCGCTGGCCGGCATGCTGCGCCGCCGCACCGGCCTGAGCCTGCGCGACCTCGGCCCCCTGCGGGCGATGCGCCGGGAGGCGCTCCTGCGGCTGGAGCTGACCGACCGGCGCTCCGGCTACCCGCTGCAGATGGTCGTACGCGCCGCCGACGCCGGCTGGCGGGTGCGCGAAAGGGACGTGCCCTACCTGCCCCGCAGTGGCAAGTCCAAGGTCACCGGCACCTGGCGGGGCACCTGGCATGCGGTCCGCGACATGCGCGCGGTGCTCGCCGAGCCCGCGTACGTCCCCGCTGTCCCGGCCCGCACCGAGGGCTCCGGAGGTACGCGGTGACCACCCTCCTCGTGATCGCCAAAGCGCCCGTGCCCGGCCGGGTCAAGACCCGGCTCACCCCGCCCTTCACCCCCCTGGAGGCGGCGGTCCTGGCCGAAGCCGCCCTCGCCGACACCCTGGCGGCCGCCGCAGCGACACAGGCCGACCGGCACGTGCTGGTCCTGGACGGTGAACCGGGGCCGTGGCTGGTGCCGGGGTTCGAGATCCTGCAGCAGGGCTGTGGCGGCCTCGACGAGCGGCTCGCGGCAGCGTTCGCGGCCTGCGGCGGCCCGGCGCTGCTGATCGGCATGGACACCCCGCAGGTCACCCCGGAGATCCTGGCGCCCGCCCTGGTCTTCGACGACTGCGACGCCTGGTTCGGCCCCGCGGCAGACGGCGGGTTCTGGGCGCTGGGCCTGGCAGAGCCGGACCCGGCCCTCCTGCTCGGCGTGCCCATGTCCGTACCGGAGACGGGCGCGGTGCAGTACGAACGCCTGTGCGCGGCCGGACTGCGCACCCGGTTGCTGCCCCGGCTGCGGGACGTGGACACCGCCGTCGACGCGGCCGATGTGGCCGCCCTGACACCGGCAGGGCGGTTCGCCACCTGCCACCGGCGGCTGAGCGCCCGTTCAGCGGTGGCACGATGACCGCCCCCGCCGTCGCGGCGCAGCGTTCCGCACCCGATCCGGCGTGGTGGGCCGACCCGTACGCCCTTGCGCTGCGTCACGGGAAGGGTCCCCTCTTCCTGCGGCGGGCGGACGGCTGGCTGCTGCCCCTGGAGGTCGAACGCTGGTGCGCCGGTACCGATGCCGCCGACAGGAGCGTGCTCTCCCGCTGCCGGGGAACCGTCCTCGACATCGGCTGTGGACCGGGCCGGCTCATTGCGGCCCTGGCCGAACGCGGTCGGGGCGCGCTCGGGATCGATGTGGCGCCGGCCGCCGTGGCGCAGGCGGTGCGCCGCGGTGGATCAGCCCTGTGCCGCTCGGTGTTCGAGACCCTGCCCCGCGAGGGCCATTGGGGAACGGCCCTGCTCATGGACGGCAACATCGGCATCGGTGGCAATCCGTCAGCCCTCCTGGAGCGCGTCGCGGGCCTGCTGACCCCCGGCGGGCGGCTGCTCGTCGAGGCTGCGCCCGTCGAGGTGGACGAGCGGTGCGAGGTGCGCCTCGACGACGGACGCGGCACCCTCGGCACCCCCTTCCCGTGGGCACGAGCCGGCCGCAGGGCGCTGCTGCACCACGCCGGGGCCACCGGGTGGCGGACCGCGCGCAGCTGGACGGTGACCGGTCGGCACTTCGCCGAACTCGTCCGCGTCGCACCGCTGCACGTCGCCGCCCCCACCGGAGCGCCCGTCTGCCTGGGAGGCGCGCAGTGACGCGACGGCCGACCACCCCCACCTCCCGGGCCACCGTCGTCACCGCCGCCCTCGTGGCTGCTCTGGTCACGGCCTTGGTCCTCACCGTTCGCAAGGACGCCTACCTCACGGACCCGGCGGGCCTGTCCTGGCTGTACGCCGTGTGCTGGGTCCTGTTCGCGGCGGCCGCATGGTCCCTGCGCCGGGCATCCGCCCGGCACGCCGCCGCGCTCGTCCTCCTCGGCGGTATCGCCGTCGCCGCCACGGGCCTGGTCGCCGCGCCGCGCACCAGCACCGACTCGTTCCGCTATGCCTGGGACGGCCGCGTGCAGGCGGCGGGCATCTCCCCCTACGACCACGCCCCGGCCGACGCGGCCCTGGCGCCGTACCGGGACGGCTGGTTGTTCCCCACCGGGCACGAATGCGGCAAGCCCGACCTCACCGCCGTGTCCCGGGGCGTCTGCACCCGCATCAACCGCCCGGGTGTCCACACGATCTATCCCCCGGCCGGCGAGCTGTACTTCCTCCTCGTCCACGCCGTCTCGCCGGACGGGGTCCGCCACAAGGCCCTCCAGGTGGGGGGCGCCGTCCTTGCCGTGGCCACCACGCCGGTGCTGCTGCGGATACTGCGTCGCAGAGGGGACCCGCGGACCGCCGCCTACTGGGCCTGGTGCCCCGCTGTTCCCCTCGAAGCAGTCAACAACGCCCATGTCGACGGCCTTGCGGTCCTGCTGTCCGTCACGGCACTGGGCCTGACCGTCCGCCACCGTGCCCGGGGAGGTGCCCTGCTCGGGCTGGCCACCGCCGCCAAACTCCTGCCGGCCGTCCTGATTCCCGGCGCCCTGTCCGGCGTACGCCGCGTCCGAGACGCGGCAGCCGTCCTCCTCCCGGCTGCCGCGGTCCTGGCGGCCCTCTACACGCCGTACGTGCTGCTCTCCCACTCCTCCGTCCTCGGCTACCTCGGCGGCTACGCCGACGAAGAGGGCTACCAGGACGCCTCCACCGGCGACCGCTACGCCCTGCTGCGTCTGCTGCTCCCCGACTCCTGTGCCCTGCCTGCCGTGATCGCCGGCCTGCTCGCCGTCAGCCTGTACGTGATCCGGCGGGGCGACCCCCGGCGGCCGTGGAGCGGCGCCCTCCTGGTCACCGGGACCGCGTTTCTCCTGACGACGCCCGGCTACTCCTGGTACGCCCTCCTGCTGGTCGCCTTGGTGGCGCTCGACGGCCGCTGGGAGTGGCTGGGCGTCGCGGTCGCGGGTGCGGCCGCCTACGTGACGGGCCGCACGGTCGCCGACGCGGGCACGGTCATGTACGCCGTCGCCGCCCTGGCCGTCGTCTGCGGGTGGCTACTGCGGGTCGGCGTGTCACGAGACCTTCCGCGCTTGCGGAGAGCCATGTTCTTCTTGCCGGGGGAGCCTCGGTGAGCCCTGGAATGCGGAATCTGCGGAGGCGCCCGATGGACGCGGACGGCAACCGGACCCCTGCCCCCGGCGGCCCGCCACGGGGTCCGTCCCGACCGGAGTTCTGGCGCAGCCCGCTGCGCGGCCCGTGGCTGACCGCGGTGCTCGGGACCGTCCTCCTGTTCGGCATCACGGTCCTCTTCGTGACGGGCCTGCTGTCGTACGCCGCGTACGACCCGGACCTCGCACCGGTCAACGACCAGACCCCGGGCAAGGGTTGGCTCGGCTTCTACCTGTTCGCCTGGCCCACGTCCCCTTACTGGCTCTACCGCGTCACCCAGGGCGTGCACGTGACGCTCGGCGTCGTGCTCGTGCCCGTGCTCCTGGCGAAGCTGTGGTCGGTGATCCCGAAGCTCTTCGCCTGGCCGCCGGTACGTTCGGCGGCCCAGGCCGCCGAGCGGCTCTCCCTGCTCCTGCTGGTGGGAGGCGCAGGCTTCGAGTTCGTCACCGGCATCCTCAACGTACAACTCCACTACATCTTCCCGGGCTCCTTCTACACGCTCCACTTCTACGGGGCCTGGGTGTTCATCGGCGCCTTCACGGTCCATGTGGCCCTGCGGCTGGGCCGAGTCGTGCGTGCCCTGCGCGCCGGGCCGCGGCAGCCCGCCCCGGACAGCCAGGAGGCGTCGGGCCTGGTCTCGCCCCGGCCCGCCGAGCCCACGATCTCCCGGCGGGGCGCGCTCGGCATGGTCGGGGTGGGTTCGCTCGCGCTGTTCGTGGTGACCGCCGGGCAGAGCGTGGGCGGCGTGTTCCGGCGGACCGCGCTGCTGGCGCCGCACGGTCAGGATCCGGGCTCCGGGCCGAACGGCTTCCAGATCAACAAGACCGCCGCCTCCGTCGGCATCCGCCCCGGCGACATCGGCCCCGCGTGGCGGTTGACCGTACGCGGTGCCGGCCGCCGGAGCGAACTCACCTACGACCGGCTGCTGGCCATGCCACAGAACGAGGCCCTGCTGCCCATCGCCTGTGTGGAGGGCTGGTCGACGCCCGACCAGCCCTGGAGCGGGGTCCGCCTCATCGATCTGGCCGCCCTCGTCGGCCTGGGTGATCACCCCCCGCAGGTCCTGGTCGAATCCGTCCAGCGCGGCGGATCGTTCAGCTCCGTCGTCCTGAGCAGCCAACAGGTCCGCGACGCCCGCTCCCTGCTGGCCGTACGGGTCAACGGGGCCGTCCTCTCCGACGACCACGGCTACCCGGCCCGGATGATCATTCCTGGCGCCCCGGGGGTCCACAACACCAAATGGGTCACCCGCCTCACCTTTGGGGAACCTGCATGACTTCCTTCACGCACGCGATCACCACGGCCTTCCGGCGCGCCTACGGCGCCTCACCGCTTCACCTGCTCCTCGTCCTCGCCTCCTTCGCGCTGGCCTGCTACGCGGGTCTGCGCCTCCTCAAAGGAGATGCCGCCGGCGTGGCTGTGTGGTTCGTGGGCGCGGCGCTCCTGCACGACCTGGTCCTGCTTCCCCTTTACGCGGTCACCGACCGGGTGGTCGTGGTGCTTCTCGGGCACGGCCCGGGGGACGGACCACGGACGCGCCGGGCCTGGATCAACCATGTCCGGGTGCCCGCCTTCGTCTCCGGCGTCCTGCTGCTCGTGTACTGGCCGCTGGTCCTCCGCCGGGTCGGCCGCTACACGACGACCACCAGCCTGCCGGCAGACGTCTTTCTGGGAAGATGGTTGCTGATCACCGCCTGCCTGTTTGCCGCCTCGGCGGCCGTTCTCGCCGTGCGGCTCTGGAACATGGGCAGGAACTCGCCGAGGGGGGAGGCCCGGTCGCGTGGACGCGGAGCCGGGAAACGCGGGTGACCGCCCCGACCAGCTCCACGTCGTCCCGCCGGATGAGGCCGGACTGGTCACCGAGCGAGGGGAGGGCAACCGGATTCTCCACGCGCTGGCCGAGGACCGCCTGGCCGCCTGCATCGGTCGGTTCCTCAGCGCCGTCTGCCCCGAGCAGATTCTGCTTCGTCACACCAAATGGCGCCCTGGGGCGCAGAGCGAGGGATCATGAGGCAGCCACGACTGTCCAGTGTCGTTGAACGACGGCTCCTGGTGAACTACCGGGTCGCCCCGGATGCCGCAGCACGCCTGCTCCCCGGGCCACTGCGCCCTCAACTGGTGCACGGCCACGCGGTCGCGGGCATCTGCCTGCTGCGGCTGGGAAGTGTCCGGCCTGCTTGGGCGCCCAGGGCGTTCGGGCTGCGGAGCGAGAACGCGGCACATCGGATCGCCGTCGAGTGGGACGGGCCGGGCGGCGTGGAAACCGGCGTCTACATTCCACGACGCGACTCCGCCTCGCGGCTCAACGTCTGGGCCGGAGGCCGCATCTTCCCCGGCGAGCACGGCCGAGCCGACTTCGAGGTGCACGAGACACCCGGTCAGATGCGCGTCGCACTGGCGACTTGGGATGGCGACACCCGAGTGGATGTCACCGTCGAGCTGTCCGACGAGCTGCGAGGCAGCGAGCTCTTCGCCGATCTCGCCGAGGCTTCCCGCTTCTTCCGAGGCGGGGCAAAGGGCTTCTCGGCCACCAGCTCCGGCCGTCACCTGGACGGCATGGAACTGCGGACCGACGCATGGCACGTGGAAGCCGGCCGGGTCCGCTCCGCTGCGTCGTCCTTCTTCGACGACCCGGACCGCTTCCCGTCCGGGAGCGCGACCCTGGACAGCGCTCTGGTCATGCGCGACGTCCCCGCCAGTTGGTGGCCACTCCCGGCCATGGCCTCCGAGCACGGTGCTCAACCGGCCCGCTGAAGCCTCGTCGGGTGTCGGCGGCGGTGAGGTGAAGTCGGCAGGCGCAGTCGAGGGCGCCCGCCGGTGACGCACTGCCCGCTTCGGGAGCGGGGAGCCGGACACCTCCGCGGGTCCGGCTCCCCGCCAGCCGGTCTCAGTTGTGCCAACCGTCCCAGTAGGCCAGTTCGGTACCGGCGTAGACCTGGCCCCCGCTCTCGGCCCGCAGGTTCTTGCCCCAGGCGTCGGTGAACTGCCCGGAGTTGTAGTTGTAGCTGAACTGCTCCCCGGTGGAACCGTTGCAGGTCTGCATCGCCATGCCGTTGACGGTGTTGAGGTTGTTGGTGAGGAGGCACAGTCCGGTGCCCCGGTTCTTCAGCTCGTCGTAGCCGGTGCTGTCCACGGGGTTGTTGATGAAGTCCCACTGCTGGTAGACGGTGCCGCTGCAGGTGCCGGCCCAGACGACCCCGGTCGTTCCCGCCGCGAGGCAGGTGCCGGTGGACAGGGCCTTGAACTGCCAGTAGGTCGTGGCGGCTTGGGCCTGCGGGGCGGCGAGGACGGTGGCGGCGGCGACGGCGGCGGCGATCCCGAGCGACGCGGTGGCGGTGCGCAGGTTGCGAAGTTTCATGCCTTAAAACTTCGGCATCCAGATTAAATCTGGCGGCTGTCGACGGTTGATGGATTTCGGCCCCCGGATGAACGTCTCCTGACGCGTAGCGGTACGCCCCCTTCCGGTCCGCCGGCGCCACGGTGGCAGTGAGGGCATTTGCCCAGGCCGAGACCGCATGAGCCCCACCAGGGTTCTGAATGAGGTCCGCTGCCATCGGGACGGAGATGCCGGCGGCGTCCTGGGCGGCCCTCCCGCGGCAACCGCGGTGAACCTCGACCCCCGGCGGGGTGAACGTATTTCCCTCGGGAAACGTGGACTCGGTGGGGCACGGGGACGGGTCCGTCACCAGGCCGCCTGCCGCGCCCTGGCGGCCGGAGGCGTCCCGGCCCTCCGACATGCGACACATTGCGAGGTTTCGTGGACATCCATCAGGTGGGTCCGGTGGAGCCGCCCCCGGTGGCACCACCGCGTACGACGCTGGCCCTGGAATGGCACGCGGGGTGGACCACCCCCGTCCTGGCGCTGGCCGAACTCCTGATCCTGGTACTGCTGTTGCTGCACTGGGTGGTGCGCCGACAGGGCGGTTGGCGGATCGCGCGGCGCCGGCTGGGCAAGCAGATCCGGCTCACCGCGGGCGCCTTCTACGAGCCGGTGCGGGAGTTCCTGCGCTTCCGGGCGACGGTCCGGCAGCTGACCCGGCTGCTGGTGTCCACCGGCCCTGCCGAGGTGGCACGCGCCGCCCTGGACGACGTCGACGCGGAGGTGACCCCCGCCGCGCCCGACGCCTTCGGCCTCGCGGTGGCGGTCCGGCCCCCGTCCCGTCGCAGCGACGGCGACGTCACGGTGCGACTGGCCGGCCGCGGGGTGCCCGAGGCTCTTTACCCCTGGGAGACCCGCGGCGACGACCTGCGCTGGCACACCACCGCAGCCGAGGTGGCCGAACGCGCCGAGCAGACGCTGCGGCAGGCCCAGCGGGAGATCCTGGGGGACCAGGACACCCAGCAGGCCGCACAGGGCCAGGACGGCGCCGACCCCGACGCCCTCGTGGTCCCCGCCCCGCCGCGCCTGCTGGTACCGCTCGGTCTGGACGGCGCGGCGGCGGTCTTCGTCGACCTGCTGCGCGGCCCCGGCATCCTGAGCACCTACGGGGACCGCCGGGCGACCCGCTCGTTCGTGCAGGCGGCAGCCGCGTACCTCGACCTGCCCGACGGCGGCGCCGAGGTGGTCGTGGCCAAGGGGGTGCACCCCCGTTTCGACGGGCCGCACCTGGACGAGGCGCTGGACTCGCTGGAGGGCTCCGTGCCCGACCCGGCGAGGCCGGTGGTCGTGGTGTGCTCCGCGCCCGACACCGATCAGTCGCTGCGGCTGTCCCGGATGGCCGCGCAGGGCCTGCTGCGCGCCCTGGTCGTCGGCTCGGTGAACGGCCACCGCCTTGAGGTGCGGGTCAACTCCCGCGGCCGGGTCGAGATTCCCGGCTGGGGCATCACGACGGACGCCGCGCCGCTCGGCCCCGCGGTCGCCCGCACCGCCAGGAAGGGCGGGTCACAGCGAACGAAGCGCGCCGGCGGCGGAATTCCGCCCGCGCCCTCGGGGCCCAGGCCGCCCCGCTTCCGGCCGGAGGCCCCCACGATCCCGCTGCCGCCCCTTCCCACGCGCGCCGGGCGCACCGTGCCGTCCGAGCCGCAGGCGACGGAGCCCGCCACGTACCCGGCCGGCACCTCGCCCGAGCCCGCCATGGGCGGTACGAGCCCGGCCGGAACCACCGCGCGCACCTTCCCGGCCGGGCTGCCGGAGCAGGGCGCGGAGCCACCTGCGCCCGCGCTCCGCGCACTGTTCGCGGAGCCCGAGGCCACCGGCGGGACGGAGAACGGCGACCCCTCGGACCCCCGGTCGTACACGTCCCACAGCGCCCTGAGCGCCCGCGGTTCCTCGAACGCCTTGAGTCCGCGGACCGCTGAGACTTCCCCATCCTCCCGAGACGAAAGGCAGAACGGCAGTGAAGCTCCTCGTCACCACCGTTGACGGTGAGCGGCGCGAACAGCGTGACGTGCTCGTCGACGCGGCCCCCAACACCCCTGTGTCGCAATTGGCGCCGCACCTGCTGGCCGCGCACCACGGCGCCGGCACCGCGACTCCCGCGCCCGCCGGCTCGGACCCCTTCGGCGGTGACGCCGCAATCTCCAGCCTCGCCGTAGCGCCCGAAACCGCTTCCGCCCCCGAGAACGTGTCGCTGTATCTCGGCGACCGGCTCCTCGACCCCGAGACCCCGCTCGCCGCCACCGGCATCACGCACGGCAGCACCCTCGGCCTCGGCCGCCCGACACCGGCCGCCGCCACCCGCTACGGTCCCGGTCGGCACGAGATGCCGACCCCCAGGCGGCCCGGCTCGGCGCCCGTGGTCGAACTCCAGGTGATCGGCGGCCCGGACGCGGGCCGGGTGCACCTGCTCGGCCCGGGCGCCCACGGATTGGGCCCCGCGGTGGACAGCTCGGTACGCCTTGAGGGCACCGGCGTGCCGGAGGAGGGGCTGCGGCTGACGGTCTGCCCGGACGGCACCGTCCTGGTGGTGCTGCCAGAGGACAACGCGGCCGTACGGCTGTCGCTCCCGCAGGCACCGCCGCCGCGCCCGCGCCCCGACGTGGTCGCGCTGCCGCCGGAACCGGCGCCGGAGGACGAGGGCGAGCAGGAGCCCGACCCGCTGCCGCGAGGCTGGACGCCGTGGCGGCTGGACGGGGAGCTGGTCCTGGGCGAACACCTGTTGCGGGTGGCGCGGCCCACCCGGGCGGACGCCGCCGTGGTGCCCTCCGTGAAGGAGGCCGGCCTGGACTTCAACCGGCCGCCGCGGCTGCTGCCCCCACTCCAGCCCGAAACCTTCCGGCTGCCCGGACCGCCCGACACGCCGAAGCGCCAGCCCATTCCCTTCATGGTGATGATCGCGCCGATGTTCGTCGGCGTCGGCATGGTCTACTTCTTCCAGTCCTACTTCTACCTGGTGTTCATGCTGCTCAGCCCGGTCATGGGCGTCAGCAACTGGGCCAGCGGACGCCGCAGCGGACGCAGGGAGTTCCGTCACGCGGTCGCCGGCTACCGGCTGCGCCGGTCCTCCCTGGAGGCCGACGTACGGGCCAAGGTGGACACCGAGCGGCGGGTACGCGTCGCGTCCTCGCCGGACCCCGCGGTCATCGGGCTGATGGCGGTCGGGCCCGGCGCACGGCTGTGGGAGCGCCGCCGCAGCGACCCGGACAACCTCATCCTGCGGATCGGCACCACCCGGCAGCAGTCGCTGCTGCAACTGGACGACGCCTCCCGTGAGGACAACCACCGGAGCGCCTTCTGGCAGATCCCCGACATGCCGATCGGCGTGGACATGGCCGGCAGCCAGGTCGTGGGCATCGCCGGCGCCGAGGAGCCGGCCCGGGCACTGGCCCGCTGGGCGGTCGCCCAGGCGGCGGTCCTGCACAGCCCGCGGGACCTGAAGATCTGTGTGCTCACCGACAGCGGCGCCGCCGACGCGTGGCAGTGGGCGCGCTGGCTGCCGCACACCCGCTCCGGCCTGTCGTCGGGGCAGGACAACGCCCCGGTGATCCTGCTGGGCAACGACCCGGAGACGGTGGCCAACCGGGTCACCGAGCTCATCAACGTGATCCGCACCCGCACCCTGTCCCAGCAGGCCACCCTGCGGGGGGCGCTGCTCAACGAGCCCGACACGCTGGTCGTGCTGGACGGCGCCCGCGGGCTGCGGGACGTGCCGGGCATGGTCCAGGTGCTCAAGGAAGGTCCGGCCTGCGGCATCTACCCGCTGTGCATCGACCGCGAGGAGCGGATGCTCCCCGAGGAGGCCAGCGCGGTGGTGTCCATCGCCAAGCACACCCTGACCCTGCGCCGTACCGGAATGCCCGACGTCACCGGCATCCGGCCGGACTACGTCACGGCGCAGTGGGCCGAGCGGCTGGCCCGCGGTATCGCACCGGTGCACGACGTCACCCCGGACGCCACCGGCGGACTGCCCGACCGCGTCTCGCTGCTCGACCTGCTGGACCTCGAACCGCCGGCCGGCGAGGTCATCGCGGAGCGGTGGGCCAAGCGCCCGTCGTCCACCGCGGCGCTGGTCGGCCAGGGCTTCGACCGGTCGACGTCCTTCGACCTGGTCAAGGACGGTCCGCACGCGCTCATCGCGGGCACCACCGGCTCGGGCAAGTCGGAGCTGCTGCAGTCCCTCGTCGCCGCGCTGGCCGCGGTGAACCGCCCGGACGAACTGACCTTCGTCCTGGTCGACTACAAGGGCGGCAGCGCGTTCAAGGACTGCGTGCGCCTGCCGCACACCCTGGGCATGGTCACCGACCTGGACAGCCATCTGGTGCAGCGGGCGCTGACATCGCTGACCGCCGAACTCGTCCGCCGCGAACACATGCTGGCCGCCGTCGGCGCCAAGGACCACCCGGAGTACCGGGCGTTGCGCCGCCGGGAGCCCCAACTGCCGCCGATGCCGCGCCTGCTGCTGGTCATCGACGAGTTCGCCACCCTGGCCCGGGAGATCCCCGACTTCATCCCCGGCCTGGTCGGCATCGCCCAGCGCGGCCGTTCACTGGGCCTGCACATGGTGCTGGCCACCCAGCGGCCCGCCGGCGTCGTCACCAACGACATCCGGGCCAACACCAACCTGCGGATCTCGCTGCGCGTCACCGACGTGACCGACAGCATCGACGTCCTGGACGTCCCGGACGCGGCGAGCATCTCCTCGAACACCCCGGGCCGGGCGCTGGTCCGGCTGGGCCACCGGTCCGCGCTGAGCTTCCAGACCGCCTACGTGGGCGCGCCGCGCCCGCAGGCCGGGCGCGGGCCGCTGCCCAACCCGCAGGCGGACGAGGGCGGTGACGAGCCGGCGCTGTGGACCACGGCGCTGCCCTGGCAGCAACTGGGCCGCGCGCTCCGGCTTCCCGAGGACTACGACGACCAGTTCCCCGAGCTGGAACGGGACGAGGGCCCGACCGACCTGATGGCCCTGGTGGACGGCATCCTCGACGCGGCCCGGATCTGCGGGCACCAACCGCAGCCCAGCCCGTGGCTGCCCGCCCTGCCCGGTGTCCTCGACCTGTCCGACCTCCCGGCACCCGCGGCCCCGACGAACGACGGCCGGCTGGTACCGGCCGCGTGGGCACGCGAGGACCTTCCCGCCCTCCAGGCCCAGCCGCCGGTGATGCTGGACCTCGACAACTTCAGCCACCTGTACGTCGTCGGTATGCCGCGCTCGGGTCGCTCGCAGGTGCTGCGTACCATCGCCTCCGCACTGGGACGCGCCAACTCCTGTGCGGACGTGCACTTCTACGCCGTGGACGCGGGCGGCGGAGCGCTGACCGCGCTGACCGAACTGCCGCACACCGGCGCGGTGGTGCCGCGCGCCGACCTGGAGCGGGTCAGCCGGCTGCTCAACCGGATCACCGCCGAACTCGTCCGCCGCCAGGAGCTGCTGGCGTCGCGCTCGGCGGGCACCTTGAGCGAACTGCGCGCCATGCTGCCCAAGGACCAGCGGCCCCCGCACATCGTGCTGCTGATCGACGGCTGGGACACCCTCAACGCGCTCGTCGTCGACATCGAGGACGGCCGGATGATCTCCCAGGTCGCGACGCTGCTGCGGGAGGGCGCGGCGGCCGGGGTCCACGTCATCGCCACGTCCGAACGGGCACTGACGGCCGGGCGGATCGCGGCGCTGAACGACAACCGGCTGATCCTGCGCATGAACGACGTCGGCGACTACGCCATGCAGGGCATCGAGCGTCAGCGGATCCCGTCGGAGATGGGCCCGGGGCGGGGCTTCCGCACCGAGGGCGGCGGCGAGTTGCAGGTGGCGGTGCTGCCCGCCGGGCTCAGCGGCCAGGAGCAGGCCGAGGCGCTGCGGCTGATCGGCGCCGAGGCGACCCGCCGGGACCGCGATGTGCCTGCGCGGGACCGGCCGTTCCGGATCGAGACGCTGCCCACGACGGTCTCCTTCGCGGAGGCGTACGCGCGGGCAGGGGCGGCCGAACGGCGCCCGCTGATGGGCCTGGTGGGCCTGGGCGGCGACGATGTGGCGCCGGTCTGGGTGGACTTCTCCGGCGTGGCCTCGACCTATGTGATCGCCGGCCCGCCCGGATCGGGCCGCAGCACGGCGCTCGCCTCGCTGGCGCTGTCGTTGCTGCGGGCCGGCACCGGAGTCGTCGCGATGGCGCCGCGGGAGTCGCCGCTGCGTGCCCTGGAGGGGCGCCGCGGGGCGGCCGTGGTCACCTCGCTGTCCCCGACCGAGCAGGAGTTGACCGCGGCTCTGGAGGAGGCCGGCGGCGCGCCGGCGGTCGTCCTGGTCGATGACGCCGACCTGCTGTCCATGACACCGGCCGACAACTGGCTGCGGGAAGTCGCCACCTCGGGCCGGGACCGGGCGCTGGGCGTGGCCGTCGCCGGTGCCTCCGAGTCGCTGGTCTCGCCGCTGAGTTCCTGGCTCGGCCCGGTGCGGCGGTCCCGCAAGGGCCTGCTGCTCTCCCCGCAGAGCATCGGTGAGGGCGACATCCTCGGCATCCGGCTGCCGCACAACGTGATCAGGACCAACCGGACACCGGGGCGCGGTTACACCACCGACGCCTCGGGCGGCATGCTCACCATCCTGGTGCCGGAGAGCGACCCCGCGACCGACGCGGGCTGACAGCGGAAGACGGCGTGGGGGTGCCGGTCGTCGAGACCGGCACCCCCACGCCGTTCGCGTCAGCGGTGAAGGGACCCGGGGGTCACTTGTGCCCGTTGATCTGGGCCGCCATCTTCGTGTCCATGTCGTCGATCTGGATCTTGATGTCGGTGAACTGCTTGGCGAAGTCGTTGATCTTGGTCACCACCTGCTGGAGCTGGTCGGTGAACTGGCTGTAGGCGGTCTTCATGGCCGGGCTGGTGTGCTGGAGGAACAGGCCGTCGCTCAGCAGGTTCTCCACCGACGTCCGCAGCGTCATCAGCTGCGGGCTGATGTTCTCCACGGCGTTCTTCAGCTGCGAGGAGACGGTGTCGATCTGCTGGTACTCAAGCTGGACGTTGTTGACTGCCATGGGGATTCCTCAGGGGTCGGGTTGGACGGATTCGGGATGGTCAGGCGGTACTGCCGACACCGGTGTGGCTGCCGTTGGAGCCGCCACCGTCGTGGTCGCCGCCCCCGTCGTCGTCCTTGGCGGCGTCGGGGTCGGTGTTGGTCCAGACCGGGTTCGGGTGATCCCCGCCCACTCCGGTGCCGGTGTATGTCGTCGTGGTGGTCTCGCCGTCGGGGCCGGTGTAGACGTCGGTCCTGGTGCCGGTGCCGTCCGAGTTGCCGTGCACGGTCTCCACGGTGGTCGAGCCGTCGGGGTGGTTGACGGTGCTCGTATAGCTGCCGTTGTCCCCGAACGCCGTGTGCTCGTGATACGACATCCCGCCGTCCCCGTCGGTGACGTACGTGTCGTTCGACGTGAGCTTGCCGTCGCTGTCGTACGTCGACGTGGTGCTGTGCTCGCTGCCGTCGGCCGACGTGAACTCGTAGTGCTGGGGCTCGTCACCGGGGGCCTCCGGCGGCTTGTCGGGGTCGGCGATCGTCGTCTGTATCTCGTACGGGTTGCCGTTCTTGTCGAACCCGTGGACGGTGATCGGCTCGTGCGACAGTTTCTGCCAGTTGTCGTACGCCTGCTTCTTCATCGACCAGATGGCGTGGGTGAAGCCCTGCGCCTGCTCGTTGGCGGTGGCGGCGTAGGCGGCGTCCTGGTCGAACCACTGCTGGGCGACGGCGGTGTAGGTCCCGCTCAGCGACTCCAGCAGGTCCCAGGCGTGCTTGAACGCCCCGCTCCAGGCCTGGTAGTAGAGCGAGACGACCCAGGCGACGCGCCCGATCTCGTTCTCGCTGTAGTTGTGGTCTCCGGTGCGCGCGTCGGAGACCTTGTGCTTGAGGGTGTCGGTGTCCTTGCCCAGCTGGTTGAGGAGTTCGTAGTCGATGACGATGTCGGGCATGCCACGTCCTTCCCTGTCGCCGTCGGCCCGCCGATCGGTACACGTAGCGCGGGTGTCCGAAGTTCACCGCCGCAAAGCCTGTTCGCGCCGGCGCGTACGAGCCCGCGTGCCCTCCTCGTGAACCTTTCGCCCGCCACCTCCGTGATGGCGGTGAGAAGTTCGGGAAGTGGGGGAGGGGCAGATGGCACGACCCGGCGACTGGAGCCCGCTGGGGCTGCACGGCGATCCGGTACCGGGCGACCCGGACGTCCTGCGCAACCTGCACACCCAGATGGAAGACCTGGGGGAGCTGGCCCGCGAGGTCACCTCGGGCCTGAACCGGGTGCTCAACCAGTCCACCGACAGCTTCATCGGCAAGACCGCAGAAGCGGTGCGCAAGAAGATCGACGGCCACCTGAAGAGCTTCATCGACTCCGTCGGCAACTCCTTCGGCGTCTCGGCGCCCGCGACCCTCGACTACCTCAACGCGGTGGTCGAGGCCCAGACCAAGGCGGACCAGGCGCTGGCGAGCGCCCAGGGGCTGTCCAAGGACGACGACAAACTCGTCGCACTCAAGGCCCAGGCCCACGAGGCGCAGAACGACTACGACACCGCCGCCGGCCGGTACATGGACAAGCTGCTGGACGCCTCCCACATGATCAAGCAGCCGATCAGCGGGTGGAAGCTCTTCCTGGAGGCGCTGGGCATCCTCGGCATCATCCTGGCCGTGCTCGGCGCGATCTTCGGCGGCTGGGTCGGTCTGATCGCGCTGGCCGTGAACGTCGCCCTGCTCATCAAGACCGCGGTGGACTTCGCCGAGGGCAAGGCAAGTGCGCTGGACATGGTGCTGGCCGTCATCGGCGTGCTCTTCCCGTCCACCAAGGGCCTGAACATCGGGCAGTTGACCAAGGGTCTGTTCAACACCCTGAAGGGCCTGGGCAAGGGCCTCACCGCCGGCATCGGCGACATCTCCCGCGGTCTGACGCACATCTTCATCAATCCCGGCGCGCTCGGCCAGACCTTCGGTCTCGCGACGCTGAAGAGCTTCACCCTCGCCGGTCTCAAGGGCATCGCCACGATCGCCGTCAACGGCGGCAAGCTCACGCTGGGGACGCTCAAGACGATCGGTGTCACCTTCAGGAACGACTTCCGGCTCGCCACGATCGGCGTCACCAGCCCGCTGGCGAAGATCGGCGTCTACTCGCTGAGCTTCGGCAGCCGCTTCCTCGTGTCGGCCACGCTGCCGCTGGACTTCTTCGAACTGGGCGTCGGCGCCAAGGCGGCGATCTCGATGGGCCTGGGCACCCGGCTGTCCACTCCGTGGGCGCACCTGGCCCAGCCGATCGTCGGGGGCGGCCTGCACACCGGTGCCGGCGCGGCCGGGCACATGGGCCTCGGTGCTTCCGGGAACTTCGACGGATTCCACTCCGGTTCCGGGCTGAACCCGGGCTCGCTGCACGGGTTCGACGGCGGCGTGGGAATCGGCGGCCTGCACGGGCTGACGAGCATCCAGTCGGTGCACCTGGGCGCCGGCGTCAACCCGGCGTCCATCGGCCACTCCCTGTCCAGCCTCGGCACCGGGGCGAGCGCGGTCGACCACCTCACCGCGATCGACCACGCCACCGGCTTCGACCGCGGAGTCAGCGGCCTGCTGGAGCCGATGGGAACGCACTTCGGCGGTATCGGCTCGGCGCACATGAGCATGGACACCGGCTCCCTGACCTCGGGTGCGGCCGGCTCCCACAGCGGGATCTCCAGCCTGGCGGGCCGCCACGACCTGTCGGTCGGTGCCATCGGCCTCAACACGGCGATCGGTGACGGCATGTCCGGCATCCGCGCCGCGCACGGCTATGCGGAGGACTTCCACGCCCTCGGCATCCCCGAACTGCGCAGCATCGCGGACGGCGACGTCAGCGTGCTGAAGGTGAACCAGGACGGCATCAGCCTGCGCGTCGGTGAGGAGAGCGGTTCGGCCACCGCCATGCACGTGAACTTCTCGACGATGTCGGTCACCGACGACGCCGGGCGCCAGGTCGTTGTCGCGCCCGAGGCGCACGCCGCGCTGGGCACCACCGACATCCGGACGGCCGCGGGACACCAGGGGTCCTCCTCGCCGCAGGTGGCCCCGGTCCGGGAGGCGGGCGCGTCCGGCACCGACGCCACCGCGGGTGCCTCGCACGCACCCGCGGTGGACGTCAAGGCACCGAACCGCGAGGGCGCCACCACCTCCCCGTCCGTGAAGGAGACGGAGGGGCCGGCCGGCGCGTCCACGTCCGCGAAGGCCCCGGGCACCGCCACCGACGACGCGGACTTCTTCGCCGAAGGCGGCGGCTCCCACGCGGTGACCGCGCACGACGACAAACTCGGCGTGTCGGCCCACCAGGACCTCGACCTGTCCGGTCGGAAGGACGGCGGCACGGGCGAGACCTCGGGCGCTGCGGCCCCGGCCCGCGACACCCGGGCGCAGCCGCCCGAGCCGGTGGCCGTACGGCCGGAGAACGCCCCGCCGGCTGCCGGCCACCCGCCGCGCAGCAGGTTCGAGGCCGTCACCGGCGGCGTCGGCGGCACGGTGGGCGCCGAGCGGATGGCCGCGTGGAACGGCTACGAGAAGGCCGCCGCAGACGCGGGCCGCGCGGAGAAGACACTCCAGGACCTCGGCGGCGGTCTGGAGAAGCCCTCGGAGAACATCGACCAGGCCGCGGCGAAGATGGACGCGCAAGCGGCCGGGCTCGGCGTGGACGCGGCCCGCCAGGACCTGGCCCGGCTCAGCATGGACGTCGACTCCATCACGTCGCGCATCGACGCCCTGGTCGCGCAGAAGGGGCCGGGGACCGGGGACCTCGACGCCGCCCGGCATGCGCCCGGGACGGCGGGCGGCACCGCCACGCGCGGCCTGTCGCGTGACGTCGACCTCTACCACGAGGTCAACATCAGGCTGCAGGGCAAGGAACCCGGTACGGCGCACATGTCCCCCGACGAGGTCGCGCACCTCTACGAGACGCACTTCCCGAACGGCGCGGACTCCCGCATGACGGTGCGCGAGATCGCCGACCACCTGTCGAGCCTGACGCTCGGCCGCGACCTGCCGAAGATGCGCGGCGGCGGTGCCAGGCTGGAGGTCTCCGCCGAGACGGCCGAGGGGCTGCAGAAGGCGTGGAAGGACACGCTGGGCAAGGAGAAGAGACTCGTGGTGCCGGTGGACGGCGCGAAGATCCATGTCTCCGACCTGCTGGACCGGACACTGGAGAAGATCGGCGGCCAGTCCTTCCGCGACAAGATCACTGTCACCGCCGCCGACAAGGACCTGCGCGACGTCAACACGTCGACCAAGCTGCTCCTGAACTACAAGGTCGGCACCGCCACGCGGACGGTGCGCTTCGAACTGAAGCTGGAGAGCAGCGGGAAGCCGGACCTGCCGGCGGGGCATGCGGGGCCGAGCCGGCCGGCTGAGAACGCGCCGAAGCCGGCGGCCGACCGTCCGAAGCCCGCACTGGCAGCCGACCTGGACGTCGCCGCGCTGATCCGCGAGGTCGAGGCGTCCATCCCGCCGATCGAACTCCCGCCGCGGGTGCCGCGCAAGGAGACCTGGGACAGCTCGGAACCGGTCCGGCTGGAGTGGACGCCGCCGTACCGCAACGCGGACGGTGAACTCGTCGTGGGCCGCTGGTCGGAGCACGACGGCAGCACGGCCGGCACCGGCACCAAGTGGTCGGACTGGAAGTCGCTGGAGTACCGCGACCGCCAGAGGATCGGCGTCCGCGTCGACACCGACGAGCTCTCCCAGACGGACCTGCACCAGTTCGCCGACATGCTGACCCGCAACGACAGCCCCGACCTGGCCCAGCGGATCCTGGCCAGGGCCGGGCGGCTCGACACCGACGCCCGGGGCGCCATGGGCGCCGGCGGTGACATGGACCAGGTCATCTGGTCCGGCCAGGAGATCGCGGACCTCGGCGAGAAGGTGCGCACCGTGCTGAAGGATTTCGCCGAGCCGTCGCCGCCCGGGGGGCTGGCCCGCGCCCGGATCGACGAACTCAAGCATCTCACCAACCGGTTGGACTCCGCGCTCAAGGGATATGCCAAGGACGCCGCTCCGTTCGGCGGCGTGTACACCCTGCGCAACGAGCTCGGTCCGCTGGTCGGCTCCAGCCGCAGTCTGCTGGACGAGGTCGTCGAGCACGGCGCGGTCACCCACACCAGCAACGAGGGGGCCACCCGCGTCATAGCGGGGCTCGACGAGAAGGTGCGGAAGACGGCGGTGTCCAAGGCGCAGAATTACCGCCGCGCCAAGGCGTACGCGGAAGTGCCGACCGGCACGCAGTGGAGCACGACGATCCCCGGCCTGGGAGACCTGAAGCCCGAGCAGCGGGTGCTCTTCGTCCGCGAACGGTCCGAGAAGAACCTCAAGGACCTGCACACCGCGCTGGACGAACTCCTGGACGGCAACGAGCAGTTCCGGAACCTCTTCGAGGCCCTGCAGGGCCTGCCCTACCGCATCAAGCACTCCACCCCCGCCTACCACGCGATCGGCAACTCGGGTCTGCTGGCCTCGCAGGGCGACCTGGCCCGCCGCGACGCGAAGTTCCTCACGTCCGGCAAGAGCAGTGACGCGAACACCTCCAGCCTGGGCAATGACGACTTCGCCTTCTTCCGGGTCGAGGCGAACGACGCCAAGATGGTCACCCGCTACGGCCCGACCACGATGGTCTTCGACTCCAGCGTGCTCACGCACTACGACGGCTGGGTGTCCCTGCACGACCAGCTCCAACCGCTGGACCGCCTGGCGATGCGCGAACTGAAGCCCAGGGAGGCGAAGGTGCCGGGGGCGGGTCCGGTCCGGACCACCGAATACGCGAACAGCGTCACCGTCACGGGCAGCAAGAGCCGCTGGGTCCACACCTACCCCGGCAGGAAGGGCAGTGCGCGGACCGCCGGGGTCTCCTTCGAGCAGGAGGTCTTCACCGGCGAGCACTTCGTCGAAGGCCTGTCGCTGTCGGTGGTGCGCGAGGTCTCCAGGATCGGCGGTGACTTCGAGGACGAGGCGCTGAGACTCGGCGCCACGATCACCAGTCGCACCGAGACCGCGGCGGCCAAGGAGCTGGCCACCGAGAAACTCGCCGACATCGTCTTCAGCATGTACCGGCCGGAGGCGAAGTTCGGCTCCGGCCTGCCCATCGACCCCCGCCCGACAGGTGCAGGCGAGCACGCCGGCGGCCACGTCGGCGAAGCGGTGCCGGGCCGGTTCGGCGAGGACGCCGCGGGTCGTCCCGGCGAGGGCGCCGCGGGTCGTCCGGGCCAGGACACCGCCCACCTGGCGCCGTACCGGCCCACGCACGTGCACAACCCGCACGGCGACGGGCGCTACCTGTCCGACGGCACCCTGGACCCGGTGGCTCTCACCGGTGCGCGGATGGCCGACCGGGCGGACGACAGCGAACGGCTGGCCGTCAAGGAGTTGTCGGGCGGCACCAACGGGGGGCTGAAGAGCGCGCACTTCCACCTGAACCGCGCGCTGGTCGCCGCCGACAAGTCCGTCGAACGCACCACCGTGTTCCGGAACGTCGCCGAGGGCAGCCGCCTGGAGATGGCCGAGAATCTACTCAAGGAGCGGATGCGCCAGGCCGCCCGCATCCAGGGGATGATCGACCACCTCAACGCCCTCGGCAAGGAGGGCGTACCGGTGGATCCGGCCGCGGTGGCACCGGCCGCCGGCGTGCACATGGCGTCGGAGGGTCCTGGCACCTCGGCGGCCGCCCTGCACGCGGTCTCCCCGAAGGCGCCCCAGCCGCATCCCGTACAGACGCACTCCGTCGCGGAGGTCGGCGACTTCACCCAGGGGCCGAAGCAGTTCATGGAGCACAACCAGGTGCTCCTGCGGATGTCCGAGGGTATGGAGATCCGCCACCCGGGCCTCGGTATCGACAACAACTCGTTCGTGAAGTGGCTGGACGACCAGGAACGTCACTGGTTCACGCTGACCAGGAGCCCCGCCGCCGACGAGCACAACGTCTACCTGCTGACGCCCGCGGTGGAGAAGTACGCTCACGCGTACTCGGCCGACCCCGAGCTCCAGGCCATCCTCGGCGGCCGGGAGATGCCGCGGATCGGCCCCGACGCGGACTACATCGCGGCGCACTACGTGCCGTACAAGACCGGCGTCACCACGGACCCGGCCGCCCACATCGGCCACCGGACCATCCCGATGGGGCGCGGCGGGGAGTTCAACCCGGACTTCGTGTTCACCGGCACGATGAACGGTTGCGCGCTGACGGTGACTCCGGGGCGCGAGGCCGAGACGTTCACCGCGTGGCATTACCAGTCGCCGAGCAGCCACCGGTTGAATTCCGAGGAGTTCCGGATGGCCCGGCGGCCGACGGACTGGTTCGGCCACGCCGAATACCAGGGCAGGAATCCTGAGGGGCTGCCCGAGATCATCAATGTGATGTACCGCGGCCCCGAGGGCTGGCAGTTCCTCAGCCAGGAGGTCCACGCCAGTTTCCACAACCTGGACCAGACGCGGCTGGTCCGGTTCGACAACCGGCCGGTCCAGTTCGCCCCCGGCCACGAGTGGTCGTACACCAGGACCCTCTACCAGCGTGCCGCCCAGGACCGGCTGGACGAACTGGACCGGCTCGCCGTCGAGAACGTCGCCCGTCTGAGCGACAGCGACACGCACCTGAAGCACGCCTACGAGGTGATGCAGCGGCAGGCGCGCAAGGACGTGGAAGCGCTCAGCACGGTGACCGGTCCCGAGCAACTGGCCGAGCGCGGAGTCGAACTGGCCGACGACCACCTGGAGTTGAACCACATCGTCGAGACCTTCCTGGCCCATCAGACCACGGCGGAGGAGGCCGGGGCCAAGAAGATGTGGCGCTGGCAGAAGGTGTCGGAAGAGGTCCTCTTCCGGCGCAACCAGGTGCGCGCGACCATCCTGGACAAGCTGGTTCCGCACTGGGGCGAGGGGCTGCGGCGAGAGGCCACGGCCGCGCCCGCGACCGCACCGCCCGCGCCCGCGGTGGAGGCCGACATCACGGACGCCGTGTCGCCCCGGGCGCCAGGGCCGTCGAACGGGCCCGTCGCACCGCACATGCCCGCGGATTCGGGCACGGTGCCCGGCGGCGTGGACGCCTCGCGTGGCCTGGCCGGCACCGGTCCGCACTGGGACGCGGTGCGGGGCGCGGCGGTGCCGGTGCACCGGGAGCACTCGTGGCCGGACCCGGTGTCCCGGCCGTACGGCCCGGACGATCCGCGGCGCATCGTCGTCACGTCGGGCTTCGACGTGCGGCGGTTCTCGTTCGAGGGCAGGAACGTGACCGACCTGTCGGTGCGCGTGCACATGGACGGTGTGGGGGACGTGGCACCGCACGAGCTGGACGCGCTGTGGCGCCGGGCGCAGGACGGGGTGCACCAGGTCTTCAACGCGGGCGGCCACCGGCTGCCCGGCGGCGACGTGCTGCACGTGACGCTGGAGCGTGGAACGCGGGCGGACTCGCATCTGAAGGTGACGGTGGGCGCGGACGCCGAGGCGACGCAGCACACCTGGCGCGTCACGGCCCCCCCGCTGGAGCTGGCCCATGAGATCGGACACCAGCTGGGGTTGCGCGACGAGTACCGGGGCGCGTCGCATCCGGACGGCCCGGCGGTCGAGGGCAGCCTGATGGGCGACTACCGCGAGCGGGCGCCAGGGACGTTGGAACGCGGTGGCGTGCGGGACCGGTACCTGCACCTGCTGAACGCCCTCATCGGCGATGTGGACATCGCCCCGCACCTGCCCGCGGCGGCGGACGCGCACCCGGCCTCTGCGGCGGATCCGGCACCGCCGGTGCCGTCAGAACCCGCACCGGGGTCCTCCGCCACGCCCCCGCACACGCTGTCCGCGGCGGACTTCGACGCCGTCGTCCAGCAGCACCCGACGCCGATCGCGAGGGGGGAGCGCTGGACCATGTGGGGGCACAACGGCGACACCCCGTCCGGCTCCGCCTACGCCGTCGACTTCCCCGACCTGAACCTGCGCGGCGTCTACGCCCCGCCGGCGCCGGCCGAGGACGGCCTCGGCCACTGGCACTGGCACGCCGGCGACGCGGACGAGCCGGTCGCGGTGACGCCGCTGAGCCTGCGCTCGCCGGACCCCGCCACCGTGGGGCCGACAGGGACGGTCCGCCCGCAGAGCGTGTCCGCCCTCGAACCGACCCTGGTCGACGACGCGTTGGCCGCCGCTCCCTGGGCGGACGGGCTGCGGTGGCGTACCGACGCCGAGGACCTGTACGTCTTCTCGGCCGGTGATCCGCGCGGCTCCGAGGGCGCGTTCACGGTGGGCCTGCGCCCGGCCGGCGACCGGCTGGTGCACGTCGTGGCCCACGCGCAGGACGGCGGAGCCGCCGACAGCCTCTGGGTCACCGCGACCCGCGACATCGGGTGGCTGCGCCGGCAGGCATCCGACGCCGGCAGCCCCGTACCCGGTGTACTGGACCGCCACCCCTGGCGGTACGACATCGCGGCGCCCGGCGGAGCCGACGTCAACGCGTCGTTGGACATCGCCGCACCGCATCCCGAGCGGCAGGAAGTGCTCTTCCTCGGCGGGGTTCGCGCGGACCGCATCCGAGGGGCGCAGCGCATGGACGCCGGCCGGCCGGTCGGCCCCTACGTGACCAATCCGGGCTTCGTGGACGTCCGGCAGCAGGTCCGATGAGCGTCAAAGGAGGCGGCGGGATGAGTGCCGCGACACATCGGGTACAGCCGGGCGCCCGCCGCGGCGCCTTCGGCACCCTCGCAGAAGCGGTACGGGCAGCGGCCGACGGCGACGAGATCCGGATCGCCCCGGGCGACTACCAGGAGCGGCTGCTGATCGACCGCCGGCTGAGCCTGGTGGCCGAGGAGGGCGCCGGCTCGGTGCGGATCCGGTCGATCGCCCCGGGCCTTGCGGCCCTGGAGCTGGCCGGTTCCGTGCGGCTGGCCGGCATCACGGTCCTGGGTGCCGACCGGGCACGCCCGCTGGTCCTGGTCACCGGGGGCACTGCCGAACTCCAGGAGTGCGATCTCGCGGGCGGCCGGCTCGAGGTCGTCGGCTCGGCGTCGCTGCGCATGGAACGCAGCGTGGTGCGCGAGGCCGCTCTGGCCGGGGTGCACGCGGACACCAGCGGCACGGTGCGGCTCGCCGATGTGCTGGTGGAGGGCGTCGAGGGCACCGGAATCGTGCTGGCCGGCACCGCGACGGCGGGGCTGACCGATACGACGGTGCGCGGCGTCACCGGCTCCGGCGTCCGGGTCCGCGGTTCGGTGACGGCGGAGATCCGGCACTGCGAGATCCCTGCCGCCGGCCGCAACGGGCTGCTGGTGGAGGAGCGGGCCGCCGTGGTGCTGGAGAGCTGCCGGGTCACCGACTCGGTGGCCGAAGGGGTCCGGGTGCTGGGCAGTTCCCCGCGTGCCGGGGACGAGGCGGCCGGCGGGGTGCGCATCACCGGTGGTGAAGTCCGGGGCGCCGGTGCCGCGGGGATCCTCGCGGCGGGCCCCGGCGACGTCCTCGTGGACGAGTGCGCCGTACAGGACTGCGCGGGCGCCGGCGTGGCGGTGGAGGGCACCGCCCGCATGGAACTGGTCGACTGCCGGATCAGCGGCTCCGGTGCCTCCGGCCTGGTGGTTCGCGGTTCCGCCAAGGTCTTCGTCAGCGACACCACGGTCCGTGGCGCGGCCGGCAACGGCATCCTGGTCGCCGACCACGCCGAGCTGCGGATCAGCGCCAGCACCGTACGGGACTCGGCGTTCAGCGCTGTCCACGTCACCGGCGAGGCGACCGCCGACCTCACCGCCGTACGTGTCGAGGGCACCCCCGAGCACGGCATCGGGGTCTTCGAACGCGGCCGGCTCAGCCTGGCGGACGGCTGGGTGGCCGGGTGCGGCCTGTCCGGCCTGCACCTGGACGGGCACGCGGAGGCCACCGTCGGCGGGTTGACCGTGCGCCGCGGGCGCAACGGCGTCACCGCGCAGTCGCTGGGCCAGGTCCGGATCGCTGACGCGCGGCTGTCCGAGATCGAGCGGGCCGGACTGACCTGCGGTGCGGACGCCTCCCCCGAGTTCACCGACTGCCGGGTGACCGGCGCCGGCACCGCCGGAGTCGTCATCGCGGAGAAGGGGACGCCCCGGCTGCGGGACTGCACGGTGTCAGGCACCGAGGGCTCCGGCATCGTCGTCGCCCGCGGCGCCGACCCGACCGTCGTCGGCACCACTGTCAAGCACACCGGGAAGAACGGCCTGTTCGTCGGCGAGGGCGGCCAGGGCACGTACGAGGACTGCGTGCTGTCGGACACCGCGTATCCGGCCGTCCACGTCGGCGGCGGCGCCCGTCCCGTGCTGCGGGACCTGCTGGTCCAGGACACCGGCGAGGACGTCAGCCTGGACGAGGGCGCCGACCCCACCGTCCGCAACTGCCGGTCGCAACGCGTCAGGGCGGCGGCGTGGCCGGCGCCCGGCGCCGCCGAGGCCGCTCCGGCCGGTACCCCGAGTCCCGCGGTGGCCGGAGCGAAGGGCGCCACCGCGCCCGCCGCCGCGGCGGACGGACGGCCGGCCGACCCCGAGGTGCCGGAGGAGGACCTTGACGACCTGCTCGCCGAACTGGGCCGGCTGGTCGGACTGGACCGGGTCAAGCAGGACGTCGCCTCGCTGGTGAAGCTGATGCAGATGGTCCGCCGCCGGGAGGAGGCGGGCCTGGCCGCGCCACCGCTCAGCCGGCACCTGGTCTTCGCGGGCAACCCGGGCACCGGCAAGACCACCGTGGCCCGGCTGTACGGCCGGATCCTGGCCGCGGTCGGCCTGCTGGCGCGCGGTCACCTGGTCGAGGCCGACCGGTCGTCGCTGGTCGGCGAGTACGTCGGGCACACCGGCCCGAAGACGCAGCGGGTCTTCGAGGAGGCGGCGGGCGGAGTGCTGTTCATCGACGAGGCCTACTCTCTGACCCCGGCCGCCGGTTCCAACGACTTCGGCCATGAGGCCATCGCCACCCTGGTGAAACTGATGGAGGACCAGCGCGACTCGGTCGTGGTCATCGTGGCCGGCTACCCGGACGAGATGGAGCACTTCATCGACTCCAACCCCGGACTGGCCTCGCGCTTCAGCCGCACGCTGCTGTTCGAGGACTACGTCACCCCGGAGTTGGTGAGCATCGTGGAGCACCACGCCGAGCAGCACCAGTACCGGCTCACTCCTCCGGCGCACGAAGCGCTCACCGCCTACTTCGACGCGATGCCCCGCGGCGACCGGTTCGGCAACGGCCGGTCCGCCCGCCAGACCTTCCAGACCATGACGGAGCGCCAGGCCTACCGGGTCGCCGAGATGCCCGCGCCCGAAGAGGCCGACCTCATCACGCTGCGCCCGCAGGACCTTCCCGACTGGGCCTGATCCGAACGGCGGGCGCTGCCCCGCCGCCACCGAACCCCCGCAACCGAACTCCGCACCGAACCGCATACCGGAGAGACCCGCTGATGACGTCCCGCGCCCGGCCTGACGAACCCGAGCAGATTCCCCCGACCCCGGTCACCGACCCGGACGAGCCGCTGCCCCCCGCCGCATCCACCACCGCGTCAGCGGTCGGGGCGAGCGCGGCCCGCGAGGTGCGGCCCTTCGCCGGGACACTGTCCTCCTCCCGGACCGACCCGGGTCCGGGCGGCGGCGGCACCGCGACGAAGGGGAACGCCTTCGCCGCGGATTTCGCCCGCCATCACTTCTTCTCCGGCCTGCACCTCCTCAAGCCCGGCCGGCGGGCGATGGTCGCGGCGGCCGGTGTGGTGAGCGTCGCTGTCATCGCCGTCGGCGGTACGGCCGTCCTCTCCCATGTCGGCAACGACCACGTCGACGCGCGGCCGGCCGCCACCGACAGGCCGCTGATCACGAAGACCCGCACGCCGAGCCCGGTCAAGAGCCCGACTGTCAGGGCCGCCCCGAACGGGGGAAAGCACGCGCCCGCCAAGGGGACCCCCGCCACGACCGTCCCCCAGGCGCCCCCGCCGCCGACCGCCATGTACCAACTGCCCCCGTCGCCGCCGCCGGCCGGCGCCCCCCTGACGTCGCATCAGGGCAGCAGCGGCAACAGCGGCAGCAGCGCCCCGAGCGCCCCGAGCGCCCCGAAGCCCACCTCGAACCCCGTCACCTTCACCGGCGGCCTCATCGTCAACTTCGCCTCCGACCGGTGTCTCGCCAGCCAGGGCGGCTCGCGCAGCGCGGGGACGCAGATGGTGATCGCCGACTGCAACCAGAACGACCCCTCCCAGGGCTGGACGTTCCCCTCCGACGGGACCGCCCGCGACTTCGGCGGCACCCGGTGCCTCGATGTCTCCGACGAGTACGACGGTGTGAAGGTCAAGCTCGCCGCCTGCTCAGCGTCCCGTTCCGTCCAGCAGGGCTTCGTCCTGAAGTCGTCGTACGACCTGGTGGACCGCCACGACCCCGACCTGTGCATGGACGCCACGGACAACGGCACGGCCGCGGGTACCGTCCTCCAGCTGTGGCCCTGCGGCGGCACGTCCAACCAGAAGTGGCGTATGCCCTGAGCGAGTCGGACGCCCGCCGACCCGCCGTGGAGGCGGGCTGACGGGCAGCTGGACCGGGCAGCCGGGCGGGCGGGGCCGAGCGGGGGCCGTGCGCGCTACGGCCGGCCCGGTGAACGCGCGGGCCGTCCGCCTCGTGTCCCCTGTGGGCAGCGGATGCGACCGGCTCACACCATGTGACATGCGCCTCATGCGTCTCGGCGGCGTCAGAAACCCCGACCGTGACGGAACACCGGCGGGAGCCCGGGCACACCCGGCGCCACCGGGGGTTTCGCTCCCCGTGCCGCGCGCGGTCCGCGTCCCCGCCGGCCGGCGGGGACGGGACGGCACCGCGGCAGCACATGTGCGGCACAAGGACGGCAGTCTTCCGGCACCCACCGCTGCCTACGGTGCCTGCGCGGGGGCCACTTCCGGCCCCTGCGCGACACGAACAGAGAAACAGGACGGCGCAGAAGACCATGGTGACGCCCACCACCGCTGCGAACCGGGCGGACCTGCTCGGCACGATCATGAAGGAACACCGGGACGCACTCGTGGCGTACGCGGAGAAGATGCTCGGCGACCGGGGACTGGCCGAGGACATCGTCCAGGAGACCGTCATCCGGGCCTGGCGGAACGCCGACCGCCTGCTCGGCGCGGAGGGCTCGGTGAGGGGCTGGCTCTTCACCGTGACACGCCATCTGGTCATCGACTGGGTACGCAAACCGCACGCCCGCAGGGAGGTCGCCGGAGCCGACTACAACGACCCGCCGTCCGGTGGCGACGCCACTGGCGCCGTGGACGACGTCCTGGTGGTCAAGCCCCTGCTGCGCCTCCTGTCACCCGAGCACCGCGCGGTCCTGGTCCATGTCTACCTGTGCGACCGCAGCATCCAGGAGACCGCCGGGATCCTCGGAGTGCCGACCGGAACGGTCAAGTCCCGCCAGCACAACGCGCTGCGCAAGCTGCGCACCGAGGTGCGACCGGAAGCGGCCTGAGTCCGGGTGCCGGCGTGCGGGCCCCCCGCGACTCCGAGGTGGGCCCGCGCGACTCCGAGGTGGACCCGGGTGGACCCGCCTGGAATGGGGTGGCGGAAGGCCATCGCCTTTCAGCCTGCGCTACGGCCGGTACGCCGCTCCACCCTGGCGACGAGCGGCGGCCGCGGGGTCTCGGCGCTGTGGAGGCGGTACGCGAACATCCGGGCCTGCGCCTCGGACCTGATCTCGGGGTCGTCCAGGGCGTCGAACATTTCCGCCGCATAGGTGCGCAGCAGGCCCGGGCAGCTGTACCGGCCGGGGACCTGCTCGACGAGCAGGTGGTGGCCGAGGAGTTCGGCGAGGTGTTCGCGCGTCGTGGCCGGCTCGGCACCGGCCAGGCTGATCGCGGCCGGCACGGTGATGTCGGCCGAAGGGTGGAGGCTGAGCAGCCGGAACAGGGCCGCGGCACCGCTGCTCAGCGCGTCGTAGGACCAGGAGAAGACGCTACGGACGTCGGTGCGGGCGTCATGGCTGGCGAAGGCGGCCAGGGTGTCCTTGTTGTCGCGGACCTGCGCCACGAACGCGGCGAGCGGGAAGTGCGGGCGCAGCGCCGCTCGGGCGCCGCCGACCGCCAGCGCCAGCGGCAGCCCCCCGCACAGGTCGACGAATTCCTCGGCGGCCCGCAGCTCGGCCTGTACCCGGTCCGCGCCCATGCGCCGGCCGAGGAGTTCGACGCCCTCGTGGCGCGTCATCGGTGGGAGAACCGCAACGCGGGCGTTGTCCGTGACGGCCAGGCCCTCCAGCCGCCGGCGGCTGGTGACGAGGGCGAGGGAGCCGGGCGTGCCGGGCAGCAGCGGGCGTGCCTGCTCGCAGTCACGGGCGTTGTCCAGCACGAGCAGCAGCCGGCGGCCGGCCAGCGCGGCGCGGTACCGGGAGCCGAGTTCCGCCGCGCTCACGCGGCTGCTCCCGGCGACGCCGAGCGCGCCCAGCACGTGGCGCATCGCTGCTGCCGGGTCGAGCGGGGGGAGGGACGGGTGGTAGCCCCGCAGGTCCAGATGGATCTGCCCGGCGGGGAAGCGGTCGGCGACCAGGTGGGCGAAGTGCAGGGCCAGCGTCGTCTTGCCGACACCCGGCATTCCGCACACGGCCACGGTCGTCGCCGCGCTGCTGCCGCCCTCGTCGGCTACGAGCGCAAGGAACCGGTTCACCGACTCCCCGCGCCCTGCGAAGAACGCCGGCCGGGCGGGCAGCTGCGCCGGATGCACCTGCGACGGTCCGTCCGCCGGCAGCGGTTCCCGGGCGGCGCTGCGGCGCAGCAGCCGCTGTTGTGCTGCCCGCAGGCCGGCGCCGGGCTCGACACCCAGCTCGTCGGCGAGGGTGCGCCGGATGCTCTCGAACTGCCTGAGGGCTTCGGCCTGCCTGCCGGTGGCTGCCAGAGCGGCGATGGTCCTGGCGTGGATCGCCTCGTCGAAGGGGTGGTATTCGGCGGCGCGGCGAAGAGCGGTGAGGACGTCCTCCGCCAGTGCCGGCGCAGCCGCAAGGACCACGTCGGCGGCCTCCTTGGCCGTGGCGGCGTATTCGCGGCCGACCGCGGTGAAGGCGGGATGGTGTGCCACCGAGGTGCCGGCTGCGACGACCGGGCCGCGCCACAGGCCCAGCGCTTCGACGAAGGTCGCCGCCGCTTCCGCCGGGTTGCCGGCCCTCGCCGCCAGCTGCGCCTGGGAGCGGAGTTCGCGGAAGCGCAGCAGGTCCGAGGTGGAGGCGTCGACCAGCAGCCGGTATCCGTCCGCCGCCCGTACGAGGTGCTCCGCCTTCGTCCGGCTGGGCAGCCGCGGCTCCAGCATCCTGCGCAGTGCGCCGATGTGCCGGTGCACCACGTTGACGGCGCTGGGCGGGGGGTCGGCGTCCCACAGCAGGTCCACCGCCTCGCCCAGGGTGAGGGGTCCGGGGGCGCGGAGCAGCAGCATGGACAGCAGGGCAAGCCTCTTCGGGGGGCCCGGCTCCAGCTCGGTGCCGCTGCGCTCCACGCGTACGGTCCCGAGGATCGAGTAGCGGACGGGCGCATCCATGTCGCGGCTGACCTCAGCCTTCCCTATGTGTCGCCCGGGTTCCGGACAACAAGGCCATCACCTGTTCAGGCGGTGACGTGACGGTCTCACCGTCGGATGGCGGCTGTCAAATACGGCGGACTGGGAGCGGGCGGGTATGCGGCTCGGAGATGACGTCACCGACGACGGCTTCGCACTGCCTCTGCTGTCCGGAGTGATGGCCCGAAGGGCAGGCCGCCGCACGGCCCGCCGGGTGGCGCGTGACACCTGCCCGCGGGCGTGATGGCATGAGCGGATGGAGCTTCGTGAGCTGCGCGCGTTCGTCGTGGTCGTGGAGGAGGGCGGCCTGTCCGCCGCGGCCCGGCGGCTGCACATCAGCCAGCCCGCCCTGTCCCAGACGATCGGCGGCCTGGAGCGCAGGATCGGCGTGAAACTGCTCGTGCGCGGCAGCATGGGCGTCCGGACGACAGACGCGGGAGCCACCCTGCTGCGTGAGGCGCGTGCCGTGCTGGCCCGGCACGACCAGGCCGTACGGGCCATGGCCGCGTACACCGGGGACGGCGGCGGTGTGCTGAGGATCGGGATCCCGCTGGAGCTGCCGCCGGGGCTGCTCGACTCCGCCCTCGCGGAGCTGGCGGGGTCCCGTCCAGGGACGAAGGTGCAGGCCCGCCATCTGTCCACCGCCGAGCAGCTGGCGGCCCTGCAGGCCGACGAGATCGACGTCGGCCTGCTGCGGGAGCGGCCACCGGGCGAGGGCCTCGACGCGACCCTGGTGGTGCGGGAGAACCTGGGAGTACTGCTGGCCGCGGAGCAGGCGGCGGAGCTGGCCGGGCCGTCCGGCAGTATCGCGCTCGACGCCCTGGCCGGCCTGGAGTGGGTGGGCTTCCCGCGCTCGGGCAGCCCGGCCTGGTACGACGAGCTGACGGCGATCCTGCGCAGCCACGGCCTCGACCTGGGCCCGGCCGCGCCCGAGGGCCAGATACTGATCCCCGACGTGAAGCTCGCCGCGGTCGGCGCCGGACGTGCGTTCGCGCTGGCACCGCCCGACTGGCAGTCGCTGCCCGACCACGTCACCTGGTCGCCGCTGGCCGGCCACCCCCTGGTCCGGCGTACCTGGGCGGTGTGGCCGGCCGCCTCACGGCGGCGGGACCTCGGCAGGTTCGTCGCCGCGCTCGACCGGACGGCCACCGGCTGAGCCCGCGGCCCGCGGACCGGGGGTGCCGCCGCGCGCCGGGCGTGCCCGCCGCGGCACCCGCACCCGCCGGGCGGGGACAGCGTCAGACAGCCACGCGGCCGCCGTCGACAGGCAGCACCGCCCCGTGCACGAAGCTCGCCGCCTCACCCGCCAGATAGCCGATCGCCGCGGCGATCTCCGAGGGGGCAGCCGGCCGGCCGGCGGGCGCCTGGGCGGCGAGGGCGTCGAGGGCCTCGCCCATCCCGGCAGTGCCCTCGGTGCGGGTGGGGCCGGGCTGCACGGCGTTGACGCGCACTCCGTGCGGCCCGAACTCAGCCGCCCACGCCTTGGTCAGCAGATTCAGCGCCGCCTTGCTCGATCCGTACAGCGCCATCCCCGCGGCGCCGTTTTCCGCGACCATCGTGCTGACGTTCACGATGGCGCCGCGGCCTCGTTCCGCCATGGCAGGCGCGAGTTCCGCCACCAGGTAGAAGGGCGCCTTCACATTCACCGCGTAAACGGTGTCGACATCGCTCTCCCTGGCCTGTTCCGTGGGTCCGAACGGAAAGACGCCGGCGTTGTTCACCAGAATGTCGACCCGGCCGCCGCCCAATTCACGCGCCTCGCGGGCCAACCGCCGTACCGAATCGGAATCCGACAGGTCGGCCGCCACGAAGTCGGCCTTGCCGCCGCGCTTCCTGATCGCCTCCACCACGGCCTCGCCCCGCACCCGGTCCCGGCCCGCGACCAGCACATGCGCGCCCCGCTCGGCGAGCAACGCCGCGGTGGCCGCACCGATACCGCTGGTCGCCCCGGTCACCAGAGCGACGCTGCCCGCCGGAATCGTGGAAATCATCAGCCGTTCCCCTGCTTTCACTCTCATCGGTCGGTGAAGCGACCCGACCGCATTCATCGGAAGTCCGCGCGAAAACGCGGTGACAGTCACTGGAGCGCCCCCGCCCCCGGTGCGGATTCCACCGCAGCCATCGGCGCCCCCTATGGCTGCCATAAGGCACACACGCCACGCTCGGCGACGGATCTGCGGTGCGCAGGGGAAATCCGGGGTTACCGTCTGCTTGTGGCGGACGAGAACTACGACGTGATCGTGATCGGGACCAGCCAGGGCGGCCGGTTCCTCCCTGTCGATCTGGCGAAGGGGGGCAGGCGGGTGGCGCTCGTCGAGCGCGGCAGCCTGGGTGGCGTGTGTGTGAACACCGGGTGCACCCCTACCAAGACGATGGTCGCCAGCGCGCGCCTGGCGTATCAGGCGCGACGCGGCGGAGAGTACGGCGTGCGGACCGGGCCGGTGTCGGTCGACCTGGCCGCGGTGCGCGAGCGCAAGCGGACGATGGTGGCCGGCGCGCGGGAGAACTACGCGAGCCGGCTGGCGCAGGACGGGCTCGACCTGATCGAGGGCGAGGCCCGGTTCACCGGTCCCAAGACGGTCGAGGTCGCCCTTGGGGACGGCAGGACACGGGAGATCGGTGCACCGGTGATCGTCATCGACACCGGCTCCAGGCCCAGGCGGCCGGCGCTCGCCGGAGCGGAGGACATCGCCGTCCTGGACTCGACGTCGATCATGGAGCTGGGCGACCTGCCCGAGCACCTGGTCATTCTCGGCGGCGGCTACATCGGGCTGGAGTTCGGCCAGATGTTCCGCAGGTTCGGCAGCGAGGTCACGATCGTCCAGACCGGCCCGCGACTGCTGATGGCGGAGGACGACGACGTCTCGGACGAGGTCGCCGCGATCCTGCGCGACGAGGGCACCACGATCCTGACGTCGGCGACGCCCGAACGGGTCGAGGAGGCAGGTGGCGGCCGGGTGCGGCTGACCGTCCGCACGCCGAACGGCGAGCAGCGCATCGAGGCCTCCCACCTGATGTCGGCCATCGGCCGCGTCCCCAACACCGAGGCCCTGACCACGGCGGAGGCCGGAATCCGGCTGCGCGGCAACGGCTCGGTCGAGGTCGACGAGTTCCTGGAGACCTCCGTCCCCGGTGTGTACGCGATGGGCGACGTCAAGGGCGGCCCGGCCTTCACACACCTCTCGTACGACGACTACCGGATCCTGCACGCCAACCTGCTCGGCGGGCGGAAGGCGAGCACGCGGGACCGGATCGTTCCCTACACCGTCTTCATCGACCCGCAGCTCGGCCGCGTCGGCATGACCGAGCGGCAGGCCAGGGAGCAGGGCCGGGCGGTCCGGGTCGCAAAGCTGCCCATGAGCTCCGTCATCCGGGCGCTGGAGACCGGGGAGACGCGCGGCTTCATGAAGGCCGTCGTCGACGCGGACACCGGGGAGATCCTCGGCGCCGCCGTCCTCGGCGCGGAGGGCGGCGAGATCATGACCGTCATCCAGGTCGCCATGCTGGGCAAGCTCCGCTGCACGGCCATGGCGAACGCAGTCTTCACGCACCCGCTGCTGGCGGAGGGCCTCAACAGCCTCTTCGCGGCATTCGACGGGCAGGACTGACGGCGGGCAGCGTGGCCGCTGCCCGCACCCGCACGGTTCGCCTGCCGTTCATCGACGCGCTGCGCCGCCGGCTATGGCTGCGGGCGGCAGGGGGAGGCTTGCCCGGTGTCTGCGCCGGAGCTCACGTGTCGGTGCGTCTCCTGGGGGCCGTGCCAGTCCAGGCACATCACTGAGGCGTCGTCTTCGAGCCGGCCGCCGCATGCGTCCAGGACCGCGGTCGTCAGCGTCAGCACGGTCTCCCGCGGATGAAGGTCCCGGGTGCGTTCGATGAGGGCGGGCAGGTCCACCTTCTCCGCGTCGCGCTCCAGCATGCCGTCGGTGAGCATGAGCAGACGGTCACCGGGGCGTACGTCGATGTCCTGGACGCGGTAGGGACGGGGTGTCGTCAACGTCAGCCCGAAGGGGTGGTCCACCTCGCAGACGACCTCTTCCACCACCCCGTCGCGCATGCGCAAGGGCCAGGGGTGGCCGGCGTTGACGAGCTGCGCCTGCCCGGTGTGGAGGTTGAGTCCCAGCAGCTGTCCGGTGGCGTGGCCATGGCCGTGGTCGGCCAGCGCCCGGTCGGCCTGGGAGGCCTGCTCGGCGAGTCCGGCTCCCGCACGGCGGGCGCCGCGCAGGGCGCCGACCAGGACGGTGGCGGCGAGGGCGGCCTCGATGTGGTGGCCCATGGTGTCGGTCACCGACAGTTGCAGCGTGTCGCGGTCCAGGGTGTAGTCGAAGGTGTCGCCGCTGAGGTCTCCCGAGGGTTCCAGGTTCCCGCACAATGCGAACTGCGCGGCCTCGCACGACAGCGACGCGGGTAGTAGCTGGTACTGGATCTCTGCTGCCAGGGTGGGTGGCCTGGAGCGTTTGCCCCAGGTGTACAGATCGGTGAAGCGTCCGTTGGCGATCACGATGTAGGCCAGGATGTGGGCGGCCTCCCCGATCGCATCGAGCACCGCATCCCCGGCAGCGGTCGGCAGGAGCAGTTCCAGCAGTCCGATCGCGTCACCGCGGTTGGTGACCGGGACGATCACCCGCTGTCCCTGGCCGGTCGCCTCCTGATACAGCCGCTGCGTGCGGATCACCTGCTCGTAGACGCTTCCGAGCAGGTCGATCCGCTCCGCGTCCCGTCCGGTCTCCCCGGCGGTAGCGGTGGACAGCCGGGCCAGCGCCTTCCCTGTCAGGTCCAGGATGAGGAAGGAGACCTTTGTGGCCTCGAAACGCTGCCGCAGGTCCTCGGAGACCACATCGACGGCCTCCACCGGCGCCGCCGACTCCGCTGCCGTCAGCAGCCGGGGAAGCTCGCTGTACACATCGCTCACCCGCCCAGCTCCCTTCTCCTCTCCTACCAGTGTGTCTCGTCACGACCGGTCCCGCCTTTCACCGAACGCGCTCGGTGGTTGCCCGCCGGTGACCGTCGGGTGTGTCCGTCGTGCTGCGGCTGCCGGCGGCCCGCCCGGCCGCGGCCCGACGCCTCCGCGACCCTCCTGTGTGGCGGACGGCGCGGTGGAGCGGCCCGTGGTTCCAAATTTTAGTTTATTAGTAATATTCGTTGACACCTCCCGGTGACGCCCCCACAGTTCTCGTCGTGGCGGACGCCCCTGGCCCTCAGCGGGTGTTGTGCCCCGATATCCCCAACATTCGGGAGAATTGGATGACTTCGCATCGTTCAGGGATGGTGCGCACCCCCGGGGCGGTCGCCGCGGCGGTCGCCGCGGCACTGCTGGCGCTGGCGGTTCCCGGTACGGCCCAGGCGGTCGGCAGCCACCACGGCACGGCCGGACAGCCGGCCGCCGGGGTGCCCGCGCACTACGACAGCGGCCTTGCTCCGACGCCCTCCATGGGCTGGAACACCTACTACGGGCTGGGTGCGCCGACCGAGACCCAGGTCAGGAGCGTCGCCGACTATCTGGTCAACAGCGGCCTGCGGCAGAGCGGCTACAGCATCGTCTGGCTCGACGGCGGCTGGCAGGCCGACACCCCCCGCGACACTCAGGGCCGGCTGACCGCCAACCCTGAGCGCTTCCCTTCAGGCATTCCCGCGTTGGTGAAGTACCTGCACCAGCGCGGCCTGAAGGCCGGTATCTACACCGACGCGGGGGACTACGACCCGGCCAGCTGCGGGCTCGGCAGTCGGGGCCACTACCAGCAGGATGCCGACCAGTTCGCCGACTGGCAGATCGACGCGATCAAGGTCGACTTCCTGTGCGGGATCGGTGAGAAGCTCGAACCGGGTCCCGCCTTCACGGAGTTCAGTGACGCGGTAGCCAAGTCCGGCCGCCCGATGATGCTGAACCTGTGCAATCCGCTCACCGACGACTGGGGCCTGCCGCACACCCCCGGACAGGACGCGCACAACACCTTCGTCTACGGGCCGACGGTGGCGGACTCCTGGCGGACCGGCACCGACATCGCGTGGGGCTCGCCGACCGCGGGTGAATTCCCGAATGTGCTGCGCAACATGGACGCCAACGCCTGGCACCCCGAGGCCCAGGGCCCGGGCCACTGGAACGACCCTGACTACCTGATCCCGATGCGGCAACTCACCGACGGCTCCTACGAGATGAACCAGGAGGAGTCCACCACCCAGCTGGTGATGTGGGCCGAGATGGCCTCGCCACTGATCATCGGCTCCGACCCGCGCACTCTGCCGCAGGCGATGGTCGACACCTTGCGCAACCCCGAGATCCTCGCCGTGGACCAGGACCCGCTGGGCATCCAGGGCGTGCGCGTCGCCACTGACGGCACCGGCGACACGTACAGCAAGGTCCTCCAGGGCTCCGGGCGCCGTGCGGTGGTCCTGCTCAACCGCTCCGACCAGCCGGCCGAGCGGACCCTGACCTTCGCCCAGGCCGGGCTGACCGGCGCGGTGACCGTACGGGACCTGCGGGCACGCGCGGACCGCGGTACGTACACGGGCACGTACACGGTCACCGTTCCCGCGCACGGCACCGCGATGTTCAAGCTGGTCGGCACCGACGCCGCGCCCGGTGTGAAGCTCGGCGGCCCCGCCTCCGCCGCCGACCCGGCGCTGGTGCGCGACGGCGACACGCTGACCGCTTTCACCCAGGACGCCGACGGCTCGCTGCGCGCCACGACCGGTCGTGACGGCCGCTGGTCCGGCTCCGGGGCCGACCTCGGTGGCCCGACCGGCGGCCGGTTCCTCGGCCAGCCCGCCGCCTACGCCTCGGCCGGCCGGATCGATGTCTTCGTCCGCGGCACGGACGACCACGCCTACCTGCGGACGTACGCCCAGGGGTCGTGGGGCCGCTGGCAGGACCTCGGCGGGCGGATCGCCGACGCGCCCACCGCCGCGTACCAGGGCCCCGGCGCCTGGACGCTGTTCGCCACCGGTACCGACGGCACGGTCGCCAGTCGAGGTCCCGCCACCGGCTGGACCTCGATCGGGGCTCCCCCCGCAGGGGCGCTCTACGGCCGCCCGTCGGCCGTCACCGACGCCTCGGGCCGGATCCACGTCGCGGTCCGCGGAGTGGACGACGAGGTGTGGTCCAGGGACGCGGACGCCTCGGGCGCCTGGTCCGACTGGACCTCGCTCGGCGGCACGATCAGCGCCGCCCCGACGCTGGTGGCCACCGGCGGCAGCGTGCAACTGCTGGCCCGCGCCTCGGACTACACGCTGTGGCAGCGGACCTACGACGCCACGGCGGGCAGTTGGGGCGGCTGGTTCCCGCAGAGCGCCTTCGTGAGCAACGCCTTCGACGGCGCGATGGGCGCCACCGCAGGGCCGAACGGCCAGGTCCTCGCCGTTTCGCGCGGCGTGGGCGGCGTGGTCCGGCAGAGCTCCTTCTGACCCTGCCGACCTTCCGGTCCCGCTGATCCATCCGCCTTTCCCTCTGACGGTTCCCGGGGTGCTCGTCATCGGGCATTCCGGGCTCCCGTCGGATCGGTTACTCCATAAATTAGCAATTAATCTTGACGTCACGCCGACGCCACGCCAGTCTGTAGCAGCCGACAAGGGAGTCACTGCCAATGAACACCACACCCATCTCGCCGACCGGCCGCCGCCAGTTCCTCGCCGGCGCCGGCGCCATCGGAGCCGCCGCCCTGATGAGCGGCTGCGTCGCTTCCAGCTCGTCCGACGGAGGCAGCACCAGCCAGTCGTCCGGCGGCAGCGTGGCGCTCCAGTCCAACCTGTCCTCGCCGCAGGCGAAGACCGCGATGGAGGACCTTGTCGCCGCCTACAACAAGCGTGGCGGCGCCAAGGCCAAGCTGAACACCGTCGCCTCCGAGACGTTCCGCACCCAGCTGCCGACGTACCTCACCTCCGCCAACCCGCCGGACCTGCTCACCTGGTACCCCGGCTCGGTCGCGGACGCGTATGCGAAGAAGGGCCTGCTGCTGGACGTCAGCGAGATCTGGGCCAAGGGTGAACTCGCCGGCTACTCCGACGCGCAGAAGAAGCTGTGCAGCGACTCCTCCGGCGCGAAGGTGTTCGTGCCCGCCACCTACTACTGGTGGGGCGTGTTCTACAAGAAGTCCAACTTCGCCAAGTGGGGCGTGCAGGAGCCCAAGACCTGGGACGACTTCATATCCCTGTGCAAGACGCTCAAGTCCAAGGGCGTCGCCCCGATCGGCCTCGGCGCCGGCGGTGACACCCCGTGGGTCGCGTCCGCGTGGTTCGACTACCTCAACATCCGCGTCAACGGCGCCCAGTACCACCGCGACCTGCTCGCCGGACGCCACAGCTTCGACGACCCGCAGGTGCACAAGGTCTTCGACAAGTGGGCCGAGGTGCTGCCCTACTTCGACCCCAACGGCACGGCGCTCGCCTTCCAGGACGCCACCACCGCGATGCTCAGCAACCGCACCGGCATGATGCTGATCGGCACCTTCTTCGCGGACGCGGCGCCCAAGGACCAGCTGGACGACATCGACTTCTTCCAGTTCCCGATCATCGACCCGAGCGTTCCGGTCGCCGAGGAGGGTCCCACCGACGGCTACTTCGCCAGCGCCCACACCGCGCACAAGGACCAGGTCCTGGACCTGATGAGCTACCTGGCGACCGCCGAGGCCCAGGAGATCTACCTCAAGGGCTCGTCCGGCACCGCGCTGCCGACCAACCCCAAGGCCAAGGACTCCGGCACCCCGCTGGTCAAGAAGGGCCGCGCACTGATCGAGAGCGCCGCCGACGTCACGCAGTTCTTCAACCGCGACTCCAGCGACGCCCTGCAGCCGACCGCTGACACCGCGCTGACCAAGTTCCTCGCCAAGCCGAAGGAGATCAACTCCATCCTCACGGCCTGGCAGCGGGACGCGCAGAAGATCTGGAGCCAGTGAGATGGCGGTACTCACCGCCGCAGGCCGGCGCGCCGCGGAAGGCGCCGGCCGCGGCGGGCGCACGACGCGCGGCGGGGGAAAGCGGGCCACCCGGGTCCCTCCGGTGGTACTCGCCTTCGTCCTGCTGCCGCTGCTCGCCGAGGGCTTCTTCGTGTTCTGGCCCGCCCTGCAGGGCTTCTACCTCTCGCTGACGAAGTGGGACGGCATTTCGGCGCCGCAGTTCATCGGCCTCGGCAACTACCGGGAGATGATCCACGACACGGTCTTCCACACCGCGATGCTCGACACCGTGCTGTGGCTGGCGCTGTTCGGCGGACTGTCCGCGCTCCTGGGGCTCGGCGCCGCCCTGCTGCTCCAGCAGGAGCGCCGCGGGGTCGGCTTCTACCGGGCCGCGCTGTTCCTGCCGGTGGTCTTCTCGCTCACGGCCACCGCACTGGTGTGGCAGGCGATGTACCAGCCCGACGGGCTGATCAACAAGACCATGTCGGGGCTCGGGCTCGGCAGTCTCACCCACCCGTGGCTCGCCGACCAGGACACCGCGCTCTACGCGGTGATCGTGCCCGCGCTGTGGCGCCAGGTCGGCTACGTCATGGTGCTCTACCTGGCCGGCCTCAAGGGCATCGATCCGGCACTGTACGAGGCCGCGAAGGTCGACGGCGCCACCCGGTGGCAGCAGTTCCGGCACATCACCCTTCCGCAGCTGCGCAGCGTCAACGCCGTCGTCCTGTCGGTGATCATCATCGACAGCCTGCGCTCCTTCGACGTCGTCTGGGCACTCACCCGCGGCGGCCCGTACCACTCCTCGGAACTGCTCAGTACCTACATGTACTCCGCCGCCTTCCAGTCCCTTCGGCTCGGCTACGGCTCCGCGCTCGCCGTCGTCATCTTCGTGCTGGCCTTCGGCGTCATCGCCTCGTACCTGATCCGGGCGTTCAAGGAGGCCGACTGATGAGCGTCACCGACACCACCTCCGGGACCGCCGCGGACCAGGGCGCGCGGCCGCCGGCCCCGCGCCGGTCGCCGAGGCCGGCTCGCCGCTTCTGGGGCACCGTCGCCTTCCACACCGGGGCCGGGCTGCTGTCCCTGCTGTGGCTCGTGCCGATCGCCGTCGTCCTGATCACCGCGACCCGGTCCTTCGACGACGTCGCCTCCCACGGCCTGGGCAGCCTGCCGCACTCCTTCACCCTCGGCGGTTTCCGGCAGGCGTGGGTGGACGGCGGCCAGCAGCAGGCCCTGATCAACAGCCTGCTCGTCAGCATCCCGACGGTCCTGCTGTCCCTGCTGCTGGCCTCCATGGCCGCCTTCGCCCTGAGCCGGTACGACATGCCCTTCCGGCGGGCACTGCTGCTGCTCATGCTCAGCGGCAACCTGCTGCCCCCGCAGATCCTGCTGATCCCGGTCGACAAGCTCAGCGAGAAGCTCGGCATCTACGACTCGCTGTACGCACTGATCGGCGTCCAGGTCGGCTTCGGCGTCGGCTTCTACGTCTTCGTCCTGCACGGCTTCATGCGGGCCATCCCGCCGGAGATTCAGCAGGCGGCCGTGATCGACGGAGCGGGACCCTGGCAGATCTACACCCGTGTCATCATGCCGCTGGCCCGGCCCGCACTGGCCGCGCTGACCGCGCTGGCCTTCACCTGGATCTTCAACGACCTGCTCTGGGCGATCACGGTCCTGCGCTCCGAGGACAAGATGCCCATCACCGCCTCCCTGCTGGGCCTGCAGGGACAGTACGTCTCCCAGTGGAACGTCATCGCGGCCGGATCGGTGATCGCCGCCGCCCCGACCGTCGCTGTCTTCCTCCGGTTCCAGCGGCACTTCGTGGCCGGACTCAACCTGGGGGCCGTCAAGTGACCACCGTACGAACCCAGGATCCGGCCGGTCCCTGGCTGCTGCGTACCGAGCACACCGTGTACGCGGTACGGCTGGCCGGCGAGGGCCGCTGGGCGGAACTCGCCGCCTGGGGCCCGCACGGCGCCGAGATCGGGCCGTCACCCCTGGGCCGGTCCCACCGCACCCACTTCATCACGCCGGCCGACGCCGCGCCCGCCGAGTACATCCCCTACGGGCTGCGGCCGTTCACCGGAGCCGACCTCACCGTCCGCCGCCCCGGCGGCGAACGCGGCCTGTGGTGGGAGTTCACCGGCGCGGAGTACGACGAGGGCAGTGGCCTGCGGCTGGAGTTCGCCGACCGGCCGACCGGACTGCGCACCACGCTCTGCTATGCGACCGTGTCCGGCACCGATGTGCTGCTGCGCTGGGCCGAACTGCGCAACGCGGGCACCGAGCCGCTGCACCTGGAACGCCTCGACTCGGCGGGCGTCAACGTGCCCGTCCAGGGCGGCGCCCGCCTCACGTACCTCGCCGGACAGTGGTCGCAGGAATTCGGCCGCCATCAGCTCGACCTGATGCGCGGCCGGTTCGAGATGTCCTCCACCCAGGGGGCGCCGGGCCACGCCTACGCCCCTTGGCTCGCCGTGCAGGACGCCGCCGACGACGACGGGCCCGCCTACGGTGTCGCCCTGGAGTGGTCCGGCAACTGGCACATCACCGCGGAGGCCGAACCCGGCGGCGCGGTACGGGTCAGAGCCGGACGCGTCCCCCACGAGGGAGCCGTCGTGCTCAAGCCCGGCGCCGGCCTCGACACCCCCCGGCTGGCCTGCGCGTTCAGCCCCGAGGGACTCGACGGGCTGTCCCGCGTCTGGCACCGCTACGAAAGGCGGCTGGCCGGCGGGCGGCTGCACCGCACCCGCAAGGTCCTCTACAACTCCTGGGAGGCCACCGGCTTCGGCGTCGAGGCCGGCGCGCAGCTCGAACTCGCGGCGATCGCCGCCGGGCTGGGCGTCGAGCTCTTCGTCGTGGACGACGGCTGGTTCACCGGCCGCCACGACGAGAAGGGCGGCCTCGGCGACTGGCAGCCCGACCCCGCCGCCTTCCCCGCCGGCTTCGACGACTTCGTCGCGAGGATCCGCGCCACCGGGATGGACTTCGGGCTGTGGGTCGAGCCGGAGGCGATCAGCCCGGCCTCCCGCCTGTACGCTGAACACCCGGACTGGGTCTACCGGATCGAGGGCCGCCCGGCGACCCTGGTCCGCGAGCAGCTGCTGCTCGACCTCGGCCGCCACGACGTCCAGGAGTTCGTCATCGGCACCCTGGACCGGCTGCTCACCGACCACGACATCAGCTACCTCAAGTGGGACATGAACCGCCCGCCCACCGAACGCGGCCGTCCCGGCGCCGGGCCCGCGGGGGAGCAGGACCTCGACGCCGCCCACGTGGCCGGCTACCTGAGAGTCCTCGACCACCTCCGCGACCGGCACCCGCGGGTCACCGTCGAGGGCTGCGCGGGTGGCGGCGGGCGCATCGAACACGCCACCCTGGCCCGTACCGACGTCGTATGGCCCAGCGACAACACCGCCCCGCTGGACCGGCTCGCGATCCAGTACGGCTATCTGCACGCCCACGCCCCGCACACCATGAGCAGCTGGGTCACCGACGCTCCCGGTGTCTTCGACCCGCGGCCCCGCTCGCTCGCCTTCCGCTTCGTGCTCGCCGCGGCCGGCGTCCTCGGTATCGGCGCCGACCTGCGGCAATGGACCGCTGAGCAGCGCACCGAGGCCACCGGCTGGGTCGCCCGCTACAAGCAGGTACGGGACGTGATCCACCACGGCGAGGCCCGCCTGCTCGGCACCCCCGCCGACGGGGGCTGCGGGGTGCAGTACGACGCCCCCGGCGGCGACCGCACCGTCGTCGCCGCCTGGAGCACCGGCCGCCTCGAGGGCGCGCCCCTCCTCCCCGGCCGCTCCGCGCGGCTGCGGCTGCGCGGCCTCGACCCGGGTGCCCGCTACCGGGACGCCGCGACCGGCACCGAGTACAGCGGCGCGCACCTGCTGCACTACGGGCTGCCGCTGGCCTGGACCGCCGACCACGATGCTGAACTGGTCACCCTGGTCCGTCAATGAACTCTCCGGCACGGCAGTCCCCGCCCCCGCCCGCAGCCCGTCACCACAGCAGCCGACACGACCGAACGCGAAGGAGCCGACCCCTCCCATGAACGTCACCGCAGCCCGATTCGCCGGACAGGTGGCCGTCGTCACCGGCGCGGCCGCCGGCATCGGCGCCGCCACCGCCCGCCGCCTCGCGGCCGAGGGCGCAAGCGTGGTCCTCGCGGACATCGCCACGGACGCGGGGCGGGACGTCGCGGCCGGCATCCGTGAGCAGGGCGGCGCCGCCGAGTTCGTGACGGCGGACGTCTCCTCGCCGGGGGACTGGGACCGGCTCGTCACCGCCGCCCACACCTTCGGACCGGTGGACGTCCTGGTCAGCAACGCCTTCACCGTCGACGTCGCCCCCGCCCACGAGACGAGCCTCGCCTCCTGGGAACGGCAGCTGGCGGTCAACCTCACCGGCGGCTTCCTCGGAGTCAGAGCGCTGCTGCCCGACCTTCGCGAGCGCCGCGGGGCCATCGTGCTGATCTCCTCCGTGCACGCCCACAAGGGCATCCCCGGCCACCCCGCCTACGCCGCCGCCAAAGGCGCCCTGCTCTCGCTGTCCGGTCAGCTCGCCGTGGAGTACGGCCCCGAGGTACGCGTCAACGCGGTACTCCCGGGTCCCATCCTCACCGCCGCCTGGGACCGTGTCTCCCAGGCGGACCGGGACAGGAGCGTCGCCGAGACGGCAGCCGGCCGATTCGGCAGACCCGAGGAGGCGGCCGCCGCGATCGCCTTCCTGGCCTCGCCCGAAGCGTCCTACATCACCGGATCGAGCTTGCTGGTGGACGGCGGCTGGAGTGTCGTCAAGGGCTCCGCCTGACCCCGCCCCGTCCGACCGACATGCCGACCGACCTGGAGAAAGGCAGAACGACATGACGCCATACGCGCGCCGCGGAGTGCACGGCCAGACCGTGGAGACCCTCGCGCGCCGGGTGCTCAGCGGTGAGATCCCCGAGGGGGCGACACTCGATCTCGTGGCGTTGCAGGCCGAGTTGGACGTCAGTCTGACCGCCCTGCGCGAGTCCCTGAAGGTCCTTGCGGCCAAGGGCATGGTCGATGCGCGGCAGAAGCGCGGCACCTTCGTACGCGCCCGGGCCGACTGGAACCTGCTCGACGCAGACGTGCTGCGCTGGCAGTTCGCCGGCGGTACCGCGGCCGGCGCCGACCTGTCGCTGCTGCGCAACCTCGGCGAGGTCCGCGGCATCATCGAACCCGCCGCGATCCGGCTCGCCGCCGTACGCCGCACCGACGACGACCTGACCGCCCTCGACGAGGCGCTCACGGCGATGTCCCGCCAGGACGGCGGCCCGGCCCACGCCGTCGAGGCCGACCTGGCCTTCCACCGCGCCCTGCTCGCCGCCACGCACAACGAGCTGCTCGAACGCATGGAGATGGTCATCGAATCGGGACTCGCCCATCGCGACGAGATCGTCCACAGCTCACCGCACGGCACGGACCCGGTGCCCAGCCACCGCGCCGTCCTCGATGCGGTGCGCGACCGGGACCCGGACGGCGCCGAGACCGCCATGAGAGCCCTGCTGGACCAGGCGGTACGCGACCTGGACCTCGTGCACGGCACCGACTCCGGGGAGGAGGACGCCCGGTGAAGATCGTTCGCGTCGAGACCTTCCTCGTGGCACCCCGCTGGCTGTTCTGCCGGGTCGAGACCGACGAGGGACTGGTCGGCTGGGGTGAGCCCGTGGTGGAGGGCCGCGCCGAAGTGGTGCGCGCCGCCGTCGACGTCCTCGCCGAACAGCTCATCGGCCAGGACCCGTTGCGCATCCAGGACCACTGGCAGGTGCTCACCAAGGGAGGCTTCTACCGAGGCGGCCCGGTGCTCTCCAGCGCCGTCGCCGGACTCGACCACGCCCTGTGGGACATCGCGGGCAAGGCCTACGGTGCTCCCGTGCACGCCCTGCTCGGCGGCGCGGTCCGCGACACGGTCCGCGTCTACGCGTGGGTCGGGGGCGACGAACCTGCCCGGCTCGCCGACGAGATCAGCGCCCAGATCGAAGCGGGCTTCACCGCGGTCAAGATGAACGCCGCGGGCCGCACCGAGCCGCTCACCACGCCGGCAGGCACCGCCGCCGTCGTGGAGCGGGTGGCCGCCGCCCGCGAGGTGCTGGGCCCCCACCGCGATGTCGCCGTCGACTTCCACGGCCGCTTCACCCCCGCCGGCGCCCGCCGGCTCCTGCACGAAATCACCCCGCTCCACCCGCTGTTCGTCGAGGAGCCGCTACTGCCGGAACACGGCCACCTCACCGCGTCCCTGGCCGCGTCCACACCCGTGCCGCTCGCCACCGGCGAACGGCTCTACGGCCGGGCCGAGTTCCTCCCCGTGCTCAGCGCCGGCATAGCCGTCGCCCAGCCAGACCTCTCGCACGCCGGCGGCATCACCGAGGTGATCCGGATCGCCGCGCTCGCTGAGACCTTCGGCGCGCAACTGGCGCCGCACTGCCCGCTTGGCCCCATCTCACTCGCCGCCAGCCTCCAAGTCGCCTTCTGCACACCCAACTTCCTCATCCAGGAGCAGAGCCTCGGCATCCACTACAACAAGGACGCCGACCTGTTGTCCTACCTCCTCGACACCGAGCCCTTCCGCTTCACCGACGGCCACGCCCGGCGCAGCACGCTGCCCGGCCTCGGCGTCACCATCGACGAGAGCGCGGTCCGTGCCGCCGACCGCGCCGGGCACGCCTGGCGCAACCCCGTATGGCGCCACGCCGACGGGTCCTTCGCCGAATGGTGACCGGAGCGCCGGTCGTGCGGGTGGCCACCGACCCGGCGTACGGGGGGCGTTGGACATCGCTGTCGTCCGGAGGGAGAGAGTGGCTGTGGCACCGCGACGAACCGCGCCGCTCGCGGGCACGGCCGGGTGACGCCTTCGCCGACGCCGGCGGCCTGGAGGAGTGCGTTCCCACGGTGCGCGGCGTCCCGGACCACGGCGACGCCTGGTCCCGGCCGTGGAAGCAGGACGGTGACAGCGCGTCCGTGCGGTGCCCCGACTTCCACCTCACCCGTACCATCGGCGCGGTGGACGGCGGTGTCGTCGCCGACTACCGCCTCAGGGCCGAACCCGGCTACCGCTTCCTGTGGGCAGGCCACGCCCTGCTCGACATCTCCGAACAGGGCCGGATCGCCATCGCCGAGGGCGCGCATGGTCGGCTCTACCGCGACGGCGGCTCCGACTGGGAGGCGTTCGCCTGGCCTCGGGCGGGGGCCGCGGGCACCGCCACCGCCGTGAGCCGCCCCGGGGCGCCCGCCGTGGCCCAGGCGGCACCGGACCTCCGCTTCGATCTGCTCGGACCGGACGACGGAACCGCGCTGGGAGCGATCGTGGACACCGGGCGGGCAGCCGTCCACGACGGCCGGGACATGCTGGAGTTCGATCTCGAAGCACCAGGCCAGCCGGTCTGCGTCGCCGTGTGGCGCAATCTCCGGGGCTTCCCGGAGGACGCCCCGTACCGCTCGATCGGCGTCGAGCCGATGCTCGGCCGGGTCTTCGACCTGGCCGCGGCCGGCGAGCGGGACGCGGCGCGGGTGCCCGCGTCGGGGGAGGTCCACTGGCGGCTGACGATCACCGCCCGCCCATGACGCGTCGTCACGATGTTCAGAGGAAAGGAGCCCGCACGTGGACCTGCTGACCGCGCTGCGTACCCACCGGCTCGTCGCGATCGTCCGCGGCACCGACCCCGACGCCGCCCACCGGGCGGTGATGGCCCTGATGGAGGAGGGCGTCGCCCTGGTCGAGATATCGCTCAGCGGCGCGGGTGCGCTCGACGTCATCGCCCGGACCCGCGCCGCCCTCGGGCACGCCGCTCCGCTCGGCGCGGGCACCGTGCTCACCGCCGACGACGCCCGCGCCGCCCAGGCCGCGGGAGCCGACTTCGCGGTCACCCCCGCGCTCGGCGAAGGGGTCACCACCGCCCGCGAGTTGGGTATGCCGGTACTCGCCGGGGTGATGACGCCCACCGACATCGTGACCGCCCGCCGGATGGGCGCAGAAGCGCTGAAGCTCTTCCCCGCGGAGCAGGCCGGCGGCCCCGGCTACCTCCGCGCCCTGCGCGGTCCCTTCCCGGCCCTTCCCTTTGTCCCGGTCGGCGGTGTGGACGCCCCCGCCGCCCGGGCCTACCTTGCCGCCGGTGCCACTGCCGTCGGCGTGGGCTCCCCGCTGCTCGGGGACGCGGCCGACGGCGGCAGCCTGGATGCGCTACGGGTCAGGGCCCGCGCATACCTGGAGGCGGTACGGGACTTCGGCCAGGGACAGGAGGACCGGTGAAGGCCCGGACCGCGGTGCGGCCCGCGGTGGCGAGCCGTGTGCGGAGCGCGGGACCGAGCACCGCGGGGAGCGCCGTTTGGCTTGGCGTGCGGACCGGCCCGGCGCGCGGTGCAGCCGCCCTCCGTGGACACCGCGGCGTTTCCGGTCCGCGGCGGGCTGCACGGTGATCCCCCTCGCAGAGGGTCCGATCGTCTGCGTCGGCGAGACCATGGCCGCGCTCGTGCCCGAGCCCGTGGGCCCGCTCGTGGCGGCGGCGGGACTGCGGGTCGCCGTGGCCGGGGCGGAGTCGAACGTGGCGATGTACCTCGCCGACCACGGCATACCCGTGCGCTGGGTGTCGGCGCTCGGTGACGACCCCTTCGGGCGCCGGGTGCTGGCCGAGGTGGCAGCGCCCGGGGTCGACGTGGGCGGCGTCCGCGTCGACCCGACGCGGCCGACCGGACTGCTCGTCAAGGACCCCGGAGAGGTCGCGACCCGCGTCCACTACTACCGCCGGGGCTCGGCCGCCTCGGCTCTCGGCCCCGGACTGCTGGCCGGCGCCGCCGTGCGGGACGCGGCGCTGCTGCACCTGACCGGCATCACCGCCGCCCTGTCACCGTCGTGCCGGGCACTGGTAGAGGAGGCCTTGCGCGGTCCGCTTCCGGTGAGCTTCGACGTCAACTACCGTCCCGCGCTGTGGACGGACGGCTCCGCCCCCGACCTGCTGCATGCCCTCGCCGACCGCGCCGATCTGGTCTTCGTCGGCCTCGACGAGGCTCAGGCGCTGTGGGGCGACCGGATCGGCACGCCGGGCGACGTACGGAGCCTCCTGCCCGGCCCGCGCCTGCTCGTGGTCAAGGACGGCGCCCACGCGGCGACCGTCTTCGGCGGCGCCGTCGCGCACACGGTGCCGGCCCTGCACACCGAGGTGGTCGAGCCCGTCGGCGCGGGCGACGCCTTCGCCGCAGGCTTCCTGACCGGGCTGCGCCGGGGCGAACCGCTTCCGAGAGCGCTGCGTCTGGCCCATCTGACCGCGGGCGCCGCCCTGCGGGTGCCCGGCGACCACGGCCCGCTGCCTCCGGCGGACCGGATCGCCTCGCTGCTGGCCGCCTCGGAGGAGGAGTGGCGGCAACTCGGCCCGCCGGCCCGGCCGGAAGCCGGGTGAGGCTCGCCCTGCTCCTGCCCTGCGTGCGCGCCCCTACAGCCAGGACGACCTGGACGTGCTGTCCCGGACGCATCCTGTCGGAACCTCGCCCGGCGTACCTGGCGTGGCAGGCCCGCCACTACGCCCCGCCGACCCCCCCGTCCGTCACCGCGTGGCTCCCGGCGGTTCACCGCCGTGTCGTATTTGCGCCCCCGGAGGCCCCTGACAGGCGCGAATACCCGCTGCGATGATCACTTTTGTCATCGACGAGGAGGGAGCCGTGACCTCCGGCTCCCTGTCCCAGCGGCCGCCCCCATCGACAGGCGGCCGAACGGAAGGACCCACGAGTGAATTCCTTCAGCAGCGGGCGCGTGTTCCCACAGGGATCGCGTGTGCCCCGACGACGCCTGGCCGCCACTGTGGCAGTGGCGGCCATGGCGCTCACGGTTTCCGCACTGCCCGCCGGCCCCGCCTCCGCATCCGGCGGGTCAGGGAACAGCCGGAAGGCGGCAGCGCTCCCTCAGATCATGTCCATGGCCCGGCCAGGAGCAGCAATCGTCGACCTGTCGCCGGGGCAGCGCAGGCAACTGCTGGAGAACGCGGCGAAGGCGGCGCCGGAGACGGCCCGCGCGCTGCGTCTGGGCACGAGGGAGAAACTCATCCCCAAGGACGTGATCCAGGACGCCGATGGAACGGTCCACACCCGTTACGAGCGGACCTACGCAGGACTGCCGGTGATCGGCGGCGACCTGGTGGTGCATCAGCACAAGGGCGCGGCCCGCACTGTCAGCTACGCCTCCACGGCGCCGCTCTCCCTGCCGACGACCACGGCCAAGGTGCCGGCGGCCACGGCGAAGAAGTCGGCTCTGAGCACTGCCACGGCCAAGGGCACACGCAACGCAGGCGCGCACAGTGCCCCGCGCCAAGTCGTCTGGATGGCGGGCGGCCGGCCGACGCTGGCCTGGGAGACGGTCGTCACCGGAGTACAGCAGGACGGATCCCCCAGCGAACGCCACGTCGTGACGGACGCCGCGAGCGGCACCACCCTGGAGAACGCCGAGCACGTGGAGTCCGCCGACGGCAACAGCCTCTACAGCGGCAAGGTCACGATCGGTTCCACCCGTCAGGACGACGGCAGCTACGCCCTGATCGACCCGGACCACGGCGGTCACCGGACGCTCGACTCGACCGTCAACTCCAACGGGGTGCTGCTGACGGACGACGACGATGTCTGGGGCGACGGAACGGCGGCGAACCCGCAGACCGCGGCAGTGGACGCGGCGTACGGGGCACAGACGACCTGGGACTTCTACCGCGACAGCTTCGGCCGCAACGGCATAGCCGACGACGGCCGAGGCAGCTACTCGCGCGTCCACTACGAGCAGCAGCAGGGCATCCCCCTCGCCAACGCCAACTGGCAGGACGGCTGCTTCTGCATGAGCTACGGCGACGGCGCGGACGGACAGCACCCGGTGACGTCCCTGGACATCGCCGCGCACGAGATGACGCACGGCGTCACCTCGGCAACTGCCGGGCTGGGCGACGTCGGGGAAGCGCCGGCCCTCAACGAGGCGGTCAGCGACATGATGGCCGCCGCCGTCGAGTTCTACGCCGACAACCCCAACGACGTGCCCGACTACACGATGGCCGAGCTGGACGACCTGCACGGCGACGGCAAGCCGATCCGCTACATGGACCTTCCCTCCAAGGCCGGTATCAGCTCCGTCGGTTACGCCCCCCTGGACTACTGGACGCTGCAGGCGAAGTCGGACGAGCCGCACATGGCAGCGGGTATCGGGGACCACTTCTTCTACCTGCTCGCCGAGGGCAGCGGGCAGAAGACCATCAACGGCGTGGACTACGACAGCCCCACGTACGACGGACTGCCGGTCGCGGGCATCGGACTGGCCGACGCCGCGAAGGTGATGTACCGCGCCCTGACCGTCTACATGACCAGCACCACCGACTACGCCGGCGCCCGCACCGCCACGCTCCAGGCCGCCGCCGACCTCTACGGCACCCAGAGCGACACCTACGAGTCCGCCGCAAACGCCTGGGCGGCCGTCCACGTCGGAAACCGGTACGTCGACCACATCGCCGTGGAGCCGCTGCCGACCGAGCCGGTGGCGACCGGTCAGCCGGTAAGCCGCCAGGTCACCGCGTCCAGCAGCCGCCCCGGCCCGGTGACCTATTCCGCCAAGCAGCTGCCGCTCGGCCTGACGATCAACCGGACGACCGGTCTGATCACCGGTACGCCGGACAAGGCAGGCGACTACAACTCGGTCGTCATCATCACGGACGCGGCCGGAGACACCCGCAGGATCCCGTTCGTCTGGACCGTCCTCGCGTCCGGCGGGCACTTCTTCGTCAACCCCACCACGTATGTGATTCCCCAGTGGGGTGTGGTCGAGTCCCCGATGGAAGTCCTCGGAAAGCCGGGTAAGGCCCCGAGCGACCTGAAGGTGACTGTCGATCTGGACCACGAGTTCAGCAACGCCCAGGTGATCGACCTGATCGCCCCTGACGGGAGCGTCATCCCCGTCAAGTCCTGGGGACCGTGGGTGCTGACGCCCGAACTGCACGAGACCTACACGGTCGACGCCTCCGCGGTCCAGGCCCGAGGCACCTGGAAGCTGCGCGTCGCCGACGGCACGCCCGGCTTCTACGACCTGGACCCCGGCCATCTCCAGCGGTGGAGCATGACCTTCTGACCTGACAGCACGGCAGGGCCTCCTGAACAGCTCCTGGGAATCGCTCCCTCCGGGCGACGGGAGGCCCTGCCGGCCGTCTGCTTCGTCTTCCCGGACAGGTGTGTGGGCGAGCGACCCGAGCCGGCGGTGCTCGACCTCGGCGACGGTGCGGGAGAGCGCCATGCCGACGGGCTCGATGACGATGGATCCGCGGGAGTCGATCCCCAGGTCGCGCAGACCGCGCAGCAGCGCGTTGGCGGCCCCGGCCAGGACGTCGCACTCGATCGCGTCGCCGTCGGGTTTGCGAGCCTCGCCGGAGACTACGAGGTTGAAGACGTAGTGGTCGCCGGTCAGCAGGTCGACGCTCCCGGCAGTGAGATCCGACGGGCTTGCCAACCGAAGGTGAAGCAAATCCATGGCCAGTCTCCCACGCTCGGCCGGCGGCGGCCCGGGGCGCCGCAGGAGCACACCCGATGCGCACTACTACTGTGAGCAATCCGGAGATCACAAAAAGTAGCATCGGCTGCGGGGCCTGCCGCGGTGGCCGGGGCCGTCGCGGCCGCGTGTGGCGGGGCGGCACGGTCGGCCGGATAGTGGGAGTCGAGGGGGGCTTCCTGTGAGACGCCGGAGAAACCCATGGACCGGTACCCCCCGATCGCCGATCACGGCCTGGTGGGCGACCTCCAGACCACCGCGCTGGTCTCGTCCCAGGGCGTCGTCGACTGGTTCGCAGCGCCACGATTCGACTCGCCGAGCATCTTCGCCGCCCTGCTCGACCACGACGGCGGAGGCCACTTCCGCATCGCCCCCGAACACCCCGATCTCACGTGCAAGCAGCTCTACTACCCCGACACGGCGATCTTGGTGACGCGGTTCATGTCGCCGGACGGGGTGGGCGAGGTCATGGACTTCATGCCTCCGGACCAGAGCCGCACGCCGACAGACCGCCACACCCTCATCCGCCTGGTCCGCGCCGTGCGGGGAACCGTCGACTTCGCCCTGGAGTGCCGGCCGCGTTTCGACTACGGCCGGGCCGAGCACCAGCTCGAGATCGGTGACAACGGTGCCCGGTTCCGCGCACCGGGCACCGACGCGTTCCTGCAGGCCACGTTCCCGCTCGAAGGGGACGGCCGGGACGTGCTGGGTACCGTCCGTCTGAAGGCCGGGCAGAGCGCCGGGGCGGTGTTCACCGTCTGCGCGCCGGGAGGCGACGCGCCCGACCCCCTCACGACGGACGCGGTCGACGTACAGGTCGGGGAGGTCACGCGCTTCTGGCAGACCTGGCTGCGCCAGTCCCGCTACCGGGGCCGCTGGCCCGAGCTGGTGCACCGCTCGGTGATCACCCTGAAGCTGCTGACCTACGCCCCCAGCGGCGCGCTGGTCGCGGCGGCCACAACGGGCCTGCCGGAGCAGGTCGGCGGGGAACGCAACTGGGACTACCGGTTCACCTGGGTACGCGACGGCTCGCTGTCGGTGCGCGCCATGCTCGACCTCGGCTTCGTCGAGGAGGCCACCGCGTTCGTCCACTGGCTGGTGGCACGGCTGCGCGAGCGTGAGGGCAAGGGGGACGAGCCGCTGCAGACGATGTACCGGATCGACGGCAGCCCCGATCTGCCCGAGGAGACCTTGGACCACTTCGAGGGCTACCGAGGGTCCGCGCCGGTGCGCATCGGGAACGGCGCCGTCGACCAGTTGCAGCTGGACATCTACGGAGAAGCGATCTACGCGGTGGCTCAGGGCCGCGAGATCGGGCAGCAGGCCACCTACGAGGCGTGGAAGACCGTGGCCAGGACACTGGACTGGCTGGCCGATGCATGGGACCGGCCTGACGAGGGCATCTGGGAGACCCGCGGCGGCCGCGAGGACTTCACCTACAGCCGGGTGATGTCCTGGGCGGCTTTCGACCACGGACTGCGCCTGGCCGAGCACTTCCGCCGGCCCGCCGATATCGAGAAGTGGCGTGCGGCGCGCGATGCCATATTCGATCAGGTCATGGACCGCGGCTGGAACGAGAAGGAGAACGCGTTCGTCCAGCACTACGGCGGCGACGTACTGGACGCCTCACTTCTGCTCATGCCGAGAGTCGGCTTCCTCGCCCCCAGGGACCCGATGTGGCTGTCCACCCTCGATGCCATGGACCGCAAGCTCGTCTCCGACAGCCTCGTCTACCGCTACGACCCGGCCGCCTCACCGGACGGACTGCGCGGCTCGGAAGGCACCTTCAGCCTGTGCACCTTCCTCTACGTCGACGCGCTGGCACGGGCCGGACGGCTGGAACAAGCCCGGTACACCTTCGAGAAGATGCAGACCTACGCCAACCACGTCGGACTGTTCGCCGAGGAGATCAGTCCCAGCGGGGAGCAACTGGGAAACTTCCCGCAGGCGTTCACCCACCTCGCGCTCATCATGGCCGCCGGCACCCTCGATGACGCCCTCGACGCCGAGCACGGACGCTGACACGTGGTCATCCATCGGGCCACTGCGGGGATGCCCCGCTTGACAGCGGCGGAGTTCGACGCGCTGTACAAACGCCTCGCATCGGCCACCTCCTGGGCGAAAGGCGAGCGGGGCTCGCTGGTCGCTCTGACCCCAGGCCGGGTGGCGGCGGCAGCAAGGGACGTACGGCCCGGGCGGACGGTCACGCTCGCGGCGCCGGTGGAGACCTCGCCAGGCCCCGACAACCCGGAGCCCGCCACGCACACGATGCGCAACCCGCCGAAGCAGCACGCGGACACAGGGCTCCACTTCGCCAGAGACAGCTTCGCCATGAACGTGCACGGGGATACCGACAGCCACCTCGACGCCCTGTGCCACGTGATCTACGACGGCACCCTGCGCGGCAGCGTGCCCGCGAGCAGCGTCACGCCGGACGGTGCGACGACACTGTCCGTCGAGGCAGCCGCAGACGGGATCGTCGGACGCGGTGTGCTGCTGGACATCCCCCGGCTGCGAGGCGTGCCCTGGCTCGAACCCGGCGATCACGTGACTGCCGACGACCTCGGTGCCGCGGAGGCCTCCCAGCGGGTTCGGATATCCGAGGGCGACCTGCTCTTCGTGCGGGTGGGTCACCGCAAGCGCCGGACAGCAATGGGGCCCTGGCGCACGGCAGAGGCGAGAGCCGGACTCCACCCCACTGCTCTGGAATTCCTCGCGGAGCGTCGGGTCGCGGTTCTGGGCAGCGACGGCAACAACGACACCGCGCCCAGTTCCACCGAGGGCGTGGACTTTCCGGTTCACGTGCTGGCGATCCACGCCATGGGCCTGCACCTGCTGGACTACCTGCAGTTCGAGGACCTGGTGCCGGTCTGTGAAGCCGAGCGGCGCTGGTCGTTCCTCTGCGTGATCGCCCCGCTGCGTCTGCCGGGCGCCACCGGCTCACCCGTGAACCCCATCGCCATCGTGTGAATGCCTGGTGTTCTGATGGGGGCGCCTTGAAGCAGCGCCCTGCGTGGTGCGGGCGTCAGTAACCGGTGCCGCGCAGGGAAGGTCGAAGAAGCCCGCGTATCGGCCGCGTCGGCTATCAGACCAAATGCGGACAAAACGTTCGGCAAATGACCGTTATGCGCAGTCTGCTCTGGCAGAGTCGATGACTGTTCAGGGGTGCGCGAAGTCAGGCGCCCCAAGCGCCCAGTGACCGGGAAGTGCCATGAGTGACGCAGGAGGCAGCTCCGGCCGGAACGCAGACCGGAATACGGATCGCAGTGCTGAGGACCGTCCTGCTTCCCCGGCCCCGGACGCGGAGAGTCCGGCTCAGCCGGGCGCCGGGGGGGTCGGGCGGAGCACACGCTGCGCCCGCGGGTCCTGGCGAGGGACCGCGGCCGCCGTCCTGGCGGGCGCTGATCACCGGCCTGCTGATCGCCCTTGCCATGGCCGGCATCATGGTCACGACCTACGTGTCGGCGCAGCACGACGTGGTCGCCCGCGACCTTCCGTGGGGCGTGACCGGCGGCTCACCACTCCTCAACGCCTACCCGGACGTCGGTACCAACTTCTGGCCTTTGTGGGGAGAGTTCACCCTCATCTGCCTGTCCATCGCGCTCTTCGCTGCGACTCTCCAGAGCCTGATCGGCCCGATGGGCACCCTGCTCACAGTGGTCGCCGTCATCTTCTTCGGGAACCCCTCCACCGGCGGCGTCAACGGAACCGCGTACCTGCCGGCCTTCTGGGAGGACGTCGGCCCCATCCTGCCCCCGTGGAACGGAGTGACCCTGATCCGCAACACGCTCTACTTCGATGGCAACTCCATCACCCAGCAGCTCGTAGTCCTGAGCATCTACGTCGTCGTCGGGGCCGCACTCGTCATCATTGCCACCTTCGGCCCCGGGCAGTGGTGGCGCCGCGCCAAGCGACGCCCGCCCATCGGTCCCGACGAACAGACCGGTATCGCCGCCGTCCCGCCGGCGTGAGCCGGTTCCTGAGACCCGCGTCAACACGGAGGAACAGCATGGGCGACAGCACTTCGGTGCCTGCGGTCATCGTGGTCATGGGCGTCTCGGGGAGCGGGAAGTCCACCGTAGGGGCGCTTCTCGCCGAGCGGCTTCAGGTGCCCTTCCTGGAGGCGGACGATCTCCATCCGGCGGCGAACCGCGCCACGATGGCCGCCGGCCGGCCGCTGACCGAGCAGGATCGCCGGCCCTGGCTGCAGGACTTGGCCCGGTGGATCCGGCAGGTGACGGCGTCCGGCAGCGGGGGAGTCATGGCGTGCTCGGCGCTCAGGTACGAGTATCGCGAGGTGTTCCGCCGAGCGGGGGCGGGAGTCTGGTTCCTGCATCTGGCGGTTGGTGAGGCGGCAGCCCGCCGGCGGGTCGCCGGGCGCGCGGGGCACTTCATGCCCGCCGCGCTCGTGGACTCCCAGTACGCCGACCTGGAACCTTTGCGGCCCGACGAGCCCGGCCTGACCGTGGACGCGGAGGAGTCCGCGCAGGCGATCGTCAACCAGGCGTCGGCCGCCCTGCGGACGATCGGGTGAAGACCGGCCCGGCCCCCTGCCGCCTGCACGCCGGCTTCCGGCTCGCCCGATAGCCTGCAATTCGGGGTCGATGTCCCCTTTCGTCAGATAGCTGTCCGACCGGTCCCCGGGCGGGGCCGGCCGATGTCCGGACCAGGGCAGCCCACGACTCCAGAACGGGGCCTTCGTATGGCCGGCGATCACCACTACGACGTCATCGTCATCGGCAGCGGAGCGGGCGGCGGAACCCTCGCCCACCGTCTGGCCCCCAGCGGCAAGCGGGTCCTGATCCTCGAACGCGGCGACTACCTGCCTCGGGAGCGGGACAACTGGGATTCCACCGCGGTGTTCGTCACGGGCAAGTACCGGGCCCCGGAGTTCTGGTACGACAAGCACGGCGAGCGGTTCCCTCCTGAGGTCAACTACTACGTCGGCGGGAACACCAAGTTCTACGGCGCCGCCCTGTTCCGCCTGCGGCCGGAGGACTTCGGGGAGCTCCGCCACCACGACGGGATCTCCCCGGCGTGGCCGATCGGCTACGAGGACCTGGAGCCGTACTACACGCAGGCCGAGCAGCTCTATCTGGTCCACGGACGGCACGGCGAGGACCCCACCGAAGGCCCTGCGAGCGGCCAGTACCCCCATCCCCCGGTGGAGCACGAGCCGCGCATCCAGCAGCTCAGCGACGACCTGGAGAAGCGGGGCCTGCACCCTTTCCATCTGCCGATCGGCGTGAACCTCACCCAGGACGGGCACGGCCGGGCGACGCACACCAGCGTCTGCATCCGCTGCGACCGGGTCGACGGGTTCCCGTGCCTGATGAGCGCGAAGTCCGACGCGCAGGTGATCTGCGTCGACCCCGCCCTCGAACACGACAACGTCACGATGGTGACCAACGCCGACGTCCAGCGCCTGGAGACCGACCCGGCAGGCCGCACCGTGACCGGTGTGGTCGCACAGCTCGCGGACGGCACGACGGAAACGTTCAGCGGTGACATCGTGGTGGTCGCCTGTGGCGCGGTGAACTCCGCGGTGCTGCTGCTGCGTTCGGCAAACGACCGGCATCCCGGGGGGCTGGCCAACGGCTCGGACGTCGTGGGGCGCCACTACATGCGGCACAACAACGTGGCGCTGATGGCCGTGTCGAAGGAGCCGAACCCCACCAGGTTCCAGAAGACGCTGGCCCTGCACGACTGGTATCTGGGCGCCGACGACTGGGACTACCCGCTCGGCGGCATCCAGATGCTCGGCAAGTCGGACGCCGACCAGATCCACGGCGAGGCGCCGCGCTGGGCCGGCGTGGTCTCGCCCGACATGCCGTTCGAGGTCCTCGCCCACCACGCGGTGGACTTCTGGCTGTGCGGGGAGGATCTGCCGCTGCCCGACAGCCGCGTCACCCTCGACAAGGACGGCGGCATCCACCTGGCTCTGGACGAGAAGAACAACATCGCGGGCCTCAAGCGTCTCCGGCACAAGCTGGAGAAGATGCTCGGGCACCTGGGAATGCACGAGCACCGGCTGTTGTCGCACAGCATCTACCTGCACAAGGGGATGCCCATCGGGGCCACCGCCCACCAGGCCGGCACCGTCAGGTTCGGCACGGACCCCGCCGCATCGGCGCTGGACGTCAACTGCAAGGCGCACGACCTGGACAACCTCTACGTCGTGGACACGTCCTTCTTCCCCAGCATCGGCGCGGTCAATCCGTCGCTGACGGCCATGGCCAACGCCTTGCGGGTCGGGGACCACCTCATCGAGCGGCTGGGCTGACCGGCCGAGGACAGTCCTGTCGCCGTGGATCGGCGGACGCGTCCGCCGCCGCCGATCCGCCGGCCGCCGGGTCGGGTCCGGCTCTCCGCTACAGGTTGTCCCCGGGCAGGCCCGCGGCGTGGGTGTCGGTGTCGGTCAGTTCCTGCAGCCTGCCCTTCGTGTCCAGCCGGTAGACCAGCGCCAGCGCCGGACCCACCAGAACGACTGCGATGAGGGCCACCAGCCCGAGCCAGCGAAGGGCGTGCGGGGCGCCGGCCCCCTGGGCCACCGTCAGCGTGGTCGGCAGCAGGTAGGGGCGCTGGGCGAAGCCCCAGGCCACGACGGCGAGCGCGACCGTGGCCACCGAGGTGTAGCGCGTCCAGCGGTGGGCGCGGACCATCAGCAGGAGCACGGTGGCGACGCCGAAGAACGCGGCAAGTACCACGAAGAGCAGGCCGAGCCCCCGGGTGAGGCCGTGCCAGACGTACCGGGCGTCGTGGTGGGTGACCGGCAGCGCGATCACGGCCAGGACGACCACGGCGCCGAAGGCGAGCACGGCCCGCAGGCGGAAGTAGTCGACCAGGTCCTCCGCACCGAACCGGCGGGCGTCCGTGCTGAGGAAGACGGCGCCGAGGAAGGCGGTGGCCGCGATGGCGAGCAGGCCCGCCAGGATCGATGTCGGATTGCTCCACACGTGCGCGGAGGCGGGAGTGCCCACCGCGACGCGCCCCGAGGCGACGCCGCCGAGGACGGACCCGAGGAAGTAGGGCGTGAGTAGCGAGGCGATCGCGAACACGGCGCCGAAGATCCGCCGCCGGGCGATCCGTCGGCTCGGTTTGCGCAGGGCGAACCCCGCGCCGCGCAGCACCGTCCCAACCGCCGCGAGGAGCAAGGGCAGCCACAGTGCGGTGAACACGGCCTGGAACATGGTGGGGAAGCCGGTCCACATCAGGATGAGGACGAAGATCAGCCAGACGTTGTTGACCTCCCACACCGGTGCCATGGCGCGGTCGATCAGCCAGCGGGGTCGTTTGCCGCGGTCGGCTCCGCCGGCCAGCAGGTCCCAGAAGCCCGCGCCGTAGTCGGTGCCCCCGCCGCAGGCGTAGGCGGCGATGACCACGATCAGGACCCAGGCGATGGTGTCGGCCATCATCGGGCACCGCCGGAGGGGCCGGATTCGGAACGGCTGCCGGTCGCGGCGCCGACGGCTGCGGGGTCGGGCGCGCCCCTGGGCCCGTAGGGTGTGTCGACTTCCGGATCGACGGGGGCGAGCGTTCCCGCCGCGGCCTCGTCGGCGATCCGCCAGCGCGTGCGCATCTTGAGGACGACGGCCAGGAACGATCCGAAGACCGCGACATACACCGCGATGACGACGCCGAGCGTGGCCCAGATCCCGGCGGCCTGCGTGTGCGTGACGGCCTCGGACACGCGCATGTTGTTGTAGACGATCCAGGGCTGGCGGCCGACTTCCGTGGTGACCCACCCGCACTCGACCGTCACCAGGCAGGCCGCGCCCGCGATCGCGGCGACCCGGAAGAACAAGCGGTTGAGCGGCAGGTCCCGGTGCCGCCACCAGATCCACGCGTACCACAGGGCCAGCAGGATCAGGACGCTGCCGATGGTGGCCATGATGTCGAACGCGAAGTGCACGATCGTCGCCTCGGTCGGGGTCGGACGATCCGCGGCCGGCACCGAGGTCAGCCCGGTCACCTTGGTGTCGGGCCTGAACCCGGCCAGGATCGAGTCCAGTTGGGGGATCTTGATGCCGCCGGCGATGGTCCCGTCGGCGTTGAGCCGCCCGAAGACGTACTCGGGCACGTGCGTGTCGGTCTTCCAGACGATCTCCATGGCCGCGAACTTGACCGGCTGCTTGTGGAAGACCGCACGTGCGGCGTTGTCCCCGAGGAAGAACTGGACCGGGGTGAGGATCGCCGCGATGGTGAACGGCACCGTGAAACCGAGTTTGTGGTAGCGGTCGCGGCGGCCTCGCAGCCAGCCGACCGCGTACACGCCGGCGACCACATAGCCCGCGGTCATGAACATCGCGACCACGAAGTGCCAGTACTCCGGCCCGAACATCGGCGTGAACACGGCCTTGCGCACATCGACGTCCACCGGAACGCCCTGGGCGTCGAGAGTGAACCCGCGCGGAGTGTTCATCCACGCGTTGGCCGCGATGATGCCGAACGCCCCCATCACCGCGGCGAGCGGCAACGGCACGGCCAGCCAGAAATGCGTCCAGGGCTTGAGCCGGCGCCAGCCGTAGAGGTAGACCGCGATCATCACGGCTTCGAGGAAGAACGCCCACGCCTCCACACCGAAGCCGAGGCCGAAGACATCGCCCCAGCGCCCCATCATCCCCGGCCACAACAAGCCGAACTCGAAGGACAGCACGGTCCCGGTGACGACGCCGATGGCGAACTGCACCGCCATCACCGCCGACCAGCGCCGGGCGAGCTTCAGGGCCACAGGGTCGTTGCGGCGCAGTGCCCGGTAGTGCATCACCAGCGTGATGAAGGGCAGCGCCACCCCGAAGGGGACCAGCAGAATGTGCGAGGCCAGGGTGAAGGCCATCATCTCGCGGGACGGCAGGAGCTGGGACGGCGTGCTGTTCGCCAGATGGACTGCTGTGCTGAGCATGGGTGCCTCGGTGGTCTTCCCCGCCTCGGCGGGGACTGCAGGACGAGTGGTGGCGGAAAGGAAGCAACGTCCCGGCGAATCAGCGCTGTGGCGACACCGCTGGTGCTCCGTGGGGCCGCTCGGGCGGATTCGCGGTGTCGGGCAGCGTGAAGGCGCGTTCCCTGCGTGCTCCGGACGCGAAGGAGACGGACCAGCTGAGCACCGCGCCCAGCCTGCTGCGGAACCCTGTCAGGAAGGCGATGTGGATGAAGAGCCACGCCAGCCAGCCGGACACGCCCGACAGATGCAACGGGCCGGCCTTGACGACGGCCCGCCCACGGCAGATGTAGGCGGCGCTGCCCAGATCGATGTATTTGAAGGGTTTCGGCTTCTTCGCCCTGCCTTCCACGGAATGGCGCACGGCCCGGCCGGCATACGCACCGGTCTGCATCGCGACCTCTGCCAGACCGGGCAGGCGGTGGAGCCCCATCACGTCGCCCACGACGCGGATCTCCGGATGGCCGGGGACGGTGAGATCGGGTTCGACCGCGATGCGGCCCGCGCGGTCCTGGGTGGCGCCGGTGGCCCGTGCCAGTGCGGCGGCGATGGGCGGTGCCTCGACTCCGGCCGTCCACAGGACGGTGCGTGCGGCGTACCGGGTGGTCGTGCCCTCATTGTCCTTCACGGTCAGTCCATGGGCGTCGAGGTCGGTGACCCGCGTCCCCAAGCGGAGTTCCACCCCCAGGTCGCGCAGGGTGCGAGCCGCCCGCCCGGCCAGAGGTTCACCGAAGGGCCCCAGCACCTTGTCGGACCCTTCGAAGAGCAGCACCCGGGCCTGGAGAGGGTCGATGGTCCGGAACTCGCGATCGAGGGTGTGGCCGGCGATCTCCCGGATCTGCCCGGCCAGTTCCACGCCGGTCGGCCCGCCACCGACCAGCGCGAACGTGAGCCACTGGCGTCGTTCCTCGGCGTCGGTCGCCGATTCGGCCATCTCGAAGGCGCGGTAGAGCCTGCGGCGGATCTCCAGGGCGTCGTCCAGCGTCTTCATGCCCGGGGCGTGAGCGGCGAACTCGTCGTGGCCGAAGTAGGACTGGCGCATGCCGACCGCGACGATCAGATCGTCGTAGGGGACGGCGACGCTGCCGCCCTCCGGTCGCCGGGCATGGACGAGCCTGGCCTTCACGTCGACGTCGGTGGCGTCGGCGAGCAGGCAGCGCACGTTCTGGTGGCGGCGCAGGACCGCGCGCAGCGGCTGCGCGATCTGGCCCTCGGACAGGATCCCGGACGCGCACTGGTACAGCAGCGGCTGGAACAAGTGGTGGGCGCGGCGGTCGACCAGAGTCACCGCGACCGGCGCATGTCGCAGCGCCCGGGCTGCGAACAGCCCCGCGAATCCACCGCCGATGATCACCACCCGGCGAGGTGTGACGTGGTCTTCCACGGCCGCTCAGCCGCCGGTGGCGAAGCCGGGGAAGAGCGTCATCCCGCCGTCGACGAACATAGTGGTGCCCACGACGTAGTCGAGCAGGTCCGAGGCCATCGCGACGACCGCGTCGGCGATGTCCTCGGGATCGCCGACCCGGCGGTAGGGGATGAGCTTGAGGAGGTCGGCCTCGGCTTCGGGGGTCTCCCAGGCCGATTTGTTGATAGGTGTGCGGATGGCACCCGGGGCGACGGCGTTCACGCGGATGCGGTGCGGCGCGAGTTCCTGGGCCAGGGTCTGCATCATCATGCCGACGCCGCCCTTGGAGGAGGCGTAGTTGATGTGGCCTGTCCAGGGGATGATCTGGTGGACCGAGCTCATGCAGATGATCTTCCCCGCCGACCGGGACACCTCCGGGACGACGCCGCGGCGCATGAACTCCTTGGCGGCCTCCCGTGCGCACAGGAACTGCCCGGTGAGGTTGACGTCGATGACCTTCTGCCATTGGGCGAGGGTCATGTCCACGAGCGAGGAGTCCCGCTGAAGGCCGGCGTTGGCCACCATGATGTCGATGGTGCCGAACTCCTCCACCATCCGGCCGACCATCTCGACGACCTGGTCCTCACTGGACACGTCGGCCTCGTGGGCGTAGGAGCGGACCCCGAAGCCCTCGATCTGCTCGACGACTTTCTCGGCTTCGGCGGCCCCGGCAACGTAGTTCACCACGACGTCCGCACCGGCCCGCCCGAGCGCGAGGGCGGTCGCCAGGCCGATCCCCGAGTTCGCCCCGGTCACCAGAGCCTTCTGCCCCCGCAGAAGCTGCGCGTTCACCGGCGCGCCTTTCGCCTCGGCACTTCCTGCCACCACGGTCCCTCCTAGAGCGTTCCCGGGAGCCGGCTGCCACCCGGGACTCAGCACGCCTTTCGCTGGAAGGGAGCCCCCATGAGGGACCGGGCCTCAACCGCACCCCGGTGCTCCGGCCGAGAAGCCGTCGTATTCCAGTAGCCCAGACGAAAGCACCCCGCCTTACGGGTATCGGATCGGCGCGCCCGAGCCGGGTCCCTTCAGCGACCCACGTCACCCGGGCGGCCTACTGACCCCACCTGGAGCGGCAGCTCAAGGAGGCCTCGGGTGCGCGATTCCCCCGAACTCGTCGTCACACTCGGTGACGGACACAGCGAGGTCGGGGGCCGCCGGTTGCGCTTCCGGGGCTTGCGTGCGAGCCATGATGGCCGGAGGGCCGCCTGCCGGGCGGCACCTCTGCGGTGACGGGAGCGCGCACGTGGGACGGGGACCGGAGTGCGGCGGCAGTCGTGGTGAGCAGTAGCGATGGTTCTTGACCTGCTGCTCATCGGGACCGCCATCGCGTTGGGGCCGTTGCACAACACGGCGTTCATCCTGCTGCTGTCCGCGCACAGGGGAGTACGCAAGGGGCTGGCGTTCGTGCTGTCCTGGCTCGCCTGCCTCGTTGTGCTGATCGCCTGCGTTCTGCTGCTCACCGGCGGTAGGCCCCTCGTTCACCGCAGTGCCCCATCCACGGCGGCACTGGCCGTGAAGCTGGTCCTGGGCATCGGGATGGTGGTCTACGGGGAACGGAAGCGTCGTCGGGGCAGCCGTCCTCGTACGTCCCCCGAGTGGATGGCGAGGCTGGACAGTGCGTCGGGGTGGACGGCCGCCGGGCTCGGCGTGCTCCTGCAGCCCTGGGGGCTGGTCACCGCGGGTGCTGCCACGGTGGTCAGGGCGAATCTCTCCTCCGCCGCTTCGTACGTGGCCCTGGTGGGCTACTGCCTGCTGGCCACCTCGACCCTGCTGGCGATGGAGCTCCTCGTGACCTTCCGGCCCGGCGCTGCCCAGGCCAGGCTGGGCGGGTTGCGTACCTGGATCGACGGCCACCAGGACCAGGCTGTCGTGTCGCTCTCGCTCGGACTCGGTCTATGGCTGATGGGGAGGAGCATCTTCGATCTCGTCAGCTGAGCCCGTGCCGCGTCGCCGCCGCTTGAGGGCGAGGCTGGAGAGGTCGCCCAGGTCCAGGCTGCTGCGCGGAGTACGCCGTCGGGGGCGAAGCGGCCTCCCCCCGCTGCAGGTGCACGGCGACGGTGATCGAGAACCCTGCGTGGGATGCGGCCGGGGCAGGCGCTGCCTCCTTATGGTGATCTGGTGAACCGCCTTCTGCCGTGGTCGCGGAGAGCCCCGAGCGGTCGGCCGCTGTCCAGGGCGGACTACGCGGGCGCCCTGTACGGGTCGCTGCTGGCTGCCTCCGTCGTCGCCGCGGCCAGCGCGGTCGGTGACTTTCCCCGGCTCCAGCTCGTGGTGCTGCTCCTGGTGACCGGCCTGGTCTTCTGGGCCGCGCACGTCTACGCCCACCTCGCCGGCGAACGGCTGGTCGGCCGGCGCCTGGACTGGACGGAGACGCGGCGGGTCGGGCGGCGTGAGTGGCCGATCGTCGAGGCGGCGGTACTGCCTGCTGTGGCGGTGGCGCTGAGCCCGCTCCTGGGGCTGGGGTTGAGCGGTACGGCGTGGCTGGCGCTGGGAGTCGCCGTGACACAGCAGGTCGCCTGGGCGTGCATCGGTGCTCTGCACGCCGGTGCCTCCCGTGCGCTGGTGAGCGTGGAGGGGGCGGTCAACCTGATCCTGGGGCTGGCCATCGTGGCGGCGAAAGTGGCTGTCGGACACTGAACACACCCCGCCCGGCCTGCTGAGCGCCGTGCTCCGGTCCGGCGACGAGGCGCCGCCCGCTCCGGGACCGGCGGACCCCGGGCGCTGCCGGCTCCGTGCGCCGCGGGCGGCCGCGCAGACCAGCCGGTGACCCGCTCCGGGTGGCGGCCGGAGCCGAACTGGGACGACGATAGGACGTGGGCCCGCCTTCGTCATCGCCCGGGGCGAGCACATGGGCAAGGGCACCGGCGAACGCGAGATCCGGCACGCCCGGGCACGGCGGGGGAAATCCGAAACCCACGTCCGTGAGACAGCCGCGGCACCAGGAGGTCCGCGAGGCAGCGGGGCGGACGAACTCGCGAAACCCGCCGAGACGCACGACCGCGGAATCCTCCCGGGCGAGGAATTCCAGCAGGCAAAGGTCAAGGTCCTCCATCGACGCGCACCGTTCCGCGCGGAACCCCTGGTGCGCTCTCCATCGAAAGGCCAGTGATCATGTCAACAGTGTCAGAAACCCCCGTCCTGGACACCCTCGCCGCGATGACCCTCGACTCGCTCGAGCGGTGCGGGCTGCCTCCGGACACGCTGATCCTCACCCGGATCGCCGCGCTCGCGGCTTCGGAAGCACCCCCGATCTCCTATGCCGCGCACATCGACCCCGCCACCCGGGCCAGCCTCACGGCCGGCCAGGTGCAGGACGTTCTCGTGGCCATCGCGCCCATCGTGGGCACCGCCCGCGTCGCGCTGGCAGCCGGGAACATCTTCGAAGCACTGGGCATGGCCATCGCCGTTTCCGAAGGTGAAGGGGGCCTGTAGGCCCGCGCCGAGTCCCGGGCAGGTGACGAGATGACACCTGCCTTGCTGGTCGCCGGTGCAGATGTCGCAATCCACACCAGGCCAGAAGGCCCTCACCCATTGCAAGATCCCTTCGGCGGAGGGCGGGTGTTCCGCGACGACACTCCCTCCGCCTCCCACCAGTCGCCGCGGCTCTGTGCACGCGGCCGGGGCGCGCCGGGGTCGTACGGAGCGCCTCCGGCGAGGGCGGGGTGCAACGCGCCGTCAGGGGCCGGTGCGGATGCGGGCGGCCCACCGAGGGGGTAGGTCTGTGGGGACTCCGGGCTGCCCGGGCAGTGCAGTACCTGCCCGGGCAGCTCCACGTCGCGCGCCGCCGCGTGCCGGAACACCTCGACGGGGAGCGCCGCCTTCGACGGGAAGTGCTGGTACACCGAGCCTGCCGCGACTCCGGCGGCGTCGGCGACTGCGGTCACCGACGCCTGCGACCACCGGCCGGACCGTCGCACCGCCGGGTCCCCTGGCCGGGCCGCCCGCGGGGCGTCCGCCGAACGGCCGAAAGGGTGACGGGGCCCGCGCGTCGCCCCGTGTCCCGTTGCCGAGGTGCAGCCGGCGCACCCGCAGCGAACGGGTGTGTCGAGATGCGGTCCCGCCCCGGCTGCTCGCTGGTGCAATGACGACGTGTGCCGAACCGGCCGTACGCCCGCCTGCTCGGCGCGGGCCGGCCACGAGTCGGTGAGGAGTCGACGTGAGCAGCAACGAAGCCACCGAAGCCGACGGGCCGGGTCGGCGGCGCCACCGGCGGACGACATGAACAGCAAGATCGCCCAGTTGAAGGACCTCGGCGACCTCAGGACGCAGGGCGTGCTCACCGACGCCGAGTTCGAGGCGCAGAAGGCGCGGCTTCCCGCCTCCTGACCGCCCGTCACCCGCCGCCCCCTCCTGACTCACCGGCACCCACCGCACGCCGCACCGACCAGCGGACAGCCCCCCGCCCCGGGGGGCTGTCCGCTGTCCGCTTCCGGCCCCTGTCCGCTCCCTGCCGCTCCGTACGCCGCTGCGTTCCCCCAGCTCCTGCGATGCTCGCCGGATCACCGCCCGGCAGGAGCCGACTACGGCTCCCCGTATACGGAGGGAACACCTTGGCGATATCAGGTGACCGCTCACGGCAGCGGCTCAGACGGCTGTTCGTCGCCGCCGCCGCGATGGCCGCACTGACCGTCCAGATCCCGGCGCAGGCCACCGCGCCGGGATCCGGATCTGCCGCTGCACCAGCGGCGGCGGCCGGGAAGAAGACCCCGCATCCGTCGCACCGCGTGTGCGCCCATCCCGCCGACCCGTCGCACGCGGCCTGTTCCGCGCTGGAGCGCGACGACGTCGAGCAGTCCAAGGCACAGGTGGCCGCCAGCGCCGACGCCGCCCCGTCCGGCCTGGGACCCGCCGACCTCCAGGCCGCCTACCAGCTGCCGTCCTCGACCGGTGGTGCCGGGCAGACCGTGGCCATCGTCGACGCCTACGACGACCCGTCCGCGGAGACGGAACTGGCCACCTACCGGCAGCAGTACGGCCTGCCGGCGTGCACCACCGCCAACGGCTGCTTCACCAAGATCGACCATACGACGCGGTCCCGGCGGTCAATCCGACCTTCAGCCAGATCAACACGACCCTGGACAACCCGGCTCTGCGCCCGGCGTACTTCAGCTTCGGGAAGAACGAACCGCAGACCCTCGACCTGGCGAACGACAGCACCGCCGACGACACCGTCCAGGTGATGGTCTCCTACCAGTACCCGCTGCTGCGGCGGCTGCGCCTGCAAATGGTCGACCGGCGCGGACGTACGGTGGCGACCCCGTACGACGGGCACTGGATCTCCCGCAACGACGGCGCGGGCACCGGGATGGCCTTCTACGGCTGGGACGGCACCCGCACGGACGGCACACCGGCACCCGGCGGCACGTACCACCTGCGTCTGGTCTTCGACAAGGCGATGGGCGACGCGGACCTCGCCCCGCCGACCGAGACCTGGACATCACCGGAGGTCACCCTGGTGCGGTGACACCGCGGGACGGCACACCGCGGGGCCGCTGGGGGAGCGGCCGGTGCGCGGGGACACGGAAGGCTTCCCCGCGCACATGTGCCGCCGGGGCGGGCGAGCCAGGGGGCCGCAACGGCCGGCGACCGGAACGGGTATGGGCCGAGGTCTACGGGCGGACAGGGGGAGCCGCTAGCCTGCCGCCATGCCCCCCGTGATCAACGAATCCGGTCCCGCGCTGCGTATCCGCCTGCTCGGCGGGTTCCGGGTCGAGCGCGACGGGCCGGTGCCTGCTGCCGCGCGGTGGCGGCGGCACAGCGCGCAGGTCCTGGTCAAGCTGCTCGCGGTGGCGCCCGGGCACCGACTGCACCGGGGCGAGGTGCTGGCCGTCTGCTGGCCCGATGCCGACGAGGACGCCGCGACGCGCAGCCTGCGCGTCGCCCTGCACGCGGCGCGGCACGCGCTGGAACCGGAACTGCCTCCGCGTGCCTCCTCCGCGTACCTGCGGACGACGGGCGAGCTGCTGTCGCTGGACCCCGAGCGGGTCGAGGTGGACGTCGACCGGGTGGAGTCGTTGGCGGCGCGGTCGCTGCGCGCCGCCGGCCCCGGGCGACTCACCGCGCTGGAGGAGGCGGCCCGTGCCCTGCGCGGGGAGTTGCTGCCCGAGGACCGCTACGCCGACTGGTGCGCGGCGGCCCGCGACTCGATGGGCAGGCTGCGGCAGCGGGTGCTGGTCGCCCTGGCCGACGCGGCGGCCGCGGACGGCGCGGCAGACCGCGCGGTGGAGGTGCTGCGAGAGCTGCTCGACGCGGAGCCGCTCGCGGAGGCCGCACACCTCGCGCTGATGCGGGTCTTCCTGTCGACCGGTCAGCGGCGGCGGGCACTCGCGGCCTACCACGCGTGCCGCGACGTACTCGCCGCGGAACTCGGAGTCCGCCCCGGTCCGGAGATCGAGGAACTGCACCAGCAGGCCCTGACCACCCCGACGCCCGCGCCGGCCCCGGCGTCCCCGGTCGCCTCACCCCCCGGCGGTTCGCCGGCCGCCTTCCCCCTGGCCGCCCGCCCGCTGCGCGGCCGGGTCAGGGTGCTCGCGGAGCTCACCGCGCCGGCAGGGCCGGCGGTGCTGGTCAGCGGCGAGGCCGGGATCGGCAAGACCCGGCTGGTCGCCGAGGCGGCCCGGCGAGCCGACGAGTCCGGGGTGGCCGTGCTGTGGGGCGCCGGGCACGAGGCGGAGGGGCAGACACCGTACGGGGCCTTCGTCGACGCACTGGACGGCTATGTGGCCTCACGGCCCGAGGCCCTGCGGGCCGTACTCGGCGCCGAGTACCCCGAGCTGGCCGCGCTGCTGCCGGCCCTGGGCGCTCCGCCGCTGCCGCCGGTGGCCCCGGAGCAGGAACGCGCCCGGCTCTTCCGGGCCGTGGCCGCGCTGCTCGCCGAACTGTCGGCGGCCCGCCCGGCGCTGGTGGTGCTGGACGACCTGCACGCGGCCGACGTCGGCTCCGCGCAGCTGCTGCACCATCTCGCCCGGGTCGCCGCCGGGCGCTGGCGGCTGATCGTCACCTACCGCGACGACGGGCTGGCCGAGGACGACCCCCGGCGGGACCTGTTCGGCCGGCTCGCCCGGGAGGGGCTGGCCGTGCGACTGGAGCTGATGCGGCTGCCGCGGTCCGACTGCGACCTGATGGTCCGTGACCTGGTCGGCGGGACCGCGGCCGGATCCGGCATCGACCTGGACCGGCTCTACCGGCTGTCGCTGGGCAACCCGCTGTTCGCCGTCGAGCTGGCACGGACCGCGCAGGAGCACGGCGGCCGGCTTCCGGAGGGGGCAGGACTGGACAGCACCGAGCTGCCCGCCGCCGTCCGCGAACTGGTCGGCGCGCGGCTCGCGTCGCTGCCCACCGCGGCCCGCAGCCTGGTGGAGATCCTCGCCGTGGCCGGCGCGGGCGCACCGCTGCCCGAGCTGATGGACGTCGCCGCAGCGACCTGCCACCCGCCGATATCCCCGGCCGAACTGACGGCCGGCCTGGACTCGGCCTGCGCCGCCGGGATCGTCGCCGAGCGGGCGGTGCACCGCGACGGCACCCGGATGCCCGGCTACTCCTTCCGGCACCCCATGGTCGAACTCGTCTGCGGCCAGCGGATCAGTGGAGCACGCCGCCGGCAGCTGCACTCGGCCTTCGCGGACGCGGTGCTGCGGCACCGGCCCGGCGCGGTGGACGCGATCGTCTTCCACGTGCGCGAGGCGGACGACCCGCGCGCTGTGGGCTACCTGTGGCAGGCGGCCCGGCGGGCCGCCCGGCTCTACGCCAACGACAGCGCGCTGGACTACCTGGAGGAGCTGGTGGCCAGGCTGGACGCCGCCGCCTCGGCCGGCGCCCCCGTCACGGCCGGCGCCGTCGGCGGACCCACCGCCGCCGACGCCCGGATGGAACTGGCCGCAGTACAGCGCAGAACCGGTCGATACGCCGCAGCCGAGGAGACGCTGACCGCCGCACTGGAGGCGCACCAGCGGGCCGGCGACCGGGACCGCGCTCTGGCCGCGGCCGCCGAGCTGGGCGAGGTGATGGCCTGGTCGGGCCGGCCGCAGGACGGCCTCGACCTGCTCGGACGGCTGCCGGGACCGGTCAGAGGCAGTGCGGGGGAACCGGCCGCCGCGTATCAACTCGCGCTGATGGTGCTCCGGTTCGGGGTCGGCCACTACCCGGACGCGCTGCGGGCCGCGCGGGCCGCCACCGCGCTGGCCCGGCCCTTGGAGACGGAGCGCGGCCGCAGGCTGCTGGCCCGCGGGCTCGGCAACCAGGCAGTCAGCCTGTCCCTGCTCGGGCGGCCCCGGACGGCCTGGTCGGCCGCTCGTGAGGCATTGCCGGTCGCCGAGTCGACCGGCGACGCCCGGCTGATCGCCGACGTGGCCGCCGAACTCGCCGAACTCGCCCAGCTGGGCGGCCGCCTGGCGCAGGCCCGGGAGTACGCGGAGCGTGCCCGGTCGCTGGCGGTGGGCACCGGCGACCGGACCGCGATCGTCTTCAAGCACGCCAACCTGGGCCGGCTGTGCCTGCGACTCGGCGACTGGGCCGCCGCCGCGCGCGAGATCACCGCCGCGGAGGCCGCCTCCCGCGAGCTGGCGGACACCTGGTGCCGGGCGTACGCGCTGGCGAACGTGGGCGAGTTGCGGTCCTGGACCGGCGACGCCGAAGGAGCCCGGGCCTGCCTGGCCGACGCGGTCCTGCTGGCCGACCGGATCGGCGACCACCAGGCCCGGGTGGGTGTGCGGGCGATCCTGGCCGAACTCGCCGTGGAGCACGGGGACCAGGGCGGCCCGGCCGAGGCGCTGCGCCTGCTCGCCGGCGGTCGGTTCGGCCCGGAAGCGCGGCGCGGACCACGGCTGAGGGTGGACCCGCTCCGGGCATGGGCGTATCTGGCAGGCGGCCGGCCGGCCAGGGCCGAACGGCTGGCCGGGGAGACCGTACGGGCGGCGCGCGCGGCCGGCGAGCGCCTGGTCGAGCTGCCCGCCCGTCGGGTGCACGGCACCGCCCTGGCCGCGCTCGGACGGCACGGGGAGGCGGTTCGGGCGCTCAACACCGCCGCCGAGCAGGCGCGCACCATGCCGTACCCGTACGAGCTGGCCCGGATCCTGACCGCGCGCGCCGAGGCGCGCGCCGCCCACGACCCGCGTGCCGCCGCCGCCGACCGGGCGGATCCGGGACCGGCTGCGCGCCGCCGCAGTGGTAACAGCCTGGTAATCGCCCCCTCCTAGCGTGCGGCGCGGAAACCGCACCTCTCGCTCCAGGAGCGCCATGCAAGGCCCACCGAACCCTGCCGCCGTCGTCGTCGACGCGGGTACCGAGCCGTGGCGTCGCGTCGAGCCGCTGCTGGCCCGCTACCTCGACGAACTGCCCGCAGGCGGTGCCGTCGAACTGCTCAGCAGCGAGGAGGGCGTCGCTGCCGCGCTGCCGGACTGGTGCCGCCGGCGCGGTTCTGTGGCCTGGGAGCCGCTGGCGACCGGCGCAGGCTTCCTGATCCGCACCCGTGCCGAACACCCCGCACCCGAACCGCTCCCCGACCGCATGGAGGCTCCGTGATCCCGCACAGCAGACCCTGGCGCGCACGGCTCGGCGCCGCGCTCGCCGCCGCCGCGCTCGCACTCGCGCTGACGCCCGCCGTGGCCCTGGCCGTGCCGGCCGCGGCCACCGCAGCCGCGGAGAGCGCCGTACCGGCCTCATCCGCGGCCCCCGCCGCACGGCCGGTCCAGCACCCCGTGCACTCCGCCTGCGCGGCCCCGGCGAAGCGGGGGGAGATGAGCTGCCTCGCCCTGGTCCGGGACGACGTGGCTCCGTCCAAGGCACAGCTCAGCCCGGACGCGACAGCCGCTGCGACGCCACAGGGATACGGCCCGTCGGACCTCCGGTCCGCCTACAACCTCGGTGCCGGCGGCGGAGCCGGGCAGACCGTCGCGATCGTCGACGCCTACGACGACCCGAACGCCGAGAGCGACCTCGCGGCCTACCGCGCCCAGTACGGACTGCCCGCCTGCACCTCCGCCGGCGGCTGCTTCCGCAAGGTCGACGAGCACGGCGGCACCGACTACCCGACGGCCGACTCCGGTTGGGCGGAGGAGATCTCGCTCGACCTGGACATGGTGTCGGCCACCTGCCCGCAGTGCGACATCCTCCTGGTGGAGGCGAGCAGCGCGTACATGAACGACCTGGGCGCCGCGGTCAACGAGGCCGTCGCGCTGGGCGCCGAATACGTCTCCAACAGCTACGGCGGCCCCGAGTCCAGCCAGGACGCCTCCGCCGACACGGCGTACTTCCACCACCCCGGCGTCGCCATCACGGTCAGCTCCGGCGACAACGGCTACGGCGTCTCGTATCCGGCGTCGTCCCCCGAGGTGACCGCGGTCGGCGGCACCTCGCTGCTCCCCGCCGCGGGCACCGGACGGGGCTGGACCGAGTCGGCCTGGAGCCGCGCAGGCAGCGGCTGCTCCGCCTACACCGCCAAGCCCTCCGTGCAGCACGACAGCGGCTGCGCCAGGCGGAGCGTCGCGGACGTCTCCGCGGTCGCCGACCCGAACACCGGTCTGGCGGTCTACGACACCTACGGCGTCGGCGGCTGGCTGGTGGTGGGCGGCACCAGTGCCTCCTCGCCGATCATCGCCGGCGTGTACGCGCTGGCCGGGACCCCGGCCGCCGGCACGCTGCCGCGCGACTACCCGTACGCCAACGCCGACGCGCTCAACGACGTCACCTCGGGCAGCAACGGGAGCTGCGACAGCTCCTACCTGTGCACCGCCCAGGCCGGCTACGACGGCCCGACCGGGCTCGGCACCCCCGACGGTGTGGCCGGCTTCTCGCCGGTCGGCAACCACGCGCAGCTGACCGGCACGGTGACCGACGCGGCGACCGGCAGTCCGGTCGCCGGGGCGAAGGTCACCGCGGGCGACGGCTCGGCCGACACGGACGCGCAGGGCCGGTACTCGCTGCTGCTGGTTCCGGGCGACCACACCGTCGCGGTGAGCGCGTTCGGCTACCAGGACGGCTCGGCGCAGGTGAGCCTGGCAGCAGGACAGACGCTGTCCCAGGACCTCGCACTGACCGCCGTCCCCATGGTGCACCTGACCGGAGCGCTGCACGACGGCTCCGGCCACGGCTGGCCGCTGTACGCGACGATCACCGTGCCGGGCGACCCCGGAGGACCCTTCCACACCGACCCCTACACCGGGGCGTACGACCTGGTGCTGCCCGCGGACAGCACCCAGCAGCTGACCTTCGCCCCGGCGCTGCCCGGGTATCAGAAGGTCACCCGGTCGGTCACCGTCGGCACCGCCACCGCCGGCCTCGACGTGACCGCCCCGGTGGACGCCGCCGCCTGCACCGCGCCCGGTTACGCGGCGGTGTACGACGGGCTCACCGAGCCCTTCGCCGCAGCCACGGCCCCGGCCGGCTGGACAGTGGACGACCTGGCCGGCAACGGCGCGGTCTGGGCCTTCGGCAACCCCGGTGGTATCGGCAACCGGACCACCGGCAGCGGCGGCTTCGCCGCCGTCAACGGCCGCACCTTCCCGACCGGGACCCTGCCGGACACCGAGCTGACCTCGCCCGCAACCGACCTCTCCGATGCGACGACACCGCAACTGGAGTTCCACACCTACCTGCTGGGCTACTACAACCCCGGCTCGCACGCCCAGGCCGACCTGTCCACGGACGACGGCCGGACCTGGCAGACGGTCTGGGACAAGCAGAGCGCCGGTGTCTCCGGTGCGCTGCAGACCGTCGCCCTCCCGCAGGCGGCGGGTAAGTCCCAGGTCAAGGTCAGGTTCCACTTCCAGGGCTCCAGCGCCAACGACTGGCAGGTCGACGACGTCAGCCTCGGCCGGCGCTCCTGCGCGCCGCAGTCCGGCGGACTGCTCGCCGGCCGGGTCACCGACGCCAACACCAAGGCCGGGCTGAACGGGGTCACCGTGGGCTCCACCGAAGCCGGCGGCCCGAGCGCCAGGACCGCCTCGACCGGAGACCCGGCAGTCGGCGACGGCTTCTACACCCTGTTCTCGGCCGCCGGGACGCACACCTTCAGCGCCGGCGCAGCGCACCGCACCACCGTGCAGAAGAGCCCCAAGGTGGCCGCCGACGCCGTCACCAAGGTCAACTTCCCGCTGCCCGCGGGCCAGGTCGTGGTCTCCGGCGGCGTCACCGGCACGGTGAAGATGGGCACCAGCAAGACCGCCACGGTCACCCTGCACAACACCGGCGGAGCACCCGCAACCGTCAAGCTCAACCAGGCCGGCGGCGGCTACTCGCTCCTGACGAGCCCGAGCGGCAAGCCGGCCGGCGTGGCCGCGACGACGTCCCGGCACTCGCTGGTCGGCAGCAGGACCGCCGCCGCGGCAGTGACGCGGCCCGCCCTCGCCGGCTCCGCTGCCGATCCGGCGTGGACCTACGGGCCCGACTACCCGACCGGGATCGCGGACAACGTGGTCAGCAGTTACGACGGCAAGGTCTACTCGGTGGGCGGCCTGTCCGCCGACGGCAACAACGTGATGAGCCTGACCAGTGCCGGGTACGTACTCGACCCGGGCACCGGCGGCTGGAAGCCGATCGCTCCCGAGCCGGTCGTCCGCGACCAGGGCGACGGCGCCTTCGTCGGCGGCAAGCTGTACGTCACCGGCGGCTGGTCCGCCGCCCAGGACGGATCGACGGTGACCGCCCTGGACATCTACGACCCGCACACCGACACCTGGTCGACCGGCGCTCCGGTCCCCACCGCCTACGCCGCCTCCGGCGTGACGGCGCTCGACGGCAGGCTGTACCTGGTCGGCGGCTGCCGGCAGCGCTGCGGCAGCACCGACGTGTGGGTCTACACCCCCGGCACCGACCGCTGGCAGAAGGCGGCCAGTTACCCCGAGGCCACCTCGTGGGTGTCCTGCGGCACGATCGCCGGCCGCATCTACTGTGCCGGTGGCACCACCGACAACCAGTCCAGCATCAACGGGTACAGCTACGACCCGGCGACCAACGCCTGGAAGCCGATCGCCGCGATGCCGATGGACATCTGGGGCGCCGCGTACAGCGCCGCCAACGGACTGCTGATCGTCGCCGGCGGCGCCAGCGGCAACGGCACCTGGATCGACCAGGAGAGCTACGCCTACGACGCGGCAACCGACACCTGGTCCGCCCTGCCGGCCTGGAACGTCCAGCCCAGCTACCGGGGCGGAGGCGCCTGCGGCTTCTACACCGTCGGCGGCGGCGACGAGGGCCCGGACCGGCTCACCCGGATCCTGGCCGGCTTCGACGCGTGCGACGGCACCAGCGTGTCCTGGCTGACCCTCGACAACCGCACGCTGACGCTGCAGCCAGGCCAGTCCGCGACCGTCACGGCCACCCTGGACGCCGCTGCCCCCTCGGTCACCCAGCCCGGCGACTTCACCGCCGAGGTCGACCTCGGGACCGACACCCCGTACCGGCTCGCACCGCTTCCGGTCACCATGCACGTGACGCCGCCGAGCAGTTGGGGCAAGCTGACCGGCACCGTGACCGGAGTCGACTGCGACGGGAAGCCTGCACCGCTGGCGGGGGCGTCCGTCCAGATCAGCAGCTGGGTGGCCACCTACTCGCTCGTCACCGGGACCGACGGGTCGTTCAGCCTCTGGCTGGACAAGCGCAACAACCCGCTCACCATGACCGCCTACGCCCCCGACCACCTCGCGGTCACCCGCACCGTGAAGATCGTCGCGGGGATTACCACGACTGAGGACTTCAGCCTGGCGTCCTCGATCTGCCTGTAGCCCACCGCACCACCCGCTGCTCCCGGCCGTCCAGGCAGCCGGGTCGACGCCGGCCCCGCGCGCACCGTGCCGCGGGGCTCCGGCGCGTCCGGCGGACGGCGGGGCCGGGCGCCCGGGCCCACCGGCCATGGAGCGGCGAACCCGGGCTCAGCTCTCCCGCATTCGGGACAGATTGCCGGGCGTGCCCGGCGACCTTTCCACGCGCAACCAGTCGTGCCGGGAGGCGTACCAGCCGAGCTGCATACGGGTGGAGACGCCGGCGCGGTCCATCAGCCCGCGCACGCGGCGCAGCACCGTGCGCCGTCCGACGTCGAGCTGCCGGGCGATCACCTCGTCGGTGAGCCCGCTCAGCAGCAGGGTCAGCAGCCGGACGTCGGCGTCGCCCAGCTCATCACTGCCGGTTCCGTGCCCGGCACCGGCGGTGGCCTCGCCGGCGCCGGCGTCGGCGTCCACGGCAAAGGACGACCTCAGCGGCAGGGCCTCCGCCCAGACCCGCTCGAACAGCTCGATGATCCCGTCGAGCAGCGGACTGCGGTGGACCAGCACACAGCCCGAGCCGTCAAGAGCCGGATCGAAGCCGACCGCGGGAAGCATGGCCAACTCCCGGTCCACGACCAGCATCTTCAGCGGGACGCGCGAGGTGACGCGCGCCTGCCTGCCGGCCCGGACACAGGCAAGGACGTCGGACAGGGCGGTCGCCCGCGCCAGCGCGGCCCGGTCGTGGACCGTGCGGTAGCGGACGCCCGCCTCCAGCCGCTCGATCTCGGTGTGATGGGCCGGGCGACCCGGTACACCGGCCGGGCGGTGCGACAGGTAGGGCGGCGCGTCGAACATCAGGACCTCGGCGCGCGCACCACGCTGGAGCTGGTCGACCTGCTGGGCGACGGCCGCGCTCGGGGTGAACTCCACCGGCAGGTCACCGGGGCGTACCGATCCGCGGTACTCCTCCGCAAGCCTGGCCAGCCAGGCGCGGGCAGCCAGCAGCTCCTGATGGTGGGTCAGCAATAGCGCCTCCCCGGCGAGATGAGGCGGGGAGGCGATCAACTCGCCGCCCGGCTCGGGGGGCATGGTCAGCAGCCCCTTTGCGGCCAGGCCGTCCGCCACCTCGCGGATCCACTGCGGCCGGGGCAGGGCTCCCGCCCCGCCGGACTCCCCGCCGAGGACGCCCAGCCCGATCAGGTTCTGCAGGGTGCTCGGCCCGAAGCGCACGAGCGCCTCGTAGACCTCCGCCTCATGCGGGGTCAGCCCGATCGCCTCCAGCATTCGCTGCCCCCTTCGCCGTTCCCCGCGGGGGGCCGGCCATCGGCCCGGACGCTAACCGCAGGCGATTACACGGGCATTACCAGCGGCCCGGCCCGTCGTCGGCAGCTGACGCCGGGGTGGCGCAAGTGTGTCGCTGGCACGTTTGCGCTGGCCGGGACGGGTGTGGTGTGCGGGGATGCCGGGGGACGCTACGGCCGGGTCCGAGATCCGGACCCGGAAGGAGCCAACCCGGCATGCAAAGACCCCTCATACGTGTCGCGGTATCCGCCTCCGCGGCCCTGGCCGCGGTGCTGGCCGCGTCCATGACCCCGGTCGCCGGCGCCACCCCACGCGTCGGCGCCACCTTCGAGGCGCTGGACCCGGCTGTCACCTCGGCGGTGCACACCGTCGCCCTGGTGACCGGCGACACCGTCGTCGTCACCGACCACGGTGGCAGTCGCCTCGTCGCGTTCAAGCCCGGGCCCGGCGACCCCTCGGGTGGTGCGGCCATCACCCAGTTCGGCCGGAACATCACCGTCGTCCCCGACGAGGCACGTGGACTACTGGACACCGGTGCGCTCGACTCCCGCCTCTTCGACGTCAGTTCCCTCATCGACCAGGGCTACGACGACGGCACGGCCCTACCGGTCATCGTCCAGGGCAGCGGTGGCGCGGGGAGCGTCCCTTCGGTCCCTGGCGCCACGCGGATCCGAACCCTGCCGTCCATGCGCGCCCTGGCGGCCCGCGTGACGGGGCACCAGTCGCACGCGTTCTGGACCGGCCTGCGCGACCGCAAAGGCGGTGCCACGGCGAGCCGGCTGGCCGGAGGCGTCCGCAAGGTCTGGCTCGACGCCCGCGTCAAGGCGGCCGACGACGTGAGCAACGCGCAGATCGGTGCCCCCCAGGCGTGGGCCGCCGGATACGACGGGACGGGCGTCGACGTCGCCGTGCTGGACACCGGCATCGACGCGACGCACCCGGACCTGGCGGGAAAGGTCGTCGACGCGCAGAACTTCAGCACCTCCGCCGACACCGTGGACCGCTTCGGCCACGGGACCCACGTCGCGTCCATCATCGCGGGCAGCGGTGCCGCCTCCGGCGGGAAGTACAAGGGCGTCGCGCCCGGCGCGCGCCTGCTCGTCGGCAAGGTGCTCGGCGACGACGGCTCCGGCACGGAGGACTCCGTGATCGCCGGCATGCAGTGGGCGGCCGGCAAGGCGCGCGTCATCAGCATGAGCCTGGGCAGCAGCCAGCCGAGCGACGGCACCGACCCGATCAGCGCCGCCGTGGACTCCCTGACGGCGTCGACCGGATCGCTCTTCGTGATCGCGGCGGGCAACACCGGCCCCGACCCGATCACGATCGGATCCCCGGGCGCGGCAGCCTCTGCGCTCACCGTCGCCGCCGTCGACCGCAACGACGCCGTCGCCTCCTTCTCCAGCCGCGGCCCGCTGCTCGGCCTGGGCGCGACCCTCAAGCCCGACATCGCCGCGCCCGGCGTGGACATCGTCGCGGCCCGGGCCGCCGGGACCAGCATGGGTACGCCGCTCGACGCCGATTACACCAGCGCCAGCGGCACGTCGATGGCCACACCGCACGTCTCGGCCGCCGCGGCCATCCTCGCCGAGGAACACCCGGCGTGGGGCGCCGCCGACATCAAGGGCGCGCTGATGTCCAGCGCCAAGGTCCTGCAGGCGGGTGCCCTCGCGGACGGTGCCGGACGCGTCGACCTGGTCTCGGCCCTCAAGGACACGGTCTGGGGCACCGACGCCTACTTCGGCGACTGGACGTCAGGGCAGACCGGCGACGCGATCACCCGCACGATCACCTTCCACAACACCGCCACCACCACCGTCACCCTGCACCTCGGCAGGAGCCTGACCGTCGACGGCGGACCGGCCGACGACGCCGCACTCACCCTCGCCGACAGCACGCTGACGCTGCCCGCGGGCGGTGACGCAACCGAGAGTGTGACCCTCGACCCGGCGCAGGCCACCACCCCCGGTACCTACACCGGCACCGTCACGGCCACCGCCGACGACGGCACCGCCGCGCACGCCACGGTGGCGTTCACCCGCGACCAGCCGGACTTCCACATCACCCTCAAGGGCCTGATGCACGACGGCACTCCTGCCGGACCGGCCTCCAGCGTGGTGCTCTACGACCTCAGGTCCAACAATCCGCCCAGGCAACTTCGCTTCGGCGCCGACGGCACGGCGAGCGCCACGGTCAAGCCGGGCCGATACGCCGTACTCGGCACCATGGGCAACAGCGGCTCGCAGGTGACCTTCGCCTTTCCTGACGTCACCGTGACCGACCACGACGTCACGCTGACCGCCGACGGACGCCAGGGGCAGCCGCTGGTCGCCGGCCCGCCGCAGCGCACCGATCCTGGAGCCGTGGCGGTCTCCGTCAGCCGCAGGTCCGCCGAGCAGGCCGTCGGCGTCGCCACGACCGTGATCACCAGCACCTGGTACGCCCAGTACGTGATCCCCTCGGACAAGCCCTCGGACGGCGTGCTCAACGAGACCGTCCACTGGTCCCTGGAGGCACCGGCGATCACCGCCTCCGCGCGACTGCCCCGGGGACAGGTCGACCTCGGCGCCGTCGCCGTCAGCTACTCCGGCCGCTTCGACGGAACCCGTCGTCTCGATGTGGCCGACGTCGGCCTCGGAACGGCTGCCGAGCTCGCCGGGCGCGACCTCACCGGCAAGCTCGCCCTCGTCCGGTTGGGCACCGAGAGCGTCTACACGCTGCTGCCCCGGATCGCCGCCGCAGGACCCGCCGCCATCATGCTCGTGAACAGCAGCGACAGCCCGCCGGCCGCCGGCGTGCAACTCGCCGTTCCCGCCTTCGGAGTGGGCCGCAGCGTCGGTGAGCAGATCGCGGCCTCCGCCTCCGAACGGAGGACCACGGTGGCCGTCAGCTCCCACACCCACCCGCCCTACTCCTACGAACTGCTCATGGCACGCCAGGGACAGCTCCCCGCGGACCAGAGGTACGCCCCGGCCCCGTCCGAACTCGCCACCCTGGACACGGCGACCTACACCTCCGCCACCGACCCGGCCACGACCGCCTGGGCACAGTACGCCTGGCTTGGCGTGAGCACGCTGACCGGCGGCGGCACCGGTATGTTCCACTTCTCCAGCCCGGGCACGACGGAGAAGGTCTACGTCACCGCGAAGGACGCGCGGTGGTCGGGGACAGTCGCACCTGCCAACGCGGCGAGCCAGTTCTCCTTGCCCCTCCAGACGTACGCGGCGGGGCGGACCGCGCACCTGTCCTGGTTCGAGCCGGTGCTCCACCCGGCGACCCCGTCCACCTCCGGCTCCGGTCTGCTCCAGCGCACCGGCGACACCATGGACGTGGTGATCCCCGTGTGGGCTGACGGCTCGGCGCGCAGTTTCCAGTCGCTGCCCGGTGCCGGTGACACCAGCGCGTTCAGGATGTACGTCAACGGCTCCCTGGCCGGCTCGCTGACCGCTCCGTTCTTCGAGGTGAAGAACCTGCCGGCGGCCAGGAGCACGTACCGCTTCGAGCTGGACCAGCAGCAGACCGGCGCCTGGCGGAGCGTCAGCACCGAGGCTCACACGGCCTGGACGTTCTCCTCCGCCCACCAGGACGGCGACACCGCGGCGAACCTGCCGCTGCTCTTCGCCGACTACGACCTGAAGGGGATCTCCCTGCAGTCGACGGTAAAGCCGGGCAGTCACCCGCTCGCCCTCGCCTTCCGGGAGGCGGGAGGCGCCGCGAACGTCTCGGCCGCGAGCGTCAGCGTCTCCTACGACCACGGAGTCACCTGGCAGCACCTGCCTTCCCGGTACTCCGGCAGTTCCCTGAGCACGGTCCTCGTCGTGCCGCACGGCGCCCCGTCCGTGTCGCTTCGGGTCCATGCCGCGGACACCGGCGACAGCGCTCTCGACCAGACGATCCTGGACGCGGTGCGGGTGGGCTGACAGCCCACCCGCACATCGGCCCGCGCCCCCCGGAGCCACCGGGGGGCGCGGGCCTTTCCGCCTTGGCGTTGGACCAGGAGCCGGCCGCCCGACCTGAGGGCGCGACAACGCCGGTGGCGTGCCCCCGCGTCAGGCGAGGGCACGCCACCGGCGTCTCAGCTCAGCCGCAGGCAGCGAGCGGCTGGAGTGTGAAGGCCAGGGTGGCCGTCGCCCCGGCCTTGAGCTTCACCTTCTGCGTCTGCGGCCGCCAGCGGTCGGCGGCCGCCGTGACCTGGAACGGGCTGTTCCTGGTGTTCACCCAGTAGACGAACCCGCCGTCGGCCGAGGTCGTCACCGCGTAGTCGGCGGACGCGGAATCGATTTCCACGACCGCTCCCGCGAGCGGCGAGGTGGCGGTGCACCCGGCGCCCGAAACGGTGCCGGTGATCCGCCCCCAGGTCTTCGGCGGTGCCACCGTCATGGTGACCCCTACCAGGGGGGTGCCGTACGGGGTGTTGTGGTCGAGTACCAGCTGGGCGCTGTAGGTGCCGGGCTGGGCGATGGCCGAGGCGTCGGTGCCGACGGTCACGGTGACGCTCTGGCCGGGTTGGACGGTCAGGCTCGCGGGGCTCTCCGAGAGCCAGTTGACGTCCGAGGACTCGGTGCACTGGTCGTAGCCGGGCAGCATCTCGCTCGTGGCGACGGTGGTGAAGCTGCCGGCGGAGCCGCCGATGCGGTAGAGGCCGCAGGCGCCGGCCGACCGGTAGAGGGTGACCGGGGCGTTCGGGACCGGCTGCCAGCTGTCGGCCGCCGGATCGTATGCCCAGCCCTGGTTGGTGACCAGGGTGTTGTTGCCGGTGACGCCACCGGAGACCACCAGGGTGCCGTTGGCGGCCGTGTAGCTGCCGCCCCACAGGTCGACCGGCATCCGGGCGACCGAGGTCCATGCGTCGGCCGCCGGGTCGTAGGTGTAGGCCGCCCAGTAGGTCGCCGTGGTGGAGTCGCCGCCGGCGCAGTACAGCGAGCCGGTGATGCCGCCGCAGGCCTCCCAGGCCACGGGGAGGGGGTAGTTGGCGCCCCGGCTCCAGGTGTTGCTCGCCGGGTCGTAGATCTGTACGTCGGTGTGGCCGCAGGTGGTGGCGTCGCAGCCGCCGACGACGTAGAGCCTGCCGCCGAGGACGGCCGTGCCCGAGCCGCCGTAGCCGTGGGGGATCGGGGCGCCCGTGGTCCAGGTGTCCGTGACCGGGTCGTAGATGTCCAGGGTGGTGAGGGTGGGGCCGCTGTTGCCCCAGCCGCCGGTCAGGTAGTACTTGCCGTCGATGAACGCGCCGGCTCCCGCGTCGCGGGGCTCGGGCATCGTGGCGGTGGCGGTCCAGTTCCCGCTCTGCGTGTCGTAGACGTAGCCGGTGTCCCTTGCCGTTGCCGAGCTGGCGCCGCCGAAGGAGTAGACCTTGCCCTGGTAGGTGCCGGCGTTGCTGTCCATGACCGCTGTGGGGAAGTCGGCGAGAGATGACCAGGAGGCGTCGGCGGGTGCGGCCTCGGGCGCGGCCTTGGACGGCGAGGCCTGGGCCGCGGCGGCCCCGGTCGGGGAGAGCGGCGAGAAGGTGCCCTTCACCTGCTTCAGCGGGGCGCCGGTCCGGTCCTGGCCGGTGCTGTTGGCCTTGGCCGCGTCGGCCGTGAAGGCGGCGCCGCGCTCGTGGATCGTCACCGCGGCCGGCGCGCTGCCGGTGTTGCTGACGGTGAGTTGCGTGGACTCCTTCCCGCCGAGGGTGGCGAGGGTGCTGAGGCCGGTCTGCTTCACGGTGATGCGGCCCGCGGTCAGCGCCGCGTCGCCCAGGACGGGGGTGTTCCGGCTGACCGTCAGCGTCCTGGTGGCGGTGGCGTAGTGCGCATCGCTCGCCGTCAACTGCCGGTCGCCGGTGGCCGGGACGAACAGCTGGTAGAAGCCGTCGCCCTGCCCCGGGTCGGGCGCTGAAGTGACGCTCGCGCCGTCCACCGTGACCTTGGCTCCGTTCAGCGCAGCCCCGGTGTTGGCGTCGGTGATCGTGCCCGCGACCAGGCCGCCGGTCTGCGCATCGCAGCTGCGGGTGCCGACGAAGGCGTCGTCGATGGCCCACCAGTAGTCCCAGGAGGTGCTGAGGCCGTAGTGGAAGCGGATGCGGACGTCGCTCTGGTGCGCGGCCTGCGGGACCGGGATGGTCTCCAGCTTCGGGCCGCGGCCGTCGTTGGCCTTCCAGACCTGGGTCCAGGTGGTGCCGCCGTCGGTGCTGAGGGAGACCCAGACGCCGTTGCCGTACATCTCGTAGTAGTCGGAGTGGAATCCGATGACCGGGTCGTCCACGTTCGTGAGGTCGTAGACGGGGGAGTCGAGGTCGCTCTGGATGCCGGCGCCCAGACCCAGCTTCTTGGCGTCGACGATCGCGAAGCCGCCGGTCCCACCGGTCTGGTTGGGCTGACTGATGTCGTCGAAGGCCCAGCCGCCGAGCGCCGTGGAGTTGGTGACGGTCCAACCGGCGGGCAACGAGCCGCCCTCGAAGTCCGAGTGGCCGCCTGTGTAGTCCGCCGCGTAGCCCGGGGCGTAGCAGAGGTCCTGGTCGATGCCGAGTTTCAGGTCCGCGGTGACCGGGCTGGTGCCCGCCGAGGTCAGGTCCACGGTCTGGTCGAGCGGCCGGTAGCCGCGGGCGACCGCGGCGGCGTGCAGGGTGTAGGAGGTGCCGGTGGGCAGGTCGACGGAGAACTTGCCGGTCAGCGGGTCGGTGTAGATCGGTGCGCCCGGGCGTCCCGGGATGGTGATCGCGGCGTACAGCGGCCAGCCCTGGCCGGAGCCGTCGGTGACCGTGCCGGAGACCGACGCCTTCGGCTGGGGGACGAGAGTGAAGTCCATCACGGTGTCCGCGCCCTGGGACACGGTCGTGGTGGCGGTCTTCTGCCCGTATCCGAAGGCGCTGACCGCAAGGGTCTGGTCACCGGTGGGCAGGGTCAGGCGGTAGCCGCCGTCTGCTCCGGTGGTCGCGGTGGCGTCGCCGACCGCGACCGTCGCTCCGGACACCGGGTTGCCGGTGACGGAGTCCGTGACCTTTCCGCTGACCTGGCCCTGCTCGCCGGGTGCGCGGAAGGCGGCGAGGCCTGACGGGGTGCCCAGGCCGGTGGGCCCGTCCCAGCCGCTGCCGGCCGTGCAGATGCCGCCGCCGCAGCCGCCGTTGCTGCCACTGGTGACATCGTGCAGGTCGGCGATGTCCTGGTACGGGTAGGAGTTGGGATAGGTGCCACTCTGCGGTGTCCCGGCCAGCGCGTACACGGAGGCGACGATCGGGGCTGCGGCGCTGGTGCCGCCGAAGACGCCCCAGCCGGTCTCCTCGTAGGAGTCGTAGACCGCGACGCCGGTGGCCGGGTCGGCGACTGCGGAGACATCGGCCTCCGAGCGCTTCGGGCAGGCGCTGTCGTGCTGGAAGGACGGCTTGGCGAAGTAGGCGGAGCAGCCGCTGCCGCCCAGGCTCCAGGCGCTCTCGGCGAAGCCCCGTGTGCTGGAGTCGCGGGCCAGCGTGGTGCCGCCGACCGCGGTGACGTGCGAGGAGGTCGCCGGATAGGAGGATCCGAAGCCCGAGTCCCCGGTGCTGGCGGTGATGACGACGCCGGGGTGGTCGTACGCGGGATCGAGGGAGGTGACCGCGGGCTGCTCGCTGCCGCCGTAGCTGTTGGACACGTACCCGGCGCCCAGCAGCACCGCGGTGTTCTCGGCCGCGGCCAGGTCGGTCAGCAGCGCGGAGTCGGCTTCGACGAGGACGATATGCGCGTTGGGCGCGACCGCGGAGACCATGTCGAGGTCGAGGGAGATCTCACCGGCCCAGGACGGGTTGGCCGCGGGGTGGCTGCTGCCGCCGCGCTGGTCCGTCTTCCGGAAGCAGCCGTTGGCGGTGGTGCAGGCCGGGAGCCCGTACTGGGCGCGGTAGACCGCGAGATCGGCTTCCGCGTTCGGGTCGTCGTAGGCGTCGACGACCGCGACGGTCGGAGTGCCGGTCCCGGTGGCGGGCAGCCCGTAGGCGGAGTGCAGGTCGGCGGGGCCGTAGCCGCTGGGCAGCGCCATCGGCACCACACCGGCGCGGGCGGTGACGTCGGTGCGGCGCAGCGCCATGCAGGCGGCCTCGCCTGTTTTCGGCGCCGCGCACACATGGACGGTGGGGGCGGTGGCCGGAGTCGCCGCACCCGGGCTCGGCGGGGTCGCCGCTGCGGGTATCTGCTGGCACAGGCCCAGGACGAGCGCCAGCCCGACGCCGAGTGCGGCGGCTGGGCCGCGGCGTGCCGGGCCTCTCGTGTTGCGCAAGGTTCCTCCTCGGAACGGACGTGGCCGGCGGGTCTCGACAGCGCTGCGCCTCGTGCGGGTGGGCCCGCGGGTGGGCTGGGTCAGCGTCCACGCGGACTTTCGGCTGACGGACTGCGGCCATGACGCGGCAGCAGAAGACCGGATCGCCACGCTGCCGCATACGCCGGCGGTGGTTCCGCCGACTGATCGGCAAGGTTGCCGGGAAGGAGTTACCGGGCCGTTACCGCACTTCGGGAGGGCGGCCCTCGGCGAGGGGCGCACCCTGCCGTCGGACCGGGGCAGTTACCCGGCGTCGGTGTCGGACGGCTTGACCCAGCCCCGATCGCGGGCGAGCAGGGCCGCCTGGAAGCGGGTCCTTGCGCCCAGCGTCTCCATGATCGAGCTGACATGCTTCTGCACCGTTCGCCGGCTGGTGCCCAGTGCCCTGGCGATGGATTCGTCCTTCAGCCCGCTCGACATCAGCAGCAGGACCCGCTGGGCGCGCTCGTCCAGCTCGGCCGGGCGCCCGGGATCGGCGAGCGGCCCCATCGGGACCGCGCGTATCCAGATGCTCTCGAAGAGCGCGATCAGGACGTCCAGGAGCGGTGAGGGGCGGACGATGAGCGAGCCGGCCCCGGGGTCTTCGGTCCGGAGCGGGACGAACCCGATGGTGCGGTCCATCAGCAGGAGCTTCATGGGCAGTTCGCCGATGAGCCGCGCCTCTTCGCCGAGGGCGACGCTGTCCTGGGCCACTCCCAGCGTGAACGGGTCGTCGACCGCCCTGCTGTCGTAGACGGTCCGGTAGTGGACGCCCCGCCGGATCCCCTCGCGTTCGCTGCGCAGTACCTGGTCGACGTCCTGCCGTCGGCCGGGCACGACGTACGGGGGCATGGTGAAGACGGAGAGTTCCCGTTTCGCGCTGTCCAGCAGATGCGCGTAGTGCCGCAGCACCTGGCGTTCGCCGACCACGACCTCCAGCAGGTCGGCAGGCGCGCCCCGGCCGCCGAACTCGCGGTAGCGGCTCTGCAGTTCCTTGGCGTACAGGCGGACCTGGGCGAGTTCGTCGCCCCGCCGCAGGACAAGGGAGTCCAGGGCCAGCTCCGGGGGCCGAGCACTGTACTGCGGGGGCTGGGTGGGAGAGCGCACGATCAGGAACTGGTCCTCCAGCAGGACCAGCGCCTCGCCGACGAGAGAGAGCGGGATGCCGACGTCCTGCGCGACAGCGGTGGACGTCTGGCCGGTGCCGGCCTCCACCAGGAAGACGTACACGCGCTCGGCCACAGGTCCCAGACCGAGAGCGGCGAGGCCGGGCCGCGACTCCGGGGTGAACAAGGGGCCTCCATGGCTGCACGTGCGGGCAGCAGATCCGATCCCTTCCGCTGCCGCCTCCCTGATTCGGTGCATAGTACAACGGAAGCACCCGATGTCCACCCCCCTGTCCGCTCCCGGCGTCGCGCCAGGTTCCGGGAAAGGCTGCTTCTCATCTGCGCACCTTCCCGTATCCGAAGTTCATCGACCTTGTGACGGTCGGCGGAGGAACAGAGAGTGAACTCCGCCGCCCACCATCGCGGTCGTCGCCTCCCGCGTACTTCACGAAGATCTGGGGTCCCCTTCCCATGCGCAGACGCATTCCCATACGTGTCAGAGCGGCCGCGGTGGCCATCACCGCCGTCGCCCTGCTGCCGGCCCAGGCGGCCTTCGCCGCGCCGCAGACCGCCTCAGGCACGCATGTTTCCGCCAAGCCCCGGGTCGCGAACGCGCCCGCGGCCGGCACCGCCCCGTCCACCGCCCGGGCCTGCGACAAGCCCAAGCCAGGTCAGATGTCCTGCTTCGCCTTCCGGCGCACCGACGTCAAGGGCATCAAGGGCCTGCTCGAGGTCGACACCGTCCCGGCCGGCTACGGCCCCTCCGACCTCCAGAGCGCCTACAAGCTCCCCGCCAACGGCGGCGCGGGCCAGACCGTCGCCATCGTCGACGCCTACGACGACCCCAACGCGGAGGCCGACCTCGCCGTCTACCGGCAGCAGTACGGACTTCCTGCCTGCACGACCGACAACGGGTGCTTCACCAAGGTCTCCCAGCGCGGCGGAACCGACGACCTGCCCACACCCGACCCGGGCTGGTCGCAGGAGATCTCCCTGGACCTCGACATGGTCTCGGCGGCGGCGCCGAACGCCCACATCCTCCTGGTCGAGGCGGACACGCCCAGCACCGACGACCTGGGCACCGCGGTGAACGAGGCGGTCGCCCTCGGCGCCAAGTACGTATCCAACTCGTACGGGTCGAACTACAGCGCGGCGCCCGGCAGCGGCGAGGACGAGTCGGACCTGCAAGCCGACACGCAGTACTTCGACCACCCCGGGGTGGTGCTCACCGCCAGCACCGGCGACAACGCCTATGGCGTCGGGTACCCCGCCGCTTCCCCGCATGTGACGGCCGTCGGCGGAACCTCACTGGTCGCTGACAGCAGCGCGCGCGGCTGGACCGAGTCGGTCTGGCACGGCTCCACCCAGGGGCCGGGCAGCGGCTGCTCGACCATCGAGCCGAAGCCGGCCTTCCAGAAGGACACCGGCTGCGCCCACCGCACCGTGGCGGACGTCTCCGCGGTCGCCGACCCGGCCACCGGAGTCGCGGTCTACGACTCGTACCAGGTCAGCGGCTGGCTGGAGTTCGGCGGGACCAGCGCCTCCGCGCCGATCATCGCGAGCGTCTACGCCGACGCGGGCACGCCCGCCGACGGGACCTACCCCAACTCCTACCCGTACCAGAACACCTCCGCGATCAACGACGTGACGACCGGCTCCAACGGCAGCTGCGACCCCGCCTACTGGTGCACCGCGACGGCCGGCTACGACGGCCCGACCGGCCTCGGCACCCCCGACGGCCTCGCAGCCTTCCGCACCGGCCCGCACGGCACCGTGTCGGGCACCGTCACCAGCCAGACCGACGGCGAGCCGCTGGCCGGCGCCACGGTCACGATGGGCGACTACACCGACACCACGGACGCCACCGGCGCCTTCAGCATCACCGCGGCGCCCGGCACCTACACGGTGCAGGTCAGTGACTTCGGCTACGGCACCCAGACCCGCACCGGCATCAGCGTGACCGACGGCGGCAGCGCCACCGAGAGCTTCTCGCTCGACTCGCTGCCCACCTCCACGGTCAGCGGCACCGTCACCGACGGCTCCGGGCACGGCTACCCGCTGTACGCGAGGATCACCGTCGACGGCATGCCGGGCACGGTCTACACCGACCCCTACACCGGCGCCTACAGCGTCAAGCTGCCCAAGAACACCGACTACACCCTCCATGTCGCCGCGACCGAGGCCGGCTACCAGGCGACCGACTCGTCGGTCTCGGTGGCGGACGGGGACGTCACCGACGATGTCGCCGTGCCCGTCGACGCGACCGGCTGCACCGCCGCGGGGTACACCCGGAAGCACGATGGCGCCAGGCAGACCTTCGACGCCACCACGGCACCGGCCGATTGGACGGTCACCGACGCGACCGGCAACGGGCCGTGGCGGTTCGACAATCCCGGCGCGCGCGGCAACTGGGCCGGCGGGGACAGCTCCGGCGGCTTCGCCGTGGCCGACAGCCGGTTCGTCGGCACCGCGGCCATGGACACCTCACTGGTCAGCCCGGTTGTCGACATGTCCGACGACGCCGCCCCCGCCGTCGAGTTCAACTCCGACTACGCCTCCACGCTCAGCAACTCGACCGCCGACGTCGAGGTGACCACCGACGGCGGCCAGACGTGGTCCAGCGTCTGGCACTACGACACCAACTTCGCCCTGGACCACTTCGCGGTGCAACTCCCGCAGGCCGCCCACAAGTCCGCGGTTCAGGTCCGGTTCCACTTCACCGGCAGCAACGCCCTCTGGTGGGAACTGGACAACGTCTTCATCGGCGACTCCGGCTGCGTGCCGATCCAGGGTGCCCTCGTGCAGGGACAGGTCACCGACACCAACACCGGCAAGGGCCTGGCCGGCGCCCAGGTCGAGGTCGCGACGGACCCCGCCACCGACGCCCAGACCCTGGGCACCACGGTGGACCCGGCACTGCAGCCCGGCTTCTACTCGACGTTCGTCCCGGCGACCGGAGCGCAGAACGTCACCGCCACCAGGGCCGACTACAGCTCCGCGAGCGCCTCGGTGACCCTGGCGGCCGACAAGGCGGTACGGCACGACTTCGCGCTCAAGGCCGGCCGGCTGGCCGTCACTCCGGGCTCGGTGAGCAAGTCCCTCGCATGGCAGGGCAAGACCACGGTCAGCCTGACCGTGACCAACAACGGCACTGCCACGGCGAACGCCGAACTCACCGAGCGGACGGGTGCCTTCACCGCACAGGCGACGGGCACGGGCCCCGCTCTCCAGCGGGTGCCCGGCAGCTACTCGCCCTACTCCGCAGCGAGGACCGGCCAGGGCGGCACCACCAAGACGGCGGACCTGCCGGTCCGCCCGGCGGCAGCCTCCGGTGAGCCCTGGAGCCCCATCGCGGACTACCCGGTCCCAGTCCAGGACAACATGGTCGAGACCTACCGAGGCAAGGTCTACTCCATCGGTGGCCTGTCCGACACCGGCATCCTCAACTCGGTGTACGTGTACGACCCCGCCACCGGGGCCTGGACCACGCACGCCGCCGCTTCCGACGGCCGCTACGCGGGCGCGCACGGCCTGATCAACGGAAAGATCTACGTCGCCGGCGGATGGCAGGCCGGCGGGGGACTGGACCCCAGGCTGGAGATCTACGACCCGGCCACCGACAGCTGGAGTACCGGAGCCTCCGCCCCGCACCCCCTGGCGGGAGCCGCCAGCGCCGTGCTCGACGGCAAGCTCTACGTCGTCGGCGGCTGCGGGGAGAGCGCCTGCGGCAGCGGCCAGGTCTCGGTCTACGATCCGGCCACGAACACCTGGAGCTCAGCACCCGACTATCCCGAGGCCGCAGCCTGGGGTTCCTGCGGAGCCGTGAACGGCATCCTCTACTGCGCGGGCGGCAACCAGGCCAACGGCACGGCGGACGCCTTCTCCTTCGACCCGGCGCAGCACGCCTGGGCGAAGATGCCCAGTCTGCCGATCGACCTGTGGGGATCCGCCTATGCGTCTGCGAACGGCAAGCTGCTGGTCTCCGGTGGCATCACCGGACACAGCACCGAGCGCACCAACGCCGGCTACGCCTACGACCCCGTCGCCGGCAGCTGGAGCGCACTGCCCAACGCGATGAACGCCGTCTACCGCGGTGGCAGCGCGCTGGGCGTCTACCAGGTCGGCGGTGGCCTCGGCGGCCTCAACCCGCCGGTCACCTGGGCCGCGGTACTCCCCGGCTACGACCAGGCCGAGGCGACCGGCGTCAGCTGGCTGAGTGAGAGCGCCAGCAAGATCTCGCTGGCGCCGGGCGAGACCGGCACGGTGACCGTCACCCTCGACGCCGCGACCATCACCCAGCCCGGCACCTACACCGCCTCGCTCGCCCTGGTCAGCGACACCCCGTACGGGCAGGCACCGGTCCCGGTCACCCTGACCGTGGCTGCGCCGTCCAGCTGGGGCAAGCTCACCGGCACCGTGTACTCCTGGAACGGCTCCGTGGCGGCGCCGCTGGCAGGCGCGACGATCCAGGTCAACGGCGCCCTCGACAGCTGGACGTTGCGGACGGACAGCAACGGCCACTACTCGCAGTGGCTGGACCAGGGCAACAAGACCCTGCAGATCGTCGTCGCACGGGACGGCTACCAGCCGCTGGTGCTGAGCAGTTCGGTGACCGCAGGCAAGACGACGACCTTGAACGCCACGCTCGTGGCCGTCGGCGCGGCCAAGGGCGCCAGCACGGTCGTCGCCACGGTGGCGAGCACCCCGTACGGCCACGTGCCGCAAGTCGCCGTGACAGTCACCGGTGTCGCCTCCCTCATCCCGACGGGACAAGTGACGATCAAGGAAGGCACGACCACCCTCGGCAGTTCGGCCCTGACCGCCGGCGGCGCAGCCACGGTCTCCTTGCCGCGCACGCTCAAGGTGGGCACGCACTCCCTCACGGTCTCCTACGCGGGCGACAGCCGGCTCGAAGGATCGGTCACCAGCGTGCAGCTGGTCGTGACCAAGGGCACCGCGGCTGTCGTCAGCGGGGTGCCGGCCACGTAGGTCACTCGCGCCGCTCCAGGCGACCGCCTCCGCACGTCCGGCATGATCGGTACGTCGCACGGGTGTCCCGTGCGACGTACCGCCATGTGCGAACCGCAGGCGGTGCCACACCGATCCGTTGACCGGAAAGTCATATGCGGCGCGGTACGGCTCCGTCCTGCCAGCGGTAGAGGTCGCGCAGCAGGGAGATCTCGGCGCCGTGATGGATCAGCTCCCTGTTGACGTGCAGGACGATGCCCTCCATGGGAAACCGCTCGGGACCCGCCGGGGGCGGATTCTCCAGGTCGGCGTCCGAGAGCTCGCGGACCCCCGCGTTCCATCTCCCGTACATCTCATCGAGCTGTTTCAGCGCCTCGTCAGCGGTCCCCGCGTAGGCGAATGTCCGGGAGCCGACGTCCTGGCCGCCGAAGTGCCATCCGACCCGGTAGCCCAGGCAGGAGACGATGATGTGCGCCAGCCGCCAGGCAATCGTGGTCACCGGCGCCGGCACCGGGTCAGGGGACGCGGAGTCCATCGTCCATTCCCCCGAACCTGCCGACGTCGGTGCGGCCGACGTGCCACGTGGGCGGATGCTCCAGCAGCCACGCACCGGCTCCCAGAAGTACTCCTCGTCGGCAAGACCGTGCAGCCGCGGCCGCAGGTTCTTGTGCCAATGCCGGTCCAACTGGTCCGCGATGCGCTCGCTTCTCGTCATTTCCGCACACTACGTGCAGGCGGACAAGGACGCCCTCCTGCCCGAGCAGTACAAGGAGTCCCGGGAGGACCGGCCGTTGGCGAACGACATCAGGAATCAGCGGAAGGGGACAGGCGGTTCGGACAGAGCGGCCTTGGCCTTCCTGGTGGCATCATCCGTGAGTACTTCTGGTGAGTTGGTCTTCAGGGCTTCGACGGTCTGCTCGGCGACGTCGGCGGGCTCGATCTTGGGCGCGTCGGTGAATGCGGCGAGGTCGGTGTCCACGAAGCCGGAGTGCACGCCGATCACCAGGGTGCCCTGGTCACTCAGGCCCTGGCGGGTCGCTTCGGTCAGCGACCATTGCGCGGCCTTGGAAGCCGCGTATCCGGGCCAGTCCGGCCGTCCGACCCATGACGCCACGGAGAGCATGTTCACCAGGGCGCCGCCACCGTTGCGGGCCAGGACGGGTGCGAACGCGCGGGAGACGGCCCAGGTCCCGAAGAAGTTCACGTCCAAGGCCTGGCGGGCGCCGTCGAAGGAGCCCTCCAGCAGTGTCCCGTCGCCGAACACCCCCGCGTTGTTGATCACGATGGTGGCGTCGCCGGCGGCCGCAGCGGCGGCTTCGACATCCTCGGGCTTGGTCACGTCCAGGCGCAGTGGGGTCACGCCTTCATCGGTGACGGTCGACGGATCGCGGGCGCCCGCGTAGACCTTCGCAGCGCCGTGCTTCAGCAGCACGCGTGCGAAGGCTCTCCCTATGCCGCGGTTCGCTCCTGTTACCAGGCATACAGAATTTTCGACCTCCATCGCTGACCCCTTCTGCCTCAGGCATGTGGTCTCGCGGACGCCGACTGCGCCGGCCCGGGCACCCGGTCCGCCCTACGGCGCACCCGAGCCCCCTGGCCCCTGGCCCCCCGCTGAATCCCTGCCGACAGCAGATGCGTCGACGCGCTGCGCGGCCCTGTGTGGCGCCCTCTGTTCCCCCGAGCGCCACTCGTCCCAGCATAGATCTGCCCTGGTGGTATTGCCCTGCGAGGTCGGGGACGCGGGTGGCGGGTGGTTGGCCTTTGAATGCGGTGTGTACGCGGTGGTGGTCGTAGGTGTGGAGCCACCAGGACGCGTGCAGCGCCCCGCCGTGTCATCGGCGGGGCGAAGCAGTACCGGGAGTCAGCCGGCGGCATCCGTGGCGGACCGGGGGCGCCGCGAGCCGGGTCACCCGGTGGGGACGGGCTCCGAGGTCGTCGCCACGGCGGGCGTCTCCGCCGCCTCACCGCGGCTGTTGGCGGCTCGCAGGGCCACGATCGCCGCGGCGAAGAGGAAGAAGCTGCTGACCAGCAACGCCCGGGAGAAACCCGAGGTGAGGGCCTCGGGCATGGGCGCCTGCTCCGCGACCAGATCCTCGGTGCGCGACGTGGCGACCGCGGAGAAGATCGCCAGCCCGAGCGCCCCGCCGATCTGCTGCGAGGCGTTGAGCAGCGCCGCGGCGAGCCCGGCGCGCTCGGGCTCCACGTTTGCGTTGGCCGCGGTGGTGATCGACACGAAGGCGAAGCCGAGACCGAAGGAGGTGACCATCAGCCCGGGCAGCAGGTCGCCCAGGTAGTGACCGTCCACCGGGATGCGCGACAGCCAGAAGATGCCGCCGCCGGCGAGCAGCAGCCCGACGATCAGCAGTGGCCGCGTCCCGATCCGCGGGATCAGCTGGGACGCGATGCCCGCCGCCATGCCGACACCGACGCACAGCGGCAGGTAGGCGGAGCCGGTCTCCATCGGTGAGTAGCCGAGGACGTTCTCCATGTAGAGGCTGAGGAAGAAGAACATCGACAGGAACCCCGCCACGGCGACCAGTTGGGTGAAGTCCGCGGCGCCGAGCCCCTTGATCCGGAAGATCGACAGCGGCAGCAGCGGGTCTTTGACGCGCTGCTCGTTGATCAGGAATGCGCCCGTGATCACCGCGGCGCCTGCGAGGCCGCCGAGCGTACGGGTCGCACCCCAGCCCACGTCCGGCGCCTTCACCAGGGTGAAGACGAGCAGCAGCACGGAGCTGGTGACCAGCAGGGTTCCGAGGATGTCGAAGTTCGCCGGCCGCGAGGTGCGCCGGTCGCCCTCGACCAGCAGGAACAGCCCGGCGATCACCAGCACGCAGACCGGGACGTTGACCCACATGACCCAGCGCCAGCCGGGTCCGTCGGTCAGCAGTCCGCCGAGGAGCACACCGGCCGCTGACGCACCGCCGGCGACGCCGCCCCAGACGCTGAGCGCCTTGGTTCTGTCACCGCCCTCCTTGAACATGGTCGTCAGGATGGACAGGGCACCTGGAAGCATCAGGGCGGCGCCCGCGCCCTGCGCGAGCCGTGCGCCGATCAGCATCCCGGAGGAGTTCGCGACCCCGCCGATGACCGAGGAGAGCGAGAACAGCACGGTCCCCGTCACCACGATGCGGCGCCGTCCGAGCAGGTCCGCGAGCCGTCCGCCGAGCAGCATGAAGCCGCCGTACGTGAGCAGGTAGCCGCTCGGCACCCACTGGAGGTTCTGGACGGAGAAGTCCAGGTCGCTCCGAATGGCCGGCAGGGCGACGTTGATGATCGAGGCGTCGATGAAGTCGAGGAACGCGATGGCGCACAGCAAGGCCAGCGTGAGCTTGCCGCGGCCCGTCGCGAGGAAGGACTGTCGGGCGTCCTTTACTGCCATGGGAGGTATGCCTTCCGGAACATGGTCTTCGCTACGCACGCGGGGGCAGGGCGGGCGCGGCGTCCAGCAGCGAGGGGGAGGACCCGGGCAGCGCCACGGGCGCTGGGGTTGCCGCGCTACGCCGCACCCGACCGGGGCTCCCCTTCGTGTGCCGATTACGCGGTCAAAGAGGGGACCTGGACCGCGGACCGTGACATCGCGGGCCGGCGATATGGGCTACATCACATCCGCGGGATTCATGTCACATTCCGAGGCGCCCGGCGCTCGGGAAGGGCCACCACCCGCTAAATGAACGCCGCCCTGGACCAGTTGCGCGCTGAGGGCGCCTGGGTCCGCGAGGAGGGCATCACGCGGCTGTCGCCGTTGGCCCATCACGCGGCGGTTCAGTTGGTGGTGCGGGCGGCGGCGAGGATGAGGGCGGTGACGGCAGCGGGGTGGGAGATCGGTGCGGCGTGTGAGCTGTCGATCTCGACGGTGTGGGCCGCGGCGCGCTTGGCTTCGAAGCGTTCGAGGTCGGCGCCGAGGGTTTTGTCCTGGCGGGCGATCAGTGCCCAGGTCGGGATGGTGTGCCAGGCCGCGGCGGTGGCGGTGGCGGTGAAGGCGGCAGCGTCGATGGGGCGTTGTTCGGCGGCCAGGAGGCGCGTGCGGGCGGCGGGCAGGTCCGCGGCGAAGACGGCGCGGAATTGGGCGGGGTCGATGCTGAGTTCGGCGCCCTGGGCGCCGTCGGGGTCGGTGTAGGGCAGGGGGCGCAGGGCGGGGGTGAGCTGGGAGTCGGTGGAGCGGGCGGCCAGGGCGCCGAGGTTCTCGCCGGTGTCGGGCATCAGGGCGGCGATGTAGACCAGGGCGGTGATGTGGGGGTTTCCCGCTGCGGCCTGGGTGATGACCGCGCCGCCGTAGGAGTGTGCGACCAGGACGACGGGGCCGTCGATGGAGGCCAGGAGGGAGGTGAGGCGGGCGGCGTCCTGAGACAGGCCGCGCAGGGGGTTGGCGGGGGCGATGACGGTGTAGCCGGCGGCTTGCAGGGTGGTGGCGACGGCGTTCCAGCCCGATGCGTCGGCGAACGCGCCGTGCTCCAGCACGATGGTCGGCTTGGCGGTGGTGCGGGCGGGGCCGGCGGTCGCCGTGGTGAGCGGTGCGCAGGCCAGGGCGGTTGCCAGGGAGAGCGCGGTGATCGCGCTGCGGCGGCGTGAGGTGCGGGGCATGGTGTTCTCCTGTTGACCGGGGGTCCCGCCGCCGGTGGCGGCGGGACTACGGGAGCGGGGGGTGTCAGGCGTTGATGAAGGCGAGGAGGTCGGCGTGGAAGGCGTCCTTGAAGGAGCCGACCAGGCCGTGCGGGGCGCCGGGGTAGACGCGCAGGGTGGCGTCCTTGAGGAGTTCGGCCGAGCGCAGGCCGGCGGCGCCGATGGGGACGATCTGGTCGTCGTCGCCGTGGGCGACCAGGACCGGGATGTCGATGCTCTTGAGGTCGTCGGTGAAGTCGGTCTCGGAGAACTGGGCGATGCAGTCGTAGGCGGCTTTCAGCCCGGCCTGCATGCTGATGCGCCAGAAGTCGTGGCGTACGCCCTCGGAGACGGTGTGGCCCTCGCGGTTGGCGCCGTAGAAGGGGATGGCAAGGTCGGCGTAGAACTGGGCGCGGTCGCGCGCGACGCCGTCGCGGATGCTGTCGAAGGCCGAGCGGGGCAGGCCGCCGGGGTTGGCCTCGGTCTGGAGCATCAGCGGGGGGACGGCGCCGAGCAGGACGGCCCTGGTGGTGCGGGCGGTGCCGTGGCGGCCGAGATAGCGGGTGACCTCGCCGCCGCCGGTGGAGTGCCCCACCAGGACGGCGTCGTGCAGGTCGAGGTGTTCGATGAGCTGGGCCAGGTCGTCGGCGTAGGTGTTCATGCGGTGGCCGGTCCAGCCGTTGTCGGAGCGCCCGTGGCCGCGACGGTCGTGGGCGATGGCGCGGAAGCCGTGCTCGGCGACCAGCCGCATCTGCTCGGCCCATGCCTCACCGGACAGCGGCCAGCCGTGGCTGAACACCACGGGCCGGCCCTGTCCCCAGTCGGTGTAGTGGATCGTGGTGCCGTCGGAGACGGTGAACGTGCTCATCTGGGTTCTCCTTGCAAGGTGGCGGGAATCGGTCCGCTGTGTGCGAACGGGCGGGCGGCGCGGCTTACAGGGAGCGGCGCAGGAAGGCCAGCGCGGTGTCGGCGACCTGCCGCCAGCCGGCGTCGATGGTGAGGGAGTGCCCGCGTCCGGGCACCGCGACGATCTCGGTGACGCCGGGGTTGCGCGCCTGCTTGGTGTAGCCGGCCTGGGCGATCGCGGGCGGTACGGTGTGGTCGTGGTCGGTGGTGATCACCAGCAGCGGGCCCCGCCCGGGGTTGCCGGTGTCGACCTTGGCCTCGGTCCACGGGTTGATGTTGGCGGTGGCCGCCTGGAAGATCGGCTTTCCGGCACCCGGCACGCAGTAGGCGGTGTACAGCTCGTGCGCCTCGTCCTCGGTGACGGCGTTGGCGAAGGCGTACCGGAACTGGTCGTAGGTCAGGGGCACGGCCCGGTGCAGGTTGGCCGGATTTCCCAGGACCGGCGCAGAGGAGCGCAGCGCGGCGAACGGCAGCGGCAGGACGCCGCGGAAGGGGGCGGGGCTGATCGCGACGGTGGACCGGGACAGGCCACGGCCGGCGAGGATCTGCACGAGCAGTCCGCCGAAGGAGTGGCCCACCAGTGCCGGGGCGCGTTCCAGACGGCCGACGAGGTCGGCCAGGTGGTCGGCGATCTGCCCGACGCTCTTGCCGGCGAACACCTGCGGGTGGGCCTGGGCCTCGTCCACGCTGTCGGGGTCGTCGGGCCAGCCGAGCAGGACCGGCGCGTAGCCGGCGTCGGCGAACAGGGCAGCCCACCGGTCCCAGCTGCCCGGCAGCAGCCACAGGCCGTGCACGAACACCACCGGCGGCCGCCCCGAGGCATTGGCCCGGGTGATCTGTTCGAGGTCATGGGTGAAGGTCATGCCCCGGACGTTAGGAAGGCGATGACTGCGCGGGCATCAGTCGGCTGACCGTGCCGCCGCCCGGAAGTCTTTGGGCAGCACTCCGTAGGCGCGGTGGAAGCGGCGGGTGAAGTAGCTCGGGTCGGTGAATCCCCAGGTGCGGGCTATCGCGGCGATGGTGCGGTGGCGTTTGCCCGCGGCAGCCAGGTCGCGGCGAGCGCCCTCCAGCCGCTGGGCGATGATCCACTGCTCCAGGCTGATGCCGCCGGCGCGCAGCAGCAGGTACAGGGAGCGCTGTGACAGGTGGTGGACCGCGGCCAGGCGCGCAGGGGTCAGGTCGGGGTCCGTCAGGTGCTGCCGTGCGTAGGCCATGATCCGGGTGAGCTGCGTGTCCGCCCGCACCGGGCGGGCCAGCTTGTCGTCGGCGGCGGCCGACACGACGAGCGCGCGCAGCAGTTCGACGGTCGCGGTGGCCAGGGCGGGGGCTCCCGGGTCGTCGGACAGCACCGGCGCCTGGCGGATCAATGTGCCCAGGTGGTGCTGGACCAGCCCGTACAGGGGGGATGTGTGCAGCAGCGGGGTGGCGCGGCGGGCCAGGTCGACCGGCACGCCGAGCAGGTCGTAGCTGACGTTGAACGCGCTGGAGCCGCCGTTGCCGGGCCAGTTCACCTCGTACGGCGACGTCAGGTCGTTGATCATGAGGTCGCCGGTGCGCACGACCTGCTGGTGGCCGCCCTTGTCGTAATGGGCCAGGCCGTGGGAGTGCATCGCCAGCGCGAGCATCTCGGGCTGGTCGTCGCCGCGCAGGTGCTTGGGGGTGCGGGTCTGGCGCAGGCTGGTGGCCTGGGCGGTGACGAGCTTGCACGGTCCGATCGACCACAGGTGCATCGAGGCGTGGACCTCGCCCGCGGGATCCTGGTGCACGATCCGGGAGGCGACGCAGCCGGCCGTCAGCGCGGCGGTGACGGCCTCGGCCCGGTCCCGGGCGGCGACCTGCCGGGTGTCCACGAGGAGCACAGTCCCCACCCCTTCCCATGCGTACGTCCATTCCTGTGCGCTGAGAGTCGATTATCACCCGCCGTGATCAGCGATCGTCGACCCCGGTGCCGAACAAGGCAGCAGGTGACCGCACAGCCAGAGGGGGCCGGGAGATGGAGGAGCTGCACGGCCGGCAGGCCGAACAGGCGCGACTGGCGCAGTTCGTCGGCGCGGTCGGGCGCGGCGCCGGGGCGCTGGTACTGCACGGGGAGGCGGGAATCGGCAAGTCCGCGCTACTGGACACCGCGGTGCGGCAAGCCCGCACTAGCGGGCTGACGGTCCTGGCAGCCCACGGGATTCCCGCGGAGGCCCGGCTGCCGTTCGGGGCTCTGCACCAGCTGCTGTGGCCGCTGCTGCGCGACGGGGCACTGCCCGCCAAGCCGCGCCAGACCCTGAAAGCCGCCCTCGGCCAGGCCGGCACGGTCGTCCCGGACCTGTTCGGGGTCGCGTTCGCGGCCCTGGACCTGCTGGTGGAGGCGGCCGGGCTGAACCCGCTGCTGGTGGTCGCCGAGGACGCGCACTGGCTCGACCGGCCCAGCGCCGATGTCATCGCCTTCGTCGCCCGGCGGCTGGCCGGCGAACCCCTCGCCGTCCTGGCCACGGTCCGCGAAGGCCACCACGATCCGTTCGCCGACACAGGCCTGCCCGAGCTGCGCCTGGGACCGCTGCCCGCCGACGCCTCCCGGCGGCTCCTGGAACAGCAGGCCGGCGACCTGCCGCTCCGCATCCGGGACCGGATCCTGCAGACCGCCCGCGGCAATCCCCTCGCCCTGCTCGAACTGCCCGCCGCCGTCCGGCAGTCCGACGGAACCGATGGCCCCCTGCACTCCCATCTGCCGACCAGCGCCCGGCTGGAGCGGGCCTTCGCCGCCCGCCTGCCCGACATCCCCCCGGCCACCCGTGCGGTCCTGCTCGCCCTGGCCGCCGACGGCGGCTGCCGCCTGCCCGAACTCCTGGCCGCCGCCGCCCGGATCACCGGCGCCCTACCAGGAGTGGAGGCCATCGAGCCGGCGGTCGCCGCGGGCCTGGTCACCGCCGACGGTCCCGCCGTGCGGTTCCGCCACCCCCTGGTGGCCTCCGCGGTCTACCAGAACGCCGCCCTGACCGAACGTATCGCCACCCATGCCGCGCTCGCCGCCGTCCTGGCCGCCGAACCCGACCGGGCCGTGTGGCACCGTGCGACCGCCGCCATGGGCCCCGCCCCGCAGATCACCGACGACCTGCTCGCCTTCGCCGACCGCGCCGTCGCCCGCGGCGCCCTGTCGGTGGCGGTCGACGCCCTGGAACGCGCCGCGACCCTGGCCCCCACCGACGCCGACCGGGCCGCCCAGCTGCTGCGCGCCGCCGAACTGGCCTGCAACCTGCCCGACCGCAAGACCAAGACCGCTGCCCTGCTCGACAGCACCCGCCTGATCGACCTGGGTGCCAAGGACCAGGCCCGCCGCGCCCTGCTGGAAGAACTCGCCGGTCTGCGGCCCGCCGATGACCCGCTGTTCACCCGCACCCTCGTGGGCCATGCTCTCGCTGCCCGACAGGCGAACGAGCTCGAACTGTCACGAAACCTGCTGTGGGCTGCGGCTCTGCGCTGCTGGATGCACAGCAGCTCCGCCGAGCTGCGCTCCTGGTTCGCCGCCACCGTCGCAGACCTCGACCCCCGCATGGAGGACTGCAACGCCGTCCTGGTCCTGGCCTGCCTCCAGCCGATCGAACGCGGCCGGGCCGTCCTGGAACGTGCTGCCCGCATCCGCGAGCAGTCGCCCTTCGACCCCCTGCAGATGAGCCACGCTATCGCCATCGAAGGCCTCCTCGGCGAATACCCCTCCGTTGCCGCCGCCATGGCCGCGACCGCCTCCCACATTCGCGACCAGGGCCGCGCCATGATGCTCGCCCGGTTCCTGAGCGTCTGGGCACGCGCCGACATCTGGGTCGGGCAATGGGACCGCTCCCTCGACAACAGCCGGGAATGCGAACGCCTGGCCACCGCCATCGACGAACCCGTCTGGCGGCTGATGGCCCTGGGCCACCGCATCACCATCGCCGCCCACCGCTCCCAGCACGACGAGGCCCAAGCTCTCGGCCAGGAGATCCTCACCGACCGCCACCTCACCCCCTACCTGCGCGCCGTCGCCCACCGCGCCCTGGGCATCAACGCCCTGACCGCAGGACACGCCCACGAGGCGTTCGACCGCCTCGCCCGCCTCTTCGACCCCACCGACCCGGTTCACCACTACAGCATCGAACTCTTCACCATCGCCGAACTCGCCGACGCCGCCCGCACTGCCGGCCGCGTTCCCGAAGCCCGCCGCATCCTGGACCGCCTCGAACCCCTCACCGCGCACACCACCGCAGCCGCGTTCCGCATCTCCGTCAACCACGCCCGCGCCCACCTCGCCCCCGACCACCAGGTCGAAGCCCTGCTGACCACGGCACTCGCCGCCCCCGGCCTGGCCGACTGGCCCTACCATCGCGCCCGACTCCACCTCACCTACGGCCAGCACCTGCGCCGCACCCGCCGCACCACCGAGTCCCGCCCCCACCTGCGACTGGCCCTCGACCTCCTGCAACCCCTCGGCGCCACCTACTGGGCCGGCCAGGCCCGCAGCGAACTGCGCGCCACCGGCGACCCCTCACCCGAGACCGCCCCCGGCCCTGCCACCCTCACCCCCCAGGAGGTACGTATCGCCCGCCTCGCCGCCCAAGGCCTCACCAACCGCGACATCGGCCGGCACCTCCACATGTCCCACCGCACCGTCGGCGCCCACCTCTACAAGATCTTCCCCAAACTCGGCATCACCTCCCGAAACCAACTGCCCAAAGCTCTCGACGCGTAGAAGCCACCACCACGCAGCACGTCTCCTCCAGCGCGAGGCCCAGCGGCTCCGCCGAAGAGAGGGGGACGAGCGGGTCCGCGGCGCCGGTGTGGATGTCGTGGGGCCTGTTCCAGGCGGGGGCCTCGCGGGGTCGGACCGTGTTGTAGTCGCGCCGGTCGTCCTGGGCGTGCCCGACGAGGTCGAGGGCGTATGGGATCTCCTCAAGGAGGAACGGCTTCTCGTACGTCAGGGAGCCGGAGCCGCGCTCACGTCAGAGTCCTTCACACAGCAGAACCCGCAAGAAACGACTCCTGCCACAACGTCCGACGCGCGACAACACCACCGACGCGACAGCCGTGTGATCCGCTGCGCCACGACGAGGGACACGACCGCGTTCCGCAGACCGGTGTGGTCCGGTACGGTTCGGACAGGCGGCTCGGGGCGCACCTCCTCGGTGTCAACTCCCGTACCGCAGCACGCTGTCCAGTCCGTTCCCGGGGGTTACGAAGTGGCACAGGAACCGTGGGCCGAGCTGGGGGAGACCGTCAGCGCCATCCGCTCCGAGCTACAGGCCGCCCTGGAGGAGGGCCGGGACGAGGCCGTGCGGTTCACCACCGGTCCCGTAGAGCTGGAGTTCACCGTGGAGGTCCGGAAAGACGGCGGAGCCAAGGCCAAGGTGTTCGTGCTGCCCTGGACCGTGGAGGCGCACGGATCGGCCGGCGCAGCGCAGACCCATCGCGTAAAACTCACGCTGCAACCGGTGAACGACCAGGGCGGCGATCTGAGAATCGCCGGCGAGTCCGCCCAGCGCCCGCTGTGACCGCTTCGGCGGACCGGCAGCTCAGCGGATGATCGACGGGGCGGCGGATGGACGAGGCGAGGGTCGTCGAGATATGGAACCCGGCCAGCCGGCATACCGGCAGCGGCTACGTTCTCGGTGACGACCTGGTGCTGACCTCCTGTCACGTGCTGGAGGGCACACAGGTAGGCGGTGCGGTCGAGATACGGCAGCTCGGCGAGCTGGGACGCACGGAGTGGCTGCCCGCTGACGTAGTGTGGCTGCCAGAGCTGCCCGGCCCGGTGCTGCCCGCAGACGCCGACGCGGCGCTGCTGCGGATCAATGCCGCGCAGTGGCGGCCGCCGCCCGGCCCGCCGGTACGCTTCGGGCGCATTGTGGGCCGCGACCGTGTCCCGTGCCTCGGCCTCGGCTTCCCCGACGCAGCCAGACGCTCGGCGCACGAGCGGGACACGATGCCGGTGCGCGGCCATGTGGACCCGCTGCACGCCATGAAATCCGGACTGCTCACGGTGCACGTCGACACCGGCATCGTGCCGGGGCGGGCGGGGTGGCGCGGCGGCTCGGGGACGGCGGTCCTGTGCGGGCCGCATCTGGTGGCCGTCACCCGGGCGGAGAAGGCTGTGGCCCCCGGCGTACTGGACGCCGTCCCGGTCACCGCCCTCGCGGAACTGCCCGGGTTCCGGCAGACCCTGGAGACGTACGGCGTCCACCTCGTCATCGAGGACATCGGCGGGCCGGCGCCCGAGCGGCGGACCGGCCCCGGACTCGTGACGGTCAGCATGCCGCCGCCGACCTGGCGGCACCGGCTGCGGGACGTGCCGCTGTCCGCTCTGGGCGGTGCGCTGACCTTTCTGCTGTTCGCCCGGCTCGGCCCGAGGTCCACCGGCCTCGCCTGGACGGTCGGCTCGTTCTTCGCGGGCATCGTGGCGATGTGGTCGATAGCGCGGTTACGCTCCCCGCACCGTACGCCAAACGGCAGGGATGCCGCCCTGGCCGCGCTGTCCGATGCCGTGCTGGGCGAGGTGACGCGCCGGCGCCGGCAGCTGCTGGGCGACGACACGAAGGCGATCAACGTCACCTTCAGCACCGTCCTCCAGGGCGGTAGGGATGCCGAACGGGCATGGCCCAGAGGGGACTTCGCCGGTGTCGCCGACTACGTGGAGGCGCTCGTGCCCAGGCGGCTCGTCATCACCGGCGGGCCGGGCGCCGGTAAGACCCTCCTCGCTTACGAACTGGTCCACCGACTCCTCGACCGCTTGGACGGCGAAGGACCGGTCCCAGTGCCCATGGGCCTGCCGGGGTGGGACATCACCGTGCCGTTCACCGACTGGTTCACCGAGCGACTGGCCCGTGATTACCTGGGCGGCTCCGACACAACGGCACGGCAACTGCTGGCGACCGGAAGGGTCATGCCGGTCCTGGACGGCCTCGACGAGTTGGACCCGCCGGGTGGCGGCCGGTCCAGGGCGGCCGCCGTCCTCGTCCAGCTCAACCGGTTCGAGGGGCCGTTGGTCGTGACCTGCCGGAGCACCGAGTACGAGGGGCTCAGCCGGGCTGGCGAGCGCCTGCTGGACTGCGCCACGGTCCGCATCGAGGCCGTGGGCGCCACGGACGGCCGGCGTTACCTGGTCGAGCGGGCGTTGCACCAGGCCCGGCTGCGGGCGATCGAGCAGGAGCTGTTCGCCCCTGGAACGGCCACCGCCGCCGCGCTGACATCTCCCTGGATGCTCACGCTGGCGTCGCTGGTGTCCCAGTCGGAGTCCGGAGCCGGCCAGCTCGGCTCCTTCGCGGGCGTTCCGGACTCCGCACAGGCCCGGCAGGATGTGCGTGCTGCGCTCCTGGAAGCGCTGATCCCCACCGTGTGCGGCGCTGACCCGGCGGAGCGGCGCCAACGGTACGAGGCGCGGGACGTGACCCGGTGGCTGAGCCTGCTCGCGGCGAGCCTGCGCGGGGGCACCGCGGCACCGACCGACGGCGGCGGCTTCACGTCGTCGCGGGACTTCGAGGTCCACACCCTGTGGCCGGTGGCGGGGCCGCGTGCCGCGCGCTACGCCGCAGTGGCAATCACCCTGGCCTGCTGGCTGCCCGCCCTCGCCCTGCTGGCTCTCTGCCTGCGCCGCAACGGCGCGCTCCCTCTTCCAGGAGCGGTGCTGCTGGCCTTGCTGACCCCGGCACCGATGGTCGCCGCCTGGGAGGCGCGGGGCCGCCACGTACAGCCCCGCCGGATGCTGTTCCAGCGACTGCGCGGCAGGCTCGGCTGGAACCGGGTGGCGCTCGGCACCGTACTCGGCGGGGTTCTGATGCTGCCGCTGGCGCCGCTGTTCGGGCAGGGGTTTGCGCTGGCCGCCGGCGGCGCGTTCGCGTTCGTCTTCGGCTTGGGCCTGGCTCTCTCGGTGCGGGCCGACGTCGACCGGGGCCGGCTGGTCGTCGCTGCGGCGCCGACCGCTCTGGCCGTCATGGCGCTCGCCGGCTCCACGGCCGGCCAACTCGGCGACTTCGTGGGGCTCGCCGCCGGCTGCGGTGCCGGGGCGATCGGTCTGGTGGTGGGGGTACGAGCGGGGCTGCGGGCGGCCCGGAACAAGGGCGGGGGAGACCCCGATCCGGATCCGCCGGGCGTGCCCACCCCGCTGTCCCCGCTGCGCAACGATGCGTTGGCCGGGCTGGTCGCGGGCGCCGTGATGACGGGCGTGGCGCTGTACGCGCTGCTCTTCGTCGACTGGCTGTGGGTGCCGTGGCCGTTGGCCGCCGCGACGGCCGCGGCCTGCGGCCTGGCCGCCGGCCCCGGTTTCGTGGCTATCACCACCCGCCAGTACCTGGGGGTGATCGCCGCGACCAGGGGCCGACTGCCGTGGCACCTGGCCGCGTTCCTGGGCTGGTGCCACGATCACGGCCTGCTGAGGTCGGCCGGAACGGCGTATCAACTGCGCCACGACGAACTGCTCGCATGGCTACAGCGTTACGACGTGGTGCGAGCCGAACGGCGTGGGGCCGCGGGGTGAAGCACTCGGCCTCGGTTCCACGCCGGCCATCGCCGAATCGCTCCACGCGGGCGGCCGGATCTGGTCCACGCACTCCGCAGCTCCCGAACGTCCCGCCCCCCACGGCAGCGCGTATGTCGCGTTTGTTCAATACTCCTCCGGCCCGGGCCGCCTAGCGTCGCTGCCATGTCGCATCTGTCCAACGCTGCCGAGGCCATGGCCGCAGTCGCCCGCACCATCACCGACGACCAGCTCGCCGACAAGACTCCGTGCACGGAGTACGACGTGCGGGCACTGGTCAACCACCTCCTGTTCTGGGGCCCGTCGCTCGCCGGCGGCGGGCGCAAGGAGTCCGTTCCGCAGCCGGCGGCCGCCGAGTCCGATGTGGACCTGGCGGCCGGCGACTGGCGCGGCCGCCTGCTCGCCCTGCTGGACGACATCACGTCGTCGTGGGCGCCGCCGAGCGCCTGGGAGGGCGAGACGAGCATGGGCACGCCGCATACGCTGCCCGCGTCCGTCCTGGGCGACATGATCGTCGGCGAGCTGGCCTTGCACGGCTGGGACCTGGCGGTCGCGACCGGACAGCGGCTGGAACTGCCCGCCGACCTGCTGGCGCATCTGCACCACACGGTGTTCGCCGGCGTGGAGCAGGGGCGGGAGATGGGCATGTACGGACCGGAGGTGGCGGTACCGGCCGACGCACCCACCTTGGACCGCATCCTCGGCCTGACCGGCCGTGATCCCGCCTGGGCGTAGTCTCCGACCGGTGATGCCGGTCGCATCGGGCGCGAGCTGTCGAAGTGTGGTGCGGTGGCGCCGGGCAGCAGTGCGGCGAGGTACAGCCTGCACCTGCACGCCACGTTGCAAAACCGGCGTCTACCGCGACAAGCCGTGGGGTGGTGCGGACGCCAGTCGTGCCGCCGGCGGTAGTGGTGCGTGCCGGGGGCAGGCTTCGAACGCCTGGATCACCAGCCCTGAAAAGCGCCGGGAGGCCTTCACCTGCGCAGCGGTCGTTGCGGCGTGAATCCCCTTGTTGGCCATGAGTATGAGAACCAGGTCGTCCAGGACGAAGTCAGACCGCAGGCGACCTGCTTCCTTGGCTCGCTGGGCCAGTTCGGCAACCGCCTTCACCGTGTACTCACGGCCTGCGGCGACGTCCTTCACCCCCGGATAGGTCGACAGGAAGGCTTCGGTGAAGCCCCGATCGCGGGCGTGCAGCTCACAGATCTTCTCGATCACCAGGCACAGGCCATGCCACGGATCAGGATCCGCGCACCCCTCGTCGACGATGGCGCGGCACGCGTCCAGCTGGTCCGCGAAGGCATCGGCGACCAGGATCTGCTTGTTCGGGAAGTGACGGTACAAGGTGGCAGGTCCCACTCCTGCACGCCGCGCGACCTCCCGCATCGGCACGTCCAGGCCGTCGTCGGAGAACAGCGCTCGGGCCGCTTCGAGGATGCGTTCGCGATTGTCCAGCGCGTCGGAACGCAACGTATGAGGCAAACGGTCGGTCACCGCTCTCACTTTACCTAAACGGACGGGGGCGTCCGTTACCGTCCTCGACGAAGAAGTTCTCGCGCTCGGGAAGTCCGAAAACCTGGAGACCACATTGAAGGCGATCTCGATCCGGACGTTCGGAAGTCCTGACGGTCTGGCTGTCGTCGACCTGCCGGTACCCGCACCTGCTGCCGGGCAGGTGCTGATCGCCACCGAAGCGGTGGGCGTCGGCGGTGTCGACACCGTGATCCGGAGCGGGGCTCTGGCCGCCTACGGCTTCAAGGAGGGCCACATCCCGGGTGGCGAGGTGGCGGGCACCGTGACCGCGGTCGGTGACGGCGTCGACGCGGCGTGGATCGGTCGACGGGTGTGGGGCTTCACCGGCACCGGCGGAGGCTACGTCGAACAGGCCGTCGCGCCGGTCGAGCAGATCCTTCCCCTGCCCGACAGGCTGTCCGCCGCCGCCGCGGTGACGCTCGGTAGTGCCGGTGCGGTGGCCCACTTCGGGCTTCGCCACGCCCGTTTCGTCCCCGGCGAGACGGTCCTGGTGCGTGGCGCGGCCGGCAGTATCGGGATCATGGCCGTGCAGCTCGCGGCTCGCGGTGGTGCCGCCGCGGTGGCGGTCACGACGTCGTCATCCGAGCGCGGCGAGCGGCTGCGGCGTCTCGGCGCGACCCACGTGCTGGACCGCTCCGGCGACGGAGGGGAAGCCGATCCCGCGGGCTATGACGTCATCATCGACGTTGTGGCCGGTGCGGACATGCCCTCGTTCTTCGACAGGCTCAACCCGAACGGCCGCATGGTGGCCGTGGGCGCTGTTGCAGGTCAGCCGCCCGCGGACTTCGGCACGAAGATCATGGCGGCGTTCCAGAAGTCGATGTCCTTCGCCGCTTTCAGCGCAGCCACCGTCACCCCAGCCGACCTGGCCGCCGTACGCGGCAAGCAGTTCGCCGCAGCCGGCCGTGGCGAGATCGAAGCAGTGGTGCACGAACTGCTGCCGCTGGACGAAGCTGTGCTGGCACACCAGAAGATGGACGCGGGTGAAGTCTTCGGCAGGATCGTGCTGACGCCGTAGCTCCGGGCTCCTTCCTCCGTGGGGCGCCAGACGCGAGGTTCTGGACCGGCTCGATCATCCTCCGGCACGCCGAACTGCTCGACCACGCCATCGGCGAACTGCGGGTGGCCTTCGGCACGGACCCGAGGGGCGCCCCGGCCGCCGACTGCGGCGGCGCCGTCCTGCTGCCCGGCCTGATCGGGGCCGAGCCCGGGCGCGAACGCCCGGCGCGCAAGACCGGGGGCCGGCCGCGCGGACGCGGACCCCTCCTCAGGCCAGGTGTGGCAGGAGGCGGGTGGCGTTGCGGGTGCTCAGCGCGCGCCAGGTGTCGTCGGCGGGCTGGTCGGCGGCGTCGATCGAGGCGATCTGGGCGAGGGAGCCGGCATCGTCCGCGTCCCCCCGCGGCCTGTGGCCTCTCCTCACCGCCGTGCTGACCCGCGTCGCCGGTCGCCGCTCCCGGATCGCCCGCACCCGCCGCGGTGCTGACCAGGTCCCCGAGTCCGCGGCGGCATCCGTTTCGCCGGACTCGCCCTGAGCTCTGGGGCTGTCCTTGCCGAAAGCCTCATCCGTGCAGGTCACCACCTGTGTGACCGTGCTTCGGCTGGGCGTGAAGTGCCGGGTATGCGAAGTGGGCGTCCAGGAACTCCCCGAGCGCGGTCCTGGACATCGGACCGTTCGCGATTGCCGTCGCCTCACCCCGGTCGATCAGAACGAAGGAGGGCGCGCCGGTGACGCCGTACCGCCGTACTGGGCCGGGGCACCTTGCGATGTCGGCCCGCACGACGATCAGCCGGCCCTGATAGGTATCGGCCACCTCCCGCACCAGGGGGTCCATCTCCTTGCAGGCTGCCGCGGCCTTGGGCCACACCCCGTGGAAGTACGCGAGCACCGGGACGTCCGCCCTCGCCAGGATGAACTCGAACTCGGCGTTTTCCTGGGGTTGATGGACCCTGCTTGCCATCGGCACTCCTCGACGCTCCACTCGATGCGAGGCAGCGGGTGCCTCCTTGTGTCTCCCGAGGGGCGGCGCGTACCACCCGTCAGTAGGCCTTGCGCACTCGGGCGGCCTTGCGGGCCTCCGCCATCGTCCGGGCCTCCGCGGCCTTGCGGGATTCCTTCGGCGGACGGCCCGCGCGGGTGCCCAGACCGTGGAACGCCGCGTTGCCGGTCTTCGCCCTGTCCTGCACCGGCGGGCGCTTCGCGCCTGTGATGCCGGTCAGCCTCTCCTCGCCGGAGCGAACCTGGGTGACCGTGGGCCGGATCCCGGCGTCCGACATCATCCGGTTCACGTCCCGGCGCTGGCCGGGCGTGACCAGCGTGACGACGCTGCCGGACTCACCGGCACGCGCGGTCCGCCCGCCGCGGTGGAGGTAGTCCTTGGGGTCGGAGGGCGGATCCACGTTGACGACGAGGTCCAGGTGCTCGACGTGGATGCCACGGGCAGCGACGTTGGTGGCCACCAGCACCGTGATCTCGCCGTCCTTGAACTGGGCCAGCGTGTGCGTGCGCTGCGGCTGCGACTTCCCGCTGTGCAGAGCACCCGCCCGTATGCCGCTGCTCCGCAGGTGGCGGGTGAACTGGTCCACACCGTGCTTGGTGTCCAGGAACATGAGCACGCGCCCGTCCCGGGCCGCGATCTCGGTGGCCGTCGCGTACTTGTCGGCGGGATGGACGTTCAGTACGTGGTGCTCCATCGTCGCGACCGAGCCTTCCGCCCGGTCCACCGTGGCGAGCACCGGCTCGCTCAGATAGTGCCTGACCAGCTGATCGACGTTGCGGTCGAGCGTCGCGGAGAACAGCATCCGCTGCCCGCCCGCGGGCATCCGGTCCAGGGTCTCCGAGACCTGCGGCAGGAAACCCATGTCGCACATCTGGTCCGCCTCGTCCAGCACCGCGATCCGCACCCTGTCCAGGTGGCAGTCCCGCCGGGCGACGAGATCGGCCAGTCGCCCCGGCGTCGCCACCACGACCTCGGCACCCGCCCGGAGCGCCGCCACCTGCCGGCTGATCGCCAGCCCGCCGACCACGGTCACCGAGCGTAGCCCGAGCGCCTTCGCGTAGGGGGCCAGCGCCTCGCTCACCTGCTGCGCGAGCTCCCTCGTCGGCACCAGGACCAGCGCGAGAGGGCGCTTCGGCTCGGCGCGCAGGCCCGCCGTACGTGCGAGGAGCGCAAGCCCGAAGGCGAGGGTCTTTCCCGAGCCGGTCCGCGCGCGGCCGAGGACGTCCCGGCCGGCCAGCGCGCTCGGCAGGGTGGCGGCCTGGATCGGGAACGGCTCCCGTACCCCGAGCCCTGCCAGCACCCTGATCAGCTCGACCGGCAGTTCCAGCTCCGCGAATGACCCGGCCGGCGGGAGGCCAGGCGCCGGCGTCCCCGGGATCGAGAGCTCGCCCCGCAGTGCCCTCTCCTGGTCGGACCTGCCGGGTCCGGAGCGGCCGGCGGCCGGCTGCTTCGCACTCATGGGGGTCCTTCCTCGTTTCGGCGCCCTGAACGGACCTGGGCACCTGCCCTGTCCCGGCGCGGGCACAGGCTGTCCGCGAGCGAACTCCGAGATTACCAGCGCGGGCCTCTCGCCGGCCGTCCCGCGGCCCGGCCCGCCCCCAGCCCGGGGGATCGTCACGCGCTGGAGGCCGCTGAGCCCCTCGACATCAGGGTTGCCCTTGCCGAGTGGCGCAGGGGTTCCTGCCGCAGGCGGCGGCCGGTGCAATGTGGCGGTCTTTCCCGATTCGTCCAGATTTTTGAGTGACCGGGGCCACAATAAGCAGTCACGAATAGCGCCGGCGCTCTCACTCCCGGTGAAAGCCGGGGGGCTGCTCTGTGATGCCTTCTATAGGGCGTGGGTCACATACCAAGCAGCTTAGTAACGACGGCCGCGATATTGCACGGGCTATCGGCCCTCCGTAATGCGACTACGAATGCGGACCGCAGTGGGGGTCTTTGACCCGGGATACCGCTACCTCCAACAATTCAGGGGTCCACTACGGAAGAGGTCATTTCTGATGCAGCTCCCCACGATCCCGAAGAAGCTCCCGACGTTCGCGAAGTTCAACCAGATGTCGAAGAGGCACAAGATCTCCGCAGCCGGCGCGCTCGCCGCAGCCGCGGTCGTGCTGACCGTCACCGGGCTGGAAGCGACCGCCGGAGCCGGTTCGGCGACCGCGGCGAGCGCCCCGACCGGGGTCTCCGCCTCCGCCGCTACGCACGCCGAGAAACTGGGCGTGCAGGAGGGTGCGGCGTCGCAGAAGTCTGCCCCGCAGCCGAAGAGCGACCTGGCCACGCAGCAGAAGACGCAGGCCAAGGGCGTCCTGGCCGCGCAGGCCGAGAAGCGGGCCGCTGACGCGGCGGCGAAGAAGCAGGCCGCTGACGTGGCGGCGAAGAAGCAGGCCGCTGACGTGGCGGCGAAGAAGCAGGCCGCCACCGAGGCGAACGAGCGTGCGAAGGCGAAGGCCGCCGCGAACCGCGCGACCCATCGTGCCCACGTGGCCGTGGCCAAGAAGACCACCACCGCGCCGAAGAAGGCGCACATCGCCGCGCACAAGCCGACCGCGAAGCACTACGCGAACAACCTGGACGGCTGGATCCGCCAGTCGCTCGACATCATGCACAAGAAGGGGATCCCCGGCACGTACGAGGGAATCCACCGCAACATCACCCGTGAGTCGAGCGGTAACCCGAAGGCGATCAACCTGTGGGACATCAATGCCCGCAACGGCATTCCCTCGAAGGGTCTGCTGCAGGTGATCGATCCGACGTTCAACACCTACCACGTGGCTGGTACGTCGCATGACATCTACGACCCGGTCGCCAACATCACCGCGGCCTGCAACTACGCCGCCGACCGGTACGGCACGATGGACAACGTGAATTCCGCGTACTGATCAGCGAACTGATCCGATCCGACCGGCGGAGGGCGGCGGGGCCTCAGGCCCCGCCGCCCTCCGGCGCTGCTCCTGCCGAAATACCATTCGCGCAGGTCAGGTCGTTCGCCGTACCCAGGTAGGTGGGTGTCAGACCACGGCGAGCCGGTCCACCAGCAGTTTCACCCTCGGTTCGGTGTCCTCCGGCAGCAGCCGTCGCGACCGGGTCAGGGTCGCCACCCCGTGCAGGGACGCCCAGAACACCTCGGTGAACAGTCCCGGGCCGACGCCGTCCCCAGTGACCTCGCCGAGGCACTCCAGCAGCGCGGCGAAGGCGTCCTTGAGAGGTTCCGGGGTGTCCTCCTGCGCGTACGCGAGACCGCCGTCGAGCTGGAAGAGGGCGTCGTAGACCGCCGGGTTGCGTGCGGCGAAGTCGAGATAGGCGCGGGCGAGGGCGTACACCCGGGCGCGCGGGCCGTCCGCGGCGGCGGTCGCGGCCCGCACCGCCGCGGCCATTTCGGTGGCGCCCTGGAGGGCGACAGCGCCGATGATCTCGCGCTTGCCGCGGAAGTGGCTGTAGAGGACGGGCTGGCTGTATTCGATCCGTTCGGCGAGCCGGCGGGTGGTGACGGCGTCCCAGCCCTGCTGCTCGGCGAGTTCGCGGGCCGTCGCCACGATGAGGCGCTCGCGCTCCGCCCGTTCGCGTGCCTTGCGTTCCTGTACCGACATGATTCGATCCTAGCAGTGCTAGACATGAGAGCGACAGTAGCGCTAGCGTTGCCTCATCAGCTAGCGACGCTAGATACCAGAAGGGGTCATCATGCTCAACGCGCTCGAGGTCGTCACCACCGTGGTCGTCGGCGTGATGGTGGGGGTGGAGTTCTCCGTCGCCTTCGTCATGAACCCGATCCTCAATGCCCTCCCGGAGGACAGTCGCCAACTCGGCCACGCCCACGGGGGTCGGATGCTCGGCGCCGTGATGCCGTTCTGGTACATCGGCTCGCTCGTCCTCGTCGGTGCCTGGGCTGTCGCCGGGTGGCACCACCACGGCGCCGGCCTCGTCGTCACCGCCGGCGCGCTTCTGGCCGTCAGCGTGGTCATGTCGCTTCTGCTGCTCGTTCCGATCAACAACCGGAACAAGACGTGGACCCCCGAGAACCGGCCCGAGGACTGGCAGGAGCAGCTGAACCGCTGGGAGCGCGGGCACTACGTCCGTGTCGCCGTCATCATCGGCGCCTTCGCCCTGCTGGTCGCCGCCCTCACGTGAGCCCACCGGCTCACCCGCCCGATCGTCAGCCGTAACCGCTCGGCCTCGTGCCGAAGTGCGGCAGCGCCACGTCCGTCCACATCCAGGACCGGAACGCCAACACACTGGAACTCCGCTGGTATCCGCAGGACGCGACACCCAGCGGCACCCGTTCACCGACAGCGAGAGGAAGTTCCGAAAATGGTCAAGCTGCAGAGTCTCGACCCGAATACGCCGATGTTCGCGCAGCTCAAGGAGAAGACCGGGCGCATCGTCATGGCCAACACCTTCGTCGTTCCGAAGGAGAGGGCTGAAGAGTTCCGGTCCCTCTTCCGCAGGCAGGCGGAGTTCATGATGGCTCAGCCGGGATTCGTCACCCTGCAGCTGCACAAGGGCACGGCGGACAGCCGGCTTGTGATGAACGTCGCGGTCTGGGAGTCGACCGAGGCCCTCGCCGCGGCGCTCGGCAGCCCGGAGTTCCACCGCATGGTCGCCGAGTTCCCCGACGACATCGAGTCGTATCCGCACATCTTCGAGCAGATCGACGTATGACACGGCAGTTGTAGCCGGGGGAGGGCAGCCGGAGAAGCCGCGCCCTCCCCCGGACAGTCACGCCTCCGCACCATGCCGGGCCGCCAGGACCGCCGGCGTGACGCCTGCCCGCGCGAGCACCCTGCGCACCGGGCTCTCGGTTTTCACTGTTGCAACGATTGACCCGCCCCGGGCGTGCCTCTACATTGCCCTCGCACGCTAGGAACTGAAACGTTTCACACTCTCTGGTGGATGTGCATGCGTCGGGCGCATGCGGTCTGCCCGGCACCTGCCGCCTGCGGCCACCACACGGAGGCGGTTCGAGAGAAGGAGTACGGCGTTGCACAGTGAATCGACGCACAACGGAAGCGTCACCGAGCCCGGCGTGGACCGGCTGCCGCTGAGCAGGCGGCGTTTCCTCAGCACCGGCTCGGGCGTGGCGGCGGGAGTAGTGGCCGCCGGCATGCTCGCGAGCCCCCATGCCGCTGCGGCCGCCCCGCTCAGCGCCCCGGCCACGCCGGTCGGCCTGTCGGGTGCCCACTGGATCTGGTATCCGGAGGGGAACCCGAGCGTCAGCGCCCCCGTCGCGCACCGGTACTTTCGCAGGGCATTCACGGTCCCGGCCGGGGCCGTCAGCGACGCGCAGCTGGTGGTCACCGGTGACGACGCCGTCGACGTGTGGCTCAACGGGCAGCACCTGGCCGCCTCCGCGCGTGCGGCGGACTCCTGGAAGAAGTCCCTCTACGTCGACCTGCGCCCGGCGCTGACCACCGGGGGCAACACGATCGCGATCGCCTGCAAGAACTCCGGCGGCCCCGCCGGCCTGGTGGGGCACCTGCACGTCGCGACGGGCGGGGGCACCACGGACCCGACCACCGACGGCAGTTGGCGCTGCGCGCAGACCGCGCCGAGCGGATGGGAGCAGCCTGCCTTCGACGACTCCGCCTGGTCGGCCGCGATGGATCTGGGGGCCTACGGTGTCGCCCCGTGGTACTCCGACGTGACAGCCCCGGACCTCACCGCCGCATCACCGCTCGGCGTCACCGCGCACACCGTCGAACACCAGACCAACCCTCTCGGCGTGGATACGGCCCAACCGCGCTTCGGCTGGGTCCTGGGCTCCGCGGCCCCTCAGCAGCACCAGGCCGGGTACCAGATCCAGGTCTCCTCGACGAGCGCCGGCAGCGCGGACATCTGGGACAGCGGCCAGGTCTCCTCCGCGCAGCAGATCGACATCGCCTACGGCGGCCCGGCTCCCAGCAGCCTGGTCCGCTACTACTGGCGGGTCCGCGTGTGGGACACGCAGGGCCGGGCCGGTGCCTGGAGCGACCTGCAGTGGTTCGAGACCGGCCTGCTCGACCCGGCCACCGAATGGCACGGTGCCTTCATCGGTCAGGCCGCGCCCCCGGACTTCTCCGGGGCGAGCTGGATCTGGTACCCCGAGGGGAACCCCGCCTCCTCGGCACCCGCCGCCACCCGCTACTTCCGTCGCACGCTCGCCTTATCCTCCGCCCCGGCGAGCGCGGTGCTGATGATCACCGCCGACGACACCTGGGACGTCTGGGTCAACGGCACCCTGGTCAGTTCCTCGCCGAGGGGCACCGACTCCTGGAAGGCCGCCGCACTGGTCGACCTCGCCGCGTTCCTGACGGCCGGGACCAACATCATCGCGGTGGCCTGCACGAACACCAGCGTGTCGCCGACCGGTCTGCTCGCCAAGCTGCTCCTGCCCGATGGCCGGGTCGTCTACAGCGACACGTCCTGGAAGGCCGCGCAGTCCGGGCCGACCGGCTGGAACGGCGCAGGGGTCGACGACAGTAGCTGGCCGGCCGCGATGAACGTGGCCGCGGCCGGGGGCGGCCCGTGGGGCACGCAGGTGCGCGTGATCACACCGTCTCCCATGCTGCGCAAGGGTTTCACGATCTCCAAGCCGGTGGCATCCGCGCGGCTGCTGACGACCGCGCTGGGCCTGCACGAGACCCGCCTGAACGGCGCCAAGGTGGGCTCGGACGCCCTGTCCCCGGGCTGGACCGACTACAACAAGCGCGTGCCGTACAAGGTCTTCGACGTCACCTCACAAGTCCGTCAGGGCTCCAACGCGCTGGCGGCCTGGCTGGGCAAAGGCTGGTACAGCGGCAACATCGGCTTCGCCGGCAGCCAGAAGTACGGCACGCAGCCCTGGTACTCCGCCCAGCTCCGGCTCACCTTCACCGACGGCACGACCCAGACCATCGCCACCGACGGCAGCTGGAAGACTGCCGCCGGCGCGATCCGGGCCGACGACCTGTACGCCGGGGAGACCTACGACGCCCGCCTGGCCGTCACCGGCTGGGACACGGCCGGGTTCGACGACACCTCCTGGACGGCGGTCACCGTCGCCTCGCTCGCGCTGCCCACCCTGGTCTCCCAGGTCGACGGAGGCGTCACCGTTCAGGCGGATTTCCCGCCCGTGGCCATCACCCAGCCGCAGACGGGGGTGTGGATCGCCGACCTCGGCCAGAACTTCGCGGGCTGGAACCGGCTCACCCTGGCCGGCCCGGCCGGCACCACGGTCACCCTGCGCCACGGCGAGGTCCTCAACCCTGACGGCACGCTCTACACCACCAACCTGCGCACCGCGCAGGCGACCGACCGGTTCACCCTCGCCGGCACCGGCTCCGCCGAGACCTACGAGCCCCGCTTCACCGTCCACGGCTACCGCTATGTCGAGCTCACCGGCCTCCCCGCCGGCTTCACCCCGACGACCGCCACCCTCACCGGCCGTGCCGCCTGGACCAGCGCCGCCCAGCTGGGCACCTTCAGCACCTCGAACTCCCTGGTCAACCAGATCCAGCACAACATCACCTGGGGCCAGCACAGCAACATGCTGTCCATCCCCACCGACTGCCCGCAGCGCGACGAACGCCTCGGCTGGACCGGCGACATCGCCGCGTTCGCCGCCACCTCCACCTTCAACCTGGACACGCACCGCCTGCTGGCCGAGTTCACCGACGCCCTGGTCGACGACCAGCAGTCCGACGGCGCGTTCACCGACGTCGCGCCCGCCGTCATCAGCGGCTCCGGCACCGCCGGCTGGGGTGACGCGGGCGTGATCATCCCCTACACACTGTGGCAGCGCTTCGGCGACCTGCGGGTCGCCGACCGGCACTTCACCGCCATGGCGGCCTGGGTCGACTACCTGCACAGCACCGCCGGCAGCAACCTCATCCGCAACCAGACGACGTACGGTGACTGGCTGAACGTCAGCGACGACACCCCGCACGACCTCATCTGCACCGCGTACTTCGGCTGGGCCGCACGCCTGGTCTCGCGGCTGGCCGCTGCCACCGGCCGCACCTCCCAGGCGACCTCCTACGGGCAGCTGGCCGGCCAGGTGGCGGCCGCCTTCGCCGGCCAGTACATCGGCTCGGACGGCTCCATCGGCACCAACACCCAGACCGGCTACGTCCTCGCCCTCGCCTTCGGCCTGGTCCCCGCCGCGCTCGTCCAGCGCTCAGCCGACAAGCTCGCCGCCAAGGTCGCGGCCGGCAGCGGGCACCTGACCGTGGGCTTCCTCGGCGTGGAGAACCTGCTGCCCGTGCTGGCCGACAACGGTCACGCGGACATCGCCTACCAGATCCTGCTGCAGACCGGCTATCCCGGATGGGGCTACATGATCAGCCGCGGCGCCACCACCATCTGGGAACGATGGGACGGCATCAAGACCGACGGCACCTTCCAGGACCCCGGCATGAACTCCTTCAACCACTACGGCCTGGGCTCGGTCGGCGACTTCCTCTACCGGCACGTCGCCGGGCTGGCCCCGGCCGCCCCCGGCTACCAGGCCCTGCTCATCGCCCCCAGGACCGGCGGAGGACTCACCTCGGCCGCCGCCACCTACCAGACGCCCTGCGGAACCGCCCGGAGCAGCTGGTCCATCGCGAGCGGCACGGTGACGCTCCAGGTCACCGTTCCCGCCAACGTCACCGCGACGGTGGTCGTGCCCACCTCCCGACCCGCCTCCGTCACCGCCCCCGCGGAGGCCGTGCCCACCGCGTCAGCCACGTACGACCTGCCCGCAGGCGCCTACACCTTCACAGCCACCGCCTGAGCCGCCGCCCTGATGCAGGTGCCGGCCCCGGACGGGCACGCCCGGGGCCGGCGCTGAGCTCACCCTCTGAGTCCGCTGCGGGCCACCACGGCCGAACGGTGGGCCGTGCCGCCGGTTTCTGCGTGGGGAGTCCCGGGCGCCGGCTGAGGCGTGCTGAGATCCGTGTCCAGACTGCCGGCGCATCGGCTCTGGCCGGCGTGGATGATGTCATCGGCAAGGACAAGGCCGGCTCCCGCCGGTCCTGCTCGCCGCGCCTCACGCGGGCACGTACGCCAGGGTGACGGCGCCGTTGCCGCGCTGGGTGACCGAGTCCAGGCGCAGGTTCACGCGCTTGCCCGGACGGAACAGCGGGGTCCCGCTGCCGAGCACGACCGGGTTGACGACGAAGTGCAGCTCGTCGACGAGCCCGTCCTCGAGCAGCGCCTGGGCGAGCCGGCCGTAGCCGTAGAGCATCAGGTCGCCGTCGCCCTGCGCCTTGAGCTCCCGCACGGCGGCGACCGGGTCGCCGGCGACGATCGTGGTGTTGTTCCAGTCCGCCTTCGTCAACGTGGAGGAGTAGACGTACTTGGGCATCTCGTGCAGCCGTTCGAGGTAAGGCCCCTGCGGGTTCCCCCACATCTGCACGAACAGCTCGTAGGTGTTCCTGCCCATCAAGAACGCATCACTCTTGTTCAGCGCCTCGAGCCACGCCGCGCCGGCCTCCTCGTCGGAGTACTCCCCGGCCCACACCTGCGGATCGCCGTGGACACCGTCCGCGGTGACCAGGCTGCTCACGACCAACTTACGCACGACGCGCCTCCTCCTGCTCGCGGCCCAGGCTGGTCCTGAACCCGCTCCTGTAGAAGAAGACTCGACCGGCCGCCGAAACGAACCGGCCCCGGACCGGGCATTTCAGGATCATCGGCTCCCGACGTCACCCGTCCGGTCCATGATCGGCCGGAAGCGTGCCGCCGGCCAGCAGCAGGCGGCCGAGCCGGGTGCAGGTGTGGCGGACTTCCTTGCCCTCGCGGACCGTGGCGACCAGCCCCGCCGCGCGCAGCGTCTTGGCGTGGGCGGAGGCCGAGCCGGCGCTGACGCCGAGGGTGCGGGCCAGCCCGGTGGTGGTGTGCGGGTCGGCCAGCAGGTGCAGTGCCTGCGCCCGTGTCGTCCCGAGCAGCCCGGCGAGCGGGTCGGCGCCGCGATCGGGCTCCGGCAGCAGTGGCAGCGGCGTCAGCGCGCTGTAGACCAGCAGCAGGGACCCGTCGGGATGCCGGGTCCGCAGCGGTACGCCGCGCCACAGCAGTGACGGCATCAGGGTCAGTCCCGCGCCTCCCACGTCCACCGTCGCGGTGCGCGGTCCCGGCAGCCGGAGGTCGGCTCCCGACCAGGCCGCGCCGGGAAACAGGCCGGCCAGCATCGCCCGCAGCCCCTGCTCCTGCTGGACTCGGCCGCGCCAGGCCACGTCACCGGCGTAGCCCTCGCGCAGTCGCGGCCACCAGGGTTCCAGCACCGCCCGCCAGCACTCGGCGAGCGAGGCGACCAACTCGCGCCACGCGGGGGCCTCGTGGTGTTCCACCGCGGACCTCCAGGCGCCGCCCGGGCGGGAGCGCCCCTGCCACAGCCGCTCCAGCTCCGCGGTCGTCTGCTGCCGGCTGACCGTGGAGACCTTGTCCAGCGCCTCGGACAGGTCGGCGATCGGCGGGTCGAGGAAGGTCGGGCCGAGGCCGTCGGGACGGAGCAACCCGGCCACACGTCCCACCGCGGACTCGGAACGCGTCGACAGACCGGTCACCGTCCTCCCGCGCCAGTGGGCGAGCGAGGGCTCGTGGCTGCCGGCGTGCAGTACCGCCAGCGCGAGGCCGGCCTCGATCAGCGGCGCGGGCTCGGGCGCGAACCGCACCTGCAGCAGATCCTCGATGGTGAAGCGCAGGCTGAGCATCGCCGTCCCCTCCCTGCCAGACGGTCGGCGCCGATGCCGTCGGCCCGCCTGGTCTCCGGCCGTACGGAAGGCTAGCCGCTGCCCGAACCGAGGGTTCTGCGAGCCCCTGGCCCTCGCTGCCCCGCTCGGCGCCGCGGCCGCGGCGAGGCGACGTTTCACCTCTCGCAGAAACGATCGACGACGACGGGCGTCGACAGGACGCTGGCCCTATCCGGCCGCTCGCCGGCCACGCAAAAGAGGGTGTGCGTCACGGAAGCCGGTCCATCCCGGCCGCGTATGCGCCCATCGACATGCCCACGGGGGGAAACCGATGTCAGGTTCAGAGGGTTCGTGCCCTGATCCCGGTCGCGCCGCGGATCTGGCCGAATTCATCACGGCGTTGAACGAGTACCGCCTGTGGGCCGGCGGACCGTCCTACCGTGCGTTGGCCAGGCGGGTCGGGCCGCTGCTCAGATCCACGCAAGGAGTCTCCCAGTCGACGATCGGCGACGTCTTCCAGGCGCGCCGCAAACGCCTGGACCTCGACCTCGTGGTCGCGATCGTGCGTGCGCTCGGAGCCGGCGAACCGACGGTGGCTCGCTGGCGTGCTGCCTGCGTGGCAGTGCAGGCGAGGGCGAAGAACGGCGGTCCGGCCGGCGTGTTCAGGCAACTGCCCCGCGCGCCGGCGACGTTCACGGGGCGGGAGAGGGAACTCGCCGGCATCCTCCGGGCGGCGCTGTCGCCGGCGGGAAGGCAGACGGCAGCCGTCTGCGTCATCGAGGGGATGGGCGGGGTCGGAAAGACCCAGCTCGCCCTTCAGGCCGCGCACACGCTGGTGCGGTCCGGGAAGTTCGCGGACGTCCAGCTCTACGTCGACCTGCACGGCGTCGACGCGAACCGGCCGCCCGCCGCGCCGGCCGAGGTCCTCGGCGGCTTCCTGCGCGCCCTGGGGGTGCCCGTTCAGCACATCCCGGACGGCGTGGTCCAGCGCGCCGCGATGTTCCGGGACCGTCTGCGGGGCAGGGCCGCGCTGATCCTGCTGGACAACGCGGCCGACGAGGCCCAGGTGCGTGACGTGATCGGATGCGACCCGTCCTGTCTGGTGCTGATCACCAGCCGGCGCAGCCTGGCGGGACTGGACGGGACGAGCGTGCATGTGCTCGACGCGCTCACGGTGCGGGACTCGGTGGAGTTGCTGGCGGCGACGGCGGGTCGGGAAAGGATTGCCGCGGAGATCGACGACGCCGTCCGCGTGGCGGAGTTGTGCGGCGGCCTGCCGCTCGCGGTCGCCCTGGCCGGGGCGCGGCTGCGGGCGCGGACCGGGTGGCGGGTGGCGGACGCGGCGGAGTATCTGGCCGAGGGCGGCCTGGACGCGATACGCGCCGGAGGCCGCGCCCTGCGACCGGTCCTCGATCTGTCGTACGCCCGGTTGCCCGAGCCGGCGCGCGGGATGTTCCGCCTGCTGGGGCTGCACCCGGGTGGCGACTTCACCCCGCGGACCGCAGCCGCCCTCGCCGGTGTCGACCCCGCGGTGGCCCGCGACCTGCTGGAGTGTCTGCAGGACGAACACCTCGTGCGGCAGGGGCACTTCGGCCGCTTCGGACTGCCCGACCTGTTACGCGTCTACGCCGCCGGTCTCGCCCGGGAGCGGCCCGAGGAGGCGGACGCCGCCGTGGCACGGCTCCTCGCGTTCTGCCTGCACAGCGCCCGCGCCGCCGGCCGGTTCCTCGCCCCGCCGGCCCGCCCGCTGGACGTCGCACTGCCGGCCGGCTGCACCCCGATGGCCTTCGCCGACCGGGCACAGGCCCTGCAATGGTGCGAGGAGGAACTCCCCGGCCTGCTTGCCGCGGTCCGGCTCGCGGCACAACGGGGTCATCACGCCGTCGCCTGGCAGTTGCCCGTCGTCCTGAGCGACTACCTCCTGCTGCACGGCAGGGCACACGACTGGGTCGGCGCCATGACGATCGCCGTCGAAAGCGCGCGCGCCTCGAACGACGTCCGCGGGGAGGCCGCGGCGCTGGACAGGCTCGGTATCGCCCAGGCCGTGACAAAGGATTACCCGGCCTCGCTGGAAACCCTCCGTCAGGCCTTCGCACTGCACACCGCACGCGGCACCGCACACGGAGACGTACGCGGCCGGGCGCTCACGACCGACCTCGCCGTCGTCCGCGACAGGGCCTGACCCGGGGGGCTCACCGGCGACACCGGTGAGCCCCCCGCGGTTCCAGCGGCCGTGGCAGCAGGGTGAACGGGGCAGATCTCTACGACGGTGTCCCCGGGGCGAGGTAGAACCAGTCCTCCCAGTAGTTCTCCCCGTGGGCGTTGCAGCCGTTCTCCGGGTACCCGTAGGTGTCCCCGTGGCCGCCGTCCAGGCACACGCGGTACTGGAAGTTGAAGTAGTTGAGATAGCCGGCCGCGCTCCGGGTGCTGGCCCACTCCTGATTGGGCGCTCCGTTGCAGGAGCGCGGAGAGACCTCCTTGCTGCCGACGACCCCGCCCGGGCCGACCTGGTCCAGAACCGTGAGGCACAGGTTCGTCGACGTGTTGCGGATCCGGACGTTCGCGTAGGCGTGGTTCGGGGCATCGGGGTAGACGGACTCGAAGTTCCACCAGCCGGCACCGCCCCAGTTCGGCCCGCAGTAGTCGATGAAGCTGCCGTTCACGTCGATCACGCACGCGGGACCGTCGTTGCTCTCCGCCACGTTGGCCAGTTGCTGATTCTCGACCATGATCGAGGCATTGGCCGTGCCCGTCACCCCGACCAGGGCGGTGGCCGTCATGGCGGCGACAACGAGTGCGGATCTGGCTAGGGCCTTCATGGTGCAGCTCCCCTTTTTGGCTGTTCGTGCGTCCGAGTGGTGGGTGCGACCACTGTGTTCGTGAGGGCTGCGGGGAGCCAGTTTTCCGGTCAAGCCCGGACAGGCGCCGTGTCCGGCCGGGCAACGGTCCGGCGGGCGGTCACCGTTCCGGGACCGAGCAAGAGAACGGACGGCCGGGCGAGCAGAAGGGAAGGCGAATTCGCCGTTGTTCATCGGCGATTTCGCGTGCCCTGCCGGCGGTCACGCAGCGACCGGACTTGACCGGAGAAATGGCTCTGCGCCGTGAACCGCGGACACACTCCCACTCGCAGAGAGCCGTTGCGCGGTGCTTGCGCGGAAACGGCGCTGCCTACGGCGCTTTCCCTCACCAGATCCCGCTGGAGCCCAGCCATGAACACGTACCGCGTCGCGCGCGTCCTGCGCCGCCTCCTCGCCGGTCTCGCCCTCTGCGCGATCTCCGCCGGCGTCGCCGCGTGCGGTGCGACGGCCCGGTCCCAGGTGAGCCAGAACCTTCCCGCACCCGCAGGCCCGTCCGGCGCCGCGCTGCCGACCACCGCGGGGACCGCGGCGGGGCCGCAGCCGCCCGCGGTGACGCACGCCCCGGCGACCGCGCCGGCAGGCGGGTCCGACCGGCGGATACCGGCGCCGATCCCGCCGTCCCGCCTCCCTCACCAAGAGGTCGCCCGCTGGCGCGCCACGGGCACCCTGGTCGCGATGCCGCTGTCGGCGGAGCACCGGGTGAGCCTGAACGAGTGCGCGAACGCGCCCGGTGTCACGGCCTGGCACGAGCAGGCATACGTCAGCGCCCAGCACACACCCGCTCAGGAGGACATCCTCAGCTTCCCGGACGCCGCCGCCGCCGCCACCGCCGCGACCGCGATCCAGTCCGGCATGCGCGACTGCCAGGCGACCTCGCAGAACCTGCAGCGCGGCTCCGCGCTCGCCGCCGACGCCCGGGTGACCCGGACCGCCCGCAACGAGGCCGGCGCCGCCTGGTCCCGCACCTGGAACGCCGTCGCCGGCCTCTCGGCCGCCGGACCGCAGGTCAACCACTACTACCTGATCCGGCACGGCAGCACGGTCGTCGTCGCCGCGTTCACCGAGTTCGGCGCGAGTCGCCCCGACGGATACGACGCGGCCGGCGACCCGGCCGTGCTCGCCATGCTCGCCGCCGACGCGGTGTCCTGAGCCCCCGCCCGGACCGAGCGCCTGGCCCCGGAACCGAAGGGGCGGGACAACGTAACCCGGCGGACAACCAGCCGATGTCAAGGAGCCCGATATCCCGATGTCCACACGCCTGTTCCACCGTTGGCGCGGTCGCCGCGGCCCGACCGGCCTCGCGCTGGCCGCCGTCACCGCCGCCCTGCTGTGCGTGGCGCCGGCCGCACACGCCACGAGTACTGTCGGCGGCCCGATCACCGGCGCCGAGATGATCACCCGAGCCCAGTCCTGGGTCACCGACAAGGTCCCCTACGACCAGAGCGCCTGGGCACCCGACCCGCAGGGCACCGAATACCGCGAGGACTGTTCGGGATTCGTCTCGATGGCCTGGCACCTCAGCAGGAGCCTGATCGTCACCGATCCCGCGCCCTACGACTTCACGAACGTCAACGGCACGCCCAACTCCGCCTACGACACCGGCATCGGGAGCTTCAGCAACCTGCAGCAGGGCGACGCCATGGCCTACCCGCACGAGCACATATGGCTGTTCGACAAGTGGACCAACAAGTCCACGGGGACGTTCACCTACTACGCCGAGAGCAACTCCAGACAGCCGACCCACGGCCCCACTTCGGCGAACATCCACAGCAGCAGCCTTGAGGGCTGGCCCACCAGCGGATACGTCGGGCTGCGCTACAAGAAGATCACATCGACCGTCCCCGCCGGGTTCGGTATCCGCATCAACGGCATCACCAGCGGGTCCACCGTGACGGGCACGGTCCAGCTGACGGCCACCGCGAGCCAGGAAGGCATCGTCGAGTACGTCAACTACGAGATCGCCGGCCCCGAGAAGCTGGAGATCCGCGCCCCCGGCGGTCCCACGTACCCGGCGACGCTCGACACGGCGAAGGTGCCGAACGGCAGCTACACCGTCTCGGTGAGCGCCCTGCTGACAGACGGCAGCACCCGGACGTTCTCCGCGACCCCCTTCACGGTCGCCAACAAGGGCAACGGGCGGTTCACCACCGCGCGCGAGGCCGACGGGCGCATCCGCGACTTCACGCTCAGCACGACGGACAACTCGGTCTGGACAACCGCGCAGAACAGCCCGAACGGCACCTGGCCGCAGACGTGGGCGCAGGTCGGAACGAGCGCACGGGACATCACGGCCACAGCCGAGGCCGACGGCCGTATCGTCCTGGTCGCCACCAGCCTGACCGACGACTCCGTGTGGTCGACCGAGGAGACCGCCCCCGACAGCGGTGTCATGGAGGCCGGTTGGGTCAGGATCGGGGGAGCGGCGAAGAGCCGGCCGACCCTCGCCCGGGAAGCCGACGGCCGTGTCGTCGTCTTCGACCAGGACCCGACGGACGGCTCCATCTGGATGGACGAGGAGACCGCGGTCAACTCCGGCTCCTACGCGCCCGGCTGGGAGAAGGTCGGGGATGCCGCCCTCGACGTCACCGTGTCCAACGAGGCCGACGGCCGCATGGCGGTCTTCGCCCGCAACGTCGTCGACGCGTCCGTCTGGTACGTCGAGGAGACCGGTGCCGGCACGGGGACGTTCTCACCGGACTGGGCACAGGTCGGTGGACCGGCCAAGAACCGCCCGTCGCTCGGCCGTGAGGGGGACGGCCGCATCGTCGTCGTGGCCCAGGACCCGAACGACAGCTCGGTCTGGACGACGAAGGAGACCGCGCCCGGCAGCGCCGCGTTCGACAGCGGCTGGACGCAGGTCGGCGGCGCGGCGAACGACCTCAGCGTCGGCAACGAGGGCGAGCAGCCCACCACGTCCGGTCCCGCCAGGGGGCGCATCGTCATCGCCGCCCGCAACCCCCAGGACAACTCCGTCTGGTATGTCGAGGAGACCGCCGACAACAGCGGCGCCTTCGCGAGCGGCTGGACCAAGATGGGCGGCCCGTCGTACATCGTCCCGATGCTCTCCAACGAGGCCGACGGCCGGCTGATCGCCTTCGCCCAGGACCCGACCACGTACGCCTACTGGGGCGATGACGAGACGGCACCCAACAGCGCCGCCTTCGCCCCCGGATGGGTGAGGATCTCGACCTGAGGGTCGACGCCTGACCCCCACCGGACCCTTCCCGGTGGGGGCCACCGGCCGCGCCGGGCGCCCGCGGCATCACCGCGGGTACGCCGAACTGCCGGGCGGGGACGGTCGATTGTGCTGGAGTTCGCTGCGCAGCCCCGAGCTGTCCGGCCATCACCGGCCGGGGCTGCCTGCACCGGGCCGGTCGAACGGGTGTGCAGCTCGCGGAGCCTCGCGGTGGCGGCCGTCTTCGGGGCGATAAGTGTCGCACCGATGCCGGCACCGGCCCCGAGGACGCCGGCCATGGTGGGGTTCCTCCGGTCGCTTCGGGGGCGGGCGGCCGCCTTGCTGCCGCGTCGATGGGCTCCGGCGTGATGGCGGGGCGCTCTTGGCGGGGCTCTGCCTCGACCAGTAACTTCAGCTGCCATGTACACATCATCTCCCTCGGGAGACTCCCCACGCCCGCCCTCAACACGCGCCTCGCGGCTGCTCCTCGTCGCCGCCGCGCTCGGGTCCCTGCTCCTCGGCGGAGCCCTGCCCGCCGCCGCCTCCGGCCCGGCACCCACTCCCGGTTCAGCCGGCTGGACCGTGGACCTCGGCCCGGCGGGCGCCGACGAGGTGAACCTCGCCCACACCGCCGGAGCGCTGCGGGTGGCGTCCCCGGCCTTCCACCCCGCGGCCGCGGGCAGCGCCTCGGCCGGATTCGCTTCGCAGACCGAGGCGGCCCACACCCTCTCCGCTCCGGTCAACCGCGTCACCGCGGATCTGCAAGCGGACCTGCCGGCCGGCGCGAGCGCCGTCGTCGACGTACGGGGGCGGGCCGCCGACGGCAGCTGGTCGGAGTGGCGGGAAGCCACCAGCAGCGTCCCGGCCGATCTGCCGGCCGAGGCCATCGTCGTCCAGAGCCGGATCACCCTGCAGGACGCCACCGCCGGCGCCCGTATCCGCGGCCTGCGCCTGCACGCGGAACGGACGGCCGACCCGCTGGCCGTGGCGCAGCCCGCAGCGGTCGGCGCCCGGGTCTACGCCACCCGCGAAGGCCTGGTCGGTGGCACCACCGCCAACGGCCATGTGATCAAGTCCAGCGACCACTTCGTCGCACTGCCCTCGGGACGGGGCCTGTCGCCCAACGGGAGCGGGCAGTACTCGGTGCAGGTCTGCGGCCCCGCACGCTGCGAGACCGCGCCGGTCTGGGACGTCGGCCCGTGGAACACCCAGGACGACTACTGGAACCCGTCCTCGGTCCGGCAGACCTTCCAGGACCTGGCCCAGGGAGTCCCCGAGGCGCAGGCCGCCTACCAGAGCGGCTACAACGGCGGCCACGACGGCTTCGGCCGGACCGTGTCCAACCCCGCGGGCATCGATCTCGCCGACGGCACCTTCTACAACGTGGGCCTGAACGACAACGGCTGGGTGACGGTCACCTACCTGTGGACCAGCGGCGGAACCTCCGGCAGCCAGTTCACCACCTGGGGCACGGGTGTACGCATCCACTCCCAGGCGAACACCGGCTCCAGCACCGTGGCGACACTGGGCGGACCGACCAACGTCACCGTCAGCTGCCAGGTGCACGGGCAACTCGTCAACGCCGAGGGCTACAGCAACGACGGATGGGCCTACCTGCCCGGCTACGGCGGGTACATCTCGAACATCTACATCGACGTGCCGGACGCCTGGCTGCCAGGCGTCCCGACCTGCTGACAACCCTGACGGCACAGGGGACGCCGGGCGCGGTCGGCGCCCGGCGCCCCTTCGGCCCCGGTGGCTCTCAGGGAGCAGGCGTATCGCGTGCAGCGGCCCTTCAGCGGTCGCGGCGGATCGTCCCTGTGATCCCGGGGCCTTCGCCGGGGACGGCAACCACGAACCGCCGGGCCGGTGCTCAGGCCGGCGGATGGCCCATCGTCCGGCTGAGGGTGTCGGGGTCGGCGTCGTAGCCGACCAGCAGGCTGTGGAACTCCCACGCGCCCGACGCGCTGCGCGTGAACTCCGCCACCGTCGCCCCCGTGGCAGGGCCGACCGAGGTGAAGTCGCCCTCGGCCAGCACGGTGTAGCCGGTCACGAGCTGGTAGGCCGGGTTCGCCACATTCCGGAACTCCAGTCGGCCGAAGCCCTGTTGGATCGCCACGCCCACCACGACCCGGCCGTACTCGGAGCCGAGCCGGCCCAGGTCGAGGGTCAGCACCTCGTCGAAGCCCAGGCCCTTGCCGTCGGTGCTGTCGCGGTTGAGCCAGATCGTGCCGTCGGGCGAGAACCGGCTGTCGAAGGCGACCAGGTACGCCGGGTCGCCGTGCTCCGCTCCGACCCGGTACGTCGCCGCGATCAGGTCCAGATCGCTCGGCGGAGCCCCCAGCGGGCTCGGGTCCCACTTCAGCCGTGCCTCGGCCCGTTCGATGCCCTTGCTGAGGCCGCTCATCGGACGCCTTCCCCCCTTGGGCGGCCGTGTATGGGCCGCCACCTCTCACTCTCGATTAACCCTTGCACGCCCCCGTTGTCCACACCTTCCCGCCCCCGGGCGGCTTCGAGCGGCGCCTTCCAGCCATCCCGGCACACGGCCGGTGCGGTACGGCGGGGCCTGAGCTGCGGAACCCGAGCCGCGGGGCACTGCTCTTCTCTGACGGTGATCCGCAGGCGCCTGGCGCCGACCGCCGGCCACAGCGAGCACGACGCGGTAGCACCCGGCCGTCGAAGGCCGGCAGGACGGTGCCGGTCGCCAGGACTTCCCGCAGCGCTGTCGTCACCGCGCCGTTCCGTCCCCGGCGTAGAGGTAGCCGCCGGGCCGGGTGGGGTCGGCGATCAGCAGCACCTGGTCGCCGGTGCGCGGGATGCGCAGCTTCGAGACGATGGTCTGGAGCGCGATCCGGTCGGCGACTGCGGAGGAGGGCTGGACGACCAGGTCCACGATCGGGTCGAAGTTGACCAGCTTGCCGGTGTCGCTGATCGACACCACGACGGCGGAGACGGTCGGCGCCCCCGTGGCGAGCAACTGCTGCACGTTGATACCTGAGTTGTACGCGTCCATCGTCTGCTGGAGCCTGGCGAAGTCCTCCCCGCCGAGGGCCGCGCGCGTCATACGGCCGTAGAAACCCTTGCCGTCGGCCACCTTTCCGGCGATCTCGGCGGCCCGCTCCTCGCGGCTCCTGCGCTTTCCGAAGATTCCCATGCTGTGCCTTCCTTCCCGCTGACGTCAGGTGCCAGTCCTGCTGATGGGACGGACGGTAGGGGCCGGGCAGCGCCTACCGATCCCAGGTTCGACGGCCGGTTTCATCAGGACGTACTGTCGTGCCATGCCGTCCCAGAGCCAGCCGACCGGCGAACGCCGCCCGCGCGGCATGGTCATCGACCGGGCCTGGCGTGAACTCGGCCCGGGGCTCGAACCGTTGAGCGGCCCCGGGGGTGCGCCGCTGACGCGTACGGTCAAGCTGATCCTGCTGCCCCTGGTGGTCAGGCCCGCGCTGCGTCCGGAGCTCGCGGCGGACTTCCTGGACGCCGGCGAGGCCGGGCGGCTCGGCGAGCTGATCCGGGAGTGCGGGGCGCGACTTGAGGCGACGGCACGGTGGTTCACGCTGCTGAAGAGGACCCGCCGGGCGCTGGGCGTCGTGGCGGGCAACCCTCAGGACCTGTACTTCCAGCGCTGCTTCGAGATGGCCACCGAGCACGGAGCTCCCGCCGCCGGTGCGGACGCCGTGGCCAGGGCGGTACTGGAGGACATCGCGGACGCGGCGGGCGGGCGCACGGTGGAGGCGCTGAAGGACCACCTGGCCGACACCGCCCGCCGCTCGCGGCTCGACGCGGAGCTGGCCGCCGCGTGGGGAGACCGCCGAACGGCCCCGGCGCAGGACGCCGTCGCGGGGGTCGCCCTGGCGGCCGAAGTCCTCGAAGCCTGCGGGCCGCCGGCACCGGGAAAGGGCGCACCGGCCTTCACGGCCATGGTCGAGGGCGGACACGGCAGCCTGCTCGGCCGTGCCCTGTGGGCGCGCGCGAGCGGTGTCTGGGGGCGGGACGACCTGCCCGCGCATCTGGGGCTGACCGTGCATCAGGTGCCGCCGCGTCCCGCGGTGGGCCGAAGCGCCTCGACCGCCACGCTCTCCGCGCCGTTCGACCGGACACTCTTCGAGCGGCTCTTCACCGTGCTCCAGTCGTCCGCGCACCGCGAGGAACTGCCGGCGGTGCCCGAGCTGGTTCGCCGCGAGGCCGGCCGCAGTTGCGCCCCGCTGGGCCTGTACGACGAGAGCCTGCGGGTCGCCGTGGTGCTGGGCGGCCGGCTCGCGGTCGGCCTCGATCCGCTCGGCGGTCAGGACTCCGGTGCCGGGCGGGCGGGTCTGACGGCCGCGCACCGCGCCGTCAACAGCCGCTGGCAGCGGGAGGCGTCGGTCCTGCGGGCGCGCAGGATGACCGTTTCCCCCGGCCCCGCCCCCGACCCGGACGGCGGCGTCCTGGACGCCCTCGCGCAGGATCTGCGCACCCCGTGGGCCGCCTACATGCGGCGACTGTGGGTGCGGCTGCACGGGCGGGACGTCCGGGACGCGCCGCTGGACGACACGGCGTCGGCGTGGGCCGTGCTGGACGGGGTCGCACGGTCGGTGATGATGGACCACCGCGCGAGGGTCCGGTCGGCGCTGCGTACGCTGGCGGCGGCCCCCGCGCGGGCGTCCGAGGCGAGCAGCGCGTGATGCCGCAGGCCGCCGGCATCGAGGTCACCCGGGACGCGGACGGCACCGTCCGGGTCGGCGGCGAACCCGCGTGCCCCGCCTTCACCCGGGCCGTCCTCGACGTCGCGGGAGCCGTGCTGACCTGGCCCGTCCTGGACGAACCGGCCCCTCCGGCCGCGGAGATCCACGATCCGGAGCGCGCGCAGCAGTGGCTGTGGGCCGTCCACGGCGAACGGGTCGCCGCCGCCGTGCACGACCGCGCGGCGGGTGGGCCGGACGGCGTACGGGTGGCGTACGGGGCGACCGCGCTGGCGGGCGGCGCGGCGCGGCTCGCCCTCGGGCACTGGGCGGCCCGGTGGTGGCCCGCCTCGTACGCGGACGGCATACCGGCGCTCGAACCGGACGTGCTCGGGCTGGAGTTGGCCGCGCTCACCCACCAGTGCCAGCAACTGTTCGACACGGCCTTCGACGATCAGCCCGACGACTGCGTGGCCGAACTGATCGAGGAGCACCAGGCCGCGCTCGACCCGCTCCTCCAGTGGTGGCGCGCGACGCCGGGGCCGACGGGTACGGGCCGCCACCTGGACGGCGTCCTGCGGCTGCTCGACGACGCCGCCGACAGCGCCGGGATGGACGGGCCGGCCCTGCGCCGCCTCCGGTCGGCCCTGGACCGGCGGCCTCCAGCCGGCGCGCCGCTCGACCTCGGCGCGCTGTTCGCCCGCCCCCGCGACTACGCCCTCGCCGCGGGCGGACCGCCGGCAGCGGGCGGCCGGGTGATCGCCCGGGGCTCGGGGAACAACGACTGGCTCCGCTACCCGCCGGGCCTCGTCGACGCCGCGGAGGACGCGGTGTCGTGGACCGCCCGCGCGGTCGGAGCCCGCCGCAGGATCGAGGTCGAGGTCGTCGCGGATGCCGCCGCGCCCGTCGCCGGTGCTCCCCTGGTGGCCGAGGTCCGCGTGAACGGCGGCCGGGCACATCGGGTGCCGCTCGCCCGGCGGGACGACCTGTGGACAGGCCTCGCGGACCTGCGCCTTGACGCGGACACGGACCTTGACGCGGACCGGGAGCTTGAGCGGGGCCTGCCCGCGATGCCGCCGCGCATCGAGGTCGGCGTCCTGCTCCCCGGATTCGACCCGGGCACCGGCGCCCCCGGCGACGCGGTCCACCGCGACGCGGTCCGCGCCCTGGCCCGGCAGCGGCTGGCGGCGGCGCGGCCTTCGCCGTACGACACCCACGACATCCACGACGCGTACGACAGCCACTCGGGGCCGTTCCTCGCCGAGATCGCCGCCGCCGCGACCGAAGAGGACTTCTAGCCGTGCCGGAGGACGAGACGGTCATGTCGCTGTACGGCGAGCCGTTCGACAGCGGCTTCGAACTGGCCGAGCGCCACCAGCTGACCCCGGATCCCGCCGCCGCGCGGGCCGTCTACGAGGAACTGCTCACCGTCGCCGAGTCGATCGAGGACTCTCCCGATGTGCGGCTCCTGCGCGGGCACCTGCTGTCCGACCTCGCGGCGGTCCGGCTCACGGCCACGGATCTGCCGGGGGCGGCCCTCTGCGTCGAGCAGGCCCTCGGTCTGGTGCGTGGTCTGTCATCCGTGCCGATGGGGCCGCTCGGTCGGCAATTGTGGCTGGAAGTCCTGCTGAAGACACTGCAGGCCGGATCGGAACTGATGCGCAGGACCGGGAGGTTGGACGAGGCGCAGGCGGCTGTGGACGAGGCGGCGGCCCTGCTGCCCGAGTTCGACGATCCCGAGGGGTTGCGCACCGCCGAGATCGGCCTGTCCCGGGTGCATCTGCTGCTGGACCGCAGCGAGTGGGGCGCGGCCGAGGAACTGGCCTCGGCGCTGCTGTCCGCCACTCCCGCGGTCGAGCCTCATCTGCTGGACTGCCTGGGGGTCGTCTGCGCCTCGACCGGGCGGTTCGACCTGGCGGAGGACTACTTCGCCCGCTCGGAGGACGGTTACCTGAGGCTGGGACACACCTCGGGACGGCAGCAGCTGATCTCCCACCGGGCCTATGCCGCGATGCGCGCCGGCGACCTCGACCGCGCCGAGCAGCTGTACGCCGAGGCCTCCGCGGTCTTCGAACGGCAGGGCCAGTTCGAGGATCTCGCGGTCTGCGAACAGGCCCGTGCCCTTCTCGCCGAGTGCCGTGGCGACGCCGCCGCAGCGAACGACCTGACGGCGTCGAGCCTGGCCCGCTTCGAACGGCTCGGCGCCACGATCGCCGCCGCCGACACCATGCTGCTGGGCGCCCGGCAGGCGTACGAGCAGGGCGACACCGAGGAGATGGCGCGGCTCGCGCAGGGCGCGCGCGACGTGTACCAGGAGCGCGGACTGTACGAGCGGTGCGCACAGGTGGACCTCATGCTCGCGAAGGCCCTTGAGGACAACCTGAACCGGACCGACCACGGCGCCCACGAGAGGGCGTCGGTCGCCACCGCGGTCTCCCTCGCACTACCCGTCGCCCTGACGCTGGAGGCCGCCCGCTACGACTTCGCCACCGCCCACGCGCGCAGCCAGTGGCTGGAGCTGGCGAACGACGCCATGGGGCTGGCCTTCCGCCTCGTCATCCGCAGCGGGGACCAGGGGCTGCTCTTCGAACTGGTGGAACACCGCTGCGCGGGCGCCTCGCTGGTTCTGGGCCGCACCGACCGTACGCCGCCGGCCGCCCCCGCCGGGGGGACGGCCTTCCCGGCGGCCGCCATGAAGACGTACGCGCCCACCGCCGGCCCGATGACGCTGGGCGGCGTGGCAGCCGAGGCCGCTGCCGGCGTCGGCCTGCGCGTCGCACCGCCGCCGAAGGTGGTGATGTCACCGCAGACGGGCCGCATCGCGCTCGAGCAGTACGTCAAGGCAGCCGAATTCCGCTATCACCGGCGGATCGTGAGCGAGGAGGAGGTGCTGTTCTGGTCGCCGACGATCTGACGGACCGCGCGGTGGTCCAGGTCCGGCTGGCCGACGCCGGCGACCTCTACATGACCTGGACGTGGACGCGCGTGGCCCAGGGATTCGGCACCGGGCACGCGCCCTGCGGGGAGGTCGACCAGGCGGTCCGCGCGCTGACGGCCGCTCTGCCCGGCGCGGGGGAGGGGGCGGAGGGGATGCGGCGTGCCTTCGCGTCGGGGGCGATGGCCGCGTACGAGGCGGAACGCCTGCTCGCGCGCGTGCTGGCCGAGGCGTTGTGGCCATCGGGCCTGACCGAGCAGATCCGCCACGTGGCGGAGCGCGCGGGCCGTCCGCTGGTGCGGATCCAGCCGTCGCCCCGGGTCGCCCAGGTCCCGTGGGAACTGCTCGCGGTCGGCGGTGACGGCGGCGGTGACGTACGGCTCCTCGACCTCGCGGACGTCGTGACGACGGCGCCGGCGTCACTGCGGCGGCCGGGCGCCCCCTCCCGCGAAGCGCCGGACGCCGACGCCCACGCCCACGCCGACGCCGTCGTGCTCGTCCTCGACCCCCGGGTACCCGGGTTCCGGGCCGACTCCCCGCTCGGCTCGGTGCTGGGCGCGCCCGGGTCGGACCCCGGGCTGCTGTCGCTCGTACAGAGCCGTCTCGACGCGGGTGCCGTCGTGCCGCAAGTGGCTGCCCCCGCCGAGGCGTTCCGCCGCACCGACCTGGACCGGGACTGGCTGGGCGCGGTGCTGAGGAAGGGGGCACGCCGGCTGATGTACGTCGGGCATGTGAGCGGCGCGCCGGTCGAGGGCGGCCAGAGCGAGGACGGCGCGCTGCATCTGTGCTGCGGTCCGGGAACCGACGGCCTGACGGAGGTGATCCGCACCCACCGGCCGCTCTCGGCCAAGGACCTCCTCCTGGGCACCCTCCCGCTGCGGGCCGACGGCGTCCCCGGGGCACAGCTGTGGCCCGCGCCGGCGCGGGTCGCCCTGATCGCCTGTGAGAGCGGGGGCGACCTGCGGTTCGCCGAGTCGTTCGGCCTGGCGTCCGCGATGATCCACAACGGTGCCGAACTGGTCACCGCCACCCGCTGGGTGCTGCCCACCAGCTTCGCCTTCCACCGGCTGGCCGGCGTGCCGGAGTCCGTACGCCCCCTCACCGAGGCCGTCATCGCCGTCGACGCCGCACACGAGCACCCCGACCCCGTCCGCCGGCTCGGCGTCTGGCAGCGAGGGCAACTGGACCGCTGGCGCACCGGTGGCGGGATCGAGCACTCACCGCTGCTGTGGGCGGCCATGACCTGCATCGTCAGGTGACGGCCAGGAGGTGGCACAGGGCCGCCGCGCCCACCGCGACCGCCGCGGTCCCGGCGAGCAGCAGCCCGACGACGAACCTGACGCCCGCTGCCCGCTCGCGGCGGTCGTGCTCGGGGTCGGGGGTGAGGACGGACGGGTCGGAGGGCGCGTAGTGGATCGTCACGTCGCGGCCGAGCGACAGGCCGGGGTTCGCGATGCCCTCGCGGCACAGCGCGGTGACCTGAACGCCTTCGTGGGTGGTGAAGGCGACGACGGGAGCGTGGTTGACGATCTCGCCGCCCTCCCCGTCGGTGTGGATGTCCCTGGTGACGGCCACGACACGGCCCGGGACGGCGACGGCCCCGTCCATCAGAGCCGCGCGGGCGCGCGCAATGTCACCGTCCCGGCTGAGCGCCCCGTTGAGCAGCAGCAGGCCGCCGACGCAGACCAGCCCCCACGGCCAGCCCCACACGAAGAACGACTGGACGACCAGCCCCACCAGCGTCAGGAGGACCGTGCAGTTCGGCCAGATCAGCCCCCGCCTCTCTCCCCACACGTCCACCATCAGGCGGAACCGCTCCGGCCTGCGCCGCGGATAGCGCACCGGGAACTCCCGGCCCACCCAGGCCGCTTCCACCACGTGCCCGTGCCGTCCGGCGTGCCGCAGCCTGAACTCCCGCCCCGTGGCCGGATCCTGGAACGCGACCGTCACCGGTATCCCGGGCCTCTTGGAGTCATGGTGCGCCGGCTGGTGCACCTCCACGACCCGCGCCGTCACCCACACCGCCCGCTGTGCCCGCGTCACCCCGGCCAGCGAGCACGCGTACCCGACCGCCGCCAGCCCCGCCGGCACCGTCCACCACAGGCCCAGCATCTCCTGCCCGCCCACCCGAGCCTCCCGTCGTGCCTGGCGCACCGCATCCGCTACTGCGCGGAGATGCCGGCTCTGCCGTTGGCTGCGGACCACCGGCTGCGCGCTGCCGACCGGGCAGTGCCGTCGTGTGTGTCCTGACGGTTGGAGGCTAGGTGCGCTGCCGCGCCTACCGATCCCAGGTTCACCTCCCGCCGGGCGCCGATTCGCGGCGGTACCGCGCTCGTCGCCGCGGTCCCGCGCTCAGAGCGCGACGACGGAGCACAGCTCGCGCACGGTCTGCGCGACGGCCGCCCGGCCGCGGTCGAGGTAGTGCCGGGGGTCGGCCGTGTCGGGACGCGCCTGCAGAGCGTCGCGGACCGCGCGGGTGAAGGCGATGCCGAGCGCGGTGCCGATGTTGACCTTGGCGACGCCCGCCGTGACGGCGGCGCGCAGGTCGTCGTCGCCGACGCCCGACGAGCCGTGCAGGACCAGGGGGACCGGCACCGCGTCGCGGAGCCGTTCGATCAGCCCGTGGTCCAGGGACGCGGAGCGCTCGGTCATCGCGTGGCTGCTGCCGACGGCGACCGCGAGGGCGTCCACGCCGGTGTCCGCCACGAAGCGTGCCGCCTCGTCCGGGTCGGTGCGTACCCCTGCCGCGTGCGCGCTCGCGGGCGCACCGGGCTTGCCGCCCACGTAGCCGAGTTCGGCCTCCAGCCACAGTCCGGCGCCGTGTGCCCAGCGCGCCGCGGCGAGGGTGGCGGCCAGGTTGTCGGCGTACGGCAGCGCGCCCGCGTCGAACATCACCGAGGAGAACCCGGCGTCGGCCGCCTCGTGCAGCAACCGGACGTCGGTCACGTGGTCGAGGTGCAGGGCGACGTCGGTCCGGCTCGTGCGGGCGACCCCGGCGGCGGCCCGCGCGAGCGGCTCGACCCGGCCGCCGTGGAAGCGCACGGCGTTCTCGCTGATCTGCAGGATCACCGGTGAGCCGGCCGCCTCGGCGCCGGCGGTGACCGCCTCGGCGTACTCCAGCGTGATCACGTTGAACGCGGGGACGGCCCGGCGGCCGGCCACAGCCCGCGCGACGAGTTCTCCCGTGGATACCAGGGACATGGGTGGATTCCTTCCGCCGGATCGGCACGATCGGCGTGGTTCATGGAGCCGGCCGGTGCGGACGGGTCACGTCCGCACCGGCCGGGTCGTGGTGGGCGTCGGTCAGGGTCGGTGGGCGAGCGGGGCTTCCTGCACCCTGCCGCCGGCGTCGGCCCCGGGGGCCACGGCCTCGGCGGGGTCCTCGCCGGACTTCTCGTCGCTGTACACCATCAGGGTCGAGCCGACGAGGGCGAGCACGATGCCGATGGTGCCCCACACGTTCGGCAGCGTCTGGTAGACCGCCAGGGACAGCACGATCGTCAGGACCGGGGCCAGCGCGTTCGTGATGGGGGCGACCACCGAGGCCTTGCCGCGGCTGAGCGCCATCACCAGGAACAGCGCGCCGACCGCGTTGAGCACCTGCGTCACGGCGGTGAGCGCGGGGGCCTGCCAGGGCGCGCCGGACGGCAGGCCGCCCATCATCGCGAACGCCACGGGGACCAGCAGGAGCCCGCTGATGGTCATCCAGCCGAACGTCGTGGCGTCGTTGACGCCGACGAGAGCCGCCTTGCGCATGCAGAACGCCTGCGCGCCCCAGGCGATGCAGATCAGGACCGCCAGCAGCAGCCAGGGGCCGTGCGAGTCCGAGCTTCCCCCGCCCGGGATGCTGAGCAGCACGATCGACACCAGCGCGATGACCACGCCCAGCACGGCGATCCGGGCGATGCGCTCCCGCAGCAGCACCGTCGCCATCAGCACGGTGATCACCGGGGAGAGCGACACCACGGGGAAGATCAGGTAGGCAGGGCCTTCGGACAGCGCCTGGAACAGGAGCAACTGCCCGCCCGCCCCGGTCAGTCCGGCCAGCAGTCCCCATAGCGCCGCGGCCGGCCGCCGGTCGAACCGGTTGCCGCGCAGCGCGAAGTAGGCCGGGATGAGCATGGTGAAGGCCCAGATGACGTAGATCATCTCGTTGGGGTAGCCGTACCGCGTGTTGGGCTGGCTGGAGAAGGCACCCCAGACGCCCCAGAAGACCACCAGCAGGGTCGCGTAGACCATCCAGCTTCTCTTGGCGGTGTTCATCGTGCTTCCTCTCCTGCGTCCTGCGGTATCGAGCGCAGGGTGTCGAGCGCGGTGCGGTCGAGCGGGGTTCCGGCGAGTTTCGCCGCGTAGAGCGCGGCACCGATGACCGGTTCGTACAGCGGCCGTCGCAGTTCGTAGCCGGGGTGACTGCTGTGCAGCGCTGCGGTGAACGCGGCCAGGACCGCCTCGGCGGCGAAGGTGCCGCCGGAGTAGGAGACCGGCACGGTCTCGTCCGGAGCGAAGCCCAGCTGCCGCCGGGTGACGTCCACCACCAGGGCCAGCTCGCGGCCGGCGTCGGCCAGGATCTCCGCCGCGGACCCGTCGCCCAGCGCGGCGGCCTCCGTCACCACGCGGCTGAGCGCGGCGATCCGCCCGCGGTCGCCCTTCCACCGGTTGTACACGATGTCGATCACGTCCAGGTCGGACGCGGGTTCGAGCCGGCGGCGGAGCAGCGCGGCCAGCGGGCCCTCGGGCTGCCGGCCGTCGCTCATCCGCGAGAAGGCGCTGAGGCCGCGGATCGCGATCCAGTAGGCCGAGCCCTCGTCCCCGAACAGCTCTCCCCAGCCGCCGACCCGCACCCCGCGCCCGAGCCGTTCGCCGTACGTCATCGAGCCGGTGCCGCTGATCACGTTGATACCGTCCACCGCGCCCAGCGAACCGGCCCAGCCGCAGACCATGTCGTTGTCGCACGCGTAGCGGTCGTGCCCCAGCACGCTCCGGGGCACGGCGTCCAGGACCGGCAGGTCTCCCGCGGCCTCTCCGTAACCCGGGATGGCGAAGAAGGCGTAGTCGAACTGCGCCGGGACCACTCCGGCAGCCGCGCAGACCGCGTCCACGCCCTGCTTCAGGATGCGCTCGACCAGCTCGATGCCGTCCGAGAAGTAATACGAACTGGGTGCCTCCGCCCGGCCCAGGATCTGGCCGGAGCGGTCGACCAGGGTGAAGGCGGTCTTGGTGCCTCCGCCGTCAACACCGAGGAACATTGTGCAACCTCCGTCCGGCGCCGTCACACCACGCCGTTGAGCAGACTGTCTCAGTTGTGCAGGTCGTGCAGGATCACGCCCTGCACGACCCGGTTGACCTCGCCCGAGGGGAACGGCTGGTCCGGGCGGATCCCGCCGGCGAGCGAGGCGCGCAGCGCCACGAGCTGGGCGTACACCACGGCCGGCAGGGCCAGGGCGACGTCCTCGACGCCGTCCAGGGCCGGCACCTCCCAGCCGTCGGCGGTACCGGCGTCCCGCTGTGCGCCGGAGGCCGCGGCGACCGTCACGACGCTGCCCGCGGGCAGGTTCCCGCGCAGTTCGGCGGCGATGTCCAGGTCGTACTGGCGGGTGTAGGGGTCGTTCGACACGTACACCACGACGACGGTGCCCGCGTTGAGTACGGCCTTGGGCCCGTGGCGGAACCCCAGCGAGGACTCGGCGCCGGCCACCAGCGTGCCGCCCGTGAGTTCGAGCACCTTGAGCGCCGACTCGCCGGCGAGGCCCTTCAGCGCCCCGCTCCCCAGGTAGACGATCCGCTCGGGCGCGCGGGACAGCAGCGCGCCGACGGTCCGCTCCACGTTGGCGTCGTCGAGGATCGCCTCGGCCGCCCGCGCCAGGCGCTCGGTGACCCCCTGGTACGCCTCGCCGCCGAGGGCGAGCAGGGCGGCGAGCGTCATGCAGGTGAAGCTCGACGTCATGGCGAAGCCCTGGTCGTTCGCCGCGGCGGGCATCAGCAGCACGTGCGAGGAGGGGCGTTCCGCGTGGCCGCGAGCCAGGCTGCCCTGCGCGTTGCAGGTGATCACGAGGTGGTGCACCTCGGAGAGCACCTGGTCGGCGAGATCCGTGGCGGCCACGCTCTCGGGGCTGTCGCCCGACCGCGCGAAGGACACCAGCAGCGTGGGCACGTCCTCCGCGAGGCATCCGCGGGGGTCGGCGACCAGGTCGGTGGTGGCGACCGCGTCGACGCGCAGCCCCAGCCGCCGGGCCAGTGCCGCCTGGAGTACCTGTCCTGCGAAGGCGGAGGTCCCGGCGCCGGTGAGTACCACGCGCAGGTCGCCGCGGGCCGTGAGCGGGCGCAGGAAGGCGTCCAGCGTCTGCCGGGAGGCCGTCACGATCTGCTCCACCTCCCGCCACAGGGCGGGCTGCTGCGCGATCTCACGGACGGTGTGGGTGGCCCCGTTGTCGGCGACGGGGCTGGTGGAGAGGGAAGTCACACGAGTTCCTTGCGGTTCGGGTCGCAGGCGCGGCTGTAGGCGCGCAGGACGTCACGGACGCGGTCGACGGCCAGCTCGCGCGGCCGGGGGGCGAGTTCTCCCCGGCGTACACGGGCGTACTGGTCGGGAAGATGCGCGCTGAGCAGAGGCAGCGGGATGTCCACGGCCGCCAGGTTGTCGAGCAGGCGTGCCTGGGCACGGCCGATCTCCGGGTCGGGCCAAAAGTAACGCAGCCGGTCGCTGTAGCTGTAGCGGCGGGCGAGGCGCTGCTCGGCCGGGTCTCCGGGGTAGTAGCCCTCCCACAGGGCGGGCTCCGCGAGCATCCGCCGCTCGACGACCTCGGGGAGGCGGGAGCACTCGCCGGCCGGCACCAGCTCCTCCTCGATCGCGGCGAGGGCGAACAGCGCCTCGCGCAGCGCGAAGGTCAGGCCCGGGCCGACCTTCAGCACCGCCCAGTGGTCCTCGACCAGCGCGGTCAGCGCCTCGACGGTCTGGTAGTCGGTCGAGTGCGCCTCGAAGACCATCGCGGGTTCCTTGTCGAGGACGGTGCGCAGTTCCGCGGTCAGCTCCCGCCGGTAGTCGACCACCCGCAGGTGGTCGAACTCGACGGCGGGCTGGACGACCAGGGCCATGACGCGCGGCCAGACGTCCTCGACGCCGTGCAGCGCGAACGCCTTGCGGTGCTGCTCCAGGGTCGTGCGGGCCGCATCGGCGGTGGTGGGCAGGAGGGCGCCCAGCTCCTCGTGGGCGCCGCCGGGGGTCGGGACCTCGGTCCCGATCACGTACCGGATCCGGCCGGCCCCCTGCGGACCGGCCGCGTCCTCGGCGGCCCGGATCAGCTGCGCGGCGCGCTCCGCGACCAGGTCGTCGGTGAGCGGGGTGGGATCGCCCTGGCAGGCGAAGCTGCAGTCCAGGTGGATCTTGGTGAAACCGGCGCTCACGTATGCGGCCACCAGGGCGCGGGCCTTCTCCATCGCCGCGTCCGGCGGCAGTGCCCGCCACCGGTTGGGTCCGAGGTGGTCCCCGCCCAGGATCACGCGGTCCAGTTGCAGACCACCCTCGATCGCTATGCGGTGCACCAGGTCGCGGAAGTCCGCGGGCCGCATGCCGGTGTAGCCGCCGTACTGGTCGACCTGGTTGGAGGTCGCCTCGACCAGCAGGTGGTCGCCGCTTTCCAGCGCCTGCTGGACGGCGGCCTCGATGACCAGTGGATGGGCGGAGCACACGGAGGTGATGCCCTGGGCCAGTCCGGCTTTCTGCCGACTGACCACTTCGTCCAGTGAACTCCGCATTACCTGCTCCTTGCGCGATATCGCCATACTTTGGGGCTTTCGCCCCGAAGTTCGAGCTGGAATGAACCGTACTGGCATCATGCATGGCCGTCAATGGTCGTCATCTGGTATGCTTCTGGTATGACTGCTTCCGAGGACCACTCCTCGCCTCTCCCTCGGGGCCTGCTGGCCGATGGCGCGCTGCCCCTGTACGCCCGGGTCGCCGCGCGCCTGTGGGACGACATCGCGGCCCACGGCGCGCGGACCGGCGACCGGCTGCCCTCGGAGCGCACCCTGGCGACGCGGTACGGTGTGTCGCGCGTCACCATGCGCGCCGCGCTCACCGAGCTGGCCGCCCGGGGCATGGTGGAGTCCGCCGCGGCCCGCGGGTGGTTCGTCACCCGGCACGCGGAGGCCCCGAGCCCCGGCCGTACCGAGCCCGCGGACGTGCCCGGCGCAGGCACCGTCGAGGGCTTCGCCGACTACGCGGCCAAGCACGGTCTGACCACCCGCAGCCGCGTCCTGCAGTCCGCCGTCCGGCCGGCGACCGTCAGCGAGGCGGAGAAGCTGCGCATCGCCCCCGGCGCCACCCTGTTCGAGATGCGGCGGCTGCGCTCCATCGACGGCCAGGTCGTCGTGGTGGAGCACAACCGCCTTCCGCTGGCGCTGTGTCCGGCCCTCGCAGAGACCGACTTCACCACCGCGTCCCTGTTCGCGACCCTGCGCCGCGCCGAGCCGCCGCAGCTGCCACGGCTCGCGGAGTACTCGGTGGAGGCGCGGGTGCCGGACCCCACCGAGCGCGAGCTCCTGGAGATCACCGACGCCACGCCGGTGCTCTACGCCCTCCAACTCGCCTTCAACCAGGACGGCCGCCCCCTGGAACTCACCCTCGCCGTCTACCGCGGCGACCGCTACCGCTTCCAGGGCTCGATCACGTCGTAGGCGGGTGGGCCGCCGTCACGCCAGTGCGGTGGTCAGCCAGGTGTGGGACGCGCCGGGGGTGGGGTGGGAAGGGCCGGTGATGCGGGTGACCAGGTCCCAGTAGTGGTCGATGCGGGGGTCGGCGGCCAGGACGGCGGCCAGGTGGCGGCGGAAGGCCGCGGTGTCGCGGACCTGCTGGGAGGTCGCGTAGGCGGCGACGAAGCAGTCCAGGGCCTCGCCCGCGTGGGGTGCGCGCCCGGCCCGCAGGTGGGGGGCGGCCAGGGCGTACGCCTCTTCCAGGCCCTGGTACAGCACAGCGGGCCGGTGGCCGGTGCCGCTGCGGTGGGCCGCGGGCTGGCCGCTGCCGGTGCGGCCCGCGCAGTCGGCGGAGACGAAGGCGTGCAGCCGGGCGAAGGCGAGCGCCTGCTCGGGTGTCGGGTCGTCAGGGGGCTGCGGGACGGCCAGTTCGAGGACGCGCGAGACGGTCCGCGCGGGCATCCGCGGAGGCAGCCAGCGCCGCCAGAAGCGCGCCATGGCGGCGGTGCCGGGCGGCGCCCCGGTCGCGACCACCGCGCCGAGCAGCCGCAGGCGTTCCGCCCGCTCCTCGGGGCCGCAGTCGTACAGGAGTTGCAGGGCGGTCTCCTGCCAGCGCAAGGCCGCCAGCCGCGTGCCGACGTCACGCAGCCGGCCGGCGACCGCGTCCTCCCACGCGCCACCGCGGGTGGGCTCGTCCTCGCCCAGGACGCGGGCGACCTCGGGCACGGCGAGCCCGAGCGCCCGCAGCGAGCGGATCGTACGGAGCCGGTCCAGCGCCTCGGGACCGTATCTGCGGTGGCCGCCTGCGCTGCGGTGCGCCTCGGGCAGGAGGCCGCGGTCGGAGTAGAACCGCACGGTCTTGACGGTGACGCCGGCCTTCCCGGCCAACTCGCCGATGCTCCACAGGTGGTCGGGCGGCATGGCTTGAACCTCCCTCCGGGGGAGTTCCTACGGTACCGGCGGACCGGGGCGCGGGAAGGACGCGCGGACGGCGAGCGGAGAGGACGAGGACATGGCGGCTGGTACGGCGTTCATCCTGGTGCCGGGCCTGCACACCGGCGGGTGGATCTGGCAGGACGTGGCAGCGCGGCTGCGCGAGGCGGGAGCGGAGGCGCACGCGCTGACGCTCACCGGCATGGACGGGCGGGGCGGGGGGCAGGCCGGGGGGCGTGCCGGCGGAGTAGGCGCCGACCTGGAGGCGCACATCGCGGACGTGCTGCGGGCGGTGGAGGCCGCGGACGCCGCCGAGGTGGTGCTCGTCGGCCACTGCTACGGCGTCCACCCGGTGGTGGGCGCGGCGGACCGGCTGCCGGACCGGGTCGCGCGGATCGTCCTGGTGGACACCCCGATGCCGCAGGACGGCGACATTCCGGCCGCGCTCGTCCCCGCACAGGCGGTGCGCGACAAGCTGCTGCGGCGGATCGCCGCGGGGCAGGAGGGCACCGCGGCAAGGGAGTTGGCCCCTCCGCAGGACGAGGCGTGGCGCGAGTGGGGCAGCTTCGAGGGCCTCGGCCCGGCGGAGGCGGCCGAGCTGGCCGGGCGGGCCGTGCCGCAGCCGTGGGGGACGCTGGCGCAGCCGCTGCGGCTGAAAGGGGAGGCGTCCGGCGCCGTGCCGGTGACCGGCGTGCTGTGCACCGCGAACGGGTCGACCCTGGCGATGGTCGAGCAGGTGCTCGCGCTCGGCGACCCCCGGTTCGGCTATCTCGCCGCCCCGTACATGAGCTACCTGGAAATGGCCACGGGACACTGGCCGATGCTGTCGGAGCCGGACGCGGCGGCCCGGGTCCTGCTGCGTGCCGCGGCGGGCGAGGGGACCGCCGCGCGCGGGCCGTCCGCGGCCGGACCGCCCTCGTATCTGCGGCCGTTCCTGATCGACGTGCCGGAGCGCCCGCGTGAGCGGGTGGGGCGGGTGGACCTCCACCTGCCCGAAGGCGACGGGCGCCGCCCCGCCGTGGTGTTCGTGCATGGCGGACCCGTGCCGGAAGGCACACGGCCGACCCCGCGCGACTGGCCCGCCTTCCTCGGCTACGCCCGCCTCGTCGCGGGCCTCGGCGCGGTCGGCGTCACCGTGGACCACCGGCTGCACGACGTCGCCGACTTCGCCCGGGCGGCCCAGGACGTCCAGGACGCGGTGGCGCTCGTACGGGCGCACCCCCGGGTGGACGCCGACCGGGTGGCGCTGTGGTTCCTGTCCACCGGCGGGCTGCTCTCGGCGGACTGGCTGGCCGCCCCGCCGCCCTGGCTGCGCTGCCTCGCGCTGACGTACCCGCTGCTGACACCCCTGCCGGGCTGGGGAGTCGACCGGCGCTTCCACCCGGTGCGGGCCGTGCGGGGGAGCGGGCGGCTGCCGGTCGTGCTGACCCGGGTGGGCCGCGAGCGCCCCGAATTCGCCGCGACGGTCGAGGACTTCCTCGCGGCGGCGGACTCCGCCGGTGTGGGCGTACGGGTCGTGGACGTGCCGTCGGCGGAGCACGGCTTCGAGACGTTCGACGACTCCGGCGACGCCCGGCGCGCGGTCGAGGAGGCGGTCCGTGCGGTCGTGGCACGCCTCGGCCCCGGAGCTGGGGCGGGTGGACACCCATCGGTCGGCACGACGCCTCAAATGTGAGGCGCCTCACATTCACCGTTCCTCACACGTATCTCGTCGCACGTGTTCTGCTCTCTGTGGATACATTGCCAACCCAAGTGTCTTTGCATCGGTAGGCGGAGCATGAGCGCACGACATGAGTACAGAGGCCTGCGAGTGGGGCTGACGAGCCTCACGGTCGCGGCGGGCTGCCTGCTGGCCCTGCTGACGGGCGTCGCGTTCGCCGTCCTGCTGTGGGCGGTGTCCGAGGCGGACAGCTCGGCCGCGGGTGCCGACTGCGACCACGCCGTGCTCGCGGCGGTCGTGGGACTCACGGCGTCGACCGCGCTCGGTGCCGGCTTCACGGTGCTCCAGCACCGCGCGGTGGTACGTCCGGTGCGCGGGGCGAAGGCCGCCGCGGAGCAGCTCGCGGGCGGTGACCTGAGCGTGCGGATCGTCCCCAGCAAGGTGGCGGAGATCGGGGCGCTGGGCACCTCCTTCAACACGATGGCGGCCTCGCTGCAGGACAGCCGCAGACGCGTCATGGAGAGTGTCGAAGCCGTGCAACGGCGTACGGCCCGGGACCTGCACGACGGAGCGCAGCAGCGTCTCGTGAGCCTGATGATCGGGCTCCGGCTGGCCCGGGAGCTGCTGGCCGACGCGGACCCGGCCGCGATCGACCTGCTGGACCAGTCGATCGACAACGCCCAGACGGCGATCAACGAACTGCGGGAGCTCGCCTCGGGCATCTACCCGCTCGTGCTGACGGTGAAGGGGCTGGCGCCCGCGGTGCAGGACCTGGCGGCCCGGTGCCCGGTGCCCACCGTCGTCGTCGAGAGCGGGGACGGGCGCAGGACCTGCCCGGCCGTCGAGTCGAACGCGTACTTCGTGGTGGCCGAGGCGGTGACGAACGCGGTCAAGCACGCCCGGGCGTCCAGGATCGACGTCTGCCTGGAGTTCGGTGAGGTGCTGCGGATCAAGGTGGCCGACGACGGCGTCGGGGGTGTGTGCCCGGCCTCCGCCGGCAGCGGGATGACCGGGCTGGCGGACCGGGTGGCGGCCTTCGACGGGAAGCTGGCCATCGACTCGCCGCCCGGCGGCGGCACCACGATCCAGGTCCAGATCCCGGTGCCGGCCACCGCCTGACCCCCCGCGCGGTCGTGGTCACTCCTCGCGTACGGCTCCGGCGGTCGTGACCCGGGCGATGCGGTAGACCTCCGCCTCCTCCAGCGTCTCGTGCTCCAGCAGCGCCGCGGCCAGGTCGTCCAGCCGCGTGCGGTGCTCCTCCAGGGTGCGGCAGGCCTCGGCGTGGCACTCCTCGACGATGCGGCGGGCCTCGCTGTCGACCAGGTCCAGGGTCTGCGGGGCGGCGGACATCCCGTACGGCTGCTCGCTGTCGGCGGGCAGCACCGAAAGATGCCCCACCCGGTCGCTCATGCCCCACCGCGCCACCATCCCGCGGGCGATGCCGGTGACCTGCTCCAGGTCGTTCTCGGCGCCGGTGGTGATCACCCCGTACACGACCCGCTCGGCCGCCATGCCACCGAGCGCGCCGATGATCCGGCCGCGCAGGTACTCCTCGGTGTACGCGTACCTGTCGGCGTCCGGGGTGGACAGGGTGACGCCGAGGGCACGGCCGCGCGGCACGATGGTGATCTTGCGGACGGGGTCGGCACCCGGCTGGAGCATGCCGAGCAGGGCGTGGCCGCTCTCGTGGTAGGCGGTACGCCTGCGTTCCTCCTCGGGCATCACCAGCGGTCGCCGCGCGCCGAGTTGGACCTTCTCCAGGGCGTCGGACAGGTCCTGCGCCGTGACACGGCCCCGGTCGCGCTTGACTGCGAGCAGCGCCGCCTCGTTGGCGAGGTTGGCCAGCTCGGCGCCGGTCATCCCCGGCGTGGTGCCGGCGACCTGGGCGAGGTCCACGTCAGGCGCGAGCGGCATGGAGCGGGTGTGGATGCGCAGGATGGCCTCGCGCCCGCCGCGGTCGGGCGGGGAGACGGTCACCACCCGGTCGAACCGGCCCGGCCGGGTCAGCGCGGCGTCCAGGATCTCGGCCCGGTTCGTCGCGGCGACCACGACGACGCCGTCGGAACCGGTGAAGCCGTCCATCTCGGTGAGGATCTGGTTGAGCGTCTGCTCGCGTTCGTCGTGGCCGCCCACCGCGGAGCCGGTACGGGCCCGGCCGATGGTGTCGATCTCGTCGATGAACACGATCGAGGGCGCCACCTTGCGGGCCTCGGTGAACAGTTCCCGCACCCGTGAGGCGCCCACGCCGACGATCATCTCGATGAACTCCGACGCGGAGGCGGAGAAGAAGGGCACCCCGGCCTCGCCCGCCACCGCACGTGCCAGCAGCGTCTTGCCCGTGCCGGGAGGACCGGCGAGCAGCACGCCGCGAGGCATCTTCGCGCCCATCCGGCGGTAGGCGTCCGGGCGCCTGAGGAAGTCGACGACGTCGTTCAGCTCGCCCTCCACCTCGTCGATGCCGGCCACGTCGGCGAAGCTGGTACGTCCCCGCTCGGCCTCCACCGGCTTGGGCGGCTTGCGGCCCAGGATCCCGCCCACCCCGCCGGCTCCCCGGTTCGCCCTGCGGGCCACGAACAGCCATATGGCGATCAGCAGCGCGGTCGGCACCAGCGACACCAGCAGCGACTGGCCCAGGCCCGGTCCCTGCGACACCGGCTCGGCGGAGACCGACACCTTCTTCAGCGTGATCTCGCGCCACAGCTGGCCGGAGTCGGCGAAGGCGGGCTTGTACGTCTTGAAGCGCACGTACGTGGCACCGCCGGGCGTCTTCCCCGCCTGCTTCAGGGTGCCCTGGATCTGCGAACCGCGCGAGTAGACCGTTGTGACGTTGCCCGAGTCCAACTGGGCGGTGAAGGCGGTGTAGTCGACGGACGTGGTGCCGTCGCCGTGCATGGTGTCGTAGGCCAGGCCGGTCGCCAGGTAGACGGCGACGAGGATCACCACCTGGGCCAGGCAGCCCAGGCGGCGCCGCCGGCGGTCAGGTGCCGGCGGCCGGCCCGGCACGCCTTCGGAGCGCCAGGGGGACTGCGGGTCGTGTCGGGGTGGTGCGGGTGCGGTCATCGGGTTCTCCTCAGTGGGGGTGGTGCTCATCGGCAGGGAAAGGGGGGCGGGTCATCGGGCCGGCGTGTCCTGCTGCCCGGCCGCGTCCTCGGCGCCCCTGCTCAGGCGCCGGCGCTGACTGTCGGACAACCCGCCCCAGACTCCGTAGGGTTCGCCGTGTCGCAGGGCGGTGGCCGCGCAGATGTCGGCCACGGCGCACCGGCCGCAGACCCGGCGCGCCCGCTCCTCCCGCTCGCGACGTGCCCGGCCCCGCTCTCCGGGCGGCGAGAAGAAGGTGGAGCTGCTCATGCCGCGGCAGGCAGCGCTCTGCTGCCACTGCCAGTCGCTGGTCAGGGGGCGTCGTCGGTCTCGCACGGTCGTCCTTCCTCTCCCGCCGACGGCCGATTCCGTCCCGGGGCACATGTGTGAGATGGCTGGAACACGTAGTGGTGTCGGTCGGGTCGCAGGCGGCGGGGCCGCTGCGGCCTGCCCGCGGGCGGGCCGCTCGGGCATGTCATTCCGCCAGCTGCACCAGCTCGTCCCAGTCGACCCCGTTCAGCTCCGCCCCCTTCGGGGTCATGGTGTAGGTCGCGGCGAGCCACATCGCGACCGGTTCCGCGGGGATCTCGAACAGCGCCGTGCGCAGGCCGCCCACCCGGACGCAGAAGGAGCGCGGCCTGCCGTCGCGGGCGTACACCGGCCACAGCACCACGTCCCCCTCGCCCGACCGGCAGGTCAGGCCCTCCGCGAGCAGGTCCCGGGAGAAGACCCAGCGCACCGGGTGCTCGCCGGTGGCGTCCAAGGCGAGTGCGACGGCCAGCGGGTCCCGGGTGTCGTACGAGAGCTCGCACGTCAGCCGCAGGGCGAGGGAGGGGATCACCCACTGGGTGATCCCCAGCGAGAGGTGGCACTTCGTCATGGTCGCCTTCCTCAAGGACTCGGCCGGTCGACCGGCCTTCATACGTGTGTTGCCATGCGCCGCCCGGACGGCGGCGCATGTCGGTCGACGGGGCGCGGAACGCGCGGGAGCGCTGTTCGGCGGCGATGAACGCCGCCGGGAACCGGCGGATCCAGCGCTCAGTCTCGGGGCACAGCGCGTCGGGGTCTGTCGTGCGTTCCCTCGTGCTACCGCGGGACTCCCACGCTCCTCTGTAGGGCACACCCCACACACACCTGCGGCAGACCGGTGACGTACATGTATACACGAAACCTGCACACGTATACGCTGCCGTCATGAACCAACCACTGCGGGCGGTGCTCGGTGAGGACCAGCCGATCGTGCGCGAAGGCATCGCGGCCGTACTCGGCAGGGCCGGCATCGACGTCGTCGAGGCCGTCGACAACGCGGTGGACCTGGTCCGTGCCGCCGGGGAACACCGCCCCGACGTGGTCATCACCGACATCCGCATGCCGCCGGCCCACGAGGCGGACGGCCTGCGCGCGGTGCAGAGGATCCGGGCGGCGCGTCCGGAGACCGCCGTCATCGTCTTCTCCCAGTTCCTCGACGCCTCCTACGCGCTCGACCTGGTCGGGGACGACCCGAGCGGGGTGGGCTACCTGCTCAAGGAGAAGGTCGCCAGCCCGCAGGTCCTCATCGACGCCGTCGAACGGGTCGTGGCCCGCGACTCGGCCCTCGACCCGGACGTGATCTCGGCCCTGCTGGGCCGCAGACGCCCCGAGGACCCGCTGGCCGCGCTGACCCCGAAGGAGCGGCAGGTCCTGGCGCTGATGGCCGAGGGCAACAGCAACACCGGGATCTCCGAGAAGCTCTTCGTGAGCGTCGCCGCCGTGGAGCGCCACGTGACCGGCATCTTCATGAAGCTGGGGCTCGGCCAGACGGCGTCCCGGCACCACCGGCGCGTGCTGGCGGTGCTGCGATACCTCGGGCAGTAGCGGAATCCTGCCGCGCCGGACCGGCCGTCAGGGTGCGGCCGGGGCGAACAAGCTCAGCAGATCCGCGTCGAACAGCCGGTCCTTGGCGACGAAGGACGTGATCCCTGCTCCCCGCAGTTCCTCCGGCGACCAGAGCGACCTGTCGGTGGAGGTCAGGACGATCCGCGGCGGGTCGTCCTGCCCGGACACCTGACGGGCCAGGGCCAGCCCGTCCAGGTCGGGCAGGTGGAGGTCGATCAGCAGCCCGTGGGGACGGTGTGCCCGCACCGCGGCCAGCGCCGAGGCGCCGTCCCCGGACTCCGCCACGACGCTCAGGCCCCGGGCTGTCAGCAGCGTCGTGGCGATGCGGCGGAATCCGGCGTCGTCGTCGACGACGACGATGTTGATGCACATGGGACCCAGCATGCCCAGGACTCTCGGGGGCGGACCATAGGGGAAGCCCTACGGTTTGTGCGGCGCGGGCGCGGGAGCGGGCGCTGGGGCTGGGGCTGGCGCTGGGGTGTCACCAGCCGCCTCGGCGTCCCGTACCTCCTGTGCTGCCGCCTGCGCCAGGCCGCTCGCGGCGCGCAGCGGGGTCTCCTTGATGAACAGCGTCACCAGGAGGGCGACCAGGGCGACGGGGGCGACGTACATGAAGATGTCGCCGATGCCGTGGCCGTAGGCGCTCTCCAGCCAGGTGCGGACCTGGCCCGGCAGCGTCTCCAGGTCCGGCAGCTGCCCGCCGCCGGAGGCCTTCGAGGCCGCCACCTGGTCCTGCGCGCTGAGCCGGCCGACGCTCTCGCTCCCGTAGTGGCCGATCCGGCTGGTGAGAACCGCTCCGAGTACCGAGACGCCGACCGCACCGCCGAGCGAGCGGAAGAAGGTCACCACGGAGGACGCGGCACCCAGGTCGCCCGGCGCCACCTGGTTCTGCGTGCACAGCACGAGGTTCTGCAGGGTCGTGCCCAGACCGAGACCCATCAGCGTCATGCACAGCGCGACGAACAGGTACGGGGTGTCGTAGCGGAGCATGCCCAGCAGGGCCGTGCCCGCCGTCAGCAGGACGCCGCCGGTCAGCAGCCAGCCCTTCCACCTGCCGGTACGGGTGATGATCCGGCCGGAGACCGTGGAGGAGACGAACAGGCCGGCGATGAGCGGGATCGTCATCACGCCCGACCTCGTCGGGGAGTCGCCGCGCGCCAGCTGGAAGTACTGGCTGAAGAAGACCGTGCCCGCGAACAGCGCGAGCCCGACGAACAGCGAGGCGACCGACGCGAGGGCGATGGTGCGGTTGCGGAACAGCCGCAGCGGGACGACCGGTTCACTCGCCCTGCTCTCGACGAGCAGGAAGACGAGCGCCAGCGCGACCGACACGCCGACCAGCGTGTACGTCTGCCAGGACAGCCAGTCGTACTTGTCCCCCGCGAAGGTGACCCAGACCAGCAGCAGGCACACGGCCGCGGTGACGAAGAAGGCGCCCGCCCAGTCGACCCTGACCTGGCGTCTGAGCACCGGCAGGTTCAGCGTCCGCTGGAGCACGACCAGCGCGACGAGTGCGAAGGGGATGCCGACCAGCAGGCACCAGCGCCAGCCGAGCCAGCTGGTGTCGGTGATGACACCGCCGAGCAGCGGGCCGCCGACGGTGGCGACGGCGAAGGTGGCGCCGAGGTAGCCGGAGTAACGGCCGCGCTCCCGCGGCGAGATCATCGCGGCCAGCACGACCTGCGCCAGCGCGGACAGGCCGCCGCCGCCCAGGCCCTGGACGACCCGGGCGCTGATCAGCGTCGCGGGGTTCCGCGCCACACCGGCCAGCAGGGAACCGGCGATGTAGATGACCAGCGCCGACTGGACCAGGACCTTCTTGCTGAACTGGTCCGAGAGCTTGCCCCACAGCGGGGTCGACGCGGTCACCGCCAGCAGCGACGCGGTGACGACCCAGGTGTAGGCGCTCTGGCCGCCGCCGACGTCGTTGATGATCCTCGGCAGCGCGTTGGTGACGACCGTCGAGGAGAGGATGGCGGCGAACAGGCCGAGCAGCAGTCCGGACAGCGCGCGCATGATCTGCGCGTGGGTCATCGGCGCGGCGGTGGAACCTCCTGCCGGGCGGGAGTGCGCCGGCACACGTACCTGCGGGGTGCTTGTCATGGGGAGTGTCTTTTCTTACGTAGTGACAGCGGGTCAGTGCAGGATCCGCCGGGCGACATTGGTGGTGACCAGGTCGAGCAGTTCCTCGCCCCGGCCGGACAGCACCGTGCGGATCGCGTAGAGGGTGAAGCCCTTGGCCTGCTCGACCGTGACCGCGGGCGGCACGGACAGCTCCTGGCGGGCGGTCATGACCTCGACCAGCGCCGGCCCGTCGTGGGCGAAGGCGCCCCGCAGCGCGTCCTCCAGGTCGCCGGGCCGCTCGACCCGGCGGGTCCACAGCCCGATCGCGGCGGCGACCTCGGCCAGCTGCGGATTGTCCAGCTCGGTGGCGTAGTTGACGATGCCGGCGGCCTTCATCTCCAGCTCGACGAAGTTCAGCGAGCCGTTGTTGAACACGACGATCTTGACGGGCAGCCGGTTCTGCCGGAGCGTGAACAGCTCCCCGAGGAGCATGGTGAGCCCGCCGTCGCCCGACAGCGAGACAACCTGGCGGCCCGGATGCGCCGCCTGCGCACCCACCGCGTGCGGCAGGGCGCAGGCCATGGTGCCGTGGTTGAAGGAGCCGACCAGCCGGCGGCGCCCGTTGAACGTCAGATAGCGGGCCGCCCACACCACGGGCGAGCCGACGTCGACGGTGAAGACCGCGTCCTCGTCCGCGAGTCGGTCGATGGTGCTCGCGACGAACTGCGGGTGGATGGGGGTGCGTTCGTGGTCGTTGACGGCGAGCGCGTCCAGCGACCTGCGGGTGCGGGCGTAGTGGGCGAGGGCGCGGTCGAGGTGGTCGCGGCGGGTCTTGGCGGTCAGCAGGGGCAGCAGCGCGGGCAGGGTGTCGCGCACGCTGCCCACCAGCGGGAGGTCGACGCGGGTGCGCCGGCCGATCTGCTCGCCGCGGATGTCGAGCTGCACGACCTTCGCGCCGCTCGGATAGAACTGCCGGTAGGGGAAGTCGGTGCCCAGCATGAGCAGGGTGTCGGCCTCCTCGATCGCCTTGTAGCCGGAGGCGAAGCCGAGCAGGCCGGTGAGACCGACGTCGTAGGGGTTGTCGTACTCGACGTGCTCCTTGCCGCGCAGGGCGTGGACGACGGGAGCCTTGAGGGTCTCGGCCAGCTCGACCAGGTCGTCGTGGGCGCCTGCCGCGCCGGCGCCCGCCAGGATCGTCACCTTCTCGGCGGCGTTGAGCAGCCCGGCGGCCTCGCCCAGCGCGTCGTCGTCCGGACGGACGACGGTCCCCGAGGGACGCACCACCGCCGGGAGCAGGCCACGCGCGGTCTTGGCGAGGAAGATCTCACCGGGGACGACCACGACGGCCACGCCCCTGCGTTCCACCGCCGCCCGCATCGCCATCTGCAGGATCCGGGGACCGGACTCCGGGCTGGTGACGGTCTCCGCGTACACGCTGCAGCCGGCGAAGAGCTCCTGCGGGCGGGTCTCCTGGAAGTACCCCGAGCCGATCTCGGCACCGGGTATCTGGGCGGCGATGGCGAGAACCGGCACCCGGCTGCGCTGGGCGTCGAAGAGCCCGTTGATCAGGTGCAGGTTGCCGGGGCCGCAGCTGCCGACGCACACGTTCAGCTCGCCGGTCAGCCCGGCCTCGGCGGCGGCAGCCAGGGCCGCGCTCTCCTCGTGCCGCACATGTACCCAGTCGACGCCGTCGTCCCGGCGTATGGCGTCGGTCAGACCGTTGAGCGAGTCGCCGGGCAGACCGTACAGGCGCCGCACGCCGGAGGCTTTGAGCGAGGCGATGACGTGTTCAGCGAAGGTGGGCATACGGGTGCCCTTTCTCGGTCATTGGCGCATCCGGTGTGACAGGCCCGACGCGGGCGGGACCCGCCCTTGCTTGGGGAGTCGCCGCAGGTGGCGTGGCCTCGACCAGTCTCCGGAACCGGCAGTGCGCACACATCAGTCGGATGACTGCCGCACCTGCCCGGAACCCCTCGGGCACCTCGGACGGACGACTGCAGGCCCCGGCCGCCGCCCGGAGCAGATACGTGTCACGCGGCCGCCGGTGACCACCCGCGGCCACCTGGTGACAGTGGGGCACGTGATCACGCTGTGCCCCCGCGCGCTCCTACAATGGCGGCACCGGCGGAGGGAAAGGCGGTGACCGGTGGGTTTCACCGATGCGCTGCATAGGGGATCGCAGGACCACCTGCTGGGCCGCGACCGCGACCTTCGGCACATCTTCGGCGCGCTGGAGGGCGACGCGGGCGGTGCGTTGCTGCTGTCAGGGCAGCCCGGCGTCGGCAAGTCCGCGGTGCTGGACACCGTCGCCGCGGCGGCGGCCGGGGACGGGTTCCGTGTGCTGCGCGCGGCGGGTGCGGAGTTCGAGGCGGACGTCAGCTACTCGGTGCTCAACCAGCTCCTGCTCCCGTTGCACGGTGCCCTCGCCCGGCTCAGCGCCTCCGACAGGGAGGCGATGAGCGTCGCGCTGGGCTTCGGGGCCGGACCGCCCCCCGACCGGCTGGTCGTCTGCAACGCCGCGCTGGCCCTTCTGCGGTCGCAGGCCCACGGGACCCCCCTGCTGCTGGTCGTGGACGACCTCCCCTGGGTGGACCGGGCCACCGCCGCCGTCCTCGGGTTTCTCGCCCGGCGGCTGCCGGGCAGCGGCATCCGGTTTCTCGCCGCCTCCCGCACCGGTGTGGACAGCTTCTTCGACGGCGGCGGACTGCCGTCGTACGAGTTGCGGGGCCTGGACACGGACTCCGCTGCCCGCCTTGTCGACCTGCGCTTCCCCGACCTGGCGCACCCGGTGCGCCGGCGCCTGCTGGACGCCGCGCAGGGAAACCCGCTGGCGCTGCTCGAACTGCCCGGCGCCCTGCGCGCGGACCAGCGCCGCGCCCAGGAGGTCCTGCCGACCGTGCTCCCGCTGGGCGAGCGCCTCCAGTCGCTGTTCGTCTCCCGCGTCCGCTCCCTGCCCGCCGCGACCTGCACCCTTCTGCTGCTCGCCACCCTGGACGGCACCGGTGACCTCGGGGTGCTGTCCGCCGCGGCCCGGGCGACGGACGGCGACGCGGACCTGCGGGACCTGGATCCCGCCGAGCAGGACGGGCTCGTGCGCGTGGACGACTCCCCGCGCCGGCTGGTGTTCCGGCACCCGCTGATCATGTCGGCAGTGGTCGCCGCGGCCACCAGCAGCGCGCGCCGGGCGGCCCACCGGGCGCTGGCACAGGTCCTGGTCGACAAGCCGGAGCAGCGGGCCTGGCACCTGGGAGAGGCGACGCTGCAGCCCGACGAGGAGGTGGCCCTCCTGCTAGGGTGACGGCGCGCCGCATCCTGGACCGGGGGGACGCCGTGGCCGCGATCGCGGCGCTCACCCGGGCTGCGGACCTCAGCCCGCTGGACACCGACCGCGCGCGCCGGCTGGCGGAGGCGGCCTACGTCGGCGCCGAGGCCATCGGCGCGCTGCGCAGCGCGTCGGAACTGCTGGAGGACGCCTGGCGGGCGGACCCCGGGCACGGTGCGTCCCTGCGCTCGGCGACCGCCGCGGTGCAACTCGTGCTGAACAGCGACGGTGACCTCGCGACGGCCCACCGCCTGCTGGTCGGTGCGATCGAAAGGGGCGACCACGGCTACGACGCCGAGGACCCGGCACTCAACGACGCGCTGCACTTCCTGCTGCTGCTGTGCAACTACGGTGCGCGCGAGGAGCTGTGGGCGCCCTACTACGCAGCCGTCTCCCGGCTGCGCCCCGCCCCGCCGCCGCTGCTGCTGGTGGCCGCGCGTACCTGGGGCGACCCGGCGCATGTCGACGCGGCGACGCTGCGTGAGCTGGACGAGATCATCGACGGCGCGTCGAGGGAGCCCGATCCGGCCCGGGTCGTCCGGGTGGGAACCGCCGCGCTGTACCCGGACCGGCTGGCGGCTGTACGCGAGGCGGCCTGGAGACTGGTCCGGCAGGGCCGCGAGGGCGGCCCGGTACGGCGGCACATCGGCGCCCTGCTGCACCTGTGCCTGGACGACTACCACCGGGGCAGGTGGTCCGAGGCCCTGGAGCTGTCGGAGGAGGGACTGAGACAGTGCGCCGAGTCCGGGTACACCGTGTGCACCTGGTTCTTCCAGTACACCAAGGGCCTGGTGACCGCGTCCCGGGGCGACACGCAGACCGCGCACGCGCTCGCGGACGCGATGACGAACTGGGCGGCGCCGCGCGGGATCCGGGAAGCCGTCCACTGCGCCCGGCACGTGCAGGTCCTCGCGGACATCGCCGACGGCAACTTCGACGCGGCGTACGGCCACGTGAACGACATCAGCCCGGCGGGAAGCTTCCCTCCGTACGTCGCCCACGCCTCCTGGGTCTTCTTCGACCTGGTGGAGGCCGCGGTGCGCACCGACCGGCGCGCGGAGGCCGCCGCACACGTGCGTGCCCTGCGCGAGACGAACGTCGCAGGGCTCTCGACCCGGCTCGCCCTGCTGGCCGCCGGCGCCGAGGCCCTCGCCACCGAGGACGACGCCCGCTCGGCCCGCCTCTTCACCGAGGCGCTGACCGCGCCCGACGTGGACCGGTGGCCGTTCGACCTGGCCCGGGTGCGCCTGGCTCAGGGGGAGCGGCTGCGCAGGTCCCGTGCGTTGTCGGAGTCCAAGGCTCCGCTCGCGGCGGCGCTGAAGGCCTTCGAGCACCTGGACTCACCGGCCTGGGCGGAACGCGCCCGCAAGGAGCTGCGGGCGGCCGGCCAGGTCATCCCGCACCCGGACGGCCCCGTCGCGGCCGAACTCACCGCGCAGGAGCAGCAGATCGCGGAGTTCGCCGCCACCGGCCTGACCAACAAGCAGATCGCCGAGCGCCTGTTCATCTCCCACCGCACCGTGGCCGCGCACCTCTACCAGATCTATCCCAAGCTCGGCATCGCGTCCCGGGTGGCACTGCGGGACGCGCTGCGCCGGCAGGACAGCGAGTAGTACGCCGGGTGCTCTAGCCCGAAGCTGACGTGGAGGTCCCACGCGTCCCGCAGGGTCTGGACCGGGTCGTCGCCGGTGAGCAGCGCCGCCTTGGCTTCCAGGTGGCGGCTGATGCCGTGCTCGGCGGCCTCTTCGAGCAGGTCATACCCGGCCTCCGTCACTGGCTTGACGGGTGACGCGGACTCTTGCCATGATGTCGTCACCACCTGAGCCGGTGACACGGAACGTGTCCTCGCCGGGGGAGCCACGAGTTTTTCGACCAGATGGGGAGCACAGTCATGGCAGTCACCTACACCGCCGTTGTCGACGTCGACGGAGAGGGCCGCAACGGCGGTCACGTGCGCTCTTCCGACGGTCTGCTGGAGACCGGCCTCGCCCTCCCCAAGGAGCTCGGCGGGGCGGGCACCGCGACCAACCCCGAGCAACTGCTGGCCGCCGGCTGGGCCGCCTGCTTCCTCGGCGCCGTCCGGCGGGCCGCCACCCTGCGCAAGATCCGGTTGACCAGCACGTCGATCACCGCTGAGATCACCCTCACCCACGGCGACGACGGCGAGTTCGCCCTCTCCGCGGTCCTCAGCCCCGTCCTCGGCGGCGTGGACCAGGCAACCGCCGAGGAACTGGTGCAGGCGGCCCACCAGATCTGCCCGTACTCCAAGGCCACGCGGGGCAACGTCCCCGTCACCCTCCACGCCGGCACCGCGGCCTGAGCCGTCCGCTGGCAACGAAGTACGGCTGCGACTGTTCGAGACGAGGCGCGACTCATGACCACCGCACACGACCTGACGCTCATCACCCTCGCCCTGCCCCCCGACCAGCCCGTGGAGCAGGGCGACCTGTCCCTGGCGCTCGCCGGGGCCGAGGCGGTCGACCTCCTGGAGGCTGGGGCGCTGACCCTGGACGGCGACCGCATGGTGCCCGGCCCGCAGACGGCGACGGGCGACCGGCTGCTGGACGAGGCGGCCGCCTCGGTCTCCCGGCACGAGCCGTACGAGACGGTCGAGGACTGGCTGTGGCGCCGCGGCCGCGATCTGGCCGCGGTCTACGTCGACGACCTGGCGAGGTCCGGGCTCGTCATGCACCCGCGCAGGCACCGGTTCCGGCTGGGGTCGGAGCGGACCGTGCTGGTCGACTCGCCGGCGCGGAGCCGTGCCGAGGAACGCCGGGCGAAGGGGGAGCCCGTCCTCACCGCCCTGATCGCAGAGACGGGGATCGGGGCAGACTCCGCCGAGCCCGACGGGCGCACCGCAGGGGACGCGGTCACGACGGTGCTGGCCGCCGTCGGTGAGGCGGTGACCCAGCTGGAGGCACTGCGGCTGCGGCGGGACATGGAGAACGCCGCGTTCGACAACATGTGGCGAGGCTGATCGCTCCCCGGGCGGAGCGCCGCGTCCCGGCCGCCGCAGCGCTCCGCCCGCCGCGCTGCGGCGGTGCCGCGCTCTAGCGAGGGGCGGACGTGATGACGGTGTACATCACGGAGCGCTGCTGCTTGTGCCGCTGGAGGTTTCCCTTGGCGACCAGGGATTCGAGGGTGTTGCGCACCACCTGAGGTGTGGGGCTGCGGTCCGGGTGCTTCGTCATGAGCTCGTCGCGCAGTTCCTTCGCCGGCCGCGGTTCGTCGTGGCCGCCGAGCAGGTCCAGCAGGAGGTCGCCGAGCAGGGGCTGGCGCGGCTTGCGCTTCGCACCGGCCTTCGCCGGGGTGCCGGCCGAGGCGGCTCGGGCGGGTGCCGAGCGCCGCGAAGTCCCCCCGGCGGGTGCCTGCTTCGCCTTCCTGACGACGACCTCGTCCTGCAGCTGCTCGGGCAGCCGCGACGCGTCCGCGAAACCCTCGTAGCGCTCGGCGAGGCTGAGGATCTCTCCCAGGAGCGCCTCCTCCTGCTTCAACACCGCGAGCCTCTCCGCCAGCTCCTGCTGTCGCCGACGGTTCTCCTCCAGGTCCGACTCGGCCTGAGCTACGTACCGCGACCGGAGCGCGGCAGCTGATCGGCTGGTCACAACCGTTCACTCCCTCAATATGGATGACATTGGGCATGATACCCACGTCGAGGTGTTCTGATCCTCTCACCGGTGTCCTCCACGAACACGTATCGTGGACGGGCCGATCCTGAACATGTTCCGTGCGATTGCTTCACGCCGATCACATGTGCTTTCCTTGGCACACGTGGTCCCGGTCCGGAGCAGGGGCGGTCCAGGACACCATGGCCACGTCTCTCACCGCGACGGAAGACGGCCGGGCCGGTGGCTACCGGCACAGTTGCCGCGCTGTTGGGAGGAGTGCCCGGTGTACGTTCTGGTGCCCGACGACCCCGTGTTCTTCGCGAAGTTCCAGAGCCTGGAGGAGCCGCTTCTCGGCAGCCTCTACATGCTCCACAGCGCGGGACCGGAGTCCGACGACGAGCGGGTCATCGCGGACGCCTACGACAGCTGGCTGCAGGTGCTGCTGAAACTGCCGCTGTGGTTCGACTCGCACACCGCGGGCACGTCCACCGGCACACCGGCCGGATACGTCCTCTACGGTCCGCGCGGCGACCAGCTGACGAGCCTGTATCCGATCGAGGTGACGGCGGTGGACCTCGGGCACCTGACCGCCTGCCGCGACCTGTTCACCGTGGTGCGCGCCGGAGTGCCGGAGCAGGGGATGGGCCTCGCGGACACCTTCCGGCGCGTCATGGAGGTGCTGCTGCTGCTGCCTCCGGACGCGCTGCTGGGCACCCTGCGGCACGTCGTTCCCGGCGAGACGGTGGTCCCGGTGACGCTCCCGGCCGAGCAGGAGACGGAGTACCGCCGCTTCTGCGAGGACATCGTCACCATCCTCAGCTCCGGTGACGCGTTCGCGTACCGGAGCCACCGCGCCATGTATCCCTGAGACGCCTCGTCCCATGTGTGTGGGGGGCGGCCCCGGATCACGGGACCGCCCCCCACACGTGAGCGGATTCGTCAGCCCCGGTTCTCGGCCTGGCCGGTGGCGGCGACGGTGGCGGCCCGTCCGTCCGGGCTGACGCCCAGCGCCGCCGCGCGCTCCGCCACCATGCCGGCGTAGTCGCGCGCGGTGGTGACCACCTCGTCGAGCTGGAGATGGACGGAGCGGAACCGCGGCCCGTACAGGTTCCACTGCGCCTGCTTGACCACCAGCGACAGATCGAGGAGGTCGACCAGGGTCGCCCGCAGGGCGTCACCCGCGATCGCGCGCTCCGCCTCCGGCAGCGGGCTGCTGACGAACGTCATGAGTGTGCCGGTCCTCTCCCGGTCGGGCGGCGTACGAAGTCGCGGACCGCGCCCGCGAACGCCTCGGGCTCCTCGATGTGTCCCATGTGACCGCTGTTCTCCAGCACCAGCAGGCGCGAGTCGGGAATCAGCTCGTCCAGTTCCAGGCCCCACCGCATCCCGCAGATCACGTCGTGCCGGCCCACGACGACCAGAGCCGGCACCGTCAGCGCGCTGAGGGCGGCGCGGTCGTCGACGACGTCGGGCGTGAGGTCCTCGTCCAGGCCGGAGATGTACGTCGCGCGGATCGTGTCGCGCAGCGGGGCGAACCGTTCCTCGTTGCCCCAGTAGTCCGCGAAGTACGAGGGCAGCACGCCCTTGGCCACCGCCACGGTCTGCTCGTCGTCGCCCATCGCGGACATGGCGCCGAACGCGGCCATCACCCCGGGCAGCCCCGGGTGGCCGGCGTGCTCGGCGGCGAACGCCTCCACCATGCGGGCCGCCTCCGCGCCGTGCTCGGGGCCGGTGACGGGGGCGCCCTCGTAGAGCACGACGCCCGCCAGCTGCTCCGGGCGGTGCACGGCGTGGTAGGCGGCCACGAACGCGCCGTGCGAGTGCCCCAGCAGGTGGACCTCGGGCACGCCGAGCCGGTCGATCAGTGCCTCCAGGAACGCGCTGTACCGCTCCCTGGTGTAGCCGTGCGGGTGCGAGGCGAGGCGGCTGTCCTCGGCGGTGCCGACCGGCTCGACGTACACCATGGTCAGGTGCTCCTCGAGGAGGGGCATGCGCAGGTACTCCCAGAAGATGCCCGGTCCGCCCGGGAGGGCCACGCACACCGGCCCGCTGCCATGGACGTGGTAGCGCTGGACCAGACCCTCCAGCCGATACGTGTGCGTGCCGGGGGACAGGAGGGCGGCGTCGGGCAGCGGGCTGTCACCGTACGCGGTCGGCGCTGTCATCGGGACCTCCGGGTGAGTTCTGCGGCAGTGACGTCCCAGTCGACGCCGGCGAGCTCGTCACCGGCGGGAACGAGCTCGTAGGTGTACTCCAGCCACTCCGCCAGCGGCGGCACGGGCAGCTCGAACAGGGCCGCCATGTCACCGGTGGCCAGCCGCAGCCGCGCGGTCGCGCCCTCCGTCAGGCCCGAGGGCCACATCGTCACGTCACCGATGCCGCTCATCGAGTACAGCCCCTGCCGGAGGAGGTCCCGCCCGATACGCCACAGGGCGCGGGAGCCGCCTTCGATGACGAACTCCACGCGCACGATCAGCGGAGACCCGGGATCGAACCGGAACTCCGCCCTGACGGCCTGCCGCGCGGACACGCCCAGCACGCGCTCGATGTCCAAGGTCAGCTCGCAACGGCTGTGCGACGCCGTTCGACGGGTACGCACCCCGGGTTGGTTACCGCTCATGTCTGTGGGTCCTTCTGTGTGGCGGAGGCTGGCTGAGCCCACTGTTGCCGCCACGCGATCACCGCGCATCAGTAACTTGACCGTCGAAAATCACCGGCTTCGACGGTGACCGGCGCGGCGGGCACCCGCCCGGCAGCGATCCAGGGGCCGCGAACATTCAGTCATTCGACTGTCGCCCCCCACCGGTGACCGCACGATGCTTGAACGGTCGCCCGCGTGCCTGTGCCGGGCGGTCTCATGCTCGGAGGAACCAGTTGTGAACCGTACTCCCGTCGTCTTCATCCATGGCGCATGGCTGCACGCCCTGTCCTGGGAGCCGTGGGCGGAACGCTTCGCCGGCCGGGGGTTTCGCACCCTCGCCCCGGGGTGGCCGGGGGAGGCCGCAGACGTGCGGGAGTCGCGCAGGTCCCCCGGTGCGCTCGCGGGCATCACGCTGGACGCGTTGACGGACCACTACGCGCAGATCGCGCGTTCGCTGGACGCCTCCCCGGTGATCGTCGGCCACTCGGTCGGCGGGCTCATCGCGCAGCACCTGGTCGGCGCGGACGTCGGCCGGGCGGCGGTGGCCATCGCTCCCGCGCCGATCAACGGCGTCCCGCTGCCCGGCGCCACCGCCCCGCTGTGGACCCCCGACCGGGCCGACCCCGCCGATCAGCCGGTCGCGCTGTCCTCCGAGCGGTTCCACCAGGTGTTCGCCAACACCGTGGCGGTGGAGGAGTCCGACCGCCTCTTCGAGCGCTACGCGGTGCCCACCTCGCGCCGGCTGCTCGCCGACCTCGGATACGCGGGCACGGCGCGCAGCCCGCGTACGGTCGTGGACGTCGCCAACGCGGGCCGCGGTCCACTGCTGCTGATCTCCGGGCAGGAGGACCGGCTGGTGCCCGACTCCGTCACCCGCACCGTCTACAAGCAGTACGGCGACTCCACGGCCGGGACCGACCTGAAGCAGTTCGCCGACCGTGCCCACTCGCTGGTCATCGACGACGGGTGGCGCACCGTCGCGGACCACGTACTCGGCTGGCTCGACGAGCACGGCGTCCGCGCCCGTGCCGCGACGGGCTGAACACCTGGGCGGCCGAGGGCCGGAACCGCCGGCGTGCCGGCCCGTCCGCCGCCGCGGTCACCTGGTCTGGTCGCCGGGCACCTTGCCCAACGCGTCGCGCAGCGCGGCGCGGGTGGTGACGCCCAGTTTGGGGAAGGCGTGGTAGAGGTGGGAGCTGACGGTGCGCGGCGAGAGGTGCATGCGTTCGCCGATCTCCCTGTTCGTCAGGCCGCTTGCGGCGAGGTCGGCTATCCGGCGTTCCTGCCAGGTCAGCGCCGCGAGGTGGGCGGTGGAGGCGAGCACGGAGCCGCTGGTGGCGTTGAGCTCGGCCCTGGCACGCTCGGTCCAGGCGGGTGCGCCGAGCCGTCCGAAGGTCTCCGCCGCCAGGGTCAGCGTCAGCCGTGCGGCCTTCCTCCCCCGGGTGTGTCGCAGGCGGGTGCCGTGGGCCAGGCGGATGCGGGCGAGCTCGAAGGGGAAGGCGGCACCGGCCGGGTGCGCCTCGGCCTGTTCGTAGAGGGCGTCGGCCTCCTGCGGGTCGGTGGTGGTCATGGCGAGGGCGCCGTAGGTGAGCAGCGCGAGGCGGGGGGAGATGTCGGGCAGGCCGGCCTGCTGGGCGGCCAGGGCGTGCCGGCGGGCCTCTTCGGCGCGACCCGTGGCCAGGGCGGCTTCGACGAGGTCGAGGAGGGTGCGCGAGGCCTGGTGGGCGTAGGGGGCGAAGGAGCCGGGCGGTGTGATGCCGATGGCGTACAGGTAGGCGGCCTCGTGGTCGCCGTCGCTGAGGGCGGCGGCGGTGCCGACGGCGTCAGCGATCTGGGTGAGGAAGCCGACCCCGCGGGGGCGTGCCCAGGAGTCGACCATCGCCTGCAACTCCCGGGCCTGCTCCACCTCCCCCCGCAGCGCCGCCAGCAGACCGAGGTATCCGCGCGTGTGGTAGACGAACAGCGGGTGGTTCAGGGACGTGGTCAGGTCCAGGGTGCGGTGTCCGGTGCGTTCGGCCTCGTCCCACTCGCCGACGGCGATCTGGTCCAGCATGATCAGGTGCAGCATGGTCATGGCGTCGGCCACGGCCCCGTTCTCCACCTCGCGCTCCACCGTGCGCTCCAGGAGCGGACGGTACTGGCTGAGGACGTCCACGTGGTAGGCGGCGACCCCCAGCCGGGTGATGTCCCACGGCTCCAGGTCGCGAAGGCGGGCCAGGGCGCTCTCCACCCGCTCGTGCACCCCGGCGCCGCGGCGCACCACGTCGCCCCAGGCGTCCTGGTAGACCCGGGAATGCGAGGACACCGCGTCGCCCAGCGAGTGCAGGAGATCATGGGTGCGCTCCCACATCACCGCGTCGCCCACGTACTGGTTGATGGCCAGCAGCAGGTCGACCAGGCGCGTGAGCTCCTCGTCGCGGTCCCGGACGCCGCTGTCGCGCATCCGCTCGATCGACGCGAAGACCTGGCGCTGCGAGGACCGCAGGTCCCCCTCCTCGAAGAGCGCGGCATAGGCCGACGTGACGACCGAGCTCGGGGAGTCGTCCTCGCCCGGGCCGGTGTTCGAGCCGACCAGCTGCTGGGCGTGACCGAGCCGGCCGGAGTGCCCTGCGATGTATGCCGCGCTGCCCAGCCGCCTGGACCGTTCCTGGTGGCTCTCGCTCAGCTCCGCGGCCCGCGTCAGCCAGGCCACCGCTGTCAGCGCGCCGCCCCGGCGGGTGGCGGAGTCCGCCGCCGCCTCCAGCGCGGCGGCGACCTGTTCGTCCGGGTCGACCGCAGCAGCCGCCAGGTGTGTGGCCCGCCGCTCCAGGTCGTCACCGTGCACCCGCACGAGGGCGGTGTGGGCCGAGCGCCGCTCGTTGGGCGTCGCCATCTGGACGACGGCCGAACGCACCAGAGGGTGCCTGAAGACGAATTCGCCGGTGAGCGGGTCGACGTCCAGCAGCCCGAGGGCCGCGGCCTCGCCGGCGTCCGCCATCCGGTAGCGGGAGCCCCCCGGCCGGCCGGCCGCCGTACCGGCCCGGACGCCGTCCAGGGCGCCGCGCAGCAACTCCGCCCTCACTGCGGCGTCCAGGTCCTTGATACGCGCGCCGTAGATGTGCTGCAGGCGCTGCGGCAGCGGGACGCCGGTGTATCCGAGCAGTTCCGCCGGGGTGCGCCCGGCCCGGTTGCTGCGCACATAGGGCGGCAGTTCCAGCAGGGCCAGCGGGTTTCCGTGGGCCTCGTCCAGGACGAGGCGGTGGACCTCCGGGTCCAGCCCGGGATGGTGCCGGTCCAGGAGCCGCTCGGAGGCGTCCTCGGACAGGGTGGTCACCGGCAGCGCGGGCAGGGCGGCGGTGTCGAAGCCGGAGGGCACGTCCGAGCGCAGACCCACGACGAGCCTGACCGAACTGCCGGTGAGGCGGCGCCCGACGAAGCCGCACACCTCGGTGCTGGCGGCATCGAGCCACTGGCCGTCGTCGACCACCAGCAGCAGGGGCTTGTCCGACGCCACCAGGGAGAGCAGGTCCAGGACGGCGATACCGAGGGTCATGACCGAGGGAGGTGCGCCCGCGCTCCTGCCGAAGACGACGTCGAAGACCTCCCGGTGGCCGCCGTCCAGCTGGTCGATGGAGGAGCGCAGCGGGTACAGGAACTGGTGCAGGCCGGCGAACGGGAGCTCCGACTCCGCCTCGACCCCGGCCGCCCTGATCACCTCCTGCCCCTCGCCCGCCGCGAGTTCCACGACGCGCTCCAGCAGGGTGCTCTTGCCCACACCCGCGTCGCCCCGCAGCACGAGAGCCCGGCCCCCCGGCGCCCTCACGAACTCCGACAGCACCTCCTGCTCCCGCTCGCGGCCGACGAGCATCCCCACGATCGACTCCACCGTCCCCCACTCCCTTCACCCAAGAAACATCGCCCGCCCCAACGCTGCCACAGACGAGCGGATACATCGCGCCATGTGCCATGGCGAGAATACGTTGCTCTCCGCCCGGGGTCGCGCCATACATGTGAGGATGCCACGCTCATACCCCGCGCGGCCTTCGGCGGGCCTTTCCCGTGGCCGGACGTCGCGCCCCACGGCGCGGGCCGGGACGTTCCGGTGCCGGTGTCAGACGCTGCGGTAGCGCACCGGAAGGGACAGGACGCCGCGGATGATGCCGGAGCCGATCCACTGCAGCGAGTCCACCGGGACGGACAGCTCCAGCTCGGGGAGCCGGCCGAGCAGCGTACGCAGCGCGATCGCTGCCTCCAGGCGGGCCAGCGGGGCTCCCAGGCAGTAGTGGACGCCGTGCCCGAAGGCCAGATGGCGGGCACCGGGCCGGGTCACGTCGAGCACGCCGGGGTCCTCGGCCCGGGACTGCGGGGCGTCGCGGCCCGCCGCGCCGAGCGCGACGACGACCATGCCGCCCCGCGGGACGGACACCCCGCCCAGCTCCAGGTCCTCGGCCGCGTAACGGCTGGTGGAGCGCTCCACGGAGGTGTCGTAACGCAGGAACTCCTCCACCGCTCCGGGCATCAGCTCCGGCCGCTCACGCAGCAGCCGCAACTGCTCCGGGTGTTGCAGCAGTGCCAGGAGGGCGTTGCCCAGCAGGTTCACGGTGCTCTCGTGGCCGGCCACGACCAGCATCATGGCCGTGCCGACGAGTTCCTCCTCGGTCAGCCGGCCGTCGTCCTCGTCCCGCACGGCCACCAGGGCGGACAGCAGGTCGTCGCCGGGACTGCGCCGCTTGTCGGCGACAAGGCCGGCGAGCAGCCCGTGCAGACCCGCCAGTGCCTGGCGGTGTCCCGGTGAGGCCACCTGGAGGGCCTGGGCGGACCAGCGGCGGAAGTCGAGGTGGTGCTCCTCGGGGATGCCGAGGAGTTCGGCGATGACCGTGGCCGGCAGCGGGGCGTTGAACACCTCCACGAGGTCGGTCTCGCCCGCCGGCGGCAGCGCGTCGATCAGGCCGTGGGCGATCTGCTCGATACGCGGCGCCAGGTCGGCCGTACGGCGCGGGGTGAAGGCGGCCGAGGCCAGGCGGCGCAGCCGGGTGTGCGCGGGCGGGTCGGCCTCCATCATCTGCGCGCCCAGCCCCACCGAGGGCTTGTGCAGGACGTAGCCGGCGGCGGCCAGCGCCTCGGCGGCAGGCGTGGCGTCCTTGAGCAGGGCGGGATGGGTGAGCGCCTCCCGGGCCAGTTCGTGGCCGACGACCACCCAGCCCTTGAGGCCGAGGTGGAACTCGGCCGGGTGGATGGGGCCGAGTTCCCGCAGCCGGGCGTACCTGGCAGGGGCGTCGGCCTTGAAGGCGGGATCGATGACCACCCGGCCGTCCTGGTACGGGCACTGCTCGTGGCGACTCATGAACGCGTCTCCCCTGGTCCGGCGGTCAGGTCTCGTCAGGGCAACGAGCCGCAGGCCGGGGAAGTTCAGCGTACGGGCCCCTTCCGGACCGCGTGACGCTCATTCGGAGGGCGTCACCGGGCCGTCGAGCAACTCTCGCAGGAAGCCGTCCCAGTTCAGACCGTCCATCTCCGTCTCGGCCGGGGCGACCAGGTAGGTCGCGTCGAGCCACTGCGCCAGGCGCTCGATGGGCACCTCGAACAGGGCCTCCACCTCCTGCGACTCCAGGAGCAGCCAGGACGTGGGCCGCTCCCGCGGCAGCGCGGGCCACATCCGCACGTCGCAGGAACCGCTCATCGCCGTGAGCCCCTGGTGCAGGAGTTCGCGGCCGATGTGCCAGTTGAGGCTCGGCCCGCGTTCCGCGAGGAACTCGACCGTGATCACGGCCGGCATGTCCGGGTCGAAGTGGAACGTCGCCCGCGTCGGCAGCCGGGTGAACTCGTCGAGCAACTGGTCGAGGTCGAGGAACAGGGCAGGCACGAGCGCGTCCGCTGAGCGCGCCCGCAGGGGTGACTGGTCGCGGTGCATGGCAGGAGTTCCCTCCGTGGGACGAAGTCTGTGGGGACAACTCTTCGCCGGAGACGGAAGCGGTACATCAGTCAGTTGACGGTCAATGGTCCGGCGCCGGGTGCCGGGTCGATCCGGATCGTGGCCGCACGGGCCTGGGGACCGGTGACGAAGGCCTCCGCCGCCGCTCCGTACTTGGCGCGGAAGGCGGCATCGAGTCCGGCGGCCGGTTCGACGTCACCGGTCGCGAGGAGGACGTCGCAGGTCACGGAGCCCAGCTGGATCCTGCCGTGCCCGTGCTCCCGGGCCGCCTGGTACCAGCGGGAGCGAACGCCCCGGTAGGCACGTACGTACAGCCCGCCGTCCACGACGACCATGCCGACCTCCACGCCGGGCCGGTCACCGCTCCCGGCGGTCAGGACGAGGGAGCCGGCCGTGGAGAGCAGATCGCGGTCGTCGGCTGTCCAGGTGTTCATCGGGGTACGTCCTCTGTTCGTCCGGGCTCGGAAACGCCGCCGGGGTGGGAGTCAGGTGTCCGGTGACACCTCCGGCGACCTGGTGGAAAGCCGGTTCCTGCGGCCCTTTAAGGTGTGAGTATGACTCAGCACCGCAAGGGCCTCGTGCTCGACTTCGGTGGTGTGCTGACGACCCCTCTGCTGCCCGCCGCGCTCGCCTTCGAAAAGCGCGAGGGGCTGGCCGAAGGGGCGCTGCTCACCGGTATGTACCTGAACCCCGAGGGCGTCCGGCTCACCGGGGAACTGGAGCGCGGGGCACTCTCCCAGATCCAGTGGAACGAGGCGGCCGGCCGGCTCATGGGCATCGAGCCGGACAACCTGATGGGCCGGATCTTCGCCGACCTGCGCCCGGAGCCCTCGGTGATCGCCGCGGCCGCCGCCGCGCGCCGCGCGGGGGTGAGGGTCGGCATCCTGTCGAACACCGTCGGCCTGGCCCCGTGGAATCTCTACAGCGGCCACGACCTCGACGGTTCGTACGACGCCGTGGTGCTGTCGGAGGTCCATGGGACGCGCAAACCCGAACCGGAGATCTTCCACCTGGTGCTGCGCGAACTGGGCCTGACCGCCGAGGAGTGCGTGTTCGTGGACGACACCGAGCAGTACCTGCGGCCCGCGGCGGACCTGGGATTCGCCACGGTCCACGCGGTGGACCCCGCCCGGACGATCGCCGCCCTGGAAACCCTGCTGGGCGTCCCGCTCACCGGCACCGATGGCGACGCCGAGCGTGTCACCCGCTGGGAGCCGGTGGAGTGAGGCGGGCCGCTCGCCTCCCCCGCAGCGGCTCCGTCACCGACCGTCCGACCGTCCGACCGGCCCCCGGGAACACACGTACACGTGCCCCGGGGGCCGTCGGCGTATGGCGGTGTTGCGGCGGGTGTGACGTATGTGCCGGGATGATCAGGACGAGCGCAGCAGGTCGGCGGCGCGCTCGGCGATGGCGTACACCGTGGCGTTGGTGTTGCTGGAGGTGATGGAGGGCATGACGGAGGCGTCGGCGACGCGCAGGCCGTCGAGCCCGCGGACGCGCAGTCCGGAATCGACGACGGACATCGCGTCCTCGCCCATCAGGCAGGTGCCGACCGGGTGGCAGTACGAGCCGAAGTACCTGCGGGCGTGGTCGGCGAGCGACTTCTCGTCCACTGCGGTGGGCCCGGGGCTGACCTCCTCGACCCCCCACCCGGCGAGCGCGGCGGAGCGGGCGATCCGGCGGGCCGTGGCGATGCCGGAGAGCACCGCCCGCACGTCCTCCTGCGCGGTGAAGTAGCGCGGATCGATCACCGGCGGCGCGTACGGGTCGGCCGAGCTGATCCTGAGCGAGCCGCGGCTGGCCGGCCGCATCGGGGAGATGCCGATGGTGAAGCCGTTCTGCACCGGGGCGACCGGGTTGGGCAGCGGTATGTCGATGAAGATGATCTGTACGTCCGGCCCTTCGGCGTCCGCGGTGCTGCGCAGCGTCCCGAGGACCTCGCCGTGGTTGTTGCGCCCCTCGGGCACCGGGCGCTGTGTCCGGTGCACGAGATTGGCCCGCGGGTGGTCGTGCAGATTGCGGCCCACACCGGGCAGCTCGTGGAAGACGTCGACCCCGGCCGGCCGCAGATCGTCCTGGGCGCCGATGCCGGAGCGCTGGAGGATCAGTGCGGACCCGATGGTTCCCGCCGTCAGCACCACCTCGCCGGCCGCCGTCGCGGTGTGGGTCCGACCGTCGGCGCCGTACTCCACTCCTACGCAGCGCGTGCCCTCGAAGATCAGCCGGTGTGCGGTCGCCCCGGTGACCACGTCGAGGTTGGGGCGGCCCAGTGCGGGGGCGAGGTAGGCGTCGGCGGCACTCTGCCGGCGTCCGGCGACGATGTTGAGGTCGACGGGGGCGAAGCCCTCCTCCAGGCCGCCGCTGATGTCGAAGGCCCTGCGGTGGCCGGTCTCCACCGCGCCGTCGAGGCAGGCGAGCAGGACCTCGTTGGGCGGCTCGGCCGGTCCGACGGTGAGCGGTCCCATGGTGCCGCGGCCGGGGGCACCGCTCGTGGCGGTCTCGGTGCGCTGGAAGTACGGGAGCAGGTCGTCGTAGGTCCAGCCCGTGGCGCCGTGGGCGCCCCAGCTGTCGTAGCCGGTGCGGTGGCCGCGCGCGAAGACCATCGCGTTGATGGCGGACGAGCCGCCCAGGCCCTTGCCGCGGGGGAGTGCCACCGGTGCGCCGGAGGCCTGCTGGACCACGGTCGTGTCACCCCAGCCCGCTTCCGAGGCCGCGAGCGAGGGCCAGGCCGGCGGATGGGCGACGGCGTCCGGCAGCGCTGACGATCCGGCCTCCAGGAGCAGTACGCGGGTGCCGGCGTCCTCGGTCAGACGCGCGGCGAGCACGCAGCCGGCCGATCCGCCGCCGACGATGACGACGTCGTGAGGGGGCTTCTGAGGAGACATGGTGATCCGTTCTACGTGAATCATCGGTTCGTTCTGAATGTACCAGTGATTCGAATCAATGATCCGTCATTTGAGATACCGATGGATCGCGTCGCTGTGTGCGTCCGCGAGGGCACACGTATCTGTGATACCTATCTTCCATGCCGACGGGCGTTCGAGCCCGACGCCGGTTGAGTATCGGCAAGTTGATGTGAACGGTGGAAGGCAGCCGGTCCGTGCCGGGCTCCCACGTGGGCAAGTGAGGTTGTGATCAGAGTGAGTGCGGACATGTCCAACACGGCAGGTGCGAAACTGCGGCCGGAGGACGTCACGGCGCTGCGGCGATCCGTGCGGGGGCCGGTCCTGCTGCCGGAGTCGGAAGGCTACGAGGCGGAGTGCGCCACGTACAACCTGACCTGTGCCCTGCGGCCGACGGTCGTGGTCGGCGCGGCCGGCGAGGCGGACGTCCGGGAGGCGGTGAGGTTCGCGACGGCCCACGGGCTGCCGGTCGCGGTGAAGTCCGCGGCGCATCAGATGGTCTCCGCGGCCGAGGGCGGGCTGCTCATCACGACCCGGCGGATGGCGGGCATATCCGTCGACCCGCGGAACCGCACCGTGCGGGCCGAGGCGGGGGTGCGCTGGAGCGAGGTGCTGCCCCGCACGGCGGAGTTCGGCCTGGCCCCCGCGGCGGGCTCGGCACCGGAGGTCGGCGTCGTGGGGTACACGCTGGGCGGCGGGCAGAGCCCGCTGCTGGGCCGCACCCACGGGTACGCGGCCGACCAGGTGCGCCGGCTGACGGTGGTCACCGCGGACGGGGAACTCCGCCAGGTGACACCGCAGAGCGAACCGGAGCTTTTCTGGGCGCTGCTGGGCGGCAAGGGCAACTTCGGCGTGGTGACCGAGATCGAGTTCGAGGTGTTCCCCGTCCCACGTTTCCACGGCGGCGGCATCTACTTCGCGGGAGAGCACCTGGCCCGGGTGCTGGACGCCTGGCGCGGCTGGCTGCCGACGGTGGGGGAGGACATGACCTCGTCCATCGGCATCCAGCGGCTGCCCGACATCCCCGTGCTGCCCGAGCCGCTGCGCGGTGCCTTCGTCGTCCACCTGCGGATCGGGTACCTCGGATCCGCGGCCGAGGGCGAGGCACTCCTCGCACCGCTGCGGGCCTGCGCGCCCGCGCTGCTCGACCTGGTGGAGGACAGGCCCTTCGCGGCCATCGGCGAGATCCACCGGGACCCGGTGGACCCGATACCGTACGTCGACCGCAGCCTGTGCCTGGAGGACTTCTCCGAGGAGACGGCGCAGGCCCTCGTGAAGCTGACCGGCGCGGAGTCGGGCTGCACCCTGGCGAACGTCGAGATCCGGGCGCTGGGCGGAGCCTTCGACCGGGAGCCGGAATTCCCCAACTCCGTTGCCAGCCGGGGACTGCCGTTCGCGGTCTTCGGGTTCGCCCTGGGCGCCCCCGACCGTGCCGAGGAGCTCCGAGCCGAGCTGGCGCGGGTGATGGACGGGCTGGCGCCCTGGGCGGCCGAGCGGAACATGGTGAACTTCCTCTCACCCGACGAGGCGACCGGGGCCGCGGGCGTGCGCGCGGTCTACGGGGCCGAGCGGTACGACCGCCTCGCCGCGGCGAAGAAGCGCTACGACCCGGCCAACGTCTTCCGGTTCAATCACAACATCCCGCCCGCCTGACCCCTGAATGCGCGCGCACGTACGCCGCGAGGTACTGGCAGGCTGCATCTCATGGCTACTTCTGCGACACACCCACCCCTGGCCGCCCAGGTCGAGCAACTCCTGGAGACCGGGCACCCGCTGCCGATCGTCGCCGCGGGTGACCCCGTACTGCGGCGCGGCACCGAGCCCTACGACGGTCAGCTGGACGACGCGCTGCTGGACCGCTTCGTGGCGGCGCTGCGGGAGACGATGCGTGCGGCCCCGGGCGTCGGGCTGGCCGCGCCGCAGGTCGGCGTGGCCCTGCGGATCGCGGTGGTGGAGGACCCGGCACCCGGGTCGCCGGAGGTGCTGGAGGTGAGGGGACGCGTTCCGCTGCCCTTCCGGGTGCTGGTCAACCCCCGCTACGAGCCCGAGGGCGAGGCCAGGGCCGCGTTCTTCGAGGGCTGTCTGAGCGTGCCGGGCTGGCAGGCGGTGGTGGCCCGGCCCGCCCGGGTACGGCTGCGGGCCGTCGACGAGCGCGGCCGGGCGGTCGACGAGGTACTCACGGGCTGGCCGGCGCGCATCGTGCAGCACGAGACCGACCACCTCGACGGGACGCTCTACCTGGACACCGCCCACACGCGGTCGCTGGCCACGAACGAGGCCGTGGCGGAGCGCTGGTCCCAGCCCACCCCCGAGGAAGCCGCCCGGGAGCTGGGATTCGAGCTGCCCTGACCTCCCTTCGCCGGCCGGCCACATCCCTCGGATCGACCGTCAAGTGACTGATGCGCACGGTTTGTCCGCTGGTGCAGTCTGGTGACGGCCGACACCTCCGGAGAGCGCGTCGCCACCCCGGGACACCATGCGGGCCCGGGGACGTCCTGCGCGGACGTCCCCGGGCCGCGGCCCGGGAAACACCACGCTCCGGCGACCGCGACGGCCGCCCGGCAGTGGTACGTCCGACACGGAGAAGAGGATCTGGCGTGACAGCGGTCGAGCAGCAGCCTTGGTTGACCAGCAGCAACCCTGTACTGTCCGGGCCGCGGTTCAGCCGGCGGGGCGGACAGAAGACGGCGGTCGGCGACCCGCGAGCGGGGGTCGCCGTCGCGTGGGGCCGGTCCGGCACCGGCCAGGACCCCGGCCCCTGGTACGACGACGATCCCGCGCCGCTGCCCCTCTTCGTCGGCGACCTGATGACGATGGACGACGTCCTGTCCCGAGCGGCCACCGGGCTCGCGGTGACCTTCGCCGCGGCCACGCTGTCGTGGACGCTGCTGCCCTACGACGTCATCGGCACTGCCGCGGCCTACGGGATCGCGGTCGGCGCCGCACTGGCCGCCGCGGCGCTGGTGGTGGTCCAGCGCCGTGCGAACCGGCCTTCACCCGCCCTGACCCTGGCTTTCGCCGCCTTCCAGGGCGTGTTCCTGAGCGTGCTGTCCACCACCGTCTCCCGCCATGTCCACCCGGGATTCCTCGTCCAGACCGTGCTGGCGACGATGGCCGCCTCCTGCGGCTGCCTCCTCGCCTACAAGCTGCACTGGGTACGGGCGGACCGCCGTTTCCGGGCCTTCGCCGGCGCCGCGCTGCTCGGCCTGTGCCTCCTCGCCTTCGCGAACTGGCTCCTGATCTCCGCCATGGGCGCGGACGGCCTGGGCCTGCGTCCCGCCGGCCTCGGAGTCGTCATGGGCCTGCTCGGCGTCGTCCTCGCGACGACCTTCCTCTCCCTGCACTTCAGGAAGGTCGAGGACGGCATCACCTGCGGTGCTCCGCGTGACCAGTCCTGGACTTCGGCGTTCGGCGTCACCCTGACCCTGGCGTGGCTGTACGTGGAGACCGTACGGCTGCTGACCCTCTTCCCGGCCGACGACGTCTACTGACCGGGCCTGCCGGGCGCCGCCCGCCACCGGCCAGCAAAGACGCAACGGTCTGCCGACAGGGTCGGCAGACCGTTGCGTGATGTCACGGTGCGAGGAGGGGGATAGGGACCGGCCGCACCGGCGGGAACGAGAACGCCGGTGCGGCCGGGAGGCGCGTCGCCCTACTTCGCCCACGGATCCCGCACGACGATGTCGGCCAGCGCCTTCGCGCAGCCGGCGAGCATCGTCTCGCCCTTCTCCGGGGTCGCCACCCGTGCGTCACCCGCCACGCCGGACGCGGTGATCCGGTCGAAGGACACGGCCATGTACAGCGGGTCGGTGGACTCCGCGGGAAGCGTGATCCGCGGGCCGTGCGCCTCGGCCAGGTGCTCGGCACGGATCAGCCCGGGGTGGGCGGCCATCATCATGGACGTCTCTCCCTCGCAGGCGTGCATGAGACCGTCCTGGGTCTGCAGGCTGGCCCGTATCACCTCACGTCCCGCGCCGAAGTAGCTGGCGAACGCGATCGGCGTCGCCAGCTCCGCGGTCAGCTCCGTCGTCAGGGCGTTCAGAGCGGTCATGTTCCCGCCGTGCCCGTTGACGATCAGGATGCGCGAGAAACCCGCCCGGATCACGGAGCGGCAGATGTCCCGCAGCAGGGCGTGCAGCGTGGGCAGGCTGAGCGATATCGTCCCGCCGAAGGCCATGTGGTGTTCGGAAAGGCCCGTCGGGACCGACGGGGTCACCACCACGCCGGTGTGCTCCGAGGCCAGCTCCGCCGCCCGCCGGCACACCTCAGCGGCCAGGAAGTCGTCCACGCCGGTGGGCAGATGGGGGCCGTGCTGCTCGGTGGCGCCCACCGGCAGCAGCACCACCGCGTCCCTGGCCGCGAGGTCGCGCAGCTCGGCGGCGGTCAGACGATTCCACTGGACTTCGCTCATCAGGAGCTCCTACGAGAGTTACGGGACCGCCCCTGCACGCCGGTCGCCGGGGCGGTGGCGGGTGCGAGGCTCGGAGGTGGCCGGCGTCGACGGCGGTCTGGGCGAGGATGCCGGCCGGTGACCGGTCCGCAGGCCCAGCGGCACACACTCTCGTCCGCGGAGAAAACCGACGCATCAGTCATGTGACGGTAGGTCGCGGGCAGCGGTGACGCACGTCGAGCGCGCCTCGCCGGACGCACGGAACCGCGCGCACAGGCGAGCAGCCGACGGCGGCAGTCGGGCTCGCCCGCCTGCCGCCGTCGGCTGCTCGCCTGTGCGGTCGGGTGACCGCCCGCGTCGCTCAGAGCACCGCGTTGGCTGCGGCACCGGGGAAGTCAGTGCTGAGCGCGACCTTCTCACCGGCCTCGAACTCGGTCCTCAACTGGTCCAGCTTGACGCCGATGCGCCGCTGGGCGTCGCTGCCGAGGACCACCCAGTGGGGCAGCTTCTGGCCGGCGACGGCGTCGTGGATCGCCTCCGCGGCCCGCTCCGGGTCGCCGGGGAACATCTCAGGGGTGAGCTGGGTCATCATGGCGCGGAAGGCGCCTGCGGTGGCGGAGTAGTCCTCGATGGCCTCACCGGACGCCCGGGTCCTGTTCTCGATGCCGGTGCGGAAGGACCCCGGCTGGACGATCATCGCGTGCAGGCCCAGGGGCTCGATCTCCTGCCACAGGGCCTCGGTGAAGCCCTCCAGTGCGAACTTGCTGGCCGAGTAGTAGCCGTTCGCGGGAAGGCTGGCCAGGCCGTCCATGGAGGAGACGTTGACGATGACACCGCTGCGCTGCGCACGCATGACGGGCAGCACCGCCCGGGTGAGGGCGACCGCGCCGAAGAAGTTGACCTCGAACAGCCGGCGGTAGTCGCTCTCCTCCTGCTCCTCCAGAGCGCCGATGAAGTCGATCGCGGCGTTGTTGACCAGGATGTCGATGCCGCCGAAGCGCTCCTCGGTGGCGCGCACCGCGGCCACCCGGTCCGCGGGATCGGTGACGTCGAGCTTGACCGCCATCGCGGTCTCCGGGTAGCGGGCGGCCAGTTCGGTGGTGGCCTTCGTGGAACTGGCCGTCGCCACCACCTGGTCGCCGTGCGCCAGGACGTGTTCTGCCAGGGCCTTGCCCAGGCCGCTGGAGGCGCCGGTGATGAGCCAGGTCTTACGGGACATGGGGTGATCTCCTTGTGATCGTGTGTGTGCGGTGCTGTGCCGAAGGGGTGTGATGAGGCGGGTGACGGCCCCGCCGGGTGCCTTACGCGGGGAAGTCCGCGGCGCCGCTGGCCTCGGCCCACTTCCTCGTCTCCACGGCGCGCGCCTCGCCCGCCGCCAGGGCCGCGCTCACGGCCTGCGCGCCCAGCAGAATCCGGCGCGGCGGGTCGTCGTGGCCGGCGACGTCGATCAGGACGCGGGCGGCGCGGACCGGGTCGCCGGGCTGGGTGCCGTTGTTCTCCGCTCGATACGTGTTCATGGCCCCGACGGTCCCCTCGTAGTCGGGACCCACGGCGTGCAGCTCCATCGACGAGCCCTGCCAGTCCGTCCGGAAGGCACCGGGTTCGACGATGACGACCTTGACGCCGAAGGGGGCGACCTCGTTGGCCAGGACCTCGGAGAAGCCCTCCACGGCGAACTTCGCGCTCTGGTAGGCGCCCATGCCCGGAGTGCCGCCCACCCGGCCGCCGAGGGAGGAGAACTGCAGAAACGTTCCCGAGCGCTGTTCGCGCAGCACCGGAAGGGCGGCCCGGGTGACGTTGACGACCCCGAAGAAGTTCGCCTCGAACTGGGCGCGGAAGTCGTCCTCCGCCATCTCCTCGATGGGAGCGCTGTTGGCGTACCCGGCGTTGTTGACGACGACGTCCAGGCGCCCGAAGGCGTCGACGGTCTCCCGCACCGCGTTCTGCGCGGCCGCGGTGTCGGTGACGTCCAGCGCCACCGTCCGCACCTGGTCGCCGTAGCGGGAGACCAGGTCCGCGAGCTGTTCCGGACGGCGCGCCGTCGCCATCAACCGGTCGCCGGCCTCCAGGACCGCCTCCGCCAGGGCACGCCCGAATCCCCGGGACGCGCCAGTGATCAGCCATGTGCGAGCCATGTGTTCCTTCTTTCCTGTTTCGTCCGGAAATGTCCCCTCATTATGCGAGCGCGAGGTCCTGAAGGAAGCACGCATGACGGAAGACCGCGGCAGCACATGGACGACGTGCCCGGCACACGTATGAGCAGGACATCTCCGAGTCTCGTCCCGCGCCCGCCGGCGGACTACAGTCGTTTGACGGCCGGTCGGCCCCTGGGCCGGCGCCGGCTGCCGTCAGTCATCGGACGCACGTCGGTCGCGTGACGGCAGGGCACCGCGTGGCCGGTCAGGGCTCTGGCGAGGATTTCGCTCCGGCAGGTCGGTATCCAGCGCTCCATGCTGACGGTGGAGGCGGCGAGAGGGCCGGGGCAGCAGCACGACAGAGCACGGGGCCGTCCAGGCCCCGTGCAGGTGAAGAGACCGGGTGAGGGGCAGGGCATCCGGAGATCGGAGGTCAAGGCCGTGACCTGGGCGCGTGATGTATCGGCACCGCAGTGTCGTGACGGCGGATCTGCCTGATCCGGTGTGCCCCGCCCCCAACCGGGGCTTTCGTCAGGCCGGAACGACCTCCAGGCTCACCAGCCGCGCGTCGGTGTCGCGCCCGCCGGTGACGGCCAGCGCCACATAGCGGGCGGTCACGCCGACACCGAGGGCCGCGGTGAGGCCGCGGCGCCGGAGTTCGCCCGCCGCGCTGTACGCCAGCCCGTCCGTGCTGAACTCCACAGCCGTGGCGGGGACGCGGCCCGGAGTCCACACGGTACGGATCTCCCGCACGTCGACCGGCCCGCCCAGATCCACCACCATCCGGCCCTGCGCCGAGCCGGGACGCCACGAGGTGGCGGGATTCCCGTCGACGGCAGCGGCAGGATCCGACATGCCTGCGGGCCGCGGCGCGGTGGGGAAGGTGTTGCGGCCGAGAGCGACATCCGCGAGCGGGTACGCCGCCACGCCGGCCACGCTGACCTCCGCGGTCCTGCCCGGCTGGACGTCCACCTGGGCGCTCGCGCCCGAGGGTGCGGTGACCAGCAGCCGCGCGCTGGGGCCGCTGATCCGCACCGTCGCGGCGTCGACGACCTCCACCCGCAGACCTGCGGGGACCGCGCCGCCCGCGCGGGACGTCAGGGTGAAGCGGGCGGGGACGACCGCCGCGGTGGCGCCGGCCAGCTCCACCGCCACGTCCGTGCCGGCCGCGGTCACCTGCTGCGTGCCGGCGTAGAGCGTGGGTTCGGAGCTGCTCTGGGGGACCGACACCGTCGTGGTGACGGCGTCAGCGGAGAGGTTGAACAGACTCAGATGTCCCCCCGCGGTACTGGCCTTCACCGCCGTGTCCTGTGCCGTCGGTGCGGGCAGTGCCGCAGCCGCCCGCACCTCGCCAGGGTCGCCCGACGGCAGGCCCTCCACCAGCAGCGGCTCGGCGGGGCCGTCGGAGAGCAGCACCAGATCCCCGTACACCGACAGCGGGTTGGCCGCGCCCCGCACCACAAGGCCCGCCCGCCCGTCGACCGACAGCCAGTTGCCGCGACTGGAGAGGTCCGCTTGCGGGAAGCGGGCCAGATCGGTCCATGTCCGGCCGTCGGCCGAGCCCTGGACGCGGTAAGCGCGGGCCGCCGCCGTCTCCCAGCGCAGCGTCACGCGGTCGAAGGCGCGCGCGGCGCCGAGGTCCACGGTGAGCCAGCTGTCCGAGCGGCCCCGGTCCGCGACGGCGACGGCCCACCGGGTGGTGAGACTGCCGTCCACCGCCAGCGCGGCGCCCTTGCCGGTGTCGGCCGACGAGGCGGTGGCCGTCGCGGCCTGCGCGAGGTCGGGGCCGTCCGCGCCCTCACGGACCTCGAAGGCGTACAGCGAGTAGCCGTACGTCGGGTGGCCCGCGACGCCCTGCATCCGCACATACCGCCACGAGCCGGCGGGCACCGTGACGTTGTCGACGCGCGGGCCGGGCGCGGCCCCTGAGTTGCCACTGTCCTGCGAGGCGACCTGCGCGCTGCCCTCGGCCGCGGTGTACGTACGGCTTCCGTCGAGCCCGGCGACACCGGGCATCGTCAGGTTCTGCACGCGCAGGGAGCCTTCACCCGCGGCCGTACCACTGGTCGCGTAGACCACGGCGCCGGACGGCAGAGTCGTGAATCCGGCCCTTCCCGAGTCCAGCGTCAACAGGGTCGCGGTCGCGTCGAATCCGTCCCGGACCTGCCGGTACGTCGCCACCGTCCGCGTGAGCACCTTCGCCGCCGTCGCGGGCAGGAACATCGGGGTGACGCCGCTGAGTGCGAACAGCCAGTCGTCGTGGGCCGGTTGCCAGCCGAATTTCACAAATCCCGGCTTGCTGACCGACCCGGCCCAGGCCGCCGGGGTCTGATGGGCCACCAGGCCCGGACCGTCACCGAAGTCCTGCACACCCGAGGCGCGTTGGAACATCTCCAGGTCCGACAGCGGCTCGACGACCCCGCCGTGGGCCGCGCGCCACTCGTGCAGCAGATAGCTGATCGCCACCTCGGCGCGGGCCTCGGGCTCGTACTTCGCCTCGCCGGAGAACTTCGCCAGCCGGTAGAGCGGCGCGTATGCCTGGTACGGCGCGAGCCGTGCGGCCAACGCGGCCTCGCCCCAGGCCGCCGCACGGTCCCCGGCCACCTGCGCCAGGAAGGCCAGCGGGATCACATCGCGCCCGTAAAGGTGTTCACGGTCCGCGACCATCGGCATCAGCGGCTCGCCCGCGTCGCTCATCACCATCAGCAAAGTGCGCCACAGCTGCTCGGCGTTCGGCTGCGCGGTGAGCACCTCCGGCAGCGGACGGCCGGCGGTCAGGAAGTGCGCGGCGTTGCGGCCCGAGGTGCGCCACAACTCCTGCTGGTAATGCGGCCCGAAAGAGCCGTGGTTCTCCACGATGAAGGTGTCGTACAGATTCTGCGCGGTGTTCGCACTGACCGCGACGCCGTCGACCACGGCGGGGTTGGCCAGGTCCGCAGCCGGCAGCCCGGTCTCGTTGCGGCTCCACCGGCCGTACGCCGCACTCCAGTCGCCGAACCGCGGGTCGTCGGCGGCCCAGGCAAGGCCCGGGGCGAGCGACTGGGCGTAGACGCCCATCTCCTCCAGCTTGGTGTCCCCGACGAAGCCGCCCTTGGCGCCGTTGGGCGTCCATGAGCCGGAAGCCGGGTCGTTGCCGTTTCCCAACGCGGTGGTGTATGCCGCCTGTTCGCGGACGATCGTGTCGACGTGGCCCTGCGTCACCGCGTCCAGCTGGTCCCAGAGCAGCCGTGCTGCGAGCACGAAGTAGAGCTGGAAGGTGGTGTCGAAGAAGAGGGTCTTCCCCCACTCGGTGCCGCCCGTGAGGCGGTTGGACGCCGCAAAGTGCCGGATCGTGGCCAGGGTGTGCGACCGCAGCGTCTCCTTGTCGACGCCCGCGCTCGCGGCGTCGTACGTGCCGCGCGTCAGCAGGACGGCGTTGCCGAGGACGACCACGAAGTTGTAGTCGGTGCGCGCGTAGGAGCCGGCCTTGGCGTCCCACTGCGTCTCCGCCCAGCGGGTGTGGGTCAGCAGCGCCTGGTAGTACGCGGCGGCGACGTCGTCAGGGGCACCGCCCGCGCCCGGCCCGCCGGCCGCGTCCTGGCCCGTGGGTGCGGCAGTCGCCGGGACGGCTCCGACCGACAGCGGCGTGGCGACCGCGAGGGATGTCAGGGCGGCGAGTTGGGCGAAACGCCTTCTGCCCAGGCTGGCGGGGTCAGTGCTCACGGCGGGTCTCCTACGTCGACAACGTTGTCATAGGTGGTCGGGCCATTCTTCGCGGTCGCGGACGCGGGAGTCAAGAGACGTGCTCAGCACGGCGGGCACGCCCAGTGGCCTGGGGGTACTCATGGACGCGGCTGTCGACCGCCATGACGGAGAAGGCGTGCAGCCGGCGGTGGATCCCTCGTCGCCCGAGGCCGTCGTCCTCCGCTGTCCGGCGCGGGCCGGTGGCGATACGCAGACGGGTATGCGGCCGGATGCGCGGCGGGCGCGGCTCAGCGCTTGTAGCCGACGCCGCCGTAGAAACCGATGTGCGACAGCTCCTCCGCGGTCGGCGCCGGGCCGTCCGGCCGCCACAGCGGTGCCTGGACCAGTCCGGGTTCGAGCAGTTCCAGGTCGCCGAAGAGGCCCAGCACCTGCTCGTACGGCCGCAGGGTCAGCGCGGCGGTGGCCCTTCTGTCCCGGTAGACGTCCCGGGCCTGCGACCAGTTCGGGTCCGACCGGTGGAAGTCGGTGGTGGAGTGGGTGAGGACCAGGTGACTGCCTGCCGGAAGCGCGTCCAGGTACGCGGCGACCAGCCCGGCCGGATCCTCGTCGTCCTGGACGAAGTGCAGGATCGCCATCAGCATCAGGCCGACCGGCTGGTCGAGGTCGATCAGCTCGCCGATGGTCGGGTGGTTCAGGATGCTCTGCGGGTCCCGCAGATCACCCAGGAGGAAACCGGTGTTGCCCGTACCCAGCAGGTGGGCGCCGGCGTGGGTCGCCACGATCGGGTCGTTGTCCACGTACGCCACCCGCACATCCGGCGACAGCTCGTGCGCGACCTGGTGGGTGTTCGGCGACGTGGGGATACCCGTGCCGATGTCGATGATCTGCCGGACGCCGCTCTCGACCAGCAACCGCACAGCCCGGTGCATGAACGCCCGGTTGGCCCTTGCCATGGGCACGAGCTCCGGCGCCAGGTCGATCACCCGCTGCGCGGCCTCGCGGTCCACCTCGTAGTTGTCCTTGCCGCCGAGGTAGTAGTTGTACATGCGGGCCGGATGCGGCCTGCTGGTGTCGATCTCGTCGGCGGTGAATCCCTGGTCGGTCAAGGCCGTTGTCCTCCGGTCTGTGCTTCGTGCCCGGGCGATGCGCGTAACCCCCGGCGGGTGCGGGTCGGTTCTTCACGCCGACACCACCGTAGCCGCCGGTACGGGAGTTCCCGCTTGGCCCGGCGCCGGGCCGCGACCGGGTCGTCGAGGCAGGCAAGTTCGCCGCGTAAGCGCCCAGTCGGTGGCACGAGCACCCGGCAGCAGCACCGTTGCCGGGTGCTCAGTGGCGGTACGCGGCTGTGGCGATCTCGATGAAGGAGCGGATCAACGGGTTGGTGTCGCCTTCGTTCCACACCGCCACCACCCGGCTCGGCGCCATGTCGGCCAGCGGTACCACGGCCAACTCCGCGGGCAGGTCGTGTCCGAGCGGGGCCATGCCGACCGTGCCGTTCCACAGCACCGCTTGCAGGCATTCCTGGACGGCGTGCACGACCGGGCCCTCGCGTGGCCTGCCGCCGTTCCAGTACGACTGCCAGAGGGGGTCGGTTCCCTGCGGGAACTGGAACCAGCGGCGGTCGCCCACGTCGGCCAGCCGCAGCTTGTCGCGGCGGGCCAGCGGATCGTCGGCGCGCAGGACCACGCCGACCGGATCGGTCCGCAGCGCCCGGACCGCCAGGGCGGTCTCGTCGAACGGCGCCCGGGTGAGGGCGACGTCGACCAGTCCGGCGCGCAGCCCGCACGTCGGGTCGGTCAGATCGGTGTCGCGGATGCGGATGTCGATTCCGGGATGGTTTCTGCGGTAGGCCGCGGCCAGCCTGGACACTCCCGGGTCGGTGCCGTCGCCCAGGATGCCGACGGTGATGGTCGCGACGCCGGCCGCCGCGCCGACGCGTACACGGACGCGGTCGGCATGGTCGAGCAGGTCCCGCGCCTCGTCGAGGAGCACCATGCCGACCGGGGTGAGCGTGACCCCGGTCGGCGAGCGGGCGAACAGCAGGGCGCCGACGTCAGCCTCCAGCCGCTTGATCGCCCGGCTCAGGGGCGGCTGGCTCATGTGCAGTCGGGTGGCGGCCCGGCCGAAGTGGCGTTCCTCGGCGACCGCCACGAAGTAGCGCAGGGTCCATAGCTCCACGCTGCCACGATACCCACGGGGTATCGGCGCTGCGGGACGGGTCTTGGACACCGCCATGCTTCTGGCGGTGCACTCGTGAGCATGACCGAAGAAGCGAAGACCGGCGAGCCGCATCCTGACCCTGCCGTATCGGTGGTGGGTCCCGGCGGCGGCGAAACGATCGTTCTGGGGACCACGCGCATGCGCGTTCTGGAGGACGGAAGCCACACCGGGCACCGCCTCGCGATCGCCGAGTCCGTCCTCGCCCCGCACACCCAGGGACCGCCGCAGCACCGCCACGCCCGGCATGACGAGGGCTTCTACGTCCTCTCCGGCACCGTGCGGTTCACCGTCGGCGACGAGGACCACGACGCCACCACGGGCACGCTCGTGATGGTTCCGCCCGGTACCCCGCACACCTTCGCCAACCCGACCGATCAACCCGCCGTCATGCTCAGCACATTCACCCCCGACCTGTATGTGCAGTACTTCCGGGACCTCCAGGAGGTACTCGCCGGCGGCCGGCCGCTGACGCCACAGGCCAACATCGAGGCGATGAGCCGCTTTGCGACCCGGCCCGCCACCGACCTCGCCTGAAGCCGACGGCCCGCCCCGGCCACCCTCCTTTCCACCGGCGCGGCAATCGACGCGTCGACGGGTCCCCGTGATCCGGTGGCCCATGAACGGGAACGATGAACATCGCCTACTGGATCGTCGCGGGACTGCTCGCGCTCTTCTACTCCTACGCAGGCACGGTGAAGGTGGTCCGCAGCCGCGATCAGCTCCGGCCGATGATGGCCTGGGTCGACCGCATACCCTTGCCCGCCACCAGGGCACTGGGGACGGTCGAAATACTCGGTGCGACCGGGCTGGTCGTGCCGCCGCTGACCGGCGTCGCCTCCTGGCTGGCGCCGGCCGCGGCCATCGGCTTCGTACTCCTGCAGATCGGTGCGATCGCTGTCCACCTGACCGGCGAGGACCGCCGGATCGCACTCAACGTCGGGCTCACCGCCACCGCGGCCGTGACCGTCTGGCTGGCCACCGGACTGTGATCGAGCGCAGTCTGCGACCGGTGGATGCGGCCGTGGGGCCGGCCGACGCGACCGGGACGGTGCGGATGAGCGGCGGAAGCTGGAGGAGCGTGGCGCCGTCGCTGCTCCTCCTGGCGGCGTTTGTGTTCGGTTCTCAGCCGTGCGTGCCCCCGGGCTCCGGGGCGTGGGCGGTGGCAGCTGCCAGCAAGTGGCGCAGCGCCGGTCCCGGCGGCCCCGGCAGTACCGCGAGGTACGTGGTCAGAGCCGGCCGGGCCAGCGGCCGGATCGCCGTGCGCGGCAGATTCGGCAGAGGCCCCACCTCGTAGAACACCGTCCAGGACGGGGCCAGGGGGCTTGCGCCGATCGACGTCAACGTGGCGAGCAGGTCGGTGAAGGGGGGTCCGGCCGGTGCTCCGGCGAGCGGGGCGACCAGGTCGTGGAAGGGCGGGTTGTCCTCCCGCGCGGCCAGCCGCAGCGGCAGGTGCGCCAGTCGGTCCGGAGCCAGCTCCGCGGCTTCGGCCAGCGGATGCCCGCCCGGCAGGGCCGCGTACAGCCGGTCCTGCCACAGGGGCAGCAGCTCCAGGCCGGGCGCGTCGGGCCGGGCACGGACCAGGGCCGCGTCCAGCTCGCCGGACCGCACCGCAGCGAGCCGCTCGGTCACCGGCAGCCGGACGGGCCGCACTCGGAGCCCGGGCGCGCGGACCGCGAGCTTCTCCAGCAGCTGGTAGACCCGGTCCCCCGGGCCGTGCACGGTGCCCAGTCTGAGCACGCCGGTCGCGCCCGCCGCGACCTCGGCGGCCACCGCCCGGGTGCGGGCGGCAGCGGCGAGTACCGCCCGTGCCTCCGGGAGCAGCCGCTCCCCGGCGCCGGTGAGACTCACCCGGCGGGTGGTGCGGATGAAGAGCAACAGGCCCAGTTCCCGCTCCAGCATGCCGATCTGGCGACTCACCGCCGATTGGACGGTATGGAGTCGCTCGGCGGCTCGGCCGAAACCGCCTTCCTCGACGACCGCCACGAAGTACCGCAGCTGCCGTAGTTCCATCTGCCGACCTCCCCCCGGCCCATCCCGATCGGAGATGACTGTACGTGCGAATGGGCGCTGGTTCGGCGGCTGTCGCCCTGCTCGAATGGAGCGGTCGGTGCGAGGGACCGGAAGCGGCGGAAGGACGACGGATGGGAAACCACGTGTGGGTCGCGGGTGCGGAAGACGCCATGGGAGGGCGCGCGGGAGCGCTTGTGGTGCGGGCTGGGGACGCCGAGGAAGTGCCCCTGCCCCACGAGGGGGTCTTCCGGCTGCTGGCCGACGGTGGCGCGGCGGGGGTGAACAGGCTGAGCCTGGGCGCGGGTTCGGCCGGGGCGCCGAATCATTTCCACACCCGCTCCACCGAACTGTTCTACGTGCTCGGCGGAACCGCGGACTTCCTGCTCGGCGCGGAGTCCGCAACGGTGACGGAGGGCGGGCTGGTCCTCGTACCGCCGGGACTGACGCATGCGTTCGGTGCTGCCCCCGGCGGGGGCGTCGAACTCCTCGTCGTACTGACCCCCGGAGTGGAACGGTTCGACTACTTCCGGACGCTGGGGCGTGTCCAGCACGGGCTGGCGCCGTTCGAGGATCTGCTGCCCCACCAGGACCGCTACGACGTCCACTTCCCCGGGGCATGACAAGTCGCGCTCGCCTGCCGTCTCGCCGCAGGTCGGAGGGCCACAGCGGGGATACGTGCCCTACGCGTCCTGTTCGCCGGACGGCCGTGGATGCTGCCGCAGGCGGCTGAAACCTACACAGTTGCCAACGTACAGCGCGCTGGGGGACTTGCCGCAAGGCCCTTGTCCGGCCGCAGAATTGCCGACAGGGGATGGTACCTACGAGACGGGAGTTACGTAATGCGTGTGTTGTTATCGACGTACGGGTCGCGCGGGGATGTCGAACCACTGGCCGCGCTCGCGGTGCGATTACGGGAACTCGGCGCCCAGGTGAGGGTCTGCGCGCCGCCGGACGAGGTCTTCGCGGAGTTGCTGAGCAGAGTCGGCGCGGAACTGGTGACGGTCGGCGAGCCGAAGGTCGCGATCACGGAGCCGTCGACGGAATCGGCGACCTCCGAGCGTGGGACCGAGCTGGCCGAGCAGTTCAGCACGGTCGCCGCGGCCGCCGAGGGATGCGACGTGCTGCTGGCGACCGGGCTCGCGCACTTCTCCTCGCGGTCGGCGGCCGAGAAACTCGGTATCCCCTACGTGTACGCCACCTTCAGTCCGCTGCTGCTGCGGTCGCACCACCAACCACCCCCCGCGATGCTGCCGGGCCAGTCGTTCCCGCCGGAGGTGACCGACAACCGGGTGCTGTGGGACCTGCACGCCCAAACCCTCACCTCGTTGTACGGCGGGGCGCTCAACGCCCACCGGGCCTCGGTCGGCCTGCCGCCGGTGGACGACGTCTACGACTTCGTGTTCACCGGCCGGCCCTGGCTGGCGTCGGACCCGGTCCTGGGGCCCTGGCCGGAGACCCCGGAGCTCGACGTCGTGCACACCGGGGCGTGGATCCTGCCGGACGAACGCCCGTTGGCGGACGACCTGCTGGCGTTCCTGGACGCGGGCGCACCCCCGGTGTTCGTCGGCTTCGGCAGCGCGGAGGACGTCCCGGCGGACATCGCCCGGGTGTCCATCGAGGCGATCCGCGCGCACGGCCGCCGCGCGATCGTCGGCCGCGGCTTGGCCGAACTGGCGCGGATCGACGACCGCGACGACTGCTTCGTCATCGGCGAGGCCAATCAGCAGGCGCTGTTCGGCAAGGTGGCCGCCGTCGTGCACCACGGCGGCGCGGGCACCACGACGATAGCCGCCCAGGCCGGAGTGCCGCAGGTGGTGCTGCCCCAGTCGGCGGACCATCCCTACTGGGCCGGCCGGGTGGCCGCCCTGGGCATCGGCGCGGCACACGACGGCCCGACTCCGACCACCGAATCCCTGTCAGCCGCACTCGCGACGGCTCTCGGCGCCGAGACCGTCGCACGGGCGGGGGCCGTGGCCGACAGCATGCATACCGACGGAGCAGCAGTGAGCGCGAAACTCCTGTTCGACACCGCCATCGGAGCTGGTCACGGCGGGGCGGACCCGCTGCATCAGCGTCACTGATCCCACCGCACGCCGACCTGCTGCTCCCTGCGAGCAGCAGGTCGGCTGCGGTCCAGGAGGGGAAGCTGGCGGTCCCAGCGGCGCCGCAGGCGACGATTCGTGCTCATCCGGCAACGGACTCCCTGAGGACTTTCACGCCGGGGTCTCTCCACTCGGCGGGGCTGATCCCGTACAGGGACCGGAACGCCCGGCTGAAGTGGGACGCGCTGGTGAAGCCCCACTGGCGGGCCACTCCGGCGATGGAGCGCTTCGTGGCGTTCAGCCCGGCCAGTTCACCTCGGCACTTCTGCAGTCGGCACCGCTGGATCCACTGACCGGGAGTGTCGCCTTCGGCCTGGAAGAGTTTGTGGAGGTATCGGACGGAGATCGAGTGGGCGCGGGCCACTGTCTGCGGGGTCAGGTCGGGGTCGTTGATGTGTTGTTCGATGAACTTCTTGACCGCCGGCAGACGGTCGGCGGTTGCCGGGGCCGGTGACCTCAGGCTCAGCAACTCCTCGGCCAGAAGGCTCAGAAGATCGATGGCGCTGTGTGCAAGGGGAACTCCCGCGGGTGCGGGGCAGTTCGCCGCCGTGTCGACGAGGTGGACCAGAAACCCGGCAGCCATCGAGCTCATGGTCGTGTCGGGACGGATCGCCGTCGCGATGATCCGTTGGAGATGCTCGTCTCTCAGACCGATGAGTCGGCGTGGCACGACGATCAGCTTCACGCGGAACGGGCCAGGGAATTCGAGCGACACGGGCCGTGCCGTGTCGTAGAAGACCAGTTCGCCAGGCTTCAGGAAGACCCGGCGGTTGTCCTGCTCGACCACAGCGGCTCCGCTGACCACCAGCATGACGACCAGGAGGCCGTCGTCCCCTGTGACAGGTGGCTGCGCCCGCCACAGGCGCATCGCACCCCCTTCTATGGCGGCGACCTTCAAGTGGCTCAGCCGGAACGTCCGGATGGCTCCCGGGTGCTGCTCGCAAGGCGCTGCGACGTCAACCGCCCCGAGCGTGCCGTGCAGAGCACGGCGCCAGTGACCCGGCGACGTATCGGCCGCCTGGCGGGCGACCTGGACTTCGTTCACCGTACGAGCGGGCGCAATGTACATGGCTTCTGTCACCTCGAACGTCCGCGCGCGGCTGCTTGGTATTCCCGGGGAGAGGTTCCGTAGGCGAGTCTGAAGACCCGGCTGAAATGGGAGGCGTTGGCGAAGCCCCAGCTCTGGGCCACCGTCGCCACGGTCGGGGCGTGGGACGTCGCCCGTGCCAGCTCCCTGCGGCAGCACTCCAGACGCTGTTGCTGGATCCACCGCGCCGCGGTGGCGCCTTCCGACTCGAAGAGCTTGTGCAGATACCGGAGCGACACGTGGTGAGCGGCGGCGACCGCCACAAGGGACAAGTCCGGATCCGCCAGATGCTGCAGCATGTACTCCTTGACGCGAAGGAGCATCGCCTCGACCGCCGCAGGCTCCTGGGGGGCCAGCCGCCCCTGCCTCTCCTGGATCAGGCAGGCCAGCAGATCACAGGTGACCGCGGCGAGCCTGTCGGCCTGTGCGACAGGGACCGAACCCGCGCTCCTGCCGAGACGCTTCAGGTGCCCGGCCAGAAGGGCGGAGAGTGCCTCGTCCTCCCCGAAGGGCGTGGCCGTCACCGCCTGCAGTTCGAGGTCGGTCACTGCGAGGGCGGACCTGGGAAAATGGAACGACGTGAGGCTGAACGCCTGCCGCAGTGACTTGCTGAAGGGGCGTCTGGAGTCCGAGAGCGAGAACTGCCCGGGGCGCACGACGGCGTCCCGGCCGTCCTGCGAACGCTCGGCGGTCCCTCGGTGCAGGAGCGTGAGAGCCAGAGTCTCCTTACCGTCTCTCGCGATCATCCGGGGACTTCGGGTGACCGTCTGCGGTCCGGCCGTGACCGTGGAGACCTGCATGAAGCCCACCTGGCGGGTGACGATCGACGCTGCCGCCGGCGCGTCTTCGTGCAGGACGACATCCAGCGGGACGAACGCCCGCGATACGGCGTCCTGCCAGTAGTCCGCTCGGTCCGAGACGGACAGCGGAGCAGTGGACACTACGGACACGGCAACTCCCTGACAAGGTCATGCGGACGCGTAGCCGACGCGGCCGTCCAGCACGGGCGGTCTCCGGCCGCCTGATCTGTCGACGAGCAGAGCAGCCTGGCTCACAGCGAGCTGTCTCAGCACATCGCAGCCTCACGGGACGTACCAGGAAGAAGTGCAGGAAGAAATTCTCGCGACCCCTCCGGGGCGGGTGCTCCAGCACTCGGGCCGCGTCGGCCCAGGCGCAGGCCCTGCGGGCGTGGCGCCTGCGGGGGTCGGCCCTCACCGCCTCACCCGGACCCCCGTTGCCGCCGGAGCGCCCGCTGCCCTCTCAAGCACCGTCATTGCGCTTTCGAGCAGATCTTCATGCCGAGCATTGACGTGAATGGGCGGTCGGCCAATGCTCACCGTCGAGTTGCCGGGCACCATTCTCCCCCGGTTATCTTGTTCGGCAGTCGCTCGGCACGCAATCTCGTCAGAGCGACCTGCCGCACCTTTTCGGGTGCGGCAGAACAGGACAGAGGACGGGAAAGAGGTCGCCCATGGTTACGCCTGGATTTCCGCGGAAAACGCTCGATCCGGACGGGTCGCCGGTGTGGATAGCCGGCCTGGCCAGCCAGGATCCAAACCACAGTCTGCATGTCGCGCAGAACATCGAACCCCGCCAGGCGCTGGAGGCCCTCGGCGTCGACGCCGGTTCCATCCGGCCGTGCGTGCTGCCCGACAGCAAGCCGAATCCGTACACGTCGCTGCCAAGTGCCGCATTCGCCGACGACACGGGAGACGCCGCCACGCTGTTGGCTGGACGTATCGGGCAATGGACCTTCGTCTACGACGATTTGGGATACACCTTCGACGGCACCGCGGAGATCCTCTCCCGTGGCGGCCGGACGGCGATGACGACGGTGTACACCATCAACGGCCATGCCGGTCTCTACTATGCCGTGGACGGCGAGGAAGTCGAGGAGGTCGTCATCGAGGGTCTCCGCCTGGAGGAGCGGCTCCCAGGTATGCCCGCCGAGCTGGCCGCCGCGTTCGAATCCGCCGGAATCGCCGACTGGGAGGACCTGGAGCCCGGCGAGGTCGACAGCCTGATCGGCATGCGGGTCGCCTGCGCACTGGCAGGGGTCATTGTGACGCTGGACGACATCCGCGGGATTCCCCTCCTCATGGCACAGCGAAATGCTGGTGACTGAGTATTCACGCGGGCGTGGGAGTCGAGTGTCTCCGGTCGCAGAAGCCATGGGATCACGTTCGGTCGGTGACGCGCTTGATGGAACGCCGCTCACTCTCGGTGTAGCCGCCCCAGACGCCGTACTCCTGCTGTGAGGCATGGGCGAAGCGGCCGCAGGGGCCGCTCACGGGGCACGCACGGCAGATTGTCCGTGCTTCTTCTTCCCGGCGTCGACGGGCTCGGCCCCTTTCGCTGACAGGTGAGAAGAAGACGGAGCTGTCCATTCCTCGGCATGCGGCGTCTTTTTGCCATGCCCACACCCGAAGAAGCGGCGTGGTGAATACCTTCATGCTCATCATCTCCTCAGAAAGCGGACAGGGTGAAACTCTAGGAACTGGTGCTTCAGGCGTGCGCCGACGAACGCACGGGGCCTTGCCCAGGGAGGCCCTCCTCCCGTGCCCGCTCCCATCAGCACGGAGCGGCGGACCGGTCCAGGCCTGAGGCGGCTCGGCGGCCCCGTCGACCGAGCGTCGCGGGAACCGTGCGCGCACAGAACAGAGTCGGTGCGCGGACAGGCGCACGTGCCGGTTCCCGGCTCCTAGGCTTCCGTCCAGGCCGACACCGACCCCGTCGGTGCCGTGTCGCATACCCGGAACATGCTGACAAATATTGTTACTTGACTTCTCGTCGTCACATCTGCGAAAACGTCTGTGGCGAACATGGGTTCGTCTTCAACCGGCTGTCCCAAGGGCTGGTCCCGGGAGCAAGCGCACAGGAGTCGCACGTTGCGGATATCAGGGCTGGTCACTGCGAGACCTGGTCCGGCGCCCATGCGCCTGACGGCCGTCGTCTCGATGGTGGTGGCGGTGCTGCTCTCCGGCCTGCCTCCTGCCGTGGCGGCAGCGGCGGCGGAATCGAGCGGCGGCGCAGCCGTGCAGCCCACCGAGCCGCTCGTCGAGCCGGTGTGCGATGTGCCGCAGCCCGGCAGGGTCGGGTGTTTTGCTCTTCGGCGCAACGAACCCGGCAGCCGCCAGCAGGCGTTGTCGGCCGCCGCGACACCCGACGGATACGGTGCAGCGGACCTGCAGAGCGCGTACAGCCTCCCGGCAGACGGGGGTGAGGGCCGCACCGTCGCCATCGTGGTGGCCTACGACGACCCGACGGCGGAGTCCGATCTGGCCGTCTACCGCTCCCAGTTCGGCCTGCCCGCGTGCACGACCGCCAACGGCTGCTTCCGCAAGGTCGACCAGCGTGGCGGTACCGATTACCCCGGACCCAATGCCAGCTGGGCGGGGGAGGCATCCCTCGACATGGACATGGTCTCGGCTTCCGCGCCCGCCGCTCACATCCTGCTGGTGGAAGCGGACAGTTCCCTCTTCGAGGACATGTTCGCCGCCGTCGACCAGGCGGTCGCGCAGGGAGTGCAGTACGTTTCCAACTCCTACGGCAGTGACTACACCAGCGTGCCCGGCAGCGGTGAGGATCCGGCGGAGTCCACCGAGTTCGACGCCCACTACAACCATCCCGGTGTCGTCATGGTGGCGTCCTCCGGCGACCTCGGGTACGGCGTGACCTACCCGGCCGCCTCCCCGTTCGTCACCGCCGTCGGCGGCACGACGCTCACCCGGAGCACGACCACGTCGCGTGGCTGGGCCGAGTCGGCGTGGTACGCGACCGGTTCGGGGTGTTCGGCGTACGAGCCCAAACCCGGTTTCCAGACGGACACAGGCTGCGACGGGCGGACGGTGGCGGACGTGGCCGCGGTCGCCGACGCCCGCCCCGGTGTGGCGGTCTACCAGACGTACGGATACAACGGCTGGGGAACGATGGGCGGCACCAGCGCCGGCGCTCCCCTCATCACCGGTGTCTACGCCGCTGCCGGCGTTCCCGCCGCGGGCAGTTATCCGAACTCCTACCCCTATTTCAAGCGGTCCGCCCTCAACGACGTCACCAGCGGCGTGAACGGCACGTGCAAGCCGGCCTATCTGTGCACCGCGGCAGCCGGTTACGACGGGCCGACGGGTCTCGGCACACCCAACGGCCTCACCGCGTTCCGCAGTTACCCGAACGGCAAGGTGAGCGGCACCGTCACGGACTCCAGCGGAGCCCCGGTGACCGCGGCCACCGTCACCGCCGACGGATACCAGGTCACCGTGAACTCCCGCGGGCACTATTCGCTCACGCTTCCGCCCGGCAGCTACGATCTGCGCGCCGCCGCCTACGGCTACCGCAACAGGACCGTCCAGGCGGTCACCGTCGCCGACGGCGACTCGATCACGCAGGACATCTCGCTCGACACTGCCGCGTCCCGGACCGTCACCGGTAAGGTCACCGACGGTTCCGGCCACGGATATCCGCTCTACGCGTCGGTCACCGCCCAGGACGTGCCCGGCGCACCGGTCTTCACGAACCCCTTCACCGGCACCTACGAGCTGAGACTGCCGGAAGACCATGACTACACGCTGAAGATCGTCGCCCAGTACCCCGGCTACCGGACGGTCACGAAGGACGTCACCCTCGGATCCTCGACCGGAGCGGTCGACGTCGCCCTCCCCGTGGACGCCGAGAAGGACACCGTCGCGGGCTACGACGTAGGGACCGTCGGCCGCACCGAACCGTTCGACGCGACGGACTCCCCACCCGACGGCTGGAGCGTCGTCAACGCAGCCGGCACCACCGGCGGCTGGGAGTTCTCGGACCCCGGACACCGGACGAACACCACCGGAGGCAGCGGGGCCTTCGCGATAGCCGACAGCTACTACTTCGGCGGCGGAGGCCGCCGGCAGGACACGTCACTGGTGAGTCCGGTCTACGACTTCAGCGACTACGCCAGGCCCCGGATCTCCTTCGACATGAACTACTTCCACCAGACCGGTCAGAGCGGCGCGGTCGACATCACGACCGACGGCGGCACCACCTGGACCACTCTGCGGACGTACAACGTCACACAGACCGGGCACGTGGAGATTCCGGTCGCCGCCTACGCCGGAGCCAAGACCGTACAAGTGCGGTTCCGTTTCATCGGCGCCTACAACCTCTGGTGGGAACTGGACGACGTCTTCGTCGGCAACCGCCCCATCACTCCCGTGAGCGGTGGATTGGTGGCCGGTGTCATCACTGACGCCAACACCGGTGCCGGCGTCCTCGGTGCGACCGTTCGCAACGCCGACGACGGCGGGCAGACGGGCCTGACGGTGGCCACTCCGAGCGATCCGCAGCTGGGCGACGGCTTCTACTGGTTCTTCTCCGGCACTCCTGGCAGACAGTCCTTCACGATGGCCAAGAGCAGGTTCGCCTCCGGGACCGCGGCGGCCAGCGTCGCGCCGGACGGGGTGACCCGGATCGACCGCAGTCTCCAGGCGGGAAGGCTCACCATCACGTCGGCAGCGGTGGAGAAGACACTGCCGTGGGACGGCGCAGGCACGAGGAAACTGACGGTGACGAACACGGGCAAGGCCCCCGCCACCTTCACCGTCACCGAGCAACTCAGCAGCCCTGGTCCTGCGGGAACCGGGTCGACGCCCCCGGCCGACGGCGGCGCCTGGCAGCCGGTGGCAGACCTGCCGACGGCCACCATGGACAACGCGGTCGCCGCGGACGGCGGCCGGCTCTACTCCGCCTTCGGCTTCGACGGCACCACCTACACCTCGGATCTGTACACCTACGACTCCGGTACCGACACCTGGTCGCAACTGGCTTCGGCAGCCGACGGCCGCGACGCGCCGGCCAGAGGATTCATCGGCGGCAAGTTCTATGCCGTGGGCGGATGGCGCACCGACGGCACACCCGATGCCAAGCTGGAGATATACGACCCGGCCTCCGACACCTGGACCACCGGGGCGCCCTCACCCAAGCCCTACGCGGCCTCCGGAAGCTCGGTTGTGGACGGCAAGCTGTACGTCGTCGGCGGATGCACCAAGGACTCCTGCCTCACCACGGACGTGTACGCCTACGACCCGCTCACCGACAAGTGGTCGGCGATGGCCTCGTACCCCGAGACCGTCTCCTGGACCGCATGCGGCGAGATCGCCGACATGCTTTACTGCGCCGGCGGCAACACGGACAGCGGTATCACGAAGCACGCCTACGCCTACGACCCGGTGACCGACGGCTGGTCGCGGATCGCTGATATGCCCGTCGCGCTGTGGGGATCGGCCTATACGGCAGCGAACGGCCGGCTCCTCACCATCGGCGGCAGGGTCGCGGCCGGTGTCACCAACAAGGGCTTCGCCTACGACCCCCGGGCCGGCACCTGGACAGCGCTGCCCAACGCCGCTGCCGCGGTCTACCGCGGTGGTGCGGCTCCCGGCTTCTACAGCGTCGGAGGCAGACGCGGTACCTCCAGCCTCCTGCTGCCGGTCGCCACCGTCGGCGTGCTGCCCGGATACGATCAGGGCGACCGTACGGACGACGTGACCTGGCTCGGTCTCCACGGACAGCAGGCGACACTCCGCCCAGGGGCCAGTGCCACGGTGACGGTCTCCCTGGATGCCACGGTCTCCGAGGTCACTCGACCGGGCGACTATCCGGCGCAGTTGGGCGTGAGCACCGACACGCCGTACCACGTCGCTGCGGTCCCGGTGACGATGACCGTCAAACCGCCCAAGGGCTGGGGCGGATACGCCGGCACCGTGCTCGGTGCCGACGGGGCCGGCGGCACCGCGCCCCTCGCGGGGGCCACCGTCCGGCTCGACGGCAGGACGTCGAGCCATACGGTGACGACCGCGGCGGACGGCACTTTCGCCCTGTGGCTCGACGCCCACGGTGACCCGCTCACCGTGACCGTGTCGATGGAGGGCTACGAGTCGGCGACCACTCGGGTGAAGCTCGTCCAGGGGCGTTCGACTCCCGGTGACTTCACGTTGCAGCAGGCACCGTGACCGCCGCTCACGAGGCTCATCGGTGACCGAGTTCGGCCAGGCGCTCCTGGGCCGTCGCCAGGTGCTGCGGGTTGGCGGAACTCCCGAGGCCGAGGCACTGGGCGTAGACCTCCTCGGCCTGCTCCCGGTGTCCGCCGCCCAGCAGCGCCTCGGCAAGATGGATCAGCGCGCGGCTCTCGAGCCCCGGATTGGCCCTCGCACGGGCGAGGCTCACCGCGGTCCGCAGGTGTTCGGCGGCCTCCTCCCAGTTCTTGAGGAGGGTGTGGGCCTGGCCGATCGACGTCTGCGCGTTGGTGCGGTTGAAGGCAGCGCTGTGGGGCTCGATGCCGTCCCCGGCCTGATCGAGGAAGGCGAGCGTACGGAGGTGCTCGGCGATGGATTCCTCGTAAAGCCCCGCGCGCAGCAGGGTGTCGGCGTGACTGCACATGGCGTGCAGGGTGCCGTGCAGGTCTCCCGCCGCTTCGAACAGCCGAGCCGCTTCGCGGTTGTGCGGTGCTGCCGCGGAGTAGTCGGCGAGGTGGCTGAGCGCCCAGGCCGTATAGCTGTGGGACCAGGCCTGTTGGGGGATATCGTCGGCCAGCAGGGCCGCCTCGAGTGCTGCGGCCGATCGGTCCATGCTGTCGCGGTGGCGGCCCTCGCAGATCAGCAGCGCCCAGGCGTGGAGGTTCAGGTGGGTGGCTTCGAGGCGGGGGTCGCCCAGGGCGTGGGCGCTGTCGGCGGCAGTGGCGCAGACCTCGGGCCAGTGTCCCCAGAAGATCCACTGGTCGGAGAACCAGTGGAGGGCCTCGGCGACCTCGACCACGGCGGCGTGGTCCTCCTGGAGGGCGGCGGCACGGAAGGCTGCGAGCCAGTTGCTGCCCTCTGCCTGCAGCCATTGGCGGGCCTGGTCCGCGGTGGACAGCGGGACGATTCCCTGCCACGTGGGAGCGGGGGCACCGAAGTCGGGATCGAACCAGCGCCCGGCCACGACGGCGGTCTCCAGCAGCCAGCGGTGCATCGCGGACCGGGCGGCCGCGGCCACCTCCTCGGATTCCTCGGCTCTCAGCCGGTCGCGGGCGTACAGCCGCAGCAGGTCGTGGAGACGGTACCGATCCCGGTCGGAGCCCAGCAGCCCGGTCTCGACCAGCTCCTCAAGGGTGTCTTCGACGTCGAAGAACTCCTGCCCGGTGAGTTGGGCGCTGCCTGCGACGCCGACGTCCGGACCGTCGACCAGGGCGAGGAGGCGGAAGAGCCGGGCGGCATTCGGGGTGAGCTGCCGGTAGGACAGGTCGAAGGCCGCCGAGACGCGGATGTCGCCGGCGGCAAGGGTGTCCAGACGGCGCTCTTGCAGAGCCAGCCGATCGGCCAGGCGGCGTACCGTCCAGCCGGTGCGCGTCGCCAGCCAGTTGCCTGCCACGCGCAGGGCAAGGGGCAGGTAGGCGCAGCGCAGAGCGACCTCGGCGAGTGCGTCGGGGTCCGTGGCCGCGCGGTCCTGGCCGATCACACCGGTCAGGAAGATGCCGGCGTCCGTGGGGGACAGCTCGCCGATGGGCAGGCGTTCGACGTCCTCCAGCCCGGTGAGCATCCTCCGGCTGGTGATCAGGACCATCACCGCACCGGAGCTCGGCAGGAGGGGGCGGACCTGGGCCTCGTCTCGGGCGTTGTCCAGCACCAGCAGGTAGCGACGCCCGGCCAGTGCCTGCCGGTAGAGCTCCGGGTGACCTTGCGGGCCGGCCTTGGCGAGGTCCCGGTCGGACACCCCGACGGCCTTGAGTACCCGCAGCGCCAGCTCCGCCGGGTTGCGCGGCTCGTCGTCCATGCCTCGCAGGTCGAGTACCAGTTGGCCGTCGGGGAAGCGCTCCGCCAGCTCACGGGCGGCCTGCAGCGCCAAGGTGGTCTTCCCGGTACCCGGAGGCCCGGACACCGCCACCACCTGTGACCGCCCGAGGGACGCCTGCTCGGCCAGCGCGGCCAGTTGGGTGAGTTCGTGCTCCCGGCCGACGAAGTCGTCGATACCCCGCGGGAAGGCGCGCACGTCGGCGAGGCTCTGGCGGGGGTTGCGGCCGATCCGGGCCGCGGCCAGCAGCTGTTCCCGCTCCGCCTCGGGCAGGTTCAGCCCGTTCGCCAGCGCGGCGACCGTTCCTCTTTGCGGAGTTGCCCGGCGTCCCCGCTCCAGGTCTCCGATTCCGCGGCCACTGACTCCCGAGGCCTCAGCCAGTGCCTCGATCGTCAGCGACGCCTCCAGACGCAACCGCCTGAGCAGCGCCCCGAATTCCACACCGTCCACGTCGGTCACCCGACCCACCCCCCTGTGCCTCGTCCCTCCGCGGCTGCGCCGGCTCGATGGGTCACCCACCTGCTGGACGCCGAGGACGACGAACTCTGCTTGACGATCATGCTTGTACGGCTACAGGATATTCGCACATGATGCCGGAGTTGGACGGGAATGCACGCTGCTGCCGGGTGCGCAGTACCTGTGACATACCTGTGTGAACCGCCGGCGCCCCGCAGGTGAACCCGAAGGTCGCCGACCTCGGCTGGTCCGTCGCGCCGGGTTCTCTCCTGGGCTACCTTCCGTACATCGCTCGACAAGTGCCCGCCATGGGCAGGCCTAGGGTCGTTCGCAGAAGAGCTGCCGTCCCCCAGACCTTGTTGAACGGGTAGGAAATGAATCAACCGTCGTCAAGAGCCGCGGAAACGAGGGTCACCTGTGAGCTGGTAGTGCATGTGCTCGTGGGAGGTGAGCCACAGGTTTCACTACCGGCCAGTTTTCACTATCAGCGTTCGGACCCCTACGCCGTACTCCTGTCGATCGGGACAGCCTCGACGGGCACGGTCGACTGGATTTTCGCGCTGGATCTCCTGCGGGAGGGAATGAGCCGACCCGTCGGCGAAGGAGCCGTCCTCGTCGCGCCCCGGCTGTCTTCGCGGGGCGCTGTGGTGCGCGTCGTCGTCAGGTCGCAGGTCGGGTCGGCAGCGCTCGACATCAGGACCTCGGCCGTTGCCGACTTCCTGGACCGGGTGCACAAGGTCGTGCCGCCGGGCACGGAGGGAAGCTGCGTCGACATCGACCACCTCGTGACCCGCCTTCTGGGCACCGGCGCCTGAGGCGCGGCGAACGGTGGGCCGGGCCGGGGCCGTTCGCCGTGCCGCGCGTCAGAGTGTGCCGGTGGGAGCCGGGGTCACTTGGTGGCGTAGACGGCGGTGTAGCCGCCGATCAGGGGGCGGGCCTCCGCCTTGCGGAAGCCGGCGCCCCGGAGCCACCGGGTGACGTCGGTGACCGTGTACTCGGAGCCGCCCTCGGTGTCGATGAGCATGTTGAGCGACAGCATGAGGCCGTAGGTGTTGCGGCGGCGCTCGTCGTCGATCATGGCGTCGTAGACGATGAGGGTGCCGCCCTCGGGCAGCGCCGCGTAGGCCTTGTCGAGCAGGAACCGGCGCTGCTCCAGGTTCCAGTCGTGCAGGATCTGCCCCATGACGTAGACGTCGGCCTCGGGCAGCGGGTCGGAGAAGAAGTCCCCGCCGTGGAAGGCGAGCCGGTCGGCCAAGCCGTGGGCGGCGACGAACTCCTCGAACACCGGGCGCACGGGGGGCAGTTCGAAGACGGCTCCGGTGATGTCCGGGTTGGCCCGCAGGACGGCGGCGGGCACGGCGCCAAGGGCTCCGCCGAGGTCGACGACGTGGCGGCGTCCGGTCCAGTCGAAGTCGGCGGCCAGGGCGCCGGCGAGGGGCGTGCTGACGCCGTTCATGCCGTTGAGGAAGTTGCGCCAGGCGATGGGGTCCTGGCTGAGCGTGGCGAAGAACGGGGCGCCGCTGTGCGCGACCTCGTTCTGCGGGGCGCCGGTCTTCAGCGCGTCGGTGAGGTTGTTCCAGAAGCCGAAGAGGCGGGCGTCGGCCATCTCCAGGATGCCGCCCACGTACGACGGCTTGTTCCGGTCCAGGAACAGGTCCGCGGCGGCGGTGTTGCGGTAGGTGCCGTCCTCGTCGCGGTCCAGCACGTCGAGCGACACCAGGGCGTCGAGGAAGTCGGCGGAGGAGCGGGGGTGCAGGCCCACCTCGGCGGCGAGGGACTCGCGGTTGCGGCCACCGCCGGCAAGTGCGGTGAAGATGCCCAACTCCACCGCGCTGAGAAGGGTCTTGGAGGCCATGAAGCCGAGGCCGAGCTGAAGAAGCGGCTCAGGGGTGATCGGGTCGTTGACCGGCATGTTTCTCTCCACTAGGTCTGGGAAGTTGAATGCTAAACATGTTCTGCGCCCGTGTGCTCCGTCAGACGTGTGGCGGGCGTGCTGCCGGCGTGAATGGTGGGGGAGTGGAGCGCTCTGACCAGCGAGGTTGCCCGTTCGGGCAGCGCTGCGGCCGGTGAGGGCGGCGCCCGCGAGGGCGGTCAGTCCAGCGTGCGCACGGCCGTGTTGACGGCGTCCGCCACGAACTCCCTGCCGACCTGTGCCGCGCCGACGATCCGGATCCCCTGGACGAACGTGGTCAGGAAGCGGGCCAGCTCCCTCGGGTTCTTGTCGGCCGAGATCTCGCCCCGCGCCTGCGCCCGCTCCAGGGCGCCGGCGAGGATCCCCTCGACCTGCAGGATCGCCTTGTTCACGCGCTCTGCCGCCCAGGGCTGGTCGGCGCACTGCGTGGCGGTGCTGACCACGAGGCAGCCGCGCGTGGGCTCGGCCATGTCCATCTCGATCAGCGAGGCGAGCATCGTGCGGACGGCCGACCGGATCTCCGGCGCCCCGTCGAGGATCTTCTCCAGGTCGCTGTGCTGCAGGGAGACGTACCGCTCGAGGGTGCGCAGGTAGAGCTGCTCCTTCGAGCCGAAGGCCGCGTAGAAGCTGCCGCTGCCGATCGACAGCTCCTTCAGCAGGTCCTGCAGGGAGGTCTCGGCGTAGCCCCGGCGCCAGAACAGGTTCATGGCGCGGTCCACCGCCAGATCGATGTCGAACTCCCTGGTGCGAGCCATATATCCACGGTAACGCGATTTATGGAATAGTCAATCAACTATTGTGGGCTTCGCCCACGGATGAACGGCGCGGGAGGTACGGGCCTTTCACTTTCTTCGGGCCTGCGGGTTCCGCCGCAGGGTCGATCGAGCAGCCATACCGCCTGAAAGGGCAACCCTCCTTAGGTGAGGACTTCTCGTGCCCGGCGACTGCCTACGGCGGTTGTATGGTCCCTCGAAACGAGCAAGCGTTGTCGCGTGGAACGACGGTGGGCATGTACGGGAGAGTGACCAGCGCGGTGGGGCGATCGCGCGCCGATGCCGAGGGGACTTCGCGGGACGCGCTGTGGCCGCGGAGCTCTGCCGGCGGACCCATCCGGTCTCAGCGCTAGATCGAGCGCCGGACGGAGAGCCCGGGTGCGGCATGCCGTCGCGCTGTCGCGGGGAAGGCCCGGGGCGTGTCGCCCCGTGAGCGCGACCGCGGCGGTGTTCGACACGGGGCGGCGAACGGACACCCGGCTTCAGGAGACCACCCGGCCGGCGGTTCCACGGGCGAGACCGACCGTGGGAACCCCCCCCACATCATCGCGATCGTGCGTGGAGACCACGTCGCGCCGATCCCGGAGGACCTGCGTTGACTTCCAAGGAGAGATCCCCTGCCTCGGCATCGATCGCCGTCCGGGCGGCCGATCCGGTGTCCCTGCAGGGCGCCGAAGTCCTCCTGCGCGGGTCGGAGGGGACGACGCTGTTGCCGGTCGACCAGGCGGACCGCGCGGACGTCGTCCTGATCCTGGCGAACGAGGTGACCGAGGAGACCATGACGTGGATGGCGGAGGCGTCCGCCGTCTCCTCCAATCCCGACATGCGGATCGTCCTGGTCGCCGACCGCATCAGCAGGCCGCGGCTGGCCCGCGCCGTCCGGCACGGACTCGTCAGCGTGCTGCCCCGGGCGCAGACCGGCTTCCCCGAGATCGTCGAAGCCGTTGTGGCGAGCCGGGCCGGTGGGGCGCAGATGCCGGGGGAACTGCTCAGGTCGCTGGTCGAGGAGATGCGTACGCTGCTGCGCGATCCGGGCGGAGGGGTCCTGCCGGGCGGCTTCGAGGGCCGCGAGGTGGAAGTGCTGAGACTGCTGGCCGAGGGTCTGGACACGACCGAGATAGCGGTGAAGCTCAACTACTCCGAGCGCACCATCAAGAACATCATCTTCGCGGTGACGCGGCGGCTCAACCTGCGCAACCGCACCCATGCGGTCGCCTACGCGATGCGGGTGGGCGCCCTGTGAGCGGCTGGAGCCCGCACTCCGGCCGACGGGCACGAGCGGTGGCGCCCGAGGGGTGACGAAGGGCGGTCCCAGGGGTGCGGAATAGTTTCGACGCATACTTGATTGAACGATCCAGAAAGCACCGCTCCCGCCGGGAGCACGCAGGGAGGTCCGACCGGACCGCACGAGGGGGCTCGCCCCTCCGCCGGTGCCGCACAGGCCGACCCGCGTCATAGATCTGTATTGATCAATCCAGAAAAGGATCCGTCATGGAACTGCACCTCCAGGGCAAGGTCGCCGTCGTCACCGGAGCCAGCAAGGGCATCGGCCTGGCGGTCGCCGAGGGGCTCGCCCGCGAAGGCGTCAAGGTCGTGGCCGGCAGCCGCACCTCCACCCCCGAGCTCGACGCGCTCGCGGTCAACCACGACATCACCGTCGTGCCCGTCGACCTGTCGACGCCCGAGGGCCCCGAGACCCTGATCCGCCAGGCCGCGGAGCGGCACGGCCGGATCGACCTCCTCGTCAACAACGTCGGCGTGGCCGAGCCCCGCGAGTCGTTCCTCAAGGTCACCGACGAGCAGTGGCAGAACGTCTTCGGCCTGACCTTCTTCAGCGCCGTACGCGCCAGCCGCGCGGCCCTGCCGCACCTGCTCCAGGCAGGCGGGGCCGCGATCGTGAACATCAGCTCCGTCAACGCCCAGCTGCCCTTCCCGATGGTCGTGGACTACTCGGCCGCCAAGGCGGCGCTGACCAACCTGAACAAGGCGCTGTCCGAGGAGTTCGCCCCCCAGGGCGTCCGCGTCAACGCCGTCTCCCCGGGACCGGTCCGCACCCCCTTCTGGACCGCGCCCGGCGGCTTCGCCGACGCCACCGCCGCGGCCGCCGGCACGACCGCGCAGGAAGCGCTCGACGTGATCGTGCCGCAGAGCATGGGCATCACCCTGGGCCGGATCACCGAGGCGCACGAGGTCGCCGACCTCGTCCTCTTCCTGGCCTCTCCGGTGGCGGGCAACATCACCGGAGCCGAGATCGTCATCGACGGCGGGCAGATCAAGACCCTCTGACCCGTCAGCCCGCGAACACGGTGCCGGATGCGCGGGACGCGCCACATGCCCCGCGCATCCGAAAGCCGCCGCGGCGGCGTGGCCCCATCGAGCGAGGAGGTCGTTGCGTGCGACGCGAAGAAGTTCGCACTCTCGGAGAGGCTGACCCGGCGCGCGGTTCCGGATCGTCGCGCACCGTACAGATCGTCGTCCTGTCGGAGGACACACTGACCGCGCAGGGGGTCGAGGCACATCTGACAGCCGACGACCGGGTACTGGTCCTTCCCCCGGACACCGAGGAGAGACCTGACGTCGTGCTGGTCATCACCGGAGAAGTGACGGACAGGACCCTGACCTCGATCCAGCGGTTCTCCCAGGACGACCCCGCCGACAACCCCCTGCTGATGCTCGTGGCCAGGAAGCCCACCGCGAAGCAGCTCGTCCGCGTCGTCGCGATGGGACTCGTGGCCTTCATGCCACGGGAGGGGACCACCCTCGCGGACATCACGGACACGCTGTGCGTCGTCACCCGCGGCGCCGCGTCCCTGCCGCAACCACTCCTCGGCTCACTGCTGGAGCAGATCCGCACCCGGCGGTGGAACGACCCCACCGCCGACGCGGGCGACGGACCGGCATCCTTCACATCGAGGGAGATCGCCGTCCTGCGACAGCTCGCCGCCGGGTTCAGCACCGCGGAGATCGCGGCGGCGCTGCACTACTCGGAGCGAACGGTGAAATACGTCATCCACGAGATGATCGTGCGGCACGGCCTGCGCAACCGGGTACACGCGGTCGCGTACGCCCTGAAGCAGGGACTTCTCTGAACCGGCTTGTGCCGCGGAGGCTTCTGCCGGAGGGCGACGGAGCGGCCGCACTCGTCGAGAGGGGTACGCGGCCCGTCAGTCCTCGGGGCCGGTCTGGTTCAGCCGGGACGCGATGTGCTTGCGCGAGGTGATGCCGAGCTTGCGGAACACCCTGCTCAGATGGAACTCGACGGTCGAGGTGGTGACGAACAACTGGCCGGCGATCTCCGCGTTGGTCAGCCCCGAGGCGGCCAGGGTCGCCACGTGTCGCTCCTGCGGGGTGAGGTCGGACAGGGTGTCGGCCGTTCGTCTGCGTGCGGTCTCCCCGGTGGCCAGCAGCTCGGCCCTCGCCCGTTCGGCGAAGGGCGCGGCTCCCCACGACGCGAAGGACTCGTACGCGACGCGCAGCTGGACCCTGGCGTCGGCCCGGCGCTTGCGGCGGCGCAGCCACTCCCCGAACAGCAGTTGCGACCACGCCAGTTCCACCGCCACCGGGACCTTCTCCAGCTGCGCGATCGATTCCTGGTACAGCAGCTCGGCCTCGTCGCCGTCGGCCATCAGGGCACGGCAGCGGGCGAGCAGCCCCAGTGCCCACGGGGTTCCGGCCAGTGGAGCGCGCTCTTCCAGGCGGTCCATGGCCATGATGGCCGCCTTGCGATCACCGGCCCGCAGCCCTGCCTCGACCATGCCGGCGAGGTTGATGTCGCCGAGGATCACCGGGTGGTCGTCGAACATCGCGAGCTGGGCGTCGAGTGCCTCCCGGTAGTGCCCGCGGCCGATCTCGAAGATGCTCAGGGCCTGGGCGGCCCACCGGTTCGTCACTCCGGTCCGCTGGCTCTCGGCCAGGGCGCGCATCGCCGCGACCGCGGCCCGCAACTCCTTCTCCCGGCCGGTCCAGGCGTACAGCAGGGCCTTGTGGAAGTCGCCCGACCTGAAGTATCCCGTCGCGGCCATGTAGTCGTCCGACTCGATGTAGAAGCTCTCGGCGGCCGCGAACCGCCCGTTCCAGATCTCCACCTTGGCGAGGGTGAGCAACGACAGGCTGAGCCCGTAGAGCGCGCCCCGGTCGCGGTCCGACCTCACCAGCTTCTCGAGGATCTCCCGCTTCGCCTCGATGTCCCACAACTCGTCGCCCGCGATGCTGATCATGACGCTGAACGCGTCCTGCCCGTGGAGCTCGTCGGCGTCGCGCAGGCGGGCCAGCGCCGCTGCCAGGGCCGGGGCTCCCGCCGTGTAGCCGTAGGCCATCGAGTGGGCCAGCGCCGCCATCAGCGGATCGGGGCTCCAGGCCGGCAGCGCCCTGTCGTGCCAGGCCTCCGCCGCGGCCCTCGCCACCTCGCGGGGGGTCGTCCCGGTGATCATCCGGCCGCCGATGACAGCGGCCTGCACCGCCTCGCGCAGCAGGTCCCAGCTCGCCGCGGGGTCGGTGGCGCCGAGACGGGCCACGGCGTCCAGCAGCATCGCCGGCACCTCGCCGGGACGGGAGCAGAACATCTCCACGGACGCCCGCAGCCGCGTCGCCCGCACCTGCGCCACAGGTCCTTCCAGCAGGGGAGTGGCGAGTTCGAGGAGCGGCTGGACCGCCGGGAGGTTGCCGGAGGCGAGGTGTGCCGCCGCGGCCGCCAGATACCGCTCGGCCCGCCGGCCGGGATGCGCGGTCATCTCCGCCGCCCTGGTGAGCACCAGCGCCTGTTCGGAGTATCCGCCACGCGCCTGGGCCAGTTCGGAGGCGGCTTCGAGCTCCGCGGCCACGTCGTCGTCCGGCGCCTCGGTGGCCTCGGCCAGATGCCACGCCCGGCGCTCGGGGGCGCTGGTGGCGGCGAGTGCCGCCTGGACGCTGCGCCGCTGCTGCGCGGAGGCTGCCGAGTGGACCGCGGAGCGGATCAGCGGGTGGCGGAAGACGGCGGTGGTCCCGCGGCTCAGTATCCCGGCGGTGACCGCGGGCGTGGCGGACCGGATGGACAGCCCCAGGGCTCCGGCGGCCCGCCACAGCGCCGCCTGGTCGTCCGTCGGTGTCATGGCCATGAGTAGCAGCAGGGTCCGGGTGTCGGCGGGCAGCAGCGCAGCCGTCTGCTGGAAGTGGGCCTCCAGCTCCCGGTTGACCGGCAGTGGTTCTGGCAGCGGTGTGACCCCGGCCAGCTGCTCGGGGCTCAGGTTCTCCGCCAGTTCCCGCAGCGCCAGTGCGTTGCCTCCGGTGCCGGCGACCAGCCGCTCGGCGACCGCCTGGTCCAGGTGCCCGGTCACGCAGGAGGCCAGCAGCGCCCTGGCCTCCACGTCCGCCAGACCCTCGATCCGCAGTGCGGGCAGGTCACCGAAGACGTCGAGGCCGTCGGCCCCCTCACGACCGGCGAACAGCAGCCCGAGGCAGTCCGCGTACAGGCGCCGGCCGACGAAGGCGAGGGTCTCCGCCGACTCGCGGTCCAGCCACTGCACATCGTCGACCAGGAAGAGCATCGGGGTCGCCATGGCCGCGTCCGAGAGCAGGGTCAGCGTGGCCAGTCCGACCAGATGGCGGTCGGAGGGCGGGGCGTCGTCCAGCCCGAACACGGCGTTCAGGGCGTCCCGCTGGCGCTGCGGCAGGTCCGGCACCCGGCCGAGGTGGGGCCGAAGGAGCCGGTGCAGCGCGGCGTAGCCCAGCCGTGTCTCGGCCTCCACACCCACCAGCCTGACGACCGACAGGTCCCGGGCGGACTCGGCCGCGTACTCCAGCAGCCGGGATTTGCCGACTCCCGCGTCGCCGTTGAGCACCAGGACTGCGCTGAATCCGTCGCGGACGGCTTCGAGGACCCTGCCGATCGCCTCGCGCTCCGCGAGCCGACCGACCATCGGCGGCCCGGCCGGGGGGTGAACGTCGGTCCACACCATGGGCTTCTCCCTCGTTCGTCGTGTTTCTGCCGGCTCAGGCGAAGGCGCGCTCGGCTGGGCGGGCGTCCCGCGCGAGGGGGGAGGCGGTGCGCGCGGACTCCTGGACCACCGGCTCGACGACGAGTTCCCGCGATGCTGCGTACGACGGAATGCGCAACCTCTCCGGATCCCCGCGCGTCGGGCGATGACACGTCGCAGCCTAGGAAACCGGAGGGTGGGGGCCTTTGCCCAACGTGTACCGGTGCTGTGCGAATCATGCACTCGCCCCGGAGATCCGGGTGCGGGACGGCGCGGGCCGCGCACCGGCACGTCGGCCGGCAAGCGGTCGGCCGGTCCATGGAAATGACGGAACGTCAGTCCTGGTGGGAAGGTGCGGGCTGTGGGCAGCCCGTTCAGGCAGCCGGGCGGGGGCAGCCCAGGGCCGTCGCTCCGGGCCGCGAACCGGCCGGACGACGGTGGTCCGGCCCGGTGCAGGTCGCTGGCGGGGGAGCTGCGAGTACCTGCACCGGGCCGGGGATCGGGGGTCTTCTCCAGGCGGTTGTATGCGCCTACTTGGCCAGGAAGGCCAGCAGCGCGGCGTTGACCTCCTCGGCGTGCGTCCACAGCAGACCGTGCGGGGCGCCCTCGATCTCGACGTACTCCGCCGAGGGCAGCAGCGCGCGGAAGGGCCGTGCCGTCGAGTCGATCGGCAGGATGCGGTCGCCCGAGCCGTGCAGGATCAGCGCCGGTACGTCGATCTTGGCGACGTCGGCGCGGAAGTCGGTGATCCAGGTGGGCACGCAGGCCGCGGACGCGTGGGCCGAGGCGCCCGCCGCGACGGTCCAGCTCGCCCGTACCGCCTCTTCGCTGATGCGGACGCCGAGCGTCTCGTCGAGGTTGTAGAACGCCTCGTAGAAGCTGGTGAAGTAGGCGTAGCGGTCCTTCGTGACCGCTTCCAGGATGCCGTCGAAGACGGACTGGTCCACACCGTCGGGGTTGTCGTCGGTCTTGAGGAGGAAGGGTTCGAGGGAGGCCAGGAAGGCGGCCTTCGCGACGCGCTGCGAGCCGTGGGTCCCCAGGTAGCGGCCGACCTCACCGGTGCCCATGGAGAAGCCGACGAGCACCGCGTCGGTGAGGTCCAGCTCGGTCAGCACCGCGTCGAGGTCGGCGGCGAAGGTGTCGTAGTCGTACCCGGTGGTCGGCTGCGACGAGCGGCCGAAGCCGCGCCGGTCGTAGGTGATGACCCGGTGGCCGGCGTCGAGCAGGGCGGGGAGCTGCTTCTCCCAGGAGTGCCCGTCCAGCGGGTAGCCGTGGATCAGTACGACGGGCTGCCCGCTGCCGTGGTCCTCGTAGTACAGCTCGATGTCGGTGGAGTTCTCCTGGCCGACGGTGATGTAGGGCATGGCGGTTTCCCTTTGCAAGGTGTGGTGGATCGGCGGGGGTGACGGCGGCGACGGCGGCGGTCAGGCCGCGCTCAGCCGAAAGGCCTTGGCTGAGGCCGCGACCGCCGCGAGATCGAATTCCGGCGGCATGTCGCCGGCCTCGGCCACCGGCGTGCCGTTGGCCCTGAAGAACTCCTCGATGCATGCCGGGCTGAACACAGCCGCTATCCGCGCCCCCTGGGCCGAGCGCACCAGATAGCTGTGCGGGACTCCGCGCGGTCCGTGGGCGACCTGTCCGGGCGCCAGGTCGTGGCGCCGGTCGCCGACGAAGAACGTCACCTCGCCGTCGAGGACGAACCAGACCTCCTCCTCGTCCTCGTGGACGTGGTGCGGGGGCGCGTGGCCGGCCGGGGCGACGAACTCCATCAGCGCGAGCCGGTTGCCGGTCTCCGCGCCGGTGAGCAGGACCCTGGCCTGGCCGCCGAGGAACCAGAAGGGTGCACGCTCGGCCGTCGGCGCGAAGGTCGGGAAGGACCCGTCCGGTTCCGCTCTCGCGGTCATCGCCGTCCGCCGAGGAAGTTCAGCAGCAGGTCGGTCATCTCCTTCGGGTGCTCCTCGTAGATCCAGTGGCCGGAGTCGGGGACGACCACCGGGGTGACGTGGGTGGCGTAGCGGCGCACCTGCTTGGGCACCGAGGAGCCGAGGCTGCCGTCGGCGCCGATGGCGAGGACGGGCATGGTCAGCTTCCTCTTCTGGAACTGCGCGTTGTCGGCGATGTCCTGGGGGAAGGTGCGGAACCAGGCGAAGCTGGCTTCCAGATGCGCGGGATCGCGCAGGTAGGAGGCGAAGATCTGCAGATCCTCGGGGGCGAGGGCGTCCTTCTTGACGGCGATCCCGCGCATGAAGCCGGACGTCCAGGTCAGTTCGCGGCCCTGGACGAGGCTTTCCGGCAGGCCGGTCTGCAGGGCGAAGAAGCCGAAGTTCCACACCCCAGGACCCTGGGCCGTGAGCGAGGGGAGGGTGTAGATGCCCGGGTCGGGGATCGGCGCCTCGCTGAGCACGAGCTTGCGGACGCTGCGCGGGTACTGGGCGGCGTAGGCGTAGGCGACCATCGTGCCGATGTCGTGGCCGACGATGTCGACGTCCTGGTCCTTGCCCAGGGAGACCAGGACCGCGTGCAGTTCCGCGGCCATGGTCTTCTTGTCGTAGCCGGACGCGGGCGCGTCGCTGCGGCCCGCGCCGGGCAGGTCGGGTGCGATGACCGTGTAGTGCTGGGCCAGCGCGGGCATGATGTCGTGCCACTCGTACCACGTCTGGGGGTAGCCGTGGATCAGGACCAGGGTGGGTCCGTGGCCGCCGATCACGTAGTCGATGCCGGTCCCGGCGACCTGGGTCTTGTGTTCGCTGAAGCCTGCGGGCATCTGCTCGGCGGGCGTGGCCGCGGGCCGGTCGGAGGCCGCGGCGGCGGTGAGGGTGGTCGTGCCGAGGGCGACGGCCATGGCGCAGGCCGCGGCCAGCAGGCGGCGGGATCGGGGCAGTTGGAATCGCACGGGTTGCTCCAAAGGATGGAAGGGGAAGTGAGGTGTGGTGAGGGTGCCTGTCGTCCGGATCAGTTCGGAGCGGTCATGACGGTGCCTGTCTCGTAGGGGTCGCCTGACCTGGCATGTGCTTACGGAACCGGGAATCCCGGTGCTCTCGCACCGGGGTGGCACCCCAGCGGTTCAGGGCCGGGCACCGCCCCCGCAGGACCGGGGGGCCGCAGTCAGGGGATGATGCCGTTCACCACGCCGCCGTCGACGCGTAGTGCGGCGCCCGTGGTGGCGGAGGCACCGTCGGAGCCGAGGTAGTGGACGAGGCTGGCGACCTCTTCGGGGCGGATGAGCCGTCCCAGGAGCGAGGTGGGGCGCTCCTCGGCGATGAAGCGGCGTTCGGCTTCGGCGAAGGGGACGCCGTCGCCGAAACGGTCGGCGATGAACACCTCGACACCAGGGGTGAGGGTGGGACCGGGCAGGACGGTGTTGACCGTCACGCCGGTACCTGCGACCTCCTGGGCGAAACCGCGGGCGACGGCCAGCTGCGCGGTCTTCGTGGTGCCGTAGTGGATCATTTCCCTGGGAGTGCTGATGGCCGACTCGCTGCTGATGAAGACGACGCGGCCCCACCCGCGCTCCACCATGCGCGGGGCGTAGTGGCGGGTGAGCCGGACACCGCTGAGAACATTGGTGGCGAAGTAGAGGTTCCATTCCTCGTCGGTGATCTCGAACGCGGGTCTCGCACCGAAGATCCCGGCGTTGTTGACGAGGACATCCACGTCCGGCGCAGCGTCCGTCAGGATGCGGACGCCCTCCGCGGAGCCGACGTCGGCGGCAACGGCGCGGACTTCACCGTGTCCGCCGACGGCGCGGATGCGTTCCGCCGCGGCCTTGGTGCGGTCGGGGTCACGGCCGTTGACGACGACGTCAGCTCCGTCGCGGGCGAAGGCGGCGGCGATCGCCTCGCCGATGCCGGAGGTGGAGCCGGTGACGAGTACGGTGCGGCGTGGCGCTGCGCTCACGGGAGCGCCCCCTGGGCTGGTGGGAGTCATTCGGGTTTCCTCACTTGACGGTTGCGAAGGCTGCCGGTGGTTCAGGGCCGGACGCCGAACGGCCCGAGGAGGCCGGCGTCGATGCGCAGGGACTCCAGCAGTGCCCAGGCGTTGTCCTTGGTGAAGACGTCGGAGGCGGCCAGGACCCCGGCGTACTTCGCGGCGACCGGGGCGGCCGCGGTGTCCGCGACGGCGTCGAGGAAGGTCTTGAAGATGGCCCACGAGTTGCCCTGTGCGCTGTATTTGGCGAAGTAGGGGCTCGGGTCGACGGAGTCGATGGCGGCGCGGGTGCTGGCTTCGAGATCGTTCATGTACTGGATCTGCCGGGTGCCGTCCGCGCGGACGCCGAGTCGACCGAGGTGGCCGCCGACGAACGTCTCCCAGGGGTAGTCCATCGCGATGCTCTGCGCCTTGATCCAGTCGGGGATGTCCTGGGAGACGGCGAGGTTCTTGAACGGCACCCAGCCCGGGTAGAGCACGTCGACCAGCATCAGGGTGGCGTGTTCGGGTGCGTAGACGAAGATGTTGTCGGGGGAGTGGTTGGGTCCGTGGTAGGCCAGCTGCAGGGTCTCGCCGCCGACCTTGAGCTGGTACCTGTCGTGGAAGGTGGTTGTCGGCAGCGGCCGGTTGCGGTCGGCCGCACGGGCCAGCAGGCGGGCCGTGGCGGCGTGGGAGATCCGTTCGACGTCGGGTCCGAAGAGGCCGGCGGCGCCGATGTGGTCGGCGTGCGAGTGGGAGTAGACGAGGTGGGTGACCTTGCTGGGGCGGCCGTTGGCCCGGGTGACGTCGTCGATCGCGCGCAGCAGGTTGTGCCCGATCGTCGGCGGGGCGTCGACGAGGACGACGCCGACCTTGGTCGTCAGGAACATGGCCTGGTAGTAGGTGTCGGTGACCCAGTAGAGGTGTCCTGAGATCCGGCCGACGTAGTAGCCGTCGGCGTTCGGGGCGGGGCCGGCCGAGGCGGCCGGGACCGGAGCGAAGTCCGGCAGGCCGGTGTCGTCGGCGTGGGCGGGCGCGGCCAGCGCGCCGACGAGGCCGGCGGCGGCCGGGACGGCGAGGGCGCCGGCGGCGCCCCTGAGGAACGTACGGCGGCCGGTCGGGGACGGGAGTTCGCGAGACATGACGGTCTGTATGCCCTTCGGTACGAAGACAGGGAGACGTGCCAGGGCACAGGACAGCACCGGGGCGCGGCGGTTCGCACCGGGGCTCCACCCCAGCGGGACGCGCCTGCCGGCGGCTGCCGGGTACTGGGGTGAGCACCGGCGCGGGAGCCCCTGCGGGCCGCACCTGTCGCATGTTGACAACTGGTGGAATTCGCCCTCGTTCGTGTGGACGATCTCGCCCTCCGACGCCGGCGTGCCCGTCACCCCGCTCGTCGGTCAGGGCGGCAAGTGCCTCGACCTGGCCTCGGACGACAACACCGACGGCGCCAAGGTCCAGATCTACGACTGCAACGGAACCGGCGCCCAGACCTGGTCGTACACCTCGTCGGACAAGGCGCTGCGCAACCCGGCGTCGGGCAAGTGCCTCGACGTCCCGGCAGCCGTCACCACGCCCGGCACCCAGCTGGACATCTACACCTGCAACGGGACCACCGCTCAGCAGTGGAACCTGCCGAGTTGAGCACGGCGCCGAGTGCGCGGCGGCACTGATCCCCGACCGACTCCCGTCGCGCGCTCCGAGCCCGGGCCGGACCTGCTCAGGCCCGGGCACTCCGCGTGCCGCAGCGGCGGCAACGCCGCCGGCGATCCCCGCAGGGTCAGTGCGGCGGTGGCCCGTCCGTCGCGGGCCGCAGCGCGTCTGCCACGAGATCCAGCAGCCGTCCGGTCAGGTGCGGGCTGTTGCCTGCGGTCGTCGACATGAACACTCCGAGGAGCATCATCGTGACCGCCTCCGGTTCCACGTCCGCCCGCAGGGAGCCCGTCTTCGCGCCGGCGTCGAGGATCTCCGCGATCGCCGCGGTGATCCGCTCCCGGGTGGCAGGTGTCGCGATGGTGCCCGAGGCCCACCCCGCGCGCAGGGTGTCGGAGATGCCGCGCTTGACCGCGGTGAACGCCGCATAGCGGTCCATCCACGCACGCAGCGCCGCCTCGGGCGGCAGCTCGCGGAGCAGCGCGGGGGCGCTGGCGACGACGGCGTCGAGTTCGGTCGCGTAGATGGCCTCGACGAGCGCTTCGCGGGTGGGGAAGTGGCGGTAGAGCGTGCCGATCCCGACGCCGGCCTCGCGGGCGATGGCGTCGAGGGTGGCGTTGCCGTCGGTCGCGGCGAAGGCGTCGCGGGCGACGGCGAGCAGCCGTTCGCGGTTGCGCTGTGCGTCGGCCCGGGCCGGACGTCCGGGCGCCTTCGCCGACCGGTCGGGGGTGGGGGAGTCGGGAGCAGCCAAAACGGAGACCCTCCGGTTGGTGTTACGGTGGCCGTAAACGGAGTCCCTCCGTTTGCCTCCATCATCTCATGAGAGTGGGACTGCCATGGCGTCCACTGCCCGGTCCGACCAGCTCACCGCCCTCGGAACAGCACGACCCGGCGGGCCCGGCGCGCTCGCGGGCCGCAGCGTCTCGCGTGTCGGCTACGGCGCCATGCAGCTGCCGCGGCTGGACCGCGATGCCGCGATCTCCCTGCTGAGGCAGGCTGCCGACCTGGGTGTCGATCACGTCGACACCGCCCACTTCTACGGCAACGGCTTCGCCAACGAGGTGATCGCCGCCGCGCTCCGCCCCGAGGACGACGTCCTGGTCGTCAGCAAGGTCGGCGCAGAACCCGCCACGGGCGGGCGCATCCCGCTGCGCCTGGCCCAGCGGCCCGAGCAGCTCCGGGCCGGCGTCGAGGACAACCTCAGGAGCCTCGAGCTCGACCGGATTCCCCTCGTCAACCTGCGCCGCGCCGACCACGGCCCGGGCCTGCGCGCCGAGGGCGACCAGATCGTCGACCTCGACGACCAGCTCGCCGTGATGACCGAACTGCGCGACGAGGGCAAGATCGGCGCCATCGGTCTCAGCAGCGTCTCCCTGGACGCACTGCGGCATGCCCTCCCCGCGGGCATCGCCTGCGTGCAGAACGCCTACAGCCTGGTCTCACGCGACGACGAGGACCTGGTGCGGCTCTGCCTCGCCGAGGGCATCGCCTGGGTGCCGTACTTCCCGCTCGGCGGCGCCTACGCCGGCCTGCCGAAGGTCACCGAGGAGCCCGCCGTCGTCGCGGCGGCGCGGACACTGGGCGTCTCCGCCGCGCAGGTCGGCCTGGCCTGGCTGCTCCACCACACCCCCAACACGCTCCTGATCCCCGGCACCGCCGACGCCGAGCACCTGCGGGCGAACGTCGACGCGGGTGCGGTCACCCTCGACGAGGCGACGCTCGCCGCGCTCGGCGCAGTCCCCTCGCGCTCGGGCGACATCGAGACCCGATGACACCTGCCGCGTCCCGCACCGCGGGCGGCCGGCGTGGACGGCCGGGGTGCGGGACGCGTGGCGGTGGCGCGGCTGCGGCTACCGCACGGCCGGGCTGTCGATGTTGGCGCCGGTGGCCTTGGTGAGGGTCGCCCGGACGGTGACGTTCGCGCCCGAGGGATCCGAGGCGTGGGCCGATCGTGGTCGCGGCGGAGGGCGGCACGTGCAGGAAGAACCAGGCGTAGACGGGCCGTCCGCGCCCAGCGCCGCATCTCATGAGGCAACGCGTCGCTGGTCTCTGGATGAATGCAAGGTGTCGCACCGGGGAACGTTCTCCCACCCGTGTCGGGGGGCTCGAATCATGTCGGCTGCTTTGGCGATTCTTGACCTAAATGATCCGCTTGGTCTTTTGGGTCGACGCTGGTGCAGCGTGGCTCCTGTCGATATCTTCTGCCCCATGAAATCAGCCGAGTTCCTCAAGCGCGCCGGTGCCGTGGCCACGGCCTTCGTGGCGGCCGCATGCTTCGGGATCCTGGTGCCCGCGCCCGCGGAGGCTGCGGCTCAGATCCCCACGTACTGGACTTTCTCGAACCTCTGGGTGGGCAATGGAAATACCTGCCTGACCGGGGGGCAAATCCAGTCGAACGGCACGGCGCACGCGTTCATGTCCACCTGCAACGGAAGTTCCTTCCAGCAGTGGGACTGGCGTGGCGCGGACCCGGGAGCCACGTATCCCGCCCTTGAACTCCAGAACAAGGCCACGGGGCTGTGCCTGGCGACCGATCACAAGAGCTGGGACGGAAATGCGGTCTGGGTGAGCAGCTGCGACTGGAGCGACGGCAGGCGGTTCATGTGGTTGAGCAGTGGCGGGGGCTATCACTACCTCATGGCCAACCTGGACCTTCCCAACGTCTTTCTGACCCCGCGGGAAAACGGCGCCGTCTACGCCAACAACACCAGTGACTCGGCCATGGACTCATGGATCGGCAGCCACTCGTGACCCGGTGCTGGGCGACGGCTTAGGCCGGCCCGTCCCGGTTGTCGGCCCAGTGCTGCGAGAGAACCGGCCACCAGGTCAGGATCTGCCTGGTGGCCGGCTCGTGCGGTTCGTGACGTCCTAGAAGGTGCCGTTCCACTCGTTGTCGAACTGCCCGTTGTACACGGCGCCCGCAGCCGTGGGCCGCAGCTCGGCGTAGTCCCCGTAGGGAGGGTGGGTGAAATCCGACATGAGCTCTCCACCGGAATTGGGCTCGGAGTTGAAGACGTACCGGAAACGCATGCCCGGCCGCCATTCGCAGGTGCTGGCCCAGACGGCGTTGTTGTCCTCGTTCTTGTAGTCGGTGGCCAGGCACAGGCCGGTGGCCTTGTTCTGCAATTCAAGGAAGCTGGGGTTCGTGGGATCCTCGCCGCGCCAGTCCCACTTCTGGTAGGAGCTTCCGGTGCAGGTCGCCATGAACACGGAGGCCGTTCCCGCGCTGTTTGTCTTCCCCCCGGTCAGGCATTGGTTCGGATAAAAGGTGTTGTTGCTGAAGCTCCAGTACACGGGCTCGGGAGCAGCGGCCTGTGCTGCGATGGGCGGCGTCAGGAATGCCATTCCGGAGGCCGCTACGAAGAGCAGAGCAGCGCGGTTCCTACGATTCTTGCGGAGAGTTCTCTTCACGCGCCAAACGTAGCCGGAACTTTTGTGGTGCGCCAGCCCTGTTCGGGAATGCGGTTTTGTGCTTCCGCCCCGGGTCCACCGGTGAGCGGCGGAAACGGCCACACGGGCCGAACTTGCGAAAGAAGGATGCCGTCGATGTGGGGAAAGACCGGAATACGCAATGTCTCGCGGCCTGCGGCCGTTGCCGCCGCGCTGTGCTCCGCACTGTTCGGAGCGACGCTCGCCCTGCCGATCGCGCCGGCCGCGTCCGCGGCGACCACGTACTGGTCGTTCGACAACGCCAAGCGCGGATGCCTCGAATCGACCGCCTCGGGCACGGTTTTCGAGGGTGCCTGTGACAGCGGCAACGTACAACAGGACTGGTACTGGACGGGTTCCATGAACTCCCAGGGAAGGCGCATGCTCGCGAGCCGGGTGAGCGGCCGGTGCCTGGCGACCGACATCAAGTCCGGCCTGAACCAGGCCAACGCCGTCTGGACGAGCTTCACCTGCGACGCGGACGCCAGGGGGCAGCGCTGGCGGTTCGACTACAACGGCATCGACACCTACGGCCAGTTCGACAGCGGGTACGGCACCGCTCTGCGTACCTCTCCCGGCCTGCCGGAATCCGTCTACAGCGACGAGTTCACGACGACCGTGGCTCTGGATTACTACTACTGGTCGACGTCCCTTTCGGGCTGACCAGGCCTCCACGGGTCAGCTCGGCCGGCCCGGTCCGTGCGCTCAGGAATGCGCGGACAGCCCCCGGCGCACCACGGCCCGGCCGCGGTGCGTCGTCTACGGCTGTAGACGACGCACCGTATGCTCGTTTCATGACTGCCGCACAGCCCTCTCGCCGGCGTGACGCCGCAGCGACGCGTGAAGCGATCCTGGCTGCCGCTGTCGTGGAGTTCACCGAGAACGGATACGCGGGAGCCGGTGTCCGGCAGATCGCCGAGCGGGCGGGGGTGACGGCGATGATGATCAACCGTTACTTCGGCTCGAAGCAGAACCTGTTCGCCGAAGCGGTGGACCGCTCGTTCGGGCCGCCGACCGTTGTCGGCACCGAACGCAGCGGATTGACGCGCACCATAGCGCACGCACTCGCGGAGAACACGGCACCCGGCACCGAACGCCTCGATCCGTTTCTCCTCACCCTGCGGTCCGCGTCCGACCCCGAGGCGGCGGACATCGTCCGGCGCGGCATCGAGGCCCACGCGGGCGCGCGCCTCGCGGGGCTGATCGGCGGCTCCGAGGCGGAGCTCCGCGCTCAGCTCGGGCTCGCCCTGACCGCGGGGACCTGGCTGTTGCGCGCGGTCGTCGGCACCCGCGCGCTGGCGGGGGCCGACAACGACCGCCTCGCGGAGCTGCTGGCCGCCATGCTGGAACCCGTCACCCGGGAAGCCGGTGCCGACCCCGCCCCGGGCTCCGGGGCCGCCGCGCAGTAGCCGGCCCCGACGCCATCAGCCGGCGGCTTCAGGCAGTTCGGCCGGCGGCTGTTCCCGGGATGCGGGAGGGAGGTTGCCGCCATGGGTTTCCGGCCCGGCGGCGTGCCTGCCGCGGACGGCGGCCAGGGTGAGCCCGACCAGGAGTACGCCGATCGCGAGCAGGACCCAGACGACGGTGTGCAGTCCGTGGTCGGTGGCCCGCCGGCCGAAGGCCAGGCTGATCAGACCCGAGGAGAGGATTGCTCCGAGATAGGTGAAGGTGCGCATCAGTCCCGCGGCCACGCCGATGCTCTCGGGCGGGGCCTGGCGGTAGAGGGCGGCCTGGTTGCCGAGCATGCCCAGCCCCGAGGTGATGCCGAAGACCATGATGACCAGGACCAGGATCCACACCGGGGTGGTGTGGGTGAAGACCAGCAGCCCGGCCGAACCGGTGAGCGCTGCCGCGGCGGTGGCCAGCAGGGGGACGGCGAGGCTCTCGCGGCGGGCGAAGGGTATCGAGACCAGCGCGGCCAGTACGGACATGGGCAGCATCACCAGGCCGACGCCCGTCGTGGACAGCCCGCGCCCCTCCTGCAGCCACTGTGACACCCCGTAGAAGATGCTGTAGATCAGCAGGAAGGTCACCGACACGCGGATGTAGGTGGCCGTCAGGGCACGGTTGCGGACCAGCATGCGCACATCGATGAAGGGGGCGCCGACGTGGCTTTCCCACCCGACGAGGACCCAGTGGGCGTGGTGAAGGTCGTTGAGGACGAACAGCAGGCAGGTGATCGCGCCGCCGAACAACGCGATGCATCGCCGAAGCCGACACCGCCGTCCACCACCAGCGGCAGCGACGAGCGCCGCCGGACGGCGGCCGCGGCGGACGCGAGTTCGCCGACCGTCAGCAGCGCCTCGGATATCGCCAGCGAGTAGCCCAGGCCTCCGCCGCCCAGGTAGCCGCCGTCGAAGCCGAGTTGTTCGCACAGCCGGGCGGTCAGGGCGTCGGGGACGTAGGGGATCATCAGCGGACCCCCGGCCTCCACGCGGCGCCGGAACTCCCGACGGTTGAGATCACTCATGCCGTATCCCTGTTCTCCGGTTCGGCCGGGCCGGGCGCCGCGTCGAGCGGCTGCAGGCCCGGGAAGGATCAGATGAAGATCGTGCCGCCGTCTGCGACGAGGACCTGGCCGGTGATTTCACGGGCCTGGTCGCCGAGGAGGAAGGCGATCGTCGACGCCACCCCTTCAGTGCTGGTGCGGCCCGGCAGGCAGCGGTCCTCGTCGGTCTCGCCGAGCCGGTCGGAGGGGAACTGGCCCAGCCGAGCCTGCTCGCGCACGCCCTCCGTCGCCATGAGGCCGGGGCCCACCGCGTTGACGCGGACGCCGAACGGCCCGAACGCCTTGGCGAAGGACCGGGTCAGGCCGACGACCCCGCCCTTCGACGCGGCGTAGTCCGCGCCCGAGGCGATGCCCTTGAAGAACGTCAGGCTCGTCAGGTTGACGATCGAGCCGCCCCGCCCGTGCCGGCGCATCGACTCACCCGCGGCCCGTGCGCACAGGAAGCTGCCGGTGAGGTTGACGTCGATCGTCCTGCGCCAGGTCTGCGGGTCCAACTCGTCCCACGGGGACAGCGGGAAGACGGCCGCGTTGTTCACCAGGCCGTCCAGCCCGCCGGCCTGCTCCACCTCGGCGAACAGGGCGTCCACGGACTCCTCCGACGCGACGTCCAGGACGACCCTGCGCGCCACCTGCAAGCTGTCCGGCACCGGACGCACGTCCGCGGCCCACACCTCCCACCCCTGCTCGGCCAGCAGCTGGGCGAGCGTGAATCCCAGGCCTTGCGCGGCCCCCGTCACCACGGCGCGGCGCTGGATCAGGGCCGGGGAGTCAGAAGAACTCATGATGTGTTTCCACCAATCTCATTCATGTCGTTACTGGTCGATCGGGACCCGCGCCCTCCCCGCGAGGTCGCTGTGGACGCGGTCCGGGGGGCCACCAGGTCCGTGGCCGGGGTCCGCGGCTGCGGCACAGCCCTCGGGGGCGAGCGGTTCACAGGGCTTCACCGCGCACTGCTCTGCGCGTTGCTCTGCGCATGCGGGGCGGACGCGGCGCCCGTGGCCACGGGTCGGCCGAGCCGGCCTCGCGGCAGACCATGCAGGCAACCTACGCAGGTTGCCTACCTTTTCTGCCCGGCCTCCGGTGGCCCGCGGGTGCTGCCGCGCGGTGCTTAGTCTACAGGTGTAGACTTTGGGACCGGAGGCCGTTCCGCCGTGTCAGAAGGACGCGGGGCCGGTACTTGAAGGGAAGCAGCACATGAATCTCGATCTCCTCGGCAAGCGCGCGTTGATCACCGGCTCGAGTGCCGGACTCGGCGAGGCCACCGCCAGGCTGCTGGCGGCGGAGGGGGCGGCCGTGGTCATCCACGGGCGCAGCAAGGACCGCGTGGAAGCGGTCGCAGCATCGATCCGCGAGGCCGGCGGAACGGCCGACACCGCCCTCGGCGACCTGGCCACCGACGAGGGCGCCGCGGATGTCGCCAGGGCGGCGACCGCGGACGGCGCCGTGGACATCCTCGTCAACAACGCCGGCTTCTACCGCCACGTGTCGTGGGCGGAGGCGACACCGACGGAGTGGAACGACACCTACAACGTCAACGTCGTCTCGGGCGTGCGGATGATCCAGCACCTGGTGCCCGCCATGCGGGGACGCGGCTGGGGCCGGGTCGTGACCATCGGCGGCGGCCTGGCCTCCCAGCCGATGAACACCCACCCCCAGTACAACGCCACCCTGGCCGCCCGGCACAACCTCGCGGTGTCACTCGCCCGCGACCTCAAGGGCACCGGCGTCACGTCGAACGTGGTCTCCCCCGGCGCGATCCTCGTCGACGCGACGCGGGAGCTCGTCACGCAGATCGGACCCGCCCGCGGCTGGGGCCGGACCTGGGACGAGATCCAGCCGAACGCCGTAGAGGCCCTCATCCCCAACGACCAGGAGCGATTCGGTGAACCCGACGAGATCGCGGCAGCGGTGGCGTACCTGTGCAGCACCTACGCCCAGTACGTCAGCGGAGCAACGATCCGCGTGGACGGCGGACTCATCCGATCCGCCTTCTGACGGCCGAACCGTCCCCGCCGCTGACCGGGCCGTCCGACACCGCCGTAGCGGTGTACTCCACCGCCGCCCCGAAGAGTGCCGCACCCGGCGGTGACGGCGAGTTCGTGCGGGCTGGTCGTCACGGGGCGGTGATGTCGAGTCTGATGACGTGCCCCTGGCCGTCCCCGATCGAGGCGGGACCGGCAGGTGCCCGGGCGGGGACGGCGACGCTGAGGACGAACGAGGCGTTGCTGCCGGTCGGGTGTGCGGTCCCCAGCGCGGCCGTCCGGTGGTCCGACGTGGTGAGTGAGAGGTTGACGGGCCCGGCCGAAGTCGGCCGGGCCGCTCCGGAACCGGTGTCGTCGCACGGGCCGCCGTAGTAGTACCAGCCGCGGACGCTGAGGTGCTGACCCGGGCGGACCTCACCGAACGAGGTGGGGGAGTCGGGATCGGGGGGCGAGCGCCTGGTGTCGGAGCGGATGAACGGCGACACGCAGGAGGCCTTCCCCTGACCACCGTCCGACCCCGTGTCTCCGCACGCGACCACCCCGCCGGCCGCCGTCACCGCACACATCAGGAGGGCGGCCGCAGTGCGCGCACGAGGCGGGATCCTGCCGCTCGGGCCGTCAGCCGGCCGCAGCCCCGGGTGTGATGACGCGATGCGTGTGACTGCGCGCATGGGGTCGGTCTCCGTTCCACCGTTCCTGACGAGGCCGTTTCGGCGGGCTATGGATGCTATCGGCTGTCGCCCGACTCCGTGCGGTGTCCTGCGGTCCCCGGCGGGCCGCTGCTCGCCGGGGACCGCAGGACGGCACTCAGCCGACCTGCGCGGTCAGTGCCGAAAGCGTCAACTGCTGAGGCGGTCCGGCGGGAGTGCCTGCGGGCACCGACACGTTCGCACCGTTCACGACGTACTTGCCCACCGCGCCCGTGACCACCCATTCACCGTTGTCCGGCGCGGTGTCGAAATGGAAGGGCGTGACGAACAGGACGTACGTCCGACCGGACACCAGCGCAGTGTCGTCGCCGACGAGCACCTGACGGATGCGCAGTGTCGACGACGGTGTCGACCCCTTGAGGGTCTTCACGACGTCGACCGGAGTAACGGTGGCGCTCACACCGGACTTTCCCGCGGCGTCAGCCGGCTCCTGCACGGACTTTCCGGAGGGCCGGGCGATGACGACCGCGGTCGAATCGTTGCTCAGGCTGCCGATATCGGCGTAGTGCTTGGCCAGATTTCCCTCCACGCGGTGCGTGGTACGGGTGTTCGTGGTCGATGACGCGGAACACGCGGCGAGCACGGTGATGCACGCCACGACGGTTGCGATGGAAGCGATTCTCTTCGTCACTGCTGCACTTCCCCGCTCAGTAGATAGCGTTGATGCCGTTGATGTCGTCGCTCTGCGGCGTCACGTGACCGCAGTTGAAGTAGCGGTTACTGCTGGAATACATGATCGGCTGGCCCGAGCAGCTGCTGCTCCCGGCGTGGTCCAGGCCCAGACCGTGCCCCATCTCGTGAACCATCACCTGCACCCGGCCGGTCGAGGAGTAGCCGTTCGTGTACGAGGTGTTCCAGTAGGACAGGCTCTGGGAGAACTTGCCGCTGCTGCAGGTGTAGCTCGTCATGCCGTCGTACCCGGTGTTCCCGTCGTCGTAGGCGGCGATGTCCCATTGGGTACCGCCCGGATAGAGATAGATCGGGCTGGCTGTCGCGGTCCAGTCGTGTGCGGCGGTGGTCACCAACGGGTAGTACGCGCTGGTGGATTTGAGATCGTTCGAGAAGTAGATGTTGGCCGATGACCAGCGACAGCCCTCTTTCACGTAGGCGTGGGCCGCCGGCGCACGTAGTACGACCGTTGCGATCGCCATCACGGCGACCAGGAGGAACAGGGAATACGAACGCGTCGTTCCATGCAGACGCGACAACACCGACATGCTGTCTCCTGAGTGGTCCCATTCATTCTCGGCATTGCGAAGGTATGAGAACCGTAGGATTGGAGTGCCGCGTTCAGTAGGCGAGTTCAGGCCGCAGGACCACAATTTTCCGGCCACTCGGCCGTCGGGCCGGTCACGCGGCGGGGAGGGTGCCTCCCCCGCCGCGCGGTGCCTCAGCCGGGCAGGCCGGCGTGGGTCAGCCGCCGCACGGCTGGGGCGGAGACCACCTGGACCTGGCCGGAGCCGGCGATCCGCACGTGCACGAAACCGCCCTCGATCCGGTAGTCCGCCTCGGCCACGAGCGTCGTGGGATTCCCGTCGGCGCCGATGAGGAAATAGCCGCCGAGGAGTTCGACGCTGCCGTGGTATTCGGTCGGGCCGGTCATGCGGGAACCTCCGGGAAGTCCAGGTCGGGGCGGGCCAGGTGGTTGAAGTAGTTGGACAGCATGTTGAGCGCCACGTGCGCCGTGACCTCACCGAGTTCCTCGTCCGTGACGCCGGCCGCGCGGGCGGCGGCCAACTCGTCGTCACCGATGTCGCCGCGGTCGCGCAGGATCGACCGGGCGATACCGAGAAGGGCCGCGGTGTGCGGGTCGGCGTCGTCGGCGTCCCGGGTGCGGCGCAGTTCCTCCGGCGACATGCCGAGCTTGCCGCCGCGCAGGGTGTGGGCACTGACGCAGTAGGTGCAGTGGTTCTCCTGGGCGACGAGCAGGGCCAGTTGCTCCCTGACCCGGGCGCGCAGTGCGCCGTGGGCCAGCTTGTCGCGCATCGCCAGGTAACCGGCCAGCGCGGCCGGGCTGTTGGCGAGCGCTGCGTACAGGTTGGGCACCCGGCCGAGCTGGCGGCGGGTCTCCTCCAGGAGGCCGCCGGGGTCCTCGGCGAGCTGGGGCATGCGTGGCACTGCTGCTCCTTGTGTACGTGGGTGTCACGGGGGCCGGGGAAGGGGAGCGCCGGGTCAGTACGCCGCGGTGAACCGCTGGTGGACGAACACCGGCTGCTCCACCGCGTCGAGGACGGCGGCGGCGTAGTCGCCGGTGCTGATCCGGCTCCGGCCCTCGGAGTCGGTGAGCGGTGTGTCGCGGGCCTCGGTCCGGTAGCGGCCGGTCTTCGGTCCCGGCTCCAGGTGGACCGGGGGCGGACTGACGTAGGTCCACTTGAGCGGGCTGTCCGAGCCGCGCAGGATGTCCAGCGCCGCCGCCTGGTCGCGGGCGGTCTCGAGGTACGCGGCAGGGAAGTCGGGGGCGTCCACGAAGCGCCGCCCCGGCTCGTACTCCAGGGTGCCTCCGCCGCCGAGGAAGACGAGCCGGTCGACTCCGGCCCGAGGCAGCGCCGTGAGCAGGGCCTGCGCGGTGCGGGGCACCAGGCCGTCCGGTCCCTTGACGGCCACGACGACGGCGTCGTGCCCGGCGACCGCCTGTTCGACCATGGCGGGGTCGGCGGCGTCGAGGTCCTTCGAGGTCAGCGCGGTGACATGGTGGCCGCGGTCGGCGGCCTCGCGGGCGGCGGCGCCGCCGAGATCGCCGGAGGCCCCGATGACCGCGATCCGCAAGGGCGCGACGGCGGCGCCGGCCGGCTGCGGTGCGGGGTTCCGGCCGATCCGGTCCAGGAAGCGGTCCAGCAGGGGTGCGATCTCCGGCAGCCGTTCCTCCAGCGCGAAGTGGCCGGTGTCGAGCAGGTGCAGTTCGGCGTCGGGCAGGTCGCGCAGGTACGCCTCGGCGCCGGCCGGCGGGAAGAAGGCGTCGTTGCGGCCCCACAGGACGAGCGCGGGCGGCCGGTGGGTACGCATCCACTCCTGCCACCGCGGGTACTGCTCGACGTTGGTGTGGTAGTCCAGCGCCAGGTCGATCTGGGCTTCCTTGCGGCCGGGCAGGTCGAGGAAGTGCTGGTCCAGAGTCCAGCCGTCCGGGGCGACGGACGCCGGGTCCGCGGTCCCGCCCTCGTACTGGCCGCGGGTCGCGGCCAGGGTCAGGATCCTCTGCACTTGCTCCCTCGCACCGGGCACGCCGGGCCGGGCGGCGACCATGCCGCGGGCCATCTCGGAGAGGCCCTCGTCGTATGCGTTGGCGTTCTGGACGACCAGGCCGGCCACCGCTTCCGGGCGGCGGGCGGCCAGCCGGAAGCCGACCGGTCCGCCGAAGTCGAAGGCGTACAGCACGAACCGGGTCAGGCCGACGGCGTCGACGAAGCCCTCGACGGTGTCGGCCAGTGCGTCGAAGGAGTACGGGAAGCCGTCCGGCACCTCGGTGTGGCCGAATCCGGGGTAGTCGGGGGCGATGAGGTGGAAGCGCGTGCCCAGGACGTCGAACAGGCGGCGGAACTGGTGCGACCCCGAGGGGAAGCCGTGCAGCAGCAGCAGGGTGGGCCGGTCGCGGGGACCGGCTTCCCGGTAGAACACCCGGACGTCGCCGACCTGGGCGAAGCGGTGGGTGATGCGGGCGACGGCGGGCAGGCCGTGGTCGTGCCGGCCATGGTCGTGCCGGCCGTGGTCATCGTGCTGGGCGTGCTGGTCGTGCCGGCTCAAGGAGCCACCCCCCGTGGAATCACTGCGTGAAGGCCCCCGGCGCGCTCGATACGCGCACTAATCGGAGGAGCCTTGCGTTAACGTGGAGCATGACAGTCGATCCGTCGTTAATGCAAGGGGATTCTCATTTGATGGACGAGGCGAGCCCGCGACCGGACCGCGCGCAGACCGCACCGACGGGCGCCGGCGCCCCGACGTCCGGGGCGCCCCGGCCCGGTACGCAGCGCCCCGGCGGCCGCACCGCCAGGACCCGGGCGGCGGTCTTCGACGCGGCCACCGCGGAACTGGCCGACCACGGCTTCGCCGGTACCGGCATCGAGAAGGTCGCGGCCCGGGCCGGGGTGTCGGCGTCCACGGTCTACCGCCGCTGGGGCACCCTCCAGCGGCTGGTCCATGACCTGGTGCAGGAACTGACCGTCGAGCTGCGGGAACCGGCCACCGGCACCCTGGAAGGCGACCTGGCCGTCGTCGGCGAGGCCATCCTGCACCTGCAGCGCGACCCCGTGCACCGCTCGTGGATGGACGCCATGGTGGCCGCCGCCGTGCACGACCCGGAAACCCGGGCCATGCTCGCCACCGTCATCGGCTCCCGCATCGAGCGGGCCGCCGCGGCGGTGACAGCGGCCGTCGATCGCGGCGAGGCCCCTGCGGACACCGACGCCCACGAGGCCATCCGCATGGTCGCGGCGCCCTTCTACTACCGGATGTACATCAGCGGCGACCCCCTCGACGAGACCCTGCCCCTGCGCGCCGCCCGCATGGTCGCCAACGCCGTCCGCGCCGGCCTGCTCCCGCGCCCCGCACCGGCCCCCGGCCCGGACGACCGGGACGCATGAAGCCGACGGCCCTCACACCTTGCTCACGCTCGCGCTCGATGACCAGGACCCGGCTGCTACTCCGCCGGTGACCAGGGAGCGGAGCGCAGGTCCGCGACGCTGCGCCGGTCGCGGCCCTCGCGGGGCCCGCCGGCCGCCTTGCCCACCGCGACCATGGTGACGATCGCCCAGCCCGGGTCCGGGTCCAGCTCCTTGGTGAGCCCTTCGTGGTCGAAGGCCCGGAACTGGTGCGCGGCCAGTCCCATGGCCTGGGCCTGAAGGGTCATGTGGGCGACGGCCTGTCCCAGGTCGTAGTCGGCGAACTCGGAGTAGAGCAGCGGGGTGTCATCGACGTGCCGGCGCGCCAGCGTGACGACGAGCAGACCCGCGTCCTCGGCCCAGCGGGCCGAGCTCGGCGCGAGGTGGGGGAGCACGCGGTCGTGCTCCGGCTCACCGGGCCTACCGACGAAGAAGCCCCACGGCTGGGAGTTCCCCGCCGACGGTGCCCACCGCGCGGCTTCCAGCAGCAGCCCGAGGGCGTGGTCGCCGACGACCGCCGACGGATCGAACCGGTAGGGGCTGAAGCGCCCGGCCAGCAGCGGGTGTATGCCGCTGGGCGGCTCCTGGGGGTGATGCATTTCCGCTGCAACCGGCGACCGCGAGCGCGTATTCCGGCTGGTGCGAAGGTCTCTCCCGGCGAAATGGCTGTTCGCAACACCGACTTCGCCCTTGTAAGGTCCCCGCGGCAACGGGCGGCGAACGCCGCTGTGTTGAGATCACCGGCATCCGGCATCCGGCATCCCGGGCTGCCGCGGCGGATGGGGAACGAGTGAAGAAACGTGGAGGGCGCTGTCCGCGGGCATCGCTGTCGCCATGCTGGCGCTGCTCGGTGCGAACGGAGGGGCGGCGCAGGCGGCGGGTGACCCCGGTCTCGACCTGAACGACTTCGTGCTGCGGCCGGTGAGCAACGCCTCGTCGCTCCAGTCGACGATCGCCGCACTCAAGCAGGAGCTGCCGTCCGCCGGAGTCAACGAGATCCTGCAGAACGCCCCCAGGACAGGCCAGTTCACACCCCTGGTGTGCAACGAGAACGCCACCGCGGGCACCACTCCCGACCACTTCAACAGCAGCATCTGCTTCGACGACGACGACGCCGGCAAGAACGGGACCCCGGAGTGGGAGCCCCAGGGCGTCACGGGCGTCGCCGACGCGGACCAGGACCAGACATGGGGTGACCCCAGCGGCAGTTGGGACCCGGCGCAGCACAGGCCGGTCATGGTCTCCTGGTACCACATGGACGCAGACGACGCCCCGGACGGCAGCGGCGCGTACACCGAGATCAAGGGCGCCCGGATCAGCATCCTGGACACGGCCACCGGCAAGTACGCGCATGTCCTGCTGGTCTACCCGTTCGTCAACGCCTCGGGCAACGCAAGCTACATGAGCCTGCGGACCTCCGAGCACCTCGGCGCGGCCTCACTGCACGCCGGCGGCATCGTCTGGTACGGCTACAAGCTGTACGTGGCCGACACGGACCGCGGCTTCCGGGTGTTCGACCTGCACGACATCATGGACCTGAAAGCTGCCGGTGCCGACGCCGACCTGACGGACAAGAGCGCGATCGGCCGCCAGAGCGGCACTTTCTACGCCCACGGTTACCAGTACATCCTCCCCGAGAGCGGCGGCTGGACCAACACCGCCTGCGACGACCTGACCAACGCGGCCGGGAAGCCCGAGTGCGACATGCAGGACGGCGCCAAGAAGTGCACGGCGCAGGACATCACGCCGACGACCAGCTTCGCCAGCCTGGACCGCACCGGATCCGTGCGGCACATCATCTCCGGTGAGTTCTGCGCGAAGGCGGACGCCGACGACGCCTTCACGACCGGGCGGGTCGTCCGCTGGCCGATGGAGACCGACGGCGGTGTGCCGCAGACCGACGCGAACGGGTACTGGCGGGCCGACGCGGCCTACCGCATCCCGTACCTGGGCAGCGGCCAAGTCAGCGGGAACATCCAGGGCGCGGCCGTGGTCAACGGCAAGTGGTACCTGAGCCAGAGCAACGGCGACGGATCAGGCGGGACCGCCGACCTGGGCCATTACCTGGTCGCCACCCAGCCCAGCGGCAGTACCGGGACGCTGGCCTACTCGACCAGCCTCAAGCAGGCCATCGGTATCGAGGACCTCTCGGTCTGGCAGCAGACGAACCAGACCCTGCTCTTCACGGTCACCGAGTGGAAGAACCGGCGCATGATCTACTTCATATCCCTCTAGCCGGGCGCTGTCTCGCGGATCTCCGTGGAGGAAGGGGCGGGGTCCGGGGTCCGGCGTCGTCGGCAGGTGACCGTGACCGTGGCCGTCGGCGTGGTGCGGTCGCTGTCCGGCGGCCGGGGCGCCGACGTCGCGCCCTGACGTTGCCGCGGGGTGTGCCCGGCGGGGATTCCGCCGGGCCTTTCCGCTGTCCGCGCGAGGACAGGCCGGCCGCTACTGCTGCAGCCGGCTCAGGGGCACCGGCTCGGGCACCTCGCAGGTCGTGGCGACGTCCCGGCCGGTGCGGCTGCGGCCGGCCGCCAGAACCGTCTGCATGACGTCGAGTACGTGCAGCGCGAGATCCGCCGACGCCCGGTGCGGCCGGCCGGCGGCGAGGTTCACCGCGAGGTCCGCCACGCCCGCGCCGCGCGCGGCACCGGCGTAACCGGCCGACGGCGGCAGCGTCGTCCAGTCGTCGCCGCCGAACCGCCGCACCCGCACGTCGCCGTCGAAGCTGTTGGGGTCGGGGACCGACAGCGACCCCTCGCTGCCGTGCACCTCGATGCGCGGCTGGGCCGAGGCCACCACGTCGAAGCTGGTGACCAGCGTGGTCAGCGCACCGGAGGCATGCACCAGGATGCCTGCCACATGGGTGTCGACCTCCACGTCGAAGACCGTTCCCGCCCGCGGCCCCGAGCCGATCGTGCGGGTCGTACGGGAGCGGCTCGCGGCACCGACCACCCGTCTCACCGGGCCGAGGAGGTGCACCAGCGCGGACAGGTAGTAGGGCCCCATGTCGAGCAGCGGGCCGCCGCCCGGCCGGTAGTAGAACTCCGGGTCGGGGTGCCAGGACTCGTGGCCGGGCGAGACGAAGGCCGCGTTCGCCGCGACGGGCGTGCCGATCAGCCCGCCGGCGATCGCCTGCCGGGCGGTCTGCGTGCCGGTGCCGAGCACCGTGTCAGGGGCGCAGCCGATCCGCAGGCCGCCCGCGTCCGCCAGCACCTTGTCCGCCTGGGCGACGTCCAGCGCCAGCGGCTTCTCGCCGTACACGTGCTTGCCCGCCGCCAGTGCCGCGGCGGCGACTTCGGCATGGGCGGCCGGAATGGTGAGGTTGAGGACGAGGTCGACGTCCGGCGCCGCCATGAGCTCGGCGACCGGGACGGCCCGGGCGCCGGGCACCTCGGCCGCGGCGGCCGCGGCCCGTGCGTGGTCCAGGTCCGCCAGCGCCGTCACCTCGACGTGCGGTATGGAGGCGAAGGTCGACAGGTAGGCCCGGCTGATCGCCCCGAGCCCGACGACCCCGACCTTCAGCGGCTCGCCCATGTCAGCCCCCGCTCCACGACGCTGCGGACAGCGGGTACGTCCAGGTCCTGCGGCTGGTGGCCGACCGTGCACACGAAGATCCTGCCCTCGCCCCACTGCCTGGTCCACACCGCGGGGGACATCACCGGCTCGGCCCACGGGTCGCCCTGCCGCGAGGGCAGGGTGGTGGTCGCCAGCACCTGGTTGTGGCCGTCGGCGAGCACCCAGTACTGCTCGGTGTGCAGGGCGACGGAGGTCAGCCCCGCCACGATCGGGTGAGCCGCGCGCTCGGGGACGACCTCGACGGTGTGGTCGACGAAGCCGCCCGGGTGGCAGGCGAACTGGCCCCCCACCAGGTGCAGGTAGTCGCTGTTGTCGCGGAAGGAGTCGGCGATGCCGCCGTGCCAGCCGGCCAGTCCCGCCGGCCTGCACGGCACCGCGCAGCCCCGCGACCTGTTCCGCGGTGATGGTGCCCATCGTCCAGCACTGGACTATGAGGTCGGTGCCGGCCATCAGATCGGCGTCGGTGTAGACGTCCAGCGAGTCGGAGACCGTCACGCGGAAACCGGACTCCTCCAGGAAGGGCAGGAAGCGGTCGGTGGCTTCGACAGGGGAATGTCCCGGCCAACCGCCACGGACGACCAATGCGTTGCGTGATGTCACGAAGAGATCCTCCGGGAGATCGCGTTCAGGGGTGTCGGGGGCTCGAAAGAGTTGCGCAACTTCAAGGAGCGCCGAATGGCGAGGCGACGTGCGGGATGCCGTGCCGAACCGACTCTGCAGAGCTCCACGGGGAAGACTATCGGACTCCGAAAGTTGCGCAATTATCTGGGCCGGTGCATGGTAAAGAGGTGAAGCGAGCGAAGCTGGCCGATATCGCGGCCGCTGCCGAGGTCACCGTGCCCACCGTCTCCAAGGTCCTGAACGGGCGCAGCGACGTCTCGGAGCAGACCCGTGCCCGGGTGTGGGAGATGCTGGCCGCGGCCGGATACGAGCGCCGCGGCCCGGCGGTGCCCGCAGGGGCGGTGGGGCTGGTCGACCTCGTCATGGACGGCGTCGAGGGATCGTGGGCGACCCGGGTGCTCGGCGGCGCCGAGCAGGCGGCCGCCGAGGCCGGCTGCGACGTCGTGGTGCTCTCGGCCCGCGAGGCGCGGGCCGGCCGGGACTGGGTGGACCGGCTGGTCTCCCGCGGGTCGGCCGGTGCGGTCCTGGCGCTGGTCGACCCGGCGCCCGCCGAGCGGGAACGGCTCGCGGCGGCGGGCGTGGCCCTGGTCGCGCTCGACCCCGGTGTGGAGCCGTCGTCCGGGCTGCCCAGCGTGGGGGCCACCAACTGGGCCGGCGGATACGCGGCCGTGCACCACCTGACCCGGCTCGGCCACACCAGGATCGCGGCGCTCGGCGGCCGTGAGGACCAGATCAACAGCCGTGCGCGGCTCGACGGTTACCGGTCCGCGCTGGCCGCGGCGAACATCCGGGCGCGCAACTCCCTGATCAGGTATTCGGACTGGAGCAACGCAGGCGGCGTCCGGCAGGCCACCGCCCTGCTCAGGCAGCGCGACCGGCCGACCGCCGTCTTCGCCTGCTCGGACCACCTGGCGCGCGCCGTCTACCGGGTCGCAGCCGACCTCGGCCTGGACATCCCCGGCGACCTGAGCGTCGTCGGCTTCGACGACCTGCCCGAGGCCCGCTGGCTGACCCCGGACCTGACGACCGTCCACCAGCCCGTACGGGAGATGGCAGCCGAGGCGGTACGCCTGCTGCTGCGGTTGCGCAACGGGGAGCTGGGCGGAGCCGAGCGCGTCGAACTGTCCACCAGCCTGGTGGTGCGCAACAGCACGGCCCCACCCCGGTGACCGGCGACCCCTGTGCCGCGGGCACTCCCACGAGCCGAGCAGCCGGTCGTACGACCGGCTCAGGTGCTCCCGCATCGCCGCCGCGGCCCCGTCGCCGTCCTTGCCGGCGAGGCAGCGGTGGATGGCCGAGCGGGACCTTCCAGCGGCTGGGGGCATCGCACGACCCGGCGGGCCGGCGCCGGCCGGCGGCCGCCGGGACGACGGGGCGCTGGTAGCCGGCGCCGGGCACCAAGACTGGTCAGCGCCAGCCCTGTTCCGCGAACCACTCCGCGCACCACCGTGCCCACCGGCCCACGTAGGGGTCCTGCGGTGCGAGGCCGAGCCCGTGCTCGCCGTGCGGCAGCACGTGCAACTCCACAGGGACGCCCGCGCGCCGCAGCGCGGTGGCGTAGCGCAGGCTGTGCTCGACGTCCACGGCCCCGTCGTCGGCGGTGTGCCAGCAGAACACCGGGGGCGTCGCCGGGTGCACCGCGTACTCCAGGGACACCGCCCGCCGGTCCGCCAGAGACGGGTCCGGGCCGAGCAGCGCGTCGAGCGAACCCGGAGGGGGCAGATGGGCGAAGGAGACCACCGGGTAGCAGAGCACCGCCAGGTCCGGCCGCTCCCCGCCGTGGGCATGCGGGCCGCCGGCCAGCCAGGCGGCCAGGTGGCCCCCGGCGGAGAAGCCGAGCACACCCACCCGCCTCGGGTCGGCGCCGGGTCCTGCGGCGCCGGCGCGCAGCGCCCGCATGGCGGCGCGCGCGTCGTCCAGCGGGCCGGTGCCGCCCTGGGGCCGGAGCCGGTAGCGCAGCACGGCGGCGTTCAGCCCCAGGCCGCCCAGCCAGTCGGCCACCACCTCGGCCTCATGGGGCGCGTGGCCGCAGTAGCCGCCGCCGGGCAGCACGAGCACCACCGGCGCGGGCTCGGAGGACTCCGGCGCGGGATGCAGGCTGAGCCGGCCGTCGAGCAGTTCGGTCACGAGGTTCGCCTCCTGGGTGCGGATACCGCTCCAACGTACCGGGGTGCAGGCCACGGCCCTTCGGGCGCCCGCCGGCGCGACCCGCGAGGCTTCCGCCGGGCCGGCAGGCCATGTGCCGCTCCCCGCGCCTGAGCCGAACTCCCGGCCAGGGGTCCGGCCCGCGCTCTGGACCCGGAACCCGCCCATCGACCCGTCGCAGCCCGGGTACTGCACGTTGTTGAAGGTGATCAGCAGCCACCGGGTGCCCTTGCCGTCCGGCACCGGGGTGAGCAGCGGCTGGGCGCGGCGGCCAGGTCGAAGGTGGCGGCGGTGTAGCCGGTGACCAGCGCCGAGTGGCCGACGACCACGGCGTGGGGACTCACCTCGCCTCGGGCGAATGTCGGCCCTCGCACGGACGGACTATCGTCATGTCCGGCGCGCGTCACGTGAGCCGTGCTCGCGCGACGGTAGCGGCGGCACGATTGGGGAACGCGGACAGCCATGGCGTCTGACTCTGACCTCGGTTCGGGCGCGGGATTCACGTCGGCAACCGCGGCACGGGTGATGGCCTCCGCCTGCCAGATGGTGGGCTTGGGCGACGCGGGCGCGGAACAACTCCGCTTCGGGGAGAACGCCCTGTACCGGCTCGCCACGGCACCTGTCGTGGTCCGGGTCGCTCGGGGGCCGGCTTACCTGCCCTCCGCTCGGCGTGAGGTGGCCGTGTCCCGCTGGCTCGCAAGTGAAGGCTTCCCCGCGGTCCGAACCATGGACGACATCGAGCAGCCGTTGACGATCGAAGGCCACCCTGTGACCTTCTGGCGCTTGATCGAGGACGCTGGGCAGCCGGCGCCATACGGCGAACTGGGCGCCGTCCTGCGGGATCTGCACTCCCTGACACCTCCCCCTCACCTCGGCCTACCGCCCTTCGATACGTTCGGGCGGTCCGACCGCCGTATCGAGGTGGCCGAGGGGATATCGGAGGATGACCGGGGGTTCCTGCGTAAACGCCGTCTGGAGCTGGCAGACCGACTGGCTGGGCTCGACTTCGACTCCGGCAAGGGGCCCGTGCACGGGGACGCACACACGGACAACCTGATGGTCGATCAGCAGGGCCGGTTGCACCTGATCGACCTGGAGAACTTCTGCCTGGACCATCCCGAGTGGGATCTCGTCGTGTCCGCCCACGAACACGACCGGCTGGGCTGGGTGAGCCGGGACGAGTACGGCGCGTTCGTCGACGGGTACGGCCGGGACCTGCGCGACTGGCCTGGCTTCGGCGTTCTGTCCGCTATCCAGGAGTTCAAGATGACCACCTGGCTCATGCAGAACATCGCAGAGGGACCGCACGTGGCCGAGGAGGTACGAGCACGGCTCGCATCGCTCCGGGACGAGGACGCACAGCGGCACTGGCAGCCCTACTGACGCCTTCCGTTTCGCGGATTACTCCTCAAGCTCGGCGCGGGCCAGAGTCACCCTGTCGTTGAGCGCTCTGACCGCAGGGGCGGATGAGTGATCGCTGACCTCGCGCTGGAAGTCCTCGACATAGCGGACGAAGCGCGCGGACTGCAACGACTCACCTTCATCCACCGCAAGGGTCGCCGTGGCAACGGCGTTCTCAAGGTCGCCGTTGAGGAACTGGCTCTGTGCCAGGACCATCCGGCAGAACCCGAGCGTGCGGGCGTACTGCGGGCCGGTCTGGGCACCAGCCTGCTCGGCGAACCGCATGGATTCGATGGGCCGTTTGAGGTCACGGAAGCAGTGGGAGATCTCGCCGATGATCTCGGCCTCGTCCACGTAGGCGAGGTAATCCGGGTCCTCAGCCGAGGCGGCCTTCTCGAAGAACCGCTCGGCCTCGTTCATCGCGCGAGATGCGCCGGCCACGTCCTGCGCGCTGGACAGTGCACGCGCTTCGTGGGCGGTAAAGATGGCGTTGGCACGTGGAGTGGCTTGGCCTCGGCCACCTTCAAGGGCAGCACGAGCGAGTTGGGCGGCACGGGCGGTCTGTCCGAGGTAGTTGGCTTGGTGGCTCATGGTGGCGAGGATGGTCGAGCCCATGAGGCGGTCATCGATGACCTGCGTCAGCCGCAGTCCGGAGACGAAGTACCGATGGGCAAGGGCGTGGTCACCGATGTCGTACGCGGTCCAGCCGAGAACTGCGGCGATCTCGGCGGCCGCGGCGAAGAGCGCCGTGCCCACCTTCTCGCTGTAGCTGGCTCGCAGCAGAGGCAGAACCTCGTGGCGGAAGTAGTGCCGCAGGGTCGTGTGCCCATGGCCGCCTCCGTAAAGGAAGTCGAGCCCGGTGAACATCGCGGTGGCGGTGCGTATGGCCATGACGTCCCGCATGCCGGCTCGGCACGCGCCTTGGACTTCAGCGACTCCGTCCGGCCGCGACACCATCCAGGACAGCACGGCCGAGTCGACCTGCCTGTCCTCCAGCAGCGTGGTGCCGACGATGCCCCCATCACCTGGTCGGAGTTGGGTGAGCCCGTCAAGGGTTGCCAGTGCTTCGTCAAGGGTGGCTGCGTAGCCTGGACTCGGCGGCATTCGGCGTGGATGGCTCACACCGGCAAAGCCGATATCGGCGGGGGTGATGCTGCGTCCTAGCTTGCCGCTCAGGACCTAGCCACATACGCAGCGGTCGCCGCCTGGATGCCGCTGCCGTCAAGCCAACGCTGCACGGCCACGTGCGTGGCGCCGACGTGCGCCCCGTGGCGCAGCGCGACGTCTCTCACCCGGCGGGCCAGTCCCTTATTGCTCGCGCCGGCCTCGGCCATCACCGCGGCTAACGGGTGATTCGGCTCCCTGCTCATGATCTCTCCTGCCACCAGAGACGATGACGGCAAGTGCCCATCCTGTCACGCATATGCGCGACTGCAATGGGGTTCACGAACGAACCCCCCTCGCGACGCGTGAACCCCCGTGGTCACGCGGACCCCGCTGTGAACGCTGCCGTTCGGACCCGTGTCGCCGTTGACTTGCTGCACACGGCGGCGCACCCGGCCGCCGACGGACAGAGGACAACGCGATGGATGCGCGAGAGACCCACCGCCGGCCCCTGCGGACGGCGCACCCCGATCCCCTGGAGCCCAGCGCTCTCGCTGGCTCGGAACGCTTCCGCTCGCTGACCCTCGACGCTGACGCGCCTGACACGGGGTCGGTCTTCCCGGCCGGAGCCTCGACGGTCCGCGCCCACTCCACGGCCTCCGCCGGCAGCATCACCACCCGGGCGTGGTCACCGGTGATCTGCACGCCGCTGTTGACGACCGACGCGACGGACCGCGCCCCCGACGCCGCCGCCTCCCCCGCTCCGGTCACCGCGTGACGTGCGCGTCGTCGCCGGTGATCTGCACCCCGCTGTTCGAACCCGAGGCAATCGAACGCTCCCCCGAGGCCACCACCGAAGACTGCGGCAACTGCGCGAACAGCTCGACCAGTTCGTGCCGCAACTCCTCGTCCTCACGCAACGCCCGCTTGATCTGCTGCCGCAGGGCACCGGCCGCGTCCGCGTCGTCCGGCTCCTGGGCGGCGTCCTCCACCGCCGACGCCAAAGTTGCACGGCCCTGCTCGTCCTGGCGGTGCCACACCGCCTGAAGAATCCGCCGGCCCAGGCCCGCCGTCGCGTCGGTCGCGGCGCCCACCGCCGCGTCCTCGGCCCGCGCGAACACCTGCGCTCCATACGCGCCCACCGCCGCCGACAGATACGGCCCCGCCTGCTCCACCAGCTGAACGATCTCCGCGCTCACGCACGTCCCCTGACGACACGTCACTCCACCCCTACGGGTGACCCAGCGTATGGACGCACAGCACTCCGTGAGTACAAAACGCCAGAAGCGCCCACCCGGTTCCACATCGCGCGGACGCGTACCGCGGGTGATGTACGAGGCCGGCGGGTGGCGCGGGTCGCCCGGATGTCGGCGATCGGGTCGCCGTCCAGGAGCAGCAGGTCCGCCCGGGCGCCCGGCACGACGGCGCCCCGGGTCGGGGAGCCCGAAGCCGCGTGCGGGCAGGACGGTCGCGGCGCGCAGGGCCTCGGCCGTGGAGAGTTTCGGCGAACTCGACCTGAGATCTCGGGTGCGGTCGGGCGACGGCTGTGCAGCCCCTCAGGCCACACCACGCAGCGAGAAGTCCAGCCGGCCCTTCTCCTGATCGATGCGGCGTACTCGGACGCGCAGGCGATGCCCTGGTCGCGCCACCTGCGCCCGGCTGCGAGGCCCGCCGCTCTCCATCTCCCTGTTGTGCAGCAGCCCGCTGACACCGCCGACGTCCAGGAACACCCCGTAGGGCATGACGCGGGTCACGACCCCTTCCATGAGGTCGCCCTCGCTGCAGTCGCCGAGTGATATCCGAGGGCGTGCCCCCTTGGGCGCCGCGCGGTCGCGTGCGGCGGGGGCGTGCGCGTTCAGGGACAGCGAGAGCCGTTCCTTGGCCGGGTCGAAAGACACGATCAGACACCGCACATGCTGCCCGACCGTGAAACGTGTCCGCGGATCGGCCGAGCCCGGGATCCGGGATATGTGGGCCAGCCCCGTGACGCGGCCGACGTCCACGAACACGCCGTACTCGACGACTCCGGTGACGACTCCGTCGAGCTGAGTGCCGGGGGAGCAGGTGGCCAGGTCCAGCGGCGGGAGCGACGCGCGTGCTGCGTCGAGGTGCGGATCGACGGGGGACTGGAGCCGGAGCGACAACGCGATCTTCCCGGTGTCGCTGTCGACCCGCAGGACACGGACGGTCACGTGCTGCCCGATCTGCAGGACTTTACGGTGGTCTGCCGGCCCATACGCCATCTCGGACTTGTGGATCAGTCCGTTGTGCCCGCCGAGGTTGACGAACGCCCCGTAGTCGACGATGTTCGACACGACCGCCGTCCGGGTCTGCGACGGAGCGAGGTCGCCGAACTCGATCGGTTCGAGCAGGGCGGCCTCGACGGTGCCACGGCCGATGGTGTTGTCCGGTTCCAGCAGCCACGCCTCTGCCAGCCGGGTCAGGGCGGCGCGCGCCGAAGGGTCCGCGACCCTCAGGCCCAGCGTGATGACGTGCGGCCAGACGGGGTCCTTCGACCAGCGCCTTCGAGAGCACCACTCGACGACCTGCTCGCCGACCGGCGTCGCCGACAGGTCCAGGTACTCGGCCGCGTCCAGGTAGCGGAAGCCCCACTGCCGCGAGGACCTCGTCCACGGATCGTCCAGGGACCCGGAGATCGCCGCATCCCTGACCTCCGGTTCGAGTCGCGGTGCCACCGGCCTCCAGCAGTACCGCCAGGTCCTGGACCTCCTGGTCAGCGGGAGCGCGAGCCACCGGCCGGCGGCGGCGACATCCGGGTCCGACAGTCCGGTGAGTATCCGGCTCACCGTGCCGGTGGTGTGGCCCCAGTTCTGGTCGCCCCAGTTCACCGGGTCGGCCAGCCAGGACTCGGCAAGCCGGTGCAGCTCGGCGAGGTGCCTGTCGTCCGCCAGATCCGCTGCGGAACTCAGCACGAACGGCCAGCCCACGTCCGCGCGGGAGCGGGAGTCGCTCAACCAGGCCACCGCCAGGTCGGCCAGCTCCGGGGAGTGCTCCGCGCTGTGGCGTTCGCCGAGCGCCCTGAAGACGAAGCTCCAGCGGCGGCCCGCGAAGTTCTGTCTCCGGGTGAGCCAGTCGAGCCCGAGCGCGTAGACCTCGTCCGCGTCGAGTGCCGCGGTGTCCGACAGGGCGACGGCGCACTCGATGGCCTTGGAGGACGCAGGGCTGTCGCGGTTGACCGGATCCGCGAACCAGTTCCAGAGGAACGCTGCGAGCTGCTCTCTCTCCTGGCCGGTGGTGAGCGGGTGCACGTGTTCGAGGACCCATCCCCACCCGCCGTTCCCGGAGATGTTCTTGAGCCACTGCAGGCCCAGCTGCCGTAGCTCGCCCCGCTCGTCGGGTGCCGCGTCCATCATGATCTGGAAGACGCGATTCCAGGAGGGGTACCGCCAGTTGTGGCGGTTCCACAGCCACAGGAACTCGAGCCTGACCAGCTCGGCCCGTCCGCTCCCGTCCAGGACCGACAGGAGCCCACCGACGACCTGTGACCTGTCGACCCTGTCGTCGAGCGACCTGGTCCGCAGGAACTCCAGTCCTGCCTCGACCAGCTCGCCGCGGTCGAACGCCAGGTCGGAGCCGAGGACCAGGGCGTACACGTTGCCCCAGTCGTCGACGTCACGGAACCGTCTGTGCCCGACGAGCCTGTCCGCCGCGGACTCCCCGACTGCCTCGCGGTCGTGGTCGGCATCCACCAGGAGTTCCAGGAGCCGGGTCCACCCCTGGCCGGATCGGTGGACCGAGGCTTTCAGCCATCGGCCGGCCGTCTCGAAGACGGGTGCCTGGTGGGCGCCCGGGGTCCGTTCGACGAAATGCGTGACGACCACCGGCCACAGCGGATCCTCCTGCGCGGATGCGGTGTCGATCCACCGCCGCACCAGGCCGAGCAGCTCGGTCTGGTCGGTACCGTCGGTGGCCCGCATCAAGGTCTGCGCCACCGACCCCCACCGGGGATCGTCCTGGTCGATCCACTCGCGTAGCCACTGCATCCCGATACCGACGAGGTCGTCGCGTCCGGTGGACCCGACCACACTGATGAGGCGTTCCAGGGACTTGTCCCAGCGCCTGAGGAACTGATGCATCGGTTCCCGGACCCAGGTCGTGGCCAGAGCGACGACCAGGGCGTGCTCCCGGGGTCCCAAATGCCGCATCAGACCGGTGCAGACGTTGATCCAGTTGCTGTCCGAGAAGTGGGTCTCGTCGAGAACCCAGTCCGTGACCGCCCTGAGCAGTTCGTCGCGCTCCTCCGCGCCGAGGGTGCTGTACAGCGCGTCGAAGACGATCGGCCAACCCGTGGAGAACGAGTTGGGTGACTGCAGCCACTCCTTGCCCAGACTGATCAACTGCGCGCGCTCGCGCCGCGAGGAGGGCGCCACCTCGTTGTGCATCCGCCGGTACAGGTAGTGCCAGGTGAGCGTGCGATGCGAACGTTCGTCGCTCAGCCATCCCACGGAGGCTCTTTCGACCTCGGCCAGCAGCTCGCCGCGAGTCTCCCGCAGCAAGGTCAGCGCCACATGGCACCACGCCGGGTTGGTCGCTGCGTCCGGGTGCACGAGCCACGCCGCCGCCGTTTCCAGTACCCGGTCGCGGGCACGGTCCCCGACCCAGAAGAGCTTGCGCTCCAGGACGTATCCCCAGCCGGGGTTGGCGACGGTCGACTCGGACTGCAGCCAGGCCAGCGCGATGCGGGCCACGGTGTCGCTCTGGGTCAGGGAACCGAGCGCCTGGTAGGCGAACGGCCACCCTGAGTCGGTCCAGTGCCCCGGGTCGCCCAGCCAGCGCGTCAGCGCGTCGAGGTCCAGCGGGCTGCCGGTGAGCGCGGCGACTCGGGCCGCGACGGCACCGGCGCCTGAGGAGGACTCGCCACCCGCGCCGATCCGGCGGCGCAGAGCGTCGAGGAGTTCCTCGGCGCCTTGGTCACCGGGGTGCAGGGTGCCCACGAGCGCGTGTGCGGTGGGTATCCATGCGTCGGTGGTCAGCGCCGGATCCGCGATCGCGGCCGACCCCAGCGCCCTTGGTGTCGGCGACAGCACGACCCCCGGCAACGCCTGTTCCAGACGGATCCAGGCCGGCAGGTCTTCGAGGCCGATACCCACGGCCGAGCGGGCGAGCGTCTCGTAGGCCGCCGCGAGGGCGACCGGCAGAAGTGCCGGGTCGAGCCTGCCCTGGAACGCGGCTGTGTGCGACCTCGCCACGGCGAGCCTGAGTGCTGTCAGCGGCGCGGCCCGCTCGGCGGGGCTCTCGCCGACAAGCCCGCACTCGATGATCGCGTCGCGGAGGACTCCCGCCGACTGGTGGGCGTCCCGCTCGCCGAACCATCCCTGGAAGAGTGCGTCTGCCAGGTGCGGGTGAGCCAGCCACACGCCGCCGCGCCCGGAGTCGGCAGACACAGCGATGTGCTTGTCGCCCTCGGTCAGCTGCGTGAGGGCGTCGCGTTCGGCGTCGGTCAGGGCGCGCAGCGACGCGGCCGGCAGGCCCGCATACAGGCGGTTGACTGCCAGCAGCTTCGCGATGAACGCCGGGACCCGCGACGACCTCTCCATCCCTTCGAGCCGGGCCTTGAACCTCCGCGCGAAGCTCTCGAGCGACGCACCCGTCCCGTACTGGAAGAACCGCTGCACCATCAGGACGTTCGAGGAGGCCAGATGCGCCGGCAGGGTCTGGCTCGTCCGGGCGGTGAACCATCGTTCGAGCTCAGCGGCGTGGTCGGTGTCGAGTTGTTCGTTCACACGCCTGGCAGTGACCTCGACGTCGTCGAGGAACGCCGACCGGAACGCGCTCCTCTGCTCGCTCGGTCCGCAGGTGACGATGACCGGAAGTTGCCTGCCCTGGTTGCGTGCCGTGCTCAAGGCACGGACGGCGTCCCGCCAATGCTCCCCCGATCGGCCCTGGGCCGCCGGGGAGAACCCGTCATCGATCACGATGATCGTCTGATCGCCCGGCTCGGCGTTGGTCAGCGCGAACGAGACGGCTTCGGGGAGCTCCTCGACATCGTTCCCCAGCCACAGCATCATGCCGCGGTTCGTCTGGCGGATCCTGGCCAGGGTCTGCAGCATCAGGACGCTCTTTCCGCACCCTGAGCGGCCCTCGAACCAGTACACCGGCAGCCTGCGGCCGATGTCCGCCTCCGCGCTCTCGACGCTGTCGAGCCACAGTTCGAGATGTTCGGCCGCCGGTCCGACCTGCCAGTCCCGGTCCGCGAAGAAGCCGTCCACGACGTGCGACGGCTTCGGCTGGGCGCCGGCGAGGTAGTCGCCCGGTGTGACCTCGGCCGGCGGGGCAAAGGTGTCGGTGAGTACGACGATGCCCTGGGAGAGGCAGTCCTTCGGCGGGCTCAACCGCAGCGTCGTCAGGTCCGAGAAGAGCTCGTCGGCAAGGTCGGCCGGACGCCGCCCCTCGGAGACCGCCGAGGCGAGGCGCTCGGTCCAGCGGTCGATCCAACCCAGCGGATTGCTGACCCGCAGCACCCCGGAGGTGAGCATTTCCATCGCCTCCGACCGGGGCGACGGGTCGGTGGTCAGACTCAGCCGTGCCGTGAAGTCGGCAACCGCATCGTCGTCGCCGCCCTGGGCCGGACGCCACCGGTCCACCACCGTACGGACGGTGGACGCGGCCCGCCTCCGACAGCGAATCTCGAACCGCAGATTCGCCGCGCCGTCGGCCAGTACCTCCTCGGCGGTCCGAGACACCGACCACAGGTCCTCGAGCGCGGCCCGCACCGGATCCCCCGGCCCCACCAGTTTCGCCTGAACGGTGATCGGTTCCTCCACCCCGCCGGTGGCGGCGAAGCCGGACAGCGCCTCGGCGAGAGGGGCACGGCTTCCGGGCTGACGAAGCCACGCCGCGATCGAGTCCCGGAGCGCCGAGTGCAGCTGGAAATCTAAGTCACCGGTGGTCTGGCGATCGCCGCCCGCCCCCTCCCGGGACCCGTACGCCCAACGGTCCCGAAGCTTCGCGAGGTTCCTGGGTGTGCTCGGGATCTCCTCGGTGTCGCCGGTGGCTGTCGCCGCGGCAGCCGCGACGAGAGCGACCAGGTTGCGAGTCCGGCCGTAGACAAGAGCGTCGCGGCTGGAAGGCTTGCAGATGGCGACATGGTCGGCGTCGACGCCGACAGGCTGCACCTTCGGCAGCGCGGGGTCCGCCGACGCGGCGTCAACGACCTGAAACCCTTTGGTCGGCCTGGTCTCGAAGAACACCAGATGCTGGATCCCGGTGGTCGAGTCGTGGACCCAGTTCTGATAGCGCGTCGACAGCTGCCGCAGATGCGCGCCATTGCTCCGCAGGTCCTTCACGGCGTCCGTGCCGCGGTAGATCTTGCCCAGTGCGTCGACCGTCTTCGTCAGGCCCGAGCCGTTGTGGGGCGTCCCGAGGAACACGACGGCCCTGGTCATCTCCGCGAACGACGCGAACTCGGTTCCGCCGTACGCCGCATAGAGCAGCGCCTCTTTGACGATCAGGCCGCCCATGCTGTGCGTGACGAACACCAGCGGCCGCTCACCGACTCGTTTGAGCTGCAACGAGGCCAGCACATTGATCATGCGGTCCTCCATCGGTATCGCATGACCGCGCCAGCCGCTCGACCAGGCGTCGTACCCCACCGACCAGACCGCGACACCGCTCACGTCCTCGGCCAGCCACCTCGGCCAGAAGTCCTTCTTGCCCGCGGTCCAGGACTTCTTCGGATGCCCGTCCAGGCCGTGCAGGAACACCACATCCAGCACGGCATCATCCGGTACGTGTACTGCGACGACCTCGGTCAACTCGACGACCCCCCACCCAGACCGCACACACCAACTCGCGCGGGCTACTCAGCAGTCGGCATTCCCGCGCATAGCGTACTCTCCGGCCCATTGGCGGCGTAGCCGTCGTAGCCTCCCAGAACAACCGGCCTGACACCGCCCGCGTTCTGATCGGGCGGAAGCCGCTCAGCGCAGTACGGCCGACAGCAGGTCGGTGCCCAGCGCCGCCAGGTCGGGCAGGTTGAGGGTGTAGCGGACGTAACGACCGTCCCGTCGAGTCGTGAGCAGGTCCGCCCGGCGCAGGACGGCGAGGTGGCGGGACACCTCAGGGGGCGAGAGCTCCCAGAAGTTGGCCAGCTCCGCGGTGGTGTGCGGGCCGCGGGCCAGCGTGCGCAGCAGCCGCAGCCGTACCGGATGCGCGAGCGCCTCCAGCCGGAGGGTGACCGTCTCCAGCGAGACGGGCTCGGCCGGACCCGGCTCGGCGACGGGGTACTGCACCACCGGATGCCACCCGGGCGCGTGGACCGCCACCAGGTGCGGGCGGCCGAAGACGCTGGGGATGAAGGTGACCCCGGCGCCACGGGCGGCGGTCGCCTTGTCCTGCACCTTGTCCACGATGATGCAGTCGCCGTCCGGCGCCAGCGTGACCGCCCCGGAGACCGAGGCGAGTGCCGCCCCGACACCCTGGCGCCTGAGCAGGTCGTTCTTCAGCCGCAGATCGCCGGCGAGCTGCACCGCGACGCCCGCCCAGGCGCCGTCGAAGAAGGCCCCGGCGCATTCCTCAAGGGTGTGGCGCACCCGCGCCCGTACCGCGGCCGGGTCCGCGAGCAGCCGTTCCGCGAAGGCCTCCTGCAGTGCGCCGCGGGCCTGGGCCACGTCCAGGGCGCGCTCGCGCGCCGCCGTGTCGGTGAGCGGCGACGCCCCGGGGAAATGGACCCGGTTGCTGCCGCACGTGGTGACGAGCGCGGCGGTCACGTACGTCTCGTCGTCGATCCGGTCCACGTCGTCCAGTTCCTCGGCGAGGGTCGGCCGGGGCCGCGCGGGGATGAGGAAGTCGGCCTGCGAGGAACGCCAGAGGAACTCCGCCTCCCTGAGCCGCTCGGCCAGCTCCGGCCGCAGCCCGGCCCAGACGTCCGCGGCCCAGCCCGCGAACTGCGGATGGTGACCGGGTTCTGCCAGCACGTGCAGCATCGCGGTCAGCTCGGCCAGCGGGGAGGCGGCGAACCGCACGCGCTCGGACGGCAGACCGCTGATGGCGATCCTCAGCGTCATCCCCCCATCATCACCGCCCGGCAGCACGGCGACGGCGTCGATTGACGATGCGCGTCAACCGACGTGCCCCGCCCCTGCGGCCGAGCGCACCGTCTGACCCCATGGCAACCCTCACCAGAATCCAGCCCCGCGCCCTCGTCCGCGCCTCAGGAGGCCCCCGCTACGCCGTCGCCCTGGCGGTGGACGCGCTGGGCACCGGCCTGCTGCGGCCCTTTCTGCTGCTCTACGGCGTGACGGTCCTGGGGCTGTCCGCTCCGGTCACCGGCACCGCCATGACGGCCGGCATCGTCTCGGGCCTGGTGTGCATGCCCGCGGTGGGCCGATGGCTGGACAGCGGCGCGCGCAGCACGGTCGTGGCGGCGTCGATGCTGGTGCGGGTGCTGGGCGTGGCGCTGCTGCTGGCTGCCCCGGCGGGGCACGTCGGGCTCTTCGCGGCGGCGGCGCTCTTCCTCGGCATCGGCAACCAGGCATGGCCGGCCGCCCACGCCGCACTCGTGGCCACGGTCGCCCACGGCAGGGAACGCGACACCGCCCTCGCAGGGGCACGAGCCCTGCGCAACGCCGCCCTGGGCGTCGGAGCACTGCTCGCCACCGTGTGCATGGCGGGCGGCACCACCGCACTCCGGGGGCTGGCAGCTGTCACCGCGCTCGCCTACGTTGCCGCGGCGGCCCTGGCGTGGTCGGTCCACGTGCACGCACATCCGGCGCAGGCCGCCCCGGCCGGGGACCGGGACGACGAGCCCGCACCCCGGATGCTCGCGCTGCTCGCCGCCAACGTGGTCTACGTCTTCTGCCTCAACGTCCCCGAGATCGCGCTCCCGCTGGTCCTGGTGACGCAGCTCCACGCGTCCCCGGTGTGGCCGGCAGCCGTCTTCGTGGCCAACACGGCGCTGGTCGTCACCCTCCAGGTACCGGTCACCGTCCTGATGTCCCGCTTCTCCCGGCGGACCGTGCTGGCCCTCTCCGGCGTGGTGCTGGCCGCGTCCTACCTCGGCTTCCTCGCGGCCACCCCGCTGGGACACGGCTGGAGTGTCCCGGCCGTCGCCGCGGTGTCCGTGGTCTGCACGATCGGCGAGATCATCTACGCCGGCAGCGCCACCGCGCTCGTCACCGCCCTCGCCCCGGCCCATGTCCTGGGACGCGCCCTCACCCGCTTCCAGCTCTCCACGGGCTTCGGCCTCGCCGTCTCCCCTGCGGTCATCACCGCGCTCGCCCCGCACGGCCCGGCCGCCCTGTGGGGCAGCCTCGCCGGCGCGACACTCCTGTCCGCCTCCGCCGTCGCCACCGAGAAGGACCACGGCACGCGGACCAGCGGTTTCCGCCCCCGGGAGCGGGCGGGCGTGTGAGCCGCGCCGCCGGTTCCCGGACCGGCGTGGACGGCGCGCGGGGAGGGCGCGGACCGGTCAGGGCAGTGACCCGTACGGGACCCGTGCGCTCTGCCGGGGGGCGGGGGGCCGCCGTGATGATGAGCAGACCGCACGTGATCCGGGCGGCGTCCGCGCCACTGCCGTGTGCCGGGCGGACCAGGTGAGCGAAAAGGAGTCCCCGTTGTTGCTTCTCATCTCCCCGGACAGCGTCGAGGAGGCCCTCGACTGCGCGAAGGCCGCCGAGCACCTCGACATCGTCGACGTCAAGAAGCCCGACGAGGGATCGCTCGGCGCGAACTTCCCTTGGGTGATCAGGGAGATCCGCGGCGCGGTCCCGGCGGACACGCCGGTCTCCGCCACCGTGGGCGACGTACCGTACAAGCCCGGCACGGTGGCCCAGGCCGCGCTCGGCGCGGTGGTGTCCGGGGCCTCGTACATCAAGGTCGGCCTCTACGGGTGCACGACGACCGAGCAGGCCGTCGAGGTGATGCGCGGGGTCGTCAGGGCGGTGAAGGACCACCGCCCTGACGCGTTCGTGGTGGCCTCGGGCTACGCCGACGCCCACCGGATCGGCTGCGTCAACCCGCTCGCGCTGCCGGACATCGCCCGGCGCTCCGGCTCCGACGCGGCCATGCTCGACACCGCGATCAAGGACGGCAGCGGGCTGTTCGACCACGTCCCGCCGGACGTCTGCGGCGAGTTCGTCCGGCTCGCCCACGAGGCGGACCTGCTCGCGGCCCTGGCCGGCAGCGTCAAGGTGGGGGATCTCGGCGCGCTGACCCGGATCGGCACGGACATCGTCGGGGTGCGCGGCGCGGTCTGCGAGGGCGGCGACCGCAACACCGGCAGGATCCAGCCGCACCTGGTGGCCGCCTTCCGGGCGGAGATGGACCGGCACGCCCGGGAGCACACCGCCGGCGTCGCCGCCGCGAGCTGACCGCGGCATGCCGAGTCATCAGTCGCCGCCCGGGCAGGAAGCCCGCGGGGCGCAGGAGTTCAGCGGCGCGCAGGAAGCCCGCGGGGCGCCCGAGGCCCGTCGCGCGCCGGAAGCCCGGAGCGGACCCGAACCGGTCGGCCCGTCCGAGGCCCGTCGCGCGCCCGAAGCCCGCGGTGAGCGCTTCGCGGTCGTCGATCCCGCCACGGGGGAGGCGTTCGACGAGGCTCCCGACCAGCGGCCGGACGAGCTGGACGCCGTCGTCGACCGGGCACACGCGGCCTGGCGCGGCTGGCGGAGCGACCCCGCGGCCCGCACCGCCGCGCTGCTCGCGGCGGCCGGCGCGGTGGAGGCGGCCCGTGCCGACCTCGCGCCGCTGCTCACCCGCGAGCAGGGCAAGCCCCTGGCCGAGTCGTACGCGGAGATCGCCCGCGTGGCGGCCCGCCTGCGCTACTTCGCCGAACTGGACCCCGGGCGCGTGCCGATCACCGACGGCCGGCCGGTGCGCAGCGAGGTCCGCTGGCGCCCGCTCGGGCCGGTCGCGGGGATCGTCCCGTGGAACTTCCCGCTGCAGCTCGCGTCCGCGAAGTTCGCGCCCGCGCTGGCCGCGGGGAACACGGTGGTGCTCAAACCGTCGCCGTTCACGCCGCTGGCCACACGGCTGCTGGTGTCGGTCGTCGCGGCCGCCCTGCCCGCGGACGTCCTGACGGTGGTCACCGGCCGCGAACCCCTCGGCGCCCGCCTCGCGGCCCACCCGGGCATCCGCCATGTGACCTTCACCGGTTCGATTCCCACCGGGCGGGCCGTCGCGGCCGGCGCGGCGGCCTCGCTCGCCCGGGTCACCCTGGAGCTGGGCGGCAACGACGCCGCCATCCTGCTGGACGACGTGGACGTCGAGCGGATCGCGGACCGGCTGTTCTGGGCGGCGTTCCGCAACTGCGGGCAGGTCTGCATGGCGGTCAAACGCGTCTACGCCCCGGCCCGGCTGTACTCCCAGGTGGTCGAGGCTCTCGCGCAGCGCGCGAAGTCCGTCGTCGTCGGCGCGGGGCTCGACCCGGACTCGCAGCTGGGGCCGCTGAACAACGCCCCCCAGCTGGCCCGGGTGGAGAGCTGCACCGCCGGCGCGCTCGCGGACGGTGCCAGGGCCGCGGCCGGGGGCCACCGGCTCGACCGTCCTGGCTACTTCTTCGCCCCGACGGTCCTCGCCGATGTCCGCCCCGGCAGCCCGGTGGTGGTCGAGGAGCAGTTCGGGCCGGTCCTGCCGGTGCTGCCGTACGGGAACCTCGACGAGGCCGTCGCGGCCGCCAACGGCACCGGCTTCGGGCTGGGCGGCTCGGTCTGGGCGACCGACCTGGACCGGGCCGAGGCGGTGGCCGGCCGGCTGGAGTGCGGCACGGCCTGGATCAACCACCACGCCGAACTGTCCCTCGCCCAGCCCTTCGCGGGCACCAAGGAGAGCGGCGTCGGTGTCGCGGGCGGGCCGTGGGGGCTGTACGGGAACCTCCAGCCGTTCGTCCTGCACCGCCCGCTGGAAGCGGCGGAGGCCGAGGCCGAGGTGGTGGCGTGGCGCTGAGGTTCGAGGCGGCGGTGCTGCGCTCGTACGAGAGCCGGTTCGCCGTCGAGGAGGTGGTGCTGGACTCGGGACCGGCCGACGGCGAGGTCCTGGTGCGGGTCGCGGGCAGCGGGATGTGCAGGACCGATCTCGCGGTGCGGCGTTCGGCGGGCCGCTCGCCGCTGCCCGCGGTGCTCGGGCACGAGGGGGCCGGGGTCGTCGTGGAGACGGGCGGGCCGGACACCGGGCTGAGCGCCGGTGACCACGTCGTGCTGAGCTTCGACTCCTGCGGGCGCTGCCGGAACTGCACGGCCGCGGCCCCCGCGTACTGCGACTCCTTCGCGTCGCTCAACCTCTTCGGCGGCCGCACGGAGAACGCGGCGCGGTTCACCGACGCGGCAGGGGGCGAGCTGGCGCCCCGGTGGTTCGGGCAGTCCTCGTTCGCCGACTACGCGATGGTCCCGGCCCGCAACGCCGTCCGGGTCGACCCGTCGCTGCCCCTGGAACTGCTCGGGCCGCTCGGCTGCGGGTTCCTCACCGGTGCGGGCGCGGTCTTCCACTCCTTCGGCGTGGGTGCGGGCGACACCGTCGCGGTCTTCGGAGCGGGCGCGGTGGGCCTGGCGGCGGTGATGGCGGCCACCGCCGCCGGGGCGGTGACCGTGGCCGTCGACCGGTACCCCGAACGGCTGGCCCTCGCCGAGCGGCTGGGTGCGACCGCGCTGCACGCCGACCCGGCGGGACTGCCCGACCGCGTCCGGCAACTGACCGACGGCGGCGCGCAGTTCGCGCTGGACACCACCGGCTCGGACCGGCTGATCAACGACGCGCTGCGGGCACTGCGCCCGCGCGGCCACCTCGGGCTGGTGGCGCGGCTGCACGGCACGCTGCCGCTGGAGGCGGGGACGCTGGACCGGGGGCGGCGGATCTCCCACATCTGCGAGGGGGACGCGGTGCCGGGGCTGCTCATCCCGCGGCTGATCGGCCTGTGGCGGGCCGGGCGGTTTCCGTTCGACGAGCTGATCCGCACGTATCCGCTCGACGGCATCAACGAGGCCGAACGCGACTGCGACGCGGGCCGGGTGGTCAAGCCCGTGCTCATCCCGCAGGGGAGGGGGCGGTGAGGGGGCAGGGCGCGGGCCGTGCCGTCCCCCGCGGTCCGCGGGCCATCCGACAGGCGGGTCTCACTCGTACCAAAGGAGCACACATGGTCGGCACGACACAGCAGAACACCGGTGTGGAGGACGTACAGGGAGGCGTCGGCCTGACCGCGCTCCTGGTCGCCGCCGCACGGGCGATCGAGACCTACCGGACCGACACCCTGGCCCAGGACCCCTATGCGGAACACTTCGTGCGGGCCGCACCGGCGTGCGCGGACTGGCCGCTGCGCATCGAGCAGGTCCCGGACGGCGACACGAACCCGCTGTGGGGACGGTTCGCCCGCTACTTCGGGCTGCGGACGAGAGTCCTCGACGACTTCCTGTACCGCTCGGTGCGCGACGCCGGGGCACGCCAGGTGGTCCTGCTCGGGGCGGGGCTGGACACGCGGGCGTACCGGCTCGACTGGCCGGACGGCTGCGTGGTCTTCGAGATCGACAGGGACGGGGTGCTGGCGTTCAAGCACCGGGTCCTCACCGGACTGGCCGCCGCCCCGAAGGCGGCGCGCGTGCCGGTCCCGGTCGATCTGCGCGACGACTGGGTCGGGGCGCTGACCGGCGCCGGCTTCGACGCGGCCGCACCGAGCGTCTGGCTCGCCGAGGGCCTGCTGTTCTACCTGCCGCACGCCGCCGAGACGTACCTGATCGACATGGTGGACCGGTTGACCACGGCGGGCGGCGCCCTGGCGTTCGAGGTCAAGCTCGAGAGGGACCTGCTGGAGTACCGCGACAGCCCGCTCTACGTCTCGACGCACCGGCAGATCGGCATCGACCTGCTCACCCTGTTCGACCGGCAGCCCCGGCCCGACTCCGCGGGCGCCCTGTCGGTCAAGGGCTGGTCCACCTCGGTCCGCACCCCCTTCGAGTTCACCCGCCTGCACGGCCGCGGCCCGCTGCCCGAGCACAACGACGCGCTGGAGGGCAACCGCTGGGTGTTCGCACACAAGCCCCGCCCGTGACGCCACGGACCTCGCGGCGGCGCGGCTCCGGCGACGGCGAGAGGCCCCGGCAGGACGCCGACGAGCAGCCGCGCGGTGGGCGATGCCGCCGTGTGTCAGCCCGGGAGGATGCCGCTGATCGTCGTGGCGGGTGCGACGGCCACGGCTGTCGGTGCGGCCACCGTCACCGGGCGTCCCAGGTCGGACAGGGTCATCGTGACGGTCGCGCTCTGGTTCTCCAGGTTGCAGGTCGTACGGGTATGGACGACGCGGCCGGCCCGATCCACCCAGACGTCCGCGTCCAGCCCTCCGAGGCCGTTGCTCATCGCGGTCACCTGCTGTCGAATGTTCGCCGCCATCCGCAGCGTCAGCGCGTCGCGACCGAGCGAGCCCGAGTAGTGCGTGGTGGAGGTGCCGTCGATCCTGGCCGGGGTCCCCATCGACACCTGGTCCAGCATGGCGATCTGCTGGAGCACGAACTCCGGGTCGATGAGCGGCGCGCGCAGCAGGTAGTGCGCCTGTGCCTCGGCGCGGACTTCGTCGAGTACGGAGTCCGCCGCCGGAGCCGGGCTCGGTGTGACCCGTCACGACCTCGAAGGCCAAGCCGAGCGCCGGCATCGGGGCGGTCGCCTTCGGCGAAGCGTGCCCGGCGCAAGACGAGGGCGCGCCCGAGGCGGTGGACTCCCCGATGCCCGATCTCGTGGGCAGGAACGCCGATATCGCCCGCACGGCTCCGCGGGCCGCGGACCACGTCAGCGTCGTCGACCTCGCCACGGGCCGGCCCGCACTGCTCTACTCCGCCTACAAGGTGTGCGGCCGGTCCCCGAAGCCTGGGGCGGAGATGTCCGGTCAGCCGGTGACGCTCAGGGCGATCGGCACCTGCGAGGACTGCCCGTAGCCCGGGCCGGAGGCAGGAAGGCCGGGACGTCGTGGACGTTGGCGTGCTCGGCGTAACACCGTCCAAGGACAGGCGGTCAGCGTGTCGGTGGCGGGGCGGCGTCGCTCAGGGTGGCGTAGATGATGATGTTGTCGGGGTGATGTCCGGACTGCAGGTCGCCGCCGCAGGTGATGACCCGCAGTTCGGGGTCGGCGGTGTCGCCGTAGACCTGCTGTGTGGGGAAGTGCTCCTTGCTGACCTGCTGCAAGGAGCGCACGGTGAAGTGGGCGACGGAGCCGTCGGCGCGGGTGACGGTGATCGTGTCGCCCGGGTGCACCTTCGCCACGTTCCTCAGGACCGCGGGTCCCTCGACGGTGTCGAAGTGCCCGATCAGCACGGCCGGTCCGGTCTCGCCGGGCGTGACACCGCCGCGGTACCAGCCGATGCGGTCGGCCTGCGCCACGGACGGCACCTGCACCGTCCCGTCGGGGGCCAGGCCCAGCCGCAGCACCGGGCCGGCGTCCACGCCGGCGGACGGTATCTGCACCCGGACGGGCAGCGAGCGCGGCATGGCCGCGGGTGGCGGGGCGCTGGTGGCGGGGGCCGCAGAAGCGGGGGCGGGCGCTGGGGTGGAGGCCGCGATGTTCGCCCCCCGGTCGTGCCGTGCCACCTCGTCCGCGCCGGCCCCCAGGCCGCTGACGGCCATCCAGATGCCCGCGGCCGCCGCGACCAGGGCCGGCGGTGCCGCCCACATGACGCGGCGCCGGAACGACCGGGCGGCGGGATCGGTGAAGGTGTCCGGGACGCCGGGCGGACCCGCCGGGCCGGTCGGGCCGTCCGGGTCGGCCTGGGAAGGCGTGTTCATGGTTGCTTCCTGGGTGTTGTCTTGCTGGACACGGATTCGGGACCCGCGGACGAGCGGGTGCGGGCCGCCCCTTGCCGGGGGCGGCCCGCCTCGTACACCGGCAGCTGCCGGCTGTCACCTGCCCGCGTCAGCCGCGCGCCGGCGCCGCGTCACCACGAAGCCCAGCGCGGCCGCGGACGCCACCGCGAGAGCCCCGCCCCCGGCCACCAGCGAGGTGTTGCCGTGCCCGACGCCCGTGGCGCCGGCCGCAACGGCGCCGGCGGGAACGGCCGAGGTCTGCGGGGCCGCGCTCCCGGTCGTCGCGACCGGTGCCGGCTTCGCGGTGTTCGCGCAGTCCTCGGGAAGCTTCGGGAAGGGGTTGCTGCGCCACAGGGCCGACCCGCCCTCGCTGACGTCGAGGAAGAGCGGAGCCGTGCTGTCGGGGTGCTTGATCATCATCCCGTTCGGGCCGTCCACCGGGTGTGCCCGGTCCACCGTCGACACCGCCTTGCCCTTGGAGTTCTTCAGTACGGCCTTCGGCCCCGCGGGGCTCATGCTCAGGTCGACCGTCATCTCCCCGAAGACCGAGCCGATCGTCTGGGTCACCGTGCAGCCGTTGCGGGTCTCCTTGCCGGTCCCCGCGCCGCTGTCCGTGCACCCCTTGGGAAGCCTGGGGAAGGGGGTGCTGCGCCACGGCGTCGACCCGCCCTCGTTGCGGTAGAGGAAGAGCGAACCCGCGATGTTGGGGTACTTGATCATCATCCCGTTCGGGCCGTCCACCGGGTGTGCCCGGTCCACCGTCGACACCGCCTTGCCCTTGGAGTTCTTCAGTACGGCCTTCGGCCCCGCGGGGCCGATACTCAGGTCGACCGTCATCTCCCCGAAGATCGACATCGTCTTCGTCGCGGTGCAGCTGTCGGAAGTGGTTCCCGCGGCGGGAGCGGCGGTGCTCCCGGTGTCCGCGAAGGCGGCGGCGGACGGCAGAAGGAGCGCGCCGGCCAGCGCGGCGGTGGTGGTGGCGGCACGCAGTGCGGTACGGCGGTGCGGAAGCATGACAGACACAGGAATCCCCCCCAGGGATACGTACATGGATGGTTGAACCGCAAGTTCACCGCTCCCGGCCCCCCGACCGGTCCTGCGGGCTTGCGATGACTGAAGTGTGTCAGCCCGATGACCCCGTACCGGTCCGGGAACCGTCACCGCCGCGTAACACCCGGCCGGCGGCCCGGCCCGCAACCGCGTCGGACCCTGCCGCGTCGCACACGTAAAGACGCGGGGGAGGGGCGGTCATGAGTGGAGCCGATGCGGTGAACGGTCCGGGCGCGGAGCTGTTCGGCCTGTCGACGGTCGTCGTGGCAGAGCCCCGGCGGTGCCTCTTCGGTACGTACAAGGGTCCGTGGCTGGAACTGTGCGACTCCGGCGGTACGCCGCTGGCCTACGTCGAGATCGGGACGCCGAGCCGCCGGTACACGGTGGTGACCCGGGGCGGCGGCATCGTCCTGCGGATCGAGGTGGACACCAGGCTGTTGCGCTTCGGACGCCCCCACTTCCGGCTCACCGACGCCCAGGGCGCCGCCGTGGGGACGGTGCAGTCGCGGAAGGTGCTCCCGCGTGCGTTCGCGCTGGAGCTGCGGTCGGCGGACGGAGCCGGGCTCCTGCTGTCACGGACCGCTCCCGCGAGCCCGCGGTGGACCGTCGGCGAGGGCGAACCCAGAACGTCTCCCGCCCTCGGCCGGGTGACGTCCTCGTCCTTCGGCCCGCTCCGCGCCTTCCAGCGCTACGTCGTGGAACTCGGCGACGAACTCGGGCCGGCCCAGAGGGAGCTCGTCGTGTGCTCCGTCGTCTGCCTGCACGTGGTCCGCCGGGCACTCGGCGGCTCGCCCGCCCCGGCCTGACCCACGGCCCGTGCGACGTGCACCGGCCGCCAGGACCACGAACGGGTCCTGGCGGCCGGCGCGCGATGACTCACACCCGGCTCACCGCTGCCGGTTTCCGGACGCCCCCGGGCTACTTGGTCAGATACGCGTTGTAGATCGCCTGGGAGAGGGTGTTGCCCTTCTTGTCGGTGACGTCGGCCCTGAGGGAGACTCCCTTGCCGGCCTTGGGGTTCGCCACCGTCACCTGGCCGTTCTTGACCGTGAGGTGCTTCCAGTGCCTGCCGCCGTCGAAGGAGACCCACACCTTCAGCGACGTGAGGTTCCTTCCCGCGGCCGAACCCTGGACGGAGACCGGCACCTTGACGCTCGCCCCGGCCCTGGAAGTGCTCGCGGTGCTCAGCGCCGGGCTGAACTTCACCGCGGAGGCGGGCAGTCGGGCCTCGTCCGCGGTCTTCCTGGAAGAGAAGGTCCACGTCGCCGTGACCTTGGTGCTGACCGCCGCGACACCACTGCGGGTCACCGACGTGGTGAGCTTGTACCTCGCGGCCGCCGCGGGCACGGTGAACGGCTCGCCGGTCAGCGGGTCCTCGTTGCTGCCGACCTTCTTGCCGTTGCGGTAGAGGGTGGTCACCACCGTGTCGTAGGCGGAGGCGCCGATCTGGCCCGTGCCGTCCGCGAACAGCGGGAGGTAGCCGTAGATCTCGTTCCCGCGCCGGTACAGACCGGTGGTGCCGTCGATCTTCGGGCCGAAGACGCCGACGTTGAAGGTCTTGGCGTAGCTCCTGCCCGCCGTGTACGTACTGTCGGCGGTCCTGTACTCCGCCTCGAACTGCTCACCGGCGCTGTCGAGCTGGTCGAACTCGAAGGCCCACCGCACCGAAGGGCCGCCGTTGACGTACGCGGTGGTGGTGACCGGCAGGCCCTCCGTGAAGCCGACCGCGTTGGAGCCCGCGCCGCCCGTTGCCGTGCCGAAGACCAGGAGCACGCCCTTCTTGCCCTTCACCGAGGTGCCGACCGCGACCTTGATCCTGGCCAGTTCTGCGGCCTTGGCGTGTCTGACGTAGCCGGTCGCCAGCGTGGTCCTGCCGGCGCCGTACGCGAGGTCGTAGCGCTTGTGGCCGTTCGTCCAGGTGCCCGCGAACGACTCGTGCAGGGTGCCGGCGGCGACGGCGGGGCCGAGGTGCGCGGTGCGGAAGTTGGCGTAACTGTCCAGCCACATCCCGATGTCGAGGGTGAAGTCCGGGGTCTCGACGGAGAAGTCGGGCGCCGCGAACCTGGCGACGGCCGCGTAGTCCGGGACGGTGAGGTCGACCGGCCGCGCGGTGCGTGCGTCGACCGTGACCTCGGTGGTGTGGTCGACGGTCAGGTCCGGCTGGTTGATCCAGTCGCCGCCCTCCCACGTGGTGCCGTCACCGACGTAGACGGTGCTGCTGAGCATGTAACGGCCCTTGGGCACGCGGATCGTGGCGGTGCCGTCGGCGCCGTACACCGGGATGAACTGGCCTGCCAGGTCACCGGACATCGGGAACAGCGCGGTGTCGTAGGCGCCGGTGGCCTTCCCCAGCCGGTCCAGGTGCTTGACCGTGACGTCGTACGACTCGACCTCGCGTGTCACGCCCGCCGCGGTGCGGACGGTCTGGCCGTCGGCCGAGGTGGCGGTGATGAACGCGGTGTAGGCGCCGTCGACGCTGCCGCCGAGCGTGGTGTCCACGGTGACGTCGACGCTCGCCGAACCCCCGGCGGGCACCGTCACCGAATCGGCGGAGAGGGTGAAGAAACCGGCGGGCGCGGTCTGTTGCCGCGGGTCCGTGCCCTTCACCGCGAGCGCGAGGGCGACGGCCTGGCTGCCGGTGTTGGTGTAGGTGAGCGTCCTGGTCTGCTTGGGGTCGTCTCCGTGCGGCCAGACGGCCGTGGCGTAACTCAGGCTGGTGGAGCCGGACTTCGCCGTGACGGTCTGCTTGACGGCCTTGCCCAGGTCGACCTGGCCGGTGCCCTGCTCGAACGGCGAGTATCCGGCGCCGCTGTCGGTGGTCGCGGCGACCAGCGCGGCCTTGATCTGCTGGCCGGTCCAGTCCGGGTGCTCCTGCGCCAGGTCGGCGGCGGCGCCCGCGACATGCGGGGTGGCCATCGACGTACCCGAGATCGTCAGATAGCCCGGCGGGTTCTCGCCGACCTCCTGGTCGATGACCGAGCCGGGAGCGGCGGCCGCGGTGATGTCGACGCCTGGCGCGGTCACATCCGGCTTGACGGCGTCGTCGCCGACGCGCGGGCCGCGCGAGGAGAAGTCGGCCAGTGCGCTGTCCTTGTCGACCGCGCCGACGGTCAGGGCGGCGTCCGCGCTGCCCGGCGAGCCGACCGTCCCGGCGGCGGAGCCGTCGTTGCCGGCCGCGATGACGAACAGCGTGCCGTAGTCCGCGGACAGGGTGTCGACGGCCGACTCCAGCACGTCGGTGCCGGGGGTGTCGGTGCCGCCGAGGCTTAGATTGGCGATCTTCGCCCCGGACTCGGCGGCCCACTCCAGGCCCGCCAGGATGTTGGAGTCGTCGCCGAAGCCGTCGTCGTCCAGCACCTTGCCCGAGATGATCTTCGCGCCGGGTGCGACGCCCTTGTACGTGCCGCCGGACTGCGCGCCGGTGCCCGCCGCTATGGACGCGACGTGCGTGCCGTGCCCGAAGTGGTCGTCCGGATTGTCGGCGGTGGAGAAGTTCTGCACGTCGGTCACCTGGCCCGCCAGGTCCCGGTGGTCCTTGTCGACACCGGTGTCGAGCACGGCGATCTTCACGCCGGTGCCGTCGTAGCCGGCGTTCCACGCGCTCGGCGCGCCGATCTGCTGACGGCTCCAGTCGAGGCTCGACGCCTTCTGCACCGCGTCCAGCCAGACCTTCTTCAGGCCCGGCTCCGCGGCCGCGTACGGCGTGCCCTTGGCCGGCGCGTTCGTCAGCGCCTGCCAGACATCGGCGGTGCGGCCCGCCGGCGCCGTCACGGCCTCGGCGTCGAGCGTGCCGTACGTGCGCGTGACCCTGGCCCCGTCGGCCCGGTGCAGATCGGCCTTCGCGGCGGAACCCGCGCCCTGGTAGCTGACGATGTACCGGAGGCCGTGCGCCTGCGCCTTGCGGTACTCCGGCCGGTTCAGTGTCGTGACGTCGAACAGCCGCCGGTCGACGCGCCCCTGGTCGATCAGCCGCACCGCGTCCAGCGGCAGCGCGTACGCGTGCCCCTGCGCGGTCCGTAACTCGACGGGGATGTGCTCGCGTCCCTTGCCGTGCTGCAGCGCGACCGGCTTGCCGTCGGCGCTCACGCCGACCCGGTCACCGGTGATGAGGGTGACCCAGCTCTTCGCCCCGGCCCCCTCGGCCTTCTCCGGCGCCGACGCCCTGGCGCTCTGCGCCGGACGCTCACCGGTGGCTCCCGCGGGCGCCACGGCCCCTGCGGTCAGCGCCGCCGCCGCCCCTACCGCGAGCGCTGCAGCCCGCGTCTTTCGCCAACTCTTGTGCAACTGAGTCCCCTTGTGCCGTGATCTGGACACATGGGAGTCGCTGTCGAGGCACCGAGCATCCGTGATGTTCCCCCCACGAACCATCCCCCCACAGAACCCCCCGTTCGTCTACGCAGTATGTGAGGGCTATCTCAAGGTTCGCAAGAGCCACATACGGAACATGCGCTTCAGCCCGACCCCGGCTCGACTCCGGTTTCCGGGTGCTTCGGGGTCCGGTCGCGGATCAGGAACCTCGCTCGGCTGCCGGCCGGGCGGCCTGTCCCTGCCCCGTTGCCTGGGTAGGGACAGCCGCGGTGTTCCTCGCGGTTCGGTGTCAGCCGGCGATGAGGTCGAACTCCTCCCAGGGGCCGATCGCGGTCCGGTTGGCGATCAGCGCCGCCGCGCCGGCGTTCTCGGCTGTGACGAGGTGCTGGTTGTTGTAGGTGCGGAAGCTGACGCTGCCGTCGGGGTTGTGGAGGAGGTAGAACGTCTCCCACGGGCCGGGGCCACCGCGGTTCGCGATCAGCGGTGAGTTCCCCTTGTCCTCGTCGGCGGTGACCCACTGGTTGTCGGAACGCGCCTTCAGGTTCACGGTGCCGTTGTTGTTGGCGACCATGGTGAAGGTCTCGCTCGTGCCGACCGAGGTGGCGTCGGCGATGAGCGAGGTGGTGCTGTTCGCCGCGTCGACGTACTTGCCGTTGGCGTGGGCCTTGAGGCTGATCACGGACTCGGTGGGCGGCGGGAACGTGGTGGTGTTGTTCGTGTAGCCGGACGCGGTGATGCCGGCCTGCACGGCGTTCTCGGTCGCGTCGGTCGGGAAGCCCTTCGCCGGGCGCGGTCGGAGGTCGCCGGTTGCTGCTCGACGAGCAGCGACCGGCGGTGTTTCCGTGTGGCGCAGCACGCATGTTCAGCTGGCTCTAGGCGTAAGTCAAGACCGAAGTTCCCCGGTGACGGAGATGTTGGGAGAACTTTGGGATAAAGCCAGCCCCGGTGAGGCGGACCCTTATGTACAAAGCGAGCGGAACGGGTTGAGGGGTCGTCACCTCGCTGATCCGCTGAGCGGAACAGCGCTCGACCGGCGAATCCCGGCGCGGCACGGTACGTGCAGGTGCTCCACAACGGAGCGCCGAGACTGCGCATCGGAGTTCGGGAGAGAACTATGAAGAGTCGAACCATGTGGGGCACCGTCGTGGCCGTCGTCGGCCTGGCCGTTGGCTGCGGCGGGTTCGCCGGCACGGCGCAGGCCGCCGACGCCAAGGCCCCGGTCGCGGTGCGGCCGGCCGCCGCCGGGTTCTTCGAGATCGTCAACGACCACGCGGGCAAGTGTGCGGAGGTGGACGGCAACGGGGCCGGTGCGCTCGGCACGCTCATCCACGAGTGGTCCTGCGACGGAGAGGACAACCAGTGGTGGGCGCCGACGAGCGTCGGTTCCGACGGCTTCTTCACGTTGACGAACAGGGGGAGCGGCTTCTGCATGAACGTCAAGAACGGCGTGGCATTCGACGGAGCGCTCATCGACCAGCAGAACTGCGACTCCTCCAAGCCCGGCCAGTTATGGAAGCTGCAGGCCTCCGGCCTCGCCGGCCACCTTCAGCTGGCCTCCGGGTTCGCGGGCGAATGCCTCGCACTGAGCCCCAACACGTCCCAGAACGGCACCAAGGTCGTGATCAGCGCCTGCAGCACCAGTAGCGCGAAGCTCTGGCACTTCGACTCCTGAGGCGCGCCCGGTACCTCGGCGTGACGGCACCCCGGAGGCTCACATGGCCTTCGGGGCGCCGTGGTCGCCGGTCCCGCGCCGTCGGGCTTCCGCAGCCGGCCCGGGCGGGCCTGAGGCTCACGTACGGCTGGCTACTCCGCAGGTGCCGGGCTTGTCCAACGGCTTGCTGCGGTCGTACGGGTCCGTGACAGGCCCGGAGGGGTTCACGCCCGAGTTCTCGGACGGCGAGGGATGCAGGTAGCCGTCGTGCTCGCAGCCCGAGCCGCCGAAGTAGGCGTCGATCCTGACGAGCTGCACCTTTCCTGGCGCCCCCCGCGGGTACCACTGCGTGTCCACCACGCGCCGCGCGATGAGCCGCTGCACCGTCCCGTCACCGTTTCCGGCCTTCGTGAAGGCGTAGACGTAGGTGTAGTCGGTGTGCACCCGTACGGACTCGTGGTCGGACTTGGTGAACGTCATCCGCCCGCGGACCTTGATCACGTCGCCCACGAGCCGGACCTCGTGGGGGTCGTAGCGGGTCAACCACACGGTCGGATCGGTCTTGGCGCTCGGTGAGCTCAGGGCGGCCTTCACCCGGGCGGGTCCGCCGTTGATCGGGTCGACCACGTGCAGGGCCGCGTCCGGATAGCCGCCGCGCAGTTCCGCCGGGTCGAGGTTCGTGCCCACCAGGTATGCCTTCGTCGCGCGCAGGGCGGCGTCGACCTGCCGCGCTGTCACATCGCCGACCTTCTCGGCGTGCGGCAGCACGATGGCGTCCGCGCCGGCGGCCCAGTTGAGGGCAGGGGACCCCGCGAAGGGGTGACTCGTGGTGGGGATGTCGGGGTCAGCGGCGGCATCCGGTGCGGCGGTCGGCTGCGCGGTCTCGGGTGTGAGCGGCGTGCTGTCGGAGGAGTCCTCGTGGCTGCCGGACGAGTTCCCATGACCGAGGACCAGGGAGCGTGCGCCCGACGGGTTGATCGCGACCAGCGCCAGCGCCGCCACCGCCGCGACGATCAGCAGGGTGCGTATTCGGTCCCGCCACGGCCCTCGCCGGCCCCGCTGCATGTCCTGCCAGGCAGGTCCGGTCCGCCACCCTTCCGGCTCCTGGGGCCGGCGCCCCTTGCCGCCCCTCCACCGCGGCTTCGAGCGCCGCGCGCGTTCCGCTCTCTCCGCATCCTCGCGCCGCAACCTCTCGGTCACCATGCGGGCGCGGGCCGAGGGTTCCTTGGGCGCACTCGCCCGGATCCTGCCGGCGGTGTCCTTGGTGAACTCTTCCCACACGGCGTCAGGAAGGCTGGGCGGCTCGTCGTCTTCCTCACGCGGAGGCGGAGGTGCAGTTGTCATTTGATGCCCTTGATCTCACGGGAAGTCGGCAGACATTACCGCATGGAGCAGCGGCTGCCGCACGGCGCCTGAGCAGCGCGGAGGCTCACCGCGCCTGCCGGCGCCGGCCGTGGCGGCGCCGACCGCACCCGCGGTCGTGGGGACGGCTGGAAGGGCAGCCCTGCGCGGCGTACCCGATACCGCCGATCCGCCGGCGGTCAGCCGAGCCACCAGATCGCTCCTCCGCCGAGGAAGAACAGGAGGCAGAAGGCGAGGTTGGTGCGGCGGTAGGTGAGGAAGATCGCGGCGAACTCGCGGATCATTGCGCTGGGCCAGAAGTACGCGGCCGTGGGGGAACCGACCACGTAGCCCCTGACTCCCGCCCTGCGAGCGGCCAGCGCCGCGCGGAAGGCGTGGTAGTTGTTCGTCACGATCACGCAGCGGTAGTCGGGGTTCGCGCTCTCCATGATCCTCCTGCTGAACCGCAGGTTCTCCTCCGTGGTGGTGGAGCGGTCCTCGCGCTCGATCAACTCGGCCGGGACGCCGCGTTCGACGAGGTAGTCCGCCATCGCGTGCGACTCGGGGACCTTCTCGTCAGGCCCCTGCCCGCCGGAGGTGAGGAGCACCGGCTGCCGGCCGCGCCGTGACTGCCGGGCGTGGACGGCGCGGGCACGTTCCAGCCGGCTGGCCAGCAGCGGTGGCACCGTGGCTCCGCCGGCGAGGCCCGAGCCGAGTACCACCACGTAGTCGGCCCTTCGGGGCGGATTCAGGCGGCCGTAGAGAAATGCGTAGACGACGAAGCAGAGAAACAGGAAGGCCACGTAGCCGGTCAGGGCGACGGCAGTTCCGGTCACTGCCGCCAGGGTGCGGTTGCGCAGGATCAGCGTGGCGACCAGCAGGACGAGCAGCGCCACCAGGGCGACACCCGCGAGCAGGGACAGCAGGTTGGCGGGGCGCGTGCCCTCCTTGCGCACCATGACGGTGCCGTTGGAGATCAGGAACCACGCCAGGGTGACGATGCCGAGCGCCACGACGAGCAGCAGCGCGATGGCCAGGTTCCTGCCCAGCACCGGGTGCGTCCGGTGGAGTTCGAAGAGCCACGCGCTGCCGGCGAAGAGGAAGGTCAGCCCCAGGAGAACGGCGTTGCTGAACCGGCGGCGCTCGTGGACGACGCCGGCGCAGAACATCAGGAGACACAAGAGCGCCGGAGCGTAGGCCAACATGTGCACATAGTAGGCAGACGCCGCCGGGCGCCGGCCGCGGGTGACGCCGGGCAGGCAGGGGCGGGCGACGGGATGCGGGGGTGCACGGGAAGGAGTTGGGGGTCTCGGCCCGAGCGTCAGATCCAGCCGCGCTTGGCGGCTTCCGTGCCCATCTGGAAGCGGGTGTCGAGGCCGAGGCGGGAGGCGATCGCGGCGATGCGGCGGGTCACGGTGCGGGTGCTCGTGCCCAACTGGCGGGCGATCGCCTGGTCCTTGTAGCCCGCCTGCAGCATCTTCAGCAGCAGGAGGTCGTCCGCGCCCGGCTGGTCGGTGGTCTCCGGGGCCGTCGAGATGACGGGCTGCGCCCGCTGCCAGTAGGTGTCGAACAGCTCCAGGATCGCGTCGAGCAGGCCCGACTGGTGGACGACGGCGATCCGGTCGTACCGCCCTCCGATCAGCGCGAGCAGCGCGACACGGCGGTCCATGATCCGCAGCCTGAACGGCAGGGCGGGCAGGAACCGGGCCTGCTCGCCGAGGCCGGCGAGGCGGGTGATGAGCTGGAACCTGCCGGGCAGCTCCAGTGCCTCCGGGGTGTAGACGGACCGTATCTCGATGCCGCGGCCCAGCAGGTCCCTGGTGAAGTCCTCCTCCAACTCCACGGTGTACGGGCCGAGGTACGGGGGCCGGTCGAGGACGTCGAAGTGGGTGCGCATCGACTGCGTCAGCTCGGCCACCCGCAGGGTGACCGCCTCCTCGCCGGTGATCACCTCCACCAGCTCGCTCGGATCCCCCTGCAGCCGGGTGGCGCGGTACTCGCTCGCCAGGTCGTCGACCGCGTCCCACACCGAGGTGAACGCCGCCTCGGTATCGGCTCGCCGCCTGGCGACCAGCGCGCTCAACGCGGTCCGCGGGCTGACCGGCCGGTACTGGCCCTGCCCTTCCCTGCGTAGCACGCCCAGTTCGACCAGCCGGGCCACCGCGTGCCGGATCCGGCTGGACGTGGTGCCTAGGTGTTCGGCGATCTCCCGCGCCGACCGGTCCGGCTTGGCGAGATACGCGCGGTAGACCCGTTCGTCGAACTCGCTGATCCCCAGGGCACCGAGCACCGGTCGTCCTCCTGCTCGTCACCGGCCGGCAGGCCGGCGGCCCCGTCATGGCGCGATCCGCCAAGTGGCGATACCAGACACGAGTTTGATCTATACATCTGCTGGCCACAAGCCTTAACTCTGATCGTTGACGCCAGGCGGTTGCGCCGTCCCGGAACCCCGCGAACGGTCCACACCGTCGCCCACCCGGTCCCACGCCGATCCGTCCCCTCATCCGACGTGTCCGCAACGAAAACCGTGCCGCGCCCCCAACACAGGGAGTCGAACGTGTTCCAACCCAGGAAGAGGGACGGCGGAACCCGCGCCCTCGATCTGTTGATCGCCGTGTCCAGCGCGGCCGTGATCGCCGTGCTGGGCCTCCAGTCACCCGCTCGCGCGGCGCCTTCCACGGCCACGGCGCCCGCCGCCCCCGCTTCCGCCTCCGCGGACCAGCGCCTCCCCTTCGAACCGGCCTGTGCCACGCCCGCGAAGGGCGACGCCGCGTGCTACGCCCTCCGCCGCACCGACGTCAAGCCCGTCGAGGGGCTGCGGTCCGCCGTGGACACCCCTGTCGGCTACGGACCCGCCGACCTGCAGGACGCCTACGCGCTGCCCGAAGGCGGCGGCACCGGACAGACCGTGGCCATCGTCGACGCCTTCGACGACCCCGCCGCGGAAGCCGACCTCGCCGTGTACCGCGAGCAGTACGGGCTGCCGGCGTGCACGTCGGACACCGGCTGCTTCCGCAAGGTCGACCAGCGCGGCGGCACCGACTACCCGGAACCGAACACCGATTGGGCCGGCGAGATATCGCTGGACCTGGACATGGTCTCCGCGGTCGCGCCCAACGCGCGCATCCTGCTGGTCGAGGCCGACGACAACGGCCTCGACAGCCTCGGCGCGGCGGTCGACGAGGCGGTCGCGCTCGGCGCCAAGTACGTCTCCAACTCCTACGGTTCGGACTACACGCAGGGCAGCGGTGAGGACCCCGCAGAGGCGACGGCGTACGACCCCCACTACAACCACCCCGGTGTGGCCGTGGTCGCCTCGTCGGGTGACTACGGCATGGGGGTGGCCTACCCCGCCTCCTCGCAGTACGTGACGTCGGTCGGCGGCACCTCGCTGGTCCGTGCCCCGGGCACCGCCCGCGGCTGGTCCGAGGCCGCCTGGAACAGCGCCGGTTCCGGCTGCTCGGCCTATGAGCCCAAGCCGGCGTTCCAGAAGGACACCGGCTGCCCGAACCGCTCCGTCGCCGACGTCTCCGCCGTCGCCGACCAGGACACCGGTGTCGCGGTCTACCAGACCTACGGAACCAGCGGCTGGCAGGTCTACGGCGGCACCAGCGTCTCGGCGCCCATCATCGCCGGCGTCTACGCCGTCGCGGGCACTCCGGTCCCCGGTACGTACCCCAACTCCTATCCCTACGCGACCTCCGGGGCCGGGCTCAACGACGTGACCGGCGGCAGCAACGGCAGTTGCGATCCGGCCTACCTGTGCAACGGCACCGCCGGCTACGACGGCCCGACCGGCCTGGGCACCCCCAAGGGCCTGGCGGCGTTCCGCAGCGGCCCGCACGGCGACCTGTCCGGCACCGTCACCGACCGGGCCACCGGCAGGCCGGTGGCGGGAGCGGCCGTCACGGTCGGCGACTCGGCCGTCCGGACCGACGCCAAGGGCGCGTACTCGCTGACGCTGCCGGTCGGCAGCTATGACGTCGCCGTCGACGCCTTCGCCTACGCCACCGGCACCGCCAAGTCCGTGGCGGTCGCGGACGGCGCCACGCTGACGAGGAACTTCGCGCTGTCGCCGCTGCCCAGCCAGACGATCTCCGGCAAGGTGACCGACGGTTCCGGCCACGGCTGGCCGCTCTACGCCAGGATCACCGCCGACGGCGTGCCCGGCGGCCCGGTGTGGACCGACCCGGCCACCGGCGCGTACACCATGACCCTGCCCCGGGGGCACGACTACACCCTGCACGTCACGGCCTCCCTGCCCGGATACCAGGGGGTCGACAAGACCGTCACCTTCGGCGACGTCCGCAGGACCGTGAACCTGTCCGTGCCGACGGACCCCTGGCAGGCCACGGCCGCCGGCTACGCCGTGCATCTGGCCGGTCCCACCGAGGGCTTCACCTCCAGCACCGCCGCACCGACGGGCTGGAGCGTCGTCAACGCCGACGGCACCACCGGCGGCTGGGAGTTCGACGACCCCCACGCGCGGGGCAACAGGACCGGCGGTGACGGTGCGTTCGCCATCGCCGACAGCGGCCACTTCGGCTACGGCGCCTTCCAGGACACCCAGCTGATCAGCCCGGTGTACGACCTGAGCCACGCATCGGTCCCCGAGCTCGCCTTCAACACCATGTACCAGAACTACCCCGAGCAGACGATCGAGGTGGACGCCACCGACGACGGCGGCGCCACCTGGAAGAACGTCTGGTCCACGACCATCGGGACGGTCGGCCCCGGCCGGATCGAGGTGCCGCTCACCGACTACGCCGGCAAGCCGGGTGTGCGACTGCGCTTCCACTACACCGCCTCCTGGGGCGAGTTCTGGGGAGTCGACAACGTCTTCGTCGGCCAGCGCGACTACACCCCCACCCCGGGCGGCCTGGTCGTGGGCACGGTGGCGGACGTCAACACCGGCAGCGGCCTGATCGGCGCCACGGTCACCAGCCAGGACGACCCCGCCGTGACCGCGACGACGGTCGCCACCCCGGACGACCCGAAGCTCGGGGACGGCTACTACTCCCTCTTCTCCCCTGAGACGGGCAAGCGCGACCTCGCGGTGGCGAAGCGCCCCTACACCGCGCTGTCCGAGAAGGTGAAGGTGGCGGCCGACAGCACGGTCTCCGCGTCCTACAAGCTCAAGGCCGGCCGGCTGCAGGTCACGTCGGACCCGATCAGCGCATCGGTCGGCTGGGGCGGACGGACCACCCGGAAACTGACGGTCAGGAACACCGGCGGCGCTCCGGCGACCCTGCGGGTGGGAGAGAGGTCCGGCGCCCCGCACGCCGCCGCCGTCCAGGGCGCACCGCTGCAGCGCACCAAGGGGGACTTCTCCCCGCTGCCCCTGACGGCCGGTCCCGCCGCACCGAAGGCCGCGGCGAACGCCGTGCCGTCCGGTGGCGTCTGGGAGAGCGCACCCGCCTTCCCGCAGAGCGTCGCAGACAACGCGGCCGGCGCGTACGGCGGCAAGATCTACTCGGCCGACGGGTACATGGACAACGGGCCGAGCAGCGACCTCTACGCCCTGGACCCGTCCACCGGCAGCTGGACCCAGCTGGCCGGCGCGCAGGACCGCAGGACCGCCCCCGCCCACGGCTTCATCAACGGCAGGTTCTACGTCGCGGGCGGCTTCGGGCTCTTCGGCGACCCCGACCCCAAGACGGAGATCTACGACCCCGCCGCCAACACCTGGACCACCGGCGCACCCGCACCCCGGCCCTACGGCGGAGCGGGCACCGCGACGCTCGACGGCAAGCTGTACACGGTCGGCGGCTGCGAGGCGTACATCTGCCACACCACCGACGCCAGCGTCTACGATCCGGCCACCGACAGCTGGTCGGCGATCGCCTCGTACCCGGAGAAGGTCGCCTGGGAGTCGTGCGCGGGCATCGACGGCAACCTCTACTGCGCCGGGGGCGTGGCACAGACCGACGGGGTGCCGGGGAACCAGCCGATCAAGCACGCCTACGTCTACGACCCCGACGCCGACAGCTGGTCCCGGCTTCCCGACATGCCGATCCCGCTGTGGGGTTCGAGCTACACGTCCGCCAACGGCCTGCTGGTCGTCTCCAGCGGCGTCAGCGGAACCCTCGTCACCAACCAGGGCTTCGCGTTCGACCCGCAGACCGGCGGCTGGAGCGTGCTGCCCAACGCCCCCACCGCGACCTATCGCAGCGGCAGCGCCCTGGGCCTGTACAAGTTCGGCGGCCCGGACAGCGACAACGGGGTGGCGAACACGGTGGAGCACCTCCCCGGATACGACCAGCAGGACCGGGCCGAGGTCAGCTGGCTCAGCGAGTCCAGGAGCCGGATCACCCTGCAGCCCGGTGCGAGCGTGACCGTCACCGTCACGCTGGACTCCGACGTCCCGGAGATCATGCAGCCCGGTGAGTACGACGCCCAACTGGTGTTCAGCAGCGACACCCCCTATGTGGTGCCGCCGGTCGCCGTGGCCCTCCACGTCGCCGAGCGCTGGTAGTTCCGGCACCACGGAAAGGGCGGGCCGGTTCCTCGGAACCGGCCCGCCCGCCGTCGCTGCGGCACCGCCGGCCAGATGCGGACCAGAACCGCGGCCTAGTCCTGCGGTGCCAGGGTGCGCAGGACGTCGAACTCGTTGCCCTCGGGGTCGGCCATGACGACCCAGTTCCGGTCCGGGCCCTGGCCCACGTCCGTCGTGGTGGCGCCGAGGCCGAGCAGTCTGGTCACCTCGTCCTCGGTGCTGCCGTCGATCGGACTGACGTCGAGATGGAGCCGGTTCTTGACGGTCTTGCCCTCGGGCACGCGGATGAACACCAGGGTGGGCGGCATCTGGCGGGCACGGACCTCCTCCACGGTCGGCACCCAGGAGCCGATCTCGACCTTGTCCCCGCTCCGGTCGATCACCTCGAAGTCCAAGACCTCGCACCAGAAGGCCGCGAGCCTCTCCGGATCGTGGCAGTCGACGGTCAGCTCGGTGAACCTGCTTGTCATGCTTCTCCCCGGTAGTTCGGACGGGGCTCAGCGTAGGACGCGGGCCGGCGGATCCGGGGATCGTCTGTCAGACCTGTCTGGGACGCTCCGAGCATGGAGATGACAGTGCAGGTGACGATCGACTGCTCCGATCCGCAGCGAATGGTGGCTTTCTGGGCCGAGGCCCTGGGCTACGTACCTGAGCCTCCGCCCGGCGGGCACGCGACGTGGCGTGCCTACTGGGCGGCGGTGGGGGTGCCCGAGGCGGAGTTGCCCGACGGTGCCGGGGACATTCCGGAGTCGATCATCGACCCCGCCGGAGGGGGACCAAGGGTGTGGTTCCAGCAGGTCCCTGAGCCGAAGGTCGCCAAGAACCGCTGGCACTTCGACCTGAAGGTCGGCGGGGGCCGTGACGTCCCGCTGGACGTCCGCACGCAGCGGGTCGATGCCGCGGTGGAGCGCCTCGTCAAGGCTGGTGCCACCGTGCTGCGGATCAAGGATGAGCCGGACACGGGGCTCTACGCCGCCGCCATGCAGGACCCCGAGGGCAACGAATTCGACGTCGTGTAGAGGCCACCCGCCTCGGCTCGCTGCCACGGACACCGCTTCTTCCGGTGTCCTCCCGCGCGGATGCCGCCGGCAGGTCGGAGCTGCCGCCGTCCCGGTGCGGCTCGATGAGGTCGGCCGAGGTCAGAGGCGCAATCCGGACATCCTCTAGACTCGGGCCCTGGCGCTGTCGCAGCCAGGTCGGCAGCGGACCCGGGCTGCGATGAGCCGGCCGTTGGAGGCAGCCCGATGAACGACATGGACCCGGGGGGCTGCCCTGCCTCCACGCGGCTGGTCGGTCGCGACGGGGACCTCTCGTTCATCCAGTCCTTCTTCGGCAACTCCGAGGTCCAGGGAGCGGCTCTGCTGCTCTCCGGCGAGGCGGGCGTGGGGAAGACCGCCGTGCTCGACGCCGTGGCGGCCGGCGCGGCGCGGGGCGGCGCCCGGGTCCTGCGCGCGGCCGGCGTGCAGTTCGAGGCCGACATCAGCTAGGCCGGACTCAACCAGCTGCTCGTCCCGCTGTTCGACGACTTCGACATCCTGGACGACGTCCACCGCGACGCCCTGCGGGTCGCGGTCGGCATCGGCAGCGGGCCGCCGCCCGACCGCCTCCTGACCTCCACCGCGGCGCTGCTGCTGCTCCGGATGATCTCCGTCCGCACCCCGCTGCTGATCGTGGTCGACGACCTGCCGTGGCTGGACCGGGCGACCAACGCCGTCCTCGGCTTCGTGGCCCGCCGGCTCATCGGCAGCCGTATCGGCTTCCTGGCCGCCTCCCGCGCGGGCGCCGTCAGCTTCTTCGAGCCCAGCGGCCTGAGCACCCGCCTGCTGGAGCCGCTGGACGACGCCTCGTCGGCCGAGTTGCTGGCCCTGGCCCACCCCGATGTCTCGCCCGCAGTACGGCGCCGCATCGCGGCCGAGGCCCGCGGCAACCCGCTCGCGCTGGTGGAGCTGCCCACCGCGCTCTCCACCGAGCAGCGCGCGGCCCTGGCGGCCGTGCCCGGCGTGCTGCCCCTGAGCGAACGGCTGCAGGCCATATTCGCCGAGCGGGTGGCCGGCCTGCCCGACCGCAGCCGCGAGATGCTGCTGATCGCCGCCCTCGACGGAACCGGCGACCTGGCCTGCGTCGAGGCCGCCACGGCCGGCCGCGGCTCCGTGGACGACCTCGCCCCCGCGGAGCGGAGCCGGCTGGTGACGGTCTCCGCGGACAACCAGCGGCTGTCCTTCCGGCATCCGCTGATCGGCTCCACCGTGGTGGATCTGGCGACCGCCTCGGAGCGCAGAAGAGCCCACCAGGCGCTCGCCGGCGTACTCGGCGACCAGCTGGAGCGCCGGGCCTGGCACCTGGGAGAGGCCGCCGTGGGCCGGGACGAGACGGTCGCCGCGCTGCTGGAGGAGGCCGCGCGGCGCCGGCTGCGGCGCGGCGACGCGCTCGGTGCGGTGTCCGCGCTCACCCGGGCCGCCGGGCTCAGCCCCGCGGCGGCCGACGAGAGCCGCCGGCTGGCCGAGGCGGCCTACGTCGGCGTGGACTCCGGCGGCGAGCTGGAGGACGCCTCGCGGCTGCTCGCCGGCGCCCAGCTGGCCCACCCCGCCACGGGGCGCGAGTCGCTGCACGCGGCGGCCGCGTCCGCGTTCCTCCTGATCAACAGGGACGGCGACATCGACACCGCGTACCGGCTCCTGGTCGGCGCGATCGAAGCCGGGGACCACGGCTACGACGCCTCGGACGCGGCCCTCGTCGAGGCTCTGCATCTGCTGGTGCTGCTGTGCTGGTACGGCGGTGACGCGACGTTGTGGCAGCCGCTGCTCGCGTTCATGGACCGGCTCACCCCCGCACCGCCCGAACTGCTCTGGGTGATCATCAGGACCTTCGGCGACCCGGCGCGCACCGGACCCGAGGCCCTGCCCCGGCTGACGAAGCTGATCGCCGCCCTCGGCGACGACCCCACCCAGGTGGTGCGCGTCGGCACCGCCGCGGTCTTCGCGGACCGCCTCGGGGAATTCCGGTGGGCCACCCGCCGGCTGGTGGAGCAGGGCCGCGCGGGCACCGCGCCCGTCCGCAGGTACCTGGGCGCGCTGATGCACCTCGGCCTGGACTACTTCCACCTGGGCAGGTGGGACGACGCCGCGGAGCTGGCGGCCGAGGGGCTGCGGCTGTGCGAGGACCACGACTACCGGTTCTACGCCTGGTACTTCCAGTACATCCAGGCGGCGGTGGCCGGTGTGCGGGGCGACGGGGAGACCAGTGCCGCGCTGACCGAGGAGATCATCCGCTGGGCGACACCGCGCGGGACCCACGGCGCGCGCTACTTCGCCTGCCACGCCCGGACGCTGGCCGCCCTCGGCAGCGGCGACTTCGAGACCGCGTACCAGCACGGCAGCGCTCTCAGCCCGCCGGGAACCGTCGCCCCCTACATCCCGATCGCCATGTGGGGCACGATGGATCTGGTCGAGGCGGCCATCAGGACCGGCCGGGAGAAGGAGGCAGCCGCCCACGCCGCCGCCATGCGCGACTCCGAGATGGCCGGTCTCTCGCCCCGGCTGGAGCTCCTGGTGCTGGCCTGCGAGGCGATGACCACGCCGGGGGAGGAGGCCGTCGCGCTCTTCGAGCGGGCACTGTCCCTGCCCGACCAGGAGCGCCGGCCCTTCGACGTCGCGCGCGTGCGGCTCTTCCACGGTGAGCGGCTGCGGCGGCTGCGTGCCACGGCGCAGGCCCGCGAACAACTGACGCAGGCGCTGGACGGGTTCCAGCGCCTGGGGGCCAGGCCCTGGGCGGAGCGCGCCGCGGCCGAGCTGCGCGCCAGCGGCCAGTCGGCGGCCGGCGCCCGCCTGGGAGCCGCGGCGCTGACCGCCCAGGAGCTGCAGATCGCCACGCTCGCGGCGACCGGACTGACCAACAAGCAGATCGCCGAACAGCTCTTCCTGTCCCATCGGACCATCGGCACGCATCTGTACCAGATCTATCCCAAGCTGGGCATCAGCTCGCGGGCCGCGCTGCGCGACGCGCTCTCCCGGCTCGAAGGGGCCTCCGGGAACGGCGAGGGCTGAGCGCGGCGGACGCGGACCGACGGGTTCGGCCCCGCTCAGTCATTCGACGTATGCCGTGCCCCGCGCCTGCGCGCACAGTGGACGCCGGGACGGCATGGACGGACCCCCGGTGGCCGCGTGGGATGCCACCCGGCACCACGAGAGGGGAACCGGATGGTCGGCGCGTCGGACAGCCATCCGGACATCCACTGGCCGGCCGGCTTCTCGCCGGACCAGGCACATGGCTTCTGCCGCGCGCAGGCCGTCGTGCACGCTCCGCCCAGTACGGCCTTCGCCCTGCTCACGGACGTGGCGCGATGGCCGGAATGGGTCCCGGGCGTCACCGAGGCGCGCACCGGGGCGGTCGCCGGCGCCTTCGCGGTGCGGTTCCACGACCACCCGTTCGAGATCTGCCTGGGAGAACACGTGCCGCACAGCCGGCTCGGCTGGTCGGGCATCGGCAGCGGTGTGCAGCTGTACCAGGCCTGGCTGCTCACCCCGGTCGCGGACGGCACCCTTGTGGTGACCGAGAACGTGGTCCGCGGCCCCGTCGCCAGGTCCATCGACGCGCTGGCCCCGGTGTGGACGGAGCGCCTGAACGTCCTGTGGCTCGCGCAGCTCAGGAGACGGCTGGGGAAGGCGGACGGCGGCGCCTGACGGGCGTCGTGCCCGCACGAAGGGGCCGGCAGCCTCCGCTGCCGGCCCCTTCGCGCGCCGCTGTGCGGCGGGGTCAGCCCGCGGCGCCCAGGCGGGCGGTGTAGAAGCCGGTGAGCCTGGCGACCGCGGGGTCGACGCACTCCCGCTTGTCGTAGAGGTCGACGTGGCTCGCGCCCTCGATCCAGTGCAGCTCCTTGGGGCCGACGGCACGCTGGTGGACCTCGACCGCCATCCACGAGGTGACGGCCCGGGTGCCGACGATCTGCAGCAGCGGGCGGTCGCCGATCAGCGGAACGGCGTGGAAGGCGTCGAAGGCCGCCATCTTGTCGACGCTCTCCCAGACGAAGAACTTCGCCGACCGCTCGTGCGCCCCGCGGGGGGTGCAGTAGTACTCGAAGCCCTCCACGCCGTGCTCCCCGCCGAGTGCGCCGGCCTGCTCGGCCGTCTCCGGGAAGATCGGCAGCACCGCGGGCTCCACTCCGAGGGCGGCCGCGGTGCGGGCCTGGGCGGCGGCGTCCAGCATCCCCTGGAAGACGGCGAGGTCCTGGGCGCCGTCGGCGCCGAATCGGAACTGGCGGGCGATGTCGACGCCGCTGACGGTGGCCACCGCCTTGATCCGGTGGTCACCTCCGGTGGCGCTCAGCACGTAACCGCCCGAGGCGCAGATGCCCAGGGCGCCGATGCGGTCGGCGTCGACCTCACCGCGGGTGGTGAGGAAGGTGACCGCGGCCTTGAGGTCCTCCACCCGGTGAGCGGGGTCCTCAAGACCGCGCGGCAGACCACCGGACTCGCCCTGGAAGGCGGAGTCGAAGGCGAGCGCGACGAAGCCCTGCTCGGCCAGCCGGCCCGCGTACAGGCCGGCCGCCTGCTCCTTGACCCCGGTGCCGGGGTGGCCGACGACGACCGCGGGCCGCGGCCCCGCCGCCGGTGCGTCGGGGACGTAGAGGTGACCGGCCAGCTCGATGCCGGCGCTGTCGAAGGTGACACTGGTTCTGGCCATGAGGGCACTCTCCTGAAGATCACGCTGAAATCGGTGGCCGCCACACCGCTCGGTGGGCTCCGTGCCGCGGACGGACGGACGGCGGCGGTGCTGCTGTCAGGCGGTGCTGGTGCGTAGCTGGCGGGACTTCCAGCCCAGCAGCAGGGCCTGGAGGATGAACCACACCCCGCCGCCCGTGGCGTACACCGACAGCACGTCGAGCGAGGGGTTGTCGCCCGCCGCCTGGATGTTGTAGGTGATGCCGACCAGGAAGGACAGCGCGCCCGAGATCAGGGTCGGCCACTGCTTGCCCAGCTCGGGGCCGCGCCGCCGCACTCCCACGACCACCTGGGCGGCACCGGAGACGAGCGCCCAGGCGCCGAACACATGCAGCACCGGCGCCACGCCGCCGGCGCCGGCGAAACCGAGCGCGACGGCGGCCAGCGTGCTGAGCACCCCGTTGAACGCGATGACGCGGCGCTCCGAGCCGTCGGGGGTGGCGCGGTGGTCGATCAGCGAGGACACCGCGTCGATCAGCGGGTAGGCGACCAGCAGCGTGATCGCCGCCGCGTCGAGGTCCCCGTGGGCCTTGGCGAACGCCAGTGCCCACACCACGGCCAGGACACCGCGGCCCAGGTACAGCCTCCGCAGGGAGGAGCGTTCGCCCGCGCCCGCCGTGCTCGACGGCGCCGATGTCTGCGTGCTCATGTTGGTTCGGCCTTTCTCAGATCAGGGGTTGGTGGTCGGCCCGGTCAGTGCCGGGACGGGGAGACGCAGCGGAAGCTGGAGGCCAGAGCCGGGTCCGCGTTGTCCCCCTTGTAGCGGGACACCTGCGGGTAGCTGCACAGGTCGCGGGTGACGGCCTGGCCGTCGGCGTTGATCAGGGTGGCGGGCAGGGTCGCGGGCGCCTTGCCGTGCTCGACCCAGGAGGTCAGCGCGCCGAGCCCGTCGGCCGAGCCGTCGGCGCCGTTGAGGCCGCAGTGGGCGGTGTTCGGGGCGAGGAAGAGACGGTAGAAGTCGTCGGTCCTCTCGGCGCTGCCGATCTCCCGCTCGACCTGGTCGTGGTACTGCACGGTGCCGGCGGTGGGGATGAACTGGTCGGCGCTGCCGTGCCAGGTGATCAGCTTGCCGCCGGACTTGCGGAAGGCGGACAGGTCCGGGTCGTCGGTGCCGATGACCTTGTCGTACTCGGCCTCGGACTGCTTGAACAGCGTGGTGAAGTCGCTGTAGGTGATCGTCGAGACGTCGAAGGAGGGGTCCTTCTCCAGGAAGAGCTGGACCCACAGGGCGGGCACCTGGAAGGGCGCGCCCTTGACCGGGCCGTCGGTGTCCTTCGTGATGCCGGCAAGACCGCTCAGGTCGGCGCCGATCGGGACGCCGGACCACAGCTTCCTGCCCGACGTGGTGCGCGGGCCGTCCCAGATCTTGCGGACGACGGTGGCGTCGGCCGCCGTGATGGTCAGCTCCTTGCCCTCGCACACGACCGTGGTGCCGACCAGCCGGCGCGGGTCGAAGTCGCACCGGGACGGGTCGTTGACCAGGCCGTCCTTGACGCCGTCGAGCGCGTCGCAGGACTGGACGGCGGCGCTGGTGAAGGCCTTGAACTCGCAGTCGGTCGGGTAGGTCTTCTCGTTGTTCATGACCACCTGCGGCCACAGGGTGGCGACCTCGAACTCGTCCCAGTTGACGGCGGGTGCGTCGGCGAGGATGCCGTCGTAGTCGCCGGGGTAGCGCTGGGCCTCCATGTAGCCCTGGCGTCCGCCGGTGGAGCAGCCGGTGAAGTAGGAGAAGGCGGCGCGCTTGCCGTAGACCCCGGCCACCACGGCCTTGCCGACGACCGTTGCCTCGTGTGCGGAGCGGGAGGCGAAGTTCTTCAGCAGCGCGGCGTTGACCTGGCCCTTGCCGTCCAGCACCCAGCCGGTGTCGACGACGTCGCCGACGCCGGCGTCGGTGGTGGTCGCCGCGTAGCCGCTCTTGACGGCGTTGGCCAGGCCGACGCCGTTGTCCCCGGCGCTGTAGGCGCTGCCGCCGAGGGCCTGGAAGCGGCCGTTCCACTGCTCCAGGGGCAGCCAGGTCCGCACCTTGGCGTGGTCGTTGTCGCCCGGGTGCGTGAGGGTGACCGTCACATCGCAGTAGGCCGGGACGTTCTCCGCGGTGCCGCCCAGGATGCCGGTGCCGTGGACGGTGCCGCCCGGCTGGCGGACCGCCGTCACGGACTCCACCGCGGTGCCGGCCGGGGCCTGCAGGGACGGCGCCGCACAGGCCGGCGGCGCGGAGACGGGGGTGCTCGTGGGCTCCGCCGACGCGTTCGGCAGATACACCGCGACGGCGGCCAGCGGCACACCGGCCGCGAGGACAGCGAGAGCTTTCTTCATTGCTTTCCCAATCTGAGAAGGAGGTGTGCGCCTGACTGCGGCGACACATGTTGCACGTCACATCAGAAGAACATCGGGTGGGCCGGCGGGTTCGTTCGTCCGCTACGCCGGCCAGGTCCCACTCTGGCGGCACGCGATGCGCGGCCGCATCAGTCAGTTGACGGTCGGCGCACCGGGGGCTCGGACCGTCGCCCGCAGGAGGTGTGAGGTCATACGACGGGGGTCACACCTTGTCCGCTTCGGTCGGCGTGGTCGTTGCGGTCGTCGTACGGTCCTTGCCCAGCCACTGCGAGTGGTGCCGCTGTGCCCAGGACCTGCTGACGTAGCCGGTCCGCATGCCGAGCCTCGCCTCCGGGTCCTCGAGGGCCCTGCGCATGTGCCCGAGCAGGACGATGGCGATCGCCCAGGCCAGGATGTCGTGGACGAAGATCGCACTGGTGCGGGAGATGGAGGGCAGCAGCCCCATGAACCACATCAGCAGGCCGGTGAACATCATCACCAGCACGGCGCCGGCGATCCAGCCCGCGTAGAGCTTCTGGCCCGCGTTGAACTTGCCGGCCGGGCGGGCCGCGTGCCGGTTGCGGCGCCTGCGGGCGGCGCGCAGCCACTGCCGGTCGTAGGCCGAGAAGCGGTTGATCCGGCGCAGGTCCGCGCGGAAGGCGGGGGAGCCGAGCCCCAGCACGAAGGGCAGCGGCAGCAGGATGCCGGACCACTCGTGGAGCGTGACCATCAGGTACCGCCGCCCGACGAGCTGGGCCAGCGGCCCGAAGTACAGGCAGGCGGCGGTGGACAGGCACACCAGCATGAGGAGGCCGGTGGCCCGGTGGACCCAGCGTTCCGCGGGGCTGAAGCGGCGGACCCTGCCGGCCGCCTCAGGCCGCATTGCCGCGCCGGTCGGCGTCGTTGAGCCAGCCGTCGACGGCATAGCCGCGCTCCTCCCAGTAGCCGGGGACGACCTTGTCGATGACCGAGATACCGGACAGCCACTTGGCCGACTTGTAGAAGTACATGGGCGCCACGTAGAGGCGGACGGGGCCGCCGTGCGCGTGCGAGATGGGCCTGTCCTGCATGTTCAGCGCCACCAGGACGTCCGAGCGGCGGGCCTGTTCCAGCGTGAGGCTCTCGCTGTAGGCGCCGTCGAAGCAGGTGAACCGGATCGCCGCGCCCGGGGAGCGCACCCCGGCGTCGTCGAGGATGTCCGCCAGCCGCACGCCGTCGAAGGGCACCTTCTCCACCCGCCAGCCGTCGGTGCACACGACGTCGTGGACGACCCTGGCCTGCGGCATCGCGCGCAGGTGGTCGAGGGTGTAGTGCCGGGGCCGCTCCACGAGTCCGGTGACCCGCAGCTGGTAGTTCGTCTCGTCCTTGTGCGGCACCGAGCCGACGACGCTGTAGTACCGGAAGCCGCCCGGGTTGGGCAGCAGGCCGGTCAGGCCGGATGCGTCGACCTGGGAGGCGGCGGCGAGGAAGTCCTCCCACTTGCGCTGGAGGTAGGGCGCTGTGGCGAGTCCCGCCGCGCCCGCGCCGAGCATGCCCAGCATCGCCCGCCGGCCCACCGGCGCGCCCTCGGCCTCCGGCTCGGGCTCAGTGTCCGAGTTCGGCTCAGGCTCCGGCCCCGGCTTCGGCTTTCTTGCCATGGTCAGTGTGCTCCTTCGCGGCGGCAACGATCCCGGCCGGTGCCGGGCGGGTCCACACGTGTGAACACGGGTGAGCCGCTCGCTCGTCATCGTCACCGCTTAAACCGGTGACGATCGTGGCATGGGCGTCCTCGCCCTGTCAACACGTGGCCCGCCGGCCGTCCCCGAAGCTGGCGGCGAGCACCCGGACACCGGGCCGGTCAGGAAGGACACCGTCAGGTGACTGATGCGGGACGCCCCCTTGCCGGTCGAGGCTGGGAGACGGCACCGGCCGTCCGGCCGGAGTCCGTTCACCGGAGGACTCATGACGACCGAGAACACCCGCACCTACGACGTCATCGTGATCGGGGCCGGCCCCGTCGGTGAGAACGTGGCGGACCGCACCGCCGCCGCGGGCCTGAGCACCGTCATCGTGGAGAGCGAACTGGTCGGCGGCGAGTGCTCGTACTGGGCCTGCGAGCCCAGCAAGGCACTGCTGCGCCCCGCCCTGCTCCGCGCCGACGCCATGCACATGCCCGGCCTTGATCCCGCTGTCGGGAGCCCGCTGGACACCAAGGCCGTCCTGGCGCACCGCGACCGCATGTCGGCGGACTGGAAGGACGACGGCCAGGTCGAGTGGCTCGCGTCTGCCGGAATCGAACTGCTCCGCGGCCACGGACGCCTGGCGGGGGAGCGCGAGGTGACCGTGTCGACCCCCGAGGGCGGCACCGTACGCCTGCGGGCACGGCACGCCGTGGCCGTGTGCACCGGCAGCCGGGCTGCGCTCCCCGCGCTGCCCGGGGTCGACGAGCTGCGGCCCTGGACCAGCCGGGAGGCGACCTCCGCCCAGGAGGCGCCGCCGCGTCTGGCGGTCGTCGGCGCCGGCGTGGTGGGCGTCGAGATGGCCACCGCCTGGCAGGCCCTGGGCAGCCAGGTGACCTTGCTCGCCCGCGGGGCCGGGCTGCTACCGCGGATGGAGCCCTTCGCGGGCGAACTGGTCACCGAGCGGCTGCGGGAGGCCGGCGCGGACGTGCGGTTCGGCGTCTCGGTCGTCGCAGCCGAGCGGCTGAGCGACGGCGCGGTCCGCGTCACGCTGTCGGAGGGCGGTGAACTCACCGTCGACGAGATCCTGTTCGCCGTCGGCCGGGCGCCGCGCTCGCAGGACATAGGGCTGGACACCGTGGGGCTGGCCCCGGGGGACTGGATCGCCGTGGACGACAACCTGACCGTCACCGGGGTCCCGGGGAACTGGCTGTACGCCGTCGGCGACGTCAACCGCCGGGCGCTCTACACCCATCAGGGCAAGTACCAGGCCCGCGTCGCCGGAGCCGTGATCACCGCCCGCGCCCGCGGCGAACAACTCGGCACCGGTCGCTGGGCACCGCACAGCAGCACGGCCGACGTCGAGGCCGTCCCCGGCGTCGTCTTCACCGATCCCGAGGTCGCCGCCGTCGGACTGACCGCCGCCGAGGCCGAACGCACCGGCCGCGCCGTCGAGGTCGTCGACCACGAGATCGGCCTTCTCGCGGGCGCCCTGCAATACCGTCCCGACTACCGGGGCAGGGCACGGATCCTCGTCGACCGCGAGCGCCAGGTCGTCGTCGGCGCCACCTTCGCCGGTCCCGGGGTCGGCGAACTGCTGTACTCGGCGACCGTCGCCATCACGGGCGAAGTGCCGGTCGACCGGCTGTGGCACGCCGTACCGGCCTTCCCCACCATCAGCGAGGTGTGGCTGCGCCTGCTGGAGACGCGGCGCGACTCGTGACCGGGCCCGCGGGCGGCGACGCCTGCCCGCGGGACGGGCATACGGATCAACGGGCGGCGGAACCCGGCTCGACCAGGGTGTACATGACGGAGCGCTGCTGCTTGTGCCGCTGGACACGTCCCTTGGCGACCAGTGACTCAAGGGTGTTGCGCACCACCTGCGGTGTGGGGTTGCGGTCAGGGAACCTCTCCAGGAGCTCGTCCCGCAGCTCCTTCGCCAGCCGCGGCTCCTCGTACTTCCCGAGCAGGTCCGCCAGAACGTCACCGAGCAGCGCCTGAGGCGACGTCGCCTTCGCGCCCGCCTTCGCCGAAGTGCCCCGGGTCTTCCCGGCCGTTGACGGGCGCCGCGCGGCGGCCCGGTCGGGAGCCCGCTTCGCCTTCGCGACGACGGGCTCGTCCTGCAGCTGCTCGGGCAGGCGCGACGCGTCGGCGAAGCCCTCGTACCGCTCGGCGAGTTTGATGATCTCCGCCAGGAGGGATTCCTCCTGCTTCAACACCGCGATCTGCTCCGCCAGCTCCTGTTGCCGTCGGCGGTTCTTCTCCAGGTCCGATGCGGCCTGTTCCACGTACCGCGATCGGAGCGTGGCGGCTGACTCGCTGGTCACAAGCGGTTCACTCCCTCGATATGGATGACGCTGCGCATGGTACCCACGGGGAGGGTCCCGTGCGGAAAGGTGTCGACGCCGGACGGCTCGTCGGACATGTTCACCTTCACGATAGGCGCTGGTGTGCCTGCGTATGCAGGGGATGCGGGCTTTTCTTCCGGCTTTCGCGGTCTGACGGCGTCACCCCGACCTGCTTTCCCCCCAACGTACCGCCTGGTAAGTGTGCCTGCCGGCCGCCCGGCACGCTGTAGGTGGCCGCGCGGATGTTCGGCCGCGCCGCGTGGCAGCATGTCCGCGTACACGCGCGACACATGTGTCGCGGCAGCACTCCTCCGGAGGCCTCATGTCCGTATCGCCCGAATCCGCCACGCCTTCCGCGGATCTCGCCCTGCCGCTCGGTGAGGACCCCGTGGCCGTTCTGGAGGCCGCCGTATGGGCCATGGCCGCGGTCGTGAGCACTCGGCGGCAGGCTCTTTCCGAGCCCCTCGCGGACGCGCTCCTGCGTGATCCGCAGCGGACCGCGGTCCTGGAGAGCGTGGGCCTGGTCCGCCGGGGCGCGCACGGCCTCGTCGTCCACCCCTCGCTCGACGGGCCGGACGAGGCGACGGCGCGCAGCGCGGTGGAGGCGAAGCTCAGCTCGCTGCGGCAGGCCGTCGCGGCCGCCGCAGGCGACGAGGCGGGCACCCCGGAGGGCGGCTGGGGCGCGCAGGCCGACGCGGTGCTGCTCAACCAGGGACGGGCCTCCGCGGCGACCGGCCGCGCGCTCGCCGGGAGGATCGTGCCGCGCCTGGCCGGATGCGCCGAGCGGCTGGCGGCCGAGGGCAGCCGCATCCTCGACGTGGGTACCGGCGTCGGCGCGCTGGCCCTGGCGCTGGCCGAGGGCTTCCCGCGGGCGCGGGTGGAGGGCATCGACGTACTGGAGCGGGCACTGAACCTCGGACGGGACGAACTTGCCGCCGCGGAACCGGCCGTGGCCGCGCGGGTGTCGCTGCGCCTTCAGGACGCGGTGGACGTGTCGGAGCGGGCGGCCTACCAACTGGTCTGGCTGCCGGCGCCGTTCCTGCCGGAGGAGGCCCTGCGGGCGGCCCTGCCCCGCCTCGCCGAGGCCCTGGCGCCGGGGGCGTGGCTGGTGGCGGGGACCAACCCGGTCGCCCAGGACGCGCTGCGCCGCTCGGTCGGCCGGTGGACCGCGGTGCGCGGCGGCGGCAACTCCTTCGACACGGCGCACATGTCCGAGGAGCTGGAGTCCCTGGGACTGGTGGAGGCGAGCACCTTCCCGACCGTTCCCGGCGGTCCCGTCCTCGTCGCGGCACGGCGCCCCGTGCGCTGAGCCCGGCGGCCTCGCCCGCCCCGGACGGCGAAGGGAAACCCCGCGATCAGTCGGACCGGGTCCCGGGGTTTCGGAGCAGGTCCGTGGTGGCCACGTCCCAGTCGATCCCGGCGAGCTCGTGACCGGCGGGCACCAGCTCGTAGGTGCGCTGCAGCCACTCGGCCAGCGCGGGCACGGGCAGCTCGAACAGGGCCGCCATGTCCCGCGAGGCCAGCCGGAGCCGCGCGGTGGCCCCGACGTCCGGGTGCGACGGCCAGATCTGGACGTCCCCGAGGCCGCTCACCGAGTACAGCCCCTGCTGCAGGAGGTCGCGGCCCATCCGCCACAGGACACGCGGACCGCCCGCTATGAGGAACTCCACGCACACGACCAGCGGCGACTCCGCGTCGAAGCGGAACCGCGCCCGGACGGGCTGCCGGGCGGAGACGTCCAGCACCCGCTCGATGTCCAAGGTCAGTTCAAGGCTGTCGTACGACGCCCGGCGGGCCCGTACGTCCGGTCGGTTACCGCTCATGACGTGTTGGTCCATTTCCTGTGGCGGATGCTGGCCCGACTCACTCTGGTCCTCGCGGAATCGACGTACATAAGTCACTTGACCGTCCCGCATCACCGTCGTCGACGGTGAAAGGCGCGACAGGCGCCGTCGAGGTGGTCCAGCGGCGCGCTCCTGCCGACACCGGTGGCCCGGTGCGGAACGGGAGTCCGCCCCCGGAGCCCGCCAGGGGAGTCCCGGTCGCATGTCATTGCCCCTGCTCACACGTGTGCGCGGCCGGGTCCGGCGTTCCGCTCCTGACGCCGGGTGCGAGAAGGCTCGCGACGGCCCGCCGGTCCCACCGGCGGGCCTCCGTCGTAGGTCACCCCCTTGACCGGTGACGCGCTCGACTGCCATAATCCGGTCACCGCTTGAACCGGTGACGGAAGTGTCGCCGATCGGGCCGCACTCCCAGCACGGAAAGCGAGAACACTCATGGACATGAAGCTCGAAGTAGTCGTCCTGCCCGTCTCCGACGTGGACCGCGCCAAGGGCTTCTACGTGGGAAGGCTCGGCTGGCGCCTCGACGCCGACTTCCCGATCGACGACGGATACCGCATCGTGCAGGTGACCCCGCCCGGCTCCGAGGCCTCGATCATCTTCGGCGAGGGCCTCAGCGCGCAGCAGCCCGGCACCCTCCATGGCCTCCAGCTGACCGTCACCGACATCGTCAAGGCCCAGGAGGAGCTGGAATCCCGCGGGGTGGAGGTCTCCGGCCCCTTCCGCGACGAGACCGGCGCCTTCCACCACGCCGGCTCCTCCCACCGGGTGCCCGGCCTGCACCCCGAGCGGGCCAGCTACGGCACGTTCGCCGCGTTCGCGGACCCCGACGGCAACGAGTGGTTCCTCCAGGAGATCACCGAGCGCGCGCCCGGCCGCTGAGGCCCGGCGAGGGTTCCCGGTGCGAGCCGGTGATTCGCGCTCAGGCGGTCGTGTCCCGGCTCGGCGGCTGCTCCGACAGCTTGCCCAGCTGGGCGAGCCACAGCTCGTTCAGCTGCTCGGCCCAGGCGCGGGACAGGGTGTCGAGAGCCTTGGGGACGTCGGCGCGGACGGCGTTCTCCACCACGACCTCGGTGCCGCCCTCGATCTCGGTGAGCAGCCAGGCCTGGTAGAGCGTCACGCCGCCGCCGATGCCCAGCCAGCCGATCCGGCGGGGCGGCACGCTCTCGCCCACGAAGACCTCGAAGCGGTGCCCCGCCCAGAACACCTCGAAGGTCTGCGTCAGGGTGACGGCGCTCACCTCCTCGCACCCCGGCACCCAGCTCGGCCAGCTCGCCACGTCGGTGAGCAGGGTGAAGGCCCGCTGCGGCGGCCCGGGTACGACAGCCTGCGCCCGGTGGAAGCTGTGCGCGTCCGCGGGCGAGAAACCGGACGGCCAGTGGATGTCCGGATGGCTGTCTGAGGTGTCGTACATCCGAGTTCTCTTTCGTGCTGCTGTTCGGCTTTCGGGCGGACCGGCGACGGTGTCGGCGAGGCGACGACAGTCCAGGGTGCTCCTAGTCCAGTGTGCGGGCTGCCCCGCGCGAGCGTATACGTCATCCAACTGGCGATCGGTGCCGCCCTCGGCCGATGCCCTCCGGCCCGAGGGCGGCGAGGGCGTTCCGCAGGGCCGCCCGGGAGCCGATGCCCTGAGTCGAGTTCCGGCCCGCTCGCCCCAGGGTACGGCCGATGTCTGCGGGGGCGGCTCGCGGGCGCCCGCTCCGACGGGCCGCCTATCGGAACACGTGTGCGCGTTGCGGAACCGAGCGGAGATCCGGGGTGGCGCGCACACCTGCTTCCACTGTTCACACCCGACCGTCAAATGACTGATGTGTCCGGTCGCCCCGCCGACAAGAGTGTGCACCACTGGAGCCGTCCCCGAGCAGGGGGACGACCCCGGACCTGCCCGTCCCACCCGCTCTCCCGGGTGCGGGGGCCGGTCACCGCGACATATGAGAGGACCTCACATGATCAACAGGCGTACTTTCAGCAAGGCTGTCGGCCTGGGAACCGGCGCAGCCGCCGTCACCATGGCAGGACTGCCGGGCACCGCGTCCGCCGCGTCCCCGTCGGGCGGGACGGCTGCTCCCACCGTGCCCGTCATCACCCCGGGCACCCACACGGAGTTCAGCACGCTCAAGCACGTCAAGGCGGGCGTCCTGGACATCGGATACGCCGAGGTCGGCCCCGCCGACGGCCCGGTCGTGATGTGCCTGCACGGCTGGCCCTACGACATCCACAGCTTCGTCGACGTCGCCCCGCTCCTCGCCGACCAGGGCTACCGCGTCATCGTTCCCTACCTCCGCGGCCACGGCACCACCACCTTCCTGTCGCGCCACACCCCCCGCAACGCCGAACAGTCCGCCATCGCGCTGGACATCATCGCCCTGATGGACGCGCTCAAGATCCCCAAGGCCGTCTTCGCCGGCTTCGACTGGGGCTCGCGCACCGCCGACATCATCGCCGCGCTGTGGCCGGAGCGCGTCACGTCCCTGGTCTCCACCAGCGGCTACGTCATCACCAACGTCGCATCGCAGCTGGAGCCCGCCGCCCCCGCCGTCGAGCACAACTGGTGGTACCAGTGGTACTTCGCCAGCGACCGCGGCAAGAAGACCATGGAGAACGAGGACAAGCGCATCGCCCTGTGCCGCTACGTGTGGACCCTCGTCTCCCCGAACTGGAACTTCGACGACGCCACCTTCCAGCGCACCGCCGAGGCGTTCAAGAACCCCGACTACGCGGCCATCGTCCTCTACAACTACCGCTGGCGCATCGGCCTCATCGACGGCGAACGCCACTACGAGCGCTACGAGAAGCAGCTCGCCGCAGTCCCGACGGTCGGCGTCCCCACTATCACCCTCGACCCCGCCCTCGACCCCTTCACCCCGGCAGGCGACGGCACCGGCTACCGCAACCACTTCACCGGTCCGTACGAGCACCGCACCATCGCGAACATCGGCCACAACCTGCCGCAGGAAGCGCCCAGCATCTTCGCCCAGGCCGTCGTCGACGCCGACCACCTCTGAGGTCCGCGGTACCGCTGTTTATCGGGCTCTCGGAGCGCCATGTGAGAGCCCGTCATTCGTCACCACTTTGACAGGTGACGAATGAGGTGGCACATTAATCACCAGTCAGGGCGGTGACGCGAGTCTGCCGGACCGCCCGTCCTGCCTGCTTCGGAACATCTGCAGAAACATGTGAGGGGAATCTGTCGTGGTGAGCATCAAGGCCGGACGCAAGCGGCTGCTGACCGGAGTGGTCTCGACGGTCGCGGCCGGAGTCGCGCTCGGCGCGTTCGCCCTCAGCGGCACCGCCAGCGGCGCGACGAGCGCCGCCAAGGCGGACGGACACGTCAAGCCGACCATCGTCCTGGAACACGGCGCCTTCGCCGACGGATCGAGCTGGAACAGCGTCGTCGCCGACCTGCAGGCCGACGGCTACCCCGTCGTCGCGGCCGCCAACCCGCTGCGCGGCCCGGCCTCCGACGCCGCCGCCCTGCGCACCGTCCTCGACCACGTCAAGGGTCCCAAGATCCTCGTCGGACACTCCTACGGCGGCAACGTCATCAGCGAAGCCGCCGCCGGCGATCCCGAGGTCAAGGCCCTGGTCTACGTCGCGGCCTTCCTGCCCGCCCCCGGCGAGAGCGCCCTGGAGCTGACCAACAAGTACCCGGGCTCCACGCTCCCCGACGCCCTCGACCCGGTCACCTACCAGCAGGCCGACGGCACCAGCGCCACCGAGCTCTACATCCAGCAGGACAAGTTCCACCACCAGTTCGCCGCCGACGTCCCCGCCGGCCAGGCCGCCCTCATGGCGGCGGAACAACGCCCCATCGCCCAGGCCGCACTGGAGGAGACGGCCACCACCGCCGCCTGGCGGACCATCCCGAGCTGGGACATCGTCACCACCCGCGACCTCAACATCCCCCCGGCCGTCCAGCGCTTCATGGCCGAGCGCGCCCACGCCCACACCACCGAGGTCGCCGCGTCCCACTCCGTCGCCGTCTCCCACCCCCACCTGGTGGCCGACGTCATCGAACGCGCCGCCCACGCCACCGTCCGCTGACACTCCCCGGAGGGCGGCGGGACACACCGTCCCGCCGCCCTCCGTGTGCCGGCCGGGCCGGCGGGACCACTGCACCGGCGGTCAGTAGAGGAACGGGAGTTCGGGCAGTGCCGCGCCGTCCGGCACGGTCAGGTCGGTGCCCGGGGAGCGTCCCATCAGCCAGGCCAGCAGCGAAGCCTCGGTGCCGTGGACCGATGTGGCCGGCCCGGCGGTGCCGACGTCGTACCGGGTGCCGGTGTCATCGGCGTGCAACCGCAGGGCGGGGGCGTCGCTGCGTGCGCCGAACGACGCGACGACCCGGCCGAGCATCGCCCGGACGAAGTCGGCCGGCCACTGCGCGGGTGCGTACCCGGCGTCGAGGTCCACGTGGTGGACCAGCACCTCGCTCAGCCGGGAATCGGCGGCCCGGGCCGCAGGACGCTCCTGACCCCCCGTCCAGCGGACCGTCCGGCTCCATGCCGCGGTCTCCATCCGCCGGTACTCCGCCGCGAACCGGGCGGCACTGTCGCGCAGATCGGCCACGAGCGCGTGGGCGCTGCGACCCGCTCCCGCCTCGATCTGCTCCTCCCGGGCCGCCATGCTCGGGTACTCCGGTGTCTCCACCCCGGTCCTGGCCCAGATCAGCAGATGGCGGCCGCCATCGGCGTTGCGGGCCAGGTGCGTCAGGACATGCCCGCGTGACCAGTCCGGCAGCAGCGAGGGTGCGCGCACGTCGGCGTCGGTGAACCGGCTCGCCGTCCGCAGGAGTTGCTCGGTCGCGGCATCGATCTGGCGGAGCACGTCCGCGGGTTGGAAGTCTGCGTCAGTCGTCACGCTGCCATCTTCGCGCTCCGGACGCGGGCAGGGGCCACGCGCGGACCGGCTCACCCGGTGCCTCTTCGTGCGTGTGAGGATGCTGTGGGTGACTGGGGAAAGGGGTTCCGGCGTACGGCACCCCTCTCTACCCTCCAGTACTCATGACGACAGAACATGCGCAGCAGTCCGAGGGGCAGGGCCGGCACAGCCGCAGACGTTTTCTGACGGCCACCGGGGGAGCGGTCGCCGGGGTCGTCGGCGGGGGAGCGGTCGGGGTCCTGGGGTCGGCCGGGAGCGCGGCCGCGGCCTCGTCCGGCAAGCGCGTCGCCGTCCTGGGCGGCGGGGTCTCCGGGCTCAGCGCCGCCCATGAACTCGCCGAACGGGGCTACGAGGTCACGGTCTACGAGTACTACGACGTCCTCGGCGGCAAGGCCCGCTCGATGGACGTGCCCGGGACCGGAACGGGCGGCCGCAGGCCGCTTCCCGGCGAGCACGGCTTCCGCTTCTTCCCCGGCTTCTACCGGAACCTGCCGGACACGATGCGCCGCATCCCCTTCCCCGGCAACGCCGACGGAGTCCACGGCAATCTCCGCAGCGGTACGGAGGAGCTGTTCGCGCTCGGCGCGGGCCGCCCGGACCTGCACTTCCCGCTCCGCCGGGTCACCACCCCGCCCGCTCCCGGCGACCTCACCACGTCCTGGATCCGCGACCAGGTCCTGTCGGTGCTCGACCTGGCCACCCACCTGCCCGCGTACGAGGCCGCGTACTTCGCCGACCGGCTCCTGGTCCACCTCACCAGCTGCGACGCCCGCCGCGAGGGGCAGTGGGAGAAGGTCGCGTGGTGGGACTTCATCCGGGCCGGTGAGATGAGCCGCGAGTACCAGGTGCTCCTCGGCATCGGCCAGACCCGCAACCTCGTCGCCACCCGCGCCGAGACCGCCTCCACCCGCACCGTCGGCCGCGTCATCATCGAGGCCCTCATCCTGTGGGGCCTGCTGGGCCGCGGCATGGACGGCGACGCGGACATCGACCGGGTGCTGAACGCCCCGACCAGCGAGGCGTGGATCGACCCGTGGGAGACGCATCTGCGCTCGCAGGGAGTCGAGTTCGTGCTCGGCACGGAGGTCCAGGAGGTGGTGTACGGCGGCGGCCGGGTGACCGGCGTACAGGTGGCGGCGCGCGACGGCAGCGGGCAGCGCACCGTCACCGCCGACCACTACGTCTCCGCCCTCCCCGTCGAGCACGCGCGCAGGACCTGGGGGGCCGCCCTGCGCGCCGCCGACCCGCAGCTCGGGCGGTGCGACGCGCTGAAGACGGACTGGATGACCGGCGTGATGTTCTACCTGCGCACTCCCACCCCCGTCGTGCACGGCCACATCAACTGCCTCGACTCGCCGTGGGCGGTCACCGGAATCGGCCAGACGCAGTTCTGGGACGGTCGCGACTTCGCGCGCGACTACGGGGACGGGCAGGCCCACGAGTGCCTGTCCGCGATCATCTCCGAGTGGGACAAGCCCGGCATCCTGTACGGGAAGACGGCGCGCGAGTGCACCAAGGACGAGGTCGTCGCCGAACTGTGGGCACAGCTCAAGGACGGGCTCAACGACTCCGGCAAGACCACGCTCAGGGACGAGGACCGGCTCGGCTGGTTCATGGACCCGGCGGTCACGGGCCTCGGCGGCTCCGACCCGCAGAACCGCGAACAGCTCCTCATCCACCCCACCGGCACCCTCTACAACCGCCCGTCGGCGAGCACCGCGGTGCCGAACTTCTTCCTCGCGGGCGACTACGTCCACACGGATGTGGACCTGGCGACCATGGAGGGCGCCAACGAGTCGGCACGGCGCGCCGTCAACGCCCTGCTGGACGCGGACGGTTCAGGCGCCGAGCGGTGTCACGTCTGGGAGCTGTTCCGGCCGCCGGAGATGGAGCCCCTCAAGCGGGTCGACGAGCTGCGCTACCGGCTCGGGCTGCCCAACACCTTCGACCTGGGGTGACGCCGGCCCTGCGCCGGCGGGTTGCCCGGCGGCCGCCGGTCCGCGACCATCGGGCCATGGACGACGTAGGAGCAGTAGGCATGCCGGGGGCGTCGGCAAAGCTCGCGGCATGCAGCAGTTGCGGGAGAGACGGACTGGAGCCCGGATTCATCGAGGACGCCGGCGAGGGCGCGCGCGGCTACGCCCGCTGGATCGCCGGCCCCCTGGAGCGTGGCATCTTCGGCGGTGCGCGGCGCATGGGCAAGCAGCGCTGGCAGGTCGAGGCGTTCCGCTGCCTGGCGTGCGGTCATCTGGACCTGTACGCGCGCACACCGGTGTAGGGCGCAGACCGGCCAGCGGCCGGAGCCGCCCCTCCCGGGGGTGCTCCGGCCGCTCGCCGACTCAGCGAGGGCGGCCTGTCACCTGGCCGTGTCGCAGGTGCCGCCGTTCAGGGTGAACGCCTTCGGATCGCTCACCTGGCCGCTCGACGTGCCGTTGAAACCGAAGCCGACGGTGGCGCCGGGTGGGATGACGCCGTTCCAACTGACCGGCTTGGCACTGACGTTCTGCCCGCTCTGGGTGATCTCGGCCTGCCAGCGGTCGGTGACCTTCTGGTTGTCGGCGAAGGACCACGTCAGCTCCCAGGGGGTGACCGCTGCGGTGCCGGTGTTCTTCAGGGCCACCTGGGTGGTGAAGCCGCCGCTCCACCGGTAGGAGGTGTAGGTGACCTGGCAGGCCGCCTTGCCGCCGCCGTTGTCGCCCGCGCCTGAGCCGAGGTCGTCCACGTAGGAGGCGACCCAGGCCAGCGGCGCGTTCCAGTTGATGGCGCTCTCGTTGGTGGAGTACGACTGGATGTCGTCGATGTAGCACATGGCCGGTGCGCAACCGGTCAGCTTCTTCTGCGCGGTCGGGTCCTCCAGCTGGTTGTCCGGGCCGCCGGCCAGGGTGCCCGCGGGCGGGTTGGGCAGGGCGGCGTCGAGCTGGTGCGCCCAGATGCGGCTGTGCTGGTTGTGCGAGTTCCGCTCGCCGAAGCCGGTGACGTAGGACTGGTTCAGCGGGTTGCGGCCCAGGATGTAGTCCAGGGCGTGCAGCACCGCGTCCCGGTACTTCGTCTCGCCGGTCAGGTCGTTGGCGATGCCCAGCACGACGGCGTTGTTGAGCACCTGGCTGTTGGAGCCCCACACGTAGTGGTTGCCGGACGGAGAATAGGGCAGCCCGTAGAGGGCGTTCTGCGAGTCCGCGGCGTAGCCGTCCGCCGCGCCCGTCACCATGGCGCGCACGGTGGTGAGTTGGTCGCCGGTCAGCTTGTTGGGCACGGTCGCCAGGTCCAGCGCGCCGAGTGCCGCGGTGGAGCCCCAGGAGAACCCGTCGGGCGGGAAGACCGCCGCGGTGTCGCCGTGCAGCGGGGAGGTGAGCACCGCCTGGCGGTAGGTGTCGTCACCGGTGGTGATGAACAGCTCCGAGGCGGCCCAGTAGAACTCGTCGGTGACGTTGTCGTCGCTGTAGGCGCCGCCGCCGATGGCGTCGTCGGGATCGGCGTAGACGGCCGGGTGGGCCTTGGCCGCGGTCCACGCCTTCTGGGACGCGGCCAGGCAGCGGTCGGCGAAGGCCGCGTCGTAGGGCCTGAACAGCCGGGCGCACTGGGCGCCTGCCGCCGCCAGGTTGAGCGTCGCCGCGGTGGACGGCGGGTGCAGCCGGCGCGGTTGGGAGTCCTGGTCCGGTGCCTGCGGGAGGCCGGTCCACGCCTGGTCGTGCAGCTTGTGGTGGGCCATGCCGGCCAGCGGCCGGCCGTCGGGGACCTGCATCTCCATCAGGAAGTTCAGTTCCCAGCGCGCCTCGTCGAGGATGTCCGGCACGCCGTTGCCCGTCTCGGGCACCTTCAGCCTGCCGTCGCCGAGTGCCGCGCCGTTCGCGCCCTTGGCGGTCAGCGTGCGCTCGTAGGTGTTCATCAGCTCGGAGACCGCGATGCCGCCGTTGACCACGTACTTGCCCTGGTCGCCGGCGTCGTACCAGCCGCCCGCGGCGTCCAGGGTGTAGTCGCACACGCCCGGCTGGCAGGGCACGTCGTTGTCACCGGTGTTGGGGGCGACGTTGAGGTGCCCGGCGGGGCGGGCGTACGCGGCGCCGGCTATCGCGCCGTCGATGGCGATGCCGCTGCGCTGGTCGTAGTAGTAGGCGAGCGAGTCGGTCCGCAGCGCGGAGTAGACGTCGTCGGCGATGGCGAACGGCTCGCTGGTCTCGTCGCCGATGGCGACGGTGTAGCCGTCGCCCGCGGTGGTGTAGCCGCTGAAGTCGAAGGTCTGGACGTTCTGCCCGGAGGTCGGGTCGACACCGCCGGGCTCGGTGGCGCCGGTGGCGACGGCGGTGCCTGCCGCGTTCTTCAGCGTCCAGGTCTGCGCGTCGGTGGCGTCGGTGACGAAGGTGCCGTCCTTCGGCCCGTGGGGCAGGTAGCCGACCTGGTCGACCCGGACCGGGGAGCCGGTGTCGGGCGTGTAGACCGGCGGCGCGGCGCCGCCGCGCAGCGAGACGTCGTCCAGGCACAACGTGTACGGCGCGGAGCTGCCGCCGACCTGGAAGGAGAGCTGGGCGGCGTCGTTGTCCGCCTGGGCGGTGAAGGTGTGGGTGATCGGCACCGCCGTGTCGCCGAGCTGGTCGTGCTCGGACAGCTCGGTGGTGTAAGGCTCGGTCGCCATCTGCACGTTGGTGGTGATGGTGACCGGCACCGAGGCGGTCGCGGTGTAGCCGAGCGTGTAGCTCTCGCCGGCGATGAGGGGCAGGTCGTTCTGCCCGATGATGGCGTCCCACGGGTTGGTGGTGCCCCCCGGGATGTCGGCGCAGAGCCGGCCGTCCAGCACGGCGGCCGGATTGTTCGCCGTCCACCACCAGGGCGCGGTGCTGCCGCCTGAGAAGTCGCCGTTGACGATCTGCTCCGGCGGGTCGTCAACGGCGTTCGAGGCGGCACCGGCCGGGGCGACCAGCGCGGCGCCGAAGAGGCCGGCCACGGCCAGCGTGCCCAGGACCCGGGGGCGGAACCGTCCGGTTCGTCCCGGAGACCTCGGGCGGTGGGATCGGGGTGAGTGGGGGATCACGGATCGTTCCTTCCGGCAGGGAAGTGACATCAGCGGACATGGGAGCGCTCCCACGAAAGCTTCGAGGGTGCCGGGAGCGCCGTCAAGATGCCGGACCGGGCGTGCGGCGGCCCGCTGAAGGCGCCGATATTTCCCCGGTGACTAATAACAGGCCTATGGCCTTGCCGCCGGGTGACGGCGGAAAAACAACAGCGGCGAGGCGAGGGGGTTCTGTCAGGGAACGGAGGGGCTGGTGGTGAGGGCTCGGCGGAGCTGTTCCATCTTGGGCGGGAGGAGGTCGCCGACCGCGGAGCGGTGGCGGCCGGTGGCGTAGGCGCGGGCGAGGCCTCTGTCCTGGAGCGGGAGGCCGGGTGGGCGCATGGTGGCGTGGCCGTGGGCGTCGAGCCGGCCGCTGTGGTTGGAGCGGAGGCTCACCCACAGTGCGGTTGCCGCGCCCTGGAGAGGGGCCGTCAGTTGCCCGCGGGCGGGGAGCCATTGCCGCAGCGCCGCGGTGGTCAGGGCGGACAGCTGCAGCAGGTCGGTCCGGGCGGGGCGTGCCGGGGCCGTGCCGTGCTGGGGGCTCCGGCGTACTTCCACGGTGGTGAGGTCCTCGTCGAGGTCGTCGAGTCGCATGGCGGCCAGTTCGCCGGCGCGGGCCGCGGTATCGAGGACCATGGCGACCATGGCGGTGAACCGGGCCTGGCCGGGGTCGAGTCGGGCGTTCAGCGCGTGGGCCAGTCGCCGGCGCAGCTCTGCCAGATCACCGGGGGTGGGTGTGGGCCGCAGGATGACGGCCGGGCGGGTGTCCGGCTCGCGGTTCCAGGGCCGTGTGGCCGGCTGGAGCCGGGGTCGGCCGGCGGCCGAGAGCAGGAGGTCGAGGCAGTCGCGCCGGGCCTGGTTGGTCGCCCGGCTGGTCGGTGGCCTGGCTCCGCCCACCAGCCGGTCTCTGAGTGCCCCGGTCTCGGCGACCTCGAAGTACCGCTGGAGCACCGGGGCGTCGAGCAGGGCGGTCAGGCTGCGGCGGGCCGGGCGGAAGCCGTCGTCGACCAGTGCTCGGGCCAGCTCGCCGCGGAACGCGCGCAGTTGGCGCAGCCGGGAGGGGCTGACCGCCGGCAGCGAGTCGAGCAGATCGTCGAGTGCGCGGATCGAGGCGTACACCGGGCGATTGTCCCGCACCGCCGCAGGACGACGTCGAGCGTGGTCAACGGCGTTCGGCCGGGGTGTCGGGCGTCGCGTCCGGCAGGAGCTGCTCGGCCCAGATGGTCTTGCCGGACTGCCCGTAGCGGCTGCCCCAGCGGTGGCTGACCTGGGCGACGAGGAACAGTCCGCGGCCTCCCTCGTCCATGGTGCGGGCGCGGCGCAGCCGGGGCTGGGTGTTGCTGGGGTCGCGGACCTCGCACACGAGGACGGAGTCGCGGATGAGGCGCAGGCCGAGCGGTCCTCCCGCGTACCGGATGGCGTTGGTGACCAGCTCGCTGACGATCAGTTCCGTGGTGAAGACCAGCTCTTCCAGGCCCCACTCGGTGAGTTTGCGGGCGACGGCGTTTCTCGCGGTGGCGACCGTGGCGGGGTCCGCGGGGTACTGCCAGTACGCGACGTGGTCCGGGCGGAGCGCTCGCACCCGGGCCAGGAGCAGTGCGGTGTCGTCCCGTACCGGAGGCCCGTCGGCGCCGGCGGTCAGGGCGGGCCCGATGGCCGCGAGCTCTTCGCCGCTGCTGACGAGGTCGGAGAGCCGCTGGACGAGGTGGGTCATGGCCGTGTCGGTGTCGGCGTCCTGGCGCAGGAGGAGGCCGTCGGTGTACAGGGCGAGGACGGATCCCGGTTCCAGCGCGCATGTCGTCGTCTCGAACGGCAGGCCTCCGACGCCCAGGGGCGGCCCGGGGGGGAGGTCGACGAGACGGGCCGTTCCGTCCGGGGCGACGACGACGGGGGGAGGATGGCCGGCGCTGGCGAAGGTGCACTGTCCCGCGATGGGGTCGTACACGCCGACCAGGCACGTTCCGCCGATCGTGTCACGGTGCTGCGGGCCCGCTTCTGCGGCGAGCCTGGCGACCAGCTCGTCGAGGTGGGTGAGCAGCTCGTCGGGAGCCAGCTCCAGGTCGGCCAGGGTCTGCACCGCGGTCCTCAGCCGTCCCATCGTGGCGGTGGCGGGCAGCCCGTGTCCGATCACGTCGCCGACGATCAGGGCGACCCGCAGGGAGGGCAGGGCGATGGTGTCGAACCAGTCGCCGCCGATCTCGCTTCCGCCGGCTGCCGCGGGCAGGTAGTGGCCGGCTGTTTCGATGGCGGGGGTGACCGTGGTGGGCCGGGGGAGCAGGCGCTGCTGGAGTGCGACGGCGGCCAGGTGCTCACGGGTGTAGCGGCGGGCGTTGTCCACGCTGAGCGCGGAGTGCGCGGCGATCTCGGTCAGGAGGTCCGCGTCCTGGGCGGTGAAGGCCTCCGCTTTGCTGGTACGCCAGCCGGCGATCAGGCCGAGGACGATGCCGCGGGCGAACATGGGGGCAAGGACGAGCCAGCGGCCGTCTTCCGGGATCAGCGTGCTGAGCGCGTCGCTCTCCACGAGTCGGCTGTCCAGGACGGCTCGGTCGACGAGGACCGTTTGCCCCTGCTGGAGCCTGCGGACCTGGGGCATGGGCGGGAGCGCCGGGAGGGGCATGCCCACCTGGAGGAGTTTCGGCGGCCAGATGCCGTCCGGCGAGCGTACGGCCGCGCGCTCCAGTCGCAGATCGTCCCTGTCCAGCGCCATCTCCGGCTCGTCACCGGTCAGGACCGGCATGGCGAGGTCGACCGCCGCGAATTCCGCGAAGTCGGGTACGAGGACGTCGACGATGTCCTGGGCGGTGCGCTTGACGTCGAGCGAGGCTCCGATGCGGGCGGCCGCACGGTGGCGCAGTTGCAGGCGCCGGCCGGCCTGCCATTGCGGGGTGGCGTCGGTGAGGAACACGGCGACGGCCGCCGGGTCGCCCTTGGGGCTGTCGAGCCTGAGGGCGGTGACCGTGAACGACCATTCCTGGGTGGGGTCGGCCAGGGAGCGGACTCGCTGCTCGCGGCCGACCACGGGGACGCCGGTGTCCAGGACGGTGCGCAGTGACGCCTCGGCTTTCTCGGCGTCCCGCGCGTCCATCACGTCCGCGAGCCGGGTGCCCACGGTGAGCCGCGGCATCCCCACCGACGTGACGTTGGTCCGCTGCACGGCGAGGTCGGTGCCGCGCAGCACGAAACTGATGCGGTCCTGGGCCATGAGGGCGTCCAGCATCGCTCCGCCCTGTGCTCTGTTCAAGGCCTGGTCGGCGCGGACGGCGAGGAAGAGGCGTGATCCGGCGTCCCCGAACGCAATGGAATGGTAACGAAGAGTGACCGTGTCGCCGCCCCGGGTCCGCAGCCGCGCCACTCCGGCCCCGCGCAGGTCGCCGGGCTGGGGCTCGGCCACGAGGTCGGCGAGCGGGCGGCCGCACACCTCGCCGGAGGTCCACCCGAGGCATTCGGTCGCGGTGGGGGACCAGACCCGCACCGTTTCCGCATCGTCGACCAGGGCCGCCACGACGTCAGCGAGGACTTCGTCGCCGCTGAGCGCGCCCGGTGAAGCCATGCCGGCTCTCCCTTGGTCCGGAACCCCTTTTTCATGCTATGCGAGGCATCATCACCCCAGCCTGAGGCCTGGGGCCGGACCTGACCAGTGCAGATCGCCGAACGGCTGGTCGCACGGGGAGGCGCCCGCCGCGGGGCGGGGCGGCGAGCGCCTTTCCTGCGTGCGGCCGCCGGGGGCCGCCGATCGGTGACGCCGGAGGGCCTCGTCAGGACGCGTTGGAGTGGGCCTTTACTCGGCTCCATCGTCGGCGGCGGCGTCGTCCTGGCCCGCCGGCGCGACGTGGCGGCCCCGCAGCAAGGGGCGGCCGGCCCCGGCGCTTCCGCCGCGCGGCCGGCGGGCGTGGTGCCGTGACAGACTGCCGCCCCGGGCCGAGGACGGGCCGGGGCGGCAGGTGTGTGGAACGGGGCGGCGGAGCCGTTATGCGGTGGCGATGCCGAAGACGTGCATGTCGCCGCCCTGGGTGGTGGCCGGCAGCGTCACGGATGCGAGCTGCTTGCCGGACTGCAGGGCGATCGGCGCGGTGGCGAACACGTCCGTGCCGACCGGGTCGGTGGAGCCGCCCATGACGTCGCGGTAGGCGGTGTGCACGGCGATGGTGTTGCCGAAGGAGGGGGTGTCCCCGCCGCCGCCGAGCGTCCAGTCGCTGAAGCCGATCGCGGCCTGCTGGGTGGTCCCGTCGGTGTAGGTGAGCGTGACGGTGCCGGTGGTGTCGCCGAAGGCGGCGCTGCCGAGCAGGCTCAGCTTCGTGGCGCCGGCCGAGGTCTTCGACACGTCGAGGACCTGGTCGCCGCCGCCTACGACGATGTTGTCGGGTGCGCCGGGCGCGACGTCGGGCCAGGTGAAGTCGAAGCCGTCGGCCGAGACGGTACCGCCCGGGGCGGCCCCCGCGGCGGCGAGCGCCTTCGCGGAGTAACTCCAGCCGCCGCCGTCGAAGTTGGCGGTCGGGTTGGCGTCGTCGTACGAGATGCCGTTGCTGTTGACGTACCACGTGACGGAACCGTTGACGCCGACGGTCACGCTCAGCCACACGGTCGGGGCCTTGGCGCCCTGCTGACCGGTGAGGGTGAACGGCACCCGGTAGACACCGGACTTGGTGTCGGCGGCGACGCGGACCGCCAGCTCGGCGGCGGCGGCGCCGTTCCCGGGCACGGTGACCGTGCCGTGCGAGGGCGACAGGGTGATGCCGGCCGGGGCGTCGGCGCTCCAGGACACCGTGGTCTTCTTGCCCTGGATGGTCGACAGCTTCAGCGAGGTCGTCGCGGAGCTGCCGGGCTCGACCTTCACCGACGTCGGTGAGGCGGCCGCGAAGAACGGGGCCTCACCGGTGCGGAAGGAGGGCGGTGCGTCCTTGGCGGCGCTGCCCCAGCGGGTGTCGGGGGTGGCGCCGAGGGTGTAGTCGAGGGTGCCGCCGCGGGTGGTGAAGGAGGCCGGAACCCAGGGCCGGTCGGTCTTCTTGCCGTCGACGCTCAGGCCCTGGATGTAGATGTTGTCCGCCGACGCCTGGGGGGCGTTGACGGTGATGGTGCGGCCGGAGCCGGTGCGGATCACGGCCTTGGGGAAGATCGGCGTGCTGAGCACCAGGTCGGCGCGGCTGGGCACCTGCGGGTAGAGGCCAAGCGCGGAGAAGACGTACCAGGAGGACATGGTGCCGGCGTCGTCGTTGCCGGGGATGCCGCCGGGGGTGTCGGTCCACAGCCGGTCGGTCTCGGCGCGGACGGTCTCCTGCGTCTTGTAGGGCGCGCCGAAGTAGTCGTACAGGTAGGGCGCGTTGATGTCCGGCTCGTTGGTGGGGTCGTAGCGGGTCTGGTCCTTCGCCGAGAAGTCGAAGGTGCCGTCGGGGGCGCGGAAGAAGGCGTCGAGCCGCTGGATCGCGGTCGCGTCGCCGCCCATCGCCTGGGCGAGCCCGGCGACGTCGGAGTAGACCATCCAGTTGTAGCGGGCGCTGCTGCCCTCGACGAAGCCGTTGCCGGTGCTCGGGCTGAAGGTGGCGCCGGCCCACGAGCCGTCGGAGTTGCGGTCGCGCATGTAACCGCCCTGCGCGGTCGCGTTCGGGTCGAAGACGTTGGTCCAGTTGCCGCTGCGCTCGGCGAAGGCCTTCTGCGCCGGCTTGTCGCCGACGGCGCCCGCGAGTTCGGACAGGCCGAAGTCGGCGGCCGCGTCCTCCAGCGTCTCGGCGGCGCCGCCCCAGCAGTGGCAGTTGTCGGACGGCACGTAACCGAGCTTCAGGTACTGGTCCAACGCCGGTCGCTGGCCCACGCATTCGACGTTGCAGCCCGCGCTGTCGGAGTCGTTGGCGGTGGGCACGGTGGCTGCCTTGACCAGCGAGGCGAGCGCGCCCTTGACGTCGAAGTCCCGGCCGCCGAAAGCGTAGATGCCGGCGAGGGCCGCGTCGGAGGGGTCACCGGACATGATGCTGGTCTTGCCGTTCTCCAGCAGCCAGCGGTCCCACTCGCCGCCGCGCTGGGCGGCGTAGTTGAAGAGCGACTGGGCGTAGTCGCTGCCGACCCGCGGCTGCAGGAGCGCCAGCAACTGCACCTGGGCGCGGTACTGGTCCCAGCCGGAGAAGGTGCCGTACTGGGCGTGCTGGCCCTTCGCGAGCGTGTGGACCGCGCGGTCGCCGCCGAGGTAGCGCCCGTCCACGTCGCTGGTGAGGGTGGGCTCCAGCATCGAGTGGTAGAGCGCGGTGTAGAAGGTGCTGAACTGCTCGGGGCTGCCGCCGGAGACCGCGATACGCCGCAGCGCCGCGTTCCAGTCGGCGGCCGCGCTCGCGCGCACGGAGTCGAAGGAGCGCGACGGCGGGTTCTCCGCCGCGAGGTTGGCCTCGGCGCCGTCGGCGCTCACGTAGGAGATCGCGACCTTCACCTGCACGTCGCGGGTGCCGGCCGGGAAGGTGATGTACGCGCCGGAGCCCTTGCCGGCGGTCGGGTTGCCGCTGCCGTTGTAGCCGGTGCCGCCCGTGGCGGAGGTGGATCCGGGGGCGAGTGCGCCGTCGGTCCAGGTGCCGACCTTCGCGAACGGCTGGTCGAAGTGGGCCGTGAAATGCAGGGTGTAGACGTCGTGCCGGTTGTTGGCGCTCTGCGGACCGCAGAAGTTGCCCGCGTCGACCGAGCCGGTCACCGTACGGGTGGCGGCGTCGACGTTCACCGTGGCCGCGCTGCTGCCGCTCTCGGAGTTGGAGGTGCGCAGCAGCATGCTGGCCGGCTTGTCCGCGGGAAATCCGAACTCGCCCGTGCCGGTGCGTGCGGTGGTGGTCAGCTGCGCGGTGGCGCCGCTGTCGAGGCCGACCTTGTACAAGCCGGCCTGCGCCGTCTCGTTGGCGTGCGAGAAGGTGCTCGCGTACACCGCGTCCTTGGTGTCGGAGCTCGGCGAGGAGGTCACGTCGCCGACGAACGGCATGATCGGGATGTCGCCGTTGGCACCCGAGCAGCCCACGCCGTTGAGGTGGGTGAGGCTGAAGCCGCGGATCCTGGTGGCGTCGTAGCGGTAGCCGCCCGGGGCCGGGGTGGAGAACTGGTTGCCCGTCGAGGTCTGCGGGCTCCAGGCGAGCATGCCGAACGGGACGACGGCGCCCGGGTAGGTGTTCCCGGCGTTCGAGCTGCCGATCAGCGGGTTGACGTACGAGGCCGGGTCGGCCGGCGCGGCACCCGGGGAGGCCGCGCCGGCGCTCTGCGCGCCGAGGCCGAGGCCGAGCAGCGCGGTGGCCGCGGTGGCCGCGGTGGCGACCCGGTGGCGCAGGCGGGTTCTTCCGCCGGTTGAGGAGGATCTGACTGACACTTTCCTGCCCTTCGGACGTACGGGGAGGAGAGGCGCCCCAGCACTGGGTGTGGGGTGCCCGCCGAGATGGACAACGTTGTCATCGCAACAGCAAGCGATGCTCCTCCGGGCTTTACAACGCTGTCAAGACCCTTGACCTGGAGGAGTTTCCGCGGTGCCCCTGCTGAAGGCGCGGGTGTCATCCAGGTCGCGGTGGAATGCGGCGAAGTGATCAGGCGATCTCGGCGACGGCGCGGGCGACCGCTCCGGCCCCGTCCTCCTGGGCCAGCCGCCCGGCCGCCGCTGCGGCGCGGCGGCCCAGTTCGGGGTCCCGGGTCGCCCGGGTGAGTGCGTCGGCCAGTCGTGCCGACGTCAGTTCCGCGTAGGGGATCGCTTCGGCGGCGACACCGAGGTCTACGAGGCGGGCGGCCCACCAGGGCTGGTCGGTCATGACGGGGACCGGTACGGCAGGTACCCCGGCCCGCAGGCCGGCCGCGGTGGTGCCTGCGCCCCCGTGGTGGACCACTGCGGCCGTGCGCGGCATCAGCCAGCCGTGCGGAAGGGCGTCGACGGTGATGACGTCGTCGTCGACCACGGAGAGCCCGGCCCAGCCGGACTGGATGATCCCCCGCAGCCCGGCCCGCCGCAGGGCCTGGGCCGCGGACTCGCCGAGCTGCTGCGGGTCGCCGGGCATCATGCTGCCGAAGCCGATGAGCACCGGGGCCGGTCCGGCTGCCAGGAAGTCCGCCACCAGCGCGGGTGGTTGCCAGTTCGGACACTCGTGGGGCCACCAGTATCCCGCCTCGTGCAGGCCGGGCCGCCAGTCCGCCGGGTGCGGTACGACCCAGGGGCTGTAGCCGTGCCAGATCGGCCACCGGCTGCGCTCCCGGTCGCCGCGCAGCCGGTGGCCGCTGCGGTGGGTGAGCCCGAGGCGGGCGTGCAACTCCCGGTTCGCAGTGCGGTACACGGTGTCCATCAGGGCGTTCGCCGCCCGCGCGCGGACGATGTTGCCGCGCCCTTCGTGGCGTGGGGCCAGCGTGCAGTGGGAGAACTCAGCCGTGGGCACGTCGGGTTGCAGGAAGACGCCCATGCTCGCGATGCCGTGGTACCGCGCGATGACCGAGCCGATGGGGGCCGCGATGCTCGACAGCAGCAGGAGGTCGGCCTTCGGGTCCACCGCGGCGAGGATGCTGTCGGCCAGGGACAGCATGCCTTGTTCGGCGGACCGGACGAATGAGCCGACGGCACGGAGCGTGCGGAACGCGTCCACCCGCCGGCCGGCGGCGTCGAGGGAGGCGCGGGCGCCGAGGAGCGCTGCGAAGGGATCGGCCTCCAGCGGTCGCATGCTCAGGCCGCAGCATCCCGCCGTCTTCGCGAACTTGGCGTGGGTGACGAGTTCGACCTCGTGGCCCTCGGCCATGAGCCGGTGGGCGAGGCCGGTGTAGGGGGCGACCGAGCCGGTCGTACCCACGGTGATGACCTGGATCCGCATCGAGCGGCTCTCCTTCCAACCAGGACGCGGCGGGCTGTGCGCCCGCGGTGGAACGCTGCCGCCGGCGGTACCGGAGCCGGCCCGGGAACGGCGGCAGGGTCCCCCCGCATCTGTCCGGCCCTCACGGTATCGGCCAAAACTGGCAAATCGCCTCGACACGACGGCAGTACGCGAGCCCGCCCGACACCCTCGGGAGGGCCTGACCTCAGGCCCCCGTCCAGAACCGCGCCGTCGGCATCCCGCCGCTCCGATCCCCCAGATCGGTGACAACCGCTCGGGCAATCCGGGCTTCGTGCGTGACACCCCCGACGGACACCCCCCGTACCGCGGAAACAACGGTAGGAACTCACCCAGAAACCCGACCGTCCCGGGAATGCCGGCATCGCCGGACACCGGCGCCCTGGAACGGGGCGAGGCTACGGGGCGGGCATACCAACACGTGCAGGACTGATCGGAGATTCATCGTGAAGCACGGCGTGCGTACGACCCTGGCCACTGCCCTCACGCTCGGCGCACTGTTCCTCGTCCTTCCCTCCGCTTCGGCGGCGAGCGACCCGGTGACCTACGTGGCACTGGGCGACTCCTTCGCCTCCGCGCCCCTCGTCCCTCCCGCCGACCCCGGCAACCCCGCCTGCCTGCGCTCCTTGGCCGACTACCCGCACACCGCGGCCAAGGCCCTGGGCGCCGCGCTCACCGACGTCAGTTGCGCCGGCGCGACCGTCGAGGACCTCAGCGCCCCCCAGGCTGTCGGCACTCCCGCCCAGTACGCGGCGCTCAGGCCCGACACCGACATCGTCAGCCTCACCATCGGCGGCAACGACACCGGTCTGTTCACCGCGGCGCTGGGCTGCACCAACCCTCTCCCCGAGCCCCTGGGGGCCAGTTGCGCCGACAGGAACACCCAAGGCGGCACCGACGCCATCGACGCGAGGATCGACGCGTGGGTGCCGAAGTTCGCAGCCGTGCTGGACGCGATCCACCAGCGGGCGCCGCACGCGCAGGTGTTCGTCGTGAGCGGAGGCAGCTACATCCGCGCCGGTGGCTGCTTCCCCGTCCAGCCCGTCTGGGGCAGGGACGCCACCTACCTGCAGAGCAAGATCGACCACCTCGCCACGGCCGTCCGGCAGACCACCGGCGCGCACGGTGACACCTTCGTCAGCGCCACACCCCCCACCGCCGGCCACGACATCTGCGCCGCCCCCGCCGACCGGTACATCGAAGGATTCGTGCCCGCGTCCCCGGCTGCGCCCCTGCACCCCAACGCCAAGGGTTCCGCCGCTGTCGGCGCCGCCCTCGCCGCGGCCGTCCAGCAGGCACTGAGCCCGCTCCCGGCCTGAGACGCCGGCCGGGAGCGCACGAGGGAGACGTGATGAAGAGGCTGGACGTCGGCGACGCGCGGATCGCGTACACGGACGAAGGCGAGGGCGACGCGGTACTGCTGCTGCACGGGTCGTTCACCGCGGACTGGTTCACCCCGGCGGGCCGCCGCCTCGCCGCCGGCCACCGCGTCCTGAACGTGCGCCGCGCCGGATACGGCGGGAGCGAGGACCTTGCGGGCGGTGCCTCGGTGGCGGCGCACGCCGACCACGCGGCACGGGTGCTGGAGGACGCGGGCGTGCGGCGCGCCCACCTCGTGGGCCACTCCTCCGGCGCCGCCGTCGCCCTCCAACTCGCGAGCACCCGGCCCGACATGGCGGCCACGCTCGTCCTCCTGGACGCCGCCTTCCCCTACGCGCCCGACGAGCCGAAGCATCCGGCCATGCCGCACGCCGTCGAGGCGGCGGCCGAGGGGGACTACGAGCGGGCCTTCGACGTCTTCCTCGGCGGTGTGGGCGGCCCGGGCTTCCGCGAGGTGTTCGTGCGCGAACTCGGTGCGGACGGGCTGCGGGAGGCCGTTGCGGGCAGCCGGTACTTCTTCACCGTCGAGGGACCCGCACTGCGCGCCTGGGACTTCGGGCGTACGCAGGCGGCTGCCGTCACCGCCCCGGTGCTGCTGGCCGTGGGCGGCGAGGGGGAGCGGCTCGGTACGGCCTACCGGGCGCGCGCCGCCCAACTGGCGTCATGGCTACCGGACTCCCAGACCCGGGTGGTGCCGGGCGCCGGCCACGCCCTGCCCCTGGAGGACCCCGCGTCGGTCGCCGCGATGGTCGAGGAGTTCGCGGGCGGGCGCCGCGGATGAGAGCGCACCGACGGCGTCGGACGGGGGTACTCCGCCCCGCCGGGTGCGGACGTTCCGGCGGGCGGCGGTGGTCATCCCGCCGTCGTGCCGTCCGCCGCCGCGGCGACGAGTTCCGCCATCCGCGCACCGTCCTCGGCCTCGCAGGGAGTGAAGAGCAGCACCAGCGCCGACGCGTCGTCCACCGGGTGGAACGAGGTCAGCGAGAGCCGGAGCGGCCCGGACCCGGGCAGCCGCGCGGTGACCGTACGGGCCGTCAGGTCCGCCACCGAGCGGCACCCCCACCAGTGGGCGAGCTGCGGCGTGTCCTCGCCCAGCAGCCGGTGGACCTCGGCGGTCCTGGTGTCCGACAGCGCCCGCCCGGCCTGCGCGCGGAAGTGCTGGAAGACGTTCATCGCCAGCGGCTCCCAGTCCGCCCCGAGCACCGCGCGCGCCCGCGGGTCGGCGACCAGCAGCCACATGAGGTTGCGCCGCTCCGCCGGCACCGACTCCGGCGCCCCCAGCAGCACCCGCCAGGGCGCGTTCCAGGCCAGCAGGTCGAAGTGCCGGTCCACCAGCACCGCCGGGCTGACCGGCCACGAGTCGAGCACCGGCTGCACCGCGGGGCCGAGCCCACCGATCGCCTCCTGCCCTGCCGGGCCGGCCGGTTCGTGGAAGCCCGCGAGCCGCATCGTGTGCCGTACCGCGGCCGGGTCCAGCCGCAGCGCACGCGCCACCGACTCCAGCACCTGCCGCGAGGCGGCCACCCGGCCCTGCTCCAGCCAGGTGTACCAGGCCAGCCCCACCCCTGACAGCGACGCCACCTCCTCGCGCCGCAGACCGGGGGTACGCCGCCGCGCGGTCGAACTCAGGCCCAGGTCGGCGGGCTTGAGCGCTTCCCGGTGAGCGCGCAAGAACGCGCCCAGCTCCTGGTTTGCCGAGGTGAGGGGGGCTGCGGGCGGCGCGGACATCGCGGGTACTCCTCGATCGGCGGCCCCGCGCGGCTGAGCGCGGGCGGATGCGGGCCGGGGCGGGCGGGTGCGGGGCGAGGGCTGAGGCGGTCGGCGAGGCGAACGACCGGCGCGGGCGCGGTCACCGTAATGGTCCAGCACCGTGAGCAACTGTACGCGCGCGCCCGCCTCCCGGGAACAACAGTGCACCGCCCGAGGTCGATCCTATGACCGGAACTCACCGTATCAACGCCTCCCTGGCTGCCGCCCCGGCCCGGCGGCAGGCTGTCCCCAGCGGCCGGAAGCCCCCGGCGCGACGTACGTGTTCGAGGGGATCGCCATGCGGACAGCAGACGGGAGCCGCCCGGCGGCCCGGCCGCACCGCACGCCGCGGCCCTCCGCGTACGCCTCCCGCCGCGAGCTGTGCCGCACCTGCCGCACCTGTTGCCGCTGTCGCTGACCGCAGCCCGCGCCGTCCAGGCGCCGGCCCCCGCCCCTGTGCCCCGGGCGCCGCGACCACCTCACGCCGCCACCCGCCCCGCCGTTCCCGGAAGGACCCGCCATGCCCGCCCCCGCCCCGCCCGCCGCACCGGACGCGCCGCGATGAGACGGTTCGTGCTCAAACGGCTGCTGCTGGCGGTGCCGACACTCTTCGGCGTCACCGCAGTGGTCTTCGCCACCGTCGCCCTGGTGCCCGGCGACCCGGTGCTGGCCTTCCTCGGTCCTGGCGCCTCGCCGGCCGCCCGCCACGAACTCGCCGGGCGGCTGGGCCTGGACCGGCCGCTGCCCGAGCGCTACGGCGACTGGCTGTGGCACGCCCTGCACGGCGACCTGGGCGCGTCGATCTCCGCCCAGCGCCCGGTGACGCAGCTGCTGCTGCCGGCCTGCGGGCAGACGCTGCTGCTGGCCGGCGCCGCGTTCGCGCTGGTGATCACCGGCGGCACGGTGCTCGGCGCGATCGGGGCGCTGCGCCCGCGCGGGCTGACCGACCGGCTGTCCGGCGCCCTGAGCACGCTGTCGTTGTCGGCGCCGCAGTATTCGGTGGCGCTGCTGCTGATCGCCGTCTTCGCCGTGCACTGGCACCTGCTGCCGTCCGGCGGCACCCACACCCCCTTCGGCGGCGGCCCCTTCGACGTGCCGCGCCACCTCGTCCTGCCCGCGGTCGCCTCGGCGCTGGTGCCGCTCGGCCTGACCGCCCGGGTGTTCAGGGCCGCTCTCGGCTCGGTCCTGGCGAGCGAGCTGCCCGACGCGCTGCGCGCCCGCGGCCTGAGCCGCACCGCCGTGCTGCGGCACTGCCTGCACAACGCCTCTCCCGCGCTGCTGACCATCGGCGGCCTGCAACTGGCCTACCTCCTGGAAGGCGTGGTCTTCGTGGAGACCCTGTTCTCCTGGCCGGGCCTGGGACAGCTGCTCTACAACGCGCTGACCGCCCGCGACCTGCCCCTCGTCGAAGGCGGCGTCCTGCTCACCGCGGTCTTCTTCGTCGGCGTCAACATCCTGGTCGACACCGCCCACGCCGCCGTCGACCCCCGGGTACGGAGCAGCAGATGACACACCTTCCTGGCACAGCCGCCGCCGACCTGGCAGAACCGCCCGCCGCGCCCCGCAGGCCGCGGCCCGGCGCCGGGCTGCTGGTGCCGGCCGCGCTCGGCGTGCTGCTGCTCGCCGCGGCGCTCGCCGCCCCGCTGCTCGCCACGCACGGCCCGCTCGACGGCAGCCTGCGTGACCGCCTGCTCGCGGCCGGCAGCCCCGGGCACCTGCTGGGCACCGACGGGCAGGGCCGGGACATGCTCAGCCGGCTGCTGTGGGGCGCCCGGCCCTCGCTGATCGGCGGATTCGCACCGGTCGGCGTCGCCGCGGTCCTCGGCACCGCCGCGGGCGTCACCGCGGGTCTCGGCGGACGCGTCACCGAGCAGGCGCTGCTGCGCACCCTCGACGTCCTCTACGCCTTCCCCGGCATCCTGATGGCCCTCGCGGTCGCGACCGTGCTGCACACCGGTCTCGGCGCCGTCGTCATCTCGCTGTCGGTGGTGCTGACGCCCGCGGTGACCCGGGTCGTCCACACCGAAGTACGCCGCATCCGCACCGCCGAATACCTGGAGGCCGCCCGGGTGAGCGGCGCCGGGCGGCTCGCGGTCGCCGTACGGCAGGTCCTGCCGGTCATCGCGCCTGTCGTGCTGGTCTACTGCTCGTCCCTGGTGGGCCTGTCCATCGTCTACGCGGCCGGCCTGTCCTTCCTCGGCCTCGGCGTCACCCCGCCGCACGCCGAATGGGGCGCGATGCTCCAGGAGTCGTGGCCGAGCCTGCTGACCCACCCGGGCATCGCGATGCTGCCCGCGCTGGTCATCCTCGCCGTCTCCGTGCTCTTCAACTGCCTCGGCGAGGCGCTGCGCCGCCGCGCCGGCGGGGAACTCGCGGAGGTGACCCGGTGACGGGGGTGCCGGCGCTCGCCGTCCGCGATCTGACGGTCGACCATGCCGGCCGCGGGAACCCGCCGACCCGGGCAGTGGATGGGGTCTCGCTCACCCTGGAGCCCGGCGGCGCCCTCGTCCTGCTGGGCGAGTCCGGCAGCGGCAAGACCACCCTCGCCCGGGCGGTGCTGCGGCTCTCCGGCCGCGCCGCCCGCGTCACCGGTCGTGTCGAACTCGCCGGGCAGGACCTGCTGGCGCTGGACGAACGCGCCCTGCGCCCGATACGCGGCCGGCGCGTCGGGTACGTCCCGCAGGATCCCGCCGGCTCCCTCGACCCGTTGCGCAGGATCGGCGCGCAGATCGCCGAGGTGCTGCTCAGCCACCGGGTGGCGGACGGCCGCGCGGCGGCCCGCACCGCCGTCCCCGGGCTGCTGGAGCGCGCCGGGATCAGCGAGCCCGGCCGCGCCGCCCGCAGCTACCCGCACGAGCTGTCCGGCGGCCAGCGGCAGCGGGCCGCGATCGCCCTCGCGGTGTGCTGCGGCCCCGAGTTGCTGGTCGCCGACGAACCCACCACCGCGCTCGACGCACTCGTGCGCGCGCAGGTCCTCGACCTGTTCGCGGCGCTGCGCGCCGATCTCGGGGTGGCGCTGCTGCTGGTCACGGACGACCTGTGGGCCGCCCGCAGGACCGGCGGCGCCGTCGCCGTGATGAGCGGCGGCCGGATCGTCGAGACGGGTCCCGTGGACACGGTGCTCAGCCGCCCCGAACACCCCCTGACCGTCGGGCTCGTCACCGCCCGGCCGAGCGAGCGCAGATGACCGAGCCGATCACCGATCCGACGTCCGATCCGACGTCCGATCCGACGACCGCACCGCGGCCGACCGCCTCCGCGGCCCGCACCGACGCCGAGCCGCTGCTCGCCCTGGAGGAGGTCGGCAAGCGCTACCGGCCCGGCGTCCTGGCCCTGGACCGCGTCACCCTCCGCGTACCGCCCGGCCGTACGACGGGCCTGGTGGGGGAGTCCGGCTCCGGCAAGTCCACGCTGGCCCGGCTGGCGCTGGGCCTGCTCGCCCCGGACGGCGGCACGGTCCGCTTCGACGGCCACGACCCGTACCGGCTGCGCGGCCGTTCGGGACGGGCGGTCCGGGCCGGACTGCAGTTCGTCCCGCAGCACCCCGGCCGTTCGCTCAACCCCGCGCTGCGTGCAGGCACCGCGGTCGCGCTCGCCCTCGCCGCACACGGGACGCCGCGCCGGGAGCGGCGGGACGCGGTCGCCGCGCTCTTCTGCCAGGTCGGGCTCGACCCCGCGCTGGCCCGCCGATACCCGCGCGAGCTGTCCGGCGGCCAGCTCCAGCGGATCGCCGTCGCCCGCGCTCTGGCCACCCGGCCGCGGCTGCTGGTCTGCGACGAACCGACCAGCGCCCTGGACCGCAGGACGCAGACGCAGGTGCTCGACCTGCTGGTCGGGCTGCAGGCGGAGAGCGGCCTGGGCTTCCTGTTCATCTCCCACGACCTCGCCGTCGTCCGCGAACTGGCCGACCGCGTGACGGTGCTGCGCCAGGGCCGGGTCGTCGAGGAGGGCGCCACCGGCGAGCTGTGGGACGCGCCCCGCCACCCGTACACCCGGGCACTGCTCGCTGCGGCGCACAACGCCGGCACCACGCCCACCACCTGACCCCGTACCACCCGGCGTGCGCCCGCACGCCGCCCACTCCCGAGGAGAACCGCCATGCCCAGCCCCAGACCCGCCCGCCGCCGTATCCGCGCCGGAGCCGTCGCCGCGTCGTGCGCGCTGCTGCTCACGGCCGCGACCGGCTGCGGCGGCGGCTCCGACGGCGCCCGCGCCGCGCACACCGGCCGCGGCGGCACCCTGGTGGTCGGCGCCACCGGGTCGCTGCCCAACCCCGACACCATCCTCGGCGGCGCCGGGTACGAGGGCACCGCCCTGGTCGGCTTCCAGATATACGAGGGCCTGACCCGCTACGACCTGTCCAAGGCCGACGCCCCCGCGCCCGTCGCCCCGGCCCTGGCCACCTCCTGGCAGGTGGCCGAGGACGGGAAGACGTGGACCTTCACCCTGCGCAAGGGCGTGACCTTCCAGGACGGCACGCCCTTCGACGCCGCCGCGGTCGTCTTCAACCTGGACCGCTACCTGAAGAAGGGCAGCCCCCACTACACCGCCGCACTCGGCGCCGCCGCCCAGGAGTACGGCAGCGACATCGCGAGCTATCGCACACTGGGCGACGGCCGCGTCCAGCTCGTGACGACCACCGCCAACGGCCACTTCACCGACGACCTCACCCACCTGCTGATCGCGAGCCCGGCCGCCGTGCGCCGGTACGGCCCGGACGGATTCCGCAACCACCCGGTGGGCACCGGGCCGTTCTCCTTCGTGTCGCAGGCCGCGGGCCAGGAGATCGACATGGCCGCCAACCCCCGCTACTGGCGCGGCGCCCCCAAGCTCGACCGGCTCGTCGTCAAGGCGCTGCCCGATCCGGCGGCCCGCTCCGCCGCGCTGCTGTCCGGCGGCGCCGGCCTGATCGACTACCCCAACCCCGACGACCTCCCCAGGCTCAGGTCCGCCGGCGCCCGTATCGCGACCAACAGCTACGACCACCTCTGGTACTGGATCCTCGACCAGTCCACCGCGCCCTGGAGCAAGCCGCAGGTACGGCAGGCCGCCAACTACGCCATCGACCGCAAGGCCATCGCCGGCGACCTGCTCGGCGGCACGGCGGGTCCCGCCTACCAGGCCGCCCCGCCCGGCACCCTCGCCCACGACCCGCACGGCGACGTCTACTCCTACGACCCCGCGAAGGCCAGAAGGCTGCTCGCGGAGGCCGGGTACCCCCACGGCTTCTCCACCACGGTGACCGTGCCGACCGCCGGCTCGGGCAACCTGCTGCCGGTGCCGATCGCCGAGGCCGTCCAGCGCGACCTCGCCGCCGTGGGCATCAAGGCCGCCATCCGCACCACCGACTGGTCCTCGCTGCTCAGCAGCGAGGCCAAGGGACAGGTCCCGCTCGGCTCCCAGGCGCTGGCCCAGTCCACCACGCTCTTCCAGTCCGAGTCGCTGCTGCCGCTCTTTCTCGGCACCGGCAGCCCCTTCTGGACCGGCCACTACTCCGACCCGGCGGTGGACGGGCTGATCAAGGAGGCGTCCGCGTCCGTCGACCCGGCCGTACGGCAGCGCGACTACCGGCAGGCGCTGGACCGGGTGACGCGCGACGCGCCCTGGCTGTTCGTCGTCAACGACCGCAACCCGCGGGCTCTCGCGCCCGACGTGCACGGCTTCGTCCAGCCGCAGTCCTGGTTCGTCGACCTCACCTCGGTGTGGGTCGGCAAGTAGCCGCCGCCCCCAGCCGCCGGGTCTCAGCGCCGGGTCTCAGCGCCGGGTCTCAGCGCCGGGTCTCAGCGCCGGGCCTCAGCGCCCGGCCGAACCGCCCCCTACATTCCACAGAACGGCATGCCATGACCTCCCCGACCCACCCGGCGCCCGGCGCCCCCGCCCCCCGCTGGGGCGTCACCCTGCCGCTGCCGGGGCTGCCCCTCGACCGGCACCGCTTCGTCGTCGAGCGGCTGCCCGACCTCGGCTACACCGACGTGTGGACCGCGGAAGGCGGCGGTACCGACGCCTTCACCCCGCTGGCCGCGGCCGCCGCCTGGTCGCAGGACGTGCGGATCGCCACCGGTATCGTCCCCGTGCAGACCCGGGGTCCCGCCGTCCTCGCCCAGACCGCCGCCACCCTGGCCCAACTCGCCCCCGGCAGGCTGCTGCTGGGGCTGGGCGCGTCGGTGCCCGCCCACGTCACGGACATCAACGGCATCCCCTTCGACGAGCCGTACAAGCGCACCCGCGACGTGCTGCGCTTCGTCACCCGCGCGCTGCGCGGCGAGTACGTCTCCGGCGACTTCGACACCTTCTCGATCACCGGCTACCAGCTGCCCCACCCGCCGTCCGACCCCGTCAAGGTGATCCTCGGCGCGCTGCGCCCCGGCATGCTGCGGCTCGGCTTCACCGAAGGGGACGGCGCGATCACCAACCTGCTCTTCCCCGAGGACGTCCCCGCCGTCCTGGACGCCGTCGGGCCGCAGCCGCCCGGCAAGGAGCTCGTCGTCAAGGTCTTCGTCTGCCCGACCGAGGACACCGACTTCGCCCGCCGCACGGCCCGCCCGTTCCTCGCGTGGATCCTCAACCGCGAGCCCTACCGCCGCTTCCACGAGTGGCTCGGCCATGGCGAGTTGCTCGGCCCGGCCCACGAGCGGTGGGCGGCCGGCGACGTGGCCGGCGCCCAACGCGCGCTGCCCGACGAGGTGGTGGACGCCCTCTTCGTCAACGGCTCGCCCGAGGAGTGCCGCGAGCGCATCCGCCGCTACCACCGCCCGGGCGTCACCACCATCCAGCTCTACGTCTCCCTCCCCCCGGAAGTCCTCGCCAGCCCGCCCCGCCTCCTCGACACCCTCACCCGGCTGGGACCCGCGGCCTCTTGACCCCCGCATGCCCGTCCGGGCCTGCGGGCGAGGCCAGTTCGGCCCGGGCCTGATCCAGCGCGGCTCGGCTCGGTAGCGTCACCCCGGTGGACCTTCACCCATTCATCAGCGCGCCCGACGACCGTGCCCGGCACATCAAGGGCGACGACGCCCGCGACGGTGGGGAGTAGCCGGTGGGCGACACCATCGTCGCGGTGGCCGGCACCCTGCTCGGCGGGCTGCTGACCGCGCTCCTGCAGTCCCGCCAGTCCCGTGCCGCCCGCCGCGACGACCGCGCCGAACGCCGCGCGGCCGACCTGCGTGCCGCGCTCGGCTCGCTGGTCGCCGCGATAGGCGACCACCGCCGCGCCATGTGGCATCGCGAGCAACTGCGCCTGGCCGGCGCGGCGGAGCACGACCACGACACCGCCCGGGCCGCCAGCCACGTCACCCGTTCCGCCGTCACCGCCCCCCTGGTCGCCGTCTCCATCCTCGAACCCGATCTCGAACCGGTCGCCCGCCGAGCCGTCCGGGGCGCCTTCGACATGCGCGGTGCCGCAGACCTGGACGCTCTGGCCGCGATGCGCGAGCACGCCATCACCGCCACCGACGACCTGGTCGCGGCCGCCGGCCGCATCCTCAGGGAATAGCCGGGGTTCGAGGCCGCCTTCGAGCAGGTCGGGGCCAGGTTCGCGGGGCGCCGGGCATGCCGTCGCTGACCGAGTCCGGTTTCTGGAGTGCGTCCAGGGCGGTCTGCCGGTCGGGTACGAGTTGTGACGCTATGACCTCCCGGAGGGCGGGCCACTCCGGGCCGAGGGGCTCGCGGGCCGCCTCCCGTTCCTGGATGATCGCGACAAGCCGCTGGACCTCGGCGTGCTCCGGCCGGTCGCCCTCATCCGCCGGCGCTATGGGCTCACTCCCCAGGTGACGCGGTAGCCGCACTCTCCTGAGCAGGTCAGGACGCTGGTCGCGTCGTCGTTGACGTAGGAGTAGGCGAAGGGCTCGGCCCTCTTGAAGACGGCGGCGGAGTCGACCGGCCAGGAGGAGGGTACGCATGCGGGGCGGGCGGCGTAGGCGCCGGTGCAGCAGGTCCGGTCGGACCTGAACACCAGGCACGCGCTCAGGCACGCCACGACGTGGCCGTTGCGGATCCGCTGGAGCTTGGCGGGGCAGGTGGCGTTGGCGTCTCGCGTGCAGCCCGCGGCGGAACAGCCCTTGGCGTCGATCCGGTCCTTGGACGACCCGCCGTAACTGTTGATCCACATCGGCAGGTTGTTGCCCTCGACCAGGCTCACGTCGTAGAAGTCCATGCCGTTCCAGGCGTTGAGGTTGAACTCGCCGAGGGTGGAGGGGAACTCGCCCCAGGTGGAGCCGCACTGGAAGTGCCCGCAGTCTCCGGTCAGGCAGTGGCCGTTGCCCGCCGCGTCGAAGGAGCAGCCGGTGCGTGCCCAGATTCTGACGTCCCAGTGGTCGGGGATGCGGAAGCTCAGGCTCGCGCCGGGCTTCAGGACCCAGCCGGTGGCTTCGACGGGGTGCGCGGGGTCCGCGGCGATGGCCGGCCAGATGGTCTGGGAGAGACGGTTGACCAGCGTGATCGTCCGCTTACCCGGGGCGGTGGCGGTGCCGGTGGGGGTGGGCTTGGACGTGGGTCGGGCGGTGGGCGACGGACGCGGGGTGGGCGTGACCGAAGGCGCGGGCGACTTCGTCGGCGATGCCGGCGGCGGCGAGGGGGAGGGGCGGAACGTGGTGGTGACGGCGGAGGCAGCGGGGGAGGAGGGCGACCGACGCTCCGCTGCCGGGGAGGTCGAGCCGCTGCGGGCCAGCAGGACGGCTGCCACCACGGCCAGGCAGGTGACGAGGACGGTGGCGGCGGCCACCGCGGCAGCCCTCCCGCGTCTGCGCTGCCCACGGTGGCGGGACATCCGGCTTCCTGGCACGGCGAGCACTCCTGTCTGCTCCGGCGGCTGCTGCTTCCGTAAGGGAGACCGGGACACCGCGTGCGGGATAACGCAAACGGGTCGTCCGCCGGGGGCACGAAGAGCAGCTGCGGCACCAGGGTGTGGTCCAGGGGGTTCCCTGGTGCGCGGGCGGGCTCCCGGTGCGCGGGCTCGAAGGCTCGAAGGCTCGAAGGCGAGCGTGCGGATCGATCCGGCGCCCGGCGAAGCCCAGAACCGTCATCGAGGCCCGGAGACGCGGGGCGGCCCGCGCACCGGGAGCCCGGCCGGGCTACGCTCCCTGTCCGTGGACGAGGTGCTGCAGCAGGCGATGGAGCCGGTCCTCCGCGATCTCCGGGGTGCGGGGGTGGCCCCGCCGCGTATCGAGGACGACGACTGGACGGGCGACCCGGACTCGGCGTCGGCGATGCTGCGGAGTCCCGACGGCAGCGGTAGGGGGGTGTACGTGTCGCGTCTGGCGCCCGGGTTCGAGCGCGTGGCCGCGATGGCCGACCAGGTCCAGGAGTGGGCGATCGAGGAGTTGTGGGGGCAGGCGCCGACCAACTGGCCACCGTGCCCTCCGCATCCGGACAGCCATCCGATGAGCGCGGCGGCGCGCGGCGGTGCCGCGGTGTGGGAGTGTCCGGTCGACGAGACGGTCATCTCACCGATCGGGGCGCTCTGCTGCGGTGACGCGGCCTGCAGCGGCGCTTCGTGCGGCGGCCACACCCCGGCCGCCGATAGGAAACCCGGCGCCCGTACGATCTGCACTCGGCTCGGCTGGGCCTGAACAAACGTCAGCGGCGCAGAGCTGCTGATCGAACGAGTGAGGGTGGGGATTGTCCAAGCACAGACTGTCCAGAAAGGGCCGCTACATCGCCTGGAGCACCGCAGGCGCGGCGGTCGTGGCAGGGGGTGTGGTCATGGCGCAGACGTCCATGGCCGCGACCACCTGGCCCGCACAGAAGACCTTCACCGGGCGGGCCTTCGACGCCTGCTCGGCGCCGTCGCTCTCGGCGATGAAGGCGTGGAAGGCCGACGGCTACTACGGCGGCGCCGCCGTCTACATCGGCGGCAAGAACCGGGGTTGCACGCAGGCCAACCTCACGGCGTCCTGGGTGACGTCGGTCAACGCGTCGGGGTGGAAGCTCGTCCCGATCTACGTCGGCGCGCAGCCGCCGTGCCAGACCGGCGCCAGCAAGGAGGTGATCACCGCGGCGACGGCTGCCGCGCTCGGCACGAGCGACGGCAATGACGCGGTCGCCAAGGCCGCGGCGCTGAAGATGAAGGCCGGCTCCGCGATCTACCTCGACATGGAGTCGTACGCCATCACGAACACGTCGTGCAACAACGCCGTGCTGACGTACGTGCGGTCCTTCACCAAGGCGCTGCGCGCCAAGACCTACCGGGCCGGCTACTACGGCTTCGCGACGTCCAGCGCCAAGGCGATCGCGACCGCGACGAACAGGACGGACCTGCCGGGCAACCTCTGGTACGCCCTGTACGACGGCAAGGCCACCACGACCACGGACTGGCCGTGGGCCGCCGGCCTGTACACCGACCACAGCCGTGGCCACCAGTACACGGTCAACAGCAAGGAGACCCGTCAGGGGTACACCATCACGGTGGACCGCGACGCCTGGGACGGTCCGGTCGCCATCGTCGGCTGACCCGTACGACCCGCCTCCGAGCCCGCCCGGCACCCCCGGGCGGGCTCGGTGACAGGCCGTACGGTTCCTAGTCGACGAGGGTCTTCTTCGGGCGGACGACGCAGAACTCGTTCCCCTCCGGGTCGGCGAGCACCGTCCACGACTCGCCGCCGCTCTGGCCGACGTCCGCCCGGCGGGCGCCGAGGGCGAGGATGCGCTCGATCTCGGCGTCCCGGTCGTGCGGGGTGGACGTCAGGTCGAGGTGCAGACGGTTCTTGACGACCTTGCGATCCGTCACCGGCATGAAGCAGATGCCCACCGGCGCGGTCTCGTCCGGGCCGATCACGACCTCGCGCTCTCGCTCGGACAGGATGCGCCAGCCCAGCACCTGGGACCAGAACCGGGCCAGGGCGGGCAGGTCGTGGGCGTCGATGACGATGTGGTGCAGCGATACGGGCATGCCGACCAGTGTGCCCGTATCCCGACGCCGGGGGCGGGCCGCGACGATGCGCGGCCCGCCCGGTGTGCGGCGTGCCCTAGTGGATGGCGGCGTCGAACAGGTGCATGCCCGGAAGGCTCGGGAGGCTGAGGTAGGCGACCGTCTTGCCCGCGGTGACGGGCACGGATGTGGCGTACAGGCTCACCTTGTGGGGTCCTGAACCCGTCGGCGGCTGGTTCCAGTCGGCCGCGGTGGCGACCAGGGTGTCGGTGTCCGCCGGTGAGTTGGCCCACCAGTCGGCCAGCGTGACCCTCGACGTCGAGGTGCTGCCGTCGGTGTAGGTGAGGGTGACGTCACCGCTCTGGGTGCCCGGGGCTCCCGCACCGAGCAGGTCGAGCCGGGTGCCGCTGCCGGACAGGCTGATCACCTGCCCCTGGGTGGCGACGTTGTCGGGCTGCCCGGACGGCACGTCCGGCCAGGTGAAGGTGGCAGGGCCCGCGGTGACGGGCCGGCCGGGGCTGATGCCCACCGAGGCGAGCTGCTGCGCCGAGAAGCTGTAGCCGGAGCCGTCGAAGTCCGCCGACTGCGGGGCCGAGTCGTCGCTGACGCCGGTGTTGTTGAAGGCGCTGGACCAGCTGGTGTACGGGGTGGTGACGTTGCGGACGGCCTGGGTGACCTTCGCGTGGCCGACCTTCTCCTCGTCGAAGGCTGCGTCGAGGGTGAGGTGGCGCGACCCGGGTGCGGCGGTCGCCGGCGGGGTCACGGTGAACGACAGCTTGGCGGTGCTGTGCGCGGCGGCCTTCGGCAGCCGGACCACGTTCGGGCTGACGGTCCATCCGGCCGGCACGCCCGGGGTGACGCGGACGTTCCGGACGGGAACGTCGGCGTTGTTGACGAACGTGCCCGTCACCGCGACCGGTTGGGCCGGCATGATGGACGGGGCCGTCATCGTGACGCCCTGCGAGTCGTAGGAGCGCACGACCCGCACCGAGCCCACGGCGGGCAGGTTCTGCGAGGAGTCGCCGACCCTGAGGCCGTAACCGCCGTCGGCGACCTGCCAGTTCTGGGTGGTCTCGTTCCAGGTCCTGAAGTCGGAGGCGGGCACGTCGAAGGTGACCTTGCGGGTCTGCCCCGGTGCGAGGGCGACCTTCTGGAACGCCTTGAGCTGCGCGGGCGGTTCGCCCGTCACCGCGGGGTCGCTGACGTAGAGCTGTACGACGTCGGAGCCGGCCCTGAGCCCGGTGTTGGTGATGTCCACGCTGGCCTTCACGGTGCCGAGCGAGGTCGTGGTGGGCGCGGAGACCTTGAGACGGCCGAAGTGGAACGAGGTGTAGGACAGGCCGTACCCGAACGCGAACAGCGGGTCGATGTCCTTCGCGTCGTACCAGCGGTAGCCGACGTCCAGGCCCTCGGAGTACTGCACCTTGCCGTCCGCGCCCGGCCACTGGGCCGGTGTCGAGGCCGGTACGTCCTGCAGGCTCTTGGGGAAGGTCACCGGGAGCTTGCCGGAGGGGTTCACGTCGCCGAACAGCAGCGACGCGATCGCGTTGCCGTCCTCCTGGCCCGGGTACCAGGCCTCGAACACGCCCTTCACCGAGTCCAGCCACGGCATGGTGACCGCGGAGCCGGTGTTCAGCACGACGACGGTGTGCGGGTTGACCGCGGCGACCGCCTTGATCAGCGCGTCCTGGTCGGCCGGGAGGTCGATGTCGGGCAGGTCGCTGCCCTCGGCCTCGAAGTCGCCGGCGAAGACCACTGCCACGTCCGAGGACTTGGCCAGGTCCACGGCCGCCTGGAGCGGGCTGCTCGGGCCGCCCGGCGGCTGCCAGCCCAGGTTGAGCAGCGAACCGCCGCCGTCCTGGTAGTAGTCGACCTCGATGCTCACCGGCTGCCCGGCGGTCAGCTCGACCGTACCGGTCTGTGTGGTGCCGCCCTGGTCCCGCCAGTTGTCGATGATCCGCTTGCCGTCGACGAGGAGCCGGCTGCCGTCGTCACTGGTCACCGAGAAGGTGTACGTGCCGGTGGCCGGCGGGGTGATCGTGCCGGTGTACTTCGCGGACCACTGGCTCGGCGGCACCGAGGGCGCCGGGGGGCTCCCGTTCCAGTTGAAGTCCACCTCACCGGTGTTCGCGGTGGTGATCGGGTCGCCGGACAGCGTCATGCCCCTGTAGTAGGTGCCGGTCAGGCCCGCGCCGGTCCCCGTGCTGGGGGTGAGGGCCGAGGACGGCACCGTGGGCAGCCCGCCGTAGGGGCTGTCACCGGCGGCGTACCGGACGGTGGTGTGCTTGCCGGCCCGCGCCGTGATCCCCTGGTAGGGGGTGACGATCGAGTCGGCGGTGACGGCGGCCGAGCCGCCGCCCGCGGTGAGCGCGCCGCTGCCCGCGCCGCGCCCGATCACCGCGATCGAGGAGTCGGCGTCCGGGGACAGCGGCAGCAGGTTGTCCGCGTTCTTCAGCAGCACGCTGCCGTCCTCGGCGACCTTCCTGGCGACCGCGACGTGCGCAGGCGTGGTCACCACCGAACTCGGGTCGCCGGTCGGCGGACTGGTGAACAGGTGGAACCTGAACATCTCGGTGAGGATCGGCCGCACCAGGTCGTCGACGGTCGCGAGCGAGACCTGCCCGTCCGCGACGGCCTGCTTCAGCGGTGCCCCGTAGTAGTGCCCGTCGGGCATCTCCATGTTCATCCGGGCGTCGGCGGAGGCGACGGTGGAGTGGGTGGCGCCCCAGTCGGAGGTGACGAAGCCCTGGTAGCTCCACTGGTCGCGCAGCACCTGCTTCATGATGTACGGGTCCTGGCAGGCGGGTTGGCCGTTGATGAAGCTGTAGGAGCACATCAGCGAGGCGGGCTTGGCCTGCTTGACGACCGTCGCGAACTGCGAGAGGTAGATCTCCTGCTCGACGCGCTGGTCGATGATCGCGTCGTCGGCGGAGTTGTTGCGGTTGGCCTCCTGGTTGTAGACGGCCCAGTGCTTGAGCTGGGCCATCTCGCCTGTGCCCTGGATGCCCGAGACGTCGGCGGAGCCGATCTGTCCGGCCAGGTAAGGGTCCTCGCCGTAGCTCTCGAACGCGCGGCCCCACCGCGGGTCGCGGACGATGTTCACCGTCGGCCCGAGGTCGACGTCGTTGCCCTTGCCCCACTGCTCGCTGCCGACGACCTGGCCGTACTGCCGGGCCAGGTCGGAGTCCCAGGTCGCGGCGTCGGCCACCGGGGCGGGCAGCTGGGTGACACCGGTCATCTGGTGGCCGACGCCGGCGGGCGAGTCGTCGAGGGTGAGCTTCGGGATGCACAGCCGCGGGACGGCCGGCACGGTTCCGGCGTACGCGCTGCTGTTGTCGCCGTGCAGTTCGCCCAGCTTCTCGTCCAGGGTCATCCGGCCCAGCAACTGGTCGACCCGCTGGTCCACCGGGGCGGACGAGGTGACCCAGGGGCAGGCGGACTCCTGGGCGGAAGGCGGTGCCGCGTTCGAGGCACCGGCCAGCGAAAGGAAGAGAACCGACGCGACGGCGACGGTCAGCGCAGAATTCCGCCGGCGGCGGAACCGTCTGGTCGAGCTACTGGTCACTCGTACTCCTCAGACAGGGCAGGGATGTTGGACATCGTTGTCTTCTTGCTGAATCGACCCGCGGCATCCGCGTCCAGCGCGGTCAGCGGTCGAAGGATGTGAGACATCGGCCGCCTACCGCAGGAAACCCGTAGACTCTCCGGCGTGGACGGCAACGACTCGGCATCACTCTCGGCACGGCGCAAGCGCACGCGCGACCAGGTTCTGGCGATACTCGCGCAGCACAGCAGCGGCCTGACCCGGGCCGGCCTGAGCCGGATGACGGGCCTGTCGGCCAGCGCGATCAGCGACTGCGTCGCGTCGCTGCGGTCGAGCGGCCTGGTGGCGGAGTCCGCTGCCGGGACCGGCGGCGCCACCGGCAGGGGCCGCCGCGCGACGGTCATCAGCCTGGTGAACGACGAAGGCGTGGTCGTCGGCATCGACTTCGGGCACGCCCATGTGACCGCCGCCGTGGCCACCACCACCGGCGAGCTGCTCGAGAGGCGCGCCGACGTCCTCGACGTCGACCACCGCCCGGGCCCGGTGATGGACGTGGCCGCCGAACTCGCCCGCAGCTGCGTCGAGCGCAGCGGGCACACCATGGACGACGTGCTGGGCATCGCCGCCGGCATTCCCGGTCCGCTGGACATCCGCACCCAGGTCGTCCGCCCGCCGACGATCCTGTCCGACTGGGTGGGGCTGGCCCCCGCGGCCGAACTCGCCCGCAGGCTCGGGCATCCGGTGACGATCGGGAACGACGCGGACATGGGCGCGCGCGGCGAGCAGGCGTACGGCGCCGCACGTGGTCTCGAGGACTTCCTCTACATCAAGGCCTCCCACGGCATAGGCGCCGGCATCGTCATCGGCGGCCGCCCCTACCGCGGGGCGACCGGGATCGCCGGGGAGATCGGGCACACCCAGATCCCCGACGCGGTGAACTGGTGCCGGTGCGGCAGCCGCGGCTGCCTGGAGACGGTGGTGTCCATCACCACGGTGCGCCGGCAGCTCGCCCACGTGCTGGCCACGCACCAGACGGCGCTCGACGAGAGCGCGATCCCCCCGCTCTTCGAGCTGAGCGACAACCCCGCCGCCGCCCGCGTCCTCACCGAGGCGGGGCGGACGGTCGGCCGCGTTCTCGCCGACCTGGTCAACTGCCTCAACCCGGCCGCCCTGGTGCTGGGCGGCGAACTCGGCTCCGCCGGCGAGCCGTTCGCCGCCGGCATCCGCGAGTCCGTCGCCCGCTACGCCCAGCCGGCCAGCGCGCAGGCCGCCGAGGTGATCACCGGGCAGCTCGGAGCCGAGGCCGAGGTACGAGGCGCCGTCGCGGCCGCCGTCGCCGCCACCCGGCAGCGGCTCACCGCCGTTTCCTGACACGAGGCGCCTCGTTCCTCTCGATCGGGGATCCGCTACCTGCGACCCGGGGGACCTGCCACCGCGACCCGGCCGGTGGCGTCAGGCGCCGCCGCTGCCGAACTGCGCCCAGTCCAGGTTGATCGAGCCGTTGTCACCGGCCTCGTAGGAGACGGTGACCACCGGGTCGCGGCCGCTGACGGGGATGCCGTCGACCGTCACCGTGCCCCAGCTGTCCCAGCTGTCGGACACCCGGGGGAAGTTCACCTGCCCGACCTTGCGGCCGTCGACCGACAGCGTCATCGTGCGGGTGTCGCTGTTGGCGTTGGCGTAGCGCAGGGTGAGGCTCTCCGTCCCGGCGGCGGACGTGGTGCGGTGCACGGTGTAGGACGAGGCGGTGCCCTGGGACCACAGGCCGTCGATGAAAGCCCGGCCGCTGTAGCCGGTGTGGTTCACGTTCGTCTTGGCGCCACCGGTGTTGAGGGCGTCCTCCGCCTCGATGCGGGCGGGGTCGGGGCAGCCGTGCAGCGTGGCGGTGCCGGCGGTGTCGGCGCACAGGTCGTGGGAGTCGCGGATGCCGTCGGCGTCGCGGTCCTTGTCGACGGCGCCGGTCAGGGTCACCTCGATGGTGTGCTCGCCCTTCAGGGAGGCCGGGACGGTGTCACCGTGCAGCCGCCTGCCGTCGAGCGTGAGCGAGCGGATCTTCGTTCCCGCGCCGTGCAGCGCGATCGTCAAGGTGGCGTCGCGGTAGTGCAGTCCGCGCAGGGTGGCGTCGCCCCAGCCCGCGGGGAGGGTGGGCGCGACGGTCAGGCCGTGGTCGCCGAAGCCGAGCCCGAAGAGCCCTGAGTCGATCATGTTGAGGTAGGCGGTGGCCGACCAGGTCTGGTCGGGCTGCGAGCCCCAGTGGAACTTCACCGTGTCGCCCAGGCGCTGGTAGCCGCCGTCGACCACGCCGGTGTTGCCGTTGTAGATCTCCCAGAACCCGCTGTTGCCGTCGGCCAGTGCCGCCAGGTGCGCGGTCTCCGTGGCGAAGCCCTCCTGCGCCCCCTGCTGTGCCAGGGCCTTGGCCCACAGCCCCTGCACCACCGGCCAGACGATGGCGTTGTGCCGGCCGGGCTGGTCGTCGGAGTAGCGCGACCAGTTGGGGTAGGTGTCAGGCATACCCCAGGTCATCTCGTCGGCGTGCGCGAGGATCGACCTGGCCTGTGCGGGGTTGGCGATGCCGAAGATCAGCGCGAAGGCGAGCCCCGTTCCCTCCTGGTACGCGCCGGTGGTGCCGTCGGCGAGCAGCATGTAGTTGTACGAGCCCGTCGCGGGGTTCCAGAAGCGCTTGTTGATCGCCGACTTCAGCGCCGCGGCCTTGGCGCGGTACCCGGCGACCTCCCCGGCGGGGCGGCCGATCCGCGCCGCCATGTTGGCGGCGTTGGTGTAGGCGGCGTAGTAGACCTCGTTCGTGCTCAGGAACATGCCGGTCGAGACGCCGGGCCACGGCATGGACCCGGTGCTGACCGACTCGGTGGCGTCGGCGGGGGGCGCGGGGTAGCCGGCGATGCCGTCGTTGAAGAAGGAGGCGCCGGTGAACAGGCCGTAGGTGGAGTTATAGCCCGCCGTGCCGGCGTGCTCGCGGATCGCCAGGGTGTCCGCGGCGGTCGTGTAGGCCTCGCTCAGGAAGGTCTTGTCCCCGGTGACCTGGTAGTGGTTCCACGCGGCGGTGACCCAGATGACCTGGTCCCACTGCTGGTCGTCCTGCTGGAGCTGCAGGTTGCCGGACGCGTCCTTGTCGACGGCCGACCAGAGCGTGTTGCGTGCCAGCGCCGGGTCGAGCAGGCTCGCGGCGTTCCAGCTGTTCACCGAGGCGTCGCGGGTCCACGGCTGCGGATAGCCGCCGCCGGCGCGCACGATGCCGACGTCCTGGTCCATCAGCCCGCTCTTGTCGTAGACGGCGGGGTCCCAGGTGATCGTGTTCGTCTGCAGCAGGTTCTTCAGCGCCGCCTGGTAGGCGGTGCCGTAGAGCGCCTGGCTGTTGGGATTGGCGAACTCCAGCGAGGGAAGCGAAGGTGCCGGTGCGGCGGCCGCCGTCCCGGCCGCGCCGGCCGCTCCCGCTCCGTACAGCGCGGTGCCGAGTGCCACCGCCATGGCGGTGGCCATGCCGGTGATCCGTCGGCGTCGGCGGGTCGTCGATCTGAGCCTCATGTCACGTACCTTCCTCGGCACCGCATTCGGCGCCGACTGATGCGGAGGGTTCGCCGTCCGGTTCGTGTGCGTCCCCGGTCAATCTGATTTTGACCGTAGTAAGGAAAAAGTCGGGCCGTCAATAGGCCTGCAGAAGGTCGAACGTGATGCCGTCATCCGCGTCACACGCGCCCGGAAGCGGCGAAACTCCCGCCAACCCCCCCCACTTCAGCCGAGTATTTGATGGACTATGAGCTGATTGTCCGTCACGGCTCGGAAATGACAACGTTGGCGTGAACACGCGTCAGTCCGCCGTCGCCCAGCGGCTCGATCTGAAGTAATCTTTCGTTGTGCGACGGATATATCGCCGGGTTCCGCCTCTTGACGTCACCGGTGAGGCACGGCCGCCCGGCAGGTCTAGCGGTGGGCCATCTCCGCGGGCGCGGGCTCCGGCACGGGCAGGGAGCGCGGCAGCCGGGTCAGTACGGCGACGGCGAGGAGTACGGGGAGCAGCGCGGCCAGGGTCCGGGTCAGCCCGGCAAGTTCCGCGGCCCACCCCACGGCCGCGGGTCCGAGCAGCACCCCCGCGTAGGTGAAGGTGGTGAAGCGCGACACGGCGGTCGCCGCGCTCATCCCCTGCGCCTGCCCGACCGCGCTGAAGGCCAGCGGCAGCAGCACCGACATCCCGGCTCCCATCACGGCGAACCCGGCGACCGAGGCCGCAGGTTCGGCCGTCAGCACCGCCACGCCGAGCCCGACCGCCGCGACGAGCCCGCCGGCGCGGAAGACCTTCGGGGCGCCGTAGCGGGTCGCCAGCCGGTCACCGACCACGCGTACGGCGGTCTGCCCTCCGGCGTACGCCGTGACGGCGGTCGCGGCGAGGCCCAGCGAGACGCCCCGGCTGTCGTGCAGGAAGATCGGCCCCCAGCCGAGCGCGGCGCCCTCGCAGACCATCAGGGCCGTACCCGCCAGCCCGAGCGCCACGAACGCCCTGCTCCAGCCACCGCCCGCGCCGCGCGTGCCGCGTGCGCTCCCGCGCCGCGCCGGCGCCGGAACGCTCCCGCGGTCGGCCGCGGCGGGCAGCAGGAGCGGACCGAGGACGAGCCCGCCGACGACCAGCACCACCGCGGCTCCGACGAAGTGCGCGGTGAGCGGGACACCGGCCCGCGACAGCCCGGCGGTGGCGAGGGAGGCCACGACGGCGCTGACGCTCCACGCGGCATGGCAGCCGCTGAGGATCCGCCGCCTCCCGCGCCGCTCGACGGCGACGGCGTGCGCGTTCATGGCGGCGTCCGTCGTCCCGTGCACGGCGCCGAGCGCGGTGTTCGCGGCGGCGAGCGCGCCGAAACCGCCGGCCAGGCCGACCAGCGCCAGCAGCAGCGGCATGACGACCAGCGACACCCGCAGCACCGGCCGGCTGCCCACCCGGGCCACCAGCGGCCCGACGAACTGCATGGACACGATGGCCGCGACGGCGAAGAGCAGCCCGAGCGCCCCGACCTGGCCGTCGGCCAGGTGGTGCTCGCTCTTCAGCGAGGGCTGCCGGGCGATGGCGGTGGACAGGGTGAGCCCGTTGAGGAAGAAGACGGCTGTGGCGGGCCACCGCCCGCTCCCGGCGCCCGTCCCCTTTGCCCGCGTGTCCGTCACCCGCGTGTCCATCATGCGACTCCCGCCTGCGTTCGTCCGCCCCGGAACCCGGGCGCATAGCAACGACGAACGGGACGGCCGCCGATCGACATCTGCCGGCGACCGGTCGCCCTGCGGCACCCCGGGCGCGGGGCTCGTGCGCATCGAGGGAGTATGGGTGGCCGCTGACGCCGACCGGAGAGGAGCGCGCGCATGGTTGCGACGTCGAGGATCGAGGCGTTCGTCCCCGCCGGGGAGGCGATCACCGCCCCGGTCACCAAGTTCGGCGGCCGGCCGGTGTGGCTCGCCGAGCCGCAGTGGCCGGTGAACGACGCGTGGGGCGAGCCGATGCGCTTCGTCTGCCAGATCGAGCTCGGGGCGGTGCTCGGCGACGCGGGCCGGGGCAAGCTCGCCTATGTCTTCGTGACGCACGCCGAGTACGGCGACGAGACGTTCTTCGACCCCGACATCGCCTTCCCCGACGAGGGCGCGAACGCGGTGATCGTGCAGCCGGGCGGCGTCTACGGCGGCTCGACGCTCCCGATGGCCACCGGGCCGAGCCTGTACCACCGCGCGGACGGGTCCGACGCCGAATACGGCGTCCGGCTCCGGCCGGGCGAGGACCCCGGCTTCCTCCCACGACCCGACCGCGGGGGGCTGCCGGCCGGCGACCACGACCGGTACTGGGACGAGGTCTCCGGCGACAAGATCGGCGGAACTCCCGCGTTCTTCCAGGACGACGAGTGGCCCGACGGGGGTCCGTGGAAGCTGGCTCTGCAGCTGGACCCGGACTTCAAGCCCTTCCACCTCAATCTCGGCGCCGCGCCCACCGCGTTCGCGTTCGTCTCGCCGGACGCCACGCAGGGGCGCTTCCTCGTCCAGGACTCCTGAGCCGGCGCCGAACCGAGGCCGCGCCCGGCGCTACAGCTGGCTCAGGATCGTCGGGTCGGTGATCTTCGCGTCGTCGGCCAGCAGCATCGCCTTGCTCAGGATCACCGCGAGCGTGCGGTCGCCCTCGAAGGGGAGGTACCCGGCGTGCGGGGTGGCCGGGTTGGCCTTCGGGACGATGCACAGGTACTGGTCGTTCGGGGTCCTGAGGATGTTGCCCGAGCCCAGGTGAATCCGGTACGTGTGCCGCTCTCCCTTCACCTGCAGGAAGCGGCCCTCCAGCGTGCAGCGGTCGGCGATCGCCAGGCGGGGTATGAGCCGCTCCAGCAGCCTGCGGCGGGTCTCGGCGCTCTGGCTCAACTCGCCGAAGCCGTACGACGTCCAATACTCCCGGAAACGGCCGTCGGGGCCGCCGTCCTGCCACGTCGGGTCGTTGCCGACGCTCCCGACGCCCACGAACAGGTCGACGTCGCGGAGGACTTCGGACAGGACGAGAGGCGGGATGTCTACCAGCGGCAGCGGCTCGACCGGGTCCGCGCCGTCGCGCAGCCACATGCTGTACTCGCCGCCGGAGCAGTGCGCCCAGTTCTCGGGCGCGTCCAGCGGGTAGAAGCGCACCTGGTCGGTGCCCAGGTGCAGGAAGCTGCCGGACTCGGTGGTGTCCGCGCCGTAGTGCTCCCCCTCACCGTGGATCCAGTACTCGGCGCGCAGGCCCCACTGCGGCAGCTCGCGCACGGCGGGCGGCGCCGAGTCGTCGACCATCAGGCGCAGCCTGTTGCGCCAGCCCCGGGCCGCGGCCAGGGAGTGGAACTGGTGCTGGCGCAGGACATGGGCCGCGAAACGGTTGGAGTACGTGCCCGTGGCGCGCTCGGCGTCGGTGAGCAGGTACACCTCGCGGTGGGCCTGCTTGAACGGCTGGGTGACCGCGTGCCGCTCCAGCCAGTCGCGCCAGGCGACGATCTCGGCGGCCTCGTGGCCGACCGGGTGCCAGAGCCGGACCTCGGCGCCCTCGGTGACCGGGCTGTCGGCGAGGGTGCGCAGCTCGCCGTCGGCGTACCCGACCGTCGTACCGTCGACCGTCCACAGCAGGCGGCGGGCCAGGGTGCCGACCAGGGGGTGGTCCAGGCAGCGCTCGCGCCAGGTGGCGTACGGCCAGCTGCGGCGGGCCAGGAACTGGCGGTCAAGACGCTCGCTCTGTGCGCTGAGCATCTTCGCGATGTCCTTGACCGCCGCCTTCAGCTCCCTGAGCTCCTCGGGGTGGTCCCGCCTGACGGCGGCCGGAACCGTCCTGACCGCCTTGCCGGCGGCATTGCGCCAGGCCAGGACCGCCTTGCCGCCCTGGACCTCCAGCACGGCGGTGACCTCGCCGAGCCGGTGCCCGGCCCGGCCGACCTCGCTCAACCCGTAGGCGGGCACCGCGAGTTCCTCGATCTCCTCACGGGACAGGCCCAGCGCCTGCGCCCGGGCGTCCAGCGCGGCGTCCAGGAGCTTGAGGGTGCCCTTGTACGTCATCCGGGTGGCCAGGCGGGCGAGTTCGGCGAGGGCGGACTCGCCGTCCATCCGGGAGAGCGCGGTGACACCGGCGTTGGCGACCTTCGGGGCTCGCGGTCCGAGCCCGGCGACCTTCTTCAGGGAGGTCTCGACGAGGGCGCCGAGGGCGCGGGCGCTGTCAGGGTGCTCGGGCAGCAGGGAGAGCACCCAGGCCAGGCCGCGCAGGGCGTTGGCGTTGTAGGGGTCGTAGGCGCTGTCGGCGCCGGACTGATACTCCGGGCGGTCCAGCGCGAAGGTGCGGCGGCCGACGAGGACCAGCCAGGGCAGCACGGCCGTCCGGACGCGGTCGGCGCCGAGGGGCTCGACGAGGGCGCGCGCCTGCTGCTCCCACTGAGCGGAGGGCCTGGCGGCGGTGGCGGTCGTGGCGTGCCGCAGGAGGGCCTGCCAGCCGGGGGAGTCCGCGCAGTCCCGCACGGCCTGCTCGGCCCACGCCTCGCCGACGTTGAGGGCGGGTTCGGTGAGCTTCCCGGCCAGGGCGGTGAAGTGTCCTTCGCGGTAGGGGTCCAGGGCCGAGCGGCGGAAGACGGCCACGACGGCCGGCGCGAGGGCGCGACCGGCGGCCAGCTCTGCCTCGGCGAGGGGCTCGTGGTGCTCGCCGTACCAGAGGGAGTGCCGCCGGCCCAGCTCGTCGAGAAGGGTCAGCCGCTCCGCCGAGAACCGGTCGCCGGGCAGCCCGCGGGCGACGACGCCGATGAGGACCAGGGCATGGTCGCGGGCGACCGGGTCCGCCACGGCCGCGTGGTACCGCGCCACCAGGGCGGCAGCGAGCGCGGTACGCGTCCCGGACGGGAGGCCGGGCAACTCGTCGAGGACGCCGGCCCACAGACCGCTCCAGTTGCCCCGGATGCCGGCCGCGGTCTCCAGCAGGTCGCCGGCGAGCTCGTCCGTCCGTCCCTGGGCGGCGCGCTGCCGGATCAGCTCCTTCGTCTTCTGGATCTGCGGCACCGTCACCCACCCACCAGCGGGACGAGCTTCAGGAACGTGATCTCCGTGCCGAGCGCCAGCTCGACCTCCTCGTCCACGCCGGTGACCTGGCGGTCGCCCACGAGCACGAGGAAGCCGTTGCCCGCGAAGGCCCGCAGGGCCAGGGCGGTCTGGGCCTCGGGTTCTATCCGGCGGGGTGTCCTCAACGCGTACCCGTTGAGCACGCGCTCGGCGTCCAGGGGCTGCACGAGCCCGTGGAACACCTGCGGTGTGCGCGCGTTGTACTCGGCGACCTCCTGGAACACCCGCCGCCGGATCAGCTCACCCACGGTGAGCCGCTCCTCGGCGATCTCCAGCCCCCAGCCGTCGCTCCGGTCCCCTGCGGTCGTCTCGTCGACGAACGTCACGATTGCCATGCCGACGACACTACGGCCGCCCACTGACACTCACGCCTGCCTCCCGCCCGCGGGCCTCAAGCGGTGGTCCCACCTGGGCGTTCGCGGGCGTCGCGTAATCTGGCGGGCGCAGGACCGATCACCCGAGGAGCCGCCCCCATGCCGTCCGCCCCCGCTCCGCGCTTTCCGCGCGGCTTCCGGTTCGGCGCCGCCACCGCCGCGTACCAGATCGAAGGCGCCACCCGCGAGGACGGCCGCGGGGTGTCCATCTGGGACACCTACTCCCGCACGCCGGGCGCCACCGCCGGCGGGTCCACCGGTGACATCGCCTGCGACCACTACCACCGCTACCCGGAGGACGTCGCCCTCCTGCGCGAGCTCGGCGCCGACACCTACCGCTTCTCGATCGCCTGGCCGCGGATCGTTCCCGCGGGCACCGGGGCGGTCAACCCCGCCGGCCTCGACTTCTACGACCGGCTCGTGGACGAACTCCTGGCCGCCGGCATCGAACCGGCCCCCACGCTCTACCACTGGGACCTGCCGCAGCCGCTGGAGGACGTCGGCGGCTGGCGTGTCCGCGCCACCGCCGAGGCCTTCGCCGAGTACGCGGGCGTCGTCGCCGAGCGCCTCGCCGACCGCGCCGGGCGCTGGATGACCCTCAACGAGCCGTTCTGCACCGCGTTCGTCGGCCACGCCATCGGCCGCCACGCCCCCGGCACCCGCGAGGGCAACGGCGCGCTCGCCGTCGTGCACCACCTGCTCGTCGGGCACGGCCTCGCCGTCGACGCCCTGCGCGCCGCCGGGGCACGCGAGGTCGGCATCGCCCTCAACCCCGACCGGCTCCTTCCCGCCACCGGCTCCCGGGCCGACGCCGACGCGGTGGCGCGCGCCGAGATCCTGCACAACCGCTGCTGGTTCGACCCTGTCTTCCTCGGCCGCTACCCCGAGGGCGAGAAGGACGTCTGGGGCGACATCAGCGACTTCTCCTTCCGCCGCGACGGCGACCTCGAACTCGCCTCCCGCCCGCTGGACTTCTGCGGCGTCAACTACTACCGCCCCATCACCGTCGCCGACGCCCCCTGGCGCGAGGCCGACCCGGCGCTGCGCACCGCCGACGACATCCGCGCCCGGGAGACCTGGGGCGACGACGCCGCCCGCCGCACCACCATGGGCTGGCCCGTGGTCCCCTCCTCCTTCCGCGACCTGCTCGTCGACCTCACCCGCCGCTACCCCGGCCTGCCGCCCCTGGTCATCACCGAGAACGGCTCCTCCGAGGCGGACGTCGCCGAGGCCGACGGCACCGTCCACGACACCGACCGCGTCGACTACCTCCGCGACCACCTCGACGCCCTCGCCCAGGCCGTCGCCGAAGGCGTCGACGTGCGCGCCTACTACGTGTGGTCGCTGCTCGACAACTTCGAGTGGGCGTTCGGCTACGACCGCCGCTTCGGCATCGTCCGCGTCGACTACGACACGCTCGAGCGCACGCCCAAGGACAGCTACCGCTGGTACCGGGACTTCATCGCCGCGGAGCGCGCCGCACACGAGGGCTGACCGCCGCGCTCCTGGCGGGAGCACCGCCGGCGCTCACGGGGAGGCCACCTCGTCGTGGGCGCGCAGGGCGGGCAGCACGGTCTCGCCGAACAGCAGCATGTCCTCGTCGTACTCCGGGAAGATCAGCATGAGCCCGTCCAGTTCGGCCTCGCGCACGATGTACTCGATGTGCTCGGTGACCGTCGCGGCACAGCCGGCGACGTACGCGGTCTGGAACGCCGCCTCGCCCGCGGCCCCCTCGGCCCAGGCGCGGGCCTGGCTCTCGGGTACGCCCCAGGTCCTGCGCATGTCGGCGAGCGCCTTGCGGTCCAGCCCCGCGCCCCAGGCCTTCACCTTCTCCGCGGCCAGCGCGTCGGTCTCGTCCTGGACGACGGTGAGCATCGAGTAGGTCCTGCAGACGCGGTCGTGCGCCTTGGCCCGCGCGTGGACGTCCGCGGACAGCGCCCGCATCTCGTCGAGACTCTCGGCGGCGAGGAAGGCACCGTCGGCGTACCGGGCCTGGAAGCGGCGCGCGTCCTCGGACTTGCCCGCGCTGATGAGGGTCGGGCGGCTCGCCGGATGCGGGCGCGACTCGCAGTCGACGAGGTCGAAGTACGGCGTGTGCATCGTGACCGAGGGCTCGGTCCACAGCCGGCAGACCGCCTCCGTCCACAGCTCCGTCATCCGGTAGCGGTCCGCGTGGCTGAGCTCGGGATCCCACACGCCGAACTGCTCGAACTCCCCCGCGTAGGAGCCGTTGACGATGTTCAGGCCGGCCCGGCCGCCGGAGACGTCCTGGAGGGTGGTGAGCATCTTCGCCGCGATGGCGGGGTTGTGGACGTTCGCGTGCAGGGTGGCCCAGATCCTGATCCGGGTGGTGGCCTCGGCGAGCGCCGCCATCATCGTCATCGACTCCAGCGAGCGCCCCCAGTGGTCGGTGGTCCCGCCGAAGCCGCGCCACTTGGCCATCGACATGATGAAGTCCAGCCCGATGCTCTCCGCGTGCAGGGCCGCGCGCCTGTTCCATGCGTAACTCGCCTCGGGGTGCGGCGCCGTCGTCGACAGCATCCATCCGCCGTTCCCGATGGGCAGGAAGATTCCGTACTCTTTCGCGGACATGGCGTGGGCCTTTCCGTGGGATTCCTGGAACCGCTTCGGTGGGGCCGTCTCGTCCCGGCACGGGCTACGGTGCGGGCCATACGAGCCTGCCCGCGGCGTAGAGGCTGCTGACGAACGAGGTGTCGAACCACCCCTTGGCCTTGTCGGCGGTCACGTCGGCCGGCACGATCCCGAACTTGTGCAGCATGTCGACCAGTGCGGCGATGTTGCCGGGGTCGATGCCGCCCAGCGGCTGTCCTGGGGTCGGGTTGTCCTTGACGACCTGCGTCTCGGTCTTCCAGATGGTCGCGTTGAGCCCCTTGTCGTACGTCGGTCCCGACAGCTTGGCCGCGTAGCCGACGCACTCGGTGATGTGCGCCTGGCCGGACGAGCAGTAGTCGTAGGCGTGCAGCGACGCGCGCAGGACGTCCTCGACCGCGTGCGGATGCGCGGCGGCGAACGCCGGGTTCACCGCCATCGCGCCGATCGAGCTCGGAATGCCGTAGTCGACGGGCTGCCACACGGTGACGTCCTTGCCGGCCGCCTTGAGCTGGTTGGGCTCGTTGGAGACGAATCCGGTGAGCGCTTCGAGGCCGCCCTGCCTGCGGGGCAGTACGGAGGGGTCGTATCCCTCCTTGACCAGGGTGAGCGAGTCCCACGTGACCCCGGCCTTGACGAGCATCGCCTCGACGGCGGCGGGGACGTAGCCCTTGTGGCCGACGACCTTGCCGTCGAGCTGCGTGAGTTTCGTGATGTCCTTGTTCGTCATCAGGATGTCGAGGCCCGCGTCGGAGTACGAGGAGACGCCCGTGATGGCGATGCCGTTCGCCCGGGCCTGGATGGTGTCCTGTTCCGCGACGGCGGACACCGTCGCCTGCCCGCTGGCCAGCAGCTTGGTGTTCTGCGCCGTGTCGCCGGTGCCGGGCTTGAGGGCGACGTCGAGGCAGAGGTCCTTGAAGTAGCCGAGCTTGGCGGCGGCGACGTATTCGAGGATCGACACCGACGACTGGTACTGGTAGCCGGACAGGTAGGTGATCCTGCCGGCGGCCTTGTTCTCGGCGCAGCGCTTGGCGGAGATCGCGGAACCCTCCGAGCCCGCCGCGGAGTTGCCGCCGGAATCGGAACCCGAGTCGCATGCGGCAGCGCCGGCGGCCAGGACGACGGCCGCCAGGCCCGCGAGACCTGCTCTGACGAGGCGGTGCTGCATGGGTGTCTCCCAAATGGCAAGGCGCCGGGGGCGGCGCGGACGAGGGTGTGGATCACCGGGCGCACGGCCCGTGGTGGGCCGGGGGCGGCGGGTCAGTCCTGGGTGCTGTCATGCCAGTGCAGAGCCCGGCGTTCGACCAGCGTGACCGCGAGCAGCAGCGTCACGCCCATGAACGCGAGGACGAAGATCGACGCGTATACCACCGGCAGCTGGTTCATGGACGAGGCGACGCTGATCGCGGTGCCGAGGCCGCGGGTCGACCCCGAGGCCGACATCTCGGCCACCACCGCGCCGATGATCGACAGCGGGAAGACGATGCGCAGCGCGGCGAAGACGAAAGGCAGCGCGTGCGGGATGCGCAGGTGCCACAGCATCTCGATGCGTCCCGCGTCGATCGTCCGGTACACGTGGAGGACCTCCTGCGGCACGGACCGCAGACCGGTCGCGGTGTTGATGAGGATGGGGAAGAAGCAGATCAGACCGGTGATGATCAGCTTGGGCGCCGGCCCGAAGCCGAAGGCCACGACCAGGGCGGGAGCGATCGCCACGATCGGGGTGACGTTGAGTACGACGGCGATGGGCATCACCGCCCGCCGCACGATCGGGAGTTCGCTGGTCAGCACGGCGAGGGCGAACGCGGCGGCGAAGCCCAGCCCGAGCCCGGCGGTCGCCTCGCCCAGGGTGACCAGGGCGTTGTGGACGTAGTAGCCGGGGTTCTCGGTGAGCGACCTGCCGACGTCCGGCAGCGACGGCAGCAGGTACGGCAGCCTCCTGGCTCCCCACTGCCACAGGGCCGCCAGGACCGCCAGCATCACCACCAGGGGCAGCCACACGGCAGGGCGGACCCACGCCAGCCGGGACTGCGGATGGCTGAGGCTGAAGCGCGACGGTTCGGCCGGCTGCGCCTGGGACGCCGCTGAGGTGCGTCCCGCAGCTACGGGCATGTCCGTGCCCCCCGCTCAGGCGGCGTCGCTGTGCCAGGCGCGGCGCAGCCGGTCTCTGACCAGGGCTTCGTACTCGTGGAAGCGGCGCTCCCCGAAGAGCCGTTCGCCGCGCGGCCGTGGCAGGTCCAGCTCGACGGTCTCCACGATGCGGCCGGGGTTGCGGGCCATCACGACCACCGCGTCGGAGAGCCGGACGGCCTCGGACACGGAGTGGGTGACGAACAGCACCGTCGTCCTCAACTCATCCCACAGGTCCAGCAACTGGTCCTGGAGGCTCTCGCGGGTGAACTCGTCCAACGCCGAGAACGGCTCGTCCATGACGAGCACGTCGGGCCGCAGGCCGAAGGCGCGGACGATGGCGACGCGCTGCCGCATGCCGCCCGACAGCTGGGCCGGAAGCTTGTGCATCGCCTCGCCGAGTCCTGCCTTGACGAGGAGTTCCCGCATGGAGGGGATCTCCGGCGCGCTCTCCCGCCCGGTGGAGCCGGGGATGCGCGCGCGGCGCCTGGCGGCACCGGGGTTGATCCTCTGCGGCAGCGTGACGTTCCTGAGGACGGACATCCACGGCAGCAGGGCCGGGCTCTGCGGCACCAGGCCGATCATCTTGGCCGCGCATGCCTCGGCCGGTGTGACCCCGTGCACCCGGACCTCGCCGCGGTCGGGCCGTTCGAGGCCGGCGACGAGGCGCAGCAGCGTCGACTTGCCGCAGCCGCTGGGTCCGATGAGGCTGACGAACCGGCCGGGCCGCACGGTCAGTCGAACGTCATCGAGGGCAACCGTCGCGGAGTGCCCGAACCCGTAGGCCCGGCGCACGGACTGTAATTCAAGTGCGGGCGTTCCCGACACCTTGCACGCTCCCTCCATACCGCGGGCGCGCAGGCCCGACCCCGGAGGTCGGAGAGCGTGCGTGGCGAGTTCGGTGGACCGCCACGCGGGAAACCGCACGAGCCCGCCGACCATAGCCACCTGTACCTGCCCACCGCCGCCGTCGATTACGCGCGGTCTATGCCGGGTGCGCAGTGTGACGACCATGGTGCCGTGAGCGAGCAGGCGGGCCGCCTTCGGGCGTAGGCCGGAGCGCGTGGGAAGGGAGAGGGCGCCGATCTGCTCCCCCCTTGCCACCGTGTGCCCCCGGTGCGAGGGGTGGCCCGAGCCCGAGCCGGGAACCAAGCGACCATGCGGGGTGGCCCTCCTGGCCACCAGGAGGAGCCGACGGTGCCGATCTGGCAGGCGTGTCTGTGGGGCCTGCTCGGGGCCGGCCTCGTCGAGGTCCGGGCGCTGTGGGCCGCCTTCCAGCCGTCCCGCACCCCCCGGTGGCCGTGGCGGGACGGCAGGGGCCGCTCGCAGATCTCGGGCTACGCGGTCGCGGTGGTCTGCCGGTTCGGCATGGCCACCGGCCTGGACGCCGTCTACGCGGCGGCGCACCAGATCGCCGGCCCCCTGGGCGCGGTGACGATGGGAGTCGCGGCTCCGCTGGTCATCCAGCAGATGGCCGTACGCGCCGAGGTCCGGGCACCGGACAACGCCGCCGCGGGAGACGCCGAGCGGGCCGAACCGGGGGAGGCCAGGGAAGTCGTGGCGCAGCCCGCTCCGCTGGGCCAGGGACCCGCCACGGGAGGTGGGAATGGCTACTGACTGGCGCGCAGCCCTCCGAACAGCCCGGCGGCAGTTGCGGGGTGACACCTCTCCGGCTCTTCCGCCGCAGGAGTCCTGGTGGGGCTGGTTCCGTGCCGCCCTCGCCTTCCAACCGGCCCACGAGCCCGCCCAGGACGTCCAGCTGCCGCCCGGAGGCGGCCGTCAGATGCTCTTTTCGGCGCGCGGGGAGGTGATCCCCCAGGCTGAGGAGACGGCGGACGACCGGCCCGTCGAGGGTGTCCCGGCGGCAGACGCCGACCACGGAGCCGGCGACGTCCGGCGCGGCACCGCCCTGCTGGCCGCGGCACGCTACGACGAGGCGTCGGCCGTCTTCTCGTCGATCCTCGCGAAGCGCCCGCACGACGCCCTGGTGCTGGCCAGCAGGGCCGCCGCGCACCGGATGCTCGGGCGCAACGACGAGGCCGTCCGCGACGCGAGCCGGGCCATCGAGCTGCAGCCGGAGGGTGCTTGGGCGTACGCCACCCGCGGTGCCATCCACCGCCTGCAGAAGAACTACCTGGCGGCGCTGGACGACCTGGACAAGGCCATCGCACTCGAAGCCGACTACGAGTGGTGCATCGCGGGCCGCGGCGAGACGTACCGGCTGATGGGCGAGACGGACCTCGCCCTGGACGATCTCGGCCGAGCCCTGGAACTCAACCCCCGCAACGACTGGGCGCTCATGTGCCGGGGCGCCGCGTATCTGGACTCCCAGCAGGACGAGTTGGCGCTCAGGGCCTTCCGCGAGGCCGTCAGCGTGAATCCCGACGGCGACTGGGCGCTCGGTCTGGACGCGCTGACCTACCGCCTCATGGGCAGGGACCTCACGCGTCACGCCGACGAGGATGCCTGAGGGCACGACAGCGGACGCATTCCCTACGGGCTGCCCGACATCGGCTTCATCGCCTGGCCGGACATGGCGGCGTTCGCCGAGCGGTTGCGGATGGTGCCGCGGCCTCCGGCGACATGGGCACGCACAGGCGTCAGCGGGCGGCCGGCTCGGGCCGGCCGTCCCGACTCACGGCCGGCCGCAGGGCGGGCATCGCCGCGGTGATGGCGGCGGGTGTGCTGCTCGGCGGCGGCTCCTGGCACTCCGCCGTCGCGGCGGCACCTGCCTGCGGCTGCGACAGCCAGGACGCGGACGAGGACGATCCCACGCCCTCGCACGGCTCCAACAACGGGCTGCTGATCATCGACAACTCCAACGCCGACTCCTGGCCGGCCAGCTGCTGCGCCCCTGGACCGGCGGCTTCGTCAGCCGGCACAAGCGCCGCCTCGGCCGGCTCGACCGGGTGTCCATCCTGCTGGTGGTGTACACCGCCTTCAGCAAGGGCATGGCCGAGGGCATCTGGCACCAGGTGACGCCGGTACGCCTCACCGCGCTGCTGCTGGAGGCGGTCATCCTGGCCCTGGCCCTCGGTACGACCTCGGCCGCCGCACGGCGGCTCGGCTTCTGCGAGGAGGACCGCATCGCGATCGTCTTCTGCGGCTCGAAGAAGAGCCTGGCCACCGGCCTCCCCATGGCCGCCGCCCTCTTCGGCCCCGGGCCGGCCTGGCGGTCCTGCCGCTGATGCTCTTTCACCAGATGCAACTGGCGGTCTGCGCCCACATCGCCACCCGCTGGTCCCGCCGTCCGCCGGCCACCCCCTCCCTCCACGCAGCGCCGCCCGCCGGCAGCGGGGACATCGCGGTGAGCTCCGGCCGGCTGCCTCCCGAGGCCGATCGACACGGCGGCGGGCGGTGAACTCGCGCTGTTCTCAGCCGGCGTGCGGGTGGGACGGTTCCGGGTGGGGGGCTGTCGAGTCCGGGTTCGAGGCCGTCGGAGACCTGGGCGGGCGGCCGGCCGGTGACGGACCGCCAGAGCTGGAAGGCCCAGGTGGCCGCTGCCACGACGGCCAGGCCCACCAGCCACCCGCCGATCACGTCGCTGCACCGGTGGACGCCGAGCGCGACGCGGGTGAAGCCGAGGTGATCGCCAGGAACACCAGGGCCTGGAGGGACACGCTGCCCAGGCCTGGGTATGTGAGGCCCGCCGGGCAGGACGGCCCCACCGGCGGCAGGCCGGTAGTGCAGCAGATGCGGGTCGACAAGCTGCCGCCGGCGTTCGGGGCAGGGGCGGGGTCACGGTTGCCGGGCGGCACCCGAACCGGACTGCAGCCGGAGGCCGGAGACGTCGACGGCTTCGAAGTCGCTGCCGGTCAGGCCGTCCAGCGCGTGCAGCGCGTCGTTGTTCCAGCGGTCGTCCTGGGTGCCGCTGATATACCAGGCGGAGCCGTTGTCGGCCACGATGGCGCCGTAGGTCTTGAGAGCCTGGGCGATCGCCCGTGCCTGGGGCGGCAGTCCCGCGATGTCCGTGGCCGCCTTGAGCCGCAGCCGCAGGCCCATCGGCGGCAGGCCCGGGTCGCCGCCGGACCCGGCCTGGTGGCGGGCGGGCCACAGGTAGGCGGCCTGCGTTCTGGGCACCGTGATGCGCAGCGCGTGGTCGATGGCGCCCGTGCGGGCCTCCTCGTAGCGGGCCAGCCCGGGGAAGATCGGCAGCCCCGCGGCGTCCGCGGACGTCCACCCCGCCGGGCGCAACCGGTCCGAGCGCAGGTCGAAGACGGCGCCGGAGCCCGCGTGCCAGGTGCCGTCCGACTGCCGCCGTGCCGCGAAGAGTTCGTAGACCCGGCAGTCCGCCTGGTCGTAGGCGATGACGTGCCGGTCCCCGGTCGCGGACGCGCCGCCCTCGACGCGGGCGCCGGCCGGCAGCGGGTACGGTCCCTTGTCGCTCTCCGAGGCGTAGTCGAAGGTCACGCGGACCTTCGGTGTCGACCCGGTGACGGCGGTGACGGGTAGGCCGAAGGGGGCGCCGTCCCAGGTGCCGGAGCCGAAGTCGGCGTGCACATGGGCGGTGGACCCGATGGCGGCCACGTAGGCGGCCGAACGGGCCGCGGGCGGCAGGGTGTCGACGCGGGCACGCCAGATGCTGTCGGCGGGGGCCACCTGGCAGGCGCCGCCGGTGCTCGGGCGGGTGGACCGGGGGAGGGGTGCCGGTGTCGTCGCCGGTGTCCGTGCCGGCCCGGGCGACGCACTCGCGGTCGCGGACGGGCTGCCGGCCGCCGCGGAGACGGGCGTGGCCGCCGCGGTGGAGACCGGGGCGGCCACGGGCTGTTCAGCCGGGTGGTGACGGGGCAGCGCCATGTACACACCTGCCGCCGCCACCGGGACGCAGGCGGTGAGCACGACCAGCCACGGCTTGCGCAGCCGGGTGCGGGCTGATGCGGGAGAGCGGTGTCTTCGGGGAGTCGTCACGACGTCTGCCTCTCGGGTCGGCACATTGACGGCACCCTCTCACACTGGTTGAGTGGATGAGCCACTGGGCCACTCGACCAGTGAACTGCCGTACCGCACCTGGGGAGGAACGCCGTGGAGGCGCTGCCGCGCGAGACCATCGTCGACGTCCTGGAAGGCAGGCTGCGCGAGGACATCCTGGCCGGGCGGCACCCCGCGGGCAGCTATCTGCCGCCGGAGCGCCGGCTGGCCGACGGCTACGGCGTCACCCGCACCACCCTCAAGCACGCCTTCGGCCGCCTGGTGCAGGCCGGGTTGCTGGAGACGCGGCACGGAGTGGGCACGCGGGTACGGGACTTCACGCGGCTGGGCGGCGCGGACCTGCTGCCGATGCTGGTACGGCACAGCCCTGACTGGTTCGGCGAGATCTTCGAAGTACGGCGCGGTGTCGGTGCGTTGATCGCCGAGCGGGCAGCCGCGCGGGCCACCGGCGGGCAACAGGACGAGCTGCGCGAGCTGCTGGACGCGGTCCGCACGGCTGAGGGCGGGGACGCGGCGCAACTCGCCGACATCGAGGTGCACCGGGCACTGGCCCGCGCCACCGGCAACCGCGTCTACGTGCTGCTGACCAACACCCTGTTCAACGCCTACCTGCCCGTACGGGCGGCCCTGGTACGGCCGTTCACCGACCCGGCGGCCGCGCACGCCCGCCTGGAGCCGGTCGTCGCGGCCGTACTGGCGGGGGACGGGGGCGCCGCACGGCGGGCCGCCGAGGCGTATCTCACGGCCACCGAGCGGATCATGCTGGAGGGTCTCGCATGACGGCGGCGGGCAGGAGCGGCAGGGGCAGTACCAGGGGAACCGCCTTCCGGGAGTCGATGCTCGGCACCGTCCGGCTCGACGGCGAGGACCACACCCGCCGGGTCCGCCTCGACCTGCACGTCACGGCGGACCGCGTGCTGCGGCCGCTGGGCACCACCGAGGCGCAGGCGCAGGGGCGGGTACGGATCGCCGGATGGGCCAACGACCCGGGCGCCGCAGGCGAGTTGGAGATATCACCGCTCGCGCGGCACCGTATCCGCTACCGGATCACCTTCACCGCCGACGGCCGCCGGCTGGCCCTGGACGGGTGGAAGTCCGTCACACCGCGGCGCCCCCTGGCGTCGATGACCCGCCTGCCGTTCACGCTGTACGAGGACGGGGTGCGGGCAGGCGAGGGCGCGCTGCGCTTCCCTCTGGCCAGCGGACTGGCCCCCTTCCTCGCGAGTTTCCGCTTCCCGAGGAACGAAGGCGGCCCCGACACCTTCGCGCCGCCGCGCTGGAGCGGCTCACCCGGCCGCACCGAGGTCTGGTACACCACGGCGACGGACCCGGCCACCGGTACGGGCCTGTGGCTGCACCACGAACTCGTCGCGCCCACCGACGGCTCGGCGCCCTACGCCCACGGCTGGGCGGCGGTCTTCCCCACGTGCGGCCCCGTCACGCACGCCCGGTTCGGCCCCGCCGCGTGGGAACGGCCCCAGGACGGTTTCGCGGCGGCCGGGGTGGCCGCCCGGCCCGGCAGGCTGACCGGATCGGCCGGAGACCTGCGCTGGGACCTGGCGGAACAGCCCGCCGGAGCCCCGCTGTTCACCTTCCCCCGCTGGTCGTGGCGGCGCCCGCTGCTGCCCGCCGCGCAGATGCTGCCGGCCGCACGCGCCGACTACAGCGGGACGGTCTCGTACGGGACGACGACGCTGGCGCTCGACGGTGTGCCCGGTGCCACCGCGCGGATCTTCGGCCACGGCAACGCCCATCGCTGGGCCTGGCTGCACGCGGATCTGGGGGACGAGGTGCTCGAAGTGGTCGCCGCGGTGTCGACCCGGCCGGTCCTGCGGCGGCTGCCGCCGCTGGTCTTCCTGCGGCTGCGCCGCCGCGACGGCAGCACCTGGCCGCGGCGGGCCGAGCGTACGGCCGTGGGCTGGGCGGGACTCGGCCGGTTCCGCTGCGCGATCGGCCTGCCGACCTGGACCGTCACCGGACGGGCGGGCCTGCGCCGGATCCGCGTCGAGGTCACCCAGCCCGCGGACCGCACCCTCGCGCTGGAGTACACCGACCCGGACGGCGCCCGCGCCACGTGCCGCAACACCGAACGCGCCGACGCCCAGGTGGTGCTGGAGCGCTGGTGGGGCCGCTGGCGGCCCGAGCGGCGCTGGACCCTCGACGGCACGGCCCACGCGGAAGTGGGCACCCGATGACCGCCACCCGCCGGCAACCGGGCGCCTCCCGCAGCCTCACGGGCCTGGCGGCAGCGCTCCTCCCGGAGGAACGGGAAGCCCCGGAAGACCCCGCAGCCCGCCAGGCCGACGGCAGTTGGCACGCACGCGTGCCCGCCCGGCTGGAGTCGGTGGTGGCGTCGATGCCCCTTCCCGCGCGGATCGGGATACGGGCGGCGGCAGCGGCGCTCGACGGCTACGCCGTGGTCAGGACCGGGCGGCGGCTCGCCGCGCTGCCCGCGCCGGAGCGGGAGTCGGTGCTCGGCTCGCTCGGTGCGCGGCCGGCGCTGCTGCCGCTGCTCGACGTGGTCAAGGTCCCGGTGCTGCTCGCGGCCGGGACCGAGCGGATGGTCCAGCAGGGCCTGCCCGCACCGGCGTTGCTGCGCCAGGACCCGCCGCTGGACTGCACGCCGTCCGACGAGTGGCCCGCGTGCTCGACCGCCGACGCGGTCGTGATCGGGTCCGGCGCGGGCGGCGCCACGGCGGCGCGGACCCTGGCCCGCGCCGGGCTGCGCGTCGTCGTGCTGGAGGAGGGGCGGCACCACAGCACCGCGTCGTTCGGCCGGCGGGCGCCGCTCGACCGGTTCGCCGAGCTGTACCGCGACGGGGGCGCCACCGTCGCGCTGGGGAACCCGCCGCTGCTGCTGCCCACCGGGCGGGCCGTGGGCGGCACCACGGTCGTCAACTCCGGCACCTGCTACCGCACTCCTGACCACGTACTGGCGCGCTGGGCGCGCGAGTTCGGGTTCGCGCCCGCCGCCCGCCTCGGGCCGTACCTGGACGACGCCGAACGCACCCTGCGGGTGGCCCGGCAACCCCTCGACGTCCTCGGCAGCAACGGCAGGATCGCCCTCGCGGGCGCGGAACGCCTCGGCTGGCAGGCCGCGCCGCTGCGCCGCAACGCCCCCGGCTGCATGGGCTCGTGCCAGTGCGTGGTGGGCTGCCCGACCGGCGCCAAGCAGAGCGTCCAGCTCTCCGTGCTGCCCGCCGCCTGCGCCGCGGGGGCACGTATCGTCACCGGCGCCCGGGTGCTGCGGATCCTGGTGGACCCCGACCGGCCGGGCGGTGCGCGCGCGGTGGGGGTACGGGTCGCCCGCGAGGGCGGCGGCACCCTGGAGATCCTCGCGCCGCTCGTCGTGGTCGCCGCGGGCGCCCTGCAGACGCCGCCGCTGCTGCGCCGCTCGGGCCTGGGCGGGCACCCGCGGCTCGGGCGCAACCTCAGCGTCCATCCGGCGACCAGCGTCGCGGGCCGTTTCGCCGAGCCGGTCACCGCCTGGGAGGGCGTCCTGCAGAGCGTGGGCGTCGAGGAGCTGCACAGCCAGGGGGTGCTCATCGAGGCGACGGCGACCCCGCCGGGGATGGGCTCGTTCGTCCTGCCCGGCACGGGACGGGAGTTGCGCACCGAACTCGACGACGCGCACAGCCTCGCCACGCTCGGCGCGATGATCGCCGACCTGCCCTCGGGGCGCGTGCTGGGCCGGGACCGGGTGCTGGTCCGCTACGACCTCGCCCGGCGCGACGCGGACCGCCTGGTGGCCGCCGTCCGTGCGATGGGACGGCTGCTCCTGGCCGCCGGCGCCCAGGAGGTCCTCACCGGCATCCCCCGCGCCCCCCGCGTCCGCACCCTGGCCGAACTCGACGACGTGCTGGGCCGGGTGAGCGCCCGTCAGCTCCACCTGTCCGCCTACCATCCCACCGGCACCGCGGCCGCGGGCGCCGACCCCGAGCGCTTCCCCGCCGACCCCGCGGGCCGGCTCCGCGGCGTCCACGGCGTCCTGATCGCCGACGCCTCCGTTTTGCCCGGCTGCCCCGAGGTCAACCCGCAGCTCAGCATCATGGCCGCGGCCCACGCGGTGGCCGATCTCCGGCTGGGCCGCTGAACGCGGCTGCCCGCCCCGCGAGGCAGCGCGCCGACGGCCGTGCCCCGCACCGGGTCGACTCCGGTGCGGGGCAAGGCCGTTCGCCGGGAAGCAACCCGGCTCCAGGTCCCTGCGGGCGAACTCAGCCCAGGGACAGGGCGAAGACGTGGAAGCCGCTGTCGTCCGGCAGCGTCACGGTGGCGACGGTCTTGGCCGGGTCCAGCGCTCCACCGGTGGTGTAGAGGCTGACGGCGTGGTTGCCGAGGGTGTCGCCCGGCGGGCGGTTCCAGTTCGCGGTGGTGACGGCGAGCCGGGAGTTGCCTGCGGCCTTGTTGCTGTACCAGTCGGGCAGGTCGACCGCGAGCGCCGTACTGCTGCCGTCGGTGTAGGTGACCGTGACGGTGCCCGAGTGGGCGGAGCCGGTGCCGGTGCCCAGGATGCCGAGCCGGGAGCCCTGGCCCTGGAGGCGGATCACCTGCCCGGCGGAGGCGATGTTGTCCGGCGCCCCCGGCTGGGTGTCGGGCCAGGTGTAGGGCAGGCCGTCGGCGGTCACCGTGGCACCGGGGGTGTAGCCGACCGCGGCCAGCTGGGTGGCGGACAGGCTGTAGCCCCCGGGGTCCAGCGCGCCGGTCGTGGGGTCGCTGTCGGCACTGATGCCCGCGTTGTCGTACGCGGCGGCCGTCGTCGCGTACGGGACGGTGGTCGTCGTGGTCGCGGTACGGGACCGGCGGCCTTCGAGGTCGTACGACGCCTTCGCGGTGAGCGTGGCGGGGCCGGCCACCGCGTCGGCGGGCGCCGTGACGGTCCAGTCGGCGCTGACCGTGGAGTGCGGCCGGACCGTGCGGACGGCGGTCTGCGCACCGGAGGCGGGCTTCGCCGCCCAGCCGCTCGGCAGGTCGAGCCCGAGCCGCAGGTCGCGGACGGTGGAGTCACCGGTGTTGGTGAAGGACTCCTGCACCGTCCGGGTGTCACCGGCGTTGGTGGTGGCGGGCGCGGTGAGCGCTGCGTACTGCGCGCCGACGGTGCCGGTGACCGTGACCGAGGTGTGCAGCGGGGTGTCGGCGGACGACTGCCCGACGGACACCGGGTAGCGGCCCTTGAGGACCGTCCAGCCGTGCGCGCTGGTGTCCCAGGTCCGCAGGTCGTCGCCGGTGAGTGTGAAGCGGACGGCCTTCGTCTGACCGGGCTTCAGGGTCACCTTGGCGAAGCTCTTGAGGGCCTTCGGCGGCTCGCCGGAACCGGCGGGGCTGCCGACGTAGACCTGCACCACGTCGCTGCCGGTCCGGTGGCCGGTGTTGGTCACGTCGACGGACAGGTGCACCGGGGCGGTGCCGCGCGTGGTGGCCTCGACCCGGCTCGGGCCCGAACTGAGGTGGGAGAGCCGGAAGGAGGTGTACGACAGGCCGTATCCGAACGGGAACAGCGGGGTCCGGCCCTCCTGGTCGTACCACCGGTAGCCGACGTCGAGGCCCTCGCTGTAGTCGTAGACGCCGTTGACGGCCGGGTAGCGGCCGGGCGCGGCGGCGGTCGCGGTCTGCGTGTCGGTCATGGGGAAGCTGACCGGCAGCCGCCCGCCCGGCTCCGCGTCGCCGGTGAGCAGCGCCGCCAGCGCGTTGCCGTCCTCCTGGCCGGGGTACCACATGTCGAGGACCGCGGAGACGTCGCCGAGCCAGGGCATCAGCACCGGGGCGCCCGCGCGCAGCACGACGACGGTGTGCGGGTTGGCGGCCGCGACGGCGCGGACGAGGTCGTCCTCGTTGCCCGGCAGGGCCAGCGTCGTACGGTCGGAGCCCTCGCTGGAGGAGTCGCCCACGACGACGACGGCCACGTCGGCCTTCGCGGCCGCGGCGGCGGCCGCGGCGATGGTCGGGTCGGGCACGCCGGGCGCCGACCAGCCCACGGTGACCGACGCGCCGCCCGCGTTCTCGTAGTACTCCACCCGCAGGCTGTGCGGTTCGCCCGCGGTGAGCTGCACCGGGGCGCTCTTGACCGCCTTGACGCCGTGGTCGCCCCAGTTGTCGGCGATCAGGGCGCCGTCGAGGTAGATCCTGCTGCCGTCGTCACTGGTCGCGGAGAAGGTGTACGCGGCGGTGGCGGGGCTGGTGACCGTACCCGTCCAGCGCGCGGAGAAGCCGTCCGCGGGCAGGGCGGCGTCCGGCGATCCGGTACCCCAGTCGAAGTCGATGTCCGGGTCGTCGCGGGTCAGCGCGGGCGTGCCCGAGAGCGTCTTGTCGGCGAAGTACTCGCCCTTCAGGCCGCTGAGCGCGGAGGCCGGGATCGCCGGGAAGCCGGCCCCGCCGCCCGCCTTCACCGAGGTGACGTCGACCGTGCCGCCGAGCCGCGCGCGCAGACCCGACACCGGGTCGACCTTCTTGTACGGGGTGACGGCGGAGCTGCCGCCGCCCCCGGTGACCGCCGTGTCGGCGTTCGGGCCGATCACCGCGAGGGAGTGCAGATTCGCGGTGTCCAGCGGGAGTTGCGCCCCGCTGTTCTTCAGCAGGACGCTGCCGGCCTCGGCGGCGCTGCGGGCCACCGCGCTGTCGGCCTCGTAGTCGACGGTCGGCGGGTTCTGCGGGGCGAACTGCCCGGTGCGGAACTCCAGCCGCAGGATCCGGCGGGCCGCGTCGTCCAGTACGGACTGCGGGACGGTCCCGGCGGCGACGGCGGCGGGGAGCTGCTTGAAGTACGTCGTGCCGCTGAACTCCTGGTCGAGCCCGGCCAGTGCGGACTTCACCGTGCTGTGGTTGGCCGGGTAGTCGGTGTCGATGACGCCGTCGAACTTCCAGGTGTCGATCAGGACGTCGCGCAGGATCTGTGCGTTCTCGCACGCGTAGGTGCCGTTGACCTTGTTGTACGCGCACATCACCGACCAGGCGTCGCCTTCCTTGACCGCCTTCTCGAACGCGGGCAGGTAGATTTCCTGCAGCGTCCGCTCGTCGATGTTCGAGCTGGAGGTCGTGCGGGCGTTCTCCTGGTTGTTGCCCGCGAAGTGCTTGACCTGTGCGGCGACGCCCTGTGCCTGGATGCCGCGGATCTCGGACGCCGCGATGTCCCCGGCCAGTTCGGGGTCCTCGCCGAGGGTCTCGAAGTCGCGGCCGCCCAGCGGGGTGCGCACGATGTTGACCATCGGCCCGTAGATGACCTGGTAGTCACGGGATTTGGCCTCCGTGCCGAGGACCGTGCCGTACTGCCTGGCCAGTTCGGTGTCGAAGGAGGCGGCCAGCGACACCGGCGAGGGCATCGCGGTGGACGGCTGCCCGTCGCGGACCCCGCCCGGCCCGTCGGTGAACTGCAGTCCTGGCACGCCCAGTCGCTCGATGCCGGGTATGTAGCCGGTGGCGTGCGAGCCCGCCGGCTTGTCGACCGAGGTCATCAGCGACGCCTTCTCGGCGTTCGTCATCTGGCCGAGCAGCAGCTCGACCCGCTTGTCCAGCGGCAGGCGTGCGTCGAGCCAGGGCCGCGCGGCGGCCGGGTCCGTCCCTCCCGTCCCGGAAACGCTTCCGGCGACCGCGGGTACTGCCAGAGGTACGGTCAGGGCGGCGGCGGCGGCAGCCGCCGCGACCGCAAGGCGAGCCATGCGCATACGGGTTCCTCCAAGGAGACGTCCGCACCTGCGAGTTCGGCGAGTTCACAGGGTGAAGGCAAACGTCTGGAAGTGTGCGCTCGGCCGCGGGGGGCGTCAAGGACATGAACGTAAATCGCGACCGTGAACAAGAACTGTGCGCGGGGCCGCCAACTCCTGGCTGCACGCGCGGAGTTCTGCTCCACGCGCTCGCGCGGATGGGCCACGGGGACACGATCGCGCTCGTCGACCGGAGTTCGCACCCGGGTGACGCCGGCTCAGGCGTTGAGGCTGGTGTGATTCCACCAGCCCTGGCGGCCGGCCGTGAAGCCGATCGTCGCGCCGGCCCCGTCGATCGCGGCCTCGTACCGCTGCCCCTTCGTCAGGGGGCTGTCCTGCACGACACCGTGCGGGTCGTCGATCGACGCGATGGTGATGTCGGGGACCTTGCCCAGCAGCGCCGGGTCGAGGTCCCGCGGGTCGGTGACGGTGACGACCTCGTCCCAGTTCGGCTTCTCGGCGAGCTGGTGCGCGATGTGCACCTCGTCGCCCTCGCCGAACAGCAGGTAGGTGAGGTGCGCGGGGTATTCCAGGCCTCCGAGCTTGCGGAAGTACCTGACGTCCTCCGCCCTGCAGACCGCGTCGGTCTGCTGCCCGTCCAGCATCGGCTGGAATTCCCTGGAGCCGTCGGTCCCGACGACGACCCGTTCCAGCTGGACCTTGAAGGTCTTGCCCTGCTTGAGGTCCGCGAGCGGGAAGTGGTCGGGGGAGAAGAGGCTGTAGAAGACCCTCTTGCCGATGTTCTTCTCCAGGTCCGCGAGGTACGCCTCGCGCACGGAGTCCGCGAGGCCGAGGGTGACGACGGCCTGGAAGGCGTGCGCCTCCACGTTGTAGAGCGCCAGGTGGTAGGAGAAGATCCGGCTCTTTCCGATCAGCAGGAACCGGTGGAGGCCGTGCAGGGCTCCGCTGCCGGAGCCGGCACCGTGGTCCGTGTGCGTGTCCGTACTCATGACGTGCTGCGCCTTTCCTGCGGTCGGATGGGGGAGTCGGGGAGGCCGGCCAGGCGCCGCGCCCAGAAGGAGCGGTCGGTCCAGCGGGCCTCCTGGGCGTGGACGAGGCGGTGTCCGCGCAGATACGCGGTCCTGGCAGCCGCGACCTCGCGCGCGTAGGCCGCCAGCGCCGGGTCGTCGCCGTCGTGCGCGCGGCCCAGCCGGGCGCCGACGGCCACGCCCGCGCGCATCCCGGTGTAGAGGGCGGTGATGACCCCCTGGGAGGAGAGCGGGTCGAAGGCGGCCGCCGCGTCTCCCGCGGCGGTCCAGCCGTCCCCGTACACCCGGTCCAGGTGCGCGGTGTGTGCGGCGGCCCGGCCGGGCGCGGGCCCGTGCGGGCGGCCGTACCGCGACACGTGCCGCGTGGCCGACATCCGCCGCAGGAAGTGGCGTGCCGTGAAGGCGGCGGCCGGCAGGTCGGCGTCGGTGAAGTAGGCGACCAGCCGCCGGCCGGAGGGCTGCGGGGCGGTGTACCACCAGCCGTCCTCGTCGGACTCGACGAGCGAGCGGCGGTCGGTGTCCCGCGGGTCGGCCTCCAGCGACACGTGGAGGGCGGTGAGCCGGTCCCCCGTGTGCCGCCGTGCCCCGCACCGGACGGCGACCGCGGCGGCGCGGCCGGTGGCGTCGATCACCCAGCGGCAGCGCACCGCCCGCCCGCCGCCGGCCCCCGTACCGGCGGGGCCGGTACCGCCGCGCAGGGCCAGCGTCCAGCCGCGGTGCTGCCGCGAGGCCGAGCGTACGGCTGTGCCCTCGGCGACCTCGGCCCCCGCCGCGCGGGCGGCGTCGCGCAGCAGCCGGTCGAACAGGTGCCGGTCCAGGTGCCAGCCGTGGCCGTGCGGGTCGTTGATGAAGTCCACGGCGTGCAGCTCGGCCGAGCCCCACGCGGAAAGGCTGCCGTAGCAGGGAAGGTGCCCGGTCCGCAGGACGCGGTCGGCGACGCCGAGGTCGCCGAGCAGGACCCGCGCGGCGGGCACGAGTGTCTCGCCGACCTTGGGCGGCCCGGTGCCGGCGTCGGCCAGCAGGACGGTGCGGCCGGACCGGGCGAGCGCGAGCGCGGCGGCGCAGCCCGCAGGGCCGCCACCCGCCACCACGACGTCGTAGGTGCCCGCCGCGGGGCTCACGGCGCCTCGTGGAAGGGGTCGAGCCGTTCGAGGTATCCGGCGGCGATCTCCTCCTCGCGGTAGCCGGTCGCCTCCACCGCCGCGCTGACCGCCCGCGCGACGTACTCCGCCTTGACGGTCTCCGGGTCGGGCGCGTCCGCGGGCCAGGTGCCGGCCGCGGCGGCCAGCACGGCAGGACCTGCCTCCGGCACCTGGAGGTTGACGAGGTTCGCCGTGTCCAGTGCCCGGTCGAGCGGTGCTGCCGGGCGGGACTCCACCTGGATCCGGTCGGGGAACTTCCCGTCGCCCACGGTGTAGTCGCGCACCTCGACGACGCCGAGCTTCGGCCAGTCCGTGATCATCTGCGTGCGCTGCTGGTCCATGGAGCCCTGCAGACCGCGCAGCCAGGTCGCCCGCCGTTCGAAGGCCTCCTCACGGGCGCTGTCGTCGCTGCCGGCCGGCGGCGTGTCGACCTTCTCGAAGTCGTCCAGCTTGAGCACGTGGTTGGGGACCTGGGCGGGCCAGAAGGTCGGCACGTAGGGGCTGTAGCGGGGCCCGAGTCCCTTCGCCACCTCGTAACCGGAGCGGCAGCTCGCGGCGTCCGTCTGCCAGGGGGCGGCCATCCAGCGGGTGAGGTCCCCGGGTCCCTGCGCGAACAGCGGGCCGTTCGCGGCGGTCGCCTCCTGCACGGTGAGGGTCGGCCCGAAGTCGGGCTCCGGGGTGCCCGGGGCGCGGTGCAGGATCCGGAAGGGCTCCGTGAACATGCTCGCGTGCCTGATCGGCCAGGTCACCTCGATCCCCGGGTGGAAGGCGTCGGCGGCGCAGCTCTCCAGGGCCGCCCGGTCCAGCAGCCCCGGCTGCTCGGCGACCGGGGCGTCGTCCACGACGGGACGGGGCTGCCGCAGCGGCCCGGCCTGGAAGGCGCCGTCCGCCCACCGCTGCATCATCCAGTCCTGGGTCGGGGACAGCATGATGTGCTGGCGCACGGACGTGGGGTCGCTGGCCATGGCGTCGCCGTAGAGCCAGGGCCACGGCAGCGGGGACTTCCCGTCCCGGCGGTAGTCGCGCAGGGCCACGTACGTCTGGCGGCGCAGCTCCCGGTTCCGGGCGGACGGATCGGCGAGCCGCCTGCTCATCGCGGGGGAGAGGAAGAAGTTGGGGCCGTTCCAGCCGAACTGCGTGGCGAAACCGTGGTTGACCCACTGGAGGTCGCAGAACCGGCGCAGGATCGGTTCGATGTGGTCGGCGTACGAGACCTGCGGCGGGCGGGGCAGCGAGCCGGCCGTGACGAAGACGTCGACGAGCAGGTCGTAGAGGGTGCGGACGGACTTCACACCGGGGGCGTAGTGCGGCGGGGCCACCACGACCCAGGCCGGTGCGGCGGTCATGTCGGCGCCGCCGATGCGGACCGTCGCCGTCACCGGGCCGTCGGACACGTCGTCGTACCAGGTGTCGTTGTTGGCGACGCCGGCGATCGGCTTGTTGCTGTAGGAGGCGGACTTCCCCCTGCCGCCGAGCACCATCAGGCGTCCGTCGGATTGGGTGGAGATCTCCCCGAGGTACACCGCCGTGCCCATGACCTTGCCGGAGTCGAACTTCTGCGTCTCGGTCGCCGAGCCGCGAACGGTGCGGCTCCCGGGGTCGTTGACCAGCTTCTTCCGGTCGGCGCCCACCACGCCGGCGTTCCGCAGGCCGCGCTTGTCGGGGGTGAGCGCCACGCCCTCGGGGATGTCGAGCGGCACGTGGAACTGGTACCAGGCGGGCTTCTTGTTCGCCAGGTGCACGGTCCACTGGATCTCCGTGACACCCGCTTCGCCCGGCCGCAGCTCCCGCACGACCTCGCCCGCGGCGTTGTAGCCGTACACCCGGAACCGCGCGGCCTGTCTGCGCAGTGCCCCGGAACCGTCCTTGTACGAACCGGGGTCCGCGGGCTCCCGGTCCGGCGACTCCGGGCCGATGAAGGGTGCCTCGACGCTGTTGCCGACCCGTGCGACACCGATGGCAGGGTGGATCTTGACCCGCACGATCTGACCGTCCATCGAAGCGCCTTCCCTTGCGGAGCTCTGAGGGTCCGGCCTCCACCGTAAAATCGGGCAATTCCGGCCGCGCACCGGGACTGTCGGATGGCCGTACGAATCCACCCCGGTGGACGCCTGGAGCCGGACTCAGCCGCCGGCGGGGCGGCGCGTCGTAGCGGTCCTGCCGGCCGGCGTCGGGCTGGTGGCCCCGGGGGTGGCGCGCTGCGCTCAGCGCAGCGCTTGCCCTGCCCGCCGATCCGGTTCGGACCCGACGGGCGGGCGGCGGACGATCAGGCCATCAACTCCCGGACGCGGGGGGCCACCTGCTTCCCGAAGAGCTCGATGGCGGTCATCAGCCGCTCGTGCGGCAGCCCGTTCATGCCGTACTTGAGGTCGAAGCGGCTCGCGCCGAGCGTGCTGAGAGTGGTGGCGATCTTCCTGGCCACCGTCTCCGGCGATCCGACGAACAGCGCGCCGTCGGGTCCCGCGTCGTTCACGAACTGCTCGAAGGTCGGGGCGCGGAAGCCCCGCTGCCGGGCGACCATGCGGATGGTCTTCTCGTAGTACGGCCAGAACTCCGCTATCGCCTGCTCGTCGGTCGCCGCCACATGCCCGGGGCTGTGCACACCGACGGGCTGGTCGGGCCGGCCGAACTCCGCCAGCGCCTGGCGGAAGAGCTGTGAGAAGGGGGCGAACCTGGCCCACGGCCCGCCGATGATCGCGAGCATCAGGGGGAGGCCGTGGCGGGCGGCTCGGACGACCGACTGGGGGCTGCCGCCGACGCCGAGCCACGTGGGGATCGCCCCGGACTCGCTGCGCGGGAAAACGGCCTGCTCCGTGAGGGCCGGCCGGGTGCTGCCCGACCAGGTGACGGGCTTCTCCTTGCGCAGTTCGGCGAAGAGGGCGACCTTCTCCTCGAACAGGACCTCGTAGTCGCCGAGGTCGTAGCCGAACAGCGGGAAGGACTCCGTGCTCGACCCCCGGCCGAGGATCAGCTCGGCCCGCCCGCCGGACACCGCGTCGAGGGTCGCGTACCGCTGGTAGACCCGCACGGGGTCGTCCGAGCTGATGACGGTGACGGCGGAGCCGAGCCGGATGCGCGAGGTGCGCGACGCGATGGCCGCGAGCACCACGTCGGCCGCCGAGAGCGGCATCCAGTCGACGTGGTGCTCACCGATGGCGAAGTGGTCGAGGCCGACCTCGTCGGCGAGGACGCCCTCCGCGACCAGGTTGCGGATCGTCCTGCCGTGCGACAGCGGCCGGCCGTGCTCGTCGTCGGTCACGTCGCCGAAGGTGTCCAGGCCGAGCGTGATCGGGTGGCCTTGCGCGGTGCGGTCGGAATGTTCTGGCATGCGGCGATTCCTCATCTCTCGTGACCACGGGCGACCACCTGGTCGGGTGATCCGTACCATTTCTTCCAAAAGTACTTGCACCGTCAAGTAAATAATCGAGTCCTTGCCTTGTCAAGGAGGTAGGGTGTGACGCATGCCTCAGGACGGCCGGCCCCTGCGCCCCTTGGATGAGACCGAGGAAGTACTGGTACGCGCCCTGGGCGAGGTGATGACGGGGCTGCCGCGGGTGGTGGATGCGGACATGGTCCGCGACGCTCGGCTGCCGCTTTCCGAGTACACCGCCCTCATGCTGCTCTCCGAGGCCCCCCGCCGCCGGATGCGGATGAGCGAGCTCGCGGTCGCGGGCAACCTCTCGCTCAGCGGGATGACGCGGGTGGTGGCCCGGCTGGAGAAGCAGGGGTTCATCGAGCGGGCCAGGTGCGAGGAGGACCTGCGCGGATGGAACGCCGTCCTCACCGACGACGGCTTCGCCCGCCTGGAGGAGGCCTGGCCCGCGCACCTGGCCAGCATCCGGCGGCACGTCCTCGACAAGCTCGCCGGCCATGACCTCGCCGCCCTCGCGGCCGCGCTCCGGCAGGTGGAGACCAGGCTCTGACCCCACGGGTCTGCCGCGGCGGGTGCGCTCACCGGGTTCGTGCCGATGCGTCCCGAGGTCGGATCTCGCGCCCGGAATATCCTTGACTCGTCAAGCATTCACCGACGGGCGGCGTCATGAGCAGCAGCGACGTCCGCCGGAGAAACGGCAACGACCTGGGAGAAGCCATGGGAACGCTCGACGGCAAGACGGTGCTCATCACCGGCACAGGGGGAGGGCAGGGCCGGGTCGCGTCCCTGGTCTTCGCGCGGGAAGGCGCGAAGGTCATCGGAAGCGACATCCAGGCCGCGGCCAACGAGGAGACGGTCGAGCTGGTCCGCCGCGCCGGCGGGCAGATGACCGGAGTGGCGCCGGTCGACCTCACCGACCCGGAGCAGGCGCGCCGGCTCGTCGAGGAGGCCGCGGCCGCCTACGGCGGTCTGGACGTCGTCTACAACAACGCGGCCATGCAGTACTTCGGGCCGATACCGGACTTCTCGATCGAGGACTGGCACGGGACCCGGGCCGGGGAGCTGGACATCCCCTTCTTCGTGACGAAGTATGCATGGCCGCACCTCGTCCGCCGCGGTGGCGGTGTCGTCATCAACATCGCCTCGCAGGCCGGACTCATCGCCGGCCACACCCCGCCGATGGTGGCGCACGCGGCCGCGAACGCCGGTGTCATCGCCATGACCCGGCAGTTCGCACTGGAAGGCGCGCCGCACGGGATCCGCGCGGTGGCGATCAGCCCCGGCCCGGTGCTGACCCCCGCCAGCGACCGCGATCTCGGCGACAACCAGGCGGCGCGCGACGCGATCACCGCGAAGACGCTCCTGAAGCGGTTCGGCCGGCCGGAGGAGATCGTGGAGTTGGCGGCGTTCCTCGCCTCCGACCGCGCGTCCTACATCACCGGCGCGAACTACCCGGTCGACGGCGGAGCGACCGCATGGTGAGGTGACGCAGGCCGCCCGTCCCGCCCGCCTGCGGGTGGGACGGGCGTGGCTGACCTGCTGGTTCGCGAAACCAGATGGTGCGGCGGTCATAGAATCGCGGGGTGACTGCTGAAGACGACGCGTTCGCGGCGCTGGGTGTGCTGAGCGATCCCGTACGGCGGAAGCTCTACCGGCACGTCGCCGCCTCCCCGGACGACGTGGGGCGGGACGCGGCCGCGGAGGCGGTGGGGGTCTCGCGCTCGCTGGCGGCCTTCCATCTGGACAAGCTGGTCGCGGCCGGTCTGCTGGCCGTCTCCTTCCGGCGCCTGTCGGAGCGGGCGGGTCCGGGGGCCGGGCGGCCGGCGAAGATGTACCGCCGGGCCGACGGCGAGCACGCCGTGTCGCTGCCGCCCCGTTCCTACGGCACCGCGGGCCGGCTGCTGGCCGAGGTGGTCGAACAGGCCGGGCTGGACCGGGAGTTGCAGGCCGCGGCACGGGCCGCGGGGGCGGCCGACCCTCAGGCGTCGGGCAGCGACCTGGTCGAGGTGCTGCGCACCCGCGGCTACCTGCCGTTCTGGGACGGGGAGACGCTGCGGCTGGCCAACTGCCCTTTCCACGCCCTCGCGGACGAGTTCCGCGCGCTGATCTGCGGGATGAACCTCGCTCTGGTTGAGGGCATGGCGCCCGAGGGGTGGTCGGCGGCCGTCGACCCGTGCCCGGGCGGCTGCTGCGTCTCCCTCCGCTCTAAAAATAATTCTCATTGACTATAGAGATCCGGCCTTGCCATGCTGGCCCCATGACTGGCTTCCATGTCGCGCAGGTCAACGTCGGGCGCATCGTCGCCCCCCTGGACGGCCCCGAGTTGGCCGACTTCGTCGCACAACTGCCCGAGATCAACGCACTGGCCGACCACGCGCCCGGATTCGTCTGGCGCCTGGTCGACGACGGCGGGGCGGACTCCACCGGACTCCGCCCCGACGACAACGACGGCCGCCTCCTGATCAACTGCTCCACCTGGGAGTCGGTCGAAGCCCTGGAGGACTTCGCCTACCACACCGACCACCTGCGGGTGCTGAGCCGCCGCCGCGAGTGGTTCCAGCGCATGGAAGGACCCCACCAGGCGCTGTGGTGGGTTCCCGCCGGCCACCGCCCGAGCGTGGCAGAGGCGATGGAGCGGATCGCGATCCTGGGCGAACGGGGCTCGGGGCCGGACGCCTTCACCTTCCGCGACCGGTATCCGGCACCGGCCGCGATCTCGTAGCGCCCGGCCCGCCGGCCTACCGGGAGCGGCCCCCGGAAGGCCGGCGGGCGCTGCTCGTCGGAGCGTCAGCTCCCGCCGCGCCGCGGCAGCCGGTGCAGCACGACTTCTGTGAGCGCACCGGCCGTGGCGACCGCGGTCATGTACGTGCAGTCCGGCTGGCGCCTGCGATCGGTCGGTGAGCCGGGATTGAGCAGCCGCAACCCGCCTGCGGTGGTGGTGTCCCACGGGATGTGGCTGTGGCCGAACACCAGGACGTCGGTGTCCGCGAACAACTGCTCGCAGCGCTCCTCACGCCCGCGCGCCTGGCCGGTCTCGTGCACCACCGCGAACCGGACGCCCGCCACCTCGGCCCTGGCCACCTCGGGCAGCCGCGCCCGCAGCGCAGGACCGTCGTTGTTGCCGTACACCGCGACCAACCGCCGGCTGCGGGCCGCCAGCAGGTCGAGCGTGGCCTCGTCCACCCAGTCGCCCGCGTGGAAGACGACGTCGGCCGCGCCGATCGCGCCCAGCAGCTCGTCGGGCAGCAGCCGTGCGCGGCGGGGCACATGCGTGTCGGTCGTCAGCAGCAGGTTCACGGGCGGGGCCTCCTCCGGACTCCATGGTCGCCGAGCCGGCCGCGGCCGTCGAGCCGCCGCGCCCTCGTGCCCCGCGCCGGACACCGCCCCTGCGACGCCGCCGGTTTCCGCGCTACTCGGACGGCTCGGGGGCCGGGGCCGCCCGGGGGTCCGACTGGACGCACGGCGTGGACCAGCCGTCGCCGTCCCGCGCCCACTCGCCGTGCCGGTCGAACCCGCAGTCGCGCAGCTCGCTGTCCAACTCGGCCGGGGGACGCCCGGCGTCGGGTTCCGTCGGCGCCAGGGTGACGACGACGGAGTCCACGTCGCCCCGGTCCGGGTGGTGGTTCAGGCTCACCACGGCCAGATGCCAGCGCCCGCCCGAGTAGACCGCCCGGGCACGGTACGGCAGCACGTCCTGGTCTTCTGTCGCCACGGTCTCGGGCACGGTGGTCTCCTTGTCGTCCGGTCAGGAGACCGTGTGCCCGCCCCCGTGATCTGCATGCCGCGAGTGCGCTGCGCCCCGGTCACGGTGGGCGTCGCCACCATGCCGCTGTACGTCTGCCTGCAGCGCACCCACGTGCGCGGGCCGACGGAAGGCGCGCTCAAGGCGCGACCGGGGACCGGGCCGCCGTCCTCGCGGGTCTGTGCGCGGCGGCTCGGACATGGTTGTGTGCTGGGCACGGGAGTTCGCCCGTGGTCCGGGAGGGGGCGTTTCGTGGGGACGGGATCCGCAAAGCGAGGTGAACGCGTTGCTGTCATCGGCATGGGCATCCTCGGAGCCGCCGTGGGCTGGAACCTCTCCCGGCACGGCGCCGAGGTCGTCTTCGTCGACGCCGGCCGGCCCGGCGAAGGCGTGACCGACTGGTCCTTCTCGTGGGTCAACGCCAGCAACAAGACCGCGCGCAGGTCCTACTTCGACCTCAACGTCGCGGGCATGGCCGAGTACCGCGAGCTCTGCAGGACCATCGGGCCGGACACCTGGTGGTATCCGCACGGCCACCTGCGCTGGGCGGACGATCCGGCAGCGGAGGCGAAGCTGCTGGCGACAGCCGAGCTGCTCGCCGGTCGGGACTACCGGGTCGAGTCGTACACCGGCGCCGAGGTGCGCCGCCGCCTCGAACCCGCTCTCACCCTGCCCGACGAGGTGCCCGTCCTGTTCTACCCCGACGAGGCCTGGGTGCACGGACGCCGTCTCGTCGGCCGGCTGGTCGGCCAGGCCGTGGCGTCCGGCGCCGAGCAGCGGACCGGCACCGCGGTCCGTGACATCGGCACGGGTGGCGACGGGGCCGTCCGGACCCTCGCGCTGTCCGACGGGAGCCGTCTTGACGTCGACGTCGTCGTGAACGCGGCAGGCCCCGGTGCCTCCGACGTCGCCGGGCTCGTCGCACGGCACCTGCCGATGCGCCGGGAGCCCGGTGCCGTCACCCGGGTCGACTGCGCGCGAGTCCCGGTCCACCGGGCCATGCACGCACCCCACATCGAGATCCGCCCCGACGGGGACGCCTCCGTGGTCCTCCACAGCCGCGAGGTCGACGCGCTCGTCGACGCGGGCGAGGCCCCGGCACAACTCGCCCGCCTGCTGCGGGAATCGGCGCGGGACGTCGTTCCCGAGCTCGGCAACTCCCGTATCGCGCGGACCCGGACGGTCAACCGCCCCATCCCGGCCGACGGATTCCCCTGCGTGGGAGCGGTGCCGTCCGTACCGGGCTACTACGAGGCCGTCTCCCACAGCGGCATCACCCTCGGGCCGGTGATCGGCCGGCTGCTCGCGTCGGAGATCCTCAGCGGGAAGCCGGACCCGATGCTCGCGGACTTCCGCCCGGAGCGGTTCGCCCGGTGACGGGAAGTCGTCGCCGCACGCGCCGCCGGCCGGTCGCACTCCGGCGTCGTCCTCGCTCTCCTGCCACCGGCTACGGGAGCGAGGACGCGCCGGCCCGGTGCAGGGTCAGCCAGAGGAGGAGCGTGCCGGCCAGGGCGGCGAGGGCGGTGCCGCACTGCCACTGGAAGGCGACGTGGAAGGCGTGGCGGGTGCCGCCCGGCAGCCCGCGGGCGAGGACGACCGCGTACAGCGCGGCGCCCAGCGCCCCGCCGAGCCGGGCGAGGATGTTGATCTGCGCGGTGGCCTCCGGCAGCCGCTCGCGCGGCACCGTGGTGAACGCCGAGATCACCAGCGGCGTCGAGGCCGTCCCCGTCCCCATGCCGAGCAGGAGCAGCAGGGCCTGGACGAGGACCGGGCTCGGGTCGGATCCCACGAAGGCGAACGTGGTGGTCGCCACGACCGCGCACCCGGTGCCCAGCACCGCGATCGGGCCGCTGCCGTACCGGTCGGTGAGCCGCCCGCCGAGCGGGAGCATGATGCCGGTGCCGGCCCCCATCGAGAGCATCTGGAGCCCGGTCTCCACCACGCTGTCCCCGTGCAGCATCTGGAAGTACAGCGGGAAGACCAGGGCGCACCCGAAGGTCAGCGCCCCGTTGAAGAGGAACGCCACGCTCGCGGTCGAGTAACCGGGGCTGCGGTACAGGCTCATGTCCAGGAGCGGGTGCTCCCGGCGGGTGGCGTGCAGGACGAACACGACCAGCCCCGCCGCGCCGAGGCCGAGCGGCAGCAGCACCGGCAGCGGCTTCGGCGAGCCGTCCGAGCCCCAGTCGGTCAGGCCCAGCACCACCAGGGGCAGGCCGATGCCGACGTAGGAGAACCCGGCCCAGTCCAGCGGCGTGGTCGCGGTGCCCTTCTCGTGCGGAATCCAGCGCAGGCCGAGCATCAGCGCGACCGCCCCGATCGGCACGTTGATCAGGAACAGCCAGCGCCAGGACAGCGAGTGCAGCATCAGCCCGCCGAGGAACGGGCCGATCGCCGGAGCGAGCACCACCGCGACACCGAGTCGCGCCATCACCCGGCCGAGCCTGCCCGGTCCGACGGCCTGGCCGAGGACGGTCTGCCCCGCCGGGACGAGCAGCCCCGCGGTGAGTCCTTGCAGGACGCGGAGGCCGATGAGGACCTCCATCGACGGCGCCGCCGCGCACAGCGCCGAGATCACGGTGAAGGCGGCCAGCGCCCCGAGCCAGAGCCTGCCGACCCCCACCCGCCTGCCCAGCCAGGCGCAGCCGGGCAGGGACACCGCGAGGGCGAGCAGGTACGCGCTGGAGACCCACTGGGCGACCCGGAGACCGGTGCCGAACTCGTCCTGGACCGTCTTCAGCGCGATGTTGATCAGCGAGGTGTCCAGGCCGCTCGCGAACGCCCCGAACGCGACCACCCAGGCCAGCCGCCAGGTCGCCGGGCTGATCTCGGACGTGGCGGCGGCGGACTTCGTGTCGATCCCGGTCATGGTCCCTCTTCCGTCCGTGATCCGCGAAGTACAACGATCGTTGCAGAGATTACAACGCTCATTGTTATGATGACAACGGTCGTTGCAGTCGGGATAGGATCAAGAACCGTGACGGAGAAATCGAAGGGCCCGCGGCCTGGCGGCGGCCAGCCGGACAAACGCCGCGCCATCCTCACCGGAGCTCTGGCACTGTTCGCGCGGGACGGCTACACCCGGGCGAGCCTGGACGCGATCGCGGCGGCGGCAGGAGTGTCCAGCCGTACGATCTACAACCACTTCAGGGACAAGGCCCAGCTGTTCGAGGCCGTGATCCAGGAGAGCTCGGGGCGGGTGGCGGAGACCCAGATCGCCATCATCGACCGGCATCTGAGCAAGATCGTCGACCTGGAGGCCGACCTCGTCGAGTTCGGGCTCGCCTGGCTGGCGGTCATGGACTCGGCGGCTGCGCCGCATTTCGCGCTGGTACGCCAGATCAACGCCGACCTGGAGCACATCCCGCAGACCGCGATCGACGCGTGGCAGGAGACCGGACCGCGCCGGGTGCGAGGCGAACTGGCCGAACGGCTCGGGCGGATCGCCGACCGCGGGTCACTGCGGATCCCGGACCCGGACCGGGCCGCCGTCCACCTCATGCTCCTGGTCTCGAACGACAACCTGCCCTACGGCGCCGACCGGCGGGACGAGAAGGAGCTCACGGCCATGGTCACCGCGGGGGTGCACACCTTCCTGCACGGCTGTCAGCCGTGATCTCCGCCCGCCGTCACGGCGCGGCGAGCCGGAAGTGCATCCTGCCGAAGGCGACCCAGTCGCCAGGGCGTACGGGTGCCTGGCCGACCAGCCGCCGGCCGTTCACGAGCGTGCCGTTGAGTGAACTCAGGTCGCGCAGCGACCAGCCGTCGGCGGCGCAGGTGAGGACGGCGTGCGAGCGGGACACCGTCTCGTGGGACAGGCGCAGGCCGCTGCCGGGGGCTCGTCCGATGACCAGGGTCTGCGAGCCGGCCGGCGGCAGCGCGAGGACGGGCAGCCGGCGGACCCGGTAGCGGCGGCGGACCCGGGTGGCGAGGCCGACCGGCGCGGCGGCCGCCCGGCGCAGGAACCGCCGCAGGCCGCCGGGAGTGGCGGCGGGCGGGACGACCTCCGCGGCCGGCGGGACGACCTCCGCGCCGGGCAGATCCTCGACCGCGGACCGCAGTTGGGCGTGGCTGCGTGCGGCGAGCACGAGCTCCATGCGGAGGACGAAGGTCTCGTGTGACAGCCGCCCTTCGACCGCCGCCGCACGCAGCAGGTCGAGGACGTGTTCGCGCTCGGCGTCGGACGCCCGGGAGGGCGGGACCTCGCCCTGATACTGCATCACGTGTCAGATTGTTCACCCGGTGTTGCGTGCTGTCCATGTGGCCGGGAGCCTTCCGCTTCCCCGCCCCTTCACCTCCTTGTCCAGCACTTCCCGCTGCTGCGTGCGGTTCACGCGCCGACGCCCTGGGCGAAGCGGAAGAAGCCGTGCGGGTCGTACGCGGACTTGACGGCCGCGAGCCGCGGGTAGTTCTCGGCGTAGTAGGACTGCCGCCAGTCCGCCAGTTCGGGGTCCATCCAGTTCTGGTAGGTCTCGCCGTTGGACAGGGGGTCGATGACCGCGAAGCCGTTGCCCGCCCACGCCCGGGCGTTCGCCGTGTTCTCCGCCGTGGCGAGCTCCGGGTCGTTGACGAACACCCGGTAGTTGACGGAGAAGAGCGAGTCCCGGTGCACGTACGCCGTGTCCGTGCGCCCGGGGTCGTTCGCGGCGCCGCCGAACATGTGCAGGTCCAGGTAGCGGGCCTGGCCCGCCCTGCGGTCGGCGTCGAAGGCGGTCATGACGTCGGCCCACCCGGCGGCCGGGAAGGGGGCGCCGGCCAGCCGGGTGCGCTCCAGCGCGAAGGCAGGCCTGGGCAGCAGCCCGGCGGGGGTCTTGCCGACGCGGCGGCACTGCTCCTCGGTGAGCCGGCCGCCGCCGAAGACGAGCATCATGAGCTGCTGGTAGGGGAGTCGGGCGCTCTGCCGGACCGTGGGCGCCCCGGTGTGCGCGATCAGCCGGGCGGCCTCGGTGTTCAGCTCCTCCTCCGTGCCGCGTGAGGCGAGCATGACGTTGAGCACCGGGACGCTGCCGGGCGCCGCGTCCTCCTGCACCACGTACGCACCGCCGCCGATGGTGCGGGGGGCCTCGACGAGCCACTCGGCGACACCGCCGAGCACCTCGGGCGCCTTGTCGTAGTCGAAGTACATGTTGGTCATCGCCATCAGGTCGCCGCTCTGCGGTGCGACCGTGTAGCGCGTGACCACCCCGAAGTTGCCGCCGCCCCCGCCGCGTATCGCCCAGAACAGGTCGCTGTTGCTCGTCGGCGAGACGGTGACGGTGCTGCCGTCGGCGAGCACCATCTCGGCGGCCACCAGGGCGTCGCAGGACATGCCGAGCGGCCGGGTGAGGAAGCCGTAGCCGCCGCCCAGCAGGAAGCCGCCGGCCGCCACGGTGGCGCAGCCGCCCTGGCCGACGACGAGGTGATGGGGTGCCAGGGTGCTGAGGATGTCGACGTTCAGCGCGCCGGGGCCGATGTCCACCAGGTCGCTGCCGACCGTCACGGTGTCCAGCCCCGACAGGTCGATGACCAGGCCGGGGCCGGTGGAGTAGCCGCCGTAGTTGTGGCCTCCGCTGCGCACCGCGGCGGGCAGCGCGTTGTCCTGGGCGAAGCGGACGGCGAGCGACACGTCCCGCGCCCCGGCGCAGTGGACGACGGCCTGCGGGGTGACGTCGTCGAAGTTGCCCAGTTCGAGCTGCCGGGACAGGGCGTAGGAGGGGTCGCCGGGCAGGACGAGGCGCCCTTCGAGGCTGCGGGCCAGCTGCAGCCAGGGCGTGCGCGTGCGTCGATCGGTCATGTCGGATTCCCCAGACGGTTCGGATCGTGGGCCGGACCGCGCGGGTACGGTCCGTCGTGGAGCGGTGCCGGACCCCGGGCCGCGTCCCCGGGGGGAACACGGCGGCAGGTCCGGCACCGAAAGGGCGGCGCTGAAGCGGGAGTTACGTGAGTTTCTTGCCGCGCAGGCTGGACTTGACGACGCCGGAGAGCATGGCCCGTCCCAGCGCCCTCATCTCGGGCGGGGCCTGGGTGTTGCACCACCACATGAACTTGATCATGGTGGGGGTGGTGGCCCGGTAGAAGCGGTGCTCCTCGCCGTCCTTCCAGCCGAAGGGGGTGTTGACCGACTCGCAGTTGCGGATCGCCTCGAAGACGATGTCCGCGGCCTTGTCGCCGTCGATCGCCCCGGCTTCGTACTTCTCGCACGTCTCGGCGGTGACGTCCAGCAGGTGTTTGAAGGCGTGGCTGTCGGGCCACCACAGGCCCGGGTAGGCGGCCTTCTCCATGTCCTTGAAGACCTGGTCGTCCTTGCCGCTGAGCAGGTAGTCCTGCCGCGCCTGGATCTGCCGGATGGTCGCAGGGGTGGTGAAGCAGGCCCACACCCGGAAGACCGCGTTCCACAGGCGGAAGTGCGAGAAGGCGATGTAGGAGCTGTTGACGATCTTGTCGTTGAAGTCGAGCAGGCCCTGCTCCAGGCGCTCGACGTACTCGTAGCGCTCCACCGAGAAATCGTCGTCCTTGAGCGACTCCAGGACCCGCCAGGCCAGCGCGTCGACGACCTCGAAGGTGTTCGACAGGCCGCGGGAGTACAGCGGGTCGACGAAGCCCGCCGCGTGCGACATCAGGCACCAGCGGTGGCCCACGGTCTGCTTGGAGGAGTACTGGATCCGGTCGGCCGACACCCACTCGCGCACCCGGGTCGCACCTTCGAACTGCCGCTTCACGGCCGGGTACTGGTCGAGGAAGCTGTCGAACTCCTCCTGCGGCGTGATGTCCTTGCGCCTCGGGTAGAGCCGCTCGTCCATGGTCAGGCCGATGCTGCAGACCGGGTTCCTGGAGTCCTCGTGGTTGTTGAACGGGATGATCCAGAACCAGCCGCGCTCGATCAGGTGGTGCAGGGTGCCGCCGTGGAAGGGCGACTCGGGCGGCGGGTTGAGGCCCTCGGGGTAGTTGTTGACCTCGTCGTACGGCTTGATGCCGACGTAGTGGGTGAACATCGACCTGGCGTGGTGCTTGAGCCGGCTGGGCTCCTCGCGCAGGCCGAACTTCTGGGCCAGCGGGGAGCGGAAGCCTGAGGCGTCGATGAGGTACTTCGCGCGGAAGACCTCGCCGTCGTGGCCGGTGACCGTCACCCCGTCGTCGTCGAAGTCGAGGTCGGTGGCACGCCAGTCCTGCCGGATGGTGCAGCCGTACGAGGCGGCGACGTTGAGGTAGTAGGAGTCGGTGTCCTGGCGGAACATGTGGGTGGCTTCTGTGAGCATCTTGGGGATGACGAACAGCGTCGCCTCACGGGGGTCGGGCTCCCGGTTCGGCCGGTGCTTGACGAAGCCGAAGCTCTGCTTCCTGCCGTGGTGCGGGCCGATGTTCTCCGTCACCGCCTTGATGTCCAGCAGGTGCTTCAGCTCCGGTACGTCGTAGCGGACGGCGAGGATGTGCAGCCACTCCACGAGCTGCGGGTTCTGCGACTCGCCGACCGCGAACCGCGGGTGGTGCCCGGCGTCGACGAGCGCCACCTTGGCGCCCTGCCGGGCCAGGATCGCCCCGGTGACCGAGCCGGCGAGGCCCGAGCCGAGGATCAGGACGTCGCACTCCTTCCACTCGCCCCGGCGGCCGGCCGCCCCGGTGGCCTCGGTGGCCTTGTGCTCCTGGGCCCTGCTGGTCATGCGCGCACTCCTTCCGGTGAGTTCCGTGAGTTTCGGTGGGTCCGTGGGACGGATCAGGCGGCGGCGGTCGCGCCGAACCAGCGGGTCAGCGCGTCGGTGAGGCCGGCGGTCGTGCCGTCGGTGGACACCCAGGCGATGTAGCCGTCGGGGCGGACCAGCAGGCTCGCGGCGGGGGCCGTGGCGTCGGGCCGGGAGGCGGTGACGACGTCCACCCGGTCGGACCAGCCGGCGGCGGCCGCGCGCAGCCCGGCGCTGTCGTGCATGTCGAGCAGGACGGGGCGGCCGCCGTGCAGCAGCTCGAAGGTGGTGGTCTTGGCGTCGGCCACGACCAGGTCCTGCTCGGGCAGCCGGCGGCCGAGGAGCGGGTGGCCGCCGTCCTCGCCGCTGTAGACGATGTCCAGGCCGGTCACGGCGCCCACCAGGCGGCGCTGGACCTGGTCCAGGCGGATCAGGTCGCCGAACACGTCGCGCAGCGACTGCATCTCCGGGCCGCCGAGGTACAGCGAGCGCTGCACCAGGGTGTTGGCGACGATGCCGGCGCCGACCGGGTGCCGCTCGTCGTGGTAGGTGTCGAGCAGGCCCTCCGGTGCCCGGCCCTGGAGGGTCGCGGCGAGCTTCCAGCCCAGGTTGACGACGTCGCCGACACCGGCGCTGATGCCCTGGGCGCCGATGGGCAGGTGGATGTGCGCCGCGTCGCCGGCCAGGAAGACCCGGCCGCTGCGGTAGCGGTCGGCCTGGCGGCTGGCGTCGGTGAAGTAGCTGGTCCAGATCGGCCGGGCGCCGTGGATGTCGTCGCCGGTCACCCGCTGGAGGGCGTCGGCCACCTCCCCGAAGGTGGGCGGTTCCTGGGTCGTCCGTACGCCCGCGCCGCGCTCGAAGACCACCGCCCGGATCGCCTGGGGGCCCAGTGGCAGCACCACGACCATGCCGGCCTCGCCGACCTGGCCGGTGGGACGGATCGGGATGCGCACCCCGGTGAAGTCGGCCATCTTCATCTCGATCGTGGCATCGGTGCCGGGGAAGCCGATCCCGGACAGCCGGCGCACGGCGCTGCGCGCACCGTCGCAGCCGACCACGTAACGGGCGCGCAGCCGGGACGTGCCGGAGGGAGTGGTCACGTCGACGGAGACGCCCTCCCCGTCCTGCTCCAGGCCCACGACCTCGTGCGAGCGGCGCAGGTCGGCTCCCAGCCCGAGCGCCCACTCGGTGAGCACCCGCTCGGTGAAGGACTGCGGAACACCGCGGACGCCGAAATTGCCGCCCTCGATGATGCGGTAGTCCAGCGGAAGGCCGCCGAAATGGCCGATAGGGATGGTTTCCAGCTCGCCGAATTTCGTGAGGAGGCCCCGTTGTCCGAACTCCTCGAGGGTACGCGCGGAAAAACCGAGCGCGCGGGACTGCTGCATCGGTTCGGCAAGCTTGTCGAGAACGATCGCCGGAATTCCGGCAAGCCGCAGTTCACCGGCGAGCATGAGTCCCGAGGGGCCCGCTCCGGCAATGATTACATCGGTGTCGAACGCGTCCATCATCCCTCTTTCTGGTCGGGGGTTTCTCCAGTATTCCGACGGGACTTGCAGAACTGAACGGCGCCCACTACAGAACTCCGACAAGTTCGTCAGGATCATCCGCGCCGATTCAGAGGTGTGCCTTCCGGCGGGTCTGCGGGGCGTGCGCGGGCACCGGGCCGCCGTCAGACAGCGGAGTCGGGGAGGGCGTGCATCGCGCCCCGGTAGAAGATCAGCGGCGCCTCGGCCGTGGCGGGCTCCTGTCCCGACACGCCGAGGCCGACCACCTCGCCGACCACGATGAGGTGGTCACCACCGTCGTACTCGGCGTTCAGCCGGCACTCCAGGTGGCCCAGGGCGTCCGCGAGGACCGGCAGCCCCTCGGCCGTGCGGTGGTGCGGGACCTCGCCCAGGCGGGCCGAGTCGCGGCCGGAGAAGGCCCAGGCCAGCTCCTGCTGGCGGTGGGTCAGGAAGTTGACGGCGAAGCCGCCGGACTGGCGCAGCACCGGCCCGAGCCGCGACTCGCGGTGCAGGCAGAACAGCACGAGCGGCGGGTCGAGCGAGACGGAGGTGAAGGAGTTGACCGTCGTCGCCTCGGCCTTGTCGGGAAGGGCACTGGTCGCGGCCGTGATGACGGTGACGCCGGTGGCGAAGGCGCTGCATGCCTCGCGCAGGGCCTTGCCGTCGACGGCCGGCCGCGGCTGCGGCATGGACCGGGCGGATGAGGAGGGTGCGGGCATCACGAAGACCTTCCGGTCGGAACAGTGATCTCTGGCAGGTACGGTCCGGTGCGGTGTCACACACGCACGGGTCTGGGTTCCTTGGGCGTCAGGGCGACCAGGTCCTCGCGCGGGGACAGCAGCGGCGCGGCCATCGCGGTGGTCACCAGCGCCATCACCACCATCATGGTGAACATGCGCACGTCGAGGACGCCGAGCGTCATCGCCGCGTTGAGGATGACCAGTTCGGTCAGACCGCGGGTGTTCATCAGCAGCCCGAGGTTCTTCGCCTCCCGGCAGCCGAGGCCGGCCAGCCGTGCCGGGACGAACGCGCCGAGCAGCTTGCCTGCGCAGCTCACCGCGACGATGAGCAGCAGCGCGAGGGAGTCGGAGGCCGTGAGCGCGGACAGGTCCACGTTCAGCCCGGTCACGACGAAGAAGACCGGCAGCAGGATCAGGCCCATGTCGTCCATCGGCCGGCGGACGTGCCGGGCGAGCAGCGCGGCCGGTTCCCGCGGGGTGACGAAGCCGAAGAGGAAGGCGCCGAAGATCGCGTGCAGGCCGATCCACGTGGTCAGCCACGCGGAGACCAGGGCGCCGGACGCGAGGACCATCAGCAGCGGCCGCCAGCGCTCGGCCGCCGCCCACTGCCGCACCAGCCCGCCGAGCACCGGCCGTACGACCAGCAGCATGCCGGTGGTGAACAGCAGGCCGTAGCCGACGGTGGAGAGCAGCTTGTGGTAGTCGCCGTCGGCGGTCACCATCGCGGAGACGTACGCCAGCAGGCACCACGCCAGGACGTCGTCGACCGCCGCGCTGGCCAGGGCCAGGGTGCCGACCCGGGTGTCGATGAGCCGGTTGTCGTTGAGGATGCGGGCCAGCACGGGGAAGGCCGTCACCGACATCGCCGTGCCGAGGAAGACCGCGAAGGTGGCGAAGGAGATGTGGTGGCCGGCGACCGTCGAGTGGTCCGGGTAGAGCACCGGGGCCGTCGCCACGCCGAGCCCGAAGGCCAGCGCGATCGACGACAGCGACACGCCCGCCGCCAGCCGGGCGTGCGGGCGTACCAGCCGCTTGTCGAACTCCCAGCCCACCGCGAACATGAACAGCACCAGGGCGACCTGGGAGATCGCGTTCAGCAGCGGCCGCACCTCGGACGGGAAGAGCCGGTGCGACAGGTCGCCCGGCAACTGCCCGAGCAGGCTGGGTCCCAGAGCGATGCCCGCCGCGATCTCACCGATCACCGCGGGCTGGCGCAACCGGCGGAAGACGCGGCCCAGGGCCAGCCCCAGGACGATGACGACGGCGATGTCGGCCAGCATGATGCCGGTGACCATGTCGGCCGAGCGGGCGGCGAGTTGCACGTGCCCCGGGTCCGCGCCGGACAGCGCGGCGGAGGCGCTCACCGCTCGCCCCCGGTAGGCAGCGGCGGGGTGCCGCTCAGCCACACCACGCGGAAGCGGAGGCCGGCCAGGCGCCAGCCGTCGGGGGTGCGGCGGGCCTCGCCGTTGACGAAGGTCCCGGTGGTGAAGAGCGGTTCACCCGCGCTGCCCGGGTGGTGGACGTGCGTGGACATCAGGTTGGACCGCAGCAGCAGCCGCTCGGGTTCGCCGGCCGCGTCGTCGGGGCGGTCGACCACCACGGGGCCGTTCAGATGCTGGGTCGCGGCGAACGCGGACAGTGCCGCGCGGTGCCAGTCCGCCATGCCGGCCAGCCCTTCGTGCCGGCTCATGGGGAATTCGACGAGGGCGTCCGCGGTGAACAGCCCGCCCGCCCACTCGTCGTCGAGTTTCTGATCGTCGAGGCCGACCAGATAGCGGTCCAGTAGCCGGGCCGCTTCCGCAGACGCTGATTCGTAGTCCATTGTTCGAGGATGGCGACCGGGACGCCGGTCGACCAAGGCTGCTTTCCCCGTACCTGACGAAGCTGTGCAAGATCTGACGGTGTTCAGAAGGAGTTGACCATCCGCAAGAAGTCCTGAACCGCGGCTACTTTCGTTTCCGGCGGTGACCCGGTGATGCTTGTCGAAGCATCACCTCCCGTCGTCCCAGGAATGGAAGGCACCACAAAATGCCGAAGATCGCAGCGGACGGTAAGTACCTGATCGTCCTCAACCTGTTCTCCACCGACGCGGCGGACAAGCAGGAGAGCCTGCTCGGGGCCATGCGCGAGATCGTCGACTCGGCCGCCTACCCCGGCTGGGTCTCCAGCACCATGCACAGCGGGACCGACCGGTTCGGCACCGCCAACTTCATCCAGTGGCGCAGCACCGAGGACCTGGAGAAGCGCTACGCCGGCGAGGAGTTCAAGCACCGCACCATGCCGCTCTTCACCGAAATGACCACCTCCATCCGGCTGCTCCAGAACGAGATCGTCCACACCCTCCAGGCGCCCGAGCTGGACGGCGTCACGGAGATCTCCACGAGCCGCGACGACTACACCGTCATCGACATCGTCTCGGTCGCCCCGGAGAACCAGGACGTCCTGATCGAGGCGCTGGGCGCGGGCCACGAGTTCCTGCTCAAGGTGCCCGGGTTCCGCAGCAGCACGGTCCTGCGCGGCCTGCGCGCCCGCGGTCTCGACGGCTCCTTCGCCGTCGTCTACGCACAGTGGGCGGACAAGGCCGCGTACGACGCCTACCGGACGACCCCGCAGTCGGAGCAGCCCGCCGAGCGGCTGGCCGCGGAGGCCCGGATCGACGAGCTGGCCACCGCCCGCGACTCCAACACCTACCGGGTGGTGCATTCCCGTTCCGCCGCGTAGCACCTCCCCGGCGGCGGGCAGCAGGGACCGGGGCCGTGGGGCCGTTCGCGGCGGACCGATACGGAGCGAACAGTGAAGACGCGCGTGCTCGTGGTCGACCCCGACGAGGGGACCGCCGCCGACCTGGCCGAGCGGCTGGAGCGCAACGGATACGAAGTCGCCAGGGTGGCCACCGGCCGGGCCGCCCTGGCCGCCTGGACCCACGCCGACCTGGTGCTGCTCGACCTCGGGCTGCGGGACGTGGACGCCCTGGAGGTGTGCGCGCAGATCCGTGGCGCGGGCATCACTCCGGTGATCACCCTGGCGGCCGGCGGAACGGAGGTCGACCGCGTCCTCAGCTTCCAGGCCGGGGCCGACGACTGCCTCATCAAGCCGTACGGCTACCGGGAACTGGTGGCGCGGATCTGCGCCATCATGCGCCGGCTGGCCCCGCCGAGCAGCACCTCCGCGATCTCCCACGGCGCGCTGCGCATCGACCCGCAGGGCCGGCAGGTGCACGTGGGGGAGCGCGCGGTCAAGGTCACCCGCAAGGAGTTCGACCTGCTCCATCTGCTGGCCTCGATGCCGCGCACGGTGGTCTCCCGCCGGGAGCTGATGGCCAGGGTCTGGGCGGACGAGTGGTTCGTCTCCAACCGCACGGTGGACACCCACATCAGTGCCCTGCGCGGCAAGCTCGGACCGGGCGAGTGGATCGTGACGGTCCGGGGGGTCGGCTACCGGATGGGACCGGGAAGCACCGAACCCCGGTCCCAGGACGGCGAGGAGTGACACACGGGTGCCCGCGGCGTCACAGCGACAGCTCGTCGTCCTGCAGGTGCAGCCGCGCGCGGGCGGAGATGCCGACCGCGTCGGCGAGCACGGCGCTCCGCCCGGCCGGCTCCATGCGTTTGGCCACCTCGGGCCTCGCCAGGCCCGGCAGGAAGATGTTCCAGAAGCCGGTGAGCGCGTGGTACGCGCGGGGCTCGGCGTTGTCGGCGATCTGCAGGCCGATCCCGGTGGTCGCCGTGACCACCGCGCAGGTGACCTCCTGGAGGCGGACGTCGGGGGACAGCTCGTCGTTCCTGGCCGCCTCGGCGAGCAGGCGTTCGACGCAGGAGTGCCACTCCTGGTCGAGCGCCTGTCTGCGTGCGCGGGTGCTGTCGGTGCCCAGCCGGAAGCCCGCCCGTACCACCACGTCCCAGCGCAGCAGGCGGGCGAAGGCGTGCGACATGTCGGTGAGCGCCTGGAGCGCGTCCGGGTTGGCGTCGTAGGCGATCCGCCCGGCCCCCCGCAGGAGGCTCGCGCACGCCTCCTCGACCGCGTCGGCGACCGCCTGCTTGTTCCTGAAGTGGAAGTGGAGTGCTCCAGGACTGACCCCGGCACCCGCGCTGATGTCGAAGATCGTGGTCAGCGTGTAGCCGTTCTGGTCGAAGACCCGTGCCGCCGAGTGGAGCAGAGCACGGCGGGTGCGGACGGCACGATCCGATCGTTCTGCCAGCAACTGAACCTCCTTCTTCTGGCCCACCGGCGTGCCGTACGGGCGTTGTCCGGGCGCTTCCTGTCCGAGCGTTTCCTGTCTGCCGAGCCGTGCTGACGTGCGGAGGGACCAGCACCGCGCCGCGGCGCCGGTCCCGTTAACCGGTGTGCGCGAGACCGGCTCAGGGCTGCCGGCCGTACCACCCCGCGAGCTGGTCGATCAGCGGAGCGTCCGTCGGCACCTCGACGACCGGTCCGAACGGCACCGGGCCGCCCCGGGGTTCGGCCGGCACCGCGTGCCGCATGGCCGCGACGGGCGCAGCGAGGGCCTCCGCGTCCCAGGCCGGCGCCTGGCCGGTCGCCTGGGCCAGGTCCCAGGTGTGCAGGGAGAGCTCGGTCGCGTACACGATGCACGCGGCGGCACCCGGCACGGTGGCGAAGCCGAGCTCGATGGACTTGCCCAGGACCGCCGGGTCCGACCACACCGCCTCGGCGTCGCGGACCCCGTCTTCCCATGCCTTCTGCCACTCGTCCTCGCGCACGTCCTCGGCGAACGACGGAACGGTGAACGGGTGGCCGCCGCTGCCCGCGACGGAGACCCGCCGCAGCACCGCGACCAGGTGCTGGGCGAGTTGCCGGGCACTGTAGTCGGGGCAGGGGCTGGTGTTGCCGTACTGCTCGGGCCGCACGGCCGCGACGGTGTCCCCGGCCAGCGCAACGGCCTTGAAGAGCGCCCGGCGGGGGTCCGTCCCGGCCCTGGCCTCGTTCTCGCTGCTACCGCTGATCTCAGTCATGCTCATTCCGTCCTTGCCACTGATGACTGCACGTGCTTTCCCGGGACGCCACGGCGGATCACCAGATCCCCATGACGCGCTCGACGGCGATCTCGACGACGACCAGCCCCGGGAGTTCGGGCGGCGGCGACGCGTAGCGCCGGATGTACCGGCGCACCCCCTCGGCCAGCCGCCCCGGTTCGCTGGAGACGGTCGCCCGGCCTTCGAGGGTGATCCAGCGGAACTGGACCGTCTGGCAGATGCCGACCGGCAGGTCGGGATGGGCCAGGATGTTGCGGATCTTCGCCCGCGACTCGGTGGTCATGACGCGCACCAGACCCGAGTCGTCGTCCCAGCTGAACCGCACCGGCGCCAGATGGGGTGAGCCGTCCCGCCGCACCGTGGTGAGCACGCCGGTGTGCGGCCCGGCCAGCAGCTGCGCCGCTCCCGGCGGAAGCTGCTGGACCTGGTGGTTCCTCTGGTCGAGAGGTCGGCTATCCGGCATTGGCGCCCGCCGCCTCTTTCGCCAGGTCGCCGCCGCTGGCGGGCCCCTGCTGGGCCTTCAGCATGGGCAGCAGCAGCGCGCACACCAGCGCGGTCAGCGTCAGGCAGTACCCGACGGTGAAGGCGTGGTGGTAGACGGTGGTCAGGGTGTGCTGCACCTTCGCGGAGTCGCCGCCGGTCGCCGCCAGCTTCTTCGGCAGGTTGTGCAACGCGATGGTCGCGGCAACGGCCAGGCCCAGGGCACCGCCGAGTTCCTGACTGGTGTTGATCAGGCCTGCGGCCAGACCCGCCTGACGCTCCGACACGCCGATCTGGGCGGCGATCTGTAGCGGCACGAACGAGAAGCCCATGCCGAGCCCGAAGATCATGTACGCCGGCAGGAGGTGGGTGAGGTACGAGGCGTCCGAGGCGGCCCTGGACATCAGGAACAGGCCGACCGAGCACAGGCCCAGCCCGGAGAGCAGGACGGGCTTCGCCGCGGTCTTGGTGACCAGCTGTGAGGCCACGCCCGCGCCGACACCGGCCATCAGCGCCTGCGGGACGTAGGCCATACCGGTCTTGATCGGGCTGTACCCGAGGACCTGCTGCATGAACAGGCTCGCGAAGAAGAAGAAGCTCACCACGGCGGCGAGGAAGAACACCGTCGACAGGTTCGCCGTCCGGAGCGTCGGCACCCGGAAGATGCGGAACGGCACCAGCGGGTCGGACCTGCGCTGCTCCACCACGATGAAGGTGAGGATCAGCACGGCCGCGGCGATGAGCGTGGGCAGTACCCGCGCCGAACCCCAGCCGTAGCTGATCGCCTCGTCGAGCGAGTAGATCAGCAGCATCAGGCCGGCGGTGATGACGACCGCGCCCGGTACGTCGAAGCGCCGGCCTTCACCGCGGCTCTCGGGCAGCACCTTGGGCGCCAGCACCACGGCCGCCGCGGCGATCGGGACGTTGATGAAGAAGATCCAGCGCCAGCCGGGACCTTCGGTGAGCAGACCGCCGAAGACGACGCCGGCGATGGAGGCGATTCCGGCCAGCCCGCCCCACACGCCGAGCGCCTTGTTCCGCGCTTCGCCCTCGGGGAACGTGACGGTCAGTGTGCTGAGCGCGGCCGGTGCCACCAGCGCGGAGCCGAAGCCCTGAACGCCGCGGCACACGAAGAGCAGTATGGCGTCCTGGGAGGAGCCGCCCACCAGCGAGGCCACGCCGAAGAGCAGCAGGCCCACCTGGAGGATGCGGCGCCGGCCGAACTTGTCGGCGAGCCGGGACCCCAGCAGCAGGCAGCCGCCCAGAATCGCGCCGTACGCGGTCACCACGTACGGAAGGTCGGCAGGCGCGATATGAAGACCGCGCTGCATCGAGGGAAGCGCCACATTCACGATCGACACATCGAGGAAGACCATGAACTGGGCAACACAGAGAAAGGCCAGGATAAGTCCGGGACTCTTGGTAGGGGTGGCGGATGGTGCCACGGCGTCCGCGGATGACGAGCTCATCGAGCGACTCCATTCACTATTCGGAGCGATGGTGCGACGCTAGCACCCGCCTACTGATAGTTACCAAGCGGAAAGTGCCTGGTGACGTCCACCCGGATCACGTTTCCGCAGCTCAGAGCCTTGCATTTGATGGGCGCCGGTGCGCCGTCAGGTCCGGGTCCGCCGGCCCGGCGGGTCCGGGGGCGGTCGTCGGCCGGTCCGCGGGGGCACAGAATTGACAAACTTGCGGTGATTCTGACACGGGAGATCTATGCCCGTCAGTGGCGTGCCGGTGATGATGTGGAGAACGCGTTTTCCCGGCAGCAATTTCTCACCGAGGGAAGACGTGTGTCACTCACAAGCCCCCGACGGCAAACTCTCAACGCAAAGGAAGAATAAATGAGCGAGCAGCAGGGTGTGGACGTCGATCTCGGGTCCGTCGACTTCAACATCGTGTACGACGGCGGCGAGCTGGTGCCCGGTCTGATCACCAAGGGCGTTCCGTGGGACACCCGCGAACCCCAGCCGGGCGTCATCGAGTTCGAGAAGCGCGGCCGTATCCGCGGCTCGGTCCTCGACGCGGGGTGCGGCCTGGGCGACAACGCCGCGTACCTGGCCGCGCGCGGCCACACGGTCGCCGCCTTCGACGCCTCGTCGAGCGCGATCGCGCAGGCGAAGGAGCGGCACAAGAGCTTCGACATCGAGTTCTTCGTCGCGAACGCGACCGAGATCACCGGGTACGAGGGCCGGTTCGACACCGTGGTCGACAGCGCGCTCTACCACGTGCTGGAAACCGACGACCGGCGGCAGTACCTGGAGGCGCTGCGCCGGGTCACGAAGGAGGGCGCCTGGCTCGACATGCTCGTCTTCGCGAACATCCCGGGCGGCATGCCGGCCCCGATGTCCGTGCCGGACGACGAGCTCAAGAAGTCCATCGCGGACGCCGGCTGGGAGATCACCAGCATGAAGATGGGCACCTTCTCCGGGGTCGAGGCCATCATGGACGTCTTCGTCAAGACGTTCGACGTCGTCCCGAACACCGACTCCAAGGGCCAGATCCACGTTCCGACCTGGCTGATCGAGGCTCACCGGGTCTGACACCCCGAGCGGTGGCGCAGGCCCCCGTCCCCACGGTCCCGGCCGGGGGCGGGGGCCTGCCCACGACGGCCGGGAGCGGGCTCTCCACGGGTGGCCGAGCGCCGGTCAGCGGCGCAGGCGGGCGGGCTCGCGCTCCTCGTAGTGCAGCCGAGCCTGCCGGACCTTCTCCAGGTTGTCCCCCGACCAGTTGGCGAGCACCTCGAAGACACCCGCGAGGCTCTGTCCCAGTTCGCTGATCTCGTACTCGACGCGCGCGGGCACCCCCGGGTGGGTGGTGCGGACCACCAGTCCGTCGCGCTCCAGTTTCCGCAGCGTGTCGGTCAGCACCTTGGGAGTGACCGACATGATCTGGCGCTCGAGTTCCCCGAAGCGCTGCCGGCCGCACGCGTGCAGCGTCCACAGGATCGGTGTGGTCCACCGGCTGAAAACGATCTCCACGACGGGACCGATCGGGCAGGCTTCCTCGGGATGCGGTTCGACGACCTCGACTTCGCCGTTCATTTCGGCTGTTTCCTTCCCGGGTGACGAGCATCCCGAACGCGAACGCTGAGCCTGTACGGGCGCACGGCGCGGACGCTTATATGACCCGCTGCCCGCTAGGTGAGATCAATTCTCCGTGCCGTCTCAAGCTACCCTTGTCCGGTGAGGGGTGTCCATCTGATCGCGGGTGGTCCGACGATCATGGCCGAAAAAAGGCAGTGTGGCCGCCGCCGTTCGTAATTACCGCACCGCCTGGTTGCAGGTCAAGGGGCTTGCATCCGGGGCGGAAGATCCTGGAAAAGCCCAGTTCGGCGGGGCTATCCATGACGTAAGTACGGGCTGCCGTTGCGGTGCTCTTCACGATAATTGCACACTGTGTGCACTGGCCAGTAGTTTATTGACAAACCGACGTGCCGGTTTGTAGGCTTGCCTGAACTGTGCAGCAGACTGGACAAGTTATGGGGGGCTTAATGAGTCAGCGCACCGTAACGGCCGGAACCCGCGGTTTAAAGTCGTTTCACAGTCCGCCCGGACCATGGCGCGTCCTGGTGGTGGAGAAGGACCAGCGGGCCATGGAAACCCTGCAGGCCGACCTGAGCCGGCACGGCTATCAGGTCGAGGGGGTCCACACCGGTTCGGCCGCGCTTCAGGCGTGTGAGGACATCGACATCATCCTGATCGATTTAGAGCTACCGGACATCGACGGACTGGAAGTATGTCGCTGCATCCGCATGGTCTCGGATGTCGCGGTGATCGCGGTGACGTCGTGGGGAAGCGAACTCGACCGTGTGCTCGGACTGCAGGCCGGCGCCGACGACTACATGGTCAAGCCCTACGGCTGCCGGGAGTTGATCGCGCGCATGGAGGCGGTCATGCGGCGGGTCCAGGTGCAGCCGCAGAGCGCGAAGGTGATCTCCCACGGGTCCCTCCGCATCGACGTCGGCCTGCGGGAAGTCAGCCTGGACGGCCGGGAGGTCGACGTCACGCGCAAGGAGTTCGACCTGCTCTGTCTTCTCGCATCAAATCCGCGAACCGTCGTTCCGCGCAAACGGATAATGCAGCAGGTATGGGGCGATTCCTGGTCCCGGAGAACTGTCGACACGCACGTGAGCAGCCTGCGTGCCAAACTCGGGGGAAGCGACTGGATCATTACTGTTCGGGGAGTCGGATTCCGGCTCGGTCATGCTTGATTCCAGATCTGCCGGCCGATAGCCCGGCGGCTTCGTTCTTCTGCGCTGCCGCAGTTTTTCCGCGGCGTTCTGCGACCCCGGGTGTGATGTTGCTTCCCCCGGCAGAATAATCCCATCGTACCCTATGTTCTGAAGTATTCAACGGGCGGAAACCTGTCCGTAACAAAGGGCGGCCCTGGTGTGTCAGGGGCCGCCCTTTCGTGCGCTCCGACGGCGTGCGCAGGCATCTGCTTCACCTCGCGATTTGACGCTCTTCTGACGTCCGTCTGGCGAAGCGGCCACAAACCCTCTCCCCTCATGCAATTCCCGACCGAAGGCTGAATAGGCGTGCCTTGAACGGTGCCGGGGCCGGGCTCGACCATGGAATCCGACCGATTTCACGCTCTCCGGGAGGGGCGCGCGGCAGCGAAGGAGAACACCATGCACAGCACCCTGATCGTGGCTCGGATGCACCCCGGATCGGGCGAGGACGTCGCGCGGCTCTTCGGCGACTTCGACCGGACGGAGATGCCGCACCTGATGGGTACCCGCAGGCGGCAGCTCTTCCACTACCGGGGCCTGTACTTCCACCTCCAGGACTTCGACGCCGACAACGGCGGCACCCGCATCGAACAGGCCAGGAACGACGAGCGGTTCATCCGGATCAGCGAGGACCTCAAGCCGCACATCGAGGCGTACGACCCGGCCACCTGGCGGTCCCCGGCCGACGCCATGGCCACCCGCTTCTACGACTGGGAGGCCGGCGCATGACCGCTCGCCGCGTGGTGATCACGGGCATCGAGGTCCTGGCCCCCGGCGGTGTCGGCGTCGACGCCTTCTGGGACCTGATCAGCAACGGGCGTACGGCGACCCGTGGCATCACCTTCTTCGACGCCTCCACCTTCCGCTCCCGGGTCGCGGCCGAGATCGACTTCGACCCCGAGGAGCACGGGCTCAGCCCGCAGGAGATCCGCCGCATGGACCGGGCCGCGCAACTCGCGGTGACCGCGGCGCGCGGCGCGGTGCGGGACTCGGGCATCGAACTGGCCGACACCGACCCCTACCGGGTCGGGGTGACCGTGGGCAGCGCCGTCGGCGCCACGATGAGCCTGGACCAGGAATACCGCGTCGTGAGCGACAGCGGCCGGCTGAGCCTGGTCGACCACACCTACGCCGTACCGCACCTCTACAACTTCCTGGTTCCCAGCTCCTTCTCGGCCGAGGTCGCATGGGCGGTGGACGCCCAGGGTCCCAACACCGTGGTCTCCACCGGCTGCACCTCCGGGATCGACTCGGTCGGCTACGCGGCCGACCTGATCCGCGAGGGGTCCGCCGACGTCATGATCGCCGGGTCGTCCGACGCGCCGATCTCGCCCATCACCCTCGCCTGCTTCGACGCGATCAAGGCCACCACACCGCGTGACGACGACCCGGCGACCGCCTCCCGCCCCTTCGACGGCACCCGCAACGGATTCGTCCTCGGCGAGGGCACCGCGGTGTTCGTGATGGAGGAGCTGGAGCGTGCCAGGGCACGGGGCGCGCACATCTACGCCGAGGTCGCCGGCTACGCCAGCCGCAGCAACGCGTACCACATGACCGGACTGCGGCCGGACGGGGCGGAGATGGCCGAGGCCATCCGGGTCGCACTGGACGAGGCCCGGATGAACCCCGAGCAGATCGACTACATCAACGCCCACGGCTCGGGCACCAAGCAGAACGACCGGCACGAGACCTCCGCCTTCAAGCGGAGCCTGGGCCGGCACGCCTACGAGACGCCCGTCAGCTCCATCAAGTCCATGGTGGGCCACTCGCTGGGCGCGATCGGCTCCATCGAGATCGCCGCCTCGGTGCTGGCGATGCGGCACTCCGTCGTACCGCCCACCGCCAACCTGCACACCCCCGACCCCGAATGCGACCTGGACTACGTACCGCTGACCGCGCGCGAGCAGCGCACGGACGCGGTGCTGACCGTCGGTAGCGGATTCGGTGGATTCCAGAGCGCCATGGTGCTCGCGCGACCCGAGAGGACGGTCACATGACCGGGAAGACGGTGGTGACCGGCCTGGGCGTAGCCTCGCCCAACGGCCTGGGCACCGCGGACTTCTGGGACAACACCCGCAGCGGCAAGTCCGGCATCGGCCTGGTCACCCGCTTCGACCCCACGAACTACCCGGCCAGGCTGGCCGGCGAGGTCCCCGGGTTCACCGCGGAGGACCACCTGCCGGGCCGCCTGCTGCCGCAGACCGACCGGATGACCCGGCTGGCGCTGGCGGCCGCGGACTGGGCGCTGGAGGACGCGGGTGTGCGCCCGGCGGAGATCCCCGCCTTCGACATGGGCGTCGTCACCGCGAGCTCCTCCGGCGGCTTCGAGTTCGGCCAGGGCGAGCTGCAGGCCCTGTGGAGCCAGGGGAGCCAGTACGTCAGCGCGTACCAGTCCTTCGCCTGGTTCTACGCCGTCAACAGCGGCCAGATCTCCATCCGCAACGGGATGAAGGGCCCGAGCAGCGTGGTCGTGAGCGACCAGGCGGGCGGCCTGGACGCCGTCGCGCAGGCCCGCCGGCAGATCCGGCGGGGCACCCCGCTCGTCGTGTCCGGGGCGATCGACGCCTCCATCTGCCCGTGGGGATGGGTGGCGCAGCTGGCGGGCGGCCGGCTGAGCACCAGCGAGTGCGTCGACCGTGCCTACCTGCCGTTCGACGCGGCGGCCGCCGGGCACGTGCCCGGCGAGGGCGGTGCGATCGTCGTACTCGAATCCGAGGAGTCCGCGGTCGTGCGCGGCGCCCACGTCTACGGCGAGATCGCCGGCTACGGCGCCACCTTCGACCCGCGCCCGGACAGCGGCCGGGAGCCCGGCCTGCGCAGGGCCGTCGAACTGGCGCTGGCCGACGCGGGGGTGGAGCCCGGCGAGGTGGACGTGGTCTTCGCCGACGCCGCCGCCGTACCCGAGCTGGACCGGGCCGAGGCCGCGGCGCTCCGCGCGGTGTTCGGGCCGCGCGGGGTGGCGGTCACCGCGCCCAAGACCATGACCGGCCGCCTCTACTCCGGCGCGGGACCGCTCGACCTGGCCGCGGCGCTGCTCTCGATGGACGCCGGTGTGATCCCGCCGACCGTCAACGTCGAGCCCGTGCCCGGATACGACCTGGACCTCGTCGTCGAGCAGCGCAGCACGCCGGTGCACTGCGCCCTGGTGCTGGCCCGCGGCGAGGGCGGCTTCAACTCGGCGCTGCTGGTCCGCTCGGTGTGACCCGGCCGCACCCCGTACCCGTACCCCGCCACCTGGCGGACGCGACTCGTCGCCCCCTACGAAGGAAAGGCAGACCCCCTCTCATGGAGACCCGACACTTCACCCTCGACGACCTCAGGCGAATCCTGCTGGAGGGCGCGGGCGCCGACGACGCCGTGGACCTCGACGGCGAGATCCTCGACCTCGGCTTCGACGAGCTCGGCTACGAGTCCCTCGCCCTGCTGGAGACCAGCAGCCGGATCGAGCGCGAGTACGGCGTCAGTCTCGACGACGAGGAGCTGACCGACGGCGCGACGCCGCGGCGGCTGATCGACGCCGTGAACGACCGGCTGTCGGCGCCCGCCGACTCCGTCTGAGACCCCCACGACCGCACGCCACCTCACGACGCATCAGCGAAAGCGGGTACCAGCATGTCTCAGCAGCAACGGGTCGCCCTGGTCACGGGCGCCACCAGCGGCATCGGCCTGGCCTCCGCCCGGCAACTCGCCGGACAGGGCCTGCGGGTCTACATCGGGGCGCGCACCGCCGACAGCGTCGCCGCCACCGTGAAGGAACTCCAGGCCGAGGGCGCGGACGTGGACGGCGGCGCCCTGGACGTGCGCTCCGCGGACTCCGTGCGCCGCTTCGTGCGCGGGGCGGTCGAGCGGTTCGGCGGTGTCGACGTCCTGGTGAACAACGCCGGCCGCAGCGGCGGCGGCGTCACCGCCGACATCACCGACGAGCTGTGGCTCGACGTCGTCGACACCAACCTCAACAGCGTCTTCCGCATGACCCGCGAGGTGCTCACCACCGGCGGCCTGCGCGACAAGGCGTGGGGCCGCATCGTCAACATCGCCTCCACCGCGGGCAAGCAGGGCGTGGTGCTCGGCGCCCCCTACTCCGCCTCCAAGCACGGCGTCGTCGGCTTCACCAAGGCCCTGGGCAACGAGCTGGCCCCCACCGGCATCACCGTCAACGCCGTCTGCCCCGGCTACGTCGAGACGCCCATGGCGCAGCGCGTGCGGCAGGGCTACGCGGCCGCCTACGAGACCGACGAGGAGACGATCCTCCAGCGCTTCCAGGCCAAGATCCCGCTCGGCCGCTACTCCACGCCGCAGGAGGTCGCCGGCATGGTCGGCTACCTCGTCTCCGACGCGGCCGGCTCGGTCACCTCCCAGGCCATCAACGTCTGCGGCGGCCTCGGCAACTTCTGACGCCGCCCCGTCGCGGCACCTCCCCGCCCGACGCCCGCACCTCCCGTCCGTCTCCCACAGCCAAGGAGTCCGAGCATGACGACGCACTCCCCGCGCCAGGTCGAGCACACCATCACGGTGGCGGCCCCGGCGGAGGCCGTCTACGAGCTGATCGCCGACGTCCGCAACTGGCCGCGGATTTTCCCGCCGACCATCCATGTCGAGTACGTCCAGAAGGGCGAGCACGACGAGTACATCCAGATCTGGGCCACCGCCAACGGCGAGGCCAAGAACTGGACCTCGCGCCGCATCCTCCAGCCCGAGCAGCTCCGGATCAACTTCCAGCAGACCGTCTCGGTCGCGCCGGTGGCCTCCATGGGCGGCGCGTGGCTCATCGAGGAGCAGCCCGGCGGCGCCCTGGTGCGGCTGCTGCACGAATACCGCGCCGTCGACGACGACCCCGCTTCGATGGACTGGATCGACCAGGCCGTCGACCGCAACTCCCGCTCCGAGCTGGCCGCGCTCAAGCAGAACGTCGAGGCCGCCCACGCGGCGGGTGAACTGACCTTCTCCTTCGAGGACTCGGTCCACATCGACGGCCGTGCCGAGGACGCCTTCGCCTTCATCAACGAGGCCGGCCTGTGGTCCGAGCGACTGCCGCACGTGGCCAAGGTCAGGCTGGACGAGGACGAGCAGGGCCTGCAGACCCTGGAGATGGACACCGTCGCCAAGGACGGCTCCACCCACACCACCAAGTCCTACCGGGTCACCTTCCCCGTCCACTCCATCGCCTACAAGCAGGTCACGCTGCCCGCGCTGCTCACCCTGCACACCGGCCTGTGGACGTTCCAGGAGCAGCCCGGCGGCGGTGTCGTCGCCCGCTCCCAGCACACCGTCGTCCTCAACCCGGAGACCATCGCCGGCGTGCTCGGCCCGCAGGCCACCGTCGAGGACGCGCGGGCCTACGTGCACTCCGCACTCAGCACCAACAGCCTGGCCACCCTCGGCCACGCCAGGACGTACGCAGAAAAGGCGCGCTGACGATGTCCGCAGCGACCGATCCGGCCGGGAGCCGCGCCGCCGACGACACGCAGGTCGTCGTCGTGGGCGCGGGCCCCGTCGGGCTGATGCTCGCCGGGGAGCTGCGCCTGGGCGGCGCGCAGGTGGTGGTCCTGGAGCGGCGCGAGGCACCGACCACCGAGTCACGGGCCTCGACGCTGCACGCGCGCACCATGGAGATGTTCGACGCCCGCGGCCTGCTCACCGACCTGGGCACCCCGCCGAACGAGCCGCGCGGCCACTTCGGCGGGGTGCCGATGGACCTCACGCTGCCCTCCCTGCACCCCGGCCAGTGGAAGGTGCCGCAGACCAGGACCGAGGAGCTGCTCCAGAAGTGGGCGCTGTCGCTGGGCGCGGACCTGCGGCGCGGCTGGGAGGTCAGGGCGCTCACCGACACCGGCGACGGGGTGGAGGTGGTGGCGGCCGGCCCGGAGGGCGAGCGGCGGCTGCGCGCGGCATGGGTCGTCGCCTGCGACGGCCAGGACAGTACGGTCCGCGGGCTGCTCGGGGCGGACTTCCCCGGCCGCGCCGCCGTCCGGGAGCTGCTGCGGGCCGACGTCGAGGGCATCGCCGTCGCCGACCGGCGGTTCGAGCGGCTGCCGAACGGCCTGGCGATCGCCTCGCGGATGCCCGGCGGGGTGACCCGGGTGATGGTGCACGCCTTCGGCCGCCCCGCGGGACGGCGGACCGGCGAGCCCGGCTTCGCCGAGGTCGTCGAGACCTGGCGGCACGTCACCGGCGAGGACATCGGGCACGGCCGCCCGGTGTGGGTGAACGCCTTCGACGACGCCAACCGGCAGCTCGCCTCGTACCGCCACGGCCGGGTGCTGTTCGCGGGCGACGCGGCCCACGTGCAGATGCCCAGCGGCGGGCAGGCCCTCAACCTCGGCCTCCAGGACGCGGCGAACCTGGGATGGAAGCTCGCCCTGGAGGTCGGCCCGCACCGGGTCGAGGGGCTGGTGGACACCTACCACGCCGAACGGCACGCGGTCGGCAGCCGGGTGCTGGCGAACATCCGCGCCCAGGGCCTGCTGCTGCTCGGCGGCCCGGAGGTGGAACCGGTGCGGGCGCTGCTGGCCGAGCTGCTCGCCGCCGAAGGCGCCCGGGAGCACCTGGCGGGCATGATCAGCGGCCTGGACATCCGCTACCCGGCCGACCCGGAGCCCGGTCACCCGCTGACCGGCGCCCGGCTGCCGGACCTGGAGCTGGACACCGCCACCGGCCCCGCCACGACCGCGGAGCTTCTGCGTCCCGGCGGCGGGCTGCTGCTCGACCTGGTCGGTCGCCCCGGCATGCAGCGGCTCGCGCAGGCGTGGTCGGGCCGGGTCACCACCGTCGCCGTACGGCCGTCCCGCGCCGCGACGGCAACGCTTGCCGCCGAGGCCGTCGTCGTCCGGCCCGACGGCTACGTGGCCTGGGCCGGAGCCGGCCAGGACGCCGTGCCGGGCGTCCTCCGGCGGTGGTTCGGCACACCCCTACCGGATCGGTGAGACGCGGACCCGCACGCACGGACGCGTACCCGAAAGGCACCGCCGGGCACCGACCGGCACCCGGACGAGCAGAGTCACGGACGAGCAGAGAAGCAGGGGAGGAGAGGCATGGAGCGTGTGGAGACCGACGTGATCGTCGTCGGCGCCGGCCCGGCAGGGCTGATGCTCGCCGGTGAACTCCGGCTGGGGGGCGCCCGGGTCACCGTTCTGGAGCGCCTGGCGCAGCCGACCGGGCAGTCCCGGGGACTGGGGTTCACGGCGCGGGCGATGGAGATCCTCGACCAGCGCGGGCTGCTGCCGCGGTTCGGCCCGCTGGAGAAGAGCCCGCTGGGCCACTTCGGCGGGGTCCGCTTCGACTACACGGTGCTGCCTGACGCCCACTTCGGCGCCCGCGGCGTACCCCAGTACAAAACCGAGGCGGTACTGGAGGACTGGGCCACGCAGCTGGGCGCGGACCTGCGGCGCGGCTGGGAGGTCGGCGCGCTCACCGACACCGGCGACGGCGTCGAGGTGGTGGCGGCCGGCCCGCACGGCGAGCAGCGGCTGCGTGCCTCCTGGCTGGTGGGCTGCGACGGCGGGCAGAGCACCGTCCGGCGCCTGGCGGGCTTCGCCTTCCCCGGTACGCCCGCCACCCGCGAGATGTACCTCGCCGACGTGGTCGGCGGCGGCATACGCCCCCGCTTCCTGGGCGAGCGGAACCCCCGCGGCATGGTGATGGCAGCCCCGCTCCACGACGGTGTGGACCGCATCATCGTCTGCCCCCAGGGCACGCCCGTCCGGGAGCGCGCCGAGACGGTCGGCTTCGCCGAGGTGGCCGACGCGTGGGAGCGGATCACCGGCGACTCCCTGGCCGGCCGCTCCGCGGAATGGGTCAGCTCCTTCACCGACGCCTCCCGCCAGGCCGCCGAATACCGCCGCGGCCGGGTGCTGCTCGCCGGTGACGCGGCGCACATCCACCTGCCGGCCGGCGGCCAGGGCCTGAGCACCGGCGTGCAGGACGTGGCCAACCTGGGCTGGAAACTGGCCGCGGTCGTGCAGGGGTGGGCACCGGCGGACCTGCTCGACACCTACGACTCCGAGCGCCGCCCGGTGGGCGCGCGGCTGCTGATGAACACCCGAGCCCAGAACCTGGTCTTCCTCGGCGGCGAGGAGTCCGACCCGCTGCGCGGGCTGTTCGCCGAGCTGATCGCCGTCGACGACGTCAAGCGGCACCTGGCGGGCCTGGTCAGCGGCCTCGACGTCGTCTACGACATGGGCGGCGACGAGGCGGCCGCCGGCCCGCTGTACGGCCGCCGGCTGCCGCCGCGGGACCTGGCCGGCCAGGACGGGAGGACCACCACCACCCGGCTGCTCCACTCCGCCCAGGGGGTGCTGCTCGACCTCGCCGCCGACCCGGAGGTGCGGGCCGCCGCAGACGGCTGGAAGGACCGGGTGCTGCTCACCAGTGCCGCGCCGGCCGAACCCGGTGCGCTCGGCGGCGCCCGCGCGCTCCTGGTGCGTCCGGACGGATACGTCGCCTGGTCGGGACAGCCGGCGGACCGCGGCGCCGAGGGGCTGGACGCGGCGCTGCGCCGCTGGTTCGGCGCACCGGCGGCGGGCTGACCGGCCGCCGCGCCCCCGACCCGGCAACCGCATCTGACACAGAAAGGCGGGCGGAATGACCGCCAGCGCAATGACCGTCAACGGACACGAACCCACGAGCCCGGCCCCGGGCTCCGTCGAGGAACTGCGGGCGATCAGGGAGCAGGCCCGCTCCGGCCCCGACCCCGAGGCCACGCGACGGCAGCACGCCAAGGGCAAGCTCACCCCGCACGAGCGGATCGACCTGCTGCTCGACAAGGACAGCTTCACCGAGGTCGAGGCACTGCGGCGGCACCGCGCCACCGGGTTCGGCCTGGAGGCCCGCCGGCCGTACACCGACGGTGTCGTCACCGGGTGGGGGACGGTGCACGGTCGTACGGTCTTCGTCTACGCGCACGACTTCCGGATCTTCGGCGGTGCGCTGGGCGAGGCGCACGCCGCGAAGATCCACAAGATCATGGACATGGCCATCTCGGCCGGTGCCCCGCTGGTGTCGCTCAACGACGGCGCCGGTGCCCGTATCCAGGAGGGCGTCTCGGCGCTGGCCGGGTACGGCGGCATCTTCCAGCGCAACACCCGTGCCTCCGGTGTCATCCCGCAGATCAGCGTGATGCTCGGCCCGTGCGCGGGCGGCGCGGCCTACTCCCCGGCGCTGACCGACTTCGTCTTCATGGTCCGCGAGACCTCGCAGATGTTCATCACCGGACCCGACGTCGTCCAGGCCGTCACCGGCGAGCAGATCACCCAGAACGGGCTGGGCGGCGCCGACGTCCACGCGAGCGTCTCCGGTGTCGCGCACTTCGTCTACGACGACGAGCAGACCTGCCTCGAAGAGGTCCGCTACCTGCTCTCGCTGCTGCCGCAGAACAACCGCGAACTCCCGCCCCGCGCCGACACGTCGGACCCCGCCGACCGGCCCGGCGACGCCCTGCTCGACCTGGTTCCCGCCGACGGCAACCGCTCCTACGACGTCCGCGGGGTGATCGAGCAGATCGCCGACGACGGCGAGCACATGGAGGTGCAGGCGAGCTGGGCACCCAACCTGGTGTGCACGCTGGCCCGTCTCGACGGCCGCGTCGTCGGCATCGTGGCCAACCAGCCGGCCGCCACGGCCGGGGTGCTGGACATCAGGGCGAGCGAGAAGGGCGCGAGGTTCGTGCAGTTCTGCGACTCCTTCAACATCCCGCTCGTCACCCTCGTCGACGTGCCCGGCTTCCTGCCCGGCGTCGACCAGGAGCACGACGGCATCATCCGGCGCGGCGCGAAACTGCTCTACGCCTACTGCAACGCCACCGTGCCGCGCGTGTCAGTGGTGCTGCGCAAGGCGTACGGGGGCGCGTACATCGTCATGGACTCCCGCTCCATCGGCGCCGACGTGTCCCTGGCGTGGCCGACCAACGAGATCGCCGTGATGGGCGCGGAGGGCGCGGCCAACGTCGTCTTCCGCCGGGAGATCGCCGCCGCCGACGACCCCGAGGAGATGCGGCGGCGCAAGATCGAGGAATACCGCAAGGAGCTGGTCCACCCGTACTTCGCCGCCGAGCGCGGGCTGGTGGACGACGTGATCGACCCCCGGGACACCCGGGCCGTCCTCGCCCGCACGCTGGCGATGCTCACCTCGAAGTCCGCGTCGCTGCCCAGCCGCAAGCACGGCAACCCGCCGCAGTGACCCGGCCCTCGCCGCGCCTGACCCCGCCCCGCCCGTCATCAGCCGTATTCCGCCGACCCGAAGGACATCCCGTGGATCTCCCGGCCACCGACACCACCGGCCTGCTGCGCGTACGCCACGGCCAGGCACGTCCCGAGGACGTGGCCGCGCTCATGGCCGTACTGCACGCCCGCGCCGCCGCCCTCGGCGGCGACCCGGGCGACCCCGCGGACTCCGTCCGCCCGCTCGCCGAGTGGCACCGCCCGGAAAGACACGCCCCGTACACCGACCCGCGCTCATGGCACGCTCCGCCGACCCCGGCCACCCGTCCCTGACGCCCCACCGGTAGCCGGGTGGGCGACTCGTCCCTGACGCCCACCCGCTCCCGTGGCGGGCGGTCACTTTCCCCTAGGTACCTACCGCGCCCGTGCTGTTACGGTCGTCGCGACATGGCGGCAGGGCTGGGGAGGCACCGATGATCGTGGTCACGGGAGCGACGGGCACCATCGGCCGGTCGCTGGTCCCCCTGCTCGCCGCATCCGGCGAGCAGGTCACGGCCGTCTCGCGGAACGCCCCGGCTGCCGCCCTCCCCGAGGGCGTCGTCCACCGGCGGGCCGATCTGGCCGACGCCGAGAGCCTGCGGCCCGTGGCCGAGGGCGCCGAGGCCCTCTTCCTCCTGCTCGCAGGTGAGCTCAACGTCGCGGGCGAGAGCCCCGCCACCCTCCTCGACGTGCTGAAGTCCAGCGGGGTCCGGCGCGTCGTGCTGCTGTCCTCGCAGGCCGCGGGGACCCGGCCCGAGGCCGTCTCGCACGACCGCCTGCGCGCCTTCGAGGCGGCCCTCCGGGAGTCGGGCCTGGAATGGACGGTGCTGCGCCCCGCGGGCTTCGCCACCAACGCCTTCGCGTGGGCCGGCAGCGTAAGCAGCGGGCGGACGGTCGCCGCGCCCTTCCCCGACGTCGCGATGCCCGTCGTCGATCCCGCCGACATCGCCGCGGTCGCGGCCGTCGTCCTGCGCTCGCACGGCCACTCCGGCCGGACCTACGAACTCACCGGCCCCGCGGCCGTCTCGCCGCGCCGGCAGGCCGCGGCGATCGCGGCGGCCCTGGGCGAGCCGGTGCACTTCGCCGAGCTGACCCGCGAACAGGCCCGCGAGGCCATGCTGCAGTTCATGCCCGAGCCGGTGGTGGAGGGCACGCTCGACCTCCTCGGCACGCCCCTGCCGAGCGAGCAGCGCGTGAGCCCGGCGGTCGAGCGCCTGCTGGGGCGCCCGGCGGCCTCCTTCGAGGACTGGGCCGCCCGCAACATCGCGGCCTTCCGCTGACGCGTCGTCCGCGGAGCCGGCGCCCAGGGGCGTCGGCGAGCATCGGGTCAGGCCGGTTCTGCGACATGGCGGCCGAGGTCGAGTTCGACGCCGTCGGGGCGCTGCAGCCCCTGGTCGAAGAGCCGGCGCACCCGGTGGGAGTTCTCCGGGCGGCCCGAGGTGCGGAAGAAGGTCGCGATACTGGCGGCGGACTCCTCGTCGGGAACCGCCACGCTCGCGTCGATGAGGGCCTTGGCCTGAGTCACCGCCACCTTGTCGAAGCCGGCGATGCGGCGGGCGAAGGAATCCACGAAGCCCTCCAGCTCCGCTGCGGGCAGGACCCGGTTGACGTAGCCGTACTCGGCCGCCCGTTCGGCGGTGAAGTCGTCGGCGCCCAGCAGGATCTCCATGGCGCGGCCGCGGCCCACCAGCCGGGCCAGCCGTCCCATGGGGTTGCCGCCGGGGACGGAGCCGGTGGCCACCTCGAACTGACCGAGGATCGCCTGGGGGCCCGCGAAGCGGATGTCGGTCGCCAGCACGAACTCGCTGCCGGCGCCCCGCGCCCGCCCGTTGATCGAGGTGATCGTGACGGCCGGCACGCGGCTGAGGCGGATGAGGTTGTCCGCATAAGGGTGCAGCCCCGTCGGCCCTGGCTGCATGGCGGCCACCCGCGCCTGGTCCGACAGCATGTCCCAGTGCGCCATGAAGAAGTCGGGGTTGGCGCTCCGGAACACCACGACGGTGAGGTCAGGGGCCTGCTCGATGCGGGTCACCAGCTCGGCGAGCTGCTCGACGCTGTCGGGGTCGTACAGGTTGACGTCCCCGTTGGCGAACGTCACCTTCCAGTAGGAGGGCGTCACCTCGTCCACCTGGAACTGCGAGGGAGTGCTCATGCCGCGAAGGGTAGGCGCGGGCACCGGCGGGCACGGGGCTCGCCAGGCTCTCGACCGGAAAGTTCCGCCTGATGGTGCAGGGGCAGCACGCGCGCTGGAGCGCGGCCGCCCGGACGCGTTCCCGCCCGGGCGGATTCAGCCCCCGATGAGCTGCTGGCCGCCGTCGATGTCGTAAGTCGCGCCGGTCACCGCCTCGTTGCACATGAGGTGCACGGCCAGGGCGGCGATGTCGTCGGGGCCGACCACCCGGCGGATGGGGAGCTTCGTGCGCAACTCCTCGCGCCGGGCCTCCAGCTGGTCGCCCAGGAGCGAGGCCGACAGGGGAGTGTCGACGAATCCGGCGGCGATGAGGTTCACGCGGACCGGCGCCATCTCCAGTGCCAGGTTCGCGACGAGCGGGGGCAGTGCCGCCGTCATGGCCGACATGACGGACAGCCCGATGCCGGGGCGGCGGCCGCCCGTGCCGCCGACGAACAGCAGCGTGCCGCCGGCGCGGACCTTGTCACGGCTGTAGAGGGCGATGCCGAGCGTCAGGGCCATGCGCTCGTCGAAGCCCCGCACCGCCTCTGCGAGGTCCATGCCGTCCAGCGGCGTGTACGTGGGTGTGCCCGCGGTGCTCATGACGTGGTCGACGGGACCGGGCAGCTCCTCGAAGAACTTCTTGAGGCTGTCACTGTCGGTGGCGTCGAAGGCCGCCGTGCCGGCGGCGTCGAGTTCGGCCGCCGCCTGCCGCAGCCGGTCGGGGTTGCGGCCGGCCAGCACGACTCCCGCGCCGCGGGCACGTGCCAGGCGGGCGGTCTCCAGCCCCATCCCGGCGCTGCCGCCGATCACCACCACGGTCTGGCCCGTCATGTCGGCCGGGCCTGCGGCTCCCGAAGCGCCCGCTGTCGCGCTCATGCGCTGCCACCTCCTGAAAGGGTCTCGCCGTCGAGCTCCAGCACCCATTGTCACGCGGTGGTCCGGTCCTCGCCTGTCCGCCGCAGGGCCGGGGGACCGGTCGGCGCAGCTGCCTACGGCGTCCCGGAGCCCTGCTTGAGACGCTCGGCGACGGTGCCGAGCAGCTCGTCCGACAGCTCGGGATCGGCGACCGCCCGCGCCATGAGCATGGCCCCGACCAGTGCACTCAGCGTGACCATGGCGTCGGCCCGGTCCTCCGCCCCGCCGCCCGGCGCGCCGATCAGGTCCAGGTAGCCGCGCACCTGCTTCTCGTACGCCTCCTTGATCTCGGCGCCGCCGCGTCCCGCGGTCTCACCGAGGGTGACCAGGGCACATCCGGTACCGGGGGTGTCGCGGTGGCGCGCGCCGAGGTAGGCGTCGATCAGCCCGTCGCGGGGCACGTCGGCGTTCGCCCGTGCGGCCCGCGCCATCGCCTCCTCGCCGTCGGCGAGGGCCCGCGCCGCGGCCTGGTTCATCAGGTCGTCGCGGGAGTCGAAGTGCTTGTAGAAGCCGCCGTGGGTCAGGCCGGCCTCCTTCATCAGCGCCGAGATGCCCGGCTGCTCCATGCCCTCCTCGCGGACGCGCCGCGCCGCGATGCGCAGAACGCGGTCCCGCGACTCGGCCTTCTCGGCTTGTGAGTGGCCCACCGCTGCCCCTTCCGATCTCCGGCGGGCCGGTCTGCCGGCCGCCATCTGGATGACAGCAATCATACACATCACATCGATGCGGGGAGAGGGCGCTTGCCATTTTGGAGGACATCCATCATCCTGAATGTGGATGATGACGATACTCCACATTGAGGAAGACCATGACCACGAGCTCCACCGCCGCCGCGACCACCTCGGCGAGCACGGCCGCGCCCGCGGCCTACGACCCGAGCCGGACCGCCGTCCTGCTGGTCGACCCCTACAACGACTTCCTCTCCGAGGGCGGCAAGATCTGGCCCCTGCTGTCGGACATGGCGGCCGAGGTGGGCCTGCTGGACAACCTCCGCGGCGTCGTCGCGACCGGCCGGCGTGCCGGGATGCCGCTGGTCTTCGTCCCGCACCGCCGCTGGGAGGAGGGTGACTACGAGAACTGGGACCACCCCAACCCCACCCAGCGGCTCATAGCCCAGCGCCACACCTTCGCCAGGGGCACCTGGGGCGGCGAGTTCCACCCCGACTTCCAGCCCGCGCCGGGCGACGTCGTGGTGAAGGAGCACTGGGGCCAGAGCGGGTTCCCCAACACCGACCTGGACTTCCAGCTCAAGCAGCACGGCGTCACCCACGTGATCCTGGCCGGACTGCTCGCCAACACCTGCATCGAGTCCACCGGCCGTTTCGCGATGGAGCTGGGCTACCACGTGACGCTGGTGCGCGACGCGACCGCGGCGTTCAAGCCCGAGATGATGCACGCCGCCCACGAGCTGAACGGCCCGACCTTCGCCCACGCCATCGTGACCACCGCGGAGCTGGGCGCGCTCGTCGGCTAGACCTCTTCGGCCGCCGCCCGCGGCTGGAGCTCTTCGGCCGCCGCCCGCGGCTGGAGCTCCTCGGCCGCCGCCGGCGGCTGGAGCTCGGCCGCAACCCGCACCCGCCCGGGAGGTCCGCCGGCGTGCCGCTTTAGGGGCGGCCCCGGGCCGCGTCCGCCATTCCACCCCGACTTCCGCAGGAAGGACACCGTGACCACAGCCGCAGCCGCCATGCCGAACGCCAGGCGCGGAACGATCCCCGTCTTCGCCGCCGCCACCGCCGTCACCGTCTCGAACATCTACTTCACCCAGCCCCTGCTGGAGCAGATCGCCCGCAGCTTCCACATCTCCGCCGCGGCTGCCGGTCTCGTGGCGACCGCAGGCCAGATCGGCTACGCCCTGGGCATCGTCGCGATCGTCCCGCTGGCCGACGGGGCCAGGCTGCGGCGGCTGTCCGCCGTGCTGCTCACGGTGACCGCGCTCGCCCTGGTCGCCGGCGCGTTCGCGCCCTCGATCACCCTGCTGAGCATGGCCGCCCTGATCCTGTCCGCCACGACCGTGCTCCCGCAGGTGATCATGCCGACCGCCGTGTCGATGGCCGCCAAGGGGCAGGCGGGCCGCGTCCTCGGGGCGATCGGCACCGCGCTGACGATGGGCGCGCTGGTCTCGCGCAGCGTCTCCGGCGTCCTCGCCGAGATCACCGGGACGTGGCGGGCCGGCTTCCTCTTCTCGGCGCTCGCCACGGCGGCCATGCTCCTGATCCTTCCCCGGTACATGCCGGCGGGCGCCGGCCGGGAGGCCGGCGAGAGCCCCGGCTACCGCCGGCTCCTGGGATCGCTGCCCGGCCTCTTCCCGCGCTACCCCGCGCTGCGTATGTCGGCGGCACTGGGCGGCCTCGTCTTCGCGGCGTTCTCCGGCTTCTGGGCCATGCTGGCCTTCCACCTCACCCAGCAGCCCATAGGCCTCGGGTCCGCCGCGGTCGGGCTCTTCGGAATCGCCGCGGTCCCCGGCGCGCTCGCCGCCCGGTACTCCGGCCGGATGGCCGACCGGTGGGGACCGACGGCCGTCAACGCCGTCTCCCTCACCTCGGTGGCGCTGGCCCTCGCCCTGTTCCTGGTGGCGGGCGACTCCCTGGTCGCGCTGCTGGTCGGTTGCAACCTGCTCGGCTACGGAACGACCAGCGGCCAGATCGCCAACCAGGTCCGCGTCTTCACCGCGGGACCCGAGGTCCGCGCACGGCTCAACACTCTGTACATGTTCTCGGTGTTCGCCGGCGGCGCCACCGGGACGGCTGTCGCGGGCGCGCTCTTCGCCGCCTACGGCTGGTCGGGGGCGATCGGCGGCGGCTTCGGCTTCCTCGGGCTCGCGGTGGTCGTACTGGCCCTGCACACCCGCAGGACCCGGGGCGGGTCCGTGGTCGCCGACGACGCCGACTCCGCTATGGACGCGGGCACGTCGGGCGGTCCGTCCCTGCCGGGGCCGGATCTGGCGGCGGTCGCCGGACAGGAAGCGCCGGGTAGATAGCGGCCGGGCGCACCGTCCTGGTGGCCGGTGGCCGGTGGCCGGCGGTGCGGGAGCGGTACCAGAGCCACACGCTGCATGTGGCCAAGGTGGAGCGGAGCCACGGGTTCATCCGCAGGTAGGCCCCGGCGCGAGGTGGCGCAGCGAGGCCCCGGCCCGCGCGCCACACGACCGGTCCGCATGCGCAGCCGATTCCGGGACAGCCGAAAGGCATGATCGGTGAACGACGCGCAGCGGACGTACCGGACGGCTCGCGCCCCCGCGAACGGGACGCGGGCGCGGTGAGCAGTACGCGGACGCGGCTGTACCGGAACGGGAACCTGGAGCGCGAGAACTTCCCCGTGCGGGACATCTCCGACTACGTGGGCGACCCGGAGTGCACGGTGTGGCTGGACGTGTGCGACCCCGCGTCCGCGGACTTCGACATGATCGCCGAGGAGTTCGGGCTGCACTCCCTCGCCGTGGAGGACGCGCGGCACGAGCACCAGCGCCCCAAGCTCGACACGTATCGCACGCACCTGTTCCTGAGCGCCTACGCGGTGACGGTCGAGCCGGACGACGGCGCCGTGACCACCGGCGAGGTGTCGGCGTTCGTCACCTCCAACGCGCTGATCACGGTGCGCAGGGGCGAGGCGTGCCCCGTCGAACCGATGGTCGAGCGCTGGGACGGCGCGCCGGAACTGGCCGTGCACGGCGTGGGGTTCCTCGTGCACGGGCTGCTGGACTGCCTGGTCGACGGCCACTTCTCCGCCGTCCAGGACCTCGACGACCGCATCGAGGAGCTGGAGGACCTGCTCTTCGAGGACAGCCCGGGCGAGATCCAGGCGGTGCAGCGCAGGTCCTTCGAGCTGCGCAAGAGCCTGGTGCGGCTGCGCCGGGTCGTCCTGCCGATGCGGGAGGTCGTCAACGGGCTGCTGCGCAGGGACCTGCACGTGGTCGGCGAGCCGATGCAGCCGTACTTCCAGGACGTCTACGACCACGTGCTGCGCGCGACCGAGTGGACCGAGTCGCTGCGCGACCTGGTCACGACCGTCATGGAGACCAACCTGACGGTCCAGGGCAACCGCATGAACCTGATCATGAAGAAGGTCACCAGCTGGGCCGCGATCATCGCCGTGCCCACGGCCGTGACCGGCTACTACGGCCAGAACGTCCCCTACCCCGGCTTCAACGCCCATTCGGGCTTCTGGATCTCGACAGCCCTGGTGGTCGTGCTGTCCGTCGCGCTGTACGTGACGTTCAGGCGGCGGGACTGGATCTAGGAGCGCCGGGACCGGACTCAGGACGGGTGCGGCGGCCGGCACCGCGGCGAGCACCACCAGCAGGCCGCAGGCCAGCCAGGCCATGAGCGCATCGCGCCCGGCGCGGGCGATTCCGAGGCGGGCCGCGGTGAAGTTGCGGGCGGTTCTTCCCCGGGTCGGCGGCTGGTGCACCGATCGGCTGGGACGACGCGTCGGGCGAGCTCACCGTGGAGCCGGCGAGCAAGCCGGGAGCCGTCGTGATCCGGCTGACGGCGTAAGGGGAACACCACTCCCGCACGCGGGAGGCCTGGGGGCACGGGCATACGCTCCCGCCCCCAGGACCGGCAGGCGATTCCGCGCTCCGGCCCCGGGCCGTGGACGGCGGTATATCGGTGGCGAGTTGCCGCACGTGCCGGGACACTGCCACCGTGACCGGCTCCGCACTGCCTCCGCTGCTGCGACCTCGCGCCCTCAGGCCCGGGGACCTCGTCGTCATCGCCTCGCTGTCCGGGCCGCTCCACGCAGCATACGAGCCCGACCTGGAGCAGGCGGTGGTCGTGCTGGAGCGGATGGGATTCCGCGTGCGCCGGGCACCTCTGCTCGAAGCGGGGCGGCGCCACTGGTGGAGTGCGGCCCGTCCCGCGGAGATCGCCGAGGAGTTCAACGGGCTGCTGCGCGATCACGAGGTGCGCGCGATCGTCGCGCACGACGGCGGCCAGACGGCGCTCGGCTACCTGGACCTGATCGACGTCGAGGCGATCACGGCCGACCCCAAGCCGATCCTCGGTTACAGCGACATCTCGCTGCTGCATCTGGTGCTCCACGCGCGCACCGGCCTGGTCGGCTTCCACGCCGACCTGGCCACCCCAGGACTCGGCGGGCACTGGCAGACCGCGCCCGCCGCGCGCCGAGCGGCGCTGGAGAAGCTCTACGTGAGGCTGCTGACCGGCGACGAGGCCGTCGGCGCGCTGCCCACCACCCCGACGTGGGAGTGCTGGCGCCCGGGCCGCGCCGAAGGCCCGCTGATCGGCGGGGTGATCAACCGCATCGTGCTGGCGCAGGCGACGCGCTTCGCCCTGCCACTCGAACGGTTCGACGGCGCGGTGCTGTTCTGGGAGGAGACGGGCGGCCACATCTCCCACGTGTGGAGCTATCTCCAGGTGCTGCGGCACGCCGGCGTCCTCGACCGGATCTCCGGCATGGTCGTGGGCGTCCCGCACGCGATCGACGGGCTCGGGGCGCAGGACGCGTCCCCGACCCTCCCCGAGATCGTCCTGGACGCCCTCGGCGACCGCGACATACCGGTCCTGGGCAACGTCGAGTTCGGGCACGCCGGCCCCAACCTGCCGATGCCGGTGGGCATCCGGGTCGCCCTCGACGCGCGGCAGCGGACCCTGTCGCTGCTCGAACCGGCGGTACGTCCGCACGCGTCGACGCGACCGGCCGGCTGAGCCACCCGACCGGCTCCGGCATCGGGCGCCGGCGCCACGCCGGAGACCCGGACGGTTACGGAGCGGCCGGCGCGAGATGCCCGACGTCGGTGAGAACGGCGCCGGCCGCGCGGACGTCGTCCCACAGGCGGCGGTCGGCGAGCATCGTGTGCCGCGAGCACCGCGCGCGCGGCCGTCCCGTCGATCACCCGCTCCCTTCCCGGCGGACGGCGAAGGCGCCGCGGCAGCGGCCAGCACTGCCGCCGTGGCGGGCGAAGATGGCCGTTTCGTACCGCACGCGGCCGCCGTAATCGGCGTAATCGCCACCGATTTCCGTCCCCGGAGCAAGCCCGCACGCGACGGACCCAGCACAGTGGTCAGCCATGTGGCCCGAGCCACGGGCACGATGTGGGGGGACAGGACATGCTCGTGCGAGCCGCTCGTTTACGCTCCACCGCCGGCACCACACTCGTCGTCGCCGCGCTCACCTGCACGATGGGCCTGGCCACTCAGCTCCCGGCCGCCGCCGCGACCGGCTGCGCCCACCCGGGGATCGAGGTCCTCGACACGCTGGGCGGCTCCGGCGGCCGCGTCATGGCACTCGGCCGCGGCACCATCGCGGCGGGCAGCAGCGCGGGAGTTCCCGCGTACTGGATCGGCAGCACGGTCATCAAGGTCCCGCTGGCCGCCCGCTACAGCGGCTACGGCACCGTCAACGCGATCAACCGGCACGACCTGATGGTCGGCACCGTCTACGACGACACCACCCGCGCCAACGTCGCCTTCAGCTACCGGATCGGCGCCGCCAGGGCCAGGATCCTGCCCGGCGGCAGCTACGCGGACGACGTCAACGACAGCGGCCGCATCGTCGGCGGCGGTCCCTTCCCCGCCGACCACCTCTACGTCTGGCACGGCACCGAGGTCGAACGCGAACTCACCGTCGGCCCCGGCTTCAGCTTCCCCCGGGTGTCCGGCATCAACAACGCGGGCACCGTCATCGGCGCCGCCTCGGACTACCAGCCCGGATTCCCGAGCAGCGCCGGTGTCGGCCTGGTCTGGCCGTCCGGCACCACCGGTCCCGCGGTGCCGCTGCTTCCGATCGACTCCTCCGACGACTCCGGCATCAGCTACAACCCCGAGGACATCGACGAGAACGGCCGCATCGTCGGCGAGAAGACGTCCTTCTGGGCCGACGGCTCCTACGAGACCTACTGGGACGCCCCCTACACCGCCGACGCCACCGAAGTCCCCGGCCTCCCCGGCTACTACAACGAGGGCTACTTCCGTGCGATCAGCCCCACCACGGGCCTGGTCGCAGGCGAGGCCCCGACCAGCTACTACGGCGACCTACCGGCGGGAACCGCCGAGATCTGGACCGGCTCCGGCCCGATCCGCGCCCTCCCGGCGCCCGACGCCGACGCCGACTCGGGCGCTTCCGCCGTCGCCGACAACGGCGACGTGGGCGGCTACGCCGTGCTTGCCTCCGGCGAGGGCGTCCCAGTGATCTGGACGTGCGCGGCCCAGCAGGCGCTGTAGCGGGCGTGGACGCACAGGATCAGTGCCGCTCGGGCGAGCCGTATCCGCCGCCACCGGGGGTCTCGATCACCAGCGTGTCACCCGGCCCCAGAGATGCGCTGTCGCAGGCGTCCAGGTGCTCGACGGTGCCGTCGGCGCGTTCCACCCGCCCGCTGCCGAGCGCGCCGGGCGATCCGCCGGCCATTCCGTAGGGCGGTACTTTGCGGTGGCTGGACAGGGTGCTCACCGTCACGGGTTCGAGGAAGCGGATGCGGCGGACGGCGCCGTCGCCGCCGTGCCACTTCCCGGCGCCGCCGCTGCCGTGGCGGACCGCGAACTCCTCGACGAGGACCGGATGGCGCCATTCGAGGACTTCGGGGTCGGTCAGCCGGGAGTTGGTCATGTGGGTCTGCACCACGGAAGCGCCGTGGTAGCCGGGCCCCGCCCCCGAGCCGGAGGCGACGGTCTCGTAGTACTGGTTCCGCTCGTTGCCGAAGGTCACGTTGTTCATGGTTCCCGAGCCCTCCGCCTGGACGTCCATGGCGCAGTACAAGGCCCCGATGACCGCCTGGGAGGTCTCCACGTTCCCGGCGACCACGGCCGCGGGGAAGGCGGGGGCGAGCATCGAGCCCTCGGGGACGATGACGCGCAGCGGGCGCAGGCAGCCGTCGTTGAGCGGGATGTCGTCGGCCACCAGCGTCCGGAAGACGTAGAGGACCGCCGCCGTCGTCACCGCCGAGGGCGCGTTGAAGTTCGTGTCGAGTTGCGGCGAGGTGCCGGTGAAGTCCAGCGTTGCGGACCGCTGGGCGTGGTCCACGGTGACGTCCACCGAGATCGTGGCGCCGTAGTCCGTCCGGTAGCGGCAGGAGCCGTCGCTCAGCGCGTCGATGACGCGCCGCACGGCCTCCTCGGCGTTGTCCTGGACGTGCCGCATGTACGCCTGGACCACGTCCAGGCCGAAGTGCTCGATCATCGCGCCGACCTCGTCGACTCCCTTGCGGTTGGCGGCGATCTGCGCGCGCAGGTCGGCGAGGTTGGTCTCGGGATTCCGGGACGGATACGGCCCGCGGGTCAGCAGCGCCAGCGTCTCCTGCTCCAGGAACCTGCCGTCCTCGACCAGCGTCCAGTTGTCGAACAGCACGCCCTCCTCCTCGATGCGGCGGCTGTCCGACGGCATGGAGCCCGGGGTGATGCCGCCGATCTCGGCATGGTGGCCCCGGGAGGCGACGAAGAAGAGGATCTCCCCTCCCGCCGTTCCCGAACCGAAGACCGGGGAGATCACGGTGACGTCGGGCAGGTGGGTGCCGCCGTGGTACGGGTCGTTGACCGCGTAGCTGTCACCGGGCCTCATGGCGGGGCCGCGGCGGCGGATCACCTCCTTGACGCACCTGCCCATGGAGCCGAGGTGCACCGGGATGTGCGGGGCGTTGGCGATGAGACTGCCGTCGGGGTCGAACAGGGCGCAGGAGAAGTCCAGCCGTTCCTTGATGTTCACGGACTGGGCGGTCGCCTCCAGACGTGCCCCCATCTGCTCCGCGATCGACATGAAGAGGTTGTTGAAGATCTCCAGCATGACGGGGTCGGCCTCGGTGCCCACCCGCTGGCCGCCGGGCGCTGCCGTCCGCCGTACCAGCAGGTGCCGTTGCGGTGTCATGGTCGCCTGCCAGCCGCTGTCGACCACCGTGGTGGAGTCGGTCTCGGTGACCAGGGCCGGCCCGGTGACGGTGTCGCCCTGCCGCAGCAGTTCGCGCCGGTGCAGCGGCACCTGCCGCCAGGCCCCCCGGGTGTACATCCGGACGGTCTCGTCCGCCGCGGACCCGTCGCGGGGCGCGGGCCGGCTGCCGGCCCCGAGGTCGGGCTGCTCGGTGAGGCCGACCGCTTCCACCGACAGCGCCTCCACGACGATCGGGCGGTCCATCAGGAAGGAGTATCTCGCCCGGTGTCCGGCCTCGAACGCGGCAGCCATCGCGTCCGGGTCGCCGAGGTCGACGGTCACGGTGGTGTCGGTGCCGTCGTATCGCAGGTGTGCCCGCGCGGTGATCCGGACGCTCTCCGCCGGCACCCCTTCGTCGAGGAGTTCCCTGCGGGCCTCCGACTCCAGTTGCGCGGCGGCCGCTTCGACCTCGGGCATGGTGTCGGGAGCGAGCGGGGTCTCCACCGACTGCTCGCGCATGGCGGTGGTGTCGGCGAGGCCGATGCCCAGCGCGGAGAGCACGCCTGCCATCGGCGGTACCAGCACGGTACGGATTCCGAGGGAGTCGGCCACGGCACAGGCGTGCTGGCCGCCCGCGCCGCCGAAGGTGGTCAGTGCGTACTCCGTGATGTCGTAGCCCTTCTGCACGGAGATGCGTTTGACGGCGTTGGCGATATTCGCCACCGCGATCCGCAGGAATCCCGCTGCGACCTGCTCGGGCGTGCGCTCGTCGCCCGTCGCCGCACGGATCCGCCCGGCGAGGCCGGCGAACCGCCGCTTTACGAGGTCGGCGTCCAGCCTCTGGGTCCCGTCGGGACCGAACACGGCGGGGAAGTGGGCGGGTTGGACGCGTCCGAGCATCACGTTGGCGTCGGTGACCGTCAGCGGGCCGCCGGCCCGGTAGCAGGCGGGGCCGGGGGCGGCCCCTGCCGAGTCCGGCCCGACGCGGTAGCGGCTGCCGTCGAAGTGCAGGACGGAGCCGCCGCCCGCCGCGACGGTGCGGATGTCGAGCATCGGTGCCCGCAACCGGACACCGGCCACCTGGTTGTCGAACACCCGCTCGTAGGCGCCGGAGTAGTGCGACACGTCGGTGGAGGTGCCGCCCATGTCGAAGCCGATCACCTTGTCGAAGCCGGCCGTCCGCGACATGCGCGCCATGCCGACGATGCCCCCTGCCGGTCCCGACAGGACGGCGTCCTTGCCGCGGAAGTGCCCCGCCTCGGCAAGGCCGCCGTTGGACTGCATGAACATCAGCCGCACCCCGCCCAGCTGTTCCGCGACCTGGCGGACGTAACGGCCCAGCACGGGGGAGAGGTAGGCGTCGACCACGGTCGTGTCGCCGCGCGGGACCACCTTCATCAGCGGACTGACCTCGCTGGACAGCGACACCTGCGGGAAACCGACCCGCTCGGCGAGTTCGCCGATGGACCGCTCGTGCCCGGGGTGCAGATGGCTGTGCAGGCAGACCACCGCGACCGCGCGGATCCCGTCGGCGTAGGCGTGGCGCAGGTCGTCCGCGAGCCGGCCGAGGTCCAGCGGGCGCAGCGTCGTGCCGTCGGCGGCGATCCGCTCGTCGACCTCGATCACCCGTTCGTACAGTTGTTCCGGGAGGGTGATCTCGCGGTCGAAGATCCGCGGCCTGTTCTGGTAGCCGATGCGCAGCGCGTCGCCGAAGCCGCGGGTGATGACGAGCGCGACGCGCTCGCCGCTGCGCTCCAGCAGCGCGTTGGTCGCCACCGTCGTGCCCATCCGCACGGACTCCACCAGGGCGGCGGGCGCATCCTCGTCCTCCAGCGGGCCGAGCAGGTGGTGGATGCCGGCGACGGCCGCGTCGCGGTACCGCGCGGGGTCGTCGGACAGCAGCTTGTGGCTCAGCAGCCGCCCGTCGGGGCGCCGGGCGACGATGTCCGTGAAGGTGCCTCCCCGGTCGACCCAGAACTGCCACCGCCGTTCCGCCATGGCCTCAGTATCCGGTCATCTCATATATGCGAGCAAATCATCACCAAATGGAATAGAGGGGCCGCTCCCAGCGGGCCGCGGCGCATCGCGGCCGGAAGGGCCGTTGGACCCGGGTCCCGGCCCCGGTCGGCCCTAAGCGCGGTCGCGCCGTCCGGCCACGATGGAGGTGAGGAACCGGCCCCCCGGCAGGAGGCGACAGCATGTTGAAGCACCGGACCGTGCGCGACCTGATGACCCACTCCGTCGTCAGCGTGCGCGCGCAGACCCCGTTCAAGGCGGTGGTCAAGACCCTCGCCGACAACGACATCACGGCCGTGCCGGTGGTGGACGCCTCCGACCGCACGCTGGGCGTGGTCTCGGAGGCGGACCTGCTGCACAGGGAGTCGGCCCAGCCCGACCCCGCGGGGCTGTCTGCCGTCCTCGACGCACCCGGCGAGGTGTCCGTACAGTCGGCGGCGACCACGGCCGAAGGGCTGATGACCAGCCCCGCGGTGGTCGCCCACCCCGAGTGGACGGTGGTGCAGGCCGCTCGCGTCATGGACGACGGCCATGTCAAGCGGCTTCCCGTGGTGGACGACACCGGCCGGCTCGTCGGCATCGTCAGCCGCGCCGACCTGCTGCGGGTGTTCCTGCGCCGCGACCACGCCATCCGGGAGGAGATCAGCGGGGACATCCTGGACCGTACGCTCGGCATCGGGCCCGACGAGGTGGCCGTCGCGGTCACCGACGGCCGGGTGGCGCTGCGCGGCACGGTCGAGCGCCGCGATCTGATACCGGTCGTACTCCGGCTCTGCGAAGGTGTCGACGGCGTCGTGGAGGTCACCGAGTCCCTCGGCCACCGCACCGACGAGCCGGTCGCGACGGCTGCGCCGTCCGGGCGTCCGGGCGTGCTGCCATGAGCGGGCCGCTGGACCCCTCGGCGTCGGAGAGCGACCTCCTGCCGGTTCCCGGCGCGGTGTGAAGGTCGCCGACATGCTCGACGCGCGCGAACGCGTGACCTTCGGCGGCCGGCCGGTCCCTGGCGCCCGCGGCCCGGTGGCCCGGATGATCCTCCGCAGCGGGCAGGGGGGGCGACTTCCGCGAGCGCGCGCAGACCAGCGGGTGGGCCGGTCGCGCCGCGCGAGAGGTGGCCGCCCCGCCGAGGTCCGATGAGCCCCGGCCGATACGTACGGATGCGAAGAGGAGAGCAGCGTGTCTGCGTCACCGTGCACTGTCAGTGATGTCATGACCCAGACCGTGGTCGCTGTGGGACAGCACGCGGCCTACAAGGAGATCGTCGCCACCATGGAGCAGTGGAAGGTCAGCGGCCTGCCCGTGCTGGAGGGCGAGGGGCGGGTCGTGGGAGTGGTGTCGGAGGCCGATCTGCTGTCCAAGGAGGAGTTCCGCAACAGCGATCCGGCCAGGCTGGACGAGATCCGCAGGCTGTCCGACGTGGCCAAGGCCGGAGCGGTGACCGCGGGGCAGCTGATGACGACTCCCGCGGTGTGCGTGCACGCCGACTCCACGGTGGCCCAGGCGGCCCGCATCATGGCCCAGCGGGGTGTGAAGCGGCTGCCGGTGACCGACGCCGAGGGGATGCTGTGCGGCATCGTCAGCCGCAGCGATGTGCTCAAGGTGTTCCTGCGGAAGGACGAGGAGATCGCGGAGGAAGTCGCCCGCGACGTCGTCCACCCGCTGTTCCCGGGCGAGCCGTCCGCCGCCGTCGCCGTCCACGACGGTGTGGTGACGCTGACCGGCCAGGTGCTGGAGCCCGGTCTGATCCTGGTGGCGGCCCGACTGGCCCGGGCGGTGGAAGGCGTCGTCGACGTCCGCTGCGAGATCCAGGCGTCGGCGGCCGCCTCGTGACCGTACCGCCGAGCTCGTGACCGTACCGCCGAGCGCCCCCGGCGGCTGCCGCGTCAGCGCGGCAGCCGTCCGCCGGTGTCCAGGACGTCGCGTACTTCCCTGGCGTGCGGTCATCCGCGCGGTACCACCGCGACCGGGCAGTGGGCGTGGTGCAGGACGGCGTGCGTGACCCTGCCCAGGGGCGCCCCGAAGGAGTGAGCCGGTCTCCCGCGTCCCCCCTGCTTGCCTCGGCTCGGGGACGGGCCGCCGCTCACAGCAGCCGGTCGACCAGTCCTTTGACGTAGTCAGGGGTGAGGGGGGTCGCGCCGAACAGGACGCGGATGTACATCGGGGCCATGACGTGGTCGAGCACGGTGAGCGTGTCGGGCGGGTGCTCGCCGCGGGCACGGGCGCGATCGAGGACGGACTGCAGGAGCCGGGCGCGTTCGGCGAGGAAGTCGTCACGTGCCTGCAGGCCCTGTTCGCCGTTGCCGGTCAGGGCGACGGTCAGGCGCAGCACCGCCAGACCGTCGGGGCCGGTGATCTCGCGGGCGACGTTGGCCGCGAGAGCGTGCAGGTCGCCGGCCAGGCTGCCGGTGTCGGGCATCGGCGACCGCGCCTTGAGGCGGGTCTGCGTCACGTCGGTGAGCAGTTTGTCCAGGCTGCCCCACCTGCGGTAGATGCTGCTGTCGGCCACGCCCGCACGGTCGGCGACATCGCTGACGGTGAAGCTGCCGTAGCCGCGCTCACCGACCAGTTCGGTGACGGCCTGGTGCACCGCCGCGGAGACGCGGGCGCTGCGCCCGCCGGGCCGCCGGACCGGCTGTGGATCGTCCATGCCCCCACTTTAACGCAGCCCGTGCTTGCGTTTGCGTGGTGAGCCTCCTAGTATCCACTAACGCAGAAAAAAACTGCGTTAGTGCCCCGAGTCGCCGCCCCTCGCCGGTCGGCCGGAGCCGGGGTGCAGCGGACGGACGAGAGGACCGGTAGTGACGACCTCGTACGAGGACACTGCGACGGCGGCATCGCCGGTGGCCGTGGGCAGCCGGTCCCAGCGGGTCGCGTTTCTCACGGTGACCTGCCTGGGCCAGTTCATGGTGCTGCTCGACAACACGATCGTCGGCACGGCGCTGCCCGACATGCGGCAGCGCCTGCACACCCAGTTGACCGGCCTGCAGTGGATCGTCGACGCCTACGTGCTGCTCGTCGCCATGCTGCTGCTGACCGGCGGCGTCTTCGCCGACCGCTTCGGCCGCAAGCGGGTGTTCCTGGCCGGCGTCGCGGTGTTCACCGCCGCGTCAGGGCTGTGCGCCCTCGCACCGTCGATCGGCTGGCTGATCACCGGGCGGGTACTGCAGGGCATCGGTGCCGCGGCGCTCAGCCCGGCGTCGCTGGCGTTGCTCGCCGCCGCCCATCCGGTGCCCGCGGATCGGGTCAAGGCGATCGGGCTGTGGGCCGGAGTCAGCGGTATCGGTCTGGCCGCCGGTCCCCTGGCCGGCGGGGTGCTGACGGAGGCCTTCGGCTGGCCCGCCGTCTTCCTCGTCAACCTGCCGATCGGCCTCGTCCTGCTGCTGGCCGGCCTGCGCGTCCTGGGGGAGTCCCGCAACCCGGGTGCCCCCGCCATCGACCTCCCCGGCACGGTCCTGTCGGTCCTGGGAGTGGGGGCGCTGACCTACGGGCTGATCGAGGGCGGTTCCCGCGGCTGGACCTCGCCGGTGATCCTCGGCGGTTTCGTCGCCGCGGTCGTGCTGCTCGGGCTCTTCGTCTCCGTCGAGAGCCGCCGGGCGGCGCCGATGCTGCCGCTGGGGCTGTTCCGGCAGCGGCTGTTCACGGTGTCCAACGCGGCGATGGTCGTGGTGGGGTTCGCCCTGATGGGCTCGTCGTTCTTCTTCTCCCAGTTCTTCGTGTACGTGCAGGGCAGCTCGATCCTGCGGGCCGGCCTGCAGACCCTGCCCACCTCGCTCGCCATGGTCGCCGTCAGCCCGTACGCGGGCCGGCTCGCCGCCGGGTACGGCTTCCGGATCGTGGTCACCGCCGGCCTGGCGCTGGCCGGGCTGGGGCTGCTGGCCCTGGGCTTCGTGCACGCGGACACCGGCTACGGGAACGTGTGGTGGCGGCTTACGGCGGTCGGCGCCGGCTTCGCGCTGACGCTGTCCCCGCTGACCGGCGCCGCCATCCAGGCGGTCAGCCCGCAGGAGGGCGGCCTCGCCTCGGGGGTCAGCAGCACCACGCGGCAGATCGGCGCGGTGCTCGGCGTGGCACTGCTCGGAGCCGTCGTCCGCACCCGGGAGTCCGGCGGAGGGTCCTTCGAGACCGGCCTGGACAGCGCCTTCCTCGCGGCCGGCGCCGTCACCCTGGTCACTGCCGTCTTCACCGGCCGGTGGCTGACGAGGTCCGACCGCGGGTGAGCCGCCCGCGCGGCGCAGGAGTGGACCTGCAACGGCACCGACAACCAGCGCTGGGCCACGCCGTGAACCGCTCGTGACATCCGCCCTTCCGCCACGGCGGATCACCTCGCCTGCAGCTGCTCGCGGATCTGCGTGATCAGCGCGGCGAGGTGGCGGGCGGCGGTGGCCGCCGCCGCGTCCGGGTCGTGCGCGGCGATCGCCGCCAGCAGGTCCTCGTGGCTCGCGGTGCCGACGTCGGCCGGCTCGGGATCGGCGGTGGCCTGCTGGATACCGCGGGCGATGGACTCGGTCATCGCCCGGTAGAGCTCGCTGAGCAGCGGGTTGTGGGAGGCGTCCACCAGCGCGCTGTGGAAGCGGACCGCGCGCTCCACCCGCTGGTCGAGGCTGCCGGCGTCGGGACTGCGGGACAGGGCGGTCAGGTCGGCGAGATCCTGCTCGGTGCGGCGTTCCGCGGCCTGGCGCGCCGCCTCGACCTCCAGCCCGCGCCGCACCGTCACGACGTCGAGCAGCGGCGCCAGTGCGGCCCGCCGCACGATCACGCCCTCGGTCTCGCTGCGGGCGCGCACGTAGGTCCCGTCGCCGTGCCTGACGTCGAGCATCCCGGCGCATGGACGCCGCCCTGGTGGACGACGCCCACGGCGACCTCGTCGAACGCGACCCCGGCAAGGTCGCCAGCCCCTTCGACGTCATGCCCGCCTGGAAACGGCCGGCAGCATAGCGCCGAGGAGGCCGCGGCCCTCAGGCGTGCGCCGCACGGACCGGGACGGCAGTAGCCCCGGTCAGGCGTCCGGGCGGGCGGTGCGGGTGGCGCCCGCCGACGCTGCCATCACGCACAGCACGGCGATCCACTGCGACCAGTGCAGCGACTCCTTCAGCACCACCAGGCCGATGAGCGCCGCCACCGCCGGTTCGAGGCTCATCAGGATGCCGAACACGTGCGGCGGGATCTTGCGCAGCGCCTCCAGCTCCAGCGAGTAAGGGACCACCGACGACAGCAGTGCCACGCCGGACCCCGCGAGCAGGACCCACGGCTGGACCAGGGCCCTTCCGCTGCCGGCCACGCCGAACGGCACGGCGACCACCGCGGCGACGGCCATGCCCAGGGCCAGGCCGTTGCCCTCCGAGGTGCGCCGGCCCAGCGCCGCACCGAGCAGGATGTACAAGCCCCAGCACGTTCCCGCGACAAGGGCGAACAGCAGGCCGACGAGGTCGAGTTCGCCCCGCCCGTCCATCAGCAGGGCCACGCCTCCTCCCGCGAGCAGTGCCCACAGGGCGTCCAGCCACCGCCGCGACCCGCCCAGGGCCACGGCCAGCGGGCCGAGGAACTCGACGGTCACCGCGATCCCCAGCGGGAGCCGGTCCAGCGCCAGGTAGAAGGAGAGGTTCATGACGCCAAGGACCAGGCCGTAACCGACCACCACCGTCCACGCCCTGCGGTCCATGCGCAGCGACGGCCGCCACCACAGGAGCAGCACCCCCGCGGCGAAGAAGAGCCGCAACGCGACCGTCCCGAAGCTGCCCACCTCGCCGAACAGCTGCTTGGCCACCGCCGAGCCCATCTGGACGCTGACGATGCCGACCAGTACGAGCGCCGGCGGCGGGATCGCCCCGAAGGCCCGGCCGGCCGGCGTGGTCGAGGAGGGACGCGGGGCAGGGGCGGCTTCGGTCCCGTCGACGTTGAAGATGGCCACAGGCGGATTCTCGGCGATCGGGCGGCGCACGGCACACGAGTTTCGCCCGTGCGGGCGAGAGCGCGGCCCCGCCCGGTCCTCCACCCTCACCCCGCGGTGACTCCTGGCGGGCCGCCCCGCACTGGGCGGCCCGCCCTCCGCTGTCCGTGCCGCCGCTACGGGATGGTCGTGACGGCGCTGTACGCCGGGCTGCTCGTCCCCGAACTGCCGTCGGGGAACGTCACCGAGGCGATGGCCCCGGTCTGGTAACTGCCGGGGCTGTACTGGTACTCGGTGTCGGCGGCGGCTGTGAGGGTGGAATAGGTCACCCGCTCGTTGGAGGACAGCGCCGTGGTGCCCCTGAAGAGCACGACCAGCAGGTCGATCGAGTTCACGACGTTGTTGCAGGTGACGTGCGCGATCCCCTCCACCCCGCTGGGGTAGGGGAACGGACCGCCGTAGAAGCGGAAGGGGTTGGAGGCCGTGACCTGGCAGGTGATGGCGACGGCGGGGGACACGCTCGGCGAGCGCGTGACGGTGACGTGTGCGGAAGCGGTCCCGGCCCGGTAGGTGGTGACGCCCGGCGGGATGACGAACGTCGTACTGGTGCCGGCGCGTTGGGCGGCGTCCGGCTGCGGCGCCGCCGCCTCCGCGGCGGGGACCGCGACCAGCGTGCCGGCCGCCATGAGCGCGGCGACGGCCGCGGCGCCCAGCGCGGAACGGCTGGCTAAGTGCTTCCTCTTCGGTGTCACGCTGTCTCCTCGGATTGTCCGCGGAATTCCGCGGTGAACGCTTTCGCCCTCGCGGTACGGGATTTCCGCGATGCGTACATATGGTCGGTTCCGTCCGAGCGGGGCGTCAAGGCGGACGCTTTTTGTGGCCGGAACGCGGCGAAACGGACATGACGGAAGCGCGCGGCGCGGCGTGGAGGATACGAGCCACCCGCAGAGCGCGGGGGAGCGCGGAACGCCCGCGCGGCCCGTGGCGGGTGAGAGGCGGGTGTGTCGGAGGGCACGGTGGGGGGCCGGCCCGGGTGCGACCGGACCGCAGCACACCACCGGGCGCCGCGCGGGGCGCGGCGGAGAACGTCCGAAATCCCGTGCGACGGTCGGCGGTTCGCGCCACCCGCGCGGCCTGCCCGCACCGGCGGATCGCGCCAGCCGGCGGTCCCGGTCCCGGTACAGTCGCCGGGCCCGCTCAGGGTGCGTCGAGGCCGCCGTCGGGGTGGCGTACTCCGGCCGACCACCGCTCGTGCAGGAACTTCACCGGCGGGTACCTCGCGGCTGCCCGCTCGTCGAGGTCGACGCCCCAGCCGGGCGCGTCGGAGGGTGCCAGGTACCCGTCGCGCACCACAGGAGTGCCGGGGAAGACCTCGTGCGTCGCCTCGTTGTAGGTGTGCGACTCCTGGTAGCCGAACGCGGGCGTCGAGACGTCCACCGCGAGGTTCGCCGCCACCCCCACCGGGGAGATGTCGCCGGGGGAGTGGAAGGCGGTGCGCACGCCGAGCAGTTCGGCCAGGGCCACCAGCTTGCGGGTGGGCGTCAGGCCGCCGATCGCCGAGGTGTGCAGGCGCAGCAGGTCGATGCCGCCGTCCCGGATCAGCCGGACCGCGTCGGTGACGTTGCCGATCTGCTCGCCGACCGCGATCGGCACCGGCGAGGCGGCGCGTACCTCCGGCAGCCGGTCGTAGAACTCCGGCGCGATGACGTCCTCCAGGAAGGACAGGGCATACGGTTCCAGCGCCCGGGCCAGCACCACCGCCTGCTTGGGTGTGAGCCGGCTGTGCACGTCGTGCATCAGGCTGACGTCCTCGCCCAGCCGCGCCCGGGCGGCCTCGAACAGCCGGGGCGTGGCCCGCAGGTACTGGGCGGTGTCCCAGCCGTCCGGGTGGGGCGAGCGCGGGTAGCCGCCGCGCGTGCCCGGAGCGCCGTAGGTGCCCAGGCCCGGACCGCCGACCTGGAGCCGGATGTGCCGGTAGCCCTGGTCGAGCAGCGTTTCGGCCTGCTCCAGCGTCTCCTGCACGGTGGTGCCCGCGGCGTGCGAGTAGACCTCGACGGCGGCCCGGCTGCGGCCGCCGAGCAGTTCGTAGACGGGCATGCCGGCCCGCTTGCCTGCGATGTCCCACAGGGCCTGGTCGATGCCCGAGAGCGCGTTGCCGAGCACCGGGCCGCCCCGCCAGTAGGAGGAGTAGTGCACCAGCCGGGTGATGTCCTCGATGTCGGCCGGGTTGCGTCCGACGACCAGCGGGCCGACGTGCTCGTCGACCGCGGCCGCGACCGCCGCGTAGCGCTGGGTGAAGGTCGCGCAGCCCAGACCGTACAACCCGGGTTCCGAGGTGTCGACGCGCACCACGACCAGCGGCAGCCCCTCGGGTGCGGTGACCACGGCGCGGACCGCGGTCACCCGCAGCCCGTCCTGCCGGTGCCACGGCGGGCGGGCCTCGGGCAGGCCGCCCTCGCCGTCGAGCAGCGCGTTGGGGCCGGTTGCGGTCATCTCGGGATCTCCTTCGGCGGGGGACGGCGGTACGGGCACGCGCCCTGCCGACGGCCCCCGCGTCGGGTGGTGGGCGTGCGGCAGCCGGCTGCCGATCAGTCAACCACGGCAAGAGATTGGCTGGAAGGCGGTAAATTCATGGGTAAATTCTGCAATAACCCTGTCGACTGGTTGCGGCGGGGAGCGCCGGACGGTCGCGGAAGCGGCGGTGCGGCGCGTCGCTCTGGAGGGAGTTCACCGTGAAGGTCCTGGTCACCGGCGCAGGCGGCACGCTCGGCCGCGAAGTGGTCGCGCACCTTCGGGGCGAGGGCTGGACGGTCCGCGCGCACGACCGCACCCCGGCCGACCCGTCCGCCGCCGACGAGGTGCTCACCGGCGAGCTGCGGGACGCCGGCGTGCTCGCCCGCGCGGTGGACGCGGTGGACGCCGTGGTGCACGCCGCCGCGCTGCCCTCCCCGACCGCCGCCGCCGAGGACGAGGTCTTCCTCAACAACGTCACCGCCTCCCACCTGGTGCTGGCCGGCGCCGCACGGGCCGGTGCCGGCCGCCTGGTGAACGTCTCCAGCCTGTCCGCGCTCGGCTTCGCCTTCTCCCGGCACGACCTGTCCCCGCGCAGCGTGCCGGTGACCGAGGATCAGACCTTCACCGGTGACGACGTGTACGGACTGTCGAAGTACGTCGGCGAGGAGATCGCCGCGCGGGTCAGCAGCCGCTGGGGCGCCACCGCGGTCAGCCTGCGCTTCCCCTTCCTCGGCACCGGCGACCGGCTGCGGCGGCACCTGGAACGGGTGCACGCCGACCCGCGCGTCGACCGGGGTTCGCTGTGGGGGTGGCTGGACACGAGGGACGCCGCCCGCGCGATCGGCCTGGCGCTGACCGCCCCGCTCGACGGCCACACCGTGGTCAACGTGGCCGCACCCGACACCACGGCGCTGGTGCCGACCGCGGACCTCGTCCGCCGCTACCATCCCGGCACCCGCTTCGACGCCCCGCTCGAAGGCTTCGCGGTCCCCTTCGCCACCCGCCGCAGCCAGGAGCTGCTCGGCTTCGCCACCCGCCACGCCTGGCGGCCCCGGAACTGAACCGGCGCACAGCCGTGACCCGGCACGTTCGCAGCGGCTGTGCCGCAGAGCTCAGCGCTTGTCGCGCAGCAGCCTGACGATGACCGCCAGCGAGAAGACGATCACCAGCACGGTCATGAAAACCCACTCCGGACTCCCGGTGGGCATTCCCTTGTAGGCCATCTCCATTGGACCCTGCACCTCGACCTCACGATGTCCTGCCCCGGTCGACGCCCTTCCCAGGCGTCAACTCCCGGCGCGAACGGGCGGAATGCCGCCCTTCACCGTTCGGCTACCCCCGAACCGCGCTCGCAGCCGGACTTGTTGCCGTAGGGGGCAGGGTCCTGCACCGGCGAGGTCGCGCGGCCCGCGCGCCCGACTCCCGGAGCAGGCGGGGGTCTACTGCTCCGGGAGCCGCCCGGCACGCCGGCCAGGGGTGCGGGTCAGTTCACGTAGACGGTCGTCCCGCCGGCCGTCGCGTCCAGTACGGGGCTGTAGCCGGCGGTCAGGTACGCGCTCGGCGAGGTCCCGCAGGCCGGCAGCGAACCGCTGGTGAGCTTGAACGGCTGGTTCACGAACTGCCAGGGCGACGGCTACTGGACCTGGCGCAACACCGCCGGCGGCCTGTGCCTCGACGTGGCCGGCGGCTCCTCCGCTCCGGGCGCGAACGTCCAGCAGTGGACCTGCAACGAACTCTCCCCGCAGATCTGGAAACTCGACCCTCGCTGAACTCCGGTACCGCGACGGTCACTTACCGTCCGACACCGGCGGAGGCCGGCGGTAAACCGGGTGCCAGGGCCGCCTCCGCCGTGCACAATCAGCGCCGCTGCCCCAACTGATCGCCGACCGGCTGCTCGCCGCCGTCGAACCGCTGCCCCACCCGCTCCGGCTGCGCGAGGTGGCCCGCACCGCCGCCGCCCTCGCCTCCTCCGACCTGCTGACCCTGCTGGCGACTGGGACGGCCGCGGCGTGTACGAACGCCGGCTCGCCGCGCTGGCCGCCGTCGCCGGACGGCAGGCGCGCCATCTGATCGACCGGATCGACGACCCCGACCCGGTGGTGCGCCGCTACGCGCACCGGGCGATCGGCGAACTGCCCTTGCCTGACCACGACATCGAGTGGCGAGCGTCGAAGGTCCGGTGACACCGCTGCCCGCGGTGTCACCGGACCGCGTTTCCGCGCTGGCCCCGTCAGCCGATCACCTGGGTGATCCAGCCGCGGAAGTGGGCTGCGCTGGTGCTGATGTCGGGTCCCGCGCCGCAGACTTCCTCGGGGCCGCGGGAGTCCGCGCCGACCAGGACCCAGGCGCCGTCGAGGAGCCTGACCACGGGCGAGCCGGAATCGCCGTTGCAGGGTCCGAACGTGCCGTCCACGTTGTCCGCGCAGTCGTCGCCCGGCCGGATGCCCCAGGAGTCGTCGCCGTTGGCGGCGGCCACGCATGTGGGGGTGTCGGACGGCAGGATCCTGGTGTCGAGTTGCTGGAGGAAGGTCGTCACCGAGGTCGAGTCGGCGTCGACGGTGTAACCCCAGCCGAGCTCACGGATCCTGGTGCCGGGTGCGGCCTCGCTGACGGGGAGCTTCACGGGCCGTTCCGGCACCCGGGTGGCCAGGTGGAGCAGGGCGAGGTCCGCGCCGGAAGCCCGGGTGTCGGATGCGACGAAGCCCGGATCGACCACGATGTCGGTGAGTTGGGCCACGGTGCCACCGGCCGTCCGGTCGTCGGATCCCACCCTGACGTGGAATAGCGACGGGTCCTGAATCGCATAGGGTGTTCCGTCCGTTGTCACGTCCGTGACGCAATGCGCCGCCGTGAGTACCCAGTCCGCGCTGACCAGTGCGCCTCCGCAGCGGTTGTGGTCGGGGTCGCCGTTCTTCGCCACCTGCAGCGAGACGATGAACGAGTAGTTCTGGTCCGCCGGATGGCCGCCGATGATGGACGGTGTGACGGCGCCGGACGTCGTGGCCTGCGCCGTTCCCAGGCCGGCGGTCAGCCCGACCGCGGCCAGTGCCACAGCCCCGTGGGCCAGCCGCCGCTTCCAACTGCCCTGTGGATCCCGATTCTTCATGGCCATACGGCTCTTTTCCTCCACTCGGCTATCTGCCGTCCTGCCGCCGCAGAACAACTATGAGAACCATAGTATGTGTGAGGCGGAAGTGAAGTGAGTTCGGGGGCTGGTCGGCGCCGCCGACGTCGCATCCCGCGAATCGACGACAACTCTGCGCACGAAGGCCGCCGTTGGCGTGGGTGTCGCGGACCGCGCAGGTGCGCCGGCTTCCGGCGGCGTGGAGCGGCGCGAATCGGCCAGCGCGTCCGGGTGTCCTCGGTCCGCCCACCGCCGCGACGTGCCGTGACCCCCGCCGCAGACTTCCGTCGCTTCTCTGGGACCGGCGACTTGTCGCCAATCATGGGCTTTTTCTGTACATGACATCGACGCATCGTGGGCACCTGCTTACGATGCGCGAAAGTTCCGCGGCACGACCCCAGGACGGGCCGATCCCGGCCCGGTCACCCCCACTCGCGAGAAGGTGAAGCGTGGACAGACCCTTGGCCGGTCCCGACGCACGGACGTCAGGGCGGCACGGACGGCACAGCCGGCTCTTCGGCATCATCGCGACCGCGATCGCCACCCTGGTGGCGATCGTGCTGATCCCCACCAGCACGGCCGCGGGCTCCGCGGCCCCCTCGCCGATGACCGCGCAGCAGTGGCACACCTCCATGGCCCGGCTCGCCACCCCGGCGAAGGGCTGCTACACCGCCTCCTACCCGGCGCTGACCTGGCAGGCCACCGGCTGCACCACGGCGCCGGCCAAGCCCTTCGTGCCGAAGGGCGCGGACAGCGCGGCAGGCCCGCACCTGCCCGCCGTGGCGCTCGCCGGCGCGGGCGCGAACCCGTCGTCCGGAGCCGCGCCTTACGTGGTCGGCAACGGCATCGACTTCTCCGCCGGGGTGTCCGGCGTCCTGAACGGGGCGACCGGCTCGTTCGCCTCCGTCTCCGGCGTCACGAGCGAGACCGGCGGCGGCGTCGCCAACTCGTACTCGCTGCAGCTCAACAGCGCGCCCTTCAGCAGCCCGGTGTGCGCCGGCCACCCCGGGTGCCAGGGCTGGGAGCAGTTCATCTTCTCCAACCCCGGCTCCGGCCCCAGCTCTGCCTTCATCCAGTTCTGGATCCTGAACTACGCCGCGACCTGCCCCGCCGGCTGGTGGACGTACTCCGTCCACTGCTACAAGAACGGGTCGGCCGTCACGGTCCCGTCGCAGCCGATCGCCAACCTGTCCGGCCTGAGCCTGTCCGGCAACGTGACCAGCGCGCTGGACACCGTCGTGATGTCGACCGGCGGCGGCACCCTGAGCGCCTCGACCGCCGACAGCACCCTGAGCCTGTCCGCGGCATGGAACGCGGTCGAGTTCATGATCGGCGGCAACGGCGGCGGGTCCATGGCGACCTTCAACCCGGGCTCCACCCTGACGGTGCGGACGGTCACCCACAACGGCACGACCGCCGCGCCGACCTGCCTGACCCAGGGCTACACCGGTGAGACCAACAACCTGAACCTCGTCGGCACGCCCGGCTACGGCGTCGGGGCGTCGCCGTCCATACAGAGCGTCCAGAGCAACATCCTGACCAGCCCGCCCTCCTGCGCCGCGGCGCACGGCACGGGCGACACGCACCTGGAGACCTTCGGCGGCACGTACTACGACTTCCAGGCGGAGGGCGCCTTCACGCTCGCCCGCTCCTCGGCGATGACCGTGCAGAACAACCAGGTCTCCGGGGCACCGCTCGGCTGGCCGGGGGCGGCCGTCAACAGCGGCGTGGCCACGCAGATGGGCGCGGACAAGGTGGCGGTGTGCGCCGCCCGCGGCCTGGTGGTCAACGGGGCTCCCACGTCGCTCGGTTCGGGCGGGACGATCACCCTGGCCTCCGGTGACAGGATCGTGCGCAACGGCAGCCAGTACGTGGTGACCGACCCGCAGGGCGACAGCATGACGGCCACCGTCAACCCCGGTTACGTGGACGTCTTCGTCGGCCTGGGCTCGTATCCGCAGCCGGTGACCGGACTGCTGGCCAACGCGCCCGGCACCAACGACAAGCTGCGCACGAGCACCGGCGCCGTCCTGTCCATCCCGGTCGACTTCAAGACGCTCTACAGCGTGTACGGCGACAGCTGGCGGGTGCCGGACAGCCAGTCCCTGGTCGCGGTGTGCGGCGACAAGACGCAGGCAGCCGACCCCGCTGCCCCCTTCTGGGCCGACCAGCTGCCCAAGGACGTGCAGGCCAAGGCGCTGGAGATCTGCCAGAAGGACGGCGTGCGGGACGCCACGCTCCTCGAGGCCTGCACCCTCGACGTGGGCGTGCTCGGCGAGGTCGGGGCGACCGAGTTCATCGGCGAACCGGCCCCGGTGAACGTCGCCTTCAGCGAGGACACCCAGGACGGCCGCACGGCCGTCGGCGCGAACACCCGCTAGACCCCGGCGCCGCGCGAACGCGGGCTCGCAGCCTCCCGGTTGCGAGCCCGCGGTACGCCGGGGGGTACCCAGGCGCCCGGTCGCGGGCGGTCCGCTAGGAGCGGTGGTACGGCTGGGGTACGTACGGCTGGGCGCCGAGTTCCTCCGCCGCGTGGCGTGCCCAGTACGGGTCGCGCAGGAGTTGCCGGGCCAGCAGCACCGCGTCCGCACGGCCGGAGGCCACGATCTCCTCGGCCTGGGCCGGTTCGGTGATCAGGCCGACCGCGGTGACGGGCATACCGGCCTCGTTGCGCACGCGCTCGGCGAAAGGGACCTGGAAACCTGGGGCCGCCGGGATGCGGGCGTCGGGGGCGTTGCCGCCGGTGGAGACGTCCAGCAGGTCCACCCCGCGGGCGTGCAGCTCCTTGGCGAAGGCCACGGTGTCATCGGCCGTCCAGCCCTCGCGGTCGTCCTCCGCGTTCTCGCTGAGCCAGTCCGTCGCCGAGACCCGGAAGAAGACCGGCAGGTCCTGCGGCCACACGGCGCGCACCGCCTCGACGACCTCCAGCGGGAAGCGGACCCGGTTCTCGAAGGAGCCGCCGTAGGCGTCGGTGCGGCGGTTGGTGTACGGCGAGAGGAACTGGTGGAGCAGGTAGCCGTGGGCGCCGTGGATCTCCACGACCTCGAAGCCGGCGGCGCGCGCCCTGCGGGCCGCGTCGGCGAACTCCCCGACGATCCGGCGGATGCCGTCCTCGGTCAGCTCCTCCGGCACGGTCGAGCCCGGCCCGAAGGGGACGGCGCTCGGGCCGACCGGCGTCCACCCGAGCGGCGCGTCGGCCGGGATCGGGGCGCCGCGGTCCACCCAGGGCCGCTCGGTGGACGCCTTGCGGCCGGCGTGGGCGAGCTGGATGCCGGCCACGGTGCCCTGCTCCTTGAGGAACGCGGTCACCCGCTTGAAGGCGTCGACCTGCGTGTCGTTCCAGATGCCGAGGTCGTAAGGGGTGATCCGGCCCTCCGGGCTGATCGCTGTGGCCTCGGTGAGGATCAGTCCCGTGCCGCCGGCCGCCCGCGCGGAGAGGTGGGTGAAGTGCCAGTCGTTCGCGATACCGGTGTCCGCTCCCGCGGTCGCGGCGCTGTACTGGCACATGGACGCCATCCAGACGCGGTTGCGCACGGTCAGCGACCGCAGGGTGTACGGCTCGAACAGCTTGGGCATGGGGAGTCTCCGCAGTTGAGGCAGTGCCGGACGATACACGGGGCGAGCGGCCGCCTCGCCGGCGGGCGGGCGGTGCCTGACCCAAATAATACTTGCACAAGCGGGTATATGTCTACGCATGGATATGATCTCCGTCACGCGGCCGCGTGTTCGGCGGCGCCGGAGCCGTCCGCGCCCTCATCCATGCAGGTCAATGCGGCCTGCCCGTCCGTGAGGGAGGTGGCGCGGTGCGGCTCCGTGCCGACGGTCGCCCGAGGCTGCGCGGAGGTCCCTGAACGCTCGCCGGGAGTTGACGCCCAGGACGACCCCCCACTCCGCGGTGCGGAGCAGGAGGCCGGTGTCCAGGGCGGCGCTATTCGTTGCGGGTGTTCTCCGGTCCTGTGAGGCGGGAGAGGAGGGGTAGGGTCGCGGCGATCACGGCGAGTGCCGCGAGGACGCCGGCGATGACGATCGCGTAGTACTCGCCGCCGGGCGGGTGCAGCGAGTAGCCCAGCTGCGCCTGGAGGAAGAGCTGGGCGGCGAGGAATCCGGTGGCGATCGCGACCACTGCGACCGCCAGCAGCGGGACGGCGCTCTCCAGCAGCACGACCCCGCGCAGGGTGCGCAGCCGTACTCCGGTCAGCCGCAGCAGGCTGAAGGGGCGTCGGCGGTCGCTGAGCCCGCCGGCCACGCTGACCGCCATGCTGCATCCGGCGATCGGGAAGCTCACCGCGATGACCACGTCGGCCAGTTGCCGGTAGCCGTCCAGTTCCGCCGACATCCGGCCGCGGCCCTCGGCGATCGTATAAGGCGGGTCGTCCGCCGGGTATGCGGCGGCCAGCAGGGTACGTGCCGTCTCGACGGCGCTGCGGGAGCCGTCGGTGGTGACGGCGATCTGCGTCACCGGCAGCCGCCGCAGCTGCTCGGGGCTCGCCGTGGCGGCCGGCCAGCCGGACGGCCACGACGGGTCGGGCCCCAGGCCGTACGAGCTGAAGCCGACGGGCACGGACGCGGTCCGGGCGCCGGGCGGGCAGGTGCCGTACACCGGCATGGCCGCCAGCTCGGTGCAGTCGGCCAGCCCGCCGCCGTCCCCGCGCGGTGAGCGGTCGAAGGCCGCGGGGTCGGAGTGGATGACGGTGACGCCGCCGACACCGGGCACCGCGCGCAGCGCGGCCAGCAGGCCGTCCGCCGGCTGGGCGGCGGTGCCGACCGTGCGACCGGGGAGGTACTCGGTGTGGTCGCTCAGCACCGTGTTGCGTACGGGCTCGGGGCTGCTCGGCACTCCGCGTTCGTGCACCATCGCGTCGATCACGCCGACCGCCCCGGTCGTCACGCACAGCGCGAGGACCAGCCCGCTCACGGCACGGAAACCCGCCCGGGGGTCGTCGGCCAGCCGGCGGCCGGCGACCAGCCCCGAGGCGCGGCGGGCACGGGCGGCCATCAGCCGGGCGCCGACCATGGTCAGCCACGGGCCGGCCAGCACGATCCCGCCGAGCACCAGCAGGGTGCCGGGCAGGAAGGCCAGCGCCTGGCCGCCGCTGGTCGCGGGGCGGCGGCCGATGAAGAAGCCGAGTTCGAGCAGACCGAGCGCCAGCGGGATCGCCCGCGTGGCCCGCGGCGGCCGCGGCGTGGTCCGCCTGGTGACGCCGAGCGGGGAGATCTGTACCCGGCGCAGCGCGATCCGCGCGGAGACCGCGGCCGCCACCGGGACGCCGAGGGCGACCGCGAGGACGTCGGCGGTGGTGAGGGACAGGTCGCTGGAGAAGAACGGCGTCGCGGTGAAGCTGACCTTCGCCAGCAGCGGGCGCAGCAGCCCGTACAGGCCGAAGCCGACCGCGACCCCCGCCGCCGCGGCGACGGTCGACTCGACCGCCGATATCACCGAGATCTGCCGTGGTGTCGCTCCGATCAGCCGCATCGCGGCGAAGCGCTGCTCGCGCCGGGCCGCCGAGAGCCGGGTGGCGGTGCCGACGAGGACCAGCACCGGGAAGATCATTGCTGCGGCGACGACGGAGAGGATGAGGATCATGCCGTTGCTGTCGGTGCCGATGTCGCAGCTCGGGCCGTTGCAGGTGCTCGGCGACAGGGTGGCGATCGCGGCGACCTTCACGGCGTTGCGCTGCCCGGCGAGTTCGGCGGGGCGGTGGCCGACGACGACGATCAGCGAGTCGGGGCCGGGGAGTGCCGCGTCGCCGATGACGCCGGCCTGCCGGCCCGGGTAGCGGGCGGCGAGTTCACCGGCCGGGGTGTCGCGCAGCAGCGCGCTCATCGCAGGGGAGGCGTAGAACTCGCCCGGCCCCGGCAGCCGGGGCATGCCCGGCGGGACCGGCGAGTGCGGGCCGGTGGCGGCGACGTCGATCCGGCCGATGAGCTTTCCCTGGAAGCCGTCCGCGCCGAGCTGCCACCACAGCGGGTCGGCCGCCGCGCCCTCCTGGCGATCGGCCGCCGGAGCCCCGCCGGAGCCGTCCCGGCCGGTGTTCAGCCAGGCGTTGCGGTCGTTCTGGGTGCCGGTGGCGTTGAGCGCCGCCAGGGTGCCGAGCAGCAGGCCGGTGCCCAGCGCGACGGCGGAGGCGATGATGACCAGGCGGATCAGGGCGTCGCGGCCGCCGCCGAGTGCGAGCCGCACTCCGAGGCGGATCACGGGCCGGTCCGTTCCAGGCGCAGCGAGGTCACCTTGCCGTCGCGCACCATGACCTCGCGGTCGGCGCAGGCGGCGACGCGCGCCTCGTGGGTGACGATGACGGCCGTCGTGCCGTTCTCCCGGACCGCGTCGACCAGCAGCTCCATCACCTGCTCGCCGGTGAGCGAGTCCAGCGACCCGGTCGGCTCGTCGGCGAACAGCACGTCGGGCCGCGCGGCCATGGCGCGTGCCAGCGCGACTCGTTGGGCTTGACCGCCCGACAACTCACCGGACCTGCGGCCCTCCAGTCCGTCCAGACCGAGCCGCGGGAACCATCCGCGGGCCTCAGCGAGCGCCGGACCCCTGCGTGCCCCGCCGAGCAGCAGCGGCATCGCGACGTTCTCCTCCGCGGTCAGCTCCGGTACGAGCTGGCCGAACTGGAAGACGAAGCCGAAGCGGTCGCGCCGCAGTTCGCTGCGCTCGGGCTCGCGCATCCGGTCCACCCGGCGGCCGTCGAAGAGGACCTCGCCGCTGTCGGGTACGAGGATGCCGGCCATGCAGTGCAGCAGCGTCGACTTGCCCGAGCCACTCGGACCCATGACGGCCAGGATCTCGCCTGCCGCCACCGACAGGTCGGCGCCGCGCAGCGCGGGTGTCTGCCCGAAGGACAGCACGACGTCCCGCGCCTCGATCAGGGCAGTGGTGGAGCCGGTCACTTGCGCACCTCCTCGGCGAGCGCGCCCAGCCGGGCCTGGGTGACGTCGATCCACCGCAGGTCCGCCTCCAGGCGGAACATGCTGTGGTCGGCGAGCAGTTTGTCGATCAGCAGCCCGGTGCGCTTGATCTCGGTGAGCTCGCGCATCCGCGCGACGTGCGCGGTGCGCTGCAGGTCCAGGTAGGCCGAGGCGTCGCGGCCCAGCATCAGGGCGAGGACGACCTTGGTGAACAGCTCGGTCTGCAGGTGCTGTTCGGTCTCGACCGGTTCGGTCAGCCAGACCTCCACCTCGGTGGCGCCGCGTTCGGTGATGACGTAGCGCTTGCGGTCGGGGCCGGCCCCCGGCTCCGCCGCGCCGACCACGACCTTGCCGTCGCGGGCGAGCCGCCCGAGCGTCGAGTACACCTGCCCGAGCAGCAGCGGCTTGCCCGGGCTGAAGTACGTGTCGTAGTCCCTTTTGAGGTCGTAGCCGTGGCTCGACTGCCGTTCCAGCAGTCCCAGGAGTGTCAGAGGTACGTTCACACTCCGTGTATACACTCGGTGTGCACACCCGGTCAACAGCGCCAACGGCCGGTCACTTTGCGTCAGTTCAACCGACTCGCTGAAATCGTCCGTGCTTGCTCTAACGTGAGAGCAACACTCGCCGTATGCGCTTGGGGGGCAATGCGGTGACGGTCCCGTCGTCGGACGTATCCGCTCAGCAGGGCTATTCGATGTCCCTGGCGGACGGTTCCTACAGCTGGTACAGCAGGGCGGCAATCAAGGCCCGGCGGTATTTCCGGCGGCACTCGGCGGTGTCGTCGTCGTGCTCAGGGGGCGTACGGGGCGGCGTACCGGTTCCGGCACAACGGGCTGCGGGACGCCCTGCGGCTGCGCCAGGAGTGAGCGCGCCCCGCCCGGTGGACCCGGGCGGGGCGCGGAGGTGTCAGCAGTGAAGCGGAGCTGTCAGCAGGGGAAGGTGCCGCTGTAGATGGCGTGGCCGCTGGAGGAGGTCTTGGAGCCGAAGCCGTAGATGCCGTCGTCGGACCAGACGGCCTCACGGGTGTTGTCGACGCAGGTGGAGGTCGGGGCGATCGCGAAGCCCTCCAGGTTGTCGATCGGCATGACGGCCGGGTTGGTGTAGGTCACGTCGGGGACGATCGCGCCGCCGGCGTCGACCTTCATGAAGGTGTGCGTCTCACCGCAGGTGTTGTCGCAGCTGGCGATGATGCGCTGGGTTCCGGCGTCGAAGGTCACGTCCATCACGGAGGACTTGCCGGTCGCGATCGTGCCGAAGGTGGTGAAGGTGCCGTCGGAGTTCAGGCCGTAGACGTGCAGGGAGCCGTCCCACTCCAGGCCGGCGAAGTACAGGCCGGAACCGTGCAGCGGGTAGTTCGCCGGGTTGTAGGCGGCGTGGGTGAGCGGGTCGACCCAGCCGCCCGCGGTCAGCCAGCTGTCCGGCACGTAGCCGACGCCCTCGAAGCCGAGGTTGGCGTCGTCCTTGCTGCCGGTGTTGAGCTGCGGGAACTGCGAGGTCATGTCCCACTGGTGGACCGGGGTGAGCGTGGACCCGGTCGCGGCCGGGTCGAACTCCAGGATCGTGTCCTTGGGCGCGGTGTTCTTGGTGTTGTCGCGCTCGGAGGTCACGTAGATGTGGCCGTTGCCGCCGACCGTCACGCCCTCGGAGTCCGGCTCGCCGGAGCCGCCGGAGAAGCGGATCTGCTTGCCGGTCGCGCTCCAGGACGCGTCAGGGACCCACTTGCCGTTGCTCTTGACCAGCTTGTACAGCCAGTTCTTGTTCTTGGCGGCCCACAGCACCGACGGGTTCGCCGGGTCGAACGCCAGGCCGCTCACGTCACGGCCCTCGGGGCCGGTGGACGTGGTGAACGCGCAGACGTCGTCGGCGATCGTGACGTCCTGCCCGCCGGGCCACGCGAGGGTGCCCGACGGGGTGGAACCCGTGCCGGAGGGCGCCTCGGGGGTGCAGCCACTGGTGAGCGAGCCGCCGCCGCCCAGCAGCTGGCCGGGCTGGCCGCCGCCGGTGCCGCCGGTCGTGCCGCCCGTGGTGCCGCCGGTCGAACCGCCGCCGCCCGAGCAGGAGTTCGCGCTGCCGAGCGTCGCGGTCGTGGCGGTCTGGAACCACCCGGTGCCGTTGACGCAGCGCTCGTCCGACGGCTTGGCGGCGCCGGTCGCCCAGGTCACCGAGTCGACGGTGTTGCCGCTGCCGTCGAGGAGGAAGGCCGAGTCGTTGTCGCCCAGGCCGATGGTGGAGTTGAACGTGACGTAGCCGCCTGCCGGGATGCTGGTCGCGCTCGGCGAGGAGGACGAGACCGAGGCCGCGGAGTGGCTGGTGTCGCCGTCGACGTACTTCCACGACCCGACGCTGACCGCGCTCGTACCGCCGTTGTACAGCTCCACGGTGTCCGAGCCGTCCGAGGTGACCTCGTTGATCCGCACCTTGCCCGCCGCCGGGACCGACGACGGGCAGCCCGGGGCGTTGGCGGCGCCGAAGGTGGCCGTCGCGGTCGCGGTCACCCACGCCCCCGTGCCGTCGCCGCCGCAACGCGCCATCGACGGCTTCGCCTTGTCCGTGGCCCAGTCGACGCGGTCGACCACGGTCCCGCCGGAGGTGTAGAGCACCACCTTGTCCGAGTCGCCCAGTCCCTTGGGCGAGTTGAAGGTGACGAAGCCGCCGGCCTGGATCGTGGTGGAGGACGGGCTGAACGACTGGGCCGAGAAGCTGTCGTCCGACATCTTCCAGCCGCTGATGCTCACCGCGCTCGGGCCGCTGTTGTACAGCTCCACGGTGTCGTTGTTCGACGAGGTGACCTCGTTGATCCGCACGTTCTGGTAGCCGGCCGGGTCCGCCGCAGCCGCGGGCTGAGCGGCAAGCACCCCTGTGACGAGAAGTCCGGAAAACGTCAGCGCAGCGGCACACAAAGTGGCCACGCGGGCACGCGAGTTGGTTGTAGGCACGGGGTCGAACTCTGCTGACAGAACGTGGAAACGGCGTGAACTGCGGCCGAATACCGGTTGCTGGCAACCGGAACGCTGGCCGCCGCAACGTTGCCACCCGGAGGCCGTGCCGGAGTGCCGGCTCCCGCACGGGAGCCGGCACTCCGGGTGCGGGGACGGGGTCAGTTGAGGGTGGGCGCGGCCGTGCCGTCGGACGGGTCCGTGTCGAACGCGGCTCCCGCGGGGCGGTGACCGTCGGCTGCGCTGGTCCCGTCCGGCTCACACGTGCGGTGTCGCCGCGACCGCCTGCTCGGCGGTCCAGCGGTCCATCCGCTCCCACTGCCGCAGGAGCCACTCGCCGCGGGCCGCGTCGCCCGCCGGTATGTCCGCGGCCGGTACGCGCCACCAGTGGACCCGCACCGGGCGCCGGAGCGGCAGGAAGGACCAGGCGGCGCGGGGGGAGGCGATGACGTCGAGCCCGGAGTGGGCCACGAAGACCACGTCGGCGGTGGGAGCCGCCGCCAGCGCCGCGAGGCTCCCGGCCTCCTGGGGCGGGAGGACGTAGTGCAGCCGCGCGGCACGGGCGGCCCGCCGGTACTGGCCGAGGCGGCGCAGCCGGGCGACGGCGCGGTGGTGGCGGCCGGGGGTGAAGTTGCCGCCCTCGGGGAAGATCACCAGCGCGTCCCGCGGCAGCAGCCCCGCGGCAAGCTCCGCGATCGCGTCCTGGGCGGTGCCCTGTTCCGGCGGCAGGAAGCAGTGCGGGACCCGGCCGAGCAGGACGTCGAGGCACGGGTCGGCGCGCAGCACCCCCTTCAGCACGGTGTGCGGCAGCAGGCCGGCCTCGGTGAGCAGGATCTGCAGGAGCAGGAAGGAGTCGCCCAGCCCGGCGTGCCGTACGAGGACCAGCAGCGGCCCGCGCGGCGGCGGGGCGGGCGCGGGCAGAGCCGGGGTCGTCTCGACCTCCAGGCGGAACAGCCGCTCCGCCGCCCGGCGCAGTACGGGCAGCAGCCGGGCGAGCAGCGCGAAGGCGTCGGCCGCCCGCCGGGCGCGTGCGTCCGGCCCCGCAACGGGGTTGCGCAGGAAGAGCGCCGCGGCCGCCAGCAGGCCGCCGAGGTCCGCGAGCAGGTAGACCAGCAGGAAGGCGGCCATCCGCGTCGGACGCCACGGCCCGCGCGTGGCCAGCGAGACGGGGGCGCCGACGGCGGTCACGGCGACCAGCAGGGCTGCCGCCACCGGGATCAGGGCGACCAGGAGCACGGTGGTGACCAACCGCCGGGCTCCGGTGGACAGCGCGGATATGGCCCGGGTGGGCCGCGGGCGCGTTCTGCCGACGGGACGGGCACGCGCGCCGCCGGCCGTCCCGCCGGTCAGGGGGCCGTCGCTCACGCCGGGCCGCGTGCGGTGTCGAGGACGAGGTCCAGGTGGCGGGAGGAGGCGGCGTAGGCGCGTTCGATGCGCTCCGCCGTCTGCCCGAAGGCCCGGTGGCGCAGCTGTCTCAGGGGCGTACCGGTGTCGCCCGGTGCCGCCCCGCTGGGCAGGACGTGCACGGTGACCTCCGGCGGCAGGTCGGCCATGTCACGCGAGAAGCGGTGCCTGCGGGCGATCTCGAAGGCGATGGTCGCCACCTCCCACGGCAGCCTCGGCGGCCTGAGGCGCCGCTCGATCCGGCCGACCTGGAGGACGTAGATCTCCCTGGCGCCCAGGGCGACGGCCCGCCCCACCGGAATGCTGTTGACCAGCCCGCCGTCCACGAAGTGCTCGTCGCCGATCCTGACGGGCGGCAGCAGCCCCGGCACCGCGGACGAGGCGAGCACCGCCTCGACGAGCGGACCGCTGCCGAACCAGTGCTCCGCTGCGTTCTCGATGCTCGCCGCCACGCACTGGAAGGGCAACGCCAGTTCCTCGATGAGGGCGACGGGCAGGTGGGTGCGCAGCAGATCGAGCAGCGGCGCCGGCGGGTAGAGGTGCGTACGCGTCCGCACGGCGGTGGACACCCGCCCCACCACGGAGCCGGTGAACACCCCCGCCCTGCCCATCCCCGTCCACAGGTCGATCAGGCGGTTCACCGACGCCTGCGACGGATCAGCCGCGACGGCGGCCCCGTTGATCGCACCGACCGACGTCCCCAGGACCAGGCCCGGCCGCACTCCCGCGGCCAGCAGCGCTTTGAGCATGCCGACTTCGTACGCTCCCAGCGCACCGCCCCCGCCCAGCACGAACGCGGGGCCGCGCACGTCACCCGAACTGCCGTCCATGCCTCTCGGATGCCCCGCGTTGCCGACCCCAACCACGCACAACGGGAGCGGTGTTGCGGCCGCGGTGCGGCCGATTGGCGCCGGGTTTCATGGCGGACCGCCCGTGCCCATGACCGCGCGGGCCAGGGAGACCCGGGAGCGTGCGGAGAGCTTGCGGTAGGCGCGGGTGAGGGCGGCCTCGACGGTCTTGACGCTGACGGTGAGGTGGGCGGCGATCTCGCGGTTGCTGGCGCCCTGGGCGACCAGGAGGGCGACACGGTGCTCGGTGGGCGTGAGGGCGTCGAGGCCGGCGGGGGAGGCGGGCGCGGCGGCGGGGACGTCGAGGCGGTCGAGGGTGGTGGTGGTGACGGCCAGCCAGGGGTGGGCGCCGGCGCGGGTGAAGAGGCGGGCGGCCTCGGTGAGGGCGGCGCGGGCCGTGGCAGGTTCGCCGCGGCGGGCGTGGAACCGGCCGAGGGCGAGGTGGGTGCGGGCCTCCTCCAGGCGGTACGGCAGGGCTGCGAGCCGCGTGGCTGCCTGTTCGAGCCGGGCGGCCGCAGCGGCGGGGTCGCCCTGCGCCTCTGCGACCAGTCCCGCCGCCCGGTCCAGCACCGCGAGCAGCCCGTTCCTGCCCAGCCGGGCCGCCTGCGCGCGGGTCTCCGCGAGGAGTTCCGCCGCCTCGTCCGCGCGGCCCGTCGCGACCAGCGCCTCCGCGAGGTCGGGCTGCCAGCGGCGTACGGCGGGATCGCCCTGACCCTGCCCGGTCTCCAGCAGCCGGACCCGCTGGAGGGCGTGCACGGCCGCGGCCGGTTCGCCGCGCAGCAGCCGGACGTGGCCCTCCGCGTGCAGCGCGCGCGGCAGGAACAGCTGGTCGTCGTCGTCCTCGCTGTGCCGCCTGGCCCGGTCCGCGGCGGCCAGTGCCCGGTCCGCCGCACCGCCGGCCGCCTCGGCGAGCGCGACCGCGTACCAGGCGGGCCCCTGGCTCAGCCCGGCCTGCTCGGTGACCCGCAGCGCCTGGTGGGCGAGGTCGAGGGCGGCCTCGCAGCGGCCGCGCAGGATCTCGACCTGTGCCAGGCCGGACAGGCAGTGGCACAGGCTCTCGGCGGAACCCCGGTGCCGCACGGTGTAGACCAGCGCCCGCAGTTCGGTCCTGGCGTCGTCGAGCCGGTCGTGCAGGAGGTGGCGGCGGTGCTTGAGGAAGACCGGGCCGTTGTGGTCGAAGAGGACCTGCGGGTCCTGCGGTGCGGCCAGCGCCCGCGCCAGGGTCCGCTCGGCGGCGGGACGGCCGAGGTAGAACTCCAGGGCCGCCTGCTGGGTGAGCGCGAGCAGTTCGGTCCGCCGGTCGCCGGCGCGCAGCGCCAGGACCGCCGAGCGTGCCGCATGGGGCAGCGCGGCGGCCGCCGAGCCCTCCACCAACCAGGCCCGCCAGCTGAGCCGGTAGTACAGCCGGGCCAGTAACTCCGGGTCGTCGCGGGCGTCTTCGAGCGCCCGCGGGAAGACGTCGGCGACCTCGGCCATCGCCTGCCCGCACGAGTCGAGGACCACGATCCACGCCCGCACCCGGTCCGCGGGGCGGGCGGACTCGGCGAGCACCTCGTGCGCGAGGTCGCGGGCCAGCGCGTAGTCGCCGGCGGCGACGGCGTCCTCGGCGGCGGTGAGCCGCCGGTCGGCGTCGGCCGCGGGGTCGCCCGACGGGGTGCGGTCGGCGGCGAGCCGGCCGAGCCGGGCGGCGGTCGCGGGGGAGCCGCGCCGCCGGGCGGCGGTGGCGGCGGCGGTGAGGGCTGCGGCGGTCTCGGCGTTCCAGCCGGGCGACAACGACGCGAGGTGGTGGGCGCGTTCGACCGGGTCGTCGGCCGCCTCGGCGAGCGCGGCGTGCGCCCGGCGGCGCCCGGCGGGGGCGGCCCTGTCGTACACGACCCGTGCCATCAGCGGCTGGGCGAACCGTACGGCCCCGGCCTGCGACGGTTCGACGATGCCCAGCCGTACCGCCTCCTGCACGTCGGCCTGCGCGGTGTCGCAGCCGGCCCGGCGCAGCAGCGCGACGGTGGGGTGGGCCGCGGCGCTCGCGGCGAGCAGGGTGCGGCGGGCGCGCGGCGTCAGCGCGGCGAGCCGGGCGAGCAGCAGGCGGCGCAGGGCGGGCGGGATCGGCAGCGGCCCCGCCGGGTCCCGCCCGGTCGTGCGGCTCTCCTCGGCCAGCGCGCGGGACAGTTCGAGGGCCGCGTACGGATTGCCGCCCGACGCCGCGTGCAGCCGGGCGAGCACCGGTCGCGGCCACGCGGGTCCCTCCTGCCCGGAGAGCAGCGCTGCGACCTCGCGCTCGGCCATCGGCGGCACGGCCAGCGGCACCACGGGCCCGGGGCACAGCTCTTCGGCCCGCCCGCTGCCGGCCCCCGCCGGTCCGTACGGGGTGCGCCAGGCCGCGACGGCGGCGAGCGGCAGCCGCCGGGCACGCCGGGCCACGAACGCCAGCGCCTCCGCGCTCGGGCGGTCCAGCCACTGCGCGTCGTCCAGGACGAGCAGCACGGGGGAGTGCTCGCACAGCGCGGTGAGCGTCTTGAGCACGGCCACCCGCAGCGTGAGGACGGCGTCGTACGCGCTCCCGGGTTGCGGCGCCTCGTGCCCCGACCGGTGCAACGCCGCACGCATCACCGCCTGTTCGCGTGGCGAGAGCGTCGCGAGGACCGGGTCGCCCACCTCGCAGAGCAGGTCGATCATGCCGAGGAAGGGCAGATGCCGCTCGCCCTCCGCGGGCGCGCACCGCAGCACCGCGGTCCCGGTGCCCGCCCGCTCGGCCGCCAGCGTGTCCAGCACCGTGGACCTGCCGATGCCCGGTTCGCCGGTGAGCAGCACGCTGCCGCCGGCGTCCAGCGCGGCCCTGGCGGTCGCGAGCAGCGCGCCCCGGCCGGCGGGACGCGCGTCCGAACTGACCGATCCGATCCGTCTGACCATGCACCTGCCAACCTGGGAGCCGGAGCCCTCAGTGTCGGAATCCCCGCCCCATCGGTCAATCCCGCCTCGGCCCGGCCGGCCGCCTCCCGGCGGTGAGCAGCAGAAGGCGGGCGTGCCCCCGGTGAGGGGGGCACGCCCGCCGTTCTCAAAGGCCCCTGAGAAAGCCCGCGACGGGACGACTACCCGTCGATCCGGTGCGTACTCCAGAACGACGTGAGATCGGTCGACGTCGCCGCCTGCGCCGCCGCCTTGAACTCGGCGGTCGTGGAGACGCCGTACCAGTGCGCCTGCGCGTAGGTGCGCAGCAGCGTGGTCATCGCGCTGTCGCCGATGAGCCGCCGCAGATCGTGCAGCGCGCACTTGCCGTACCCGTAGACCACCGTGGAGTACCGCGAGGAGTGCGCGTCCCAGTACGCCATCGAGTTGGTGATCTTCTCGCTCGACGACGCCCACGACACGCTGTTCCAGCAGCTCGTGCCCGTCTTGCCGAGCGCGAGGTCCGTGGAGTAGTCCGTGAACGCCTCGTCCAGCCACGGGCTGTTGTACTCGTCGTCGCCGACGATCCCGTACCACCACTGGTGGCCCAGCTCATGGGTGAGCGCGGTGCTGTCCACCAGGTCGAGCACGAACCCGGGGTATTCCATCCCGCCGAACCAGAAGTTGTTGTCCAGCACGGCGTCCACCTCGCCGTAGGGGTAGGCGCCGAAGCGGCCCGCGTGCGCGTCGAGCGCCGAGATCGAGGTGCTGAGCATCGACTGGGAGCTCGACGAGCTGATCCCGCTGACCGCGTAGACGTTGACCTTCACGCCGCCGGCCGAGGTGCCGGAGACCTTGCTGAACGCGCCCGCCGCCCAGGCGAAGTCGCGGACCTTGGTGGCGGTGGCCGTGGTGACCGTACGTCCGGAGGTCCCGGGGGTGTCCACCGAGGTGCCGGTGGCGGGCACCTGGAGGGTCGAGGGGTGGTCGAGGGTGACGCGGAAGTCCGCGGCCAGCGAGTAGAAGGACTCGCCGTTGTTGGTGTACGGGTCCAGGTGCCAGCCGGAGCCGTCCCTGATCGCCAGCAGCGGCAGGGCGTTGCCGATGAAGCTGAACGCGCCGTCGTGCCCGAACCGGTCGGCCCCGCTGGGCACCGCGATCTTCAGGTCGAAGCCGACGGTGCCCGACTGGCCCTGGGTCAGCGGCGCGGGCAGGGTGATGTCGAGGGCCGTGCAGCCGACCGTCAGCGCACCCGCGGTGCCGCCGGTCACGTTGCTGACGGTGATCGGCGTGGTCGGGCAGGAGCCGTGGTAGTTGTCCCACAGCCGCAGGTAGACGTCGTTCAGCGGCGACGGCGAGGCGTTGGTGAAGGTCACGCTCTCGTGGCCGTTCCAGGTCACGCCGGTCGCGTCGCTGGTGAGGCTGACGGTGTACGAGGGCGAGGCCGGCGTCCGGGTGGTGTCCGCGGCCGGCGGCGAGGTGGGCGGGGTCGTCGGGGGAGTGGTCGGCGGGGTGGTGCCGTCCCCCGAGGTGGTGAGTGCCACGTCGTCGATCACGAAGCTGGTCTGCAGCCCGGAGTCCTCGGTACCGCTGAAGGCCAGGCTCACGCTCTGCCCGATGAAGGACGACACGTCGAACGTCCGCTGCACGTACCCCGCGGCCGCGTCGAGGTTGGAGTACGTCGCCAGCGTGCTGCTGCCGAGCTTCGCGGTGAGCTTGTCGTACGCGGTGGTGGTCGTCGTCTCGGCGGTGTCGACGTGCAGCCACACGGTCAGCGAGGCGGCGCTGCACCCGGCGGGTATCGCCAGCGACTGGCTGAGGGTGTCGGTGTGCGTCGACCCGTAGCCGTTCAGCCACGCGAAGCTGCTGCCCGAGTGCGGGCTCTGGCCGCTGTCGGCGGTGATCACACCGCTCGACGCCGTCCAGGGCGAACTCCCGTTCTCGAACCC
>NZ_CAJSLV010000002.1:0-140534 GCF_907177275.1 Actinacidiphila cocklensis
CCCGCTGGCGGGGCGCGGCGGGCGGCCCGCCATCCAGGCCGCCCGCCGCCGTCGGGTCACGCCACCGGCAGCGGCTCCGTCGACGTGCTGAACGTCGCGTGCAGCCGGCGGGTGTGGTCCAGCTCCCGCACCTGCCCGGTCAGCGTGGCCGCGACCGTCAGCCGCAGGTCCGTGGACGACGCGCCGAGCCGCAGCTCCAGCTCGCCGGGCTCCACGATGCGCCGCCCGCCGCGCCCGGTGAAGGACGCCAGGTCGGCCGGCACGGCCACCTCGACCCGGGCGGACTGCCCGGGCGCCAGGTGCACACGCTGGTAGCCGACGAGCCGCTGCACCGGCTGCACCACGGAGGCGACCGGGTCGTGCAGGTACAGCTGCACCAGCTCGGTGCCCTCCCGCTCACCGGTGTTGCGGACGGTGAACGCCAGGCGGATCTCGCCGTCCGTGCCGGCCTGCAGATCCGGCACGCCGAGGTCGGTCCACTGGAAGGACGTGTACGTCAGACCGTGGCCGAAGCCGAACGCCGGCGTCGGGTCGATGTTGGACGACTCGCTGGACTGGCCGAGCTTGGCCGCCAGGTAGGTGGTCGGCTGGGTGCCGGCCTGCCGCGGAATGCTGACCGGCAGCCGGCCCGAGGGCTCCACCCGGCCCGACAGCACACCGGCGACGGCGCCGGTGCCCTCCTCGCCGGGGAAGAACGTCTGCACGATCGCCGCGGCCTCGGACACCGCGCGGCCGAGCACGTAAGGACGCCCGGCCAGCATGGTGACGACCACCGGGGTGCCGGCGTCGAGCAGCGTGTCCAGCAGCTGCTGCTGGACACCGGGCAGCGCCAGCGTCTCGGCGTCGCAGCCCTCACCGCTGGTGCCGCGGCCGAAGAGACCGGCCCGGTCACCCAGTGCGAGGACAACGATGTCCGCGTCGGCGGCCAGTTGCACCGCCTCGGTGAAGCCCGCGGTGTCGTCGGTGTCGATACCGCAACCCGGCGCCGTGACGATCTCGCTGCCGGGGAACTCGGCGGCCAGCGCCTCGCGCAGGGTGGGCAGCTCGATGCCGAGCGGCATCTCCGGGTGCTGCCCGCCGACGTGCACGGGGAAGGAGTAGCAGCCGAGCACCGCGGTGGGGACCTCGGCGTTGGGGCCGATGACCGCGATCTTCGCCGGGCGCTCCAGCGGCAGGACGCCGTCGTTGCGGAGCAGTACGACGCTCTGCTCGGCGATCTGCCGGGCGATCGCCCGGTTCTCCGCCGGGTCGAGGTCCACCGAGCCGCGCAGGGCGGTGGCGTCGTCGAGGTCCGCGTCCGCCAGCGCCTCGGGCACCGGGTCCCAGTCCGGGTCGAGCAGCCCGAGCTGCACCTTCTGGACCAGCACGCGGCGCAGCGCACGGTCGACGTGCGCCTCGGGGACCTCCCCGTCGGCCAGCGCCTTGAGCAGCGGCTCGCCGAACGCCTTGACGGTGGGCAGCTCGATGTCGACGCCGGCGGCCAGCGCGGCGCCCGCCGCCTCGCCGAGGGTGCCGGCCACACCGTGCAGGGTCTTGAGGAAGGCGACGCCGAAGTAGTCGGCGACGACCGTCCCGGTGAAGCCCCAGGTGTCGCGCAGCAGCCCGGTCAGCAGCTCCTCGTCCGCCGCCGACGGGACGCCGTCGGTGTCGGTGTAGGCGTGCATGACCGAGCGGACGCCGCTCTCGCGCAGCGCCATCTCGAACGGCGCCAGCATCACGTCGGCGCGCTCCCTGGTGCCCATGCCGACCGGCGCGAGGTTGCGTCCCGCGCGGGAGGCGGAGTAGCCCACGAAGTGCTTGAGCGTGGCCACGATCCCGGTGGACTCCAGGCCCTGGACGTAGGCGGTGCCGACCGTGCCGATGAGATACGGGTCCTCGCCGATGGTCTCCTCGACCCGTCCCCAGCGGGCGTCGCGCACCACGTCGAGCACCGGGGCCAGGCCCTGGTGCACGCCGACGGCACGCATGTCGCGCCCGATCCTGGCCGCCATGGTGCGGACCAGCGCAGGGTCGAAGGCGGCACCCCACGACAGCGGCACCGGGTAGGCGGTGGCGCCCCAGGTGGCGAAGCCGGCCAGGCACTCCTCGTGCGCGACGGCCGGTATGCCGAAACGGTTCGCCGCGGCGATACGGCGCTGGGTGCGCAGCAGTGACAGCGCGCCGAGCGCCGGGTCGACGGGCGCGGTGCCGTACGACCTGGTCAGCTGGCCGAGACCCTGCGGCAGCAGGCTCTCAAGGGTGACCGGTTCCTCCATCTCGTGCTGGTACGGGGCGACCTCGCCGCCTTCGTCGGACGCACCCACCCATATGCCGAACAGCTGCGCGACCTTTTCCGGCAGGGTCATCGCCGCGATCAGCGCGTCGGCCCGGTCTTCCGGGGCGAGGGAGGTGTTCCTCCACGGGGGAGTAGCGGACTTCTTCTCTTCGGCCACGGTGCCGGTCACTTTCCTCCGACGCCCATGAGTCCCTGGACCAGGGCACGGCGGGCGAACAGGTAGACGATGAAGATGGGCAGCATCGACAGCACGACCGCGGCCAGCAGGCCGGGGATGTCGATGCCGTGCTCGGTCTGGAAATTGAAGAGGCCGAGGGTGATGACCTTCGACGAGTCGGACTGGGTCAGGACCAGCGGGAAGAGGAAGCCGTTCCACGCCTGGAGGGCGGAGAAGACCACGATCGTGGACAGTCCGCTCTTGGACAGCGGGACGACCAGCTGGAAGAACACCCGCCACGGCGTGGCCCCGTCCATGGCCATGGCCTCGTACAGCTCCGGGCTGATCTCACGCATCACACCGGTGAGGATCAGCGCGCAGACCGGCAGCGAGAACGCCGCGGTCGGCAGGATGACGCCGATCAGGTTGTCGTACAGGCCGGCCTTGCTGATGACGTAGAACATCGGCACGATCACCGCCTGGGCGGGTATCGCCAGGCCCAGCAGGAACAGCCGGAAGATCCCGGTCGTGATCCGGCCCTGGCTGCGGACGATCGCGTATGCCAGCGGAGGCACCACCAGCAGCACGATCGCCACCACCGCGAGGGTGACCACCAGGGTGTTCAGGAAGAAGTGGCCGAAGCCGTTGGAGAAGTCCTGCGTGTAGTTGTGCAGCGTGAGGTGCTTGGGGAACGCCAGCGGGCCGTTCGACGAGTAGTCGGAGCGGTCCTGCAGGGTGGCCGCGAGCATCACGTACAGCGGCAGGCCGATCAGGAAGAGCCAGACGAGCGAGCCGAGCCCGGCGAGGTAATTGGGACGGCGCTTCATCACAGGCCTTCCGTCGAGCTGCGCATCTTGTCGTAGCCGGAGACCTTGACGACGATCAGCGAGATGATGGTGGCGATGATCACCAGGACCAGGGCGATGGCCGAGCCACCGCCGAAGTCGAAGCTCTTGAACGCCTGCTCGTACATGTAGTAGGCGCTGATCGTGGTGTCGGTTCCGGGGCCGCCCTGAGTCAGGATCAGCACCGTGTCGAAGGTCGTCAGACCGCCGACCACCATGAGGATCATCGAGGTGATCATCGTCGTGCGCAGCTGCGGCAGGGTGATGGAGAAGAACTGCCGGATGGTGCCGGCGCCGTCGATCTCGGCGGCCTGGTAGAGCACCGGCGGGATGGCCCGGGTGGCGCCCTGGTAGATCAGGGTGTGGAACGGGGTGTACTGCCACGCGCCGACGAAGACCAGCACCCCGATGGCGCTGGTCTGGTGGCCGAACAGGTTGCCGTCACCGAACAGCCACTTCGCCTGCGAGGGCACGCCGAAGTTCGGGTCGAGCAGCGCCCGCCACAGGATGGATATCGCGGTGGCCGACAGCAGCAGCGGGATGAAGTAGATCGCGGACAGGATCGCCCGGTTGCGCTGTTTGCCCGCCGCCCACACGCCGAGCAGGATGCTCAACGGGGTCTGGACGACGACGCCGAGGACCGTGATCAGCACGCTGAGCCAGAGGCTCTGGATCATCACGTGGTCGTGGATGAGTGCTTTCCAGTTGTCCAGGCCGGCGTACTGGGGCGAACTCAGACCGTCCCAGTTGGTGAAGGAGAGCACCGCGACGAGGATCAGCGGAACTACGGCGAAAAGCAGGAAGAACAAGGTGGCGGGCGCCGCCCAGGCAAAGCCTGGGCGGGCCACGGCGGCGCCGGACCGTCGGACGGACCGGCGCCTTTCCACCCTGGGTTCAGCAGAGGTGGTCATGTCGGGATCCCGGTTCAGGATGTGGGCAGGGCCTGCATGGCCTTGATGAAGCCGTCGGCGTCGAGCTTGCCGTCGAAGAACTGCTGGACGGCGGTGTGCATGGCCTCGCTGGCCGTCTGCGGGTAGGCCTGGTCCCACGAGAGCTGGAACGAGGGGGCGGCCTTGACCAGCTCGAACTGGAACTTCGCGTAGTCCGGGATGGCGGCGGTGCCCAGGAAGTTCACCGTGCTGGTCGTGGTCGGCAGGTTGCCGATCGCCATGTGCGCCTTCACGAACTCGTCGCTGTACTGCAGCTTCAGGAACTGCGCGATGGCGTCCGCGTACTTGGTCTTCTTCAGCACCGAGTAGTAGTTGTTGGTGTTGCCGACGATGTCCGTCGGGTCGCCCTTGCCGCCGTCGACGGTCGGGAAGGAGCTGTAGCCCAGACCGCTCTTGGCGAAGTCGGGGTTGTCCTGCTGCTGCTGGGAGTAGTACCAGGAGCCCATCAGCTCGAAGGCGGCCTTGCTCTGCGCGACCAGCGCCACGGAACCGCCGTCGGTGTACTTGACGGAGTCGTAGTTGGTGCCGAAGGCGCCGGCGTCGATCAGTTCCTTGAGCTTCGCCAGGGCGGCGCGGCTGTCGGCGCTGTCCCAGGCGGACTTGTCGCCGCCCATGGCCTTCTCGAACAGGCCGGGGCCCGCGATGCGGTCGTACATGTACTCGTACCACATCAGGGTCGGCCACTGGTCGCCGCCGCCGAGGGCGATCGGGGTGACGTGCTTGGCCTTGAGGACCTTGACGGCGTTGAGCAGGTCGTCCCAGGTTTTGGGCGCGGTGAGGCCGTTGTCGGCCAGGACTTTCTTGTTGTTGAACAGCATGACCGGCTGGGTGCCGCGCATCGGTATGCCGTAGGACTTGCCGTCCACGACCGCGCCGTTGAAGACCGAGGGCAGGAAGTTGGACTTCAGCCCCGGGTCCTTGGCGATCATGTCGTCGAGCGGCAGGAGGAGGCCGGCCTTGACGAAGGGCGCGATGCTGCCGCCGCCCCAGTTGAAGAAGACGTCCGGAGCCTGCTTGGTGTTGATGAGCGTCTGCAGCTTGGTCTGGTAGTCGGCCCCAGGGATGGTCTGGAGCTTCGCCTTGACCTTCGACGTCTTGTTGAAGGTGTCGACGATCTGCTTTTCGACCTTGTTGCTCGCGTCACCGTAGACGAGCACCGTGAAGCTGCCAGAGCCGCTGCTGCTGGAGCTGCCACCGCCGCACGCGGCCAGCGTCAGCCCGAGCGCGAGCACCACGCTGCCGGCCACAGCACGGGGAAGCCATCTCTTCTTCATCGTCCAGCCTTTCGAAATATTTCGGCACCGTCGCCGAAAATTGCTGCGCGGTGTGACGCTAAGGTGCCGCTACGAAAGGGTCAACCCTCGGGCTCCGGGTTATCAAAGCGTTACGCGGAGATGTGCCGTACGCTGCGCTCTTATGGATGAAGAGGTGGACGAGAGTCGGGTCACGCTCGCCCAGGTCGCCGAAACTGCCGGGGTCTCGATCTCGACAGTTTCGAAAGTACTGAACGGCCGTCAGGATGTCTCCGCCCTGACTCGGTTGAAGGTCGAACGACTGCTGGAGCTGCACGGCTACCGGCGGACGTCCCGTGGCGCCCCCGAGGCGCCGCTGATCGAGATCGTGTTCCACGAGCTGGACGCCATCTGGGCGATGGAGCTGATCCTCGGCGTCGAGAAGGTCGCCAAGGAGATCGGCGCCAGCGTGGTGCTCACCGAGAGCGGCACCCGCCACTCGCCGGGCACGGAGTGGATCGAGGGGGTGCTCCGGCGCCGGCCGCTGGGCGTCGTCCTGGTGTTCTCCTCGCTGCCGCACGAGTTCAAGCAGCAGCTGCGGTCCAGGTCCATCCCGTTCGTGATCATCGATCCGGCCGGCGACCCCGAGCCGGACGTGCCGTCCGTCGGCTCCGCGAACTGGTCCGGTGGCCTGGCCGCGACCCGGCATCTGATCGAACTCGGCCACCGGCGGGTCGGGATCATCACCGGCCCCGAGGACATGATGTGCTCGCTGGCCCGGCTCGACGGCTTCCGGTCCGCCATGACCACGGCCGGCATCGAGATCGACCCCGAGCTGATCGCCTTCGGCGACTTCCACGTCGAAGGCGGCTACGAGCAGGCCATGCGGATGCTGGGCAGGCCCGACCGCCCCACCGCGATCTTCGCCGGCAGCGACCTGCAGGCGATCGGGGTGCTCGAAGCGGCCGGCGCGCACGGGCTGCGCACCCCCGCCGACCTGTCGGTGGTCGGGTACGACGACGTCGCTGTCGCCCAGTGGTCCCGCCCCGCCCTGACCACCGTGCGGCAGCCGCTGCGCAGGATGGCCGAGGAGGCCTCCCGGATGATGCTGCGGCTGCGCGCCGCACCGTCCACCACGTCCACCACCCGGATGGAACTCGCCACCAGCCTGGTGATCAGGCGGAGCACCGCTCCGCCTCCGTGACCAGCGCCGCCCGGCCCGGCGGACAGGTGGGGTCCGGCCCGCGGCGGTAGTTTTGTCCTATGGCACCGAGCGGCACCGCGAACGGGCCGCGCCTGCCGAGGCTGGTGCGGTCGCCGGCGGCCCGGCTCGCGGCTCCGCTGTGCGTCCTCGTGCTGCTCGTGGCGATCGACGAGGCCGCGGGCCCGTCCATCCGGATCTACGGGCTGATGATCGCTGTGCCCGCGCTGTCCGCGGTCTTCCTCGGCCCGGCCGCCGTCCTGGTCGTCGCCCTGGCCACCTTCCCCTGCATGGTGCTCGCCGCCAAAGGCAACAATCAGCTGGGAACCGCGAACTTCCCGGTCACCATCGCCACCGCCGCACTGATCGGCGCCGCCTCGGTGCTGGCCGCCCGGGTGCGCGGGCGCCGCGAGGACGAGCTGGCCCAGGTGCGCTGGGTGGCCGGGGTCGCCCAGCGGGCACTGCTGCGCCCGCTGCCGAAACGGATCGGCCGCTTGGCCATCGCCTCGACCTACATGGCCGCCGACCAGGAGGCCGCCATCGGCGGCGACCTCTACGCCGCCGCCGACCTCGGCGACGGCCGTATCCGGGTGCTGGTCGGCGATGTCCAGGGCAAGGGCCTGGGAGCCGTCGAGATCGCCAGCATGCTGCTCACCGCCTTCCGCCGGGCCGCCCGCAAGGGCATCCCGCTGCCCGCCCTGCCCGGCTACCTCGACCGGGACCTGCGGGAGGACCTGACCGACCTCGCCGCCGCCCCGCCGCCGCAGCCCGGCCGCACCGACCCCGTCGCCGCACCCACCGCTCCCGGCTACCTGGAGCGCTTCGTGACCGCCGTCGTGGTGGACACCGCGGCGGACGGTGCCGGCGTCACCATCGTGAACTGCGGCCACCCCCCGCCGATCCTGCTGCACCACGGGAAAGTGCTCCCGCTGGACGCCGAGCAGCCCGCCCTACCGCTGGGCCTGGGCGACCTCACCGCCGAGGACCAGCACGTCGACCGGCACGTGCTGGCCGTCGGCGACGTCCTGCTGCTCTACACCGACGGGGTGATCGAGGCCCGCGACGAGCGCGGCAGGTTCTACCCGCTGACCGAACGGCTCGCCGGCTGGTCCGGCAGGCCGCCCAGCGAGCTGATCGCCGCGCTCACCGAGGACCTGCTCCGACACGTGGGGCGGCGCCTCGGCGACGACGTGGCGATCGTCGCGGTCCAGCGGGTGTCCTGAGCACGGCGAACCCCGGCCTGATCACCCAACCAGCGGTTTTCCCGGCCCCGCCGCGTGGCACGGGACGGCCGCGCCGCCCGCGCCGGTTAGTCTCGCGCTGCCGCCGGACGCCCCGGTACCGCCCGCGCGGGTACCGGCGGACCCGCCGCGGCACCGAGCCGAGCCAGGAGGAGCCCTATCACCGAGCAGCAGCCGGCCCCCGCCGACGCCCCGCCGGGCAGCCAGCCGAAGGAGGCCGACGCGCTGCGGGACATACTGCGTCGGCCGCAATACCGGCGGGCGCTGGTCTTCAGCGCGCTGATCGGTATCCCTGTGTCCGTGGTCTCCTTCTGGTTCCTGGCCGCGGTGCACAAGCTGGAGAACCTCCTCTGGACCGACTGGCCGCACGACCTCGGCGACCAGCACGCCCCCTGGTGGTGGCCGCTGCCCGCAGCCGTCGTCGCCGGCCTCGGGACGAGCCTGGTGGTGCTGCGCTTCCCGGGGCGCGGCGGGCACGTCCCGGTCGCCGGGCTGCACTCCGGCGGCTTCACCAAGGGTGCGCTGCCCGGCGTGGTCCTCGCGGCGCTGTGCTGCCTGCCCTTCGGCGTCGTCCTCGGCCCCGAGGCCCCGCTGATCGCCCTCGGCGGCGGCCTCGCGCTGCTCTTCCGGGATCTGGCCCGCGCCCCGGCGACCCAGGCGAGCACCACGCTGCTCGGTGCGGCCGGCGCTGCCGCGGCCATCGCCACCATCTTCGGCAGCCCGGTGGTCGCCGCGGTCATCCTGATGGAGGTCGCGGGCGTCGGCGGCCCGCAGCTCTTCGCGGTCATGCTGCCCGCGCTGCTGTCCAGCGGCGTCGGCGCCATCGTCTTCACCGGCTTCGGCCACTGGACCGGTCTCAAGACCGGCAGCCTCGACGCCGGGCTGCCCGCGCCACCGCTGCTCGACACCGGTGACGTCGTGTGGTCGCTGCTGATGGGGCTGGTGGTCGGCGCGGTGATCCACTACGTGATGGTCGCCGGTCGCCACACCGCCGTCCTGGTGGCGGCACACCCGCTGCGCAACATCGTGCTCTGCGCCCTGGCCGTGGGAGGCTGCGCCGCGGCCTACACCGGGATCACCGGCCGCTCACCGACCGACGTCGCGCTGTCCGGGCAGCTGACCCTCTCGCAGCTGGCCGCCGACCCGCACTCCTGGCCGGTCAGCGCGCTGATCGCCATGCTGGCCTTCAAGAGCGTGGCCTACGCGATCAGCCTCGGCAGCTTGCGTGGCGGCCCGATCTTCCCCGCGCTCTTCCTCGGCGCGGCCGCCGGGGTGCTGCTCGCCCCGCTGCCTGGCTTCGGCGTCGTCCCCGCCATGGCGGCCGGCATGGCCGCGTCCACCGGGGCGGCCCTGCGCCTCCCGGTCAGCACGGTGGTCCTGGTCGCACTCGTCCTGGGTCACACCGGCTCCCTGCCCGTCGTGATCCTCGCGGCGGTCACCGCCTTCGTCACCGCAGAACTCCTCCCCGAGGGTCCCGCCGTCCCGCCCTTCCGCCCCCGGGGTGCCGCACGCTCCTGACGTGAGCGGGGGGCTCGGGTCGGGATTCAGCCGAGCATCGGCTGGAGCGCGCCTTCCAGGGTCAGCAGGTCGCGCTTGCGCTCCAGGCCGCCCGCGTAGCCCCTGAGCGATCCGTCGGCGCCGATCACCCGGTGGCAGGGGCGCACGATCGACACCGGGTTCGCGCCGATCGCCGCGCCCAGCGCGCGGACCTCGGCGCGCGGCACGCCCAGGCGGCGGGCGATCTCGCCGTACGTCGTGGTCGTCCCGTAAGGAACGGCCATCAGCGCGTCCCAGATCCGCTGCCGGAAGTCCGAGCCGGTGCCGCTGTCGGCGAACGGGACGTCGAACTCCGTCAGCTCACCGGCGAAGTACGCGTCGAGCTGCGCGGCGATGCCGGCGAAAGCCGCCGGGCGGTGCACCCACTCCGGCCGGATCGCGGGGGCGTTCTTCTGGCCTGCCATCGTCAGCCAGGCCAGCGCGACAGGCCCGCCGGGCGTCGCGGGCTCCTCGCCGACCAGCAGCAGCGGGCCGATCGGGCTGTCGATCGTGGTGTGGACGGTCACGGTGGTCCCCTTCGTAACGACCTACTGTCTCACCCTCGACCATGCCTCGCCGCGGGCTCCCGTGCTGGCGGGAATCGGACGCCGCGCTGGGGGCGGCGCGGTAGCGTGGGCGCATGCTCACACCCGTGGAGCGGCGCCGGCTGATACGCAGTCAGCGCCTGTCGGACCGCCTGCTGCCGGCGGTCGTGGGGCGCCTGGTCGCCGGCCTCGACCCGCAGCCGCCCTGGCTGCCGCGCCGGCTGGCGCCCGTCGTGTCCGCCGACCTGGACCGGGACGCCGGTGTCGGCGCGGTCCGCATCGTGTGGCGCCCGGGCTCGTCGCGGGCCGAGACGATCGACGGGGTCGTCGAGCGGTCGGCCGGGAAGTGGGTGCTGACGGGCGGCGGCGGCATCGCCGACGCCGGCGTGCCCGGCCCGCGGCGTGCGGTGGGCCGCGACGGCCAGGTCGGCGTCATCGAGGTCCTCACCAGCGGGGGCCTGCACAGCAGGTCCCATCTGCCCGCGCACTCCGGTGACTCGCACGGGGCGCCCTGGGTCGGTACCACGGAATTGCGGGTCGCGGCGGAGGCGACCCGCCTGCTGGTCGGCGACCGCGAGGTCGCCGTGCCCGCGCACGGCACGCTCCTGCTCGCCTGGACCTCCCCGCCCGGCGGCGCCGCCCCCCGCCGCCCCCTCATCCTCGCGCTGGCCCCCGACGGCACGGAGATCTCCCGGCTCGGGCCGAACGACTCGATCGACTCCTCCACCTGGCGCCTCCTGGACAGCCCTTAGGCCCGCCGATCCGATCGCATTCCTCGGATTCCATCCCCCGCCGAACCGATGCGCCCGTCGCTTGCCTTCCTGGTCCACGGGATCAACACGTGATACGCGGCCGGGCACCCGGGTCGGCAGGGCTTGCGGCTCGAATAGCCTGGCCGTCCCACCGGCGTACCGCGACGAGGACGAGCCATGCGCAGCAGCACCAGGATTCGCCTGATCGAGCCGGCCGACGCGGCGCCCATCGCCGCGCATCGGGTGCGGGACGTCGAGGCCTTCCGGCGGTGGGAACCGGAGCAGCCGGCCGACTTCTTCACCCCGGAGGGCCAGGCCGAGCGGATAGACCGGATGCTGGCCGGACACCGGGCGGGCACGGTCTGGCCTGGCGTGGTGCTCGCCGGCGACCAGGTGATCGGGCAGGTCACCGTCGGGGGCATCCTGCCGCAGCCGCACCTGCGCCGCGCCTCCCTCGGGTACTGGATCGGCAGCGTCGCGCAGAACCGGGGGCACGCCGGGCAGGCCGTCGGGCTCGCACTCCGGCTGATGACGGACGAACTCGGGCTGCACCGCGTGGAGGCTTCCACCAACCTGGAGAATCTGCCGTCGCAACGGGTGCTGCGCCGCAACGGGTTCAGTCCGTACGGAGTCGCCCACTCCTCGATCTTCCTCGACGGCGGCTGGCGGGACGGGCTGCTGTGGGAGCGGATCCTCGGCGACTGAGACGTCGAAGCGGGCGGTCAGCGGGGGGTGCGGGAGGGGGTGACGAGGCCCGTTTCGTACGCGGTCACCACCGCCTGCGTCCGGTCCCGCAGCCCGAGCTTGGCCAGGATCCTGCTGACGTGCGTCTTCACCGTCTCCTCGGTGACCGTGAGCCGCGCGGCCAGCTCCCCGTTGGAGAGCCCCTCGGCGACCAGCCGGAGCACCTGCGTCTCGCGCGGTGTGAGCGCGGCCAGTTCGGGCGCGGGGCGTGCCCCGGGACGGGGCCGCAGCCGGGTGAACTCGGCGATCAGCCGGCGCGTGACGCCCGGCGCGAGCAGCGCCTCGCCCGCGGCGACGACCCGCACCGCCTCGAAGAGGCGTTCCGCGGTGACGTCCTTGAGCAGGAAACCGCTCGCCCCGGCGCACAGCGCGTCGTACACGTAGGCGTCCAGGTCGAAGGTGGTGAGGATGAGGATGCGCGGCGAGCCCTGCGCCTGCCCGGCGAGCTGCCGGGTCGCCTCGATCCCGTCCATGACGGGCATCCTGACGTCCATCAGCACGACGTCGGGGGACAGTTCGCCGCACGCGGCGACCGCCTCGGCCCCGTCGCAGGCCGTACCGACGACGGTGAAGTCCTGCTGGGTGTCCAGCAGCGCGGCGAAGCCGGTCCGCACCACGTGGTGGTCGTCGGCGACGATGATCCGCACCGGCGGGGGAGCGGCCGTCACCAGGCCACCGCCGACCTGCGGGCACGACGGCCCCGTGCGGCCGGAGAAGGGCAGGTCACCGGATCACCACCTCTGAGTCGACGGGCAGGGACGCCTCGATCAGGAAGCCGCCGCCGGACGCCCGGCCGGTGCTGAGCGTGCCGCCGGCAGCCGCCGCCCGCTCGCGCATACCGGGCAGCCCGTGGCCGCCGGCCCGCGTGCCGGGGGCAGGCCCCGGCCCGTTGTCGCGCACCCGCACCCGCAGGGCGTCGGCGCCGTAGTGCAGCTCGACGTCGACGGCGGCACCGCGGGCGTGCCGGCGTACGTTGGTCAGGGCCTCCTGCACGATACGGAACGCGGCCAGCTCGACGCCCGGGTCGAGCGCGGCGGCCGGCCCCGACACGATCAGCCGGACACCCGCACCCGAGGCGCATCTGGCCTCGTCGAGCAGCTCGTTGAGCTGCTGGAGCCCCGGCTGCGGGCGCCGCTCCGCGGTCTTCACCTCGGCGTCCTGCCGCAGGACGCCGAGCAGCCGCCGCATCTCGGTCAGGCCCGCGCGTGCGGTGTCGCCGATCTCCGAGAGCCGCGCGGCGCCGGCCGCGGGCATGCCGGGGGTGGTCAGCCGGGCGGTCTCCGCCTGGACCGCGATCATCGAGATGTGGTGCGCGACGACGTCGTGCAGCTCCCGGGCTATACGCGCGCGTTCACCGCGGGCGGTGTGTTCGAGCAGGCTCTGCGCGGTGATCTCGCGGGCCGCGCTGTGCACATGGGCTTCCACCCTTGCCGCGGCGGCCGCCCCGGCCAGCGCGGCGGCCGGGGCCGCGGACGCGACCAGGACGGCCAGCACCCGGGCCTCACCGGCGAGCTGCCGGTCGAGCAGGGCGATGACCGGGAACGGGACGGCCAGGGCGAGGGCCTGCCACATGCTCCGCAGCCCGTCGGGGCGGTGCGCGGCCGCATCCCGCGCTGCCGCCGGCGTGCCGCCTGCGGTGGCCTGCCGCGCGAACCGGCGGCGCGGCCGGTCGCGTACTTCCGCGCGTCTCCCCGGGACACGGCCCGCCGCGGAGTCGCGGGAGGCCAGGTGGTGGAGGCCCATCGCCAGCGTGAGCGCGCCGGCCGCCGTCAGGGTGCGGAAGGCGGTCAGGGAGAGAGCGGCCGCGGACGAGACGGCCAGCGCGGCGGTCGGGGCGGAGAGGAAGGCCGGCGGGACGGTCGTGGTGAGCGCCAGGACGGCGGCGGCGAGCAGGCCGGTCGTCAGGGACCGGCCGTAGACGCCCGTGACCGCCGCGCGCACCGCCGCCTCGGTGACCGCGGCCGCGGCGAGCAGCGCTGCGGTCACCGCCTGGGCGTGCGGGGACGCCGCGAATTCCCGCGCCCACCCGGTGTTCATCAGCCTCACCCCAGCATTGTGGCCGTACCCGCCGCCCCACCGCGTCCTCCTGGCCAGGGACATCGGCGTACATCTCAGGGGGGACGCCGGGTCGTACCGTCCCCCGTGGCGGTGACGCCGAGGACCGCTCCGCGGCGGGACGACCCCGCGCCCCGGCCTGCCTAGCCTTCACCGCATGGAAGCAACCATCGAAGTCTCGGACCTGCGCAAGCGGTTCGGCTCGACCGCGGCGCTCGACGGGATGACGTTCACCGTCACACCCGGGCGGATCACCGGGTTCGTCGGGCCGAACGGCGCGGGCAAGTCCACCACGATGCGGGTGATACTCGGCCTCGACTCGGCCGACGAGGGCACCGCCCTGATCGGCGGCCTGCGCTACCAGGCACTGCGCAACCCGCTGAGCCACGTCGGCTCGCTGCTGGACGCCGGTGCGCTGCAGCCCAGCCGCAGCGCCCGCGGCCACCTGCTGTGGCTGGCCCACTCGCAGGGGCTGTCCGCCCGCCGGGTCGACGAGGTCGTCGAGTACGCGGGCCTGGGAACCGCGGCCCGGCGCAAGGCGGGCGGCTTCTCACTCGGCATGCGCCAACGGCTCGGTATCGCCGCCGCCCTGCTCGGCGACCCGCCGGTGCTGATCATGGACGAGCCCTTCAACGGCATGGACCCCGAGGGCATCGTGTGGATGCGCGGCCTGCTGCGCTCGCTCGCCGCCGAGGGCCGTGCCGTGCTGGTGTCCAGCCACCTGATGAGTGAACTGCAGGACACCGCACAGCACTTGGTGGTCGTCGGCCGCGGCAGGGTGATCGCCGACACCAGCGTCGCCGACCTGATCGCTGCGGCGTCCGGCGACCGGGTCACGCTGCGCACCACCGCCCGCGCCCAGGCGATGACCGTGCTCGCCCGGGCCGGCGCCGTCGTCGCCGCCACCGGCTCCGAGACCCTCACCGTCTCGGGGATCGACTCGCAGCGCGTCGCGTCCCTGCTCGGCCGGGCCGACGTGCCGTTCTCGGAGATCGGCGCCCACCGGGCGACGCTGGAGGAGGCGTACATGGAACTGACCCGTGACGCCGTCGAGTTCCAGTCGGGAGGCACCCGGTGACCGCCACCACGACCGCCACCCCGTACCGCTCCGCGCAGCCCGTGGCACGCGACGGCTTCCTGCGGCAGCTGCACGGCGAGTGGACCAAGTTCAGGACCGTACGCGGCTGGGTCGCCGGTATGCTGACGGCCTGCCTGGTCACCGTCGCGGTCGGGCTGCTGGGCGCCGCGGGCAACAGCATCTCCTGCGCGGGACCGCACGGCAGCAGCTGCCACCACACCGCGCTGACCGGCCCCGGCGGCGAGGAGGTCCGCGACGGCATGACGCTGGTGCACCGCCCGCTGACCGGCGACGGCAGCATCACCGTGCGGGTCACCTCGCTGGCCGGGCTCTACCCGCCGGACGGCCGGGTGCCGGCGGACGGCGACCCCACGGCCGGCATGGTGCCCGGCGTGCAGCCCTGGGCGAAGGCCGGCGTCATCGTCAAGGACGGCACCAAGCAGGGCTCCGCGTACGCGGCCGTCGCGCTCACCGGCAGCCACGGGGTGCGCATGCAGTACGACTACACGCACGACGCGGCCGGGACACCGGGCGCGGTCTCCGCGTCGTCGCCGCGCTGGCTGCGGCTGACCCGCGCGGGCGACACCCTCACCGGCTACGACTCGGCAGACGGCACGCACTGGCACACCATCGGCACCGCCCACCTGGCGGGGCTGCCCGCGACCGTGCAGGCGGGGCTGTTCAGCTCCTCGCCCGAATACCTCGTCACCAGCAAGTCGCTCAGCGGCTCCAGCAGCAACGGCGGACCCAGCAGGGCCACCGCCGTCTTCGACTCGGTGGACTTGCGCGGCGCCGCCGGTGCCCGCTGGACCTCGGACGTCATCGGGGGCGGCGGCCCCGCCGACCCCGGCGCCGCGGGCCTGGGCTACCGGCAGCAGGGCGGGACCTACACGGTGACCGGCAGCGGCGACATCGCCCCTGTGGTGCCCGGGCGCGGCTCGCCCGCCAAGACCGTCGAGTCCAGCCTGATCGGCGCCTTCGCCGGGCTCGTCGTGGTGACCGTGGTGGCCACGATGTTCGTCACCGCCGAATACCGCCGCGGGCTGATCCGCACCACGCTCACCGCGAGCCCGCGGCGCGGCCGGGTGCTGGCCGCCAAGGCCGTCGTGATCGGGGCGGTGTCCTTCGCCACCGGGCTGGTCGCCGCCGCAATCGCCGTACCGCTGGTCGCGGCGGTCGAGAAGGGCAAGGGCTTCCCGATGCACCGGACGCCCTTCGCGACCGACGTCCGGGTGGTCCTGGGGACCGCGGCGCTCTTCGCCGTCACCGCGGTCCTCGCGCTGGCGCTCGGTACGGTCCTGCGGCGCAGCGCGGGCGCGGTCACCGCGGTGGTCGTCGCGATCGTGCTGCCGTACATCCTCGCGGTCGCCGCGGTGCTGCCGGCCGGACCCTCCCGCTGGCTGACCCGGCTCACCCCGGCCGCGGCCTTCGCAGTACAGCAGAGCGTGCACCAGTACGCGCAGGTCGCCGCCGGCTACACGCCCGCGGACGGCTACTTCCCGCTGTCGCCGTGGGCCGGGCTGGCCGTGCTGTGCGGTTACGCGGCGGCCGTCGTCGCCGCCGCGGCCGTCCTGCTGCGCAGGAGGGACGCGTGAGCGCGCTGCGGCAGGCGGCGCGCGCCGAGTGGACCAAGGTCCGTACGCTGCCGGGTCTGCTCTGGCTGCTGGCCGGTGTCGTCGTGCTCACCGTGGCGGTGAGCACGGCCACGGTCGCGGCGGTGCACTGCCCCGCCGCGGGGTGCACCCAGGACCCGGCGAAACTCAGCCTGACCGGCGTCCAGTTCGGGCAGGCGGGGGCGGCGGTGCTCGCGGTGCTGCTGATCAGCGGGGAGTACGGCACCGGCATGATCCGTACGACCGTCACGGCGGTGCCGCAGCGGGCCACGGTCCTCGCGGCGAAGGCCGCGGTCCTGGCCGGCCTGCTGCTGGTCGCGGGCACGCTCGCCGTGGGCGGCTCCATGCTGGCCGGGCGGCTCATCCTGCCGGGGAACGGCTTCACCGGCTTCTCACCCTGGGACGGCCCCGTGCTCAGGGCTGCCGCCGGTTCGGTGCTCTATCTGGTGCTGGTCGGGCTGCTCAGCCTCGGGGTGGCCACCGCGGTACGGGACTCCGCCGCCGCGGTCGGGGCGGTGCTCGGGCTGCTCTACCTCTTCCCGATCCTCGCGTCGGTCGTGTCCGACCCGCACTGGTACCGGCACTTGCAGCAGATCGGGCCGATGACGGCGGGGCTCGCGGTCCAGACCACGATCCCGGCGCCCGACGCCCCGATCGGCCCCTACCCGGGCCTCGCCGTCCTCACCACGTGGGCGCTGGGGGGCCTCCTCTGCGGCCTCGCCGCCTTCCGCTACCGCGACGCGTAAGCGATTCCCGGCCAGGGGGTGATTTGCCCCTTGCGGTGCGGTGCTTGTCTGCCGCGCCGTCGTGGCTGGTCGCGCAGTTCCCCGCGCCCCTGAAAAACGCTCACCCTCTGTACAGAGGGCAACCCCCCAGGGGCGCGGGGAACTGCGCGAGCAACCACGACGGTGCTGCGGGCGATCGCTTGCTGCAAGGGGCAATCACCTGGGGGTGCGGGGAACTGCGCGACAAGCCACGATGCACCGTGAGATGCAAAGCCCGCCGCAAGGGGCAGGACCTGAAGGGGCGCTGGGGTACCCCCAGGCGAAGCTCGGGGGGCGGAACTGCGCGCTCAGCCGCACATCGGGGGAAGGACCCGGGAAAAGGCTCGGCCGGCGGGGGCGGGGGGCGCCCGGGGGGATCAGAAGCCGCGGCGGACGGAGGTCTGGTGCGCTTCGTCGAGGCGATGCGCCCGCCTCCGCCGCTCCGCGGCAAGCTCGGCCACGGCGTGGCGCACGCCCGCGAGGACCGTGGCGTCGGGGCCTGGCCTCGGCTCGGGCACGGGCGGCGGCCCGGAGATCCCGACGGCGTCCGCCAGCGCGAGCAGCACCGGCTCGTCCGCGGCCCAGCGGTGCGCCGCCCGCCGCCGCCCGGCGGAGTCGGCGAGCACCATCCGGCTGGTGCGCAGCACCAGGAAGCGCCGCCGCTCCTCCCGCCCGAGCAGCCCGTCCGCCTCCAGCGCAGCGACATACGTGTCGGACAGCCCACGTCCCCTGCGCCACAGCCAGTCCTCGACGGTCTCACCGTCCGCCACCGGGGCCACGGCCGCCGCTGCCAGGTCGAGCTGCGGGTCGGCGGTGTCCAGCAGGCCCGTGGGCAGCACGAACTCGCCGTCCAGCGTGGCCGCGCCGAGGCCGAGCAGATCGATCAGCTCGGCCCCGGCCAGCGCCAGCGACAGGTCGCCGCGCTCCAGCGTCCGGCTCGACGGCATGTCCATGGCCACGAACAGCAGGTCTCGTGCGGTGGTCATCCGGGGGTGCTCCCCAACAGCGTCAGTTCAGATGGGCCTGCCAGTCGCGGGGCACCCGGTCGGCGGGTCCCGGCGTCGACTGGGCCATGGGATGGTTCTGCGGCGGGGCGAGATCGGGACCGTCCTCGACGTAACTCTCGGTGACGTAGTTCCAGAACCAGCTCTCACCCGGTTCGTAGCTCCTGATCACCGGGTGGCCGGTGGCGGCGGCGTGCGCGGCGGCGTGCTGCGAGGGCGAGCTGTCGCAGCAGCCGACGTGCCCGCAGGCGGTACACCTGCGCAGGTGGAACCACCAGCCGCCGGCCTTGTCGCACTCCGTGCAGCCGTCGCCGCTCGGGGGTACTGACGGGTCGATCCCTGGGATGTCGGCGGTGCTCATTCGGCGGCCTCCTCGGCGTCGGGGTTGCTGGCGGTGAGCGGCAGCCTGACCCGGAAACGGGTGTTGCCCGGCTCCGACTCGACGTTCAGGTCGCCGTGGTGCTTGTTGACCACGATCCGCCACGAGATGTCGAGCCCGAGCCCGGTGCCCTGGCCCACCGGCTTGGTGGTGAAGAACGGCTCGAAGATCCGCTGCCGGATCTCCTCGGGGACCCCGGGACCGGTGTCCTGGAAGTCCACCACCAGCCTGCCGTGGTCCCGCGAGGTGCGCACGGTGAGGGTGCCCACCCCGTCCATCGCGGCGACCGCGTTGTCGATCAGGTTCGTCCACACCTGGTTCAGCTCGCCCGGGAAGGCGGGGATCTTCGGCAGCGTGTGGTCGAACTCCTTGACCACCGTCACCTCGGGGCCGATCTTCCCGGCCAGCATCTGCAGGGTGCTGTCCAGCAGCTCGTGGATGTCGACCACCTGGAAGGGCGCCCGGTCCAGCTGCGAGTACTGCCGGGCGGCGTTGACCAGTCCCGACACCCGGGAGGTGGAGTCCTCGATCTCGTTCATCAGCAGCTCGGTCTCGACGGTGTAGTTCAGCCACCGCACCGCGCTCTCCAGCAGCTCGGAGTCCACCGCGGCCGCGACCTGCTCCAGCCACTCCTCGTCCAGGCCCGCCTGGACGAAGACCGGTGCCAGGTCCCAGCCGCCGGAGATGTTGTGGTCGTCCAGCCAGTCGGCGACCGCGTCCTCCTGGTCGGAGGCCTCCATCGGGCTCAGCTCCTGCGCCTTGGCGATCCGCTCGACGGCCCGCTCCTGCACCCCGATCAGCGTGTCCAGGTCGGACTGCCGGTAGGGGCCGCCGGTCAGGACCTTCAGCTTGTGGCGCATGCCGGCCACCCGGTCGCGCAGCGCCGAGGTGGCGCGCAGCGCGGCGGCGGCCGGGTTGTTCAGCTCGTGGGTCAGGCCGGCCGACAGCGACCCCAGCGCGAGCAGCCGCTCGCGCTGGCTGACCACCTGCTGGAAGGTCCGGTTGCCGAAGAACAGCCCCTCCAGCAGGTGCACCGCCATCGGGAACCAGTCGCGCATGATCTTCGCGAACTCGTCGGCGGACAGCACGAAGAACCGGGACGGTTGCGTGACCCGCATCGAGTTGGTGTAGAGCTGCGGGACCTGGTCGCCCAGATACGCCTGGAACGCGCCGGCGTAGACCCCGCGCTGCGAGGTCCGGTTGACCTCGATGTCGTCGGTGCCGACCCGCCGCGAGGTGACCACGGTGCCTTCGAGCAGGACGTAGAAGCAGGTCGCGGCGTCGCCCTCGGCGTAGACGGGACCCGGCTCCGCGGCCTCCATACGGCCCGCGCTGCACAGCCGGGCCAGCTGCTCGGGCGACAGGTGCTCGAACAGGAAAAGCGACCGCAGTTCCGCCGGGTCGCACGGCAGCGTCGCGCCGGTCACGGTCCCTCCAGACTTGAGACGCTCACAGCCCCTCCAGGTAGCGGTGTACGAGCATGACGGCCATCGCGCCCTCACCGACGGCGGAGGCGACCCGCTTGGCGGACTCCGAGCGGACGTCGCCGGCCGCGAAGACCCCGGGCACGCTGGTCTCCAGGTGGTACGGCGGCCGATCGGGCTCCCAGCCGGGCGGGCGCTCGCCCTCGGCGGCCAGGTCGGGCCCGGTCAGCAGGAAGCCGTGTCCGTCCCTGCGGACCACCCCTTCCAGCCACTCGGTGCGCGGTGCCGCCCCGATGAATACGAACAAACGCTGGGCGTCCACCATTTCCGTTCCGCCGCTCGCGGTGTCCCGCAGCGTCAGGCCCTCCAGGTGGTCCTCGCCGTGCGCGGCGGCGACGACGGTGCCGGTACGGACCCGGATGGTGGGGATCGCGGCGATCTGCTGGATCAGGTAGTGCGACATGGACGCCTCGAGTGACGGCCCGCGGACCAGCAGCGTCACCGACTTCGCGCCCCGCGACAGGTAGACCGCGGCCTGCCCGGCCGAATTGGCGCCGCCGACGATGTAGACGTCCTGGTCCTCGCAGCCCGCGGCCTCGGTCAGCGCCGAGCCGTAGTAGACGCCGCGGCCGGTCAGCTCGGCCAGCCCCGGCACGTCCAGCAGCCGGTAGGCCACCCCGGTGGTGAGGATGACGCTCTGCGCCGAGACCGAGGAGCCGTCCGCGAACCGGACGGTGCGGGCGGGGCCGCTGACCTCCAGGCCGGTGACCTCACAGGCGGTGAGCAGCTCGGCACCGAAACGGGTCGCCTGGCGGCGGGCGCGGTCGGTGAGCTGCGCGCCGGAGACCCCGTCGGGGAAGCCGAGGTAGTTCTCGATCCTGGCGCTCTGCCCGGCCTGGCCGCCGGTCGCGGTGCGCTCCACCAGGACCGTGTTCAGCCCCTCGGAGGCGCCGTAGACCGCCGCACCCAGGCCCGCGGGGCCCGCGCCGATGACCACCAGGTCGTAGAACTCCTCCGCCGGCGTGGTCGACAGCCCCACCTGTGCGGCCAGGTCCTGGTCCGACGGCTCGATCAGCACCTCGCCGCCGGGCGCGATGACCAGCGGCAGCCGCAGCCCGTCGTGCCCCGCGGCGTCCAGCAGCCGCCGGCCCTCGGACTGGTCGGACAGATACCAGCGGTACGGGATCTGGTTGCGGGCCAGGAACTCCCTGACCCCCGACGACCGGGCCGACCAGCGGTGGCCGACGACCTTGGTCTCCGGCACCGGGCGGTGGTCGGAGCCCAGCCAGCTCTCCAGCAGGTCGTCGACGACCGGGTAGAGCTTCTCCTCCGGCGGGTCCCACGGCTTGAGCAGGTAGTGGTCCAGGTCGACGACGTTGATCGCGTCGATCGCGGCGCCGGTGTCGGCGTAGGCGGTGAGCAGGATCCGCCGGGCGCCGGGGTAGACGTCCATGGCCTGCTCGAGGAACTCGATGCCGTTCATCTGCGGCATGCGGTAGTCCGCGAGGATCACCGCGACCAGGTCGCCGCGCAGCTTCATCTGCCGCAGCGCGTCCAGTGCCGACTCGCCGGACTCGGCCCGCACCACGCGGTAGCGCTCGCCGTACCGGCGCCGCAGGTCGCGGGCGACGGCACGGGAGACCCCCGGGTCGTCGTCGACGGTCAGGAGCACGGCTCGGCGTGTGCTGTCCGGTGCTGTCATGGGCATCCCCGTCCCCATCTGCTGCCTGCGCGTTTCGCTCCGTGCAGGTCCGCCGTTCAGCCTAGTGGCCTGATGGCGTGCCCGCAGCGCGCGCATGTCCCGGCGTGCGGGATGATCGCGGAGCGCGTAACGACAGCGTGTGACAGCAGGGGGATGCGATGCGGGCGGGGTGGGCGGCGCTGGCGGCCGTCGCGGTGGTGTGCGCGGTGCCGGCGGCGGCGGACGGGGCGGTGGCGGTGATCGGCGGGGTGCCGGACGCGGCGCTCGGCAAGGGCGAGGTCCAGGCGGACGTGGCGGCGGTGATCAGCCGGGTGGGACTGCACAGCTGGTCCGACGGCGAGACCATCGTGCTGCGATTCTCCAGCGGGCGCAAAGGCACACCGATGCCCCCGCAGTGCATGGCCGAGTGGCCGGACGCCACCGCCGGAACGCCGGAGGAGGCCCACCGCCTGCTCGCCGAGCTGGGCCGGGCCGGGTGGCACCAGGTGTTCCGCAAGGACGAGGCCGGCTGGCACTCGGTGGCGCTCGACCGCGGCGGGTGGCGCCTGTCGGTCGTCGACATGCGGGGGCGGCCCGGCAGCGGCGACGACGACCTGATCGTCGACGCCGTACGGCTCGGCTGCTGACACGCAGGCGTGTCACCTGGCGGGCTTGCGCTGGAGCGCACTTCAACTCCTAGCCTCTGGAGCATGACTACGCCACAGAAACCGATCGGTTCGGGCTTCGGCGCCCACAGCACCGCGGACGAGGTCCTCAGCGGCATCGACCTGACCGGAAAGCTCGCGCTCGTCACCGGCGGCTACTCGGGCATCGGCCTGGAGACCACCCGGGCACTGGCGAAGGCCGGCGCCCACGTGGTGGTCCCGGCCCGCCGTCCGCAGACCGCGGCCGAGGCGCTGGCGGGTATCGAGGGCGTCGAGGTGGACCAGCTCGACCTGGCCGACCTCGACAGCGTCCGCGACTTCGCCGACCGCTTCCTCGCCACCGGCCGCGACATCGACATCGTCATCAACAGCGCGGGCATCATGGCCTGCCCGGAGACCCGGGTCGGGCCCGGCTGGGAGGCGCAGTTCGCCACCAACCACCTCGGGCACTACGCGCTGGTCAACCGGCTGTGGCCGGCGATCGAGCGGGGCGGCGCCCGGGTGGTGGCGGTGTCCTCCGGCGGCCACCGCCTCTCGCCGATCCGCTGGGGCGACATCCAGTTCGATCAGGGGTACGACAAGTGGCAGGCCTACGGGCAGGCCAAGACCGCCAACGTGCTCTTCGCCCGGCAGCTCGACACCCTCGCCGCCGGCCGGAACGTACGGGCCTTCGCGCTGCACCCGGGCGGCATCCTCACCCCGCTGCAGCGGCACCTGCCCACGGCAGAGATGGTCGCCCTCGGCTGGATCGACGAGGACGGCAACCCGGTGGACCCGACCGGCTTCAAGTCCCCCGAGGAGGGCGCCTCCACCCAGGTCTGGGCGGCGACCTCACCGGCGCTCGACGGGGCCGGCGGGGTGTACCTGGAGGACTGCGACATCGCCGGGCCCGCCTCGGACTCCGGTGCGCGCGGCGGAGTGCAGGACTACGCCGTCGACCCCGAGGAGGCCGCCCGCCTGTGGGCGCTGTCGGCCGAGCTCACCGGCGTCAACGCCTTCGCGAGCTGACACCGCGGCGTCCCGCGGAGGACCTCGGCGCCCCGGGGCGGCCGCCCCGGGGCGCTGGCGCGAACGGGTGAAGGGGCGCAGGTCGGCGCGGCCGGTGGGCGGCGGGGCCGGTGCGACGGCGGATGCTGGGGCGGACAGACGTCCGCGGCCGGCCGCGGACCCTTCCGCCCCGGCGTCCCGCTGCGCGCCGGGCCATGACGCCTCCGGAGGCCGACCCTGCTGGTGCTCTGCGTGTTCTTCGCGCTCATCGGTGCGGCCAGCAACGCGACCGGGACGGTGCTGCAGCGCAAGGCCGCGATCTCCGTGCCCGCCAAGGACGCGTTGCGGCCGCGGCTGCTGAAGGACCTGGCCAGGCAGCCGGTCTGGCTGCTGGGCATCTGCGGTGTGGTCGGCGCGGCGCTCTTCCAGGCGCTGGCCCTGGTGACGGGGCCGCTGGCGCTGGCGCAGCCGGTCTTCATCCTGGAACTGCCCTTCGCCCTGCTGATCGCCCTGCCCGTGCTGCACCGCACCCTGCCCAGGACGGGCTGGATCGCGGTCGGCTGCATGGTCGCGGGCCTGGTGCTGGCGCTGGCCGCCGCGGCGCCCGACGGCGGCCGGCCGCAGGCGTCGATGGCCCGCTGGATTCCGGCGGTGGTGCTGTGCGTGGCGGCCACCGCCCTCACGGTCGGTGCCGCCAGGCGCCGGCCGTCCGGGGCGGCCAGGGCGGCGCTGCTCGGCTCCGCCGCCGCCGTCTCCAACGCGCTGACGGCCGCGCTGATGAAGTCGGCCGCCAACACCTTCTCCGACGACGGCTTCGGCGCCTTCCTGGCGGCGTGGCAGACGTACGGGTTCGCGCTGTGCGGGGTGACGGCGGTGTTCCTGCTGGAGAACGCCCTGCAGGCCGGGTCCATCGCGGCCTCGCAGCCGGCGCTGACCCTCGGCGACGCGACGGTCAGCCTGCTGCTGGGAGTGCTGGTCTACGCCGAGCACATCCGCACCGGCTGGTGGGTCCTGCCCGAACTGGTCGGCGTCGCGCTGATCACCCTCGGCACGCTCCGGCTGTCCCGGGCACCGCTGACCGGCGAGCTGGGCAGCTGAGCACGCACCTCCCGCGCGCACAAGCCGGGGGCATCGCCCGCGCACAAGCCGAGGGCATCGCCGGTCCCCTCCGACCGGCGATGCCCCCGTGGCCCTTCCTGCGGCGCCGCGCTGTCAGTCGCGCCGCACCGCCAGCCGCAGGGTGAGGATCTGGAACGGCCGCAGCGACAGCCGCACCCCGGAGCCGGCCACCTCGTGGCTGCCGTCGTCGGGCAGCGGACGCTCCAGCAGGTCGGTCACCACCGCGCCGCCCAGTGCGAAACCGGGGGTGAGCGTCGCCCGCACCCGGCGGCCGTGGGACTCGTAGAGCCGCACGACCACATCGCCCGAGCGGTCGTCGGCCAGCTTGACCGCCGAGACCACCACACCCTCCTGGTCGACCGCGACCAGGGGTTCCACCACCGCGCTGCCCGGCACCGTACGCTCCGGCAGGTTCAGGTGGTAGCCCTCACGCACCGCGTCAGCCGGCTCCACCCCCACCACCAGGGCGTACCGCAGCCGGTGGGTGCCCTGCTCGGCCTGCGGGTCGGGGAAGCGGGACGAGCGCAGCAGCGAGAGCCGTACCGTGGTCGTCGTACCGCCGTCGGGGCGTACGTCCCGCGTGATGTCGTGGCCGTACGTCGAGTCGTTGACCAGCGCCGCGCCCCAGCCCGGCTCGCCGACGTGCAGGAAGCGGTGCGCGCACACCTCGAACTTGGCCGCCTCCCAGCTGGTGTTGGTGTGCGTGGGCCGCTCCACCTGGCCGAACGGGATCTCCGCGGTGGAGTGCGCGGCCCGTACGTCCAGCGGGAAGGACGCCTTGAGCAGCTTCTCCCGCTCGTGCCAGTCGACCAGCGTGTCCACGTCCAGCCGCCGGGCGCCCTGCTCCAGCGTCAGGGTCTGCTCGATCCGCGACGCGCCGACCGTGCGCACCACCCGCACCCCGCCGTCCACGACGGTCACCTCGTCGGCCTCGGTGAGGTCGCGCACGGTGTTGCGGTAGAAGACGTCGATGTCCCAGGCGTCCCACTTGTTGGGGAAGTCCTGGTGCAGCTGCAGCAGGTTGGCCACCGCACCCGGCGCCAGCGCCTCGCGGCCCGCGGTGATGTCGTATGCGGAGGTGACCAGCCCGCGGCCGTCGACCACCACCCGCACCAGGCCGTTGTCCAGCACGAAGCCGTCGCCGTCGGCCACCGGGGGAGTACGCCCCGGCACCCGGGTCCTGGGCGTGGCACCCAGCGCGGGGACGCCGCCGCGCGCGTGCGGGGCGGCGTTGAAGACCACCTCGCCCTGCTGCCCGGGAGGACCGGCCAGCGCCCGTTGAGCCGACCCGATCAGCTCCTCCAGCTCGGCCGCGACCTCCCGGTAGGTCTGCTCCGCCTCCCGGTGCACCCAGGCGATCGACGTACCCGGCAGGATGTCGTGGAACTGGTGCAGCAGCACCGTCTTCCACAGCCGGTCGAGCGCCTCGTACGGATACGGCGCCCCGGTCCGCGCGGCCGCCGTCGCCGCCCACAACTCGGCCTCCCGCAGCAGGTGCTCGCTGCGCCTGTTGCCCTGCTTGGTGGCCAACTGGCTGGTCAGGGTGCCGCGGTGGAACTCCAGATACAACTCGCCCACCCACACCGGCGCGTCGGGGTGGTCGGCGAACGCCTTGGCGAAGAAGTCCGCCGGCGCCTCCACCGCGACCCGCGGCGAGCCCTCCAGGTCGGCGAGCCGGTCGGCGCGGGCCATCATCTCCCGGGTGGGGCCGCCACCGCCGTCGCCGTAGCCGAACGGCACCAGGGAGCGGTCGGTGGCCGCCTTGTCCTGGAAGTTCCGCTCGCTGTGGGCCACTTCGGCCCCGGACAGGTCGCTGTTGTAGGTGTCGACCGGCGGGAAGTGGCTGAAGATCCGGGTGCCGTCGATGCCCTCCCACCAGAAGGTGTGGTGCGGGAACTTGTTGGTGGTGTTCCAGGAGATCTTCTGCGTCAGGAACCAGCGCACCCCGGCCAGCTTCATCAGCTGCGGCAGCGCCGCGTTGTAGCCGAAGGTGTCGGGCAGCCACATCTCCTCGGTCTCGACCCCGAACTCCTCCAGGTAGAACCGCTTGCCGTGGACGAACTGCCGCACCAGCGACTCACCGCCGGTGATGTTGGTGTCCGGCTCCACCCACAGGCTGCCGGCCGGCAGGAACTGCCCGGTCTTGGCCTTCTCCTGGGCGCGCGCGTAGACCTCGGGCCGGTGCTCCTTGAGCCAGGCCAGCTGCTGCGCCTGCGACATCACGAAGCGGAAGCCGGGATGGTCGTCCATCAACTGCGTGACGCTGGAGACGGTGCGCGCCACCTTCCGTACCGTCTCGCGCAGCGGCCACAGCCACGCCGAGTCGATGTGGCTGTGGCCGATCGCCGAGATCCGGTGGGCGCTCGGGCTCGCGGGCGCGGCCAGCGCGGGGGCCAGCACCTCGCGGGCGGCCGCCGCGGTGCCGCCGATGTCCTGCAGGTCGATCGCGTCGAGTGCGCGCTCGATGGCCCGCAGCAACTGCCAGCGCCTGGTGGACTGCTCGGGCAGCTCGTGCATCAACTGCCCGAGCACGTCCAGGTCCTGGACCAGCTCGAAGACACCGGCGTCGAAGACGGCCAGGTCCATCCGCCGCAGCCGGTACAGCGGGTCGCGGTCCCCGGCGCCGTCCGCATCGTGCAGCCAGGCCGCGCGGTCGCCCAGCGGGGTGGGGTAGAAGGTCAGCTGATCGGGCCCCGAGTGCATGACGACCGGGTTCGCGGCCGCCTCGATGTAGTACGTCAGCTGCTCGCCGCCGGCTGCCGCCGCCGTGACGGGCAGGTGGGTGTTGCGCGGGTTGAGCGCCTTCACCGCGGTGCCGTCCTGCCGGTAGACCAGCCCCTCCGCGGAGAAGCCCGGCTCGGTGGTGCCGAAGCCCAGGTCGAGCACCGCCTCCACCGGCAGGCCCGCCCACTCCTGGGGTATCCGGCCGGTGATCTTGAACCAGCTGGTCGACCAGGCAGGCCCCCAGCGGTCGCCGACCCGGGCCGGGCCGAAGTCGGCGGCGAGGCCGGTGGCGACCGGTACCGGTTCGCCGGGGACGTGCCACACCTCGACGGTGAGCGGCACGCAGCGGGCGTGCACCGCGGGTCGCAGGCGCTGGCTCAGCATGCGGTCCAGCCGCTGCTCGGTGATGGTGGGGTCGGTGTGCATGGCGAAGCCTTCCCGTGGGTCGGGAGTGTCGGTGGTCGTTGCGGGAGGTCAGCCCTTGAGCGCGCCGCCCAGGGCGAAGCCGCCGCCGAGCCGGCGGGCGAGGACGAGGTAGAGCATCACCACGGGGATGGAGTAGATGATCGAGAAGGCCGACAACTGCCCGTACTGCGTCTGGTCGTGCGCGCTCAGGAAGGTGAACACGCTGACCGAGGCAGGCAGTTTCTCCGGCGAGAGCAGCAGGATGAAGGGCACGAAGAAGTTGCCCCACATCCCGATGAAGGTGAAGATCGTCACCACGATCACGCCGGGCCACATCAGCGGCAGCACGATCCGCCACAGCACCTGCATCGCGTTGGCGCCGTCGATCCTGGCCGCCTCCTCCAGGACCAGCGGCACCCCGTCCATGAAGTTCTTCATCAGCCAGATCCCGAACGGCAGTGCCGCCGCGGCCAGGAAGAGCGTCGTACCGGGCATCGAGTCGATCAGGTTGACCTGCACGAACATGCTGTACACCGGGATCATCACCGCGGTGATCGGCAGCCCGGTGCTGAAGAGGATGGTGTAGAGGAACGGCCTGCGCAGCCGCGACCTGAACCGCGACAGCGGATAGGCGGCCAGCACCGAGCACACCACGCACAGCAGGGTGCCGCCGCCGCACATCAGCAGGCCGTTGAGCATCGGCCGGTAGGTGGTGTCGGTGTTGAGGATCTGCCGGAAGTTGTCACCGGTCGGCGACGGCACGGTCAGCTTGAAGCTGCCGTGCGCGTTGACCGAGGCCAGCAGCATCCACAGCAGCGGCACCAGATACAGCGCGGAGAAGACCAGCAGGGAGGCGTTGACGGCGATCCGGCCGGTCGCCACCCGCCGCCTGCGGGTGCCGCCGACCGCCTGCCGGTCGGCTTCCGGGCGGACCCGTACCGCCCGCGGACTGCTCGTGACGGCCATCAGTCCTCCTCCATCTTGAGCATCCGGATGTAGACGACCGAGAACAGCGCGCCCACCACCAGCAGCACCAGCGCGACGGCCGTGCCGTACCCGATCAGGCTGCTGGTGAAGGCCTGCTGGTACATGAACACCGGCAGCGTCTCGGTCTTGTTGCCGGGACCGCCGCGGGTCATGGTGTAGATCAGGCCGAAGACCGACAGCGTCTGCAGGGTGATCAGCATCAGGTTGGTCATCACCGAGCGACGGATCACCGGCAGCGTCACCCGCCACAGCCGCTGCCAGGGACCGGCGCCGTCCACCTCGGCCGCCTCCACCAGCTCCTGCGGGACGTCGTTGAGCGCGGCGGAGTACACCAGCATCGAGAAGGCCGTGCCGCGCCACACGTTGGCCAGGCACACCGCCAGGATCGGCAGGGTGTACAGCCAGTTCTGCTGCGGCAGGTGCAGCCCGCGCAGGATCGCGTTGAGCGAGCCCTGCTGGAAGAAGAAGGCGTACATCAGGTAGCCCGCCACCACCTCGGGCAGCACCCAGGCGGCGATCACCACCGTGCTGGTGACGGCCCGGACCGGCCGGGTGGCCTTCTCCATCAGCACCGCCAGCGCGAGCCCCAGGGTGTTCTGCCCGACGACGGCCGAGCCGACCACGAACACCAGGGTGAGCACGACCGCGTTGACGAAGTCCGAGTCGCCGAAGGCCCGGGTGAAGTTGTCGAAGCCGACGAAGTGGGTGCCGGACGCACCGGTGAGCTGCATGTCGGTGAACGCGTAGTAGACGCAGTACGCGATCGGTCCGGCCAGGAAGACCGCGAGCAGCACCACGGCCGGCAGCAGCGGCATGCCGCGCAGCAGACCGCCCACCGCCCGGCCGCGGCGCGGCCCGGCGGTGGCGGTGGCGGCGGACGAGGTCACTGCGCGCCCTGGACGGTCTTGTCGGCGCCGACCGCGGTCTTCACGTCGCTGTCGAAGGTGCCGGCCGCCTTGTCCACCGACGCCTGACCTGTGGTCACCGCCTCCATGGCCTTCTGGATGGAGCTGGAGACCTGGGTGTACGCGGGCAGGCCGGGACGGTAGAAGGTGTCGGGGACCAGCGCGCTGAAGAACTCGTTGGTGGGCAGCGCCTTCAGATACGCCGGGTCGGTCGCCACGTCGGTGCGCACCGCGATGGTGGCGTTGACGCTGTTCCACTGAGCCGAGTTGGCCTTGGTCTCCAGGAACTGGATGAACTTCCAGGCCAGATCGGGACTCTTCGCCTTGGCCGGGATCGACCAGGCCCAGCCGCCCGACATGCTGACCTTGCCGCTGCCCTGGCCGCTCTGCGTCGGCATCGCCGCCATGCCCATCGTGGTCTCCCACTGCGGCCACGGCTCGGGGCCGGTGCGGATCCAGTTGTTGGGCATCCAGGAGCCGTCGATGTCGATCGCCAGCTTGCCCTGCGGGATCATCTCGGTGCCCACCGCGGCCTGGAAGTTGGCGCCCAGCGCCTGCTGCGCGGACGGGCCGAGGCCCTCGCTGAACACCGTGTGCACGAAGTTCAGCGCGTCCTTGAAGCCCTTGCTGCCGACGACCCACTTCTGCTGCTTGGTGTCGTACAGCGAGTCGTTGGCCGCGGGCGTGCCGTACAGCAGCATCTCGAAGCCCTGCATCGAGGACGCCTCGCCGCCGGCCACGCCGGTGTAGACGTTCAGCGGCGCCACCCCGGGGACCTTGGCCTTGACCGTACGGGCCGCGGTCAGCACGTCGTCCCAGGTCTTCGGCTGCCAGGGGACGGCGATGCCGGCCTGCGCGAAGAGCTGCTTGTTGTACCAGATGCCGCGGGTGTCGGTGTTGTCGGGCACGCCGTAGGTCTTGCCGTCGGCGGCGTACTTCATCGCGGCCTTGGCGGGCGCAGCGAAGCTGGCCCAGTCCTGCCAGGTGTTCAGGTAGGTGTCCAGCGGCTTGAGATAGCCGCCCGCCACATCGGAGTTGATGGTGGCGGTGTCCTCGTAGACCAGGTCGGGCGCGGTCGCGGGGGAGCGCATCATCAGCTGGATCTTGGTGTAGTAGTCGTTCTCGCTCGCGGTCACCGGGACGAGCTTCACCGTGGTGCCGGGGTTGGCCTTCTCGAACTGGTCGACCATCGGTCCGAGGAAGCCGGCCTGGACCTTGTTGCTGTTGTTGAGCTGCTGCTGGTAGACGACCTTGATCGTCTTGCCGGAGCTGCCGCCGGAGTCCGACCCACAGCCTGACAACGTTGCCGCACACACGGTCGTGACAGCCGCTATCGCGGTTGCCGCGAGAAGTCTCGTTCGCACGTATGCCTCCGGTGAAAGAACCCGAGTCGGCCCGCAACGGTTGCGGGCAGCGCGGGGGTTGCCCGGTGGGACGACCCCGAATCAGCAGGGCGCCCGTGCCCTGGCATGTCGGCGAAGCTAAATCCAATGGATTGAGTAAGTCAACGCATGTGACATGTAAACTTCGCCGCGAGCCGCGCCGAGTGGCATGCCGGGGGGCGGAGGAGGAGGCGGGGAAGGGTGACTCAGGGAACCAACCTTCCGCGGGTCGGGGGGTACAACCAGGCGGTCGTCCTGGACGCGATACGCACCGCGGGTCCGGTCAGCCGGGTGGAACTGGCCCCGCTCACCGGTCTGACCAGCCAGACCGTCTCTAACGTGGTGCGCAGGCTGCTGGACGCGGGACTGGTCTCCGAGTCCGGCTACGCCCCCTCCAACGGCGGCAAGCGCCGCACCCTGCTCTCGCCGCGGGCCGACGGCGCCTACGCGGTCGGCGTGCAACTCGACCCGGACGCCGCGGTGATCGTGGTCGTCGACCTCGCGGGCGAGGTGCTGGCCGACCGCCGGGTCAAACTCCCCGACGGCGCGGAACCCGCCGACCTGGTCACCCGGATCGCCGCCGCCGCCCAGCGGCTCACCGCCAGGACCGGGATCGACCCGGCCCGGCTGCTCGGCACCGGCATCGCCGCGCCAGGACCGATCGACGGGCCGGCCGGCGCCGTCGTCTCACCGCCCAACTTCGCGGGCTGGGGCCGGGTGCCGCTGCGGGAGATGTTCGCGACCGCCACGGGCATGCCGGTCGCGATGGACAACGACGCCACCGCCGCGGCCATCGGCGAACGCTGGATCGGCGGCAAGGAGCGGGCCGGCAGCTTCCTGTTCATCTACCTCGGCACCGGGGTCGGCGCGGGCATCGTCCTCAACAACACGGTGCTGCACGGCGATTCGGGCAACGCGGGGGAGTTCGGCCACATAGCCGTCGACGCCGAGGGGATCACCTGCGACTGCGGCAGCACGAACTGCGTCGGCCCCTACGTCAGTCCCGCCGGTGTCATCGGCGAACTCTTCGACCTGCACGGGCGCGCTGCCGCCGAGCGCATCGGGCTGACCGGCGCGGCGGACTGCGTCCACCGCGACTGGAAGACCCTGCGGCAGGCGGTCCGCCGCGGTGACCCGGCTGCCCGCGACGTCGTCCAGCGCGCCGGCCGCCGCTTCGGCCAGGCCGCGCGCGGCGCGGTCGCGCTGCTCGACGTCGACCGGGTCGTCGTCGGCGGCGAGGCGGTACGCGGCATCGAGCAGATCATCTGCGAGGAGATCGACGCGGCGGTCAACGCGACGTCGGTGGCCCGGGCGATCCGGCGGATCGCCGTCGAGCAGAGCGTGATCGGCGAGGCGGTGGGGGCGGTGGGGGCGGCGTCGCTGATCCTGCACGGGAACTATGCGCCGGGGTGGCGCATGCTCACCCAGCCGTAGGCTGGTCTTCGGGGTTTACGGGTGTGCTATCGGCCCGCACGGGCCCGCCGTCGTCGTCGTCGTCGTTGCGCGCGCAGTTCCCCGCGCCCCTGGCTGATTGCCCCCTGCGCTGGGTGTGCCCGGGGACGAGGTTGGGGTCGGTATGCGGCAGATGCGGTGCCTGCGGGTACCGGATCACCGTGTTCACACGGCCAACTCGTAGGATTGCAGGCCCGCCCCGGTCTCTAGACGGTGAAATCCCTGGGTGCGTTCTCGCCCACCAGGCCGTCCACCGCCTCGCGAAGAATGTCGGCGTGACCGGTGTGTCGCGCGTACTCCTCGATCATGTCCAGGAGCATGTCGCGGACGCTGGGTATGCGACCGTTCGGCCAGGTGAACGAGGCCGGCCCGTCGAGCCCACGCTCCTTGACGACCTCGGCCACCAGTTGCCGTGACCGCTCGACCGCGGCACGCCACACCGCATAGACGTCCTCCGGAGTGTCCACGGCCCCGGTCCGCCATTCCCAGTCGGAGTCAGCGTCGAAGTCCACAGCGTCCCAGGGGGCACCGTACTCACGACCGGCCAGCTTCACCGCCAGCCAGTCCGCCTCGACCAAGGCCACGTGCTTGACGAGGCCACCGAGCGTCATCGAGCTGGCGGCCGTGGTCGCCCGCAGCCCGGCGGCATCGAGCCCGTGCGTCTTCCAGGCGAAGGTCCGTCGGTTGCGCTCAAGTACCGAGCACAGGGCCTCCGCCTCGGAAGCGGTCGTGGACGGGGGTGACTGGGGAGTTGGTTCGCTCATGGGTGGGAGCGTAGTCAGCTGCTCTGACATCGTCCCGGCTCAAGATCGCTCCGTCCTGACCAAGGGCTTCCTCGCCAGGACCAGCTTCGACTTCACTTCCCGTCGGTGTCGGCGGGAAGTGAAGCGTCCTCTTTCGCTGGGTCTTCGGCGACATCGTCAGCAGCTACGGTGCCGAGGACCTTACGGCCGTGTCCCGCATCGCTGATGGTCCTGACGTGTGGTTCGCTCAGGCGGTACTCGACCACGGGTAGTGAGATCCTGGTCGGCCTCGTGGACGAAGTGATCGCTATCTGGGACGGTCAGCCGGCGCGGGGCTATGGCGGTACCGCCGATGTCGTCCGCTACGCCGAGAACGTCGGGGTAGCGGTGCGGGTTGTCTGGCCTGAGGGAGCGGTCCGAGACTGACCGCGGCTACCTGGCGGAACGAACGGCGTGGTGAAGCATCCGCACGTACGGCGCCGTCGTGGCTGAGGGCGGTTGAGCGGAGCGTCAGGCAGCCAAAGCTCCGCCCAACCGCCGATCACACAGCGCGCCATGAGGCTCGCCTCTGCAGAGAGGGCGAGCGCTTCTCAGGGGCGCGGGGCGTGCGGGGGTCAGGAGGGGGTGACCTCGGGGCGGTCGGGGGTTGCCCAGAGGGTGTGGAAGGTGCCGGGGCGGTCGGTCCTGCGGTAGGTGTGGGCGCCGAAGAAGTCGCGCTGGCCCTGGATGAGCGCGGCGGGGAGGCGCTGCGCGCGCAGGCTGTCGTAGTAGGCGAGCGCCGCGGAGAAGCCCGGGGTGGGGATGCCCAGTTCCACCGCCGTGCTCACCACCCGCCGCCAGGCGCTCTGCGCGCCCCGCAGCGCCTCGCCGAAGTGCTCGTCGATCAGCAGCGTCGGCAGGTCGGGCCTGGCGTCGAACGCCGCCCTGATCCGGTCGAGGAAGGCGGCACGGATGATGCAGCCCGCCCGCCAGATCGCCGCGACCCGGCCCTGGTCGACGTTCCAGCCGTACTCGGCGCTGCCGGCCGCGATCTGGTGGAAGCCCTGCGCGTAGGCGACGATCTTCGAGGCGTACAGCGCCTGCTCGACGTCGTCCGCGAAGCGGTCGTAGGCGGCGCTGTCCAGCAGCGTCGGCGTCGGACCCGGCAGCTCGCGCGCGGCCTCGCGCAGGTCCGCGTGGCCGGAGACGGACCGCGCGAACACCGCCTCGGCGATGCCGCTGACCGGCACCCCGAGGTCCAGCGCGGTCTGCACCGTCCAGCGCCCGGTGCCCTTCTGCTCCGCCTGGTCGAGCACGATGTCGACGAACGGCCGGTCGGTGCCGGCGTCGGTGTGCGCCAGCACCTGCGCGGTGATCTCGATGAGGTACGAGTCCAGGCGGCCCTGGTTCCAGCCGCGGAAGACGTCCGCGATCTTCGCCGGCGGCAGGTCGAGCGCGTACCGCAGCAGGTCGTAGGCCTCGGCGATGAGCTGCATGTCGGCGTACTCGATGCCGTTGTGGACCATCTTGACGAAGTGCCCGGCGCCGTCGGGGCCGATGTGGGCCACGCACGGCGAGCCGTCGTCGGCCTTGGCCGAGATGGCCTCCAGCATCGGCGCGAGCGCCTCGTAGGACTCGGCGGAGCCGCCCGGCATGATGCTCGGGCCGTGCAGCGCGCCCTCCTCGCCGCCGGAGACGCCGCTGCCGACGAAGTGGATGCCGCGCTCGCGCAGCTCCTTCTCCCGGCGCCGGGTGTCGGCGAAGTGCGCGTTGCCCGCGTCCACGATGATGTCGCCGGGCTCCAGCAGCGGCGCGAACTCCGAGATCACCGCGTCGGTCGGCTCGCCCGCCTTGACCATGACGATGATCCGCCGCGGCCGCTCCAGCGAGGCCACGAAGTCCTCGGCGCTCTCGGACGGCACGAAGGTGCCCTCCCCACCGAACTCCTCGACCAGGGCGCGGGTACGGGCGGCCGTGCGGTTGTGGACCGCGGTGGCGTAGCCGTTACGCGCGAGGTTGCGGGCCAGGTTGCGGCCCATCACGGCCAGCCCGGTCACCCCGATCTGCGCTGTGCCCTGCGGCGTGCCGCCGCCCGGTCCCTTGCTGTTCTGCGCCGCCTGGTCTGCGGAGGCCATGGGTCCACCCTTTGTCGTATCGCCGGATGCCGTGCTGCGGACGGTGCTACAGGCTGCTCCCTGCTCACGATTATGTCCGAAGGACCCTGCCGGAACAGATAAGGCGCGGCGCGTCGGGCGTACCCTTCAAAGTCCGGTGACCAGCAGGGTCTGCAGGATCCGGCCGCAGTCGCCGGTGGTGTCGTGCAACTCGCCCTGTGCCAGGCCGGAGCCGCCCGCCGCCGCGGCGGTCGCCGACCGCAGGCACATCCACTCGCCCACCGGGTCGCGGTGCAGCACCAGTGTGACGTCGGTGTTGATGACCAGGCCGCGGCGGCGGTCGAGTTCGAAGCCGACCGCCCAGCTGCTGTCCGCGAGGGTCAGCGCCCGGGTCAGCGGGGTGTCCGCCTCGCCCGCCACCAGCGGGACGCGCTGCCGCGCCCAGGCCGTACCGGGGCCGGGCGTGTCGAAGCCCGGCTCCGCGGCACCGGGCGCCGCCGGCGGGAAGCGCCACTCCATCGCCGAGACGTAGCCGTCCAGGTACGCCCCGGCCATCGTCTGCGGCGGCTGCGGACCCGGCAGCGGCGGTACGGGCGCCAGCGGGCTCAGCGCCGGGGTGTCCTCGGGGGCCGCGACCATCCGCCACGCCCTGGCCAGCAGCACCTCCCTGCCGCCCGAGGTGATCCTGCCCTCCAGCAGCTCCGTCCGCCCGCCGGTGCGTACCGTCGCCACCTCCACGTCGAGGTCGCCGACCGGCACCGGGCGCGGCAGGTCGATCGTCACCCGGGCGATCCGCATGCCCGGCCGGGCCTCGTGGCGTTCCATCAGCCGGCCGACGAGAGCGGACGGCGGCCCCGCGTGCTGGGTCAGGGGGCTCCACGGCCCCGCCGTCGCGGGGCCGCTCTCGTACCGCCCGCCGCCCAGGCTCCGGTAGAACGCCTCACTGGTCACGCGGAACTCCTCGGCCGGGGATGCTCGGCGCCGATCGTAGCGAGCCCCCTTCCAGCCCGGCCGGTCGGACCGGTGCGCCCCCTCAGCTCCTCGCTTCCGCCCGGGCGGCCAGCGCCAGCACCCGCTGGGCGCCGGCCACCACCGCCGGGTCGACGAAGCGCCCGTCGGGCAGCGCCAGCGCGCCCGGGGACGCGTCTGCCGCCGCGACCGTCTCGCGGGCCGCGGCGATCTCCGCCGCGGAGGGCAGATACGCCCGCTCGATGACGGGCAGCTGGCGCGGGTGGATCGCGGCCCGGCCGAGGAAGCCCAGCGCGCGGCCGCGCCGGCAGGAGGCGGCCAGCCCCGGCAGGTCGCGGACGTCGGGGTAGACCGACTGGGCCGGCGGCGCCAGCCCCGCCGCCCGGGCCGCCACCACCGTGCGGACCCGGGGCCACACCAGCGCGTCCTCGTCCGCGAGCCCCAGGTCGGCCCGCAGGTCCGCCTCGCCGAGCGCGATGCCGCGGACGGCCGGGTCGGCGGACGCGATCGCGAACGCGTTCTCCACCCCGAGCGCGGACTCCAGCAGCGGATACAGCGCGGGCGCGTCCCCGGCCTCGCGCAGCAGCCGCAGCACCCGGGCGACGTCCGCGGGCGAACCGACCTTCGGCAGCCGCACCCCGCCGAGCCCCGGCAGCCCGGCGAGTGCGGCCAGGTCGGCGGCGAGCTGCGGGCCGTCCAGCGCGTTCACCCGGACATGCACGGCCGCAGGCCCCGCGGCCGGTTCCGCGAGCAGTTCCGCGGTCGCCGCCCTGGCGTAGTCCTTGCGGTCGGCCCCGACCGCGTCCTCCAGGTCGACCAGCACCACGTCCGCCCCGGACCGCAGCGCCTTGGCCACCACGTCGGGACGGTCCCCCGGGGCGTACAGCCAGGTCAGCGGGATGCCGGCGGCGGTGTCCCGGCGGCGCGCACCGGCCGGGCCGGCGGCCTGCGCGCCGCGTGCCGCGTCCGGCCCCGCGCCCGGCGTCGGTACCGTGCCCACCCGGCCGGCGGGCGCGCGGCTCACAGCGCGCCCTCCTCGCGCAGTGCCGCGATCTGCGGTGCGGTCAGGCCGAGTTCGGTCAGCACCTCGGCGGTGTCGGCGCCGTGGGGGCGGCCGGTCCAGCGGATGGCGCCGGGGGTGGCGGACAGCCGGAAGAGCACGTTCTGCATCCGCAGCATGCCCAGGTCCTCGTCCTCGACCCGCGCCACCGTGCCGAGCGCGCGGAACTGCGGGTCGGCGACCACGTCGCGTACGTCGTAGACCGGCGCGACCGCGGCCTGCGCCGACTCGAAGGCGGCCACCACCTCCGCGCGGTCGTGCCGGGCGATCCAGTCGCCCACCACCTTGTCGATCTCCTCGGCGTGCGCCGCCCGCCCGGTGCCGCTCGCGAACCACGGCTCGTCGGCGAACTCCGGGTGCCCGACCAGCCGCAGCACCCGCTCGGCCACGGACTGCGCGGACGACGACACCGCGAGCCAGCTGCCGTCCGCGGTGCGATAGGTGTTGCGGGGCGCGTTGTTGGCGGAGCGGTTGCCCATCCGGGGCTGCACGTAGCCCAGTTGGTCGTACCAGAGCAGTTGCGGGCCGAGCACCGCGAGCATCGGCTCGATGATCGCCATGTCCACCACCTGGCCCGCCCCGGTACGGTCGCGGCCCGCGAGCGCCGCCATCACCGCGAACGCTGTCGCCAGCCCTGCCACCGCGTCGGCCAGGCCGAACGGCGGCAGCGTCGGCGGCCCGTCGGGCTCGCCGGTGGTGGCCGCGAAGCCGCTCATCGCCTCGGCCAGGGTGCCGAAGCCCGGCCGGGCCGCATACGGGCCGAACTGCCCGAAGGCGGTGACGCGGGCGAGCACCAGCCGCGGATTGGCCGCGGACAGCTCCTCCCAGCCCAGGCCCCACTTCTCCAGGGTGCCGGGGCGGAAGTTCTCGATGACCACGTCGGCCGACGCGGCCAACTTGAGCAGCACCTCGCGCCCGCCGGGCGTGGACAGGTCGACGGTGACATTGCGCTTGTTGCGGCCGAGGTGCTTCCACCACAGGCCGACGCCGTTCCTGCCCGGGCCGTGCCCCCGGGACGGGTCGGGCTTGCGCGGGTGCTCGACCTTGATCACGTCGGCGCCGAAGTCGCCGAGCAGGGTGGCGGCGCCGGGTCCCGCGAAGAGCGTGGCCAGGTCGAGCACCCGCATGCCGGCCAGCGGCCCGGCCGGCGGATCAGCGGGGTCCGCCGCGGCGGAGGGGGAGGAGGAGGGGGCCGCTTCCTGCGGACGCGGTTGGTGCATGGGTCGTACCTCGGTTCTGGTGCTTCGGTTCTCGGTGAGGGTGGGGTCTTCCGCAGATTCCTGCGAAGGTTCCTGCGGACGGGGGAACTTGGCGGCTCACGGGCTGCGGAGCGCGACAGCCGCGCGGGCGTCGATGGCCGCGCGGTCCGGCATCGAGGAGGAGGCGCCGGGGAGTTCGACGGACAGCGCGGAGGCGGCGGTCGCCCAGCGCAGGGCGTCGGCGGTCGTCCGGCCCTCGCCGAGCGCCACCGCCAGCGCCCCGACGAAGGTGTCGCCCGCCGCGGTGGTGTCCACCACGTCGGCGGCCAACCCGGGTACGGCCAGCGGCTCCTGGCCGCGCATCGCGTGCAGGCAGCCCGCCGCGCCCAGCGTGACCACCACCTCGGGCACCGCGTCGAGCAGCACCCGGGCCGCCGCACGCGGATCGCGCTCGCCGCTGAGCGCGGCGGCCTCGTGCTCGTTGGGCACCAGCAGGTCGACGACGGACAGCAGGTCGTCGGGCAGCGGCTGCGCGGGAGCGGGTGTGAGCACCGTGCGCACGCCCCGCGCCCTGGCCGCCCGCGCCCCGGCGAGCACGCCGGCCAGCGGGAGTTCGAGCTGCAGAAGCAGGGCGCCCGCCGCGCCGATCACCGCCTCGTCCTGCGAGGTCAGCGCCGTCACCGTGCCGTTGGCGCCCGGCACCACCACGATCGCGTTGTGCCCCTCGCCGTCCACCACGATCTGGGCGACGCCGCTGGGACCCGGGGCCGTACGCAGCCGGTCGGTGCCGACGCCCGCGCCCTCCAGTGCGGCACGCAGCCTGCGGCCGAAGTCGTCGTCGCCGACCGCGCCGATCATCGCGACCGCGCCGCCGGCCCGCGCGGCGGCGATCGCCTGGTTGGCGCCCTTGCCGCCGGCCACGGTACGGAACGACTCCCCGGTCACCGTCTCGCCGCGGGCCGGCGCGGTCCTGACGTACGCGACCAGGTCCATGTTGGCGCTGCCCAGGACCGCGATCCCGGCCGGTCGTAGGGGCGGTGCTGTCATGAGGTGCCTTCCTGCGGGAGGACCGCGAGCGCGGCGGTGCGCCGGGCGAGCGTGTCGAAGCCGATGCCGTCCAGCCCGCCGACCGTGGTCGACAGCCGGTTCTTCAGCGGGCCGGTCCACCGGTCGGGCAGCGCGGCGGGCGAACCCGCGAGCAGCCCGGCCACCGAGCCGGCCGTCGCCCCGTTGGAGTCGGTGTCCCAACCCCCCGACACCGCACGGGTGATGGAGCCGGAGAAGTCGCCGCCGGCGTGGGTGAGAGCGGCGGCCAGCAGGCTCGCGTTGGGCAGCACGTGCACCCAGTGGTGGTCGCCGTGGGCGGCGTGCAGCGCGTCCACCACGTCCGCGAAGCCCGCGGCGGTACCGGTCGGCTCCGCACGGGCCGCCTCGATGCCGAACCGCACCGCCCGGGCCAGCCGCGACCCGCCGGGCACCACGCCGAGCCCGGCGGCCAGGCAGTCGTGGACGTCGGCGCGGCCGCCGGCCGCCGCGGCGATCACCGCCGCGGCGAACATCGCCCCGTGGACCCCGCAGGCGGTGTGCGTGAGCACCGCGTCCCGCCACACCTGGTCCGCGGCGGCGACCGGGTCGCCCGGGTGCGTCCAGCCGTGCACGTCGGCCCTGATCAGCGCGCCGATCCACTCGCGGAAGGGATTGCGCCGGGTCGCGGTGTGCGGCGGCTCGACCCCGTCCAGCAGATTGCGGTACGCGACCCGCTCGGCGGTGAAGGTGCGCCCGGCGGGCAGTTCCGCCAGCCACAGCCGCGCCACGTCGGCGGTGCCGAAGCCGTGGCCGTGGGCTTCGAGCAGCAGCAGCCCGAGCAGCGGGTAGTCGAGGTCGTCGTCCTCCGGCATCCCGCTGATGTTCTCGGCCAGCGAGGTGGCCGCGCTGCGGCGGTTCCACGGGTGCCGCGCGGCGACGTCCGGGTCGAGCCCGGCCCCGGTGAACCAGCCGTCCAGCGGCCAGTTCCCGGTCCCGCGGGCGATCTCCCTGATCCCTGCGAGGGTCAGCTTCTCCACCGGCTTCCCCAGCAGGCACCCGGCGGCCCGCCCCAGCCAGGCGGCTTCCAGCCGGGCGGCCAGGCGGGTCCGGGTGTCACGGTCGGACGGCCGCTCCGCTCGGTGTGCGGGCGACCCTTCCTCCGGCGCCGTGCCCGTACCCGCGGGCACCTCCGGCAGCGGCGACCACGCCGGGGCGAGCGCGTGGATCGCCGCCAGGTCCGTCGGCTCGGCCGCGGCCAACGGGCTGGACGCCGCCCCTAACTCGTCGAGCAGCGACTCCGCGAGGGCGCGCAGCGCCGGAGGCGTCGGACCGGCGGAGGCGCCGGCGCGGTCAGGGGCGAGGCGGCCGCCCGCGGCCAGCCAGCGGCGGCGGACGCCGGCCGGGTCGCGGCCGTCCTCCGCCGCCTGCCGCAACTCGTGGCCGAGCAGGTCCTCCGGCTGCACCCAGGTCAGCCGCAGCTCCGCTGCGGGCGGCGTCATCGCGCCCCCGCCAACGCCGTGAACGCCGCCTCATGGGCGCGGCGGCGCTCGGTGTCCCGGGCGAAGACCTCCCGCGTGACGGCGGCCAACTCCGCGGCGGGGCCGTGCAGGTCGAGCCGGCTTGCCCGGCCCACCTCGGTGCTCCACTCGGCGGGTACCGCACCCGTGCCGCCGAGTGCCCCGGCGATCGCACCGCTCATCGTGGCGATCGAGTCGCAGTCCCGCCCGTAGTTCACCGAGCCGAGCACCGCGGGCTCGTAGGCGCCGCCGCCGACCAGCAACATGCCGAGCGCGACCGGCAGTTCCTCGATGGCGTGCAGCCGGGAGGGCCGCCGCGCGCCGAGCGAGGGCTCACGGTAGCGCGGCCCGACCGTGTCGAAGGGCGCCACCGCCTCCCGCAGCGGCCCCAGCGCGGCCTCCCAGTCGCCGTAGGCCGCCGCCCGCTCGCACACTGCCTCGATCGCCGCCCGCGTACCGTCCTTGGCCAGCTCCAGCACCGCATCGACCACGCTGCCCGCCGTGGCACCCGGTACGAAGGCCGCCGCCACGGCCGCGGCGAAGACGCCCGCCGCCTCGCGCCCGTACGACGACTGGTGCGGCGCCGCCACCTCAAGGGCCTCCGTGTAAGCCGCCCCCGGATTACCGGCGTTGACCACACCCACCGGCGCCATGTACATCGCCGCACCGCAGTTGACGATGTTGCCGACACCCGCCTCCCGCGGGTCCACGTGGCCGTAGTGCAGCCGGGCCACGATCCACTTCTCGGCCAGGAAGATCCGCTGCAACGGCAGCGCCTCCGCCTCCAGTTCGGGTATCCAGCGGGGCGTGCCGATCAGGTCGGGCACCAGGTGCTCGGCGATGCTGTACGCGTCGAGGTGGTCGCGCACCTTCGCGTAGACCCGGACCAGCGCGTGCGTCATCAGGGTGTCGTCGGTGACGTGGCCGTCACCCTTGTGGTATGGCGCGATGGGCCGCGCGGTGCGCCAGTCCTCGTGGAAGGGGCCGACGATGCCGCGCACCCGGCCGCCGTGCCGCTCCGCGATCTGCTCCGGCGTCCAGCCCTCGACGGGGCCGCCGAGCGCGTCGCCGACGGCGGCGCCGGCGATGCAGCCGGCGACGCGGTCCTCAAGCGTCAGTTTCATGGATGTCCGAGTCCTTCCTTGGCGGTGGCGGCCGGCTCGGCGGCGGCCAGCCGCCCGGCCAGCTCCACGAGATCGAGGCCGGCCAGCCGCGGCAGCGCGCAGCCGGCCAGGGTCCTGCACGCGGCCCGCCAGGAGGCGGGCAGGGACCGGGCGCCGCCGAGCGCGCCGGCCAGCGCGCCCGCCAGCGCGGGCGCGGAGTCCGCGACCCGCGACAGGCACGCGGCGGCGGGCACCGCCTCCTCCACGGCGCCGTCACTGGCCAGGACCAGTGCGAGGGCGACCGGCACGGTGTCGGCGGCGGCGATGCCGTAGCTGTAGACGTGGTCGATGATCTGGTGTTCCAGCAGCGGGACCAGGCCGAACGCCCGCCCGTGCCCCGCTCGCCGGGCGGCCCCGGCGAGGGCGACCGCGTGCTCGGCGTTGCGGGCGATCTCCGAGCCGGGCGGCAACTGGTGCAGGGCGGCGGCCACGCAGTCCGCCGCGGGCGCTCCCGCCAGTGCGAGCGCGACGGCCGCGGCCATCGCACGGGCGCCGTGCACCCCGTCCTCGTCCTGGGTGTAGCGGGCGTCGTACTCGGCGAGGTCCGCCGCGGCCGCCGGGTCGCCGGGATGGACGACGGCGAGCACGCAGGCCCGCACGCAGGCCGCGTCGTCGAAGAAGTGCGGGTTGTCGTGCCCGGTGGCGGGCGGGCGCAGGCCGGTGGCGAGATTGCCGAGGCCGGCCCGTACCGAGATCCTGGCCCGCAGCGGGATCACCGCGGACTCGACCTCGGGCGCGCGGGCCGCGGCCGAGGAGATCTCGGCGGCCAGCGACATCCACGCCAGGTCCACCGCGGCGCGCACCTGGCGGTCGCGGGTGAGGTCGCTGAGCAGCGCACCGCGCGAGGCGAGCACCGCCTCCGCGGTGAAGGCCGCCCATTCGGCGTCGTCGGAAGGGCCGAGCCGCAACGGCTCCGGCGGCTGGTTGAGGGCGATCGGCACCGGCAGGGTGGTCGTCTCGTTCTGCTCGGCGAAGGTGTCGAGCTCGCGGGTGAGCCGCCGCGTCCACTCGGGCATCCGCGCGGCCCGGTGCCGCGCCGCCGGCCACCCGGCGGCGTCCCCCGACGCGAGCCCCAGCAGCAGCCCCTCCACCCGCTCACCCGCGCCCGGCCCCCCGAGCCCGGCCGGGGATGGGAGGGGGTCCGCGTCCTGTTCGGCCGCCGGGCCGTTCGGCCGCGTGCCCGGCCCGCTCCGCCGCCCCCCGAGCCCGTTCGGGGTTGGGAGGGGGTCCGGATCCCTCACGGCCGCAGGGCTGTCCGGGCGCGCGCTCGGGACCGGGGGCCGGGTGTCCGGGGCGTGCGGTCCCGGCGGGGCCGGCTCGTCCGTCCGTGGGCCGCGCTGCGGTGCGCGGGCGCCCCGGGGTTCGGCCGTCGCCGCGTCGCTCGTGCGCCGGGTCGGGTGGTGGGTCATGAGGCGGCCCGTTCCACCGGGGCGTGCCGGGCCTCGTCGGGGGAGAGCAGGTCGGCGATGTCGTGGACGTGGTAGCCGGCCATCGCGGGCAGGCAGCTGCCGCGTACCGCTCTGACGGCCCCTGACCAGCGGGCCGGGATCGCGGACCAGCCGCCGAGGGTGCCGGCGAGGGCGCCGGCGACCGCGGCCGTGGTGTCGGCGTCCCTGCCCATGTTCACCGCGGTGAGCACCGAGCCGGTGAAGTCGCCCGCCGCCAGGGCGAACGCGCCGAAGGCCAGCCCCACCGCCTCGGGCGCCAGATCCGTCCACGGGTAGCCGCCGATGACGACCGCGGCGCGCAGCGCCCGCTCCCGGTCGAGCACCGTCAGGTCGGGGTCCAGCCTGACCCGGCGGGCCACCGTCACCGCCCGCCGCAGCGAGCGCGCGGTCCAGGAGTCCTCGGGCACCACCGACAGCGCCGCGGTGATCACCGCGGCGCAGTCTCCGCCGCCCATCGCCGCCGCCACCCCCGCCGCGACGGCCTGCCCGCCGTAGATCCCCTCGCCCTCGTGGCTGATCGTGCCGTCGATGGCGACCAGCCGGGCCGCCTCGCCCGGCCGCCCCGCGGCGAAGACGCCGCAGGGCGTGGCGCGCATCGCCAGCCCGTCGCTCCAGGCGTGCCGGTGCTGCGCGGTGATCGGCGCGGCGAGACCCCTGCGGAGGTTCTCCAACGTGCCGCGCTCGCTGAAGCCGGCCCCCTTGAAGGGGCCTTCGTCCCGGTCGGCGATCCATTCGTGCCAGGCCGTCTCGACGTCGGCCGGGGTGAGGGCCGATCCGTGCCGGGCCAGCAGCAGCCCGGACAGGACGGCGTACTCGGTGTCGTCGGTGCCGGCCGGGTCGTCGGTGACGAAGTCCTCGATACGGCCCCAGCGCTTGCGGATCGCGGACGGTTTCATGTTCTCCGCGGGCGCCCCCAGCGCGTCACCGACGGCGAGGCCTGTCAGTGCGCCGCGCGCATGGTCGCGCGGTGAGCCGGGGGCGGGAGCGGGTCTGCGGGTGCTGTCGGGCGACGGGGTCAGATATGGGCCGGAGGTGCCGGATGGGGCGGGAGTTGTGCTCATGCCGTGCCATTTCCTGGTGAGTCCTGCTGTGTGGTGCGGGCGTCCGCTGGTCCCGTGCGGCAGGGCGGCGGTCGCGGCGGCGGGCGGTATCCGGCTGCGGGCATGTCGGTGGCTCCTTCGTCGCCGGTCAGCTGCGGTAGCGGTCGAAGACCCTGTTGCCGTCGCGCACCAGCTTCTTGCGCAGCGAGTCCAGGCCGATGGCGCCGCTGAAGTACTGCTGCAGCGCCGGGGTGGCGACCTTGTCCGACCACTCGGGATATCCGCGCCGGCCCAGCGCGGGGGAGGCCACCAGATGCGCCGCCACCGACATGCCGGTGCTCCAGCCGAGCTTGCCGGTGGTCAGCGACGGGTCCCGCAGCGCGTCGGTGCCGGTCGGGGCCATCCAGTCGCCCCTGGCCAGCTCCACCAGGTGGTCGGTCTGCGTCATGAAGCCGATGAAGGCCGCCGCCTGCGCCTGGTGGCGGCAGTCCTTGGACACCGACAGCGTCTGCGGGCTGACGCCCTGCGCGCGCCCGCCGTCCGGGGCGCCGGCGCCGACCGGCAGCGGCAGGGTGACCCAGTCGAAGCGGGCCGGCGCCTGCTGCTGCACCTGCTGCCGGTAGGACAGGTTGAGCGGCAGCATCGCGTAGCGCCCGGCGAAGAAGCCGGGCAGGGTGTCGCCGCCGCTCATGCCCAGGGCACTGGCGGGCGCCGACCTGTCGGTGCCGACCTGCCGTCGCACCATCTCGGCGAACGCGGAGTCGGCCTGCTCCAGGCGGACTTCGGTGCCCCCGTCGTCCTTGCGGTAGAGGATGCGCCCGCCGGTGGTCAGCGACAGGTTCAGCGTCACGCTCACCGGTGAACTCATCGGCCAGGCGACGCCGTAGCGCTCGTCCTTCCCGCCGGAGCGGGACAGCTCCTTGGCGATGTCCTCGAACTGCGCCCACGTCCAGGGCTGTTCCGCGTCCGGAAGGTCGATGCCCGCCTCGCCCAGCAGGCCGCGGTTGGCGATCAGCACCCGCGGCTCCTGCAGGAAGGGCACGCCGTACAGACCGCCGCCGAAGCGGCCCATGTCCCAGGCGGCGGACGGGATACGGCCGCGTACCGCCGCGGGCAGCAGCCCGGTCAGGTCGGCGAGGTAGCCGCCGGAGCCGAAGTCGGTGAGGTCGTTGCCCTCGTCGTGGATGATGTCCGGCGCGGCGCCGCCCTCGAAGGAGGTGAGCAGCTGGTCGTGGACGTCGTCCCAACTGCCCTGCACGTAGCGGACCTGGACCTCGGGGTGCGCGGTGTTCCACTGCGCCACCAGCGCCTTGTTGGCCGCGACCGACTCCTCCTGCCAGGCCAGCGACAGGAAGTCCAGGGTGGGCACGCCGGACGCGTCCGACGAGCCGCAGCCGGACAGCAGGGTGGTGGAGCCGGCTGCGGCGGCGGTCGCGGCGGCGCCGGTGAGCAGGCTGCGGCGGCGCATCAGCCCTTCACCGCCCCGGACAGCATGCCGCCGACCAGGCGCTTTTGGAGCAGCGCGAAGAAGGCCAGGCTGGGGATGGTGGCGAGCAGCGACGCGGCGGCCAGCGGGCCGAGGTCCGCGGCCCCCTCGGCACCGGTGAAGTGGGTGAGGATCACGGACATCGTCTGCTTCTCCGGTGTCTTGAGCAGGACCAGGGCGAAGAAGAACTCGTTCCAGGCGGTGACGAAGGCGAACATCAGCGTCGCGACCAGCCCGGGCGCCAGCAGCGGAAGGACCACGCTGCGCAGCGTCCGAAGCCGGCCGCAGCCGTCGATCGCGGCGGCCTCCTCCAGCGAGACCGGCACCGCTTTGACATAGCTCTGCAGCATCCACAGCACGAAGGGCAGCGTCCACACCACGTAAACGACGACAAGGCCGGGCCGGGAATCGATCAGGTGCAGATTTTTCAGCACCATGAACAACGGGATGATGACCAGCACGAGCGGGAACATCTGGCTGACCAGGATCCAGCCGGTGCCGGCCCGGCTCACCGCGCCCCTGAACCGCACCATCGCGTACGCCGCCGGCACCGCGACCGCCACCGAGATCAGCGCGGCGGCCCCGGCCACCAGCAGGCTGTTGAGCGCCGCGTGCAGCAGCGGCTGCTCGTCCAGCGCGGTACGGAAGTTGCCGAGCGTCGGGTGCCGCGGCAGCCACGTCGGGTCGACCGAGCCCAGCTCCCTGGGCGACTTGAAGGCCGTCGAGACCAGCCACAGCAGCGGGAAGGCGAGGAAGACCAGGTAGCACAGCAGCGCCGCGTACTGCCCGGTCCGGCCCGCGCGGCGGCGCAGACCGCGGCGCGCGGGGCGCGGCTGCGGGCGGGGTACGGGCTGCGGGGCGGCCTGCTGCGAGGCGGGAACGGCGGCGCTCACTGGTCGGCCTCCTTGAGACGGTTGCGCAGGAAGACGGTGAGCAGTACGGCGATCACCGCGACCATCACCAGGCCCATGGCGGCCGCATAGCCGAACTGCCCGTAGCGGAAGGCCTCCTCGTAGGCGAAGAGGGTCGGCAGCCGGGTCTTGCCGCCGGGGCCGCCGCTGGTCAGGACGAAGACCAGGCCGAAGGAGTTGAAGTTCCAGATGAAGTTGAGCGCGGTGATGGACAGCACCACCGGTTTGAGGGTCGGCCAGGTCACGGTGGTGAAGCGGCGCCAGGCCCCGGCCCCGTCGATGCCGGCCGCCTCGTGCAGTTCCAGCGGTACGTTCTGCAGGCCGGCCAGCAGTACCACGGTGGTCTGCGGCATGCCCGCCCACACGCCCACCACGATCACCGCGGGCAGCGCCAGCGACAGGCTGGACAGCCAGTCGGTGTGGCCCGACGTCAGATGCAGGTGCCGCAGCGTGTTGTTGAGGACACCCGCGTCCGGGTTGTAGACCAGCCGCCACATGATGCCGACCACGACCTCGGGCATCGCCCACGGCACCAGCGCCAGGGTGCGGGCCAGCCAGCGGAACCGCAGGTTCTGGTCGAGCAGCAGCGCGAGGCCGAGCGCCAGCAGCAGTTGCAGCGCGGTGACGCACACCGCCCAGATCAGCCCGATCCTGAAGGAGTCCCAGAACAGCGAATCGAGCCGCAGGTCGGCGAAGTTGGTCAGGCCGGTGAAGGACGTGGACCGCGTGACGCCCGACTGGGCGTCGGTGAAGGCCAGCGAGATGCCGTACAGCAGCGGTCCGACGCTCAGCACCAGCACGGGTATCAGCGCGGGCAGCAGCAGGAACCAGGCGTCCCGGTCCAGGCCGAGCATCCGGCGGCGGGCGGCGGTCGTACGCGGCGGGGGAGTGCCGGCGCCCGGCCGCGGCTCGGCGGTTGCGGCGGCGGCGCTCATGCCACGCCCACTACGGCACCCGAACCGACGCGGGTCCGTGCGCCCGTGGTGGACTCGCGGACCACGAGCCGGGGGGCGACCGTCTCGCAGCGCACCTCGTGGGCGCCGCCGTCGAGCCGGGCCACCAGCATCTCGGCGGCGATCCTGCCCCGTGCGCCCGAGCCGAGGTCGACGCTGGTCAGCGCCGGGTGGCCGGCCCTGGCCAGCTCGCTGTCGTCCATCCCCACCACCGCGAGGTCCTCGGGTATCCGCAGGCCCCGGTCGTGCGCGGCGTGGGCGGCGCCCAGCGCGAGCTGGTCGTTGGCGCAGAAGACGCTGTCGATGCCGGGGTGCGCGTCCAGCAGCCGGTGGGCCGCCCGCGCGCCGGCCTCGATACCGAACTCGGTGGTCACGGCCAGCGCGGGGTCGGGTACGGCGCCGGCCTCGCGCAGTGCCGTCTCGTAGCCGATCCTGCGGTTGCGCCCCGGCACGGTGTCCGCCGGGCCGTTGATGAACGCGATCCGACGCCGGCCGCGCTCCATCAGGTGCCGTATCGCGAGCACGGTGCCCGACACCGAGTCGGCCCGCACGCTGTCCACCGCGGCCGCACCGGGCAGCGACCCGATGACCACCACCGGGCGGGCGGCGCGCGCCAGCACCTCCAGATGGGCGCCGGTCACCCGGATCGGACACAGGATCAGCCCGTCGCTCGTCCGGTCGGCGAGGCTGCGCACCACGTCCAGCTCGTCCTCGGCGACGGCGTCGGTGGAGTGCAGCAGCAGCCGGTAGCCCAGCGGTTTGGTCACCGCCTGTATCTGCCGGACCATCGAGACATAGGCCGGATTGCCCACATCGGGCATGGCGAAGGTGAGTTGACGTGTACGGCCGCCTTTGAGGGATCTGGCCACCCCGTTGGGCACGTAGCCCAGCTCCGCCGCGGCCTGCTCGACCCGCCGCACGGTGTCGGGACGAGCCCCGTGACCATTGAGAACGCGGGAGACCGAGGCGGTGGACACCCCCGCCCGGGCAGCGATGGTCTCCACCGTCGGTGGTCCGTCCGAAGTCGGCATAGTCGTCCTCTCGCTGTACGGCCGCGAACTGTAATCGTTTACAGAGTGATCCTTCTCCGACCCCTCGGGGGAGGAGGGGTTTCCGCGATGTTGCGCGGACGTTTCGCTGACGGTCAGTCAATTGTGGCCTGAATCACGGCCCGGAGGGAAGCGTTCAGGAAAATCCGGCCCGCGGCGCACACCGCACCGCGGACCGGAAGGAGGCGTGAGCCGGCTCAGGGCTGTCCCGTAATCCGCGGTGGACCAGCGGGCGGCGTCAGATGCGGTGCATCGCAAGGCGAAGGGTCGCCCTCATACCGGGTCGTATTCGGGCGAGCCCGACAACGCGGCGAGGTGCCGTAGCTGTCGTCGCGCGCGCGCCGGGGATTGCGGGACAGCCCTTAGCCGACCGGTCCGAGCCCGGCCGCGGCGACGCGGTCCGCGACCGCCCGCGACTCGGCCTCCGTCAGGGGCAGCAACGGCGCCTGGGTGTGCGGGTGGCGGATCACGCCGCGGGCGGCCAGCGCCGCCTTGAACGCGCCGAGTGCGCCCGACATCCGGCCCACCCGGCTGCGGTCGGCGACCTCGATGATGCCGAACAGCTCGGTCAGCCGCCGCTGTTCGGCCCGTGCGGCGGCGGTGTCACCGGCCCGCGCGGCCTCGTAGAGCCGCACGTAGCCGTGCGGGTCCACATTGCCCAGGCCCGGCACGATGCCGTCGGCGCCGCGCGCCATCGCCAGGTCCGCCAGGGTCTCGGAGCCGGTCAGGCAGGCCGCCCCGCTGCCTGCGGCGCCGTCGAGCACCCGCTGGAAGCCTTCGAGGTCCCCCGAGGAGTCCTTGACCGCGGCGATCACCTTGGCCTGCGCCAGCTCGCCGAGCAGCGCCGAGGGCAGCTTGTAGCCGACGTTCGACGGGATGTCGTAGGCGACGACGGGCAGTTCGAGCGCCGCGTGCAGCAGCTCGTAGTGCGCCCTGACCTCGGCCTCGCCGACCCCGACGTAGAAGGGTGCGGTGACCACCACCGCGGCGGCGCCCAACGCCTCCGCCCGCCGGGCGTGTTCGAGTACCCGCAGGGTGCCGGTGTCGATCGCGCCGGCCAGGACCGGGACCTGACCGGCTGCGGTGGCCACGACCGTGCGCAGCGCGGTGTCCCGTGCCGCGTCGGTCAGCTGGGCGATCTCCCCGGTGGACCCGCCGACGAACAGGCCGTGCACTCCGGCGTCGAGCAGGAAGCCGGTGAGGCGTTCGAGCGAGGCGGTGTCCACCTCCCCGTCCTGGGTCAGCGGGGTGCACAGGGGAGGGACGACTCCGTGGAACATCAGACCTTCTCACTCGCCGGGGGTCCGGCTGTTGCGGTTCTTCCGGTTGCTGCGGGGCGCCGCCGCTCCGCGGCGCTCTGCACGCGGGCCGGCACGTCGAAGCCGACCAGCAGCACGACCGCGACGGTCAGTACGAGGCCGAGCAAGGCCAACGAGGTGCCCAGGCCCAGCGGTTCGGCGATCTTGGCGCCCAGGACGGGGGCGGCGGCGCCGCCGAGCGCGCCGACGTTGTAGCTGAACCCGAGTGCGGCGGCGCGCATACCGATCGGGTAGTGCGAACTGATGTAGCTGGGCAGCACGCCCGAGGCGCCCTGGCTGGTGCCCACCAGCAGGAACAGCAGCACCCACAGGGCGGTGGTGTGGCCCTCGCCGAGGGCGAACACCGGGTAGACGAAGGCCAGCGAGACGACCAGCATGCTCACGTACGCCCGGCGGGTGCCGAACCGGTCGCCGAGGTAGCCGCTGGCCACCGAGCCGACCGCGTAGCCGAAGCCGGCGTAGAGCAGCGCGTCGGAGACCTGTCCCGGGTCGTAGTGCAGGTCGGTCTTGAGGTACGTCGGCAGCAGCGACTGCAGCGGCCAGGAGTAGAGGAACGCGCAGAAGACGGTGACCATCAGGCCCACCACCACGGGCCACAGGCGCTGCGCGAACTGCACGGCGAGCGCCACGAAGCAGGCGGTGATGACCGCGACCAGCAGCAGCGTGACCGCGAGCGACTGGCTGCGCAGCACCACCAGCAGGGCGACCCCCGCCACCAGGCAGACCGGCACCGTCCACAGCCGGGCGCGGCCGGTGAAGAGCAGGGCGGTGGCGCTGACCGGCCGCTCGCCCGCGTCCCTGGCCTGCTGCCACTCGGTGGCCTCGGGCAGCCGGCGGCGCAGGTAGACCGCGACGATCACCGGGAGGATGCCGATCCAGAACAGCACCCGCCAGCTCGTGTGCGGCACCACCCAGGCGTACGTCTTGGCGGCCAGCACCCCGCCCAGCGGGTAGCCGGACAGCAGCATGCCGCTGGCGGTGTTCCGCATCCGCCGCGGCCAGCTCTCGATGATGTACGTGGCGCTCGCGCTGTACTCGCCCGCCATGCCGAGCCCGACGACCATCCGGAAGGCGAACAGCGACCAGTAGTCCCACGAGAAGCCGCAGAGCACGGAGCCGACCGCGTAGAGCGCGATGCTCAGCACCATCGCGGGGCGGCGGCCGAAACGGTCGCCCAGCGCGCCGATGGCCAGGCCGCCGAACCAGCGCGAGACGAACGCGGCCGACACCAGGGTCGCCGCGGTCACCGTGGACAGGTGGAAGTCCTTGGCGATCTCGGTCAGGACGAGGGTGATCAGGCCGAAGTCGAAACCGTCCATCGCGTAGCCGAGCCACGCGGCGGAGAACGCCTTCCAGTTCTGCTTCGACAGCTCGGCCCGCCAGCGAAGTGGCGGCGCGGCCGCGTCGTGTGTCCTCATGGGCTCGCATCCTCGGGAGCGGTGGTTCGAGATGTAGGACGTAGGACGTCCCACGTCCTACGCTTCGCGGTAACGTAGGCCCCATGCCAGCTCAGCGCAAGCCCCCCGCCGTGCAGGCCGCGGACGCCGGCCGTGGTCGGCGGCCCACCGTGCAGGACCAACTCATCGACCTCATCGTGGAGTTGGACCTCGATCCGGGAGAGGTGCTGCCGCCGGAACCCGAGCTGATGCGTACGCTCGGTGTCAGCCGCAACTCGGTGCGTGAAGCGCTCAAGGGCCTGCAGGCCCTCGGAATTGTCGACATCCGGCACGGCTACGGTACCTACGTCGGCACACCGCAGCTCCGCTCCCTGGCTCCTGGCCTGCTCTTCCACACCCGGCTGGCGGTGCGCAGGGACAACCCGCGCGGCCTGCTCGACATCGTCGAGGTCCGCTCGCTGCTGGAGAGCGGCCTGATCCGCCGCTCGGCACGCGAACTCACCGACGAGGACATCGCCCGGCTGCGCGACGAGCTGGACGCACTGGCCGCCGACGGCGACGCCGGCCGCGCGGGCCACGACCGGCGCTTCCACGAGCTGCTCTACGAACCCCTCGGCAACGCCCTGGTCCTCCAGCTGATCGCGCTGTTCTGGGACGTCTACCGCCAGGTGGAGAGCGAGGTCGGCAAGCCGCACACCGACCACGGCCAGGTCGTACGCCAGCACCGCCAGGTCCTGGAAGCGGTCGTCGCCCGCGACCCGGACGCGGCCGCCGCCATGATCGCCGAGCACTTCGCCGACATCACCGGCCGCTTCGACCGCTGGACCGGCACGGCAGAACCGGCCTGAGGCGGGCGCGCGGTGCAGCGTGCCGGGGCATGGTTGCAGAAACGCCGTGCCACCAGGGCGTTCACCCGCAATACTCGACGCCAGCGGTGCGCCGGGACGGCCGGCGGCCCGCCCGGCCGACCGGAGGAACGCCCCGTATGGACACCCCGACCCGAGACCCGAGCGCCGTCCCCCGCCTGCTGCGGGCCGCGGTGGCGAGGCTGCGGGCCAAGGACCCAGGACTGGCCGCCACCCGCAGAGCAGCTCGCGGCGCCATCGTGATGCCCGCGCTCTTCGCGCTGTGCAGCCAGGTCATCGGCTCGCCCGCGATGGCCAGCTTCGCCGCCTTCGGCGCCTTCTCGATGCTGCTGCTCGTCGACTTCAGCGGCCCCGTGGTGCAGATGCTGCGCGCCCACGCGGCCCTCGCCGTGGCCTGGTCGGCGCTGATCTGCCTGGGCACCGCGGTCTCCACGCTGCCCTGGCTCAGCGTGGCGACCATGGTCGTGGTCGGCTTCGCGGTGCTCTTCTCCGGCATCGTCAGCTCCGTGCTGGCCGGTGCCACCACCGCGCTGCTGCTCGGCTTCATCCTCCCGGTGTCGCTGTCGGCACCGCTGTCCGCGCTGCCCGACCGGCTGGCCGGCGGCGGACTGGCCACCGTCGCCTCGATGCTCGCCGTCACCCTGCTGTGGCCGCGCTCCGCCACCGACCCGCTGGACAAGCCCGCCGCCGACGTCTGCCGGGCTGTCGCCGTACGGCTGCGCGTCGACGCCGCCTTGGTGCTCGGCCCCGACAGGCCCACCGCCGCGACCTGCAAGGAGGCCACCGAGGGCGCCGCACAGGCCGCGGACAAGCTGCGCCGGGCCTTCGACTCCACGCCCTACCGCCCGACCGGCCTGTCCACCGGCGCCCGCGCCGTGGTCCGGCTGGTCGACGAGCTCACCTGGCTCACCGCGATCGTGGCCCACAGCGGCACGCCGCAGGACACCGCCCGCGGCCACGTGACCGCGGCCTGCCTGGCCAAACAGGCCGCCGCGCGCACCCTCGACGAGGCCGCGGACCTGCTGGAGGGCCGGCACACCGACCCGGCGGCGCTGCGGGATGCCGTGGCCGAGCTGCACGAGGCCCTGGACGCGATAGAGCGGGACGCCACCAGCCGGCTGCCGGCGCAGCAGGAGGCGCCCGGCGGCGAGCAGGACGTCACCGACTTCCTCAGCTCCCTGGACGTCTCGTTCCGCAGCCAGGAGCTGAGCTACGCGGTGCTGCAGATCGCCGCCAACGTCGACCTCGCGGCGGCGGCCGAGGGCCGCGGCTGGGGAGCCCGGCTGCTCGGCCGCGAGCCCGGCGGCCTGGCCGGCCCGCTCGCCTCCGCGCGGGAACGCGCCACCGCCCACCTCGACCTGCACTCGGTGTGGCTGCACAACAGCGTCCGCGGCGCCGTGGGCCTCGGCCTGGCGGTGACCCTCACCGAAGTGACCAGCGTCCAGCACTCCTTCTGGGTGGTGCTCGGCGCGCTGTCGGTGCTGCGCTCCAACGCCCTGAACACCGGCCAGAACGCGGTACGCGGGCTGGCCGGCACGGTCGTCGGCTCGATCATCGGAGCGGGGCTGCTCCAGCTGATCGGCCACAACAGCGATCTGCTCTGGTTCCTGCTGCCGATCGCGGTCCTCATCGCCGGCGTCGCGCCCGCCGCCATCTCCTTCGCCGCGGGGCAGGCCGCCTTCACCGTCACCCTGGTGATCCTCTTCAACATCGGCCAGGTTCCCGACTGGAGGGTCGGCCTCTTCCGGGTCGAGGACATCGCCCTGGGCTGCGCGGTCAGCATCGTGGTCGGCGTGTTCTTCTGGCCGCGCGGCGCCGCCGCGGCGATGGACAGGGCCATGGCGGAGGCGTACGCCGACAGCGCGGACTACCTGGCAGGGGCGGTGGACTACGCGGTGGGGTGCTGCACCGCGGGACCCGAGCCGGCGGCGGCCCCGCTGGCGGCCGGGCGGCAGGCCGCCGCCTCGGCCCGCCGCCTCGACGACGCCTTCCGCAGTTACCTGGCCGAGCGCGGCCCCAAGCCGGTGCCGCTCGCCGAAATGACGACGCTGGTCACCGGCGTGGTGGGGCTGCGGCTCGCCGCGGACGCGGTGCTGGGCATGTGGCAGCGGGCCGGCGACGTGCACAGTGACGCCGAGCGGGCGGCGGCCCGCTCGGAACTGCTGTCCGGGGCGGACCGGGTCTCCGGCTGGTACCACGGCCTGGCCGACGGCCTCACCGGGCGCAGCCCCGTCCCCGCGCCCCTGCAGCAAGACGTCGCGGCCGACGGTCGCCTGGTCGAGGCGGTCCGGCGGGACCTGCGCGACGAGCGCGGGCGCGCGACCGCGACGGCCGTCCGCATCATCTGGACCGGCGACCACCTGGACGCGGCCCGCCGCCTCCAGACCTCCCTGGCCACCTCCGCCCAGGCCCTTCCCTGACCCCCGGCCGGCGCCCTGGGGCGGGTCCGCGCAGAACCGTCCGGCCGCCGGTGCCCCGCCCGTCGGGCCCGCGACGGGACTGTGCGGACCCGCCCCCGCAGGCCACGGTCCCGGGGGACGGGTGGCCGTCGGGGCGCGGGCCTGGTTGGCTGGAGGGGGACGGGGGTCATCCCCCTTCGCGGGAAGCGAGGCCAGGACCATGGCGACGACAGACGAAACCCACCGGCACATACGCCAGCTCCGCGCCCAGGCGGACAAGCTGGCCGCCGACGCGGAACACGCCGCGAACGCGGCGGAACGCACCCGCCTCCAGCGCCGAGCGCAGCAGTTGGAGTCGGACAGCGATCAGGAGAGCATGATGGCGGCCGGGGACATCTACCCCGCGCAGTGATCCACTCCTGTCCGCCCGACCGCAAGGACACGACCGATGAGCGACCAGCCGCCACCGCACCTGCCCACCGCGTTCGGGAACTACCAGAACGACATCTATCTGCGCGCCCTCGGCGGCGTACTTCCCGACCTGCCGATGACGTATGCCGAGCTGGAGGCCCGCGCCGCCGAGGCGATGCCGCCGTCCCTGGTGTCGTACGTCGCGGGCGGCGCGGGCGACGAGGCCACGCAGCGGGCGAACGTCGAGGCCTTCGCCCGCTGGGGCCTGTACCCGCGGATGTTCGTCGGCGCCCGGGAGCGCGACCTGTCCGTCGAGCTGTTCGGCCGGACCTGGCCCTCCCCGCTGTTCATGGCCCCGATCGGGGTCATCGGGCTGTGCGCCCAGGACGGGCACGGCGACCTCGCCACCGCACGCGCCGCGGTCAGGACCGGCGTGCCGATGATCGCCTCGACGCTGAGCGTCGACCCGCTGGAGGACGTGGCGGCGGAACTGGGCAGCGCCCCCGGCTTCTTCCAGCTGTACACACCCACCGACCGGGACCTCGCGGAGAGCCTGGTCCGCCGGGCGGAGAAGGCGGGCTACACCGCGATCGTCGTCACCCTCGACACGTGGGTCACCGGCTGGCGCCCGCGCGACCTGGCGACCGGTAACTTTCCGCAGCTGCGCGGCCACTGCCTGGCCAACTACTTCACCGACCCGGTCTTCCACCGCCTGCTCGGCAAGCACCCGCAGGATGACCCGCAGGGCGCGATCCTGCTCTGGACCAGGCTCTTCGGCAACGCCCTGACCTGGGACGACCTCGCCTGGCTGCGGTCGCTGACGCGGCTGCCGCTGATCGTCAAGGGCATCTGCCACCCCGACGACGTGCGCCGCGCCAAGGACGGCGGCGTGGACGCCGTCTACTGCTCCAACCACGGCGGCCGCCAGGCCAACGGCGGCCTGCCCGCCCTCGCCGTGCTGCCCGATGTCGTCGCCGCCGCCGACGGGCTCCCGGTGCTGTTCGACTCCGGTGTGCGCTCGGGCGCCGACCTGGTCAAGGCGCTGGCGCTGGGGGCGACCGCGGTGGGCATCGGCCGCCCGTACGCGTACGGCTGCGCGCTCGGCGGCACCGACGGCATCGTCCACGTGCTGAAGACCGTACTGGCCGAGGCCGACCTGATCATGGCCGTCGACGGCTACCCGACCCGCGCCGACCTCACCCCGGGCAGCCTGCGCCTCCTGCCGTGACTGCGGGCGTGCGCAGGGGCGTTGTCAGTGCCGGATGCGACGCTGCACTCATGACCACCTGGAATCTGCTGGACCTGGACAGGGCGCTGCGCGCGTCCTGGGCCGCCGACACCTGCTCGCCGGACGACCTGCTGCGGGGGGAGTGGCGGGCGGACAACCCCGCCTGGGGCCACTGCGACATCAGCGCGCTGCTCGTCCACGACCTGTTCGGCGGCGACCTGCTGGTCGGCGAGGTCCACCTCGACGGCGAGCAGCACGGCTTCCACTGGTGGAACGCACTGCCCAGCGGCATACAGATCGACATGACCAGCGAGCAGTTCCTGCGCGGCCAGCAGGTGACCGGAACCCGCGTCGTGACCCGCCCGCCCGGGCCGCTGCCGCGCCGCTGGGAGGAGTACCTGCTGCTGCGCGAGCGCGTCGCGCGGCACCTCGGCCCGCTGCCCGAGCCGGACGCCATGGTGCACCCGGCCGGTGCGGGGGCCGCGGCCGTGTCGATTCCGGGTCCCGCCCGTTCGTCGGAAGGGTGACAGGGGGCCGCACCGGGTCCCCGCGACGGTACGGACAGTACGAAGGGACGGATGGCCATGGCGCGCTATCTGCTGCTCATCCACGACCGCGAGGCCGACTACGAGGCGGCCGACGACACCGCCCGCCGGGCGCTCGACGTGGCGCACGACGCCTTCAGCCGCGAGCACAAGGACGTCATCGTGGCCAGTGAGCACCTCAAGCCCACGTCGACGGCGACCGTGGTGCGCGAGGACGGTGCGGGCGGCCACCTCGTGACGGACGGCCCCTACGCGGAGACCAAGGAGGCGCTGGGCGGCTACTACATCATCGAGGTGTCCGACCTCGACGCCGCGCTCGCGGTGGCGAAGCGGCTGCCCTTCTTCGGCAGGACCGGCGACGCCGCGGTGGAGGTACGCCCGCTGTTCTGACCGGGGCCGGGGCCGGGGCGGTCGCCATGGCACCCCCGGCCCCGCCGCCCGCCGCCTGCGACGGGGAGAAAGGAGGCAGGGCCATGCCCGCCGATCCGCCGCCCCGCGGCCCGGGGAAGGCCGCGGCCGCCCGCGCGGTCGCCGAGGCCCACCGCGGGGAGTGGGCCTTCGTGCTGGCCGCGACGGTCAGGGTCACCCGCGACCTCGACCTCGCCGAGGAGTGCGTGCAGGACGCCTACGCGAAGGCCCTGGTGGCCTGGGCGTCCGGCGGCATCCCGGCCAGGCCCGGAGCCTGGCTGACCACCGCGGCCCGCAACCGGGCCGTGGACGTCATCCGCCGCAACGCCTTCATCCGTACGGCGCTGCCGCTGCTCGCCGACGACGAGCCGGTCACCGGTCCCGCCGACGGGCAGGACATCCCCGACGAGCGGCTGCGGCTGATCTTCACCTGCTGCCACCCGGCCCTCGCCCCGCAGGACCGGGTGGCGCTGACGCTGCGGCTGGTCTGCGGGCTGACGACGGCGGAGACCGCCCGCGCGTTCCTGGTCGGCGAGACCGCCATGGCGGCCAGGATCACCCGGGCGAAGAAGAAGATCACCGCGGCCCGTATCCCGTACCGGATCCCGGACTCCGAGGACCTGCCCGAGCGGGTCGACGCGGTACTGACGGTGGTCGACCTGCTGTTCACCACCGGGCATGTCGCCCCCGACGGTCCCGAACTGCTGCGCACCGACCTCATCGCCCGGGCCGCCGGCCTGGCCGCGATGCTCGGCGACCTGCTGCCGGGTGACGCGGAGGTGGCAGGGCTGCGCGCACTGATCCTGCTGACCGACGCCCGCAGGGCGGCCCGGCTCGACACCGCGGGCGCCCCGGTCCTGCTCGCCGACCAGGACCGCGGTCGCTGGGACCGTGCGGCCATCGCCGAGGGCCTGGTGCTGGTCCGCCGCGCGCTGCGCCGCCGGCCGCCCGGGCCGTTCGGGCTGCGTGCCGCGATCGCGGCGGTGCACGCCGAGGCGCCCACGTGGGAGGAGACGGACTGGCAGGAGATCGTCGGCCTGTACGACCTGCTGCTCCGCCGCCGCCCCACGCCGGTGGCCGCCCTGAACCGCGCGGTCGCCGTCGGCTTCGCCCACGGCCCCATGGCGGGCCTCGCCGCCCTGGACGCCCTCGCGCACGACCCGCGGCTCGCCGCCTACCCCTACGCGTCCGTCGCCCGCGGCGAGTTCCTCGACCGCCTCGGCCGGGCGGCCGAGGCCGGCACGGCCTACCGGGAGGCCCTGCTCCACACCGCGAACGCGGTAGAGCGGGAATTCCTGCTCGACCGGATTGCTCAAATCGAACTCAGATAACGAGGAAGTCATGGACAGGCAAACTTCTGGTGGACTACTGTCCAGCCGTTCGCCAAGAACTCACAGTAAAGCGGACGCCTCCCATCGAAGCCGGGTCATTTCGCGACCCCGCAGTGAAAGAGGAAAAAAATGGTCAAGACCACGTTAATCCGCCTTGCCGTCATCGGTGCCGCAGCTGCCACCATGTTCGTCACCACGACGAACTCCGCCCTGGCTGACACCGACAAGACCATCTACCTCCCGGACGGCCGCGGCTACATGAAATTCATCGACGACGGGGACGTCTTCGTCATATGTGACACCAGAGTGGACGACCACGGCGTCACGGGCACGTTGAGCAAGCAGTGGCTCACCGGAAACATCGCCCCGCTGTGGTCGGAACAGGACGGCGGCGACGCCGGCTGCGACAAGTACCCCTACAACATCGGCAACGACGGCTGGTACCAGATGCAACTCGACTGGAACGGCACCGGCGGCCGCGTCTTCTCCGGATGGTTCAACGAATAGTCCGGTATTTCGTGCGGCCGATCCGGCAGGGGAATTCACGCCGATCGGTTCCGCCCAGGGATAATGCAGGCTTTCCCGCTCCGAATCGGCGACCGCGCGCCGGGGAGCTAGGCCGTACCGGTGACCGGCCGGTTCGGGACGTCAGTCGGCGATCTGCCGCGCGAACCGGTCCTGCGCAGCCTCCCCGCTGGTGCTGAACGCGCGGCCGATCGTCTCCCACGACACCAAACCCCTGCGGGCCGCCCTGGCCGCGTCCGCGCTGTACCGCGGCGCCGCGCTCTCCACGCGGGCCGCGATCCGCAGGGCGGTGACCGGCCGGCTCTCCGACAGCTCCTCGATCCTGCGCTGGAGCGCGCCGAGCAGCTGCTCCACGTCGTACGGCACCAGGCCCTCCGCCGCCGTGGCGTGCCCGTCCCAGTCCGCGTACGGGCCGGCCTCCGCCTCGTGCCCTTCGGTCGCCTCGTCGTCGCCGAAGTCGACCGGGTGCGTGGCGCTGCCGCGCCACCCGCACGTGCACGCCCCTCTGACGCCCACCGCCCGCGGCCCGTCCGCCCCGTTGCAGGCCCACCACGGCATACGGCCGCCGGGCCGCGGAGCGGGCTCGCCGCCGTCCGCGAGCACCGCCGTCACATAGCCCTCGTGCCGCCCAGTCTCGTCGACCCAGCTCATGCCTCAGCCCTTCGCCGCCGGAACGTGCGTCCAGATTCCCCAACACACCGTCAGGACGTCAAGGAAACCCTGACAAAGGCCCTCGAACGTGACCGCTGCCCCCGGTCGTCCGTTCGGCCCGGGCGGCACGACGCCCCGTGCGGCCGGGCCACCGGTTCCTTTGCCGCCGTCGTGAGGTCTTCCCCCGTGCTTGGACCACAGGTGCCCGGACCTTCGGGCACCCGGAACCACGGAACGAGGACGCACATGGACACGCTGACCGGCAGGACCGCACTGGTGACCGGCGGCAGCCGCGGGATCGGGGCGGCCGTCGCGCTGCGGCTCGCACAGGAGGGCGCGGCGGTGGCGCTGACGTACGTCAACTCCGCCGACAAGGCGGAGGCGGTCGCCGGCAAGATCGTGGCCGACGGCGGCCGGGCACTGGCCGTCAGGGCCGACGCCGCCGACCCGGAGGCGCCCGCGGACGCGGTCGAGCGGACCGTACGCGAGCTGGGCGGGATCGACATCCTGGTCAACAACGCCGGCATCTTCATCGGCGGGACGCTGGAGGACCACACCGTCGACGAGCTGGACCGCATCCTCGCGGTGAACATACGCGCGGTCTTCCTGGCCTCGCAGGCCGCGGCCCGGCACATGCCCGAGGGCGGCAGGATCGTGACGATCGGCAGCGCGCTGACCGATCACGTACCGGCCCCGGGCCTGACGCTCTACTCGATGTCCAAGGCCGCACTGACCGGCCTGACCCGGGGTCTCGCCCGCGACCTGGCACCGCGCGGCATCAACGCCTCGGTGGTGCACGCGGGCCTCGTCGACACCGAGATGAACCCCGCGGACGGCCCGGCCGCGGAGTTCATGCGGCAGATCCCCGCGCTCGGCCGCTACGGGGCCGCGGCGGAGGTGGCCGACGCGGTGGCCTTCCTCGCCGGTAACGGCGGGCGGTACATCACGGGCTCCGTGCTCACGGTCGACGGCGGCTTCTCCGCCTGAACCCGGGGGCTTCTGCCACTACCCGCACTCCCGGCGATCAGGACGACGTCGAGGGTGCGGGGGCCGTGGACGCCTTTCGACGTGGCCGAGCTCGATGCCGCTGGTGGCGGGGGGCCGGAGATCCACGTCATGGGGTGCCGGGGGTGCGGACGCCGGAGGCTCACCGGCCGGCCCCGGAGATCAGGGGGCGGCCGGACCCCGCGGCCAGCCGGGCCTCGGCGGCGGCCCAGCCGCGGCCGTCGCCCTGCGGGCGGTAGTGCCGCAACTGCTTTGTCTCCGCGACGAGTTGCCGCATCTCCGCCAGGCCGCCGACCAGACCGCGGGCGCGTGCCTGCAGCAGGACGTTGCCGATCGCGGTGGCCTCCGCGGGTCCGGCGACGACCGGCAAACCGGTGGCGTCGGCGGTCAGTTGGCAGAGCAGCGCGTTGCGGCTGCCGCCGCCGACGAGGTGGACGCGGGTGATGTCGCGGCCGGCGAGTTCCGCCGCCCGGTGCAGCACCCGGCGGTGCGCCAGGGCCAGGCTGTCCAGCACGCAGCGGATCACCGCGCCCGGTTCGGCAGGCGGGCGCCGTCCGGTGTGGACGCACGCGGCGGCGATGGTGGCGGGCATGTCGTCGGGGGCGAGGAACTCCGGTGCGTCCGGGTCGATCAGTGCCGCGAGCGGTTCGGCCCCGGCGGCCGCGGTGAGCAGCGGGGCCAGGGCGACCGGCCGGCCCTGCGCGGCCCAGGCGCGGCGGCACTCCTCGACCAGCCACATGCCCATGATGTTGCGCAGGTAGCGGACGGTGCCGTCGACACCGCGCTCGTTGGTGAAGCCGGCCGCCCGTGACTCCTCGGTGAGCACGGGCGCGTCCAGTTCCAGACCGGCCAGTGACCAGGTCCCGCAGGAGATGTACGCGGCGCCCGCGCCGGTCGCCGGCACCGCGGCCACCGCCGACGCCGTGTCGTGCGAGGCCACGGCGACCACGGGCGTGCCGGGGGCCAGCCCGGTGGCCGCGGTGACGTGCGGCAGCAGGGCGCCGGCCGGCGTGCCGGGTTCCCGCAGCGGCGGCAGCAGGGCGGGGTCGATCCCGGTGGCCGCCGCGATGTCCCGCGACCAGGTGCCGGTCCTGACGTCGAGCAGGCCGGTGGTGGAGGCGTTGGTGATCTCGGCGCCGACGGAGCCGGTGAGCCAGTACGCCAGCAGGTCGGGGACGAGCAACAGCGTGCGGGCAGCCGCGAGTTGGGCCGAGTCCCGAGCCGCCGCCAGCTGGAAGACCGTGTTGAAGGGCAGGTGCTGCAGCCCGGTGATGCCGTACAGCCGCCGCGCGCCGACCTGGTCGCGTACCCGTTCCGCGAGGCCCCGGGTGCGGTCGTCGCGGTAGTGGTGGGGCAGGCCGAGCAGCGCGCCGTCCGCGTCGAGCAGGCCGTAGTCCACCGCCCAGGTGTCGATGCCGACCGACGCCACAGGGCCGGTCCCTGCGGCTTCGCGCAGCCCGTCGAGCACGCCCTGGAAGAGCCCTGGCAGGTTCCAGTACAGCCCGGTGGGCAGCCGCAGCGGTGTGTTGGGGAAGCGGTGGACCTCGGTGAGGTCCAGGCCGCCCTGCCCCACCCGGCCGACGATCACCCGCCCGCTCGTCGCCCCCAGGTCCACCGCGGCGAAGGCGGTCGGGGCGGCGGACGCGGGCGGAGCGGTCGAGGTCACGGGGCATTCCTTCTGCGGGTGGGGGACAGGGCGGCGGACGGCGGCACCGCGGTGCGCGTCCCTGCTCAGCGGAGGAAGGCGGCTGCGACTCCGGCGTCGACGGGGATGTGGAGGCCGGTGGTGTGGGTGAGGTCGCCGGCGGTGAGGGCGTAGACGGCGTTTGCGACGTGTTCGGGGAGTACTTCTCGTTTGAGGAGGGTGCGTTGGGCGTAGTACTCGCCGAGTTCGGTTTCTTCGATTCCGTAGACGGCGGCGCGTTGGGCGCCCCAGCCGGCGGCGAAGATGCCGGAGCCGCGGACGACGCCGTCGGGGTTGATGCCGTTGACGCGGATGCCGTGTTCGCCGAGTTCGGCGGCCAGGAGGCGGACCTGGTGGGCTTGGTCGGCTTTGGTGGCGGAGTAGGCGATGTTGTTGGGTCCTGCGAACACGGCGTTTTTGGAGGCGATGTAGATGATGTCGCCGCCGAGGGCCTGCTGTGTCATGACGCGGGCTGCTTCGCGGGAGACGAGGAAGGAGCCGCGGGCCATGATGCGGTGCTGGAGGTCCCAGTCGGCTGCGGTGGTCTGCAGGAGGGGTTTGGACAGGGAGATCCCGGCGTTGTTGACGACCAGGTCGATCCCGCCGAAGGCGAGCAGGGCCTGTTCGAATGCGGCGGTGATCTGCTGTTCGTCGGTGACGTCGACGGTGACGGCCACCGCCTTGTCGGGGCCGCCCAACTCCTCGGCAACCGCCTTCGCGTTGTCGGTGTTGAGGTCGGCGATGACGACGCAGGCGCCTTCTGCGACGAGGCGGTGGGCGATGGCTTTGCCGATGCCGGAGCCTGCGCCGGTGACCAGGGCGATGCGGGTGGCCAGGGGTTTGGGTGTGGGCATGCGGCGGAGTTTGGCCTCTTCGAGTTCCCAGTACTCGATGCGGAACTTCTCCGACTCTTCGATGGGCCGGTAGGTGGAGAGGGCTTCGGCGCCGTGCATGACGTTGATGGCGTTGAGGTAGAACTCGCCGGCGACGCGGGCGGTCTGTTTGTCCTTGCCGAAGCTGAACATGCCCACTCCGGGGACGAGCACGATGGCGGGGTCGGCGCCGCGCATGGCGGGGGAGTGGGGTGTGGCGTGTCGCTGGTAGTAGGCGGCGTATTCGGCGCGGTAGGCGGTGTGGAGTTCACGCAGCCGGGCCGTGGTCTGCTCCAGGGGGGTGGTGGGGGGCAGGTCGAGGACCAGGGGTCGGACTTTGGTGCGCAGGAAGTGGTCGGGGCAGGAGGTGCCGAGTGCTGCGAGGCGGGGGTGTTCGGTGCGGGCCAGGAAGTCCAGTACTTCGGGGGTGTCGGTGAAGTGGCCGACCTGGGGGTGGTCGGTGGAGGCGAGCGAGCGGATCAGCGGGGTGAGTGCGGCGGCCCGTGACCTGCGCTCGGCGGGGGGCAGTGGCAGGTAGCCGTCCAGTACGGGGCCGAAGGGCTCGGGTCGGCCGTTGTTCGTGAGGAAGGCTTCGGCGGTGCGGATGATGTGCAGGGCGTTGCGTTCGCACTCCTCGGACGTGGCGCCCCAGGCGGTGATGCCGTGGCCGCCGAGGATGCAGCCGATGGCTTGGGGGTTGGCCTGTTTGATGGCGGCGATGTCCAGGCCGAGTTGGAACCCGGGGCGGCGCCAGGGTACCCAGGCCACGGTGTCGCCGAAGCATTGGGCGGTGAGTTTCTCGCCGTCTGCGGCGCAGGCCAGTGCGATGCCGGAGTCGGGGTGGAGGTGGTCGACGTGGGGTGCGTCGACCAGGCCGTGCATCGCGGTGTCGATCGAGGGTGCGGCGCCGCCTTTGCCGTGCAGGCAGTAGTCGAACGCGGGCACCATCTCGTCCTCGCGGTCCACGCCGGGGTAGACCTGCGCCAGGGCGCGGAGGCGGTCCAGGCGCAGCACGGCCAGGCCCGGCTCGGTCAGGGTGCCCAGGTCGCCGCCGGAGCCCTTGACCCACATCAACTCGACACCGGCGCCGGTCACCGGATCGGTCGCGCTGCCCTTGGCAGAGGTGTTGCCACCGGCGTAGTTGGTGTTGCGCGGATCCGAACCCAGCCGGTTCGAGCGCTCCAGCAGCGCTGCTACTTCGGGGGAGTGGGGCATGACGGTCGTCTTCCTTCGGGTCCGTGTCGGGTCGGAGTCGGGATCGGCCGGGCGGGTGCCGGGCCTGGCGTCGAGGTGCGGGTGCCGGACGTGGTGTCGAGGTGCGGGTGCCGGGGAACTACGCGCCCCAGCCGGCCTGTTCGCCGCCGACGCGGCCGGTGGCGATCTGCTGCTGCCAGCCCGAGTCGCGGTAGGCGGCCATCGGGTCGGGGTGCAGGCCCTGCTCCTTGCGTACCTCGGCCAGCAGCGGGCGGACGTCGGTGTTGTAGGCGTCCATCAGGACCGCGTTGGCCTCCAGCACGTCCCCCGCCGACTGGGCCGCGGCCAGCGCACCGGCGTCGACCAGCAGGGCCTTGGCGGTGGCCTCCTGGACGTTCATCACCGAGCGGATGATCGCCGGGATCTTCGCCTCGATGTTGTGGCACTGGTCGAGCATGAACGCCACACCCCTCTCCGGTTCCAGACCGCCGTTCTTCACCACCTCGTGCATGATCCGGAACAGCTGGAAGGGATCGGCCGCACCGACCATCAGATCGTCGTCGGCATAGAAGCGGGAGTTGAAGTCGAACCCGCCGAGCTTCCCCTCGCGCAGCAGGAACGCCACGATGAACTCGATGTTCGTACCCGGCGCATGATGCCCGGTGTCCACCACGACCTGCGCCTTCGGGCCGAGCTTGAGGCAGTGCGCATACGAGGTGCCCCAGTCCGGGACATCCGTCGCATAGAACGCCGGTTCGAACAGCTTGTACTCCAGCAGCATCCGCTGATCCGCGCCCAGCCGCTCGTAGACCGCCGCCAGCGCCTCGGCCAACCTGCCCTGCCGGGCGGCGATGTCGTCCTGGCCCGGGTAGTTCGTCCCGTCGGAGAACCACAGCTTCAGATCCCGCGAACCCGTGGCATCCATGATGTCCACGCACTCCAGCAGATGCCCCAAAGCCTTCCGCCGGACCACCGGATCGGGGTTGGTCACCGAACCGAGCTTGAAGTCGTCGTCCTGGAAGACGTTCGAGTTGATCGCACCCAGCCGGAGCCCCCGCTCCTCGGCATACGCCCGCAAAGCACCGTAGTCCTCGACCCGGTCCCACGGTATGTGCAACGCCACCACCGGAGCCGCACCCGTCGCCGCATGCACCTGCGCCGCATCGTCCAGCTTCTCGAACGGATCACGCGGCACCCCCTCCTGCCGGAACACCTTGAACCGGGTACCGGAGTTGCCGTACGCCCACGAAGGGGTCTCGATCCGCTGGGACTTCAGCGCCGCCCGGACGGCCGACAGATCAGGCATGGCAACCCCTGTGAATCGTTTCATTTAGCGGATACCGTAATGGTGAGGACGGCTTCTGTCAATGACTCGTGAAGCGATGAAATGGTTCACGTGGTGGTGCCGGGCTGTGGCGCTGAACGTGGCGGTCCGCCGCCGGCCGGTGTGCGCCGGGAGGTGGAGGTGGCGCGTGGGACTCGACAAGGTCGGGGCGGCGCCGTCGCCGCCTCGCCACCGGAGTGGGCGACCCCGTCGGGCTGGCCAATCTATTGAATCGTGTCACGGCATAATATACGCTGCTCGCCGCGGAGTTCGAGCCCTCCGGGTGGACCAATTGAGCGGCGAAGCTAGGCCCGTTGGGCTCCGGAACCCTTGACGGCCTCTCTGAGCGGGGCTAACGTCCCGGCATCTCCATTGAAACATTTCACCCCCCATTGCTTCTCGCCGGGAGACTCAGGAGACGCCCATGCCCGACCCCGTACCGGAACGGACGCCGGTTCTCGCGCTGGAGGGGGTGAGCAAGTCCTTCGGAGCCGTACGGGCGTTGCGCGACGTCTCCCTCGCGCTGTACGCGGGCGAGGCGCACGCCCTCGCGGGTGAGAACGGCGCCGGCAAGTCGACCCTGATCAAGACGCTCGCCGGGGTCCACCGGCCGGACGCCGGGACCGTGCTGCTGGACGGCGTACCCGTGGTCATGCACGGACCCGCGGACGCGCGGGACGCCGGAGTCGCCGTCATCTACCAGGAGCCGACGCTCTTCCCCGACCTCTCGGTCGCCGAGAACATCTTCGTCGGCCGCCAGCCGCGCCGCTCCTTGGGCCGGGTCGACCACCGGGCGGTCGCGACGGCGGCAGCCGCCCTCTTCCAGCGGCTCGGCGTCGACCTCGACCCCGGCCGGCCCGCCCGCGGCCTGTCCATCGCCGACCAGCAGCTGGTGGAGATCGCCAAGGCGCTGTCCTTCCAGGCCCGGGTACTGATCATGGACGAGCCCACCGCCGCCCTCACCGGCAGCGAGGTGGCCCGGCTCTTCGGCGTCGTCAGGGCGCTGCGCGCCGGCGGCACCGCCGTGCTGTTCATCTCGCACCGGCTGGAGGAGGTCTTCGCGCTCTGCCAGCAGGTCACCACCCTGCGGGACGGCGCCCTGATCGCCAGTGAGCCGGTCGCCGGGCTCACCGAGGACGACCTGGTCCGCCGGATGGTCGGCCGCGACCTGGACGAGCTGTACCCCAAGGCGCACTCCGACGTCGGCGAGGTCGCCCTCGGGGTGCGCCGGCTGACCCGTGAGGGCGTCTTCACCGACGTCTCCTTCGACGTGCGGCACGGCGAGATCGTCGGCCTCGCGGGACTGGTCGGGGCAGGGCGCAGCGAGGTCGCGCGGGCCGTCTTCGGGGTGGACCGGTGGGACGCGGGCGAGGTGCGGGTCGACGGCAGACCGCTCAGGCCCGGTGCGCCGAGCCTGGCGATGAGCGCAGGGCTCGCTCTGGTCCCCGAGGACCGCAGGGCGCAGGGCCTGGTCATGGGGATGTCCGTCGCTCGCAACATCAACCTGACCGGCCTCGGCGGCACCAGCCGCGCCGGCCTGATGAACCGCGCCGCGGAACGCAGCAGGGCCGCCGACTGGGCGGTGCGCCTCCAGGTGAAGTACGCACGGCTCGCCGACGCCGTCGGCACGCTGTCCGGCGGCAACCAGCAGAAGGTCGTGCTGGCCAAGTGGCTCGCCACCGGTCCGCGGGTGCTGATCGTCGACGAGCCGACCCGCGGTATCGACGTCGGCACCAAGGCCGAGGTGCACCGGCTGCTGTCCCGGCTGGCCGCGGACGGCGTGGCGGTGCTGATGATCTCCTCCGACCTGCCGGAGATCCTCGGCATGGCCGACCGCGTCCTGGTCATGCACGAAGGCCGGCTGGTCGCCGAGATCCCCCGCGCGGAGGCCACCGAGGAGTCGGTGATGGCGGCCGCCACCGGCCGTACCAGGAGCGCGGCATGACGATGACCGCGAAACCCGCCCCCGCGCCGGCGCCCTCGGGAGCAGCCCCCGGCGGCGGCCTGCTCGACCGGGTGCTCAAGGTCAGAGAGCTGGCCATCGCGGTCGTCCTGGTCCTGATGCTGCTGGCCACCCAGCTGGACAACAGCGCCTTCCTGTCCGAGCAGGGCATCAAGGACCTGCTGCTCAACGCGACGATCCTGGTGCTCGTCGGCGTGGGCCAGGCCACCGTGGTGATCACCAGGAACGTCGACCTGTCGGTCGGCTCCACCCTGGGCGTCACCGCCTTCGCGGCCGGCGAGTTCCTCCGCGGCGGCGGCAACCCGCTGCTCGCGGTCCTGATCGCGGTGGCACTCGGCGCCGGGTTCGGCGTCGTCAACGGCCTGCTGGTCAGCCTCGGGCAGGTCCCCGCCCTGGTGGTCACCCTCGGCACCCTCTACATCATCCGCGGCCTGGACTCGATCTGGTTCGGCTCGCGGCAGATCACCGCCGCCGACCTCCCGGCGGGCTTCGTCAGCTTCGGCCGCGACGGCCTCGGCGCGCTGCCCTACCTGGCCGTCCTGACCGCGGTCGTGCTCGCCGCAGCGGCCTACTACCTGCGCAACTACCGCAGCGGCCGCGACATGTACGCCCTCGGCTCCAGTCCGGAGGCCGCCCGGCTCGCCGGAGTGCCGGTCCGCCGGCGCATCCTGGCCGCGTACGTCCTGTGCGGCGCCCTGGCGGGGCTGGCCGGCGCGCTGTACCTGGCCCGCTTCGGCAACGTCGACTCCGGCACCGGCTCGGGATACGAACTCACCGTGGTCAGCGCGGTCGTGGTCGGCGGTGTCGCCTTCACCGGCGGCTCCGGCAGCCTCTACGGCGCCGCACTCGGCGCGCTGCTGCTCACCTCCATCAACAGCGTGCTGCCCTCGATCGGCGTCAGCTCCGTCTGGGTGCAGGCCATCGACGGCACCCTGCTGCTGCTCGCCATCGCCGTGGACCGGGTGGTCGCGCTGCGGGTCGCCGCGGTGCTCCGCAAGCGGGCCGCACAGACAAGGAGCGCCCACCATGACTGACCTCGGCAAGGCGGCGCCCCGGCCGTGGGCGCGCGACGCCCTGCGCTGGGACACCGCCGTCGGCGCGCTGCTCGTCGTCCTGCTGGTGTGCTCCTTCGCCTTCGTCGACAACTTCGGCAACGCGCTCAACCTGTCGTTCCTGATCGGCAACACCCTGCCGATCGCGCTGATCGCGCTGCCCATGACGCTGCTCGTCGTCTCCGGCGAGATCGACCTGTCGGTCGGCTCCACCGCGGGCCTGGCCGGCGCGGTCATGGGCCGGCTGTGGAACGCGGGCATGGCGATCGAGGTGATCATCCCGCTGTGCGTCCTGCTCGGCGTCGTCTGCGGCCTGGTCAACGGCCTGCTGGTGACCAGGCTCGGGCTGCCCTCGCTCGCGGTGACCATCGGCACGCTCGCCGCCTACCGCGGCATCGCGCAGATCGTGCTCGGCTCCGACTCGGTCACCGACTTCCCGCAGCAGTACCTGGACTTCGGGTCCGGCCGGATCGGCGGCAGCTTCGTCCCGCAGGCCGCGGTGCCCTGGGCGGTGCTGCTGGCCGTCGCGGTGCTGGTGCTGCACGCCACCCCGGTCGGCCGCTCGCTCTTCGCGGTCGGCGCCTCCCAGGAGGCCGCCCGGTTCGCCGGGGTGCGGGTCAAGCGGCTGAAGCTGTCGATGTTCGTCGCCACCGGCACCGTCTCCGCGCTGACCGGGGTGTTCTGGGCGCTGCACTACGCCAGCGCCCGCTACGACAACGCCACCGGGCTCGAACTGTCCGTCATCGCCGCCGTGCTGCTCGGCGGCATCGACTTCGACGGCGGCAGGGGGACTCTCGGCGGTGCCGTCGCCGGGGTCTTCCTGCTCGGCGCCCTGCAGAACGTGATGAGCCTGGTCAACGTCTCCGCGCAGTCCCAGACCCTGATCACCGGTGTGCTGCTGGTGGTCTCGGTCCTCGCCCCGCGGGTCGCCCGCCAGGTCGCCCGCGCCCGGCACCGGACGGCCGCGGCCCCGCCACCGCCCGTGCCCGCCGCCACCTGACCCCTCCCCGCGTACCTGCGGCCGTACGACCTCCGGCCGCAGGTACGCACCCCGTCCACCGCGGTCCCACCCGATCAGCCGGACGATCTCCGGTCACCCGGTCACCCGGTCACCCCTGCCGCGCCGCGGCAGCGAAAGGAAGCCCGCATGTCCGAAAGAACCACCCCCGCCCGCCGCCTCACGGCCGTGGTCGCCGTCGTCGGCGTCGTCGCGCTGGGGGCTGCCGCCTGCGGCGGGACCACCAAGAACTCCAGCTCCAAGGACTCCTCCTCGGCCCCCACGGCCGCCTCGACGGCATCCGCCGACCCCGGCGCCCCGCTCAAGAAGGGCCTGACGATCGCCTACCTGCCCAAGGCGGTCAACAACCCGTACTTCACCACCTCCGACACCGGCGGCAGGAAGGCCGTCGAGGCGGCCGGCTCGACGTACAAGGAGGTCGGCACCAGCAGCAGTACGGACACCGCGGGCCAGGTCTCCTACGTCAACACCCTCACCCAGCAGCGGGTCGACGCCATCGCGGTGTCCGCGCAGGACCCCGGTGCGCTGTGCACCGCCCTCAACCAGGCCCGCAAGAACGGCGTCAAGGTCGTCACCTACGACTCGGACACCAACGCCGGCTGCCGCGACGTCTTCATCTCGCAGGCCAGTTCGGAGGACCTGGGCAGGACCGAGGTCCAGCTGATGGCCGAGCAGATCGGCAACAAGGGCCGGATAGCGATCCTGTCCGCCGCCCAGACCGCGACCAACCAGAACACCTGGATCGGCTTCATGAAGGACGAGCTGAAGAAGCCGCAGTACAAGGACATCCAGCTGGTCAAGGTCGCCTACGGCAACGACGACGCCCAGACGTCCTTCCAGCAGACGCAGGGCCTGCTGCAGCAGTACCCGGACCTGAAGGGGATCATCTCCCCGACCACGGTCGGCATCAAGGCGGCGGCCCAGTACCTGAGCGGCTCGAAGTACAAGGGCAAGGTCCAGCTCACCGGCCTGGGCACCCCCAACGACATGCGGGCCTACGTCGCCGACGGCACCGTGCGGTCCTTCGAGCTGTGGGACCCGGCCAAGCTCGGAGCGCTCGCCGCCCACACCGCGATCGCGCTGGTCTCCGGCCGGATCACCGGCGCCCCCGGCCAGACCTACACGGCAGGCGACATGGGCACTTTCACCATCGGCCAGGACAGCACGGTGGTCCTCGGCAAACCGACGGTCTTCGACAAGTCCACCATCGGGCAGTTCAATTTCTGATTCGGCCGCCGGCCCCCGGTGGGGCCGGCGCCGTGAAAGGTCCTTGGATGAAACGTGTCTGCTTTCTGCTCAAGGTCCGGCAGGACCGCCTCGCCGAGTACCGCGAGCGGCATGCCGCGGTGTGGCCCGAGATGCAGGCCGCGCTGACCGCGACAGGCTGGCGCAATTACTCCCTCTTCCTGCGCGACGACGGTCTGCTCGTCGGTTATCTGGAGACGGAGGATTTCGCGCTGGCGCGTGCCGCTATGGACCGCACCGAGGTCAATGCCCGGTGGCAGAAGGAGATGGCGGGCTTCTTCGAAGAATTGGACGGGGCCGCACCCGATGCGGCTATGGTTCCGCTCAGTGAGGTCTTCCACCTCTCGTGAAACGCCACCGGAATCGTTGCCGGGCGCTGCCCGAGCGGATGGGTGAAGCGATTCATTCGCCCGGCTCCGGGGCACGACCGCGTCAGCGTCTTGTTCTGCGGTGCAGGGGCGGGTTTGTATGATTGAATAGGTTCAATCCAACGGTCGGGGGAGACCCCGCTGAGTGTCGGTCCTGCGCAGGCGGAGCCCGGCGGTGGGACGGGGACGGAGCGTGGCATCCATGGTGGGGATCAAAGACGTGGCGCGGCAGGCCGGCGTCTCGGTGGGCACCGTCTCCAACGTGATCAACCGGCCCGATCTGGTGGCCGAGGAGACCAGGACCCGGGTGCAGTCGGTCATCGCCAGGCTCGGCTACGTCCGCAGCGAGTCCGCCCGCCAGCTCAGGGCCGGTGCCAGCCGCATCATGGCGCTGCTGGTGCTCGACATGGGCAACCCGTTCTTCGTGGCCGTCGCCAGCGGCGCCGAGCGCACCGCGCGGGCGGCCGGCCTCGGCGTCATGGTCTGCAACAGCGCGCAGAGCGTCAGCGAGGAGCTGGAGTACCTCTCGCTGTTCGCCGAGCAGCGGGTGCGCGGCGTCCTGGTCACCCCCGCCGACCCGACGGGCCGCAGCCTCGACGGCCTGCGCAGCCAGGGCATCCCCTTCGTCCTGGTCGACCGCGTCTCGGCCGACCCGGACGTCTGCTCGGTCTCGGTGGACGACGTGGCGGGCGGCCGGCTGGCCGCCCAGCACCTGATCGCGGCCGGCCACCGCTCGATCGTCTACGTCGGCGGCCCGCCCGAGGTGCCCCAGGTCCGCGACCGCAAGGCCGGTGCGCTGGCCGCGCTTGCGGAGGCCGGGCTGCCCGCCGACTCGCTGACCGAGATCTCCGCGGAGCGCCTCGACGTCTCCGCGGGACGGGACGCCGGATCACGCCTGCTGGGCCTCGGCAAGCGGCCCACCGCGGTCTTCTGCGCCAACGACCTGCTGGCGCTGGGGGTGCTGCAGGCGATGTTCGCGGCCCGGATCAGCGTCCCCGACGAGATGGCGATCGTCGGCTACGACGACATCGAGTTCGCCGCGGCCGCGGCCGTCCCGCTCACCTCGGTACGCCAGCCGGCCGTGTCCATGGGCCGGCTCGCGGCCGAGATGCTGCTGGAGGAGACCGTCGGCGACCCCGCCGACCACCGGCACCGCCAGACCGTCCTGCAGCCGGAGCTGGTCGTCCGCGGCTCCAGCCTCCCCGGCCGCTGACGCGTCAGCCGGCGACGGCGAGCCCCTCGGGGACGCCGGCGTCCCGCGGCTCGTCGCGGCGCACCGCCACGACGGCCATGTCGTCGTCGAGACCGGCGGCGTGCGCCCGCAGGTCGCTGGTCACCGCCTCCACCAGCGAGTCGGGCAGGTGTCCCGTCCAGGCCGCGGCGCGCTCCAGGAGCGGGTAGAAGCCGCCGCTGCCGTCGCGCGCCTCGGTGACCCCGTCGGTGTACATCAGCAGCCGGTCGCCGGGCGTGAAGGGGAAGGTCGTCGGGGTGTAGCCGCCGTCGGCCAGTGCGCCAAGGCCCAGCGGCGGCGCGGGCTCCTCGGCGTCCAGCGGGGTGACGGTGTCCTCGTGGAAGAGCAGCGGCGGCAGGTGCCCGCAGCTGACCACGTGCACGTACGGCTCGTCGTCGGGGATCTCGATGACGGCCGCGGTGACGAACCGCTCCGCCGCGTGGGCGTCCCCGGGCTCGTTCAGGCCCCAGCGGACGCTGCCCTCCAGCGAGGCGACCAGTTCCGGCAGCGGCGACTGGCGGTGGGCCGCCGCGCGGAAGGCGCCCAGGACCAGCTCGGTGTCGCCGATCGAGGCGAGGCCCTTGCCGCGGACGTCGCCGATGAGCAGCCGGGTGGAGTCGGCGGTGCGGGCCACCGCGTAGAGGTCGCCGCCGACCGGGGTGCCGACCTCGGCGGCGCGGTAGGCGGACGCGATCGAGACCGGGCCGGCCCGCCGTGGCAGCGGCCGCAGCACCGCCTCGGACACCCGCCGCAGGCCCGCCAGCTCGTGGCGGCGCCGGTCCAGCATGCAGCTGGCGACGACGAGCAGGACCGAGAGCACCAGTAGCGAGCCCAGCTGGAGCAGGACGTTCTCCGAGGTCAGGGTCATCCGCTCGGCCCCGGCGGCGACCAGCGCCAGCACCGCGAGCCCTCCGGTCACGGTCGCGCGGCGCGGGCCGACGAAGAAGGCGGTCAGCGCGACCGGGAGGACCAGGGCGTGCGCCAGGTGGACGTTCGCCGGTACGAAGAGGTCCACGACCGGGACGAGTGCGATCAACCCCGCGGCCGCGGCGGTCAGCACGTCATCGCGGACACTCACGGGCTTCTGCGGTGGCAACAGCCAGGTTCTGGCCGGCATACGGACTCCTTTCGGCTCCGTCACGTCGATCGGTGGCCAGAGCGTACAACCGCCATGAAATATTCCAACAACGTACAAAACCGCCCGCTGCGGTTCTCCGGTGCGGGGGTGACTATGGACTCGGGGGAGTGCCGAACCGAGCGAGGTGGTTCCGTGGGCGACCCGGCGATCGTCGTCAGCGGCCTGAGCAAGCAGTTCGGGTCCGTGACGGCACTGGAGTCGGTGGACTTCGACGTCGAGCCCGGCACGGTCTTCGGGCTGCTCGGCCCGAACGGCGCCGGCAAGAGCACCGCGATCCGCATCCTGACCACGATCCTGCCGCCCAGCGGCGGCCGCGCCGAGGTGCTCGGGCACGACGTGGTGCGCGAGCCCGCGACCGTCCGGGGCCTGATCGGCCTGGCCGGGCAGTACGCGGCGGTGGACCGCAACCTCACCGGGCGGGAGAACCTGCGGCTGATCGGCCGCCTGACCCATGTGCGGCGCTCGCGGGTACGCAGCCGGGCCGCGGAACTCCTGGAGCGCTTCGACCTGACCGAGTCCGCCGACCGGCCGGCGCGGACCTACTCCGGCGGGATGCGCAGACGGCTCGACGTCGCCGCGGCCCTGGTACCCGACCCGCCGGTGCTCTTCCTCGACGAGCCGACCACCGGACTCGACCCGCAGAGCCGCAAGGCGCTGTGGCACCTGATCCGCCGGCTGGTCGCGGACGGCACGACCGTACTGCTCACCACGCAGTACCTGGAGGAGGCCGACCAGCTCGCCTCCCGGGTCGTGGTCATCGACCGCGGCCAGGTCATCGCCGACGACACCCCCGCGCAGCTGAAGTCCCACCTGGGCAACACCGTCATCGAGCTGGACATGGTCAGGGACGACAGGGCCGCACGGGCGGCCGAGCTGCTGCGCGGCGGCTTCGAGGAGGCGCCCCGCGTCGAAGGCCCCCGCGTCAGCCTGCTCTCCAGCGACGGTTCGAGGCCGCTCCTCGACGTGCTGCGCGCCCTGGAGACGCACGGCCTGGTCCCCGGCGCCGTCGCCGTCAGGGAACCCAGTCTCGACGACGTCTTCCTGCAGCTGACCGGGCACTCCGGCGGGGCGGACCCCGCCGTGGGCGGCTCCGGCGGCCCGCCCGCGGAGCCGACGCCATGACGGGCACCGCCACCTCCCGCCGGCACACCGAGGCTGGCACCGCCGGCCCCGAGGGACCGCTGACCGGTACGGCCCCGCGCCTGGTGCGCACCGCCCAGGACGGCATGGCCGTCGCCTGGCGGAACCTGATCGGGCTGCGCAGGGTGCCCCGGCTGCTGGTCTTCTCCACCATCCAGCCGCTGGTCTTCGTGCTGATGTTCCGCTACGTCTTCGGCGGCGTCGTCGCCCCCGCGCTGCACGGCGTCAGCTACGTCGACTTCCTGATCCCCGGGATCTTCGTGCAGACCGCCGTCTTCGGGGCCATGAACACCGCGATCGGCCTGGCCACCGACATGCAGACGGGTCTGATGGAGCGGTTCCGATCGCTGCCGATGGCCAGATCGGCGGTGCTGGTCGGACGCACCACCGCCGACCTCGTACGCAACGTCTTCGTCGTCGCGATGATGACCGGGGTCGGGTTCGCCATCGGCTTCCGCATCCACGCCGGCGTCCTGTCCTTCCTCGGCGGTGTGCTGCTGGTCCTGGCCTTCGGCTTCGCGATGTCCTGGATCTTCGCCGTCGTCGGCATGGCGGTGGGCGACCCGGAGACCGCGCAGGCCGCGGCGTTCCCGGTGCTGGCCCCGCTGGTCTTCGCCTCCGCGGCCTTCGTCCCGGTCAACACGATGCCCGGCTGGCTGCAGGCGTTCGCCGTGCACCAGCCGGTGTCCAGGACCGCCGACGCGGTCCGCGTCCTGGTCCTCGGCGGCCCGGCGGCCGCCGACGTGTGGCAGGCGCTGGCCTGGGACGCCGGCATCGTGGCGGTGTTCGCACCGCTCGGCGTGTGGCTCTACCGCAGGGCCGTGTGACGCGGGGAGGCTGGATATCGAGACCGTGGAAAAAAATCCTGGGAGCCGTGTCGATCCGCGGCTGCGCCGTTCGACCTCGCAGTGAGAGGGTCGAGAGGCGACCCCCGTGGCAAGGAGCCGGACGATGGCGAAGTACATGCTGATCATGCGTGGTACCGACGAGACCATGGCGAAGATGATGGAGACGCCCTTCGAGCAGATGCTGGAGACGATGGGCCGCTTCAATGACGAGCTGATCAGGGCGGGCGTGCTGGTGGCCGCCGAAGGGCTGGACGACCCCGGCCAGGGTGTGGTGGTCGACTTCGGCAGCGAGGCGCCGGTCGTCACCGACGGCCCCTACGGCGAGACCAGGGAGCTGTTCGGCGGCTTCTACCTGCTCGACGTGGCCTCCAAGGAGGAGGCCGTCGAGTGGGCCAAGCGCGTGCCGGGCATCACCGGCACCAAGATCGAGGTCCGCCGTGTCCCGACAATCGACGAGTTCCCGCAGGACAACGAGTGGATCGTCAAGGAGCGGGCCTGGCGCGAGCGCACCGGCCAGCTCTGATGCCGGAGGCCACCGACGGCCCGCCGGTCACCGAGTCGGCGCGGCGGGCCGTCGAGGCGGTCTGGCGGATCGAGTCCGCCAGGATCGTCGCGGCGCTGGCCCGCTACACCCGGGACTTCGCGCTCGCCGAGGACGTCGCGCAGGAGGCCGTGGCGGAGGCGCTGGTCTCCTGGTCCCGCGACGGCCGGCCCGCGGACCCGGTGGGCTGGCTGCTGGCGACCGCCCGGCGCCGCGCCATCGACGGCTTCCGCCGCCGCTCGGCGCTCGCCGAGCGGTACGCCGCGCTCGCGGGCACCCTCGCCGAGGGGGAGGCCAGCTCGGGTGCGGCGGTTCCGCAGGACCGGCCCGACGACCTGCCCTGGGACCCCGACCGGGTCGACGACGACGTCCTCGCGCTGATGTTCGTGGCCTGCCACCCCGTGCTGTCGCCCGAGGCCCGGGTGGCGCTGACGCTGCGCGCGGTCGGCGGCCTGGCGAGCGAGGAGATCGCCAGGGCCTTCCTGGTGACGGTGCCGACTGTGCAGGCGCGGATCACCCGGGCGAAGAAGACGATCGCCGCGGCGGGCGTGCCCTTCGAGCTGCCCCCGGCGGCGGACCGGCGGGAACGGACCGGCGGCATCCTCAGCGTGCTCTACGTGATCTTCACGGAGGGCTCCACGGCGACGGCCGGCGACCGGCTGCTGCGCGCCGACCTGGCGTACGAGGCGATCCGGCTGGCCCGGATGCTGGCCGCCCTGCTGCCGGACGAGCCCGAGGTGCACGCGCTGCTCGCGCTGTTCGAGCTGACCTCCGCGCGCTTCCCCGCCCGCACCGGGCCCGACGGCGAGCCGGTGCTCCTGGAGGACCAGGACCGCCGGCTGTGGGACAGGTCCGCGATCCGCCGCGGCCTGGCCGCGCTCGGCCGGGCCGCGACCTTGGGGCGCGGCCTCGGGCCGTACGGCCTGCAGGCGGCGATCGCCGCCTGCCACGCGTCCGCGCCCTCGGTGCCGGAGACCGACTGGGAGCGGATCGTGCTGCTCTACGAGGCGCTGGGCCGGATCGCGCCCTCGCCCGTCGTCGAGCTGAACCGGGCCGTCGCCGTCGCCATGGCCCAGGGGCCGCAGCAGGCGCTGCCGATGGTGGACGAACTGGTGGCCTCCGACCGCCTGTCGGGCTCCCACCTGCTGCCGAGCGTGCGCGGTGAGCTGCTGCGCCGGCTCGGCAGGACCGCCGAGGCGCGGGCGGAACTGGAGCTCGCCGCCCGGCTGTGCCGCAACGAGCGCGAGCGGTCGGTGCTGCTGCGCAAGGCGGCGGCACTGGCGTGACGCCGGCCGTCGGGCCGACCGGGCGGCCACTGCTGTGGCTTCGCCCTATTTGCGCACTTTCGTGCTTGAATGACCGAATCCCGGCCGCCCGTCGGGGCTTCGGCCCATCACCCCGCGCAAAGGAATTGCAGGATGTCGAATCACTTCACCGGTCTCAGCCTCGGCCCGCCGCTCGGGGACCAACGGCTCGACCTCTGCGACCTGTACGCGTTCCAGTCCCCCGCCGACCCTGCGAGGACGGTGCTCATCCTCAACGCGAACCCGGACGCCGACGCCCTGCACCCCGACGCGATCTACCGCCTCAACATCGACAACGACGGCGACTTCCTCACCGACCTGGCGATCAGCTACGTGTTCTCCCCGCCGAAGGGCGGCCGCCAGACCTTCGACGTCTTCGTCGCGCGGGGCGAGGAGTCCCGCTCGCCGGAGGCCGTGGGGGAGAAGGTCCTCGGCGACGCCGAGGTCTCCTTCGGCACGGTCGCGGGCCCCCACACCGCCGGTCCCTACACGTTCTTCGCCGGGAGCCGCAGCGACGCCTTCTTCTTCGACTTCGACGGGGTCCAGAACCTCTTCGACACCAGCGGCGGCAGGAACTTCACCGCACCCCACCTCGGTGGCAGCTCCCCGTGGACCGGCGTGGACTCCAACACCCAGGCCAACGTGTTCTCCACCGTCGTGGAACTGCCGACGAGCGAGCTGGGAGCCCGTTCCCCGATCCGCGTCTGGGGCCGGTGCAGCGTGCGCGAGGACGGCAGGCTCAACCACGTCGACCGCGCGGGCCACCCCTCGGTCAGCAGCTTCTTCAACACCGACGAGACGAAGGTGGAGTACAACGCCAGCGAGCCGGTCAACGACCGCGAGCGCTGGACCGACCAGTTCGTCCACCTGATGGGGCACACCGGCAACTACACGCGGGAGGAGGCGATCGCGGCCATCGACGCCGACTCGCTGCTGCCCGACATGCTGGTCTTCGACCCGTCGAAGCCCGCGCGCTACCCCAACGGCCGCGTCTTCACCGACGACGTCATCGACCACCGGCTCGCCTTCCTCTCCAAGGGCGACATCCCGCCCTCCGGCCTCTCCCCGCACACCGACCTCCTGGGCGAGTTCCCCTACCTCGGCAACCCGCACGCCAAGAAGGGCTGAGCCCGACGCCTGTGGCACCGTGATGCCATGACCACCAGCCTCGGTGCCTTCGTCCTGGGCACGCCCGACCCGCCGGCCCTGGCGGACTTCTACCGCTCCCTGCTCGGCTGGGAGGAGGTGAGCCGGGAGCCGGACTGGGTCCGGCTGCGCGCGCCGGAGCGCGAACGGCCCGGCCTGAGCTTCCAGCTCGAACCCGACCACGTCCCGCCGGTGTGGCCGCAGCGGCCCGGTGCCCAGCAGATGCAGGCGCACCTCGACATCATGGTCGACGACCTGGACACCGAGGTGGCCCGTGCGGTCTCGCTGGGCGCCGCCGTCGAAGCGCACCAGCCGCAGGACGACGTGCGGGTCCTGCGTGACCCGCACGGACACCTGTTCTGCCTCTTCCTGCCGTGACGCCCCGTGCGGGCCGACGTGCGCCGGGAAAGCGGCTGGGGGAGTGTGGGGGCATGCAGCACTCCCCGGGTGCGGACGCCCGCCGGCCACAGCGCGGACCCGGCTGTGGCCGCCGGTAAGGGAGGCGGGCGCCGCGCCGGCCGGGGCGAGGACCTGGCGGCGGCCCTCGACGACCTGTACGGCACGCCGCCGCCCGGATTCGTCGCCCGCCGCGAGGAACTGGCCGCCCGAGCGAAGGCCGCGGGCCGCGCGGAGGACGCCCGCCGCCTCCACCGCGCCCGCCGCCCCACACTCGGCGCCTGGGCGGCGAACCTCCTGGTCCGCTCCCGGCAGCAGGAGAGCCGGCAGTTCCTCGAACTCGGGCGCGCGCTGCGCGACGCCCACCGCACGCTGGACGGCGACCACCTCAAGGAGCTGTCCGCCCAGCAGTGGCGGGTGATCTCCGCCCTGTCCCGGCAGGCCGCCCAGCTGGCGGAACAGGCCGGCCGGCGGCTGCCGGAGTCCGCGCAGCGCGAGGTGGAGTCCACCCTGCGTGCGGTCCTCGCCGACCCCGACGCCGCCGAGCGGTGGTCCACCGGCCGCCTGGAGACCGCCCTCACCCCGCCGGCCGGCCTGCCCTCCGCGGACGCCCCGCAAGCCGCGCCGACGCGCGGCCCGGCTGCCCCGGCGGCCGCCGCGGACGACCTCGCCGAGCGGCGCCGGCGCAGGCACCGCGACCAGGTGGCACGTGCACGCAAGGAGGCGAAAGCCGCGGAACAGGCCGTGCGCGACCACCGCAAGGAGCAGACCGCGGCCGGCAGGGCGCTGCAGGCGGCACGCGATCGCCGGGAGCAGGCGCAGCATCAGGTGGCGGCCGTGGAGGAGCAGTTGCGGCAGGCCCGCCAGGTCCTCCGGGACGCGGACCAGGAGCAGCGGGAAGCCGAGGACCACCAGCAGGCGGCCGCCGAGACCCTGACCCGCGCGGAACGCGACGCCCAGGCCGCGGCCGTCAAGGTGGACCGCCTCGACAGTCCGGGGTGACGCCCGGCGGAACCGGTGTGCCGCAGGCGCAATCCAGGTGCGCCGGACGATCGGGCTCGGGCACACTGCGCGGGTGAACGCCGACTCAGCCAGGTCGCCGCAGGGGCGGGCCATCCGGCATGTCACGTCCCGGTCGCGCGGAGGCCCCGTCGACCCTGCCCTGCGGGTGACGCTGAACTTCCACCCGGACCGCGTCGCGCGCGGCCGGCCGATCCTGCGGGCGCTGGCCGAGGACGGGGTCTACCTCCCGCAGTTCGTCACCGGCACGAGCAACGGCGGGTTGACCGCTCACCCCGGCGGTGACCGGTGGCGCTGGGAGAGCAGGATCTTCGACGGCGCCTACGACGACGCGCCCGCGCACCAGCGGCCGGTCTACGGCGCGCTGGACTTCCGGCGCAAGCCGCTCGGCGGCGCACCGCGGTTCGGGTCCGCGCACTTCCGGCTGACCGCGCAGACCCTTGCCCGCACCACGTTCTGCTACCCGGACAGCGCGACCGAGCCGTCGGACTTCGGCGTCGCGGCCGGCATGTCGCTCATCGAGCTCGCCGAGGCCGACGAGCGGGACGCCCTCGACGACTACGTCGAGGCGCAGGTGCACGGACCGCTCGTGCTGGAACGCGACGTCGAGGCGCTGGTCCTGGACCCCGGCTACCGGGGAACGGCGGTGGAGGCCGCGGCCCGCCGCCTGCCGTGCCCGCTCGAATGGCACCCGGGACTCCGGCTCTCCGTCGACGAACTCCGGCGCCACCCGGACTACCGGGGACAGGAGTACGTCGACCTGGGAGCCGAGATCGCCGTCGGCGGCCACCTCGACCCCCGGGTCGTCGGGGACGCCGCACGTACCGGGGCCTACGACCAGCAGGCGCTCAAGAAGGTGTGGCACTGCCTGGCGCGCTTCGGTTCGCCGCCGCTGTCCGTCGTCCGCGCGGGCGAGGCGGGCCGGACCGCCGCGACCGGCCACCGAACGGAAAGGGACCCCGTCCGATGACCTCGCCGCCGTCCGGCCGCACCCCGCGGCACGAACCTCCCGCGCCTCCCGCGCCGGGCACCCGCCCTGCGGTCTACCTCCTCACCGGCATCCCCGCCGCCGGCAAGTCGACGATCGCGCAACTGCTGGCGCAGCGGCTCCCGCAGTCGGTGCACGTGCGGGGCGACCGGTTCCGGCGCATGGTGGTCAACGGCCGCGCCGAGATGACCGCCGACCCGACAGAAGAGGCCGTCCGGCAGCTCCGGTTGCGGCACCGGCTGACCGCGACCGTCGTCGACGGCTACTTCGACGCCGGATTCACCGTGGTCGCCCAGGACGTCATCCTCGGCGGGCACCTCGCCGAGATGATCGGCGACATCCGGAGCCGCCCCCTGCACGTGATCGCCCTCGCACCGCGGCCCTCGGCGGTCGCCGCACGCGACGCCGCCAGGGCCAAGACCGCGTACGCCGCCTGGGCGGTCGACCCCCTCGACCACGCCCTGCGGCAGGAGACACCCCGCGTCGGGCTGTGGCTCGACACCTCGGACCAGACCCCCGCGCAGACCGTGGACGAGTCCTCTCCCGTGCCCCGGAAGAGGCGGTACTGCGTGCTGCCGGGACCTGACCGGTGATCCGGGTCCGGGCAGCACGCGGCCGCGGTGTCAGCGGGCGGGCACGGCGGCGGGGGAGTTGTGGTAGGCGGCGACCAGCCACCTGCCGTCCCGCCGGGTCAGGACCCAGGTCGCGATCGAGGACCGGTCGGCCGGCACCTCGGGCTCGCCCGGGAAGAGGACGGCCGTCTCGCTGACCACGACGGCGGCGTCGTCGCCCGGGAAGCGGACGTCCAGCACCTTGTTGCTGGTGGTCGAACCCTTCAGGAAGCTGCTGAAGCCGGCCTGCATGCTCTGCCGGATCTCCTCGCGGGAGGCCCGGTAGGACCCGGGCAGGATCGCGCTGGAGTCCTCGGTGTAGTCGGCCACGAACGCGTCGGCGTCGTGGGCGTCCCATGCGTCGTAGACACCCTTGAGCACCTGGAGGACGGCGCTCTCGTCGGCTGTCCTGGTCTGGTCGGCAGTCACGGTTTTCCTCGTTCGGTCGTCACCCTGCGGGTCGTCGCCTGATGCGACGCACCGGGAGCCGCGGGCGGCTCCACGGGTACATACCGGCGGCGCGGCCGGAACTCATCGCGCACGTTCGTCAGATCTCGATCGCGGGGGCCAGGCCGAACGACGCGAACACCTCGGCGTCCCGGAACACGGTGTTCCTGCTGATCCCGGCGGCGGTGACGGTGAACACCTGGAGCGTGTGCAGCTCGAACGCGCCGCTGTCACCGAGGTTGTACGCGGCGAAGCCCGGCTGGCCGTTCGCCGCGACCGGCACCAGACGCCACCGGGTGCCGGCCTTGGCGAAGACCCAGCCCATGAACCGGCCGTAGTCGTCGCGGCCGGTGAACCAGTTGAGCACCGGGGGCATCTCCATGAGGACGTCCTCGGACAGGAGCCGCTTGAGCCCCTCGATGTCGGCGTGCTCGAACGCCTTCATGTAGCGCTCGACGCAGGCCCGCTGCTCCGCCTGCGAGGGCTCGGCGACCTGGTCCTCCAGGACGCCCGCCTGGCGCAGCCGTACGCGTGCCCGCTGCAGCGAGCTGGTGACCGACGCGGTCGACGTGTCGAGGATCTGCGCGGCCTCGGCGGCGGAGAAGGCGAGCACCTCGCACAGGATCAGCGCGGCGCGCTGGCGCGCGGAGAGGAGCTGGAGCGCGGCGACGAAGGCCAGCCGCAGGCTGCCGCGGTCGACGGCCGCCCCGGCGGACTGGCCGAGGTGCAGCAGCGCGTCGGGCATCGGCTGCAGCCAGGTGGCCTCTCCCCCGTGGACCAGGGGGTCCAGCGGCGGCCGGTCGGCGACCGTTCCCGACGGCAGCGGCCGGCGGCTCCGGGTCTCCAGCGCGGTCAGGCAGGCGTTGGTCGCGATCCGGTACAGCCAGGTCCGCAGCGAGCTGCGGGCCGGGTCGTAGCGGTCCCGCGCCCGCCAGGCCCGCAGGCAGGTCTCCTGGACCAGGTCCTCGGCGTCGTGCACCGAGCCGAGGAAGCGGTAGCAGTGGGCCAGCAGTTCCGGCCGGTACTGCTCGATCCGAGCCTCGAAGTCCTCTGCCACGGTCGTTGCCCCCGACGCCTGCTCGTGCTCCCCGTGCCGGGGACCTTAGCCCAGATCTGCGTCAGGACGCAGGCGCAGAACCGCCACCTGCGCTCTTGCACGAGCGCGCCGGGACGTAAGCACCGTGGAAGCATCCGCGTTCGAGACCGCGTGCGCCCACCGATCAGCCGGCCTCCCCCCGCGGGGAGGGCCGCTGGTCCTCGGCCCGCACCCCTCCGACGCCGAAAGGGCCTCACCCATCACGGCCCGCTGCCTGGGCCGTCGAGGAAGTGGACGGCCGGGTGCGGGTGCATCAGGAAGTCGTGGTGCGAGATGTTCCACGCGTAGGCGCCGGCCAGCGCGAAGGCGACGCGGTCCCCGGCGCGCAGGCCCGCGACCGGCACGTCCCGGGCCAGCACGTCCTTGGGCGTGCACAGCTGGCCCACGAACGTCACAGGCCCGGGGCCGCCTTCGGGCCGCGGCCAGGGATGGGGCCAGGACGCCACCGGGAGCACCGCGCAGGGCTGGTCGTGGCCGCGGGTCGCGGGCGTGCGCAGATGGTGGGTTCCGCCGCGGACGACGGCGAACTGCGCGCCGCGGCTGTGCTTGACGTCCAGCACTTCGGTGACGTACCAGCCGCAGTACGCGGTCAGCGCGCGCCCCGGCTCGACCCGCAGCACGAGACCGGGGTGCCGGGCGGCGATGCGGGCCAGGACCGCGCCGTATGCGGCCCAGTCGAATCGCGCGCCCGGGTCGCCGTAGTCGACCCGCATGCCGCCGCCGAGGTTCAGCTCTCCGAGGGCGATCCCGTGCCGCCGGGCCAGGGCGTCCGCCGCCGCGGCCACCGCCTCGGCGACGGCGGCCAGTTCGGGCGCGGCCAGGCCGCTGGCCAGGTGGGCGTGCAGGCCGGTCAGCTCCAGCCGCGGGTGCGAGCCGTCGGTGAGCATCCGTATGGCGGCGTCCGTGTCGCCGGGGTCCATCCCGAACGGCGAGGGGCCGCCGCCCATGGCCAGCGCGCCCGACGCCAGCAGGCCCTCGGGGACGGCCGGGTTGAACCGCAGCAGCACGCGCACCGGCCCGCTCGCCCCGGGCCGCCGGGCCGACAGGTGCGCCAGGACGCGCAGTTCGTGCGGGCTCTCCACGTGGAAGCGGCCGACCCCGCGGTCGAGGGCCGCCCCGATCTCCGCAGGCGTCTTCCCCGGCCCGCCGAACGCCAGCGGGTGCGCGGGCAACGCCGCGGCCACGTGGGCGACTTCGCCGCCGGAGGCGACCTCGAAGCCGTCGGCGTACGGCGCCAGGGCGGCAAGCACCCGCGGCTCGGGGTTGGCCTTCGCCGCGTAGTACAGCTCCACTCGCGGCGGCAGCGCCGCCCGGACGGCCGCGGCATGGGCCGCAAGCCCCGTCAGGTCGTAGACGTAGGCGGGCAGGTCGCCGGCCGGGAGGCCGTCGAGCGCCGCCCGTACGCGCGGTTCCGGTGCGGTGAGCACCCGGGGCTCGGTCACCACGCGGCCCCGGCCGCACCGTCGGCCGCCGCGCCCTGCGGCCCGGCGGGCGCCAGCGGCGAGGGCAGGCGCACGTAGGCCGCCTGGCTGTCGGCCGCCCGCCGCCAGCGGGTGAGCAGATTGGCCTTGGCCGGCAGCGCCTCGCCCGCGAGCAGTGCCGCGATCCGCGGGTGGCGGCCGTGCCGGGCGCCGTACGCGGCCAGGGTCCGGCGCACCGCGGACCACAGCTCCGGCTCGACGCCCGGGCTCACGTCGGCGAGCGCGGCCAGCATGTCGCCGATGTTGTTGACGAACAGGCAGTACGCCAGCCGCGTCCAGCCCTGCTCGCTGTCGTAGGTGAGCGGCTCCGCGACCTGCCGCGGCAGCGTGTCGAGCGCCTCCGCGTGGTGGTCGCGCAGCAGCTTGGTGCCCTCCAGGTCCCGGAAGAGGACCCCGGCCGGCATCCCGTCGCCGCCGACGCAGACCAGGACGTTCTGCAGGTGGGGTTCGAGCACGACGCCGTGGTCGGCCCAGGCGGCCAGCACCGGCGGCACGAGCAGCCCGAGGTACGCCTGCCACCAGTGCAGGACCGCGGCCGGGCCCGCGTCGCGCGGCAGCAGCCGGCTGATGTGCGCGGGCCCGGTCGGGTACTCGTCGGCCACGGCCGCGGCCAGCAGCGCGGTGGCGCCCGGCGGTGTCCGGCCCGCAAGGCCCTCCCGGACGATCACCCCGAAGCCCTCCAGCAGGTCCGGGTCCGGCGTGCCGTCGGTGCCCGGCAGGGCCACGCTGCGGAAGGCCGGCTCGCGCAGGATCGCGTGGCCGGGGAAGCGCGCCGTCAGATCGGCGGCCACCGGCTCCAGCAGCCTGGTCAGGGCGACCGCGCCCTGCAGCTCGTAAACGGCGTTCTTGCGCAGGCAGTTGGTGATCCGGACGTTCAGGCTGAACTTCAGGAAGCTGTCACCGTCATAGAGGGTCCGCACCGACGCGGTGGCCGCGAACCGCGTGCCGGTGACGCCGAGGTCGCGGACGTCACCGCGCTGCAGGGCGGTGCGCAGCACCGGGTGCCGGTGCAGCAGCTCGTACTGCCACGGGTGCACGGGCAGCAGCCGGTAACCTGCGGGGGCCTGGCCCAGCGCGTCCAGTGGCGCGGTCCCGCCCGGCTCCGCCCGCTCCTCGGCGACCAGCGCCTCGCGGACGGCGAGCAGGCGTACGGGGAAGACCGCGCCGGTCTCGGGCGCGTACGCCTCCCAGGCGCCGCTGTCCGTGCCGGCCTCGCGGGCCTTGGGGGCGGGGTGGAAGCGGTGGCCGAAGACCAGGGACCGCTCCGAGGCCAGATAGCGGCTGCGCGGGTCGGGGCCTCCCGCGGGCCTCGGCAGGGCGAGGGCGGCGGCGACGGCGTCGTGGCTGGCGGCGACCTGGCCGGGGAACTCGTCGTTGGACACCCCCGTGTGCGCCGTGAGCGCGGCGTGCGTGTGCCCGGCCAGCGCCTCCCAGCTGATCGGCGTCCAGCGGCCTGCCGCGTACCGGCAGACGGGACCGGCGAAGCGGTGCGCCCCCAGGGCGGAGACCCGCCGCACCGCCACCCGCAGCCATGTCCCGTCAGGGGGCAGCCGCAGCACCAGGTGGCCGCTGCTGAGCGCGGCCCATCGCCGCGGGGCGGCCACCTCGCGCAGCAGGCAGTTGAGGAGGGTGTGGGACACCGCGTCGCCCGGCGAGGGCAGCCCGCGGCCGCCGGCCGTGGCCGGCGGTACGTACGCCGTGGTCATCGGGGCTCGCGCAGAAGGTAGTTGGGCCCGGTGGTGTAGTACTTGTTGATGTCGGAGGCACCGGAGCGCCGCTTGCTGAGCAGCGTGCCCGCGGTCACCATCGCCTTGACCGGCAGCCGGTCGGCGTCGAGCACCGCGCTCCGCAGCACCTCCGCAGGGCCGGGGGCCGTCAGCGCCAGCCGCGCCACCGCCCCGGCCAGGCGGTCGCGGACCAGGCCCAGCAGGTCGGGCAGCGGGGCGCGGCCGGGCCCGGACAGGGCGAGCGCCAGGGCGCCCGCGCACAGGTGCACGGTGATGGTCGTGAACAGCGCCACCAGCGGGGCGTCGTCCTCCACCGTGATCCGCGGGTCGTCGAAGTCCGCAGGGCCTGGCGCGCCGGGTCCGAGGGCGGCGGCGAGCCGGTGCCGGTGGAGCCGCAGCCCGTCGTCGTCCTTGAAGAGCAGCCGGACCCGGGTGGCGCCGCCGTGCTCGTCCAGCACCAGCGAGAGGTTCTGCTGGTGGGACTCCAGCGCTATGCCGTAACCGAACAGCGTGACCTGCCAGTCCAGCAGCAGGGTCAGCACGGCGTCCAGCAGCGCCACCGGATCGCCGCCGGTGTAACGGCCGGCGAGGTGGTCGGCGACCGGGCGGCCGTCCGGCGCGGGCGCGGGCAGCGCCGCCAGCGGCAGGACGGTGCAGCCGTCGAGGCCGGCCGGGTGCCGCCGCACCAGCACGGCCAGCAGCTCGTGCCCCGCGTGCATCCAGCGGGTCTCGTCGCAGTGCAGCACCCGGCTCCGGAAGCGCGGCTCGCGGGCGACGACGGCCTCCAGCACGCGCTGCCCGGCGGCGCCGTCCACGAGCGTTCCCGGCTTGATCGTGCGGCGGTTGAGCAGCCCCAGCGTGGAGGTGGCCAGCGGCAGCTTCAGATGGACGCCGGGATGGTCGCTCAGCGCCACCGTACGGGTGGACAGGGTCGGCTCCGCGGTCAGGAAGGGCCGCTCGGCGAGCACCGCGCCGCCGGCAGGACCCGCGGCCCGCAGCAGCTCCCGCAGCGGCCCGGCGGCGGTCAGCGGGTGGACGGGCAGGGCGACATGGCCGCCGTCGAGCCCGGCGTGCCCGAGGTCGGAGGGCACCGGCCAGAAGCCGGTGAGCGGACCGTCCCCCGCCGGGCGGACCGTGACCCGGGCGCGGGGCACGAGCAGCCAGCGCAGCGGGAAGGACGGTGCGAACTCCGGTGCGTGGCCGAGCAGCTGGTCCGCGGTCAGGCCGCTGCGGGCGGCGCCGGTCGGGTGGAGCGGGTGCCCGCGGCGGGCGGCGAGCGAGTCGAACGCCAGGGCGGCGGCCAGGCCCTGCCACCGGGCGGGAGCCGGGCCGTGGCGGGCGGTCAGCCGCTCGTGCGTCTCCTCCCGGGTGGCCGCCTGGAGCCGCAGCGAGGCGAGCGCGTCGTCGTACTCCGCGGCGAAGGCGGCGAAGCCGGGCGCGTCCTCGGGCGCGGCGAACCCCGCCAGGGCGGCGAGCGCCTCCGCGCCGCCCCGCAGCTCCCGGCCGGGGCGCCCGCGGCCCCCGGAGGCGGGCGGCTCGGCGCGCAGCAGGGGCAGCCGGGCGGCGTACTCGCACTGGAAGCCGTCGTCGCGGACCGGCAGGAGGAGGTCCTCCGGGCAGCGGCCGGTGGCGCTCAGCCGGAGCCAGCGCCCGTCCGGGCGGTCCTCGGCGGTGCTGCGGGTGCGCAGCCCGCAGACGTCCTCGCGCAGCAGGGTGCTCAGCACCCGGAGCAGCAGGGCGGTTTCGACCGCGTCGGGCACGGTGCCGTGAGCCGCGGCGTCCGCGCCTCGGGGAGCGGCCGCCGTCACGCGGTGATCTCCCACGTCCTGGAGGCCACGAAGGCGTCCACGGCGCGGTCCACGGCCGGCTGGCCGGGGCCGGTGGCCCGGACCACGCCCAGCAGGTCGCGGTTGGTGTGGTGCACGGGCTGCCGGCTGCCGACGGCCCGCAGCGGGCGGTAGGCGAGCCGCACGCCGCCGACGTCGAGGTCCTCGGGTTCGGGCGCGGCGCTCAGCGTGCCCGCGGTGCGGGCGTACGGGTAGGCCAGGCAGCCGGCGCGCGCCGGCTCGGGCCACGGATCCGGCGGCAGCGGCTCGCCCAGGTGGACCCGCAGGATCAGCTCGAACAGCGGCACCGCGAGCAGGTCGGCCATGAGCAGGTCGCACTGGTCGCCGATGGCCCGGTAGTTCACCTCGACCAGGCGCGCCCGGCCGCCGGCCAGCACGAACTCGGTGTGGCAGGCCCCGAACCCCACTCCGAGGGCGTCGAGTTGGGCCAGCACCTGGGCCACCACGGACTCCGGCCGGCCGGTGTCCCAGGTCAGCCGCTCCTCGATGAAGTACGGCGGCGCGGACAGCTGCGTACGGAAGCCGCCGAGCACCCTGCGGGTCCCGCCGTCCCCGAGCGTCTCCAGGGTGTGCAGGTCGCCGGGCAGGAACTCCTCGACGACCAGGGCGTCATCGGGACGGCGGGACCGGATCTCGGCGCAGCGGGCGAGCAGTTCCGGCCGCCCGGTCACGAGCACGACGTCCTCGCTGGCCACCCCCTCACGGGGTTTGACCACGCACGGGAAGGGGACCTCGGCCAGCTCGGGGACGGTCGCCGGCTCATGCCCGGCGGGCACTTCCGCGGCGCGGACCGGGACCCCGGCCGGCAGGTCCGCCGCCGCGAGCCGCCGGCGCATCTCCGCCTTGTCCTTGGTCCGCAGCGCCGCCCGCCAGTCCTTCGCCGGCAGGCCGAAGTACCCGGCGGCCAGCGCGGTCTGCACCTGGAGGTGGTCGCTGTTGCTGAAAACCGCGTCGGGGCGCCGGTGGCCCGCGATACGGGAGACCACCGCCCGGAAGTCCCGTACGGGGCACTCCAGGACCTCGACCCCGTCGTAGGCCCTGCCGGTGACGGCGCGGTGGGCGGCCGGCTGGTCGGTGAGGACGGTGACGGCCAGGCCCAGCCGGCGGGCGGCGGGCAGGAACCCCTCGGTGACGGAGTCCGTCGGGTTCAGGGCCAGCAGGTACATCTGCACAGGCGGTTCGGCTTCCGTGCGGCGGTGTCGGGATGCCCGCCGCGGGCGGCGGGCGGGCTCATGCGCGAAGAGCCCGGGGTCAGGCATGCCTCGGTCCGTCAACCCGTACTCTTGTGCGCCGAGTTGACCACATGGCGTTGATCGTAGTGAGGTTAGCCTTACTTGTCTTGCTCGCAAAGTAGGAGCACCCGTGAGCCTCGTCCAGGAATACCGGCGGCTGGCCGAGGCCTGCCCCGCGCTCGACCTCGCCGTCGGCGCACCCGGCCCCGGGGGCGGGCCGGGCTGGATCGACGGCGCCGCACTGGCCGGCGACCCGGCCGTCCTGCACGCGTGGCCGGCGGACGAGGCCGCCCGGATCGGGGGCGCCGGCGGGCGGCCGGTGCGCGACGACGTGGTGGCCTCCCGCGCGCTGCACGGCTACCTCTGGTCGACCTGCCTGCTGATCAGCGGCCCGTGGTACCTGGGGCGCCGCGTGCCCCTGCTGCGCCCCCAGGAGCACGTGCCCCCGCCTCGACCCGGCCGGCGGCGCCCCGCCGTCCCCGCTGCCGCAGCCGTCGGCCGGCGGCCGGCGCACCGCGGCCGAGCGCGACCTCCCGGCCCTCGCCCGGCTGCCGTCCGCCTGAAAGCGTGACCGTCCGTCAGGCGCCGGCTTCCCGCCGCCCTCACCCAGGTGGCGGGGCCGCGGATCCCGCCGACGCCGCTACCCGTTGGGGCGCAGTTCCAGGTTCCGGCTGGAGCCGCGCCACTCCAGGCACAGCACGCTGGCGTCGTCGGACAGTTGGCCCCGGTTGAGCGCGATGATCGCCTGCATCAGCCGCCGCAGCGTCTCCGGCACCGGCAGGCCCTCCGCCTGGTGGCGGTTGAGGAACTCGATGAATCGTGCGACGCCGAACTCCCGGCCGCTCCGGTCCCGGGCTTCGGTGATGCCGTCGGTGTACAGCACGATGCGGTCGCCGGGCGCGAGCTGCTCCTGGCAGACGGTGGCCTCCAGCCCCAGGTTCATGCCCAGCGGGTGGGCCGGTTCGCACTCCAGGCCGGTCACCCACCGGCCGTGGCGGATGACGATCGGCGGCGGATGCCCGCGGCTCACCCAGCAGAACACGCCGTCGGACAGGTCCAGTTCCGCGAGTACGGCGGTGGCGTAGCTGCTCCCGCCGAACTGGTCCACCAGCTCCTTCTCGATGCCCTCGCCGACGGCGACGAGGCCGGCGCCCTGCCGCCGCAGGTTGCGGAACGCGGCGACCGCGACGCTGGCTGTCAGTCCCGCCGAGCTGTCGTGGCCCATCGCGTCGAAGACCGCCAGATGCGCGGTCCGCCCCGCCACCGAGTAGTCGAAGGCGTCCCCTCCGATGTCGTACGCGGGCTCCGCGGCTGCGGCGATCACCACGTCGTTGTTCGCGAACGCCAGCGGCGGCATCAGGTTCCACTCCAGCTCGGCCGCCACCGTCATACGCCGCCTGCGGGTGAGCCGCGCGTACGCGTCACTGCTCGCCCGCTTGCTGACAAGCATCAGAGCGACCAGTGACGCCAGCATCCGCGCCGCCTCGCGGACGCCGGAGTCCTCGCCCGCCCGGGGGACGGGGTCCACCCGGAGCACCCCCAGGCGCTCCGTGCCGTCCAGGATCGGCACCCACCACCGGTCCGCTCCGTCCACCCCGCCCGCGGGCTCCCGCAGCGGGTGGTTGTCCGCGAAGGTGGAGCCGGGCTGCGACCCGTCGATCGGGAAGCGCGTCCCGCCCTCCCCGGCGTCCGGACCGCGGCCGGTCATCTCGCACAGCGCCTCGTTGCGCAGGTCCGCCACGAAAACGCGCGCGCTCATCAGGCCCGCGAGCGCCCCGCACTCCTCCACGAGGTCCGGCAGCCCCTCGAAGCCCACCACGTGCCCCAGTGCGAGCAGCCTGCGTGCCATGTCCAGCAGGCCCTCGTCTCCTGCCACCCCGCTACCTCCTCCCGCGCATCCGCCCGAGCCGCCCACGACCGGTTCGGGGGCGCCCGTTCCGCACCGCGGGCGTCTTCCTGTCCTATATCAGAGATTTGTACCCTATAGGCATTATCCCCCTCCGGTGGTCCTGCCGGAACGGTGCGGCGCTCCCGCCCGTGAGCGCAGGGGGTCCGGCGGACACCCGGCCGGGCGTGCCCGGCGCCGCAGCGGCCCCGCCGCGCCCGACCCTCCCCGCCGGCCTCCCGGGGACTGGGGCTAGAAAGGCGGCATGGAACTCACCCAGATACGCCTGCTGGTGTCCGACTTCCCCGCCGTCTACCGCTTCTACCGGGACGTGCTCGGGCTCAAGCCGCAGTTCGAGGCCGAGAACGGCCCGTACGCCAAGCTCAGCCCGGACACCGGTCACGCGGCGATCGCGCTGCAGGACCGGGCGCAGATGGCCGGCGTCCTGGGGCGGCTGGGGGCCGGGCCGGAGGGCTACCGCGCGCTGGTGGTGCTGCGGGTGGACGACCTGGACGCCGCCTTCGCCGGGCTCACCGCGCAGGGGGCGGAGTTCGTCCGGGAGCCCGGCCCGATGGGCGACCGGATGCGGGTCGCCTACCTGAGCGACCCTGAGGGGAACCTGATCGAGCTTCAGCAGTGGCTGGCGCTGCGCGAGCAGGCGGGTGGCGCGGCGGCACAGGAGGCGTAGGAGAAGTCCGGCGCCCGGCCGCGCCGCCTCAGCGGGTGGCGCGGGGCCTGACCGGGCGGCCGCCGGTGCGTGACCGGTCGCCGGTGCTCGCGGGGCCGCCCACCGCCGCGGCCACCCGGGATCGCGCCGCGCCGGACGGGGTGGGCTGCGGGGACGGCGCCGAAGCGCGGTGCGTGGGCGCGGGGGTGGTCGGAGCCGTGGTCGGCGCGGGCGGCGCCATGGGGGTCCTGGCGGGCTCGCCCGCGGCCGGCCACAGCAGCACGGTCGCGGCGGCGAGCACGGCGACCGTCGCTCCCCCCGCCGCGCCGGTACGCAGCCTGCGCCGCCGGTTCGTGCGGCGGCGGAGCCGGTCGAAGGCACCGGGGGGCGGGGCCAGTTGGGCGGGGCCTTCCAGGAGCAGCGCGGCCAGGTGCTCGTCACCCGGCTCCTCCCAGTGTTCAACGGGTGTGATCACAGCGTTCTCCCAGTGCGGCGCGCAGGTACTCCCGGGCGGCGTGCAGATCGGCCCTGACGGTGCCCTCTCTTCGCTTGGTCAGGGTCGCGACGTCCCTGACCGGCAGGTCGGCGAAGTAGTACAGCAGGACGGCGGTGCGCAGCCGTTCGGGCATCGACTGCACCAGCAGCCGTACGGGCACCGAGGACTCGGCGCCCGGCTGCTGCCGGGCCAGCGCCGCCTCGGTGCCCGCGCGCCGTATCGCCCGGCGTTCGCGGTCCATCTTGCGCCAGTGGTCGCGTACGAGGTTGGCCGCGGTCACGTACAGGAACCCGCGGGGCTCCTCGACGGCGCCCCAGCGCAGCCACAGGCGGGCGAACGCCTCCGAAGCGACCTCGTGGGCCGTGCCGTCGTCGTCCACCAGGCGGCGGCACCAGCCGGCGAGGTCGGGGTAGAGGTCGGCGAACAGCTCGGCGGCTGCCCTGTCCTTGGACGAGCTCAACTCTCTCCAGAAGGTTCGGACGAAGGCAGGGCCGTGTGCACCGCGGTGCTCAGCGAGGCGAAGACGACCACGTTGTCGAGGTAGCCGTCGCCGGTTCGCGGGCCGCCGCACGTTATCAGGCGCAGCTCGGGGCGGTCGGTGTCGCCGTAGACCTCCTGGGTCGGGAAGTCGTCCTTGGCGACGGTGCGCACCGCGTCCACGGTGAACGCGGCCGAGGCGCCGTCCTGCAGCCCGACGACGACCCGCGCCCCCGGCTTCAGCTGCGACAGCTTCAGGAACACCCCGTCCCCGTAGTGGCCGACGGTCACATGGCCGAGGATCACCGATGGACCCAGTTGCCCCGGGGTGGGGGAGTCGCGGTACCAGCCGGCCGGGGAGTGCGCCTGGACCGGCGGGACCTCGACGGTCCCGTCCGCTGCCAGGCCGAGCTGCATGAGCGGGGTGTCCACCCCGATCGCCGGGATCCGCACGCGCACCGGCACCGATCGGGCGATCGGCTCCGCCGCGGGGGCGGTTGCCCGGGAGCCCGCGACCGCGGTGGTCCCGGCCGGCCGGGCGGCTGCGGGCGCCCCGCCCGGGGCGGCCTGACAGCCCGCGATCAGGCAGGTGGCCGCGAGGCAGGCGGCGGCGAGGGCCGCCGGCAGCGCGTCAGGCAGGGGCGCCCGCACCGGTTCAGCCCCGGCCCTGGAGCCTGCGGCGCAGCACCAGCGCGCCCGCGCCGGCGACGAGGACGCCCGCGCCGGTCACCATGGTCGTCCGTGCCGTGCCGGACGTGCCGGCCGCGCTGGACGGCACGCCGGTGTCGGGCGCCCCCGCGGGCACCGCGCGGACCTGGCCGGGGGTTGCCGCGGGACGGCTTCCGGTCGCGGGGCGGGCGTGGGTGCGGTCGGTACCGGCGGCCGACGGTACCGGCGCGGGGGTGGCACCGCCGTCGGCGAGGGCCGTCCCGGTCCCGACCACGGCCAGGGCGGCGGTGCAGCCGAGGGCGGCGACGAGTGTCCGTGCACGCATGAGCAGTCTCCTGTCGATCGGCCCGTACGCCCCAGGTGCGGGGCGGCGGGCTGGTTCGTTGTGCGAGATCAGACGGAGAGACGACCCGGCGCGGGTTCCTGCTGTAAAGAGCTGGCAAAGTCGCGATCATGCAGCCGGGGCCGGGGCCGGGGCCGGGGCCGGGTCGCGGGTCCGGCCCGTGCGCGCGTCCGGCGGGGCCAGGGCGGAATCCGGTTGCGCTACCGATCCCGGTCGGTTCGGTCCGCGCCGGCTCCCTTCGCGATCTGCGCGAGGAGTTCCGCCTGGCGGATGGTGGTGTCGGCCGCGACGGCCGTGCGCTGGGCGGCGGCCGCCGCGAAGGCCGCGACGGTGAGGGCGACCTGGTCGGCGGGGGGCAGGGGGGCGGAGTCGGGCAGGAGCCGGGGGATGTGGGTGGCGGGCGGGGTGAAGGCGTGGGTCAGGGTCAGGGCGGCCCGGCTGCCGGTGAGGGTGTACGCGGAGCGGTAGGCGTGGTCCAGGCCGAAGGCGAGCGTCACCGTGGTGGACGTGGGGGCGTGCAGGAGCAGGGCGGTGCCGGCGGAGGGGACGCCCAGGCCGCCGGGGTCGGACAGGTGGGAGCCGAGCAGGGTCAGGTCGGGGCCGAGCAAGTGGAGGGCCGCGCGCAGCGGGTAGACGCCGGTGTCCCACAGGGCGCCGCCGCCGAGGTCCGCCCGGTAGCGGATGTCCCCGGGCGGGCGCCGGGGGACGGTGAACTCCGCGTGCAGGGTGCGCGGTTCCCCCAGATCGCCGTCGGCGACGAGCTTGCGGACCGCCTCGTGCTGCGGGTGGTGGACGAACATCACGTTCTCCATCAGCGCCAGCCCCCGGCGCTCGGCGAGCGCGAACAGCTCGGCTGTCCGCGCCGGTTCGAGCGCCAGGGGCTTCTCCGCCAGCACGTGCTTGCCGGCCTCCAGCGCCGCCCGGGTCCACCGTGCGTGGAGCGCGGCCGGGAGCGGTACGTACACCGCGTCGACCGCCGGCTCGGCGAGCAGCGCCTCGTAGCCGGTGACGGCGCGGCACCCGTACGGCCGCGCCGTCTCCCGCGCCTTGCGCGGGTCCCGGCTGGCGACGGCGACGACCTCGGTGGCCGGGGAGGCGGCGAAGGCGGGCAGCATCCGCCGCCGGGCGATCTCCGCGCAGCCCAGCACCCCGATCCGCAGCGGCGATCCGTTCACCACGCGACGGCCCCGGTCGTCATGGCCGACAGCAGCGTGCGGGCCTGCACGTTGACGTAGTGGCCGTGCCGGGCGAGTGCCGCCAGCTGCCCGGGCGTCAACCAGCAGTAGCCGGGGGGCAGTTCGCTCCCCAGCGGGGTCTCGGGCTCCACGACCAGGCAGTGCGACTCCGCGTTCAGGAACCGGCCGCCCTCCTCCGAGTGCACCGCCTCGTACAGCACCCGCTCCGGTTTGGCCTCCAGCACCAGGTCCAGGAAGGGCGGACGGCCGGCACCGCCGGGCAGGGGGTGGTTGTCCGGTACGCACTGCACGGTCGGCCCTATCTCCACGGTGTCGAGGAAGCCGCCTTCGACCCGGGCGTGCGCCAGCAGGTGCGGCAGCCCGTCGAACCGCTGGACGACGAAGGCGATGACCCCCCGCCCGGTCGGCTCGAACATCGGCTGCGTCCAGCTGGCCACCTCGCGGCTGCCGGCCTCCACACCCACCGAGACGACCTCGAAGTAGCGGCCGTCCGGCCGCCGGATGGACCAGGGGTCCTGCTCCCAGCCGGTCACCTCGTTCAGCGCGATGGAGGTCATCCGTGTCTCGTGCCGCGACCGCTCGCCGGTGAACCAGGACAGCAGCATCATGTCCGACAGCTGCGCCGACCGCTCGGCGAAGGCCACCGGCGTGCAGGCCAGCACCGTACGGGCGTCCATGTTGACCAGGTTGTCGGCGTGCAGCAGTTCACCGATCTGGCCGAGGGTCAGCCAGACGAAGTCCGGGTCGGCCGGCACCTCCTCGTCGGTCTCGACCAGCATGTTCCGGTTGGACTTGTGGAGGAACCAGGAGCCGTGCTCGGACTGCAGCACGTCGGCCAGCACCCGGCCGCGCCCGGGCCGGGTGAAGTGGTCGACGTACTTCACCGCCGCACCCCTGTGCACCTTGGTGTAGTTCGAGCGGGTCGCCTGCACGGTGGGGGACAGTTGCAGCAGGTTGGGATTGCCCGGCTCCATCTTGGCCTGCATCAGGAAGTGCAGGACGCCGTCGAACTCCTTGGCCAGGATGCCGAGGATGCCCACCTCGGGCTGCCTGATGATGGGCTGCTCCCACCGCCCTTCCGGTCCCTCGCCGACCTGGGCGGACAGCCCCTCGACGGTGAAGAACCGGCCGCTGCGGTGCCGGAGGTTGCCCGTGTGCGGCGCGAAGGACCAGCCCTCCAGGTCCGCGAAGGGTATCCGGGTCACCGCGAAGCGGTGGGCGGCGCGGCGCTCGGCCAGCCAGGCCGCGACCTCGGAGGTGCGCAGCCCCGCGCCGGAAGTCCGCTCGGCGGCGGACCTGGCCAGCCGGCCGGCCAGGCCGGTGTCCTCGCGCGGGTGCAGGGCCGTCGTCATCGGTAGCTCCCGGTGAACTCCCTGACCGACGCGATGACGTAGTCGATCATCTCGTCGGTCAGGCCCGGGTAGACGCCGACCCAGAAGGTCTGCTCGGTGATCAGGTCGCTGTTGGCGAGGCCGCCGACCACCCGGTGCGGGCGGCCGATCCACGCCGGCTGCCGGGTCAGGTTGCCCGCGAAGAGCAGCCGGGTGCCGATCTTGCGGCTCTCCAGGAAGTCCACCAGCGCCGCCCGCCCGAAGGGCGCCTTCGGGTCGACGGTGATGACGAAGCCGAACCAGCTCGGCTCGCTGCGCGGGGTCGGCTCGGCCAGCATCAGGAACGGCACCCCGTCCAGACCCTCGCGGAGCCGCTGCCAGTTGTGCCGGCGGGCGGCCACGAAGCCCTCCAGCTTGTCCAGTTGGGACAGGCCGAGCCCGGCCTGCAGGTCGGTGGTCTTCAGGTTGTAGCCGATGTGGGAGAACGTGTACTTGTGGTCGTAGCCGTGCGGCAGGTCGCCCATCTGGTGGTCGAACCGCTTGAGGCAGGTGTTGTTCTTGCCCGGCTCGCACCAGCAGTCGCGACCCCAGTCGCGCAGCGACTCCACCGCCCGGGCCAGCTTCAGGTCCGAGGTCAGGACGATGCCGCCCTCGCCCATCGTCAGGTGGTGGGCGGGGTAGAAGCTCACCGTCGTCAGGTCGCCGAAGGTGCCCGTCAGCCGTCCGTCGTAGGTCGCGCCCACCGCGTCGCAGTTGTCCTCGACGAAGGCGAGGCCGTGCTCCTTGGCAAGCGCGGCGATCTCGCCGACCTCGAAGGGGTTGCCCAGCGCGTGGGCGATCATGATCGCCCGGGTCTTGGGGCCGATCGCCGCCGCGACCCGCTCCGCGGTGGTGTTGTAGATGGGGAGTTCGACGTCCACGAAGACCGGGACCAGCCCGTTCTGCACGATCGGGTTGACCGTGGTGGGGAAGCCCGCCGCGACCGTGATCACCTCGTCGCCCGGCCGCAGCGCGCGCTCGCCCCGCACGTGCGAGGTCAGGGCGGTCAGCGCCAGCAGGTTGGCGGAGGAGCCGGAGTTGGTCAGGTGCGCCTTGCGCCGGCCGAGCAGCTTGGCGAAGCGGGACTCGAACTTCCTGGAACGCTCGCCCGCCGCGATCCGCAGGTCGAGCGCGGCCTCCACCAGGGCGGCCCGGTCGTCGGCGTCGAGCACCGCGCCGGACGGCCAGATCTCGGTGACACCGGGGACGAAGCCGGTGTCGCTCTGCTGCTCCATGTGGTACTTGCGGACCTCGTCGAGTACCAGTGCCTTGTGGTCGCTCACGCGGTGCCTCCGGCGACGTCGGTCGGACCGGTGACGGCGGGGCGGCTGTCCGCCGACTTCCACCACCCGGGGTTGTCGCGGTACCAGGCGACGGTGTCCGCCAGGCCCTGGTCGAACGGTATCTCCGGCGCGTAGCCGAGCTGCCGGCGGATCTTGCCGTCGTCGAGGGCGTACCGCAGGTCGTGGCCCTTGCGGTCGGTGACGTACCGGATCATCGACCGGTCCGCGCCGCACAGCGAGAGCAGCAGCTCCGTCAGCTCCAGGTTGGTGTGGCCGGTGCCGCCGCCGACGTTGTAGATCTCGCCGGCGCCGCCGCCGGTGAGCACCGCCTGCACGGCCCGGCAGTGGTCGTGCACGTGCAGCCACTCGCGTACGTTGCGCCCGTCGCCGTAGAGCGGCACCGGCCTTCCCTCCAGCAGGTTCGTCACGAACAGCGGGATCAGCTTCTCCGGGAACTGGTAGGGGCCGAAGTTGTTGGAGCAGCGGGTCACCGAGACGTCCAGACCGTGGGTGCGCCAGTACGCGCGGGCGATCAGGTCGGAGCCGGCCTTTGACGCCGCGTAGGGCGAGTTGGGCATCAGCGGGGCGTCCTCGGTCCACGAGCCCTCGGCGGCCGAGCCGTACACCTCGTCCGTCGAGACGTGGACGAAGCGGGGGATGCCGCGGCGCAGGCATGCCTCCAGCAGGTTCTGGGTGCCGCCGACATTGGTCCGCACGAACTCGGCGGCCGAGCGGACCGAGCGGTCCACGTGCGACTCGGCGGCGAAGTGGACCACCGCGTCGTGGCCCGGCAGCAGGTCGAGCAGCAGCGGCAGGTCGCAGATGTCCCCCTCGACGAAGTCCATCCGGGGGTGGGAGGCGGGCAGGTTCTCCCGCCGGCCGGCGTAGCTCAGGACGTCCAGCACGGTCACCCGGGCCTGCTCGTAACCGGGGTAGCCGCCGGCGAGCAGCGTGCGTACGTAGTGCGAGCCGATGAAGCCGGCACCGCCTGTCACCAGGAGCCTCATCAGGCAGCGACCTCGATCCTGGTGTGGTCGCCGACGACGAGCCGGTGCCGGGCCGACGCGCCCACGGTGGCGCCCCGTCCGATGATCGAGTCGTGCAGGCCCGGCACATCGGTGATGGACGCGCCGTCCATCACGATCGACCCGGTGAGCCGGGTCGAGCGCAGCAGGCAGTCCCGCCCGATGGCGGTGCCGGAACCGATGTGGCTGTCCTCGACCAGGGAGTCGGAGCCGACGATCGCGGGACCCTCGATGTGCGACCGCACGATCCGCGCGCCCGGCTCCACGACCACCCGGCCGCGCAGCGTGCTGTGCGCGTCCACCTCGCCGGACACCGCGGGGGTCAGCGTTTCCAGCAGCCGCCGGTTGCACTCCAGCACGTCCTCGGTGCGGCCGGTGTCCTTCCAGTACCCGGCGTACTCGTGGGCGCGTACGTCCCCGCCGTGCGCGAGCAGGTGCTGGACGGCATCGGTGATCTCCAGCTCGCCGCGGTCGCTGGGCACGATCGCGGCGACCGACCGGTGGATCGCGGCGGTGAAGAAGTACACCCCGATGAGTGCCAGGTCGCTGCGCGGCTGCTGGGGCTTCTCCACCAGGCGGGTGACCCTGCCCGCGGGGTCCAGTTCGGCGACGCCGAAGTTCCGCGGGTCGGCGACCTTGCGCACCACGAGCTGCGCGTCGGGCCGTTCGGCGCTGAAGCGCCGGGCGACCTCGCCCACCCCGTCGGGCAGCATGTTGTCGCCGAGGTACATCACGAAGTCGTCCTCGCCGAGGAAGGGCCGGGCCAGCAGCACGCAGTGCGCCAGGCCGAGCGGCTCGCCCTGCGGGATGTAGGTGATCCGCACGCCCAGCCGGGACCCGTCGCCGATCTCCCGGGCGATCTCGGCGCCCCAGCCGCCGACGACGATCCCGATCTCGGTGGCGCCCAGGGCCTTGACGTTGTTCAGGACGTGTTCCAGGACCGGCTTGTTGGCGATCGGGATGAGCTGTTTGGGCATGGAGTAGCTGAACGGGCGCAGGCGCGTGCCCGACCCGCCTGACAGCACCAGAGCTTTCACTTGCTCTCCTCAAGTTCGGACGGGTCCTGCGGACGCGTCACGTCGTCGTGACCGGCGGGCGCCACGAGCATGTCCCGCAGCGATCGGTCCAGTTCGTGCCGCGGCACCCAGCCGAGCAGGCGGCGGGCGCGGTCGATGTCCAGTTGCAGCCAGGCGGCGGTGGAGCGGGGGCTGCCGCCCGGCTCGCCGGTGGTCTCCAGCCGCGCGGGCAGCCCGCTCAGCGCCACCAGCCGGTCGACCAGGTGCCGTACCTGCACCGCGCGGCCGCCGCCGATGTTCACCACCCGGCCGCCGACCTGCCCGGGCCCGGCGGCCACCGCCCGCACCACGGCGTCGCCCACGTCCCGTACGTCGACGAAGTCACGGGCTGCCAGCAGCGGGCCGAGCCGCAGGACATGGCCGCCGGGCGGCGGTTCCTGCGCGGCGCGCTCGGTGAGCCAGCGGGCGACCGAGCCGAGCAGCCCGGGCGCACCGGGTCCCGACACGTTGGCGACCCGCAGCACCACACCGTCCAGCTGCTCCGCACGGGCGGCGTGCAGGACGTGCTCGGTGCCGCGGAGCTTGGTTCTGGCGTACACGGTGTCGGGAGCGGGCCGCCGCGTCTCGTGCACCGGGGCGGTCCCGCTGACCGGGCCGTACTCCAGGCTGCTGCCGAGCTGGACCAGCCGGGGGCCGCGGCCGAGGGCGGCCACCAGGTCGGCGACGAGCCGGTCGTTGAGGTCCGCCATGGTCCCCTCGCCGGTGCCCCACACCTGGCCGACGGCGTTGACGACGGCGGCCGGTGCGCGGGCGGCGAAGAAGTCGCGCAGCACGCGCGGCCCGCTCGCCGCCAGGTCCAGGCGCACCGACGCGACGGGCGGCCCGCCGGCCGTCCGCGGCCGCCCGCCGCGGCGGCTCACCGAGGTGACCTCGGCGCCGGCCAGGGCCAGCGAGCGGACCGCCTGGCCGCCGAGGAATCCGGAGCCGCCGAGTACCAGGACGCGCAGGCCGCCCAGACCGGGGCCGCTCCCGGCAGCCGGCCGTGCCGCGTTCACTGCGGGGGGTTCCCGTGCTTGCGCTGCGGCAGGTCGACCTGCTTGCGGTGCAGCATGGCCAGTGCCCGGATCAGCACCGAGCGGGTCTCGGCGGGGTCGATCACGTCGTCGACCAGGCCGCGCTCGGCTGTGTAGTAGGGGTGCATCAGCTCGGACCTGTAGTCCTTGATGCGCTGGGTGCGGACCGCCACCGGGTCGTCCGCGGCGCCGATCTCCCGGCGGAAGATGACGTTGGCGGCGGCCTCGGCCCCCATCACCGCGATCTCGTTGGTCGGCCAGGCGTAGGTGAGGTCCGCGCCGATGGACTGGCTGTCCATGACGATGTACGCGCCGCCGTAGGCCTTGCGCAGGACGACGGAGACCCGGGGCACCGTCGCGTTGCAGTACGCGTACAGCAGTTTCGCGCCGCGCCGGATGATGCCGTCGTGCTCCTGGTCGACGCCCGGCAGGAAGCCGGGGACGTCGACGAGGGTGACCAGCGGGATGCTGAAGGAGTCGCAGAACTGGACGAAGCGGGCGGCCTTCTCGCTGGCGTCGATGTCCAGGACACCCGCCATGGACATCGGCTGGTTGGCGACGATGCCGACCACCCGGCCGTCGAGCCGGGCGAGCGCGCAGATCACGTTGGTCGCCCAGCCCGGGCTGACCTCGAAGAAGTCGCCGTGGTCGGTGATCTGCCCGAGGACCTCGCGCATGTCGTAGGCCCTGTTGCCGTCCACCGGCACGATGTCGCGCAGGGCGGCGGCGCTGCGTTCCGCGGGGTCGTCGGCGGGCTCGCGGGGCGGCAGTTCCCGGTTGTTCGACGGCAGCAGGGACAGCAGCCAGCGAACGTCCTCCAGGCAGCCGCGCTCGTCGTCGTAGGCGAAGTGCGAGACGCCGGAGACCGAGGAGTGGACGTCGGCGCCGCCGAGCCCGTTCTGGCTGATCTCCTCGCCGGTGACCGCCCGGATCACGTCGGGTCCGGTGATGAACATCTGCGAGGTCTCGCGGACCATGAAGACGAAGTCCGTCAGCGCCGGGGAGTAGGCCGCGCCGCCCGCGCACGGGCCGAGCATCACGCTGATCTGCGGGATCACCCCGGACGCCCGGGTGTTGCGCCGGAAGATGCCGCCGTAGCCCGCCAGCGCCGAGACGCCCTCCTGGATGCGCGCGCCGGCGCCGTCGTTGAGCGACACCAGCGGCGCACCGGCCGACACCGCCATGTCCATCACCTTGTGGATCTTCTCGGCGTGGGCCTCGCCCAGCGCCCCGCCGAAGATCCGGAAGTCGTGCGCGTACACGAAGACCGTACGGCCGTGGACCGTGCCCCAGCCGGTGATCACACCGTCGGTGTAGGGGCGTTTGGCCTCCATGCCGAAACCCCGGGCGCGGTGGCGCCGCAGGGGCTCCATCTCCTCGAAGGAGCCCTCGTCGAGCAGCAGCCCGATCCGCTCCCTGGCCGTCAGCTTGCCTCTGGCGTGCTGGCGCGTCGTCGCCTCGGGGTCTGGGCCCCGGAGCACGTCGTCCTTGATCGAGCGCAGCTCCGCCACCCGTTCCTGCATCATGCGGGGTCCTCCGTATCGTCGGGGACTGCCGGCCGCAGACCGGTCAGCGCGACCAGCAGTCCTGCGGCGCCCATCCCGGTGAGCAGGGCGAACGCCGGCCACTCGCCCCGGAACCGGGTGCGCAGCGCGGCGGTCAGCACCAGGGTCAGCGCGGCTCCGGCCTGTACGCCGGTCTGGTACAGCGGCACGGCCACCGGGCGCTCCGCGGCGGAGACCGCGGACGTGGCCTGCATGTTGAGCGCGGTGAAGGACAGCACGAAGGCGGTGCCCACCAGGATCAGGGACGGCAGGACACCCGGATACGTCCGTTCCCGCCACGGCATCAGCTGGTCCGCGTAGGCCAGGGCGGCGGCCGCGGCTCCGGCCGCGATCAGCCGCGGCGGCCCGGCCCGCGCGATCAGCCGCCCGGCGAAGGGCGCGGACACCGCGAGCGGCAGGCACGCGGGCAGGAGCCCGAGCGCGGCCGCCCACGGCGGCCAGCCCCGGCCGTCCTGCAGGTCGAAGGCGGTCAGCAGCAGCAGTCCCAGGAACGTGCCGTTGAGGCAGGCCGCACCCACCGCGGACCGTACGAGTGCGGCGTTGTGCAGCAGGCTGCCGAAGGTCGCCGGGCGCGGTCCCGGCCCGCGGGCGCCGCCGCCCGGCGGGATCTGCCGGGCCGCGACCGCCAGCAGGACCAGCGCCACCGGCGCGGGGAAGAGCAGCGTCCAGCGCCAGCTCGCCGACGTCAGGGCGCCGGAGAGCAGGATGCCCGCGGAGAATCCCGCCGCGCCGAAGAGCGAGTAGGTGGTGACCGCGCGGCGGCGCGGGGCGCCGTCGGGAAACACCCCGGAGATGATGGTGAGGCCGGTGGGCGCGGTGAGCGCCGCACAGCCGCCCTTGACCACCCGGGTGCCGATCAGCACGGCCGCGCTGCCCGTCGTACCGCCGGCCACCGAGGCGGCGGCGAAGACCAGCAGCGCCCACAGGTACGGCCGCCGGGCGCCGTACCGCGCGGTCAGGCGCGGGCCGAGCAGCAGCAGGGCGGCGAACCCGAGGGCGAAGCCGCTCATCACCCACTGCACGCCCCACAGGGACAGCCCGAGGTCCCGGCCGACCGCCGGCAGCGCCGGCAGCACCACCGATACCTCCAGCGCGTCGATCAGCATGCTCGCGGACAGCACCAGGAGCAGCACGCGCGGCGCACGGCCGGACGCGGCGCCGTCCGTGCCCGCCCGGAGCCCGGACAGCGTCGTCATCAGGCGCCGCCGGTCAGCCGCCCAGCAGCGTGCCGCCGCTGGCGTCGAGGTAGGAGCCGGTGATCCAGCGCGCGTCGTCCCCGGCCAGGAAGGCCACCACCGAGGCCACGTCCTCGGGCCTGCCGACCCGGTTGAAGGCCGACAGCGCCGCCATCTGCTCGACCGCCTCGGGGATGCCGAAGACCGGGGAGCCGTTGTCGGTGATCCCGGGACCCACGCTGTTGACGGTGATGCCGCGCGGCGCGAGGTGCTTGGCGTAGTGCAGCGTGAGCTGGTCGATCGCACCCTTCGTCATCGCGTACGCGACCTCCTGCGGGTTGGCGAACCGCGTCAGCCCGGAGGAGATGTTGACGATCCGCCCGCCGTCGGGGATGTTCGTCAGCGCCCGCTGCACGAGGAAGAACGGCGCCTTCGCGTTGACCGCGTAGAGCCGGTCGAACTGCTCGGGCGTCACGTCCTGCGGCGGCGTACCGCCCATCACCCCGGCGTTGTTGACCAGGATGTCCAGGTCCGTGCCGCCGGTGCGCTCCTTCAGCCCGCGCTCCAGAGCGAGGAACAGCTCGTGCACGTCGCCCGGCACCCCCAGCTCGGCCTGCAGCGCGAAGGCCCGGCCGCCGTCCTGCTCGATGAGCCGCACCACCTCGTCGGCGGCCTCCTGGCTGCTGGAGCCGTGCACGGCGACCAGCGCGCCCTCGCGGGCCAACCGCAGGGCGATCGACCGGCCGATGCCGCGGCTCGATCCGGTGACGAGTGCGGTCTTTCCCGTGAGCTTGGGCATGGTGGCTCTCCTGTCCGGGACGGGGTGGCTGAGGGGGCCGGCGGTACGCGCGTCCTGGGCCGCCGCCGGGCCGGGGTCCGGCGCGGGCGCCGGGTGGTGCGGATACGGGGTGTCGAGCCCGCTGATCATCGCGGCCAGGTGCCGTGGCACCGGAGCGAGCTCCATCAGCTCGGTGAAGACGGTGCGCAGCGGCTCCACCTCGGCGTCGCCCAGCAGCAGTTGGGCCTGTGCGTCGATGTTGCCGAGCACCCGGCTGCCCACCGGGTGGCGCACCGCGTGGTAGGAGTCCAGGGCCGCCTCGTCGGGCCGCCCGCCGAACTGCGCGGCCAGCTTGTGCCCCAGGTCCGCGGCGTCGTGGAGGCCGAAGTTGAGTGCCTGGCCGCCGACCGGCAGCTGCACGTGCGCCGCGTCCCCGGCGAGCAGCACCCGGCCCTGGCGGTAACGGGCCGCCTGCTGCCGGGAGTTGCTGAAGGAGTTGAGCCACACCGGGTGGCCGTGCCCGATGTCCTCGCCGGTCACCTTCCGCCAGGCGGCGACGACCTCGCCGAACTCCGGCGGACCGGAGCGCTCGCGCGGCGCGGCGCCGTACACGTGCACCATCACCCGGGTGGCGCCGCTGGGCCAGCGGGACGCGATGGCAAGGCCGTGCGGGTGCCGCTCGAAGCGGCGGTCGGGGATGTCGATGCCCTCCACGTCGGCCCGCAGCAGCTCCTTGGTGGCGCCGCCGCCGGTCAGGCCCACGCGGGCCAGGTCCCGTACGGTGCTGTGCTCGCCGTCGCAGCCGACGACGTACGCGCAGCGCAGCACCACCGGCAGGCCGCCCGGTCCCGCGGCCTCGACGTCCACGTGGCCCGGGTGCTGGGACAGGCCCGTCACGCGGTGCCCGCGGCGCAGGTCGGCGCCGCGCTCCACCGCGTGCCGCTGCAGCACCGCCTCGACCCTGGTCTGCGGCACCTTCCACTGGCCGGCGAACCGGTGCCCCGGATCGGCGGCGGCCAGATCCAGCGGGATGCCGCCGAAGTGGCCGCGCGGACCGGGCTGCGGGGCCAGGTCGGCGAGCAGGTCGAGGTCCTCCAGCAGCTCCATCGTGCGGGTGTGCAGGGTCGAGGCGCGCGATTCCGACGTGGGCGAGCCGAGCTGCTCCAGTACGGTGACCCGGACGTCGCGCAGCCGCAGTTCCAGCGCGAGCAGCAGCCCGACCGGGCCGGCCCCCACCACCACGACGTCCGTGTCCTGGCCGGTCGTCCGCGTGGCCGGCATCGTCACTGCCGCACTTCCGCGTAGGCCTTGGCATGGCCGAGCGTCGCCCGGCTGTTGCCGCCGAGGGCGCCGCGGATGAAGAGCCGGGCCTGCTCGATCCCGGCGTCCTCGCCGAGAACGCTGGTGATGTTGTCCGGGTTGAGGATCACCGTGTGCTGTGACGTCGCGGTGGTGTACCCGTCGCTGTCCTCGGTGAAGTCCCAGTATCCGGTGTGCAGTTGGAGCAGCGCGGGCAGCGTCGTCTGCTTGTACGCGATCCTGCGGTGCGGGAAGCAGACCCGTACCGACTCGGTGGTGTGCGTCGAGCCGTCGGCCGTGCGGGTGTCCATGCGCAGCACCTGCAGGCCGGGGGTGTCCTCGCGCAGGTCCACCGACGCGACGTGCGGCAGCCGCTGCTGCCACGCCTGGGCCTCGTTGATGAAGTCGTAGGCGTCCTTCGCGGAGCCCGCGATCCGCACGCTGTCCTCGAAGGAGAGGGTCAGCGCGCTGTCGGTGGCCCGCTCCATGCTCACCTTGAGCGCGGCGAGCTCCGATCGGCTGTTGCGGTCGACCGCCTCGTCGATCCAGGCGAGTCCCTCCGGGTCGTCGTCGACGGCCCGGTAGTGGTGCAGCAGCCGGAGCAGGGTGCTGCCGCCGTCCTCCTCCATGATCCAGGTGCCGCCCATGGAGGCGACCGGCGCTGCGGACACCTCCTGGGCGAAGCCGATGCGCAGCTTGTCGGGGTCGAGTTCGCGGCGGGAGGTCCAGCTCTTCGGCTCGCCGTTGGCGGTGGCCCAGATCCTGATCCGCTCGTCCGCCGCGCCGCGCTCGACGACGTCGACGTACACGCACGGCGGGAAGATCAGCGGCCAGTTCTCGACCCCCGCGACAAGCCGGTAGACCTCGGCTGCCGGGGCGTCGACGGTGATGGTGTGCTCGACCTCGTGCTGGGTCATCGGCGGTCTCCTCGGCTGTACTTGGCGGGGTTGGGGTTCAGAAGTTGCCCAGGCCACCGCAGACGTTGAGCGCCTGCGAGGTGATCGACGCGGCCGTGTCGGAGGCCAGGTAGCCGACCAGGCCGGCCACCTCGTCCGGTGTCGAGTACCGGCCGAGCGGGATCTTCGCCTGGAAGCGCTGGAGGATCTGCTCCTCGGTGGTGTCGTACGCGCTCGCGTACCCCTGCCGGACCCGCTGGGCCATCGGGGTCTCGACGTACCCGGGGCAGACCGCGTTGACGGTGATGCCGGTGGGGGCCAGCTCGTTGCCGAGCGCCTTGGTGAAGCCGACGACGCCGTGCTTGGAGGCGGAGTAGGGGGCGCCGAGCACCACGCCCTGCTTGCCCGCGGTCGAGGCGATGCTGATGATCCGGCCCCAGGTGCGGTCCCGCATGCCACCGGCGGTGAGCACCTCGCGGGTCATCCGGAAGACGCTGTTGAGGTTGGTCTCCAGCACGTCGAGCCACAGGTCGTCGGCGATGTCCGCGGTGGGCCCGCCGCCGGACCTGCCGGCGTTGTTCACCAGGACGTCCACCGGGCCGAAGCGCTCCACCGCGGCGCCGACGAAGTCCCGGATGTCGTCGGGCGAGCGCACGTCGCAGGCCGTACCGTCCACGTCCAGGCCCTCGCCCCGCAGCTCCTTCGCGGTGCCGGCCACGGACTCGGGGTTGCGGGCGCAGATGAAGACCCGGTTGCCCTGCGCGGCCAGCAGCCGGGTGACGGCGAGCCCGATCCCGCTGGTCGCACCGGTCACCAGGACGGTGCGTTGTGTTCCTGTCATGTCTTGCCTCCCGTGGGTGGGTTGGCTTCCCGGCACGGCGCTGCCGCCGCACCCGTCGGGGGAAGGGATGCGGCGGCAGCGCGTGGCCCCCGCACGAGCGGGGAGCCGGCCGGCGGGGCGGTGGCGGTGCTCAGGCGGCCGGAGTGGGGGAGAGGTGCGCGTTGACGACGTCGATCAGCGCGCGGGGGGTGCGGGCCACGGTGAGCGCGGAGTCGTCCAGTGCGATGCCGAACTCCCGCTCGATGCGGCCGCCGGTCTCCAGCAGGGCCAGTGACTCGTAGCCCAGGGCGTCGAACTCCACGTCGAGGATGTCGCCGTCGAGGTCGACCTCCTCACTCGCGCCGGCGCCCTCCAGCAGGATCCGCTTGAGCGCCTCCAGGGTGAATCCGGTAGCGGGCATGGCTGTCCTCTCCGAGAAGTGATGAGCGGTTCCTGCGGGCGTCATAGGCCGCAGGCGCGGACGACGAGGGCCGAGTTGAAGCCGCCGTAGCCGCGGGCCAGCACCAGGGCGGTGCGGATGGGCGCGGTACGCGGCTGTGCCCCGACCAGGTCGATGTCGTAGTCGTCGCCGGGCGTCACGTGCGGCGTCGGCGGGATCACCCCGTCGCGGATCGCCAGGCACGCCGTGGCGAGGTCCAGCGCGGCGGCGCCGGAGCACAGCCGGCCGGTCATCGCCTTGGGCACGGTCACCGGCACCCCGCGCGGCCCGAACACCTTGCTGACGGCCTCCGCCTCGATGCGGTCCAGTTCGGGTACGGCCGCGCCGTCGGCGAAGACGACGTCGACGTCCTGCGGGCCGATGCCGGCGTCGTCCAGGGCGACCTCGATCGCCTTGCGCAGGCAGGGCTCCCGCCCGGTCTCCGGCGCCGGGTCGAAGGTCGCGCCGTAGCCGGCGATCTCCCCGTAGACCTGCGGCGCCCCGCGCTCGCGGGCGCTGTCCAGGTCCTCCAGCACCAGCAGCGCACCTCCCTCGCCGGGCACGTGGCCGTGTGCGGCGCCGTCGAACGGCAGATACGCGCGCTGCGGATCGGTGCTGGTGCTCAGCCGCCTGCTGGCGAGCAGGCCGACCCAGCCCCAGGGGCAGATCGAGGCGTCCATGCCTCCCGAGACGACCAGCCGGGTGCCCTTGCGGATCTGCCGGCGGGCCTGGGCGACCGCGTCGAGGCCGCCCGCCTGGTCGCTGACGACCACGCCGCTGGGGCCGCGCATGCCGTTGCGGATCGAGATCTGGCCGCTGTTGACCGCGTAGAACCAGGCGAAGGACTGGTAGGCGCTGACATACGCGCCGCCCCGGCTCCACAGGTTCTGCAGCTCGCCCTGCCCGAACTCGAAACCGCCGGAGGAGCTCGCCGTCACGACACCCATGTCGAACTCGGGGAACTCCTCAGGCCGGACCCCGGCGTCCGCGAACGCCCAGTCGGTGCTCACCAGCGCCAGCCGGGTCACCCGGTCGGTCTGCGGGATCAGACGGCTCGGCAGCAGGTCCTGCGCCGCGAAGCCGTCGATCTCCCCGGCGAGGGTCGCCGGGTACGAGGCGGGGTCGAAGCGCGCGATCCGGCCGATGCCGTGGACGCCGGCGCGGGTTGCGGCCCAGTAGTCGGCCGTTCCCAGGCCGTTCGGAGCGGCGATGCCCAGCCCCGTCACGACCACTTTCGCGTCAGACCTTGCTGCCACCCGCTGCTCCTCCCCCCGCGCTGGTCAGCACCATCGCGCTCTGGAAGCCGCCGAAGCCGCTGCCGACCGTCAGTACCGTGTCCGTACGCCACTCGCGCGCGGTCAGCGGGACGTAGTCCAGGTCGCACTCGGGGTCGGGGACGTGCAGGTTGGCGGTGGGCGGCACGACGTCGTGCTCGATGGCGAGCACGGACGCGGCGATCTCGATGGAGCCGATGGCGCCGAGCGAGTGGCCGACCATCGACTTGATGGAGCTCATCGGGGTCCGGTAGGCGTGCTCACCGAGGCTGCGTTTGACCGCCGCCGTCTCGTGCCGGTCGTTCTGCCGGGTGCCCGAGCCGTGCGCGTTGATGTAGTCGATGCCCGCCGGGCCGACCCGGGCCTCGTCCATGGCGACCCGGATGGCCTCGGCCATCTCCCGGCCGTCGGCCCGCAGCCCAGTCATGTGGAAGGCGTTGCAGCGGGTGGCGAACCCGGCGATCTCCGCGTGGATGTGCGCGCCGCGACGCCGCGCGGCCGCCATCTCCTCCAGGACGAACACCGCGGAGCCCTCGCCGAGGACGAAGCCGTTGCGGCGGTCGTCGAAGGGGCGCGAGGCGCCCTCGGGGTTGTCGTTGGAGGGTGTGGTGGCCTTGATGGCGTCGAAGCAGGCCACCGTGATCGGCGAGATGGGGGCGTCGGTGGCCCCGGCGATCATCACGTCGGCGCTGCCCTCGCGGATCAGCTCGGCGGCGTGCCCGACCGCGTCCAGGCCCGAGGTGCAGCCGGTGGACACCACGGCGGACGGTCCCTCCGCGCCGGCCGCCAGCGCGACCTCGGCCGCGAAGGAGCTGGGCACCAGGTAGTTGTAGAGGTGCGGTACGGCGTACGCGTGGTCGACCAGGTCGAGGCGGCCGCCGTCGCTCACCGTGCGGTACTCCTGGTCGAGCCCGGTGGTGGCGCCGACCGCGCTGCCGATCGTCACCCCGGTGCGGTGCGGTTCCAGGCCGCCGAACTCCAGCCCGCTGCCGGCCATCGCCTCGCGGGCGGCGACCACCGCGAACTGCGCCGCCCGGTCCATCCGCCGGATCTCGTGCGGGGTCAGCCCCAGCAGCTCGGCGTCGAAGTCGGCCTCCGCGGCCACCTGGGAGCGGAAGGGCGACGGGTCGAAGAGGCTGATCCTGCGGGTCGCGGTGCGCCCGTCGGTCAGCAGCTGCCAGAAGTCCTTGGTGCCGATCCCGCCGGGGGCGACGACTCCGACGCCGGTGATGACGACGCGTCGTCGGCTCACCGCGCGCTCCACTGGTAGAAGCGCTGCGCCATCGCGTCGGCGGGCGAGCGCCAGGTGGCCGGGTCGTAGGCCTCGATGAACGGCTTGAGGTCCTGGCTGATGGCGACGAACCGGGAGTCGGTCTTCGCCGTCTCGATGCGCTCGCCGCCGTCCTCGGTGTCGAAGTCCTGCAGGTGGAAGTAGAGCCCCCGGTAGGAGAAGAGCTGCCGGCGCCGGGTACCCATGGCGTGCGGCATGTCGGTGCCGTCGAACGCGGTGAAGAGTTCGGCGACGTCGGTGGCCGCCTGGGGGTTCATACGGGCCACGATCAGTGTGCTGTGCATCGTTTGTCCTCCATGTCGGGCCGGGTGGGCCGCAGGTGCACCGGCCCGGGGTGCGGGCCGGTGCGGGGGTGGTGCGGGGGTGGTGCCGGCCCGGATCTGTCGCGGGGGCTCAGCGTTCGGGGCCGAACCACCGCTCCAACGCCATCGGCAGGTCGTGGTGGCTTCCGGGCGCGGCCCAGGCGACGTATCCGTCGGGCCGGACCAGCACCGCGGTGGTCCCCGCGAGCGCGGAGCCGGCGGCGGGGTCCTCGGGGGCGGCGGTGACGAGGTCGATCCGGTCGGTCCAGCCGGTCGCCCGGCGGCGCAGCTCCGGGTTGTCCGCCAGGTCGAGCAGCAGGCCGCGGGCCGGCCGCAGCAGCTCCGCGGTGCCGGTGGCGCGGCCGTTCACGGTCAGGGCCAGCGGCGGCATCCGCATCCCCAACAGGGGGTGGCTGCCGGTGCCGACGTCGTAGCGGATCTCCAGGCCGCTGACCATCGCGGCCAGATGGCGGGCCACCTCCGGGTAGTCGACCAGCTCGCCCAGCACGTCCCGCAGCGGCTGCATCTCCGCGCCGCGCAGGAAGAGCATGCCCTGCGCGCGGGTGTTCATCAGCAGCCTGCGGCCGACCGGGTGCCGCTCGTCGTGGTAGCTGTCCAGCAGGGTGTCGGGGGCGGTCCCGCGCTGCACCGCGGCCAGCTTCCAGCCGAGGTTCACCGAGTCCTGGATGCTGGCGTTCATGCCCTGCCCGCCGGCCGGCAGGTGGATGTGCGCGGCGTCCCCCGCCAGCAGCACGCGGCCGCGCCGGTAGGCGGTGACCTGCCGGGTCGCGTCGCCGAACGCGCTGACCCACACCGGCTCCGCGTGCGAGATGTCGGTGCCGGTCAGGCGCTGCCACGCCTCGCTGACCTCGGAGAAAGCCGGCGGTCCTGTCCGCCGGCGCGGCGGGGTGCCGCGCTCGCAGACGATGATCCGGGTGATGCCGCCGGGCAGCGGGCCGACCATGACCATGCCGCCGGGCAGCGTCTCGCCGATCATGCGGGGTTCGAGGTCCACCCCGCGCAGGTCGGCCAGGTACATCTCCATCGTGGCGGCCGTGCCGGGGAAGTCGAAGCCCGCCGCCTTGCGGACCGCGCTGCGGCCGCCGTCGCAGCCCACGAGCCACTCGGCGCGCAGCCGGTGCTCGCCCTCGGGGCCGCGGACGGTGATCTCGACGGCGTCGTCCTTCTCGGCGATGGCCAGCAGTTCGTGGTTCCGCCTGATGTCGACGCCGAGGTCGGTGGCCCATGCTTCGAGTACCGCCTCGGTGGCGGACTGCGGGATCGACTTGGCGGCCTGGTGGGCGCCTTCGAGGACGGAGAAGTCCACCGGCACGCCGCCGAAGTGGCCCTGGTCGCTGGTGTCCACCTGGCCGAACCGGGCGAGCAGCCCGCGCTGGTCGAAAACCTCCATCGTGCGGGCGGTGAAGCCGAGCCCGCGGGACTCGCCGGTGCGGCGGGGCAGGCGCTCGACGACGATCACGTCGATGCCGGCGAGGCGCAGCTCGCCGGCGAGCATGAGCCCGGCGGGTCCTGCGCCGGCGACTATGACTGGAGCATCCACGGCTGTCTCCTCAACGGATCGGTTCAGGGGCCGGCCTGGGGGGTCAACCGGACCGGTTCGCCGGCCAGTTCCGTGACCAGCAGGTGCCGCCCCTCGGGGTGGAAGGGAAAGAAGTGCCCGCCCGCGACCGCGCGGGACCGGAAGCGGCCGGTGGTGAAGCGCGCCCACAGCGGCAGCGTGGCGATCGGCACCACCTCGTCGTGCAGCCCGCCGAGCACGGTCAGCGGCTGGCCCACCCGCGTCCCGTCGGCGGCCAGCAGCGCGTCGCGGGCCAGCAGCAGGTCCCACGCCAGTACGTACTGCGCCCTGTCCCGGGCGCGGCTCTCGTCGAGCGCGTCCATCGGCACCCGGTGGTGGGCGAACAGCTCCGCGAGCCCGTCGGGGGTGTCCAGGTCCGCGGCGAAGTCGTGGCCCTTGGTCCCGGGCGGGGCGGCGGTCAGCACCAGGGCGTGGCACAGCTCGGGCGCCGCGTGCGCGGAGGCCAGGGCCAGCAGCGAGCCGAGGCTGTGCCCGTAGAAGGTGGTCGGCAGCGGTTCGGCCGCCCGCAGTTCGCGGACGACCCGGTCGGTGATGGCCGGCAGCAGTGTCCGGGGCGGTTCCCGGTCGCGGTGCTCCCGGCCGGGCAGCGTCACCCCGGCCAGTTCGACATCCTCCGGCAGGCCGGCCAGCAGCCTTGCGTACAGCCGCGGTCCGGCCCCCGCGTGGGCGAAGACGACCAGCCGGCGGCGGGGCGCGGGCACCGGCCGCAGCACCGTCGTCCAGGCGGGACCCCGCGGTGCCGAGCGCCTCACGGCGACTCGGGCTCGGCGGCCGGCACGGTGCGCGGCTCGCCGACCGCGCCGAGCCGGGCGCGCGCGGTCTCCGTCCGCCGCCCGATCGGGGTGAGGCCGTGCACCACGCCCAGTCCCGACAGCGGCACGCTGCCGTAGATCGACTCGTAGTGCCCGGCGGGTACGACGTAGGTCTCGTGCCACAGCCCGACGTCGGTGCCGCGGGAGGCGACCTTGTAGAAGTCGCGCCACGCGCGCCGGTGCATCGCCGCGTGGCTGAATTCCATCAGCGCGTCGGCGCCGCGCCAGTACTGCAGCAGGGTCACCTCGCGCAGCCCGTAACGCTGGGTGCGGGAGTACAGCAGGCCGCTGCCGGGATCGGCGGCCAGCTCCCGCAGCATCGGATCGAGCGCGCGGACCACCGGCAGCCAGGAGCGCAGCGCTCTGAGCTTGTTGACCCGGATCCCGAGGAGGAAGAGCACGATCTCCTCGTCGCTGGTCGTGGTGAACCGTCCGTTGTGGATCTTCTGCTCACTCATGGCAGGCTCCGTAAGTTGTTGGGCGGCCCTGTCGTGGTCAGATGGCGAGCCCGCCGTCCACCTGGAGTACGGCGCCCGTCACGTAACCGGCGCCGGCGAGATACGCGATCGCGTCCGCGACTTCCTCCGGCTCCCCGAACCTGCGCAGCGGGGTCTGCTCCAGCATGCGGCGGCGGTATCCGTCGGTGAGCTGCGAGAGCATGTCCGTCTCGATGAATCCGGGCGCCACGGTGTTGACGCGTATCCCGTAGCGGCCGACCTCCTTGGCCAGCGACCTGCTGAGCCCGATGATCCCGGCCTTGGCGGCGGAGTAGTTCCCCTGCGACGCGTTTCCCGCGACGCCGGCGATCGACGAGACGTTCACCACCGAGCCGGACTTGCGCTTCATCATGTGGAAGACCGCGGCCCGGCACACCAGGAAGGTGCCGCGCAGGTTGGTGTCGAGCACCTGGTCCCAGTCCTCGTCGGACATCATCACCAGGGGCGCGTCCCTGACCACTCCGGCCGAGGTCACCACGGTGTCGACCGGACCGGTCTCGTGCTCCACGCCGAGCACCCACGCCTGGACGTCCGCCGCGCTCGTGACGTCCACCTGCCGGGCGGTCGCACGGCCGCCGAGTGCGGCGGCCTCCTTCTCCACCGCGCGGGCGGCGTCGGTGTCCCGCTGATAGCAGAACGCCACCTGGTAACCGTCGCGCACCAGGCGCAGCACGGTCGCCCGGCCTATCCCGCGCGAGCCTCCGCTCACCAGCGCGACACGACGAATGCGGTCCATGGGGTTTCTCCTCGGTGTTCCGCGTCGCTGGGTGAAGCGAGCGCTGGGAGTTGCCGACGCGAAGGAGCCGGGCGGCCGCGAAGGCGGCCGCCCGGCTCCCTGGATTCAGGCCGGATTACGGGGGGACTCAGGTCTGCGCGGGCGGCGGGTTCCCGTCGTGCATGGCCCTGGCGAGGTTCATGTAGCGCTGCCCGCGCGCCTCGATCTGCTGGATGGTGGCCCGCCCGAAGGTGGGTCCGTAGGGCGGGATGCGCTGCTGGGCGGCGAGCGCGGCGGCGGCGTACCGCGGGTCGGGCCGCAGGGAGTGCTCGCGCATGCACGCCTCGGCGAGCTTGATCACATGGTCGTCGCCGTGCTCGACCGCCCGTGCGGTCAGCTCGGCGAACTTCGGCGCGTCCATGGCGTCCGCGTCGGCGAGGGCGGTGTCCTCGCCGGTCCGGCTGTCGGTGAGGTCCAGCAGCATCAGTGTCTGCACCTGCCAGATCGCCGCCAGCGTCGGAGCGTGCAGCCGGTCCGGCAGGTAGGGCAGCACCAGCCGTACGGCGGCCGGCGCGGTGATCCCGTGCACCGGCGGGATCGGCAGCACCTCCGGATGCGCGAGGTAGACCCCGGCGAAGCCCGCGGTCATCTCGCTGAGCAGCAGTTGCGTCTGGTACGGGCGCAGCGAGCGCAGCGCCTGGTGATAGCCCGGGTACCCGGCGAGGGTGCTGGTGTCGTCGGACGCCCCCTTGCCGCCGCGGAAGCGCGAGCCGGTCATCTCGTCCCTGGGCAGCGCGGCCATCGCCTGGCCGAGGGTCCGCTGCCCCTGGAACCGCACGTGCCCGGGCAGCCGCGTCCAGCGGGCCGCCCAGTAGGCCAGCCCGCGGGCCAGCTCGGTGAGCTGCCCCGCGGTGGGTTGCGGGGTGGCGCCCAGGCTGCGTACCGCGTGGGCGGTGCGGATCAGGCCGTGGGTCAGGCCGGCGACGATCCCCGGCACCAGCCGCGGCCACCACCTCACCAGCACCGTCTGCCAGTCCGCGGCGGCCAGCTCCCGGCGGAAGAGCACCTCCCAGTCGCCGGCCCGCGAGAAGTCGCCCAGCGCGTCGCGCCAGTCGTCCTCGGACACCGCGAACCACGGCTCGGGCCGGTCGTGGTGGGCCAGGCCCTTGCGGTAGCCGTCCACGTAGCCGGGGATCCGGTCGGCGTAGCCCAGCACCGCCAGGGTCTCGGAGCACATCGTGCCGTGCGCGACGAACCCCTCGGGCTCCGGGCCGCGCTCGTACCCCAGGTCGTCGAGCCGTTCGAGCGCGTCGTTGACGGCGTCGGAGTAGGCGGTCATACGGTGGCTCCTTGCTCGGCAGTACTGTTCTGCTGGCGTTGCGGCAGCCGCCCGCGCACGAAGCAGGCGGTCACCAGGGCGAGGACGGTGAGGACCGCCGCGCCCGTCACCACGCCGTGCAGGCCGTGGTCGACGCCCAGCCGGAAGGCGTCGCGCAGCGAGTCGGGCAGCGCGTGCAGCTGCTCGGGGGTGAGCCGGCCGCTGGAGTGCGCGAGCCGGCCGCCGTCCGCGTCACCGAGCTGGTCGTTGAGCGTGGTGTGCAGCCGGTCGGTGTAGACCGAGCCGAGCAGCGCCACCCCCAGCGAGCCGCCGATGGTGCGGAACAGGTTGAGCAGTCCGCTGGCCGCACCGATGTCGCGCTGCTCGACGCTGCCGAAGGTCATCAGCTGGGTGCTCTGCATGACCAGGCCGACCCCGACGCCCGCGGTCAGCGTCAGCGCCGAGGCCGCGAGCGTCGCCGTACCGGTGTCGAGCAGCAGCAGGGTCAGCATGCCGGCGGTCGCCAGCGCCCCGCCCGCGATGGGATACGGCCGCAGCCGCCCGGTGCGCGGGATGATCCGGGCGATGACGAGCTGGACGCCGATCATGCCGCCGACGAAGGGCAGCAGCAGGACGCCGCTGAACGTCGGGGAGGCGCTGCGCACGTCCTGCATGTAGGTCGGGAAGTACACCATCACCGCCAGCATCGCGGCGCCCATGAGCAGGCCGAGCACCTGCGCCAGGTTGAAGTCCCGGTCGTGGAAGAGCCGCGGCGGAAGTATCGGCTCCGCGGCCCGCCGCTCGACGTACGGCAGCATGGCCAGCAGCAGTGCGCAGCCCAGGCCCAGGCCGATGATCTGCGGCGAGTCCCATGCGTAGCGGTCGCCGCCCCAGGTCGCCAGCAGGGTCAGCGCGGCGACCGCCGCGCTCAGCAGGCCGCCGCCCAGGAAGTCGATCCGCACCTTGCGCCGCCCTCCCGGCCGGATGCCGGCCGCGCTCGCGGCCAGGGCCACCGCGCCGAGCGGCACGTTGATGTAGAAGGCCCAGCGCCAGTTCGCGTGCTGGGTGAGCAGGCCGCCCAGCACGGGCCCGCCGGCGAGCGCGGTGGGCATGATGGCGCCGATCACCGACAGCAGCTTGGCGCGCTCGGCCGGGGTGGTGACCAGGTCGCCGATGAGGGCGAAGGCGCCGACCATCAGCCCGCCCGCGCCCAGGCCCTGCAAGGCCCGGAAGGCGATGAGCTGGGTCATGCTCTGGGCCAGCCCGCACACCATGGACCCGGCCAGGAAGATCGAGATGGACGACAGGAAGGTGGCCCGCCTGCCGTAGAGATCGCCCAGCTTGCCCCACAGCGGTGTGGTCGCGGAGCTGGCGACCAGATACGCGGTGATCACCCAGGACAGCTCGTTCAGCCCGCCGAGGTCGCCGACGATCGTGGGCAGCGCGGTGCCCACGATCACCTGGTCGAGCATGGCCAGGGCCATCGCCAGTGCCAGCGCGGTCACCCCGTAGGCGTAGCGCCGTTCCTTCGTCCTGCCGCCGGTGGCCGCGGGCTGCGGGGCTCGTGCCTGGTCGGTGCTGTGGTCCGTTGCCATCGGGCGGCCCCTCGCTCTGACTATCCCCGTACACCGTACGAAGTCTCGGTTCGAGGTTAACCATCTTGGTACGGTGTACGCAAGTAGCTTTCAGCGCGGCGGCCAGGGACGGGAGACCTCATGGGAGGCGACGAAGCGAGCATCTGGATGCAGCCGGAGCGTTCGAGGCGGGCATCTCCCGGCCCGCAGCGCGCCTACAGCCGGCAGCAGGTCGTCAGGGCCGCCATCAAGATCGCCGACGAGGACGGACTCCCGGCGGCGTCCATGCGCCGGATCGCCGCCGAGATCGGCGCCGGCACGATGACGCTCTACCAGTACGTGCGCAACCGCGAGGACCTGATAGAGCTGATCGTCGACGAGGTCACCGGCGAGATGGGGCTGCCGGACAGGCCCAGCGGCGAGTGGCGGGCCGACCTCAGCGACGTGGTGGTCGCCAAGCGCGCCCTGTACCTGCGCCACACCTGGCTGGCCACCCGCGTCCCCGGGCACCCCGTCTGGGGACCCAACTCCCTGCATCTGCAGGAGTTCCTGCTGTCCTCCTTCGACGGTTTCGAGGTGTCGGTGGACGAAGCGGTCAGCCTGATCGGCCTGCTGAACGGCTACGTGGAGAGCTTCGTGCGGGCCGAGGTCGGCTGGCAGGAGGAGGCCAGGCGCACCGGCGTCGACATGCAGGAGTGGATGCGCAGGACCGCGCCCTACGCCCGGCAGCTGGTGCTCTCCGGCAAGTACCCGAGGTTCGCCCGCGTGCTGATGGAGAACACCTCGCCCCACATGGAGCCGGACGCGCGCTTCCAGTACGGACTCGACCGGGTGCTCGACAGCATCGAGGCCAGCCTCAAACCCGGAGCCTGAGCGCCCCGTTGCGGCGTCCCGGCCGGGGGATCGGTCAGTACTTGCCCAGCACCACCACCGCGTTGTTGCCCGCGAAGGCCAGCCCGTTGTTCTGCACCACCCGCAGGTCGGCCTCGACCGACTCGTTGGGCACGCAGTCGATCTCGCACTCCGGGTCGGTCTCGCGGTGGTTGATCGTCGGCGGGATGAAGCCGTGGGTGATCGCCAGCGAGCAGGCCACCGCGGCCAGCGCGCTCGCCGCGCCCATGGTGTGGCCCAGCATCGACTTGAGCGAGATGGTCCGCGGCGGCCGGCCGTCGTACACCCCGCGGATCGCCCGGGACTCCGTCACGTCGTTCATCCGCGTCCCGGTGCCGTGCGCGGAGATCAGGTCGACCTCCTCGGGGGCCACCCCTGCGTCGTCGAGCGCGGTCTGCATGCACCGCTCGATGCTGGACTGCTCGGGGGAGACCGGGTGGTGGGCGTCGCAGCTGAGCCCGTACCCGAGCACCTCGGCGTAGATCCGGGCGCCGCGGGCCAGTGCGGACTCCAGTGTCTCCATCATCACCACCCCGGCGCCCTCGCCGGTGAGGATGCCCTGCCGGTCCACGTCGAACGGGCGGCAGAAGTCCGGCGCGATCGTGCCCAGCCGGTAGAAGGCGGTGAAGGACTTGCGGCACATCGCGTCCGCGCCGCCGCACAGCGCGATGTCCGCGTCGCCCATCCGCAGCGCGTCGAAGCCGTGCCCGATGGCGTAGTTGCCGGCCGAGCAGGCGGTCGCCAGGGTGACGCACTCCGCGTCGGTGAGCCGGAGTTCGTGGGCGACCGACGCGGACAGCCGGTCGGCGCTCAGCCGGCGGGCCAGCCGCGGGTCGAAGGCGGCGGGGCCGTCGGCGACCCAGCTCGCGGCGAGGTTGTCCATGTCCCGCGACTCGCCGTCGGTCGTGCCGATCGATATCTGCACCCGCCGCTCGCGCAGCTCGTCCTCGTCGAGTCCCGCGTCCCTGACCGCCATCCGCGCGGCCACCACGGAGAACTGGCTCGCCCGTCCCAACTCGTCGGCGGAGCCGCGGGTGATCCACTCCTCGGGCGCGAAGTCGGGGACCTCGCAGCCGTTGGACCGGTCGTAGCCGGTGACGTCGAAGGACGTGATGGGCGAGACGCCGCTGCGTCCGGCCCGCAGGCCCTCGGTGAACTCCCGGGCGCCGATGCCGATGCTGGAGAAGACCCCGAGCCCGGTGATGACCACCCGGGCGGAGTCGGGCCGGGTGCGGGCCTGTTTCCCGGTCCGCTGTGCCGTGTCGCTCATGACCACCACTCCTCTACGTCGAAGAACCCTCTGCGGCCGCTCGCCCCGCCGCGCCGGCGCTGCCCGCGCCGTCCCGCATCCCGTGCAGGACCGCCACATGGCCGGTGCCGTGCAGCGGATCGGTGTCGCACAGGGCGATCGCGGGGTATGTCGCGGACCACCGCGTCCAGTGCCGGGCCAGTGCCAGCCAGACGCTCGTGCAGTAGCCGCCGGCCGGTACCCGGTGGACGTCGGCCCCGGCCGGCACGCCGAGCGCCGCGGGGTCGGCGGTGGGGCCGAGCACCACCAGCAGCCGCCCGTGCTCCCGCAGCAGAGCGGCCGGCCGATCCGCCGCGGCGGGCTCCACCAGCGGTCCTGCCGCGCCGCCGAAGGCCAGCAGCACCCCGGTCGCCTCCTGTGGCGCGTCGAGCCCGTCGGGGGTGCGGCACTCGACGATCGCGAGCACCGACGTCCCGGCCTCCCCGGCGTAGGCCCGCGCCACCCGCAGCGCGGAGAACGGGCCGCCCAGGCCCTGCCCCGACACCGCGAAGCTGTGCGCCTGGCCGCCGGTGCGCATGTTCAGGTACGACGCCACCGTCTGGTTCCCGTTCACGTCGGGGGCCGCGTAGGAGAGCAGGACAAGACCGGGCGGCGGCAGGTCCCGCGGCAGCTGGTCGACCAGCAGGTCGACGATCTCCTTGTGTCCCGCCGGTTCGCCGGCCGGCCGTTCCGGCCGGGTCCGCGCGCCGAGCGCCGACACGAGTCGCAGTCCGCCCATCACCTGACCTCCGGGATCGGCACGACGACCATGGCGGAGAAGGTCCAGCCCAGGCCGGTCGCGATGAACATCGAGGGGCGGCCCGCGGAGAAGCGCCCCTCCTCCAAGAGCGTGGCGGCGTTTATCAGGATGTCCGCGGCCAGGCAGTGGCTGAACCGGCGGTTGTTGTCGAAGAAGACCTTCCCCGCCGCCGGCTCCTGGTCCAGCACGCCCTCCCAGAACGCGTAGCCCTGGTTGGGCGGGATGATCCACTCGATGTCGTCCAGCGTGCAGCCGGCCCGGTCCACGGCCTCGCGCATGATCTCCCACAGCACCTTCGGCCGCATCTCCGCCGCCGACCGGAAGTCCTCCCGGGTGCCGGCCAGGCCCTGGTAGTACTCGCCCCGGGTGCGGGTGGCGAAGGACCGCACCTGCGCGCCGGGGCCGTCCAGCGACACCAGGCACGCGGCGGCGCCGTCGGCGATCATCACCGTGTCGATCGCCGACGCGACCTCGGGCGACGGCTTCTCACCCGTCACCAGCAGAGCCGTGGCGCCGGCCGCGCCGTCGGCCCGCAGCAGCGCGCCGGCCGTGTCGATGGCCGACAGCGGGATCGCGCAGTTCTGCTGCGTCATCGCGAAGGCGGTCGCGTGGCCGATGCCGAGCCGGTGCTTGATCTGCTGCGGGGTGTCCGGCGCGGCACCGCGGGCGCCGTGCAGCGCGTGCCCGTAGAGCAGATAGCGCACCGACCGCGGGTCGACGCGCTCCAGGATGCGGCGCGCGGGCGGCAGGACCAGGTCGTAGAGGTCGAGCCGCGCGTCGTAGTGCATCCGGTCGAGGCCGTGGACAGTGCGGTGCATATGGGTCTTCACGTCGCTGCGGCCGAGCTGCGCGGCTCGCTCCTCGACGGTGACGGTGGTGTCGGGGAAGAAGGACTCCACCGCGTTCAGCGTGGTCATCGCGCTCCGTCTCGTGTTCTCACAGGGCGGTCAGTGTGTCCACCAGGTCCGGCGGTGCGGGCAGCCGGGCGATGTCCCGGGCCAGGTCCCCGGCCCGGGCGCGGTGTCCGGCGCTGTACAGCAGCTCGCGGGCGGCCTCGGTGACCGTGGCCGGGGCCGCCTCCCGCGGGTCGAGCGACAGCGCGGCGCCGTAGTCCACCAGCGCCTGCGCGCCGCGGACGCTGAAGGCGCCCTGCGGAAGTATCAGCTGGGGCACGCCGGCCCGCAGCGCGGTCAGCGCGGTGGTGCCGCCGCCGTGGTGGACGACCAGGTCGCAGCTGGGGGCGAGCACGTCGAGCGGCATCCAGCCCGCGCGAATCCCCGGGTGGTCGGCGCGCAGTTGCGCGGCCACGTCGTCGGGGGCCGCGACCAGCAGCTCGACGTCGGGCAGCGAGAGCGCCTCGACCATCCTGGACAGGAACGCCATGCCCTCGGCGGCGTCCTGGGTGACGCGGCTGCCCGCGGTCAGGCAGATCCGCGGCCGCCCGTCGTCCTTGGCGTAGAGCCAGGGTTCCAGCGCGCGCTGGTTGGTGACGGGGATCCAGCGCATCAGGCGGGCCGCGGGCGCGTGCGTCGGCCGGATGCCCGGCGGGCACACGTCGACGAAGAGGTCGGGCTCCGGCAGCCCGTCAAGACCGAACGCGTCCAGCTCCGCGGCCAGTTCCTCCTCCGCGCCGGGGTCCGCGCCGGTCGCGTCGATGGCGTCCCAGGCGTGCCGCACCCAGGGGACGCCGAACTTCGCCGCCACCAGGGGCGCCGCGTAGCACAGGGTGCCGCCCACCACCACGTCCGGCGGCCGGTGGGCGGTGAAGTCCAGCAGCCGTTCCAGCTGGGCCACAGCCATCCGGGCGAACCAGCTGCCGGTGAAGCGGACGCCTTCCGCCATCCCCTGCGGCACCGTCACGGGGGCGCCGGAGCGGTCCTTGGTGATGAAGTCCAGCAGCGGCACCGGGGTCACCGGCACACCGGGCAGCCCGACGCCCGCCACGCTCGCCATCACGTTGTCGTTGGCGGCCATGAAGACCTCATGGCCGGCATTGCGTACGGCGGTCGCCAGCGGTGCCAGGCCGAAAACGGTGGCCGCGCTGCCTGCCGCGATGAAGAGAAACCGCACGGGCCCTCCTGGAAAACGGAACCGGGGGTATGGAGAGGCGACGCCTCCCATACCCCCGGCCGGGGTGTGACCTGCCCCGCGAGAGATCAGGTCAGGTAGGGGCGCTTCTCCCGCGCCTCACGCAGCGCCCGGCCCCACCAGACGACCTGGTCCAGCAGCGACTTGGCCGCGGCGTCGCTGCCTTCGGGGCTGATGACCGCGCCGTCCTTGAGGAAGTCGCCCCACGAGTTGTGGAAGCTGACCGTGTCACGGACGGTGTGCGCGTGCAGTTCGGCGAGGATCAGCCGCAGGTTCTCCGCGGCGCGCAGACCCCCGCCGACACCGCCGTAGGAGACGATGCCGACCGGCTTGGCAACCCACTCCTGCTTGAACCAGTCGATGGCGTTCTTCAGCGAGGCGGGCGCCGCGTGGTTGTACTCGGGCGTCACCATGACGAAGGCGTCGGCGGCGGTGAGCTTCGCGGACAGCTTGGCCCACACCGCACCGACCTCGGGGGGCGGCAACTCGCCGTACGGCGGCATCTCCAGCGGCAGCGGGTAGTCGGCCAGGTCTATGACCTCGACCTCGACCTCGCCGTGCGACCGGGCCTGCTCGGTGAACCACTTGGCGACCACCGGGCCGAAGCGCCCGCCGCGGACACTGCCGATGATCAGAGCCAGTTTTATCGGATTGTCGGGCATCGATTCCCCTTATGGCCACGTGCTTTCGACTGGTGCCGTGACGTCGCGGCCCGTCTCCATTATTTCGTACACTGTACGAGGTTGATGCGCTTTCAGCTTAGCCATTTCGGTACGGTGTACGCAACTGACCTGCCCCGCTCCTCACTACGCGGGGCGCTGCGCCCATACCGAGATCTGGAGCGTCGCGATGTCCTGCGCGCCGGGGTCGTCCAGGGAGGCGACGAACTCCGCGAGCTGCTCCGCGGTCACCAGCCCGTTGTCCACCAGCGGGGCGCCCTGGTAGGCGAGCCGGGCACGCATCAGCGCGTTCTCGGTGTCGCCCTGCCCCGGCCCCAGCGGGCGTACCTGCTTGCCCATCTCCACCAGCCCCGCGCGGGCTATCAGGGCCGGCGCCCGCCGCCCCCAGTAGGCGTCCACGCCGTGGGCCTCGAAGGTCTGCACGTAAGCGTCGATCACCGCCCGCCCGGTCTCGGTGGGGGAGTGCGCGGCCGGCATGAAGCAGAAGTCCTCCACCAGCAGCCAGCCGCCGGGTGCGAGCCAGCGCGCCGCCCGGGCCAGGCTCGCGTCCGGGTCCGGCAGCTGCGAGAAGACCGCCCGGGCCAGGATCAGGTCGAAGGATCCCTCGACGAAGTCCTCGGCCCGCAGGTCCATCTGCTTGACCGTCAGGTTCTGCGGACCGTCCTGGTCCATCAGCGAGGTGTCGACGTCCACGGCGAGCACCGAGCCGCGCTGGGCGCGCTGCGCCATCCACCGCGCCATGGAGCCGGTCCCCGCGCCCAGGTCGAGGCAGTCCCAGTCGTCCCTGAAGGGCAGCGCCTCCAGCAGCCCTCTCGTCACACCGTCGTAGTTGCGTTCCCACAACCGGCCGATGACCCGCTCGCCCGACTCGCCCTGCTCCGCGGGGAAGCCGCTCTCGTCCTGTCCGTTCATCCCGCCCTCCTCCCGTATCACCGCACGAGGCCACCGGTTCGGCGAGCCGGACCATCCGTGCGTCCCTGTGTCCCTGCGTCCCTGCGTCCCTGCGTCACCGGGGTGACGCGTCGCCGTCGTCCCTGTACACCGCGATCGCCCCGGTCGGGCAGCAGTCGGCCACCTCGTCGGCGAGCGCGACGCTGCCCTCGTCCCGCAACTCGCCCGAGTCGGCAGCCGGGTAGCCGCTCTCGGTACGGCCGAACAGCGCGGGACCCATCACCTGGCACAGCCCGGAACCCCGGCACAGCTCCCGGTCCACGCTGAAGGAGCCGCCGCTCATACGGCAGCCGCCGTGCGGACCGGCAGCCGTACGATCCGGCGCATCGCCCAGTTCTCGATGTAGCCGATCTCGGCGCGGTCCAGGGCGAGTTCGAGCCCGGGGAAGCGGCGGAAGAGGCCGCCGACCGCGAGGTCGCCCTCCATCCGGGCCAGCGCCGCGCCGAGGCAGTTGTGCAGCCCGTGGCCGAGGCCGAGGTGCCGGTTGTCCGGGCGGGCGATGTCCAGCCGGTCGGGGTCGGCGAACCGCGCGGGGTCCCGGTTGGCCGCCAGCAGCGCGGCGATCACCGGCGATCCCGCGGGCAACCGGGTGCCCGCCACTTCCACCTCCTCGGTGGTGACCCGGAACAGCCCGGCGCTCAACGCGCCGTCGTAGCGCAGCAGTTCCTCGATCGCCCCGGCCCCCAGATCGGGGTCGGACGCCAGCAGCCGGGCCTGGTCCGGGTGGTCGAGCAGCGCGAGCACCGCGTTGCCGACGAACGCCCGGATGGTGTCGCTGCCCGCGAGGATCATGGCGCCCACCATCGCGACCAGTTCGTCCTCCGACAGCCGGTCCTCGTCCTCGCGGGCCTGGACCAGTACCGACGTGAGGTCGGCCCCCGGCCGGCGCCGCTTGTCGGCGACCAGTTGGGCCGCGTAGTCGCAGATCCGGCCGAATCCCACCGGGACCTGGTCCATGAGCGCCGGATCGGAGGGGAACGCCTGGGCCAGCGCCTCGACCAGCTCCTTGTGCCGATCGATCTCGAAGCCCAGGATCTCGCCCATCACCCCGGAGGAGACCACCCCGGCGTAGTCGTCCATCACGTCGAAGGTGCCACGGGCCGCGCAGTCCTCCAGGGTGGCCGCCACCGTGCGGCTCACCGAGTCCCGCCAGGCGGCGACCCGGCGCGGTGTGAAGGCGCTCATCGCCAGCCGCCGCAACCGGGTGTGCGCCGGCGGGTCGACGACCGTGATCGCCTTCTCCAGGATGCTGCCGGCGCCCGTGGTCAGCCCGGCCGCCTTGAACTCCTCGTTGGCCCAGGTGCCGCTCTCCGAGCTGAACCGCGGATCGGCCAGTACGTGGCGGACGTCCTCGTAGCGCGTGACGATCCACATCCGCACGTCGCCCACCGGAAAGCGGAACTCGTGCACGGGGTCGTGCTCGCGCAGCCACCCGAGGGTGGCGTACGGGTCCCGGTAGTACTCCGGGCTGAACAGCGGCGCGTGCGCCTGTGCGGTGGTCATGGGGTGCCTCCTGTGCGTGGGGCGACGATGTCGGAGACGACCGTGCACAGCAGGTACTCCGGCGGAGCGACCTCCAGGCGGGAGATCTCCTGCTGCCCGGCCGGGATGCGCGGATCGGCCATCCACGCGTCGTAGGCCGCCATGTCCACCCACGCCGGGTAGTTGACGAAGGTGCGGCCTTCGGCGTCGACGTAGGGCGTGGCCGAGACGAAGCCGGGGACGTCGTGCTTCCAGACGCCGCTCTGCCGCAGCAGGCCGAGCAGTGCCGCGGTGGCCTCGGGACCCGACAGGTGCCGGGTCGCCACCACCACCGTGCCCGGCGGCCGCCCCGCCGCAGGCCCCGCGATCCCGGGCACCGGGGCGCCGCGGAAGACGGTCGCCCCGGTGACGCCCGGCCAGCCCGCCGCGCCGTGCAGCGGGCCCCCGGCCGGGCTGTCCTGGAAGGAGGTGCGGTACGCGTCCTGGTCCGTCCACTCCCCGCGGTGCACCACGACGTCCTCCACGACGCCCAGGTGGACCCGTGAGGAGACGAACCCCGGCGTGTGCCGGACCCAGTCCCTCACCTCGGCGGCGATCACCTCGGCCACCTGTGCCGCCGTCCGTGCGCCGTCGGTGCGCAGTACGCCGAAGGTCGCGAAGCCGGGTTCAGCGGAAGGCATCGGCGTGTTCCACCGCCCACTCGCGGAAGGACCGGGCCGGACGGCCGGTGGTGTCGGCGACCACGGTGGAGCCGGGCTCGGGCGTCTGGCAGAGGTCCGCGAAGTAGTCGAGCGCGCCGTCCGCGTACGAGGGCGGCCAGCCGGTGTCGACCATCGCCTTGCGGGCCGCGTCGTGGTGGATGTCCTCCCACTCCAGCGTGCGCCCCAGCACCTCGCCGATGATCTGCACCTGCTCCCGCTGCGACAGCGCCTCGGGGCCGGTCACCAGGTACTTGCGCCCGGCGTGCCCGTCCTCGGTCAGCGCCCGCACCCCGACCGCGGCCAGATCGGACTCGTGCACCGAGGTGCGGACCGCGTCGCCGTACGGGAACTGCACGGTGCCCGAGGTGCGGATCTGCGGGGCGAAGCCGAGCGAGTTGGCCATGAACCCGGTGGTGCGCAGGAACGTCCACTCCAGGTCGCTCTGCTCCAGCAGCTTCTCCAGGTAGGCGTGGCAGTTGTTGTCCACCGGTTCGATGCCCAGGTGCACACCGACCGAGGAGACCACCGCGACCCGCTCGGCGTGGGCGGCGATCCGCTTCAGCACCTCGGGCGCCGTGCGGGTGTTGAGGGCGAAGAAGGGCCACATCCAGAACACCCCGTCGACGCCGGGCAGCGCGGCCTCCACGCTGTCGGGGTCGGCCAGGTCGCCGTAGTGGAGCTCGACGCCCTCGGGAAGGCGGTGCAGGTTCGGGTCGTCCTTGAGCACCAGCGCGCGGACGGCCGCGCCCGCCTCCAGCAGCTGCCTCACGGCGTACGGGCCGACGTTCCCCGTCGCCCCCGTGACCAGGATGGTGTGTCTGCGGTGCTCGCCGGTCGTGTGGGTCATGCCTGTGGCTCCCTTCGCAGGTCGCAGTTGGGGTGCGCGGTCCTGGGCACCGGCCGGACCGCCGGCCGGTTCACTGTCCGGGCCGCAGCCGCAGCACTGCCGCGGCCGCCGTACCGCCCGGGTCGATGGAGGTGATGACCGCGGTCCTGCCCGCGCACGCGGAGTCGTCCTCCGCGCGGCTGAGCAGCGCGGCCAGTTCGAACGAGGCCGAGGCCGCGTGCGTCTCGCCGATGAGCGCCGCCACCGGCGTCCCCACCCGGGCCGCACCGAACAGCCCGGTCAGCGCGTCGAGTTCGCCGTCGCCCTCGGCGCCCGCGGCACCGGAAGGGCAGGCCACCCACACCTGCGACGCCTCGGCGCCGCCGGCCGCGAGGGCACGCCGTACGCAGCGGTCCACCGCGCCGCGCCGGTCGCCGTCGGCGAAGGTCGCCGACGCCACTGCCAGCAGCTCGGCCAGCGGCGGCTCCTCCGGCTCGGTGGTCAGCGAGAAGAGCGCGCAGCCCTCGCCCAGCACCGGCCCCGGGGCGCCGCCTTCCCTGCTGTGGTGGTCGATCCAGGACCGGGCGTCGGAGAACTCCTCGGCAGCGCCGCACAGGACCGCCGTGGCCCGCCCGCTGAGCAGCAGCCGGCGGGCGTAGTTGAGCGCCACGAGGCCGCCGGGCCGCCCGGCCGACAGCGTCGCGTTGGGGCCGCGCAGCCCGTGCCAGATGGCGCACTGCCCGGCAGCGCCGTTCATCACCGCGTAGGGGATCAGCCCGGACTCGACGTGGTAGGGCCGCTCGCCGGTGAGCGAGCCGCGGGTCAGGTCGATGGTGCTCTGCGCGCTGCCGACGGTGGTGCCGAGCACGAAGCCGGTCCGCTCGCGCGGCACCGGCAGCCCGCCGGCACCGGCCAGCAGGTCACCTGAGGTCGCCACGGCCAGGCCCGTCACCCGGTTCATCGACCGGGTGCCCTTCTTGCCGAGTGCGGTGCGCACGTCGAAGTCCGGTACGAGGCAGGCGACGTCGTCGGGGACTCCCCACCGCTCCCGGTCCAGCCGCACCGCCGTGGACACCTGCTGCCGCACTCCCTTGGCGAAGGCGTCGCGGCCGGTGCCGAACGGGGAGACCGCCGACCAGTCGGTGATGGCGAGCGTGGCACCCGTCACGGCCGGATTTCCCCGACGACGTCGTACACCCCGGACAGGTTGACCATCCGCGGGAGCTCCGACTGCGGAATGGTCACCTTGAGGTTGAGTTCCAGCGAGGACAGGATCTCGATCAGGCGCATCGAGTCCGCGTCGTGGTCCTCCACGAACCGGCTGGTGTCGGTGAGCTCGTCCGACTCGACTTCCAGGACGTCGCTGACGAGCGTTTTGATACGGTCCCGGGTGTCGGCACTGATGACCGCCATGGCGGTGCCTCCTGTTCGGTCACGATGGGGAGTTGGTCAACGGCAACGGTCAGGGAGCGGTCGACGGCGGCCTCGGGCCGACGACCGGCACGGCGTCGAAGAATCCGTAGAGGGCCGCCACCCGGCCGCCGGCCAGCAGGGCGACGTCCATCCCCGTCAGGGCCGGCTCGCCGTCCTGCGCGGCGCACTGCCAGCCGAAGCGCACCTGCTCGTGGTGGCCGTCAGGGGTGCCGGCCGGGCTGAACGCCAGCCCCGCGAAGCGGCTCCGGGTCAGCCCGATGTAGGAGTCCAGGGCGGTCCTGCCGCGCAGGGAGACCTCCGGGTCGACGTAGCGCACGTCCTCGGTGAACAGCTCGTCGACGGCGGCGCGGCGGCGGCCGTCGGGGAGGTTCCAGACGGCGATGTAGCGGCGGACCAGGTCCGCGTGCGGGTCCGCGGCGGGCGGGTTCATGACGCCGGCCCCGGGTCCCCGCCGGGGCGGAGCCCCTCGGCCGGCCCGAACCCGTAGATCCGCTCCGCCACCCGCCGCTTGGCCGCCTGGTGGGCGTCGAGCCGCGCCGGCTCGTAGCCCCCGGCGACCGGCCGCGGCGGCACCGCGGGCGCCTCGGGTCCGAGCACGTCGCACCGGGTGAGCGCCCAGGGGGAGCCGTGGTCGGTGAGCGAGCGGTGCTTGGTGCCGTAGTAGTCGTCGCGCAGGCTCACCGCGACGCCGGACGCTCCGGCCGCCGACGCCAGCAGATGCGGGTGGAAGCGGGTGGAGAACCACGCCTGGCCGGGGCGTGCCGGGAAGCCGCGGCGCAGCACGTCGTCCAGCGTGAAGAGCCGGGTGCGCGGCAGCGCGCGGCGGGTCATCTCCAGGACGTCGCGGTCCGCCTCCGGCCAGCACTCCAGCACACCGACCTCGCGGGCGCCCCAGTCGGCCACCGCCTTCGACACCAGGGACAGCAGCCCGTTCATGCCCCGGTGCGCCGCCCGCTCCCGGGCCGCGGCGGCCGGGCCGTCCGCCGGCTGCGAGAGACCGGCGCCGGGCGGGAACAGCGCGGTGGGACGCAGGGTGAACTGCACCGACACCATCACCTCCGGCAGGTCCGCCGACTCCTCGTCCCGCCACGAGCGCGGGTAGAGGAACACGTCGTCGCAGGAGAGCGCGGCCGGATCGGCCAGCAGCCGGGCCGACGCGGTGTCACGGACGTCGGTCACCGCGAAGCCCGCGGCCAGCGCGCGGATCCGGTCCTCGCCGCCGGCGGCCGGCGGGTACAGGCCGACCCCGGTCATCGCGGCGCGCCCGCCGGACCGCTCGGTGGCCGCCGCGATGCCGGACAGCAGCCCGGTGAAGGCCGGCCACATGCTGTTGAGGAAGCCGCCGCCCGTCAGATGGACCACGTCGGCGCGGCACAGCGTGGCGATGCCGTCCCGCAGGTCGGGCGCAAGTCCCGGGTCGGCGACCGCCGCCCGCACCGCGTCGGCCGCGTCAAGACCGGCCGCCCAGTTGCGGAAGCACAGCTGCCACAGGGTGGAGACCAGGCGCAGCCGCGGGTGCATGGACCGCAGCGGGGCCACCACGGCGTCGGGGTCGACGCAGTCGACCACGACGTCGGCGTCGGGCGCGTGCTCCGCCAGGTACTTCACCCAGGTCGCGGCTATCAGCTCGTCGCCCAGATTGGGTATGCCGGCGGTCGATACCAGGTAGTAGAGCGGGCGTTCACTCATCGTCGCTCGGATGCCCTTCCTTCGACGCGTTTCCGAATTACAGGGAGTCGCCCAATTGCCCGGTCCTGCCCGCGGGTTCTCCCGCGGTCCGCGATTTTCCCGGCGAATTGAACAGGTGTCGGGCTCGGCAGACAGTGCATGGGATCGTGATACATACCTTCTTCGGTGCAGCACACACGATTCAACCCGCCCTGGTGCAGAGGTTGGTCAGGAGAACCTGAAGGGGACGCCCGGGAATTACAGAGAAACGCCAGAAGGGTGTCAACTGTGCAGGTCGCAGGCTTCGGTACCGGCGCCCTGCCGAACCCCTGTGTGAGCCCGCGCAGGCGCCGTCGACGGCGTGCTGTGACTCCGGCTGCGCGCCCGCAGTCGATCCGCTCACGGCTTCGGTGGAGAGGCGGAGATGAACTCCCTGATGGGAGTGGGAGTTCGATAGCCGCGCTACTCCGGGGCGGTCGAGGCGGCCTCGTGGAAACCTGCGCCGTGTCGTATAGTGCCTTTGTGGCAGCAGTGACTGGAGCCACGAGTGTGACGACCGGACGGGGGAAGATGGCCATCCGCGCCAGTGTGAGCGGCCCGTACGCCACCGTACCCGTGCAACCGGTTCGTCGGACCGCGCCCCCCGGGAGGTGATTCCGGCCGGCTGTCAGGGTCTTGGCGTCCACTTGGTTTTCGTACCTGTGCGACCGCGTTTCCGGATGCTGTCGGAGACGGTTCGCCGGTCGGCCACCGTCCTCCTTCGGAGTTTCAGAGAAGGCGCCCCCGACGATGGAGCCGGTGGATGTGCCGAGGTGTTCTCCTTTACGCACCCGACTGCCCGTTTTGCTTCCTGCAGTTAACTCTTTAGCAATAGGGTCACCGTCTCCCTGAAATGAGTCCAATGGACCGTCTTGCGGGAGGCGTGGGAAGCTATCGAGTAAATCGGGTATCCTGAACCATTTGGCATTGACAAGCGGTCATAGAGGTTTCTACTTTCAAGGGTGGGAACACGCTTACTACGGGACCTTCAGACGAGGGGGAGTCGTGAGTGATCATGCAATGCGGCTGGCGGAATCCGAGACTCCGAATGCATATTCGGCACTGACCTGGCGCATCCTCATCGCAGAGGGTGACGTGGACCAAGCCGACCACTTGGCCCACCAGTTACGCCGCTACGGCCATAAGGTGCAGCACGTGCAGACCGCGGACGCCGCACTGCGTCTTGCGCGTGACGTCGACTTGATCATCCTTGACCTTGAGCTTCCTGATGCCGACGGCCTCGAGGTGTGCCGGAGCATACGGTCCGTGGACACCACCCCGCTGATCGCCGCCGCGGTGAGCGAGAACGAACTCGACTGCGTGCTGAGCCTGCGGGCGGGCGCCGACGACTTTTTGCAGAAGCCTTACCGGATACGGGAGATAATGGCGCGGACCGACGCCATCATGCGACGCGTCCACCCCCGCCCGTCGAGCCACATCATCCGGCACGGCCAGTTGAACATCAACGAGGTCTCCCGCGAGGTGCACCTCGACGGCCAGCAGATCGGCGTGACGCGCAAGGAGTTCGACCTGCTGCACGCCCTGGCCTCCCGCGCCGGCCGGGTGCTCGGCCGCGACGACCTGATGCGCGAGGTGTGGGGCAACTCCTGGTCCCGGCGCACCCTCGACACGCACGTCAGCAGCCTGCGCAGCAAGCTGGGCTCCAGCGACTGGATCGTCACCGTCCGCGGCATCGGCTTCCGCCTCGGACAGGGGTGAGCCGCATGCGGACCATCGTGTGGTGCGAGGGATGCCGGCGCGGCTCGGACGCCGCCGACCCCGGCCTTGCGCTCGACGGCCTGCGGCTGTGCGCCCAGTGCCTGCGCCTGCTGGCCCGCAGGATCGAGGAACTGCCGCACATGTACGAGGAGTGCGGCCGCGCGCTGGGCGGCTCGGTGCCCAGCGGGGTGCGTGAGCACACCTCGGGCGGCCCGCTGCCGGGCATGACGATCAACGCGACCGCCGTGGAGGTGCGTACCGAGATCCTCGGCACGCTCAGCGCGTGGAGCGGCCTGGTCGCCGAGCAGCGGGAGGTGCGCGCCCCGCGGCGCGCGGTCGACCAGCTCGCGGGCTTCCTGCTGCGGCACCTGCGGTGGCTCGCGGCGCACCCGGCCGCCGGCGACGCCGCCCAGGAAGTCGCCCGCCTCGCCCGGGCGGCCCGCCGCGCCGTCGCCGCGGAACCGGTGCGCCGGGTCCAGGTGGGAGGTTGCGTCGAGCCCGACTGTCCCGGCCGGATCGTCGCCACGCTCCGCGACGGCGGTCTCGACGAGCGCATGCGCATCCGCTGCGACGCCGACCCCGACCACTCGTGGACCGCCGCCGAGTGGACCCTGCTGCGCCGCGCTCTTCCCGACGCGGCCGCGGAGGAGCGCTGGCTCACCGCCCAGGACATCTCCCGCCTGTGGGACACCCCCGTCGGCACCGTCTACCGCCTCGCCAGCGAGCACCGCTGGCCGCGCCGGTCCCGCGGCGGTCGCACCTACTACTCCGAGCTGGCACCGCACGCCCACTTCACCCGCCACCCGCGCCGCACCTGACCCGTCGGCCGCGCGCGGCCGCCACCCGTCAGGGGCGGGGCTGCAGCAGTTTGCCGAGCAGCGCGGACAGTTGCCCGCGCTCGGCCGGGGTGAGTGCCGCGAAGGTGTCGTCGAGGAAGGCGGGGACCGCTGCCTCGGCGCGGGAGAGCAGACGGCGGCCGGCGTCGGTGATCGTGACGGCGTAGGCACGGCGGTCGTCGGCGTCACGCTCGCGCCGCACCTGGCCCGCCCGTTCCAGGCTGTCGCAGATGCCCACCATGACGCTGCGGTCGATGCGCAGTTCCTCGCCCAGGACCCGCTGCGAGCTGGGGCCGGCCTCGGCGAGCATCTTGAGCACCAGATGCTGCCCGACCCCGATCCCGGACGCGGCCGCCTCGGTCTCCGCGGCCCGGGCCACGAGTGCCGACGCGCGGCACAGCGCGATGTCGAGGCGCTCCGCCGCGAGCCCGGGGAAGTAGACGGCTCCGCGGCCCGCGGCCTTGGGTGCCATGCGCCCCACGTCCTTCCGTGCTCCCCGCGATCACCCGCCACGCTACCAGGATCCGTCTGTCCGCAGATTGTTTGCCATCCCCCTGTCCGGCTTTGTAGGGTCCAATCATCTGCGGCAAGACGATCTGTCCTCAGACGGAAGTGGGGACGGTCTTGCCCGGCGCCGGCGCCCGCTTCGCGGGCCGCGAAGGACTGGAGAGGAAAGACCCGTGACCCTGGACCTGACGCCCGACCAACTCCTGTCGACCACCCGGGCGGTCCGCAAGCGCCTCGACTTCGACCGGCCGGTCTCGCGCTCGCTGATCGAGGAGTGCGTGGACCTGGCCGTGCAGGCGCCCACCGGCCGCAACCGGCAGCGCTGGCACTTCGTCGTGGTCACAGAACCCGCCCAGCGGCGCGCGGTGGCCGACCTCTTCCTACGCGCTCTGGCGACGGCCGCCGGGCAGCCCCTCACCGAGCGCGACGCCTGGCGCATGGGCTACCACGCGGGCTCCACCGAGCGGGTCTTCGACGGCCTGCGGCACCTGGCCGCGAACATCCACCGGGTACCGGTGTTCGTCATCCCCGGCGTGGAAGGGCGCACCGACCACGCTTCCGTGACCGTCCAGGCGGGGACGTGGGGCTCGATCCTGCCGGCCGTGTGGAGCTTCATGCTGGCCGCCCGGGCGCGCGGACTCGGCACGACCTGGACGACCGCGCAGGGGCCGCTGGAGCGGGAGCTGTCCGAGGTGCTCGGCGTGCCGTACGACGAGGTCATGCTGGCCGCGTTCGTCCCGCTGGCCCACACCGTCGGCACCGACTTCAAGCCCGCCCCGCGGATCCCCCGCGAGCACGTCCTGCACTGGGAGCAGTGGGAGCAGCGCGCCGCCGCGGGCCCGGGTCGGTCGTCGAGTGCCTGGTAGAGGGCGGTCCGGAAGTCGACCATGAGGTGCACCGGGCGCCCTGCCGGCCCCCTTTCGACTCCCCGCGCCGATCCTGGATCGACTGACGCGGTTCCGTGACCGGCGGGGCGCCCGGTGCACCCCTCCTGAACAGCGCAGACGTCGGGTTGCCGAGCGAAATGTGTGCCGGGCGACATCTGGGGCAAACGCACAGCAATCAGCCCCCCCGGCGGAGACGGGCGCGGGCGTCGCGAGGTAGGGCCACCAGCAGGAGGGCAATGCACCATGGGTGATCAGGGCAGCAACAAGACCGGGTCCGCCCGGGACGACGAGCTCAAGCACGAGATGCAGGGCGAGCTGAACGCCAGCCGGGCGCTGCGGCCCGAGGAGGCCTTCGAGCCGATACCGTCCGGCGACGCCGGACCGGTCACGGACTGGAGTCCCGCGGGACCCGGCGGCGGCGTGCCGCCCGGCATGACGCCGCGCGACGTCGACGTCCGCAGCGAGCTCGCCCGGCACCTGGAGCCGGGCAGCTTCCCCGCGAACCGGGGCGGCCTGCTGCAGGCGCTGGGCCGGCACCAGGCGGGCGACGGCCTCGTCGACCTCGTTCGCGGTCTGCCCGACCACGAGAAGTACCGGAATGTGCAGGACGTCATGCGAACCCTCGGCTACGGCGTGGAAGCCCACCGGGTCTGAACCGCCCACCGGGTCCGAGTCGCGCGCCGGGGCCAGGCCGGCCGTCGCGCGCGGCCCGGGCGGCGAGAGCCCTGCGGCTCAGTCGAACACCGAGACGCGGGTGCGGTGGTGCTGCGGCGTGTCGATCTCGTCGAGCAGCGCCACCGCGAGATCCGCGTACGACAGGTGCGCCGCGCCCGCCTCCGGGACGGTCTCCCCGCCGATGCGGTAGCGGCCGGTCCTGGGAGCATCCGCCTCCAGCAGGGCAGGCGGGGTCAACACCAGCCAGTCGACCGCTGTTTCCGCCGCGCCGAGCCTCCGCAGCCCGGCTTCGTGAGCACGGGCGAAGGGGCGGATCTCCGGTGGGAACAGCGCGGGATCGTCCATCACCGACCCGCCGTCGCCGGTCCTGAGGTTCGCGAACAGGCCGACCACGACGAGCCGGGGCACCTGTGCGTCCGCGAGGCCTTGCAGCAACGCGTCGGCGGCCTTGACGTAGAACTCGGGGTCGAGGCCGGCGAAGCCCTGCTCGGGCCCCGTGAACGGGCTCACCGCGTGCACCGCGGCCGCTTGGCCGCGGCTCACCGCGGCGACCGACTGCGGGTCCCTGATGTCCCCGCGGAGGACCCGAACTCCCTCCGCCTCGATCCCGGTGTGCCTCTCCGGCGCGCGGACCACCGCGGTGACGCGGTGCCCGCGGGCTCGCGACTCGGCGGTGACCGCCCGCCCGGCCCGGCCGCCGGCCCCGAAAACAACGATCTCACTCATGCGTGACCTCCCCGGCGGCGGATCTCGCCGCCGACAAGGAACGGTATCCACGGGATACTGGTTACCTCAAAGATACCGGGCTACCTTCGCGACCATGGCGAACCCGCTGGATCCCGAAATGTTCGACCCCATCTGCCCGTCCAGCGCCATGCCCATCCAGATCGGCGACAAATGGACGGGAATGGTCGTGCTCTGCCTTGAGGAAGGGCCGCGCAGATTCACCGAACTCCGTGTCCCCCTGGGCGGCGTCACCCCGAAAGTCCTCACCCAGACGCTGCGCGCCATGGAGCGCGACGGCCTGCTGACCCGCACCGCCTACGACGAGAACCCGCCCCGCGTCGAGTACGAGCTCACGGAACTGGGCCGCAGCCTCTTCTCCCTGATCGCGGCCGCGAGAGCCTGGAGCAGGGACCACCTGCCCGCGCTGCTCGCGGCCCGCGCGGCACACGAGAGCGCGCCGGCGGCACCCCGGCTCCTGCGACGCTCGCCGCCGTCCGGCCCGGGCCGGTGAGCCGTGGCGCCGGGCCGGCCCAGGAAGACGGCCGGCCGGGGCTCACAGGCGGCCCGCCTCCGTCAGCCGGCGCAGGAACGCACGGGTGCGCGGCTCGGCCGGAGCGCCGAACACCTCGTCGGGTACGCCGCGTTCGAGGACCACTCCGGCGTCCAGGAAGCACACCTGGTCGGCCACGTCCCGGGCGAACGCCATCTCATGGGTGGCGATCACCATCGTCATGCCCTCGTCCTTCAGGTCCCTGATGACCGCGAGGACCTCGCCGACCAGTTCGGGGTCGAGCGCCGCGGTGACCTCGTCGAGCAGCAGCAGCCGCGGCCTGGTGGCCACCGCCCGGGCGATCGCGACCCGCTGCTGCTGGCCGCCGCTGAGCCGGTCGGGGTACTCGCCCGCCCGGCCGGCCAGCCCGAGCCGGTCCAGCAGCTCCCGCGCGTCGGCCTCCGCGCGGTCCCGCGGCACCTTGTGCACCCGGCGCGGCGCCAGCGTGATGTTGTCGAGCACCGTCATGTGCGGGAAGAGGTTGTAGGCCTGGAAGACGACGCCGATCCTGCGGCGTACCGCGTCCTGGTCGATCCGCGGGTCCGTGATCTCCTCGCCGTCCAGGAAGATCGCCCCGTCGTCCACTTCCTCCAGCAGGTTCGCGCAGCGCAGCAGCGTCGACTTGCCCGAGCCGGAGGCGCCGATCAGCGCGGTGACGGAGTGCGCGGGCACCTCCAGCTCGACGTCGCGCAGCACGACCGCCGAGCCGTACGTCTTGCGGACCGCCTCCAGCCGCAGCACCGGCTCGTCCGGCGGCGGCCCCGCGGGACCCTTGGACAGGACGTCAGCGGTCATGTCGTCCCTCCCTGCGCCTGGCGCCCGTTCATCCGCGCCGCCACCCAGTCGGTGAACCTCGTCATGGGAATGGTGATCGCCACGAAGATCAGCCCGGCGAGGACATACGGCGTGTAGTTGAAGTCCCGGCTCGCGACGATCTGCGCTGCGTAGACCGCGTCCACCGCGCCGCCGATCGACACCAGGCCGGTGTCCTTCTGGAGCGACACCAGGTCGTTCAGCAGCGGTGGCACGACCCGGCGCACGGCCTGCGGCAGCACCACGTACCCCATGGTCTGCGCGCTGCTCAGGCCGAGCGAGCGGGCGGCGGCCCGCTGGCTGGGGTGGACCGACTCGATGCCGGCCCGGAACACCTCGGCCACGTAGGCGGTGTACGTCAGGCAGAGCGCGAACCCGCCGAGCACTACCGGGTCGTGGGTGACGCCGCTCAGCCGCAGCGCGGGGATGCCGAAGACGCATACCAGGATGCAGATGATCAGCGGCATCCCGCGGAAGAAGTCGACGTACGCGGTGGCCAGCGCGCGCACCGGGAAGAAGACCGGGCCGCGCAGCGTGCGCAGCACCGCGATCAGCAGCCCCGCGACCAGCACCACGGCGCCGCACACCGCCAGCAGCCGCAGGTTCAGCCACAGCCCGTCCAGCACCTTGGGCAGCGCGACACGGGCGTAGTGGGCGTCGAAGAACGTCTCCCTGGTGCGCTGCCAGCCCGGGGACTCCACGATCAGCGCGACCAGGACGGCCGCGGTCACCAGCGAGCTGACCGCGGCCACCGCGAAGGCCCGGCGGGTACGTTCCCGCTTGTACCGCTCGCGGGCGAGCCGCCGCGCGGACGGCTCGTACCGGCTGTCCGGCGCGTCCGGTACGGCCTCGTCCCGCACCGTCACTTCAGCACCGGAGCGCCGACGGCGTCCGACAGCCACTGCTTCTCCAGCGCCGCCAGCGTGCCGTCGGTCCGCAGCCGCGTCACGGCCGCCGAGACGCACGACGTGAGCCGGCTGCCCTTGTCCAGGACCAGCCCGAACTGCTCCGACGGGCCGCCCGCCGAGGCGAACTGCCCGACCACCTTGGCGTCCTGCACCTGAGCGCCGGTGATGTAGAAGGCGGTCGGCAGGTCCACCACGATCCCGTCCACCTGGCCGTTCTTCAGTGCGGCCACGGCCAGGTCGTTGCGCTGGAAGACGGCCGGCTGCCGGTCCGGCTTCACCACGTCGGTGATGGTGTCGAGGCTGGTCGTGCCCACCTGGGCACCGAGTGCGGCCTTCTTCAGGTCCGCCAGGCTGCGGGCGTTCGCGATCGGGGAGTCCTTGCGGGCGACGACCGCCTGGCGGACGTCGTAGTAACCCGGCGAGAAGTCCACCGCCTTCTTCCGCTCGTCACTGACGGACACCTGGTTGATGTCGAAGTCGAAGTTCTTCGCGCCGGGGGAGAAGGCGGAGTTGAACGGCACGGTCTGCCACACCACCTGGCCGGGGCCGAAGCCGAGCCGCTCGGCGACCGCGTAGGCGACCGCGGACTCGTAGCCCTTGCCGTTGGACGGCTTGTCGTCGGAGAACCAGGGCTCGTACGCCGGGTTGTCGGTCCCGACGGTGAGCTTGCCCGCGGTGTGCGTGGGCAGCGCGGCGCCGGTGCAGGAGGCGGTCGACGCCGTCGCGGCGGACGCGCCGCCCGAGCCGGCCGACGGTGTGCCGGCGGCCGAGTCGTCGTCCTGCGGGGAGCAGCCGGCGAGGGCCAGGGCCGTGGTGGCGAACAGGACTGCCGCGGCGAGGGCCGGACGGCTCGAAGTCAGCGGATTCACGGGACGCATGGCCGGACCTTGGCACCGCGACGGCGCCACTGTCCACGCGATTCGGCCTGCTGTCCGGATGGCGGACCATTGTGTCCGCAATGTTTCGCCGCTCGGTCGCGCGGTGCGCTATCCGCCAGGCTGCGGTCGGTCGGCGTTGCTCGACCCGTGGGCGAGGTCCAGGCCCAGCCGCGTCGCGTGGTGGTGGACCGTCTGGCCGTTGCGGGTGGTGGCGATCAGGCCGGACTCGCGCAGGGCGGACGCGTGCCGCGATGCCGCGGCGGGGGAGACGGCCAGGGCCACCGCGAGCTGGCCGGTGGTCAGCGCGGGCGTCCTGACCACGGCGACCAGCGCGGTTGCCCTGGTCGTGCCCAGGAGCGACTGCAGGGCCTGGGGCGCGGCGTGCAGTTCCGGGTCCCGGGTGAGGGCGGTGGTGGCCGCGGGGTAGCTGATGATCACCGTGTCGGCGAGCGGGTTGAAGGTGATCCTGGTGGCCAGCGCGGAGGGCTGGAGGACCAGCGGCCGGCCTTCGAGGGATTCCACGGCGTCGACCATGGTGTTCAGCCGCAGCTGGCGGCCGTCCCAGCTGACGGAGGGATGTACGGAGCGCAGCAGCCCGTCGGGGCCGCCGAGGGCGGCATGGGTCCGCGCCCTCGCGGACGCGGTGGCCACCAGGGAGGAGATGCGCCGGCGGTAGGGGTCGAGGGCGGTGGCGCGCAGGCCGGAGAGCATCCGGTCCAGAGCGGTGGCCGCGCTGGGGTGGCCCTCGGCAAGCCCCCGCGCGAAGGGCGTCAACGCCCCGGACCGGGCCAGGTCCCGCAGGTGGGCGACGGCGGGCGGCGACTCGGGATCGACCGGCGCCGGTGCCGTTCGCGCGGCCTCTTCGAAGAACGCCGGCAGGTAGAAGTCGGTGTACAGGTCGAACAGCCTGCTGTGGTACGGGTTCCAGCTGCGGGCGACGTCGAGGCGCCACGCCGAAAGGTGGCGGCCGGGGGCGCGGTCGGCCATGTGCGCCCCGCCCAGGGCCAGTTCATATCCGAAGTCAGGTGCGTCCGCGACCTGCAGCCGTTCGAGGTCGTCGGTCGTCAGACGGATCCGTATCAACGTGGCATCCCCGGGCGCGGTCCCTGGCGGTGCTGGGCTGGAGCCTTTTCGTCCTGCTGCAAAAGCCTAGCCGCCGGGGTGGCGGGAGTCGATCGTGTACTCGCGGCTTCCGCCGCGATCAGCTGCCGGGTCACCACGGGGGGGACCCGGCAGGCTGTCACCTCACGTGCCGACGGTGTCGGCGCCCCGAATCCGCACCGGGCAGCACGGCGAGCGAAGGCGCCCCCCGGAGAACCGGAGGGCGCCCTGTCGGCAGAGGTACGGGTCAGCGACCGTGGTGGTGGCGGTGGCCGTGCGAGCGGTGGCCGTGGCGGTGGTGCTTGCCCCAGGCGCCGTGGTGGTGGTGCCCCGAGCGGTAGTCGTCGCCTCGGCCGTCACGGTGGTGCCCCGAGCGGTGGTCGTCGCTCCGGTCGTCACGGTGCTGCGTGGAGCGGTCGTCGCTCCGGTCGTCACGGTGCTGCGTGGAGCGGTCGTCGCTCCGGTCGTCACGGTGCTGCGTGGAGCGGTCGTCGCTCCGGTCGTCACGGTGCTG
>NZ_CAJSLV010000002.1:140544-217938 GCF_907177275.1 Actinacidiphila cocklensis
GCGTGGAGCGGTCGTCGCCCCGGCCGTCACGGTGCTGCGACGCGGACGCGTCGGCCGTGGACGGCGCGGCCGCGGAGGCGACCGAGGCGCCGCCCATCACGACGACCACTGCCACGCCGAGCGTGGCGGCAAAGCGGGAAACACGCATAGGAAATCTCCTGTCGGAGCAGGCGCGGTCGGCGCCTGTACGGGTCGAACACGCCAACCGTCCCGCCCGGTGGCTGCGTTGCCGCCGCGGCACGCCCGTAATGACACCTGTTGTGATGGAATATCGGCATCCGTGGAACCGAGGCGCTAGGCGATCCGTGGACCGGACACCCCCACCCGGCGCTGTGTACGGAGGGGCGGAGCAACCGTCAGGCAGCCGGGGGCGGTGGCCGCGGGCCGGAGGCGGGCAGCAGCCCATGAGGCAGATGGATTTCGCGCGGGTCAGCGGTGGAGCAGGGCTGACGCGCGGGCGGCGGCGCGGGCCGCGTCGCGAGGGCGACCGGCGGCTGTGTGCGCCACCGCCAGGGTGTTGAGCGCCATGGACCGGCTGAGCGCTTCGGGCGCCGTCGCTGCCGCCCGTGCGGCGAGCGTGACGGCCCGCTTGTAGTCCCCCTGGAAGTACGCCTCGCGTGCACCGAGGTCCGTTCGGCGGAGGACGGCAGGCGCTGCCTGCGCGCGCAGCGCGGCGGCGGCTGCCGTGAAGTGCGGCATGGCCTGGTCGGCGGGCCACAGCCCGGTGCGGATCCCGTCGCTGAGCGCGCAGGCGTAGAGGTGGAGTGCCTCCGCCCGCAGCGATGGTGCGGTGGACCGCCCGAGCAGGGCCACCGCCTCGTAGGTGGCCTCGCCGTACCGGCCCTCGGCCAGGGCGAGTCCGGCCCAGAGGGCCTGCCGCCGCGGGGAGCCGGACGGCGGCGCGGCCGTCAGGGCGGCACGCATCAGGTCGAGGCGTCCGCTGGACTGTGCCCGCGCGGCGGCCAGCGCGGCGGGGTCGCAGCGCCATTCGTCGAGCCTCGCCTCCTCCTTCCCGAAGGGCAGCCGCAGCAGCCGCCAGGCCGGAGAGGTGACGCGGTGCGGGCGGGAGGTGAAGGTGAGGAGGGTGACGGCGCCGAGACCCCAGCCGAGGGCCGCGGCGGGGCCGCCGGCCAGGACCAAGGCGGCGCTGATCGCGCTCTGGAGCAGGAACTGGACGGCCGTGGCCCGCCACAGCCGGCGCCGCAGGTCCGGCAGGTCGGCCACGGCCCGGCAAGGGGCGAACAGCACCAGCGGCAGGAGGCGGAAGACGAGCAGCTGCCCGCCGACCGTGAGCGACCCGATCCAGCGCCCCACGCCGACGTGGCTGTGGATGGACGCGAGGCCGGACCGGCGGGCCAGCAGGCCTGCCAGCAGGCCGTGCACGCTCACGGCGAGTACCGCACCCAGCGCGACGAGCGGCATCGCGCGGTCATCGAACGACAGCCCGCTGGCGGCCAGGAGAAGGCCGGCAGCGACGCCGATCAGCAGGGCGACCAGGTTCCGGGGCAGCCGGTTCCAGAGCCCGGAGGCGCCGGACGGGCCGGGCGGGAACGGTGCGAATGCGTCCTGGGGCAGGACGGGTGGCGGATACACGCCCCGGATCATGGCACACGCCCAGATCGCCCCCGACGCCGCAACCGCCCGACCCCCGACCTGCGCACCGGGCCGGCAGGCCCCTTGAGCAAGCGATCCCGCCTCAGCGGAACTCGTGCACCACCTGGATCTCGCGAGGTGGTCGCGGCCGTCCCCGGCGCGGGTCCCGACGCAACGCCGCCGGCCACGCCGAGGGTGAGGCCCGTGAGAAAAACGTGTCGAGGAGTCCGGCCCGGCCGCTCGCGAACCTCAACGCGACGGCGTGGACGGGGACCACATGCCGAGCCACTGCTCGGCGTCCCACGCCTCGAACCGCTCCACCTCGGTGAACCCCAGCTTCGCCGCGAGGCGCATCGAGCCGGCGTTGGCGGTCTGGGTGGCGAGCACCACCGGCTCGCCGGGAAAGACGCCGCCGAACCAGCCGAGTGCCGCCCCGCACGCCTCGGCGGCGTACCCGGATCCCCACGCCCGCGGCAGGAACAGGTAGCCGAGGTCGGCCTTCCCCGCGGCGGCCGGGCGCCGCTGCCCGGTGGCCCTCCTGAGCAGGATCTGGCCGATCATCGCCCCGTCGAGGTCGACGACGAAGCTCCCGGGCCACCGCTCCGGCACCTCGGGCGTCTCGCGCTCGACCTCGTCGCGCGGGCGGGGACCGCCGAGATAGGTGTTCACCTCCGGCGAGGTGAGCAGTTCGACGAACGCCGCACGGTCGCGCGCCTCGGACGCGCGGAGCACGAGCCGCTCGGTCCTGATCGGCTCGGGCGGCCAGGCCACCTCTCCCAGGTATTCCATCCGCGGCACGCTAACAGATGGTCAGATCAACCGAGGAAAGGGCTGCCCCGGCCGATGAGGGCCGCACGGCCATCGGCCGGGCGCGCCACCCCGGGCCGCGGTTGCGGCGCCCGGTGGGTGGACCGGACGCCGCAACCGTGTCCGTCAGGACGTCACCGCTCCGCCGAGGTGCCGGGCGAAGAACCGGACCGCGCTGTCCGCCTCGAACCTGGGCAGCTCCTTGTGCCTGCCCGAGTTCACGTGCAGCGACTTCTCCTTCGAGGCGAAGGCGTCGAACAGCGCGAGGCCCTCCTCGCGGGAGATGTGCTCGTCGTCCCACTGCAGGTCGAACTCGATCGGGACGGTGATCTGCTGCGCCTTCGCCGCCAGGACGTCGGGCCAGTGCTGGCCGAAGACCGCGGCGGTGACCCGGGGTTCGACGGCGACGAACGGTATGCCGATCGCGGTGCCCATGTTGATGCCCCAGAAGCCGACCGGCCCGCCGGTGCCGATCTCCGGGAGCGCCTGGAGCGCGTCCAGGGTCGCCCGGTACTCGGGGACGGCGAGCTCCGCCAGGTGGTCGTTGTAGCGGACGACGATCGGGCCTTCCGGCTCGCCCGCCGCCCGTGCCCGGAACAGCTCGGCGATCTCCGCCTCGTCGTGCCCGGTACGCGGCCGGTCGCCGTGACCGGGCGCGTCGATGACGGCGACGTGGTACCCGCAGCCGGTCACCAGGAGGCGGGCGCGCCCGGACATCGCCGGGTGCTTCTTGTGGTTGCCGCCGCCGTGGCCCATCAGGACCAGGGGCGCGCGATCGGCCGCGGTGGAGGCCGGGGACCAGAGGACGCCGGGGACACCGTTCACGGTGAAGTCCCGTTCGAGCACGCCGTTCGACGACGACTCAGCGGTGAACTGCACAGAATTCATGGGGTGTTGCCTTTCGGGAGTGCCTTGTTGTCGAGGCGCTCCCGGCGACACCTATGTCAGTCGCCGGCCGTGATCCGAAGGGGGAGCACCCACGTCGATACAGCGTTCATGGGTCTCACCTCCTCGGGCGGTGTCACGGGCAACTGCAAGGTAGCAGCCCTCATGATCGTCCCTCAACCTGTTTCTCCCGCCACGGGATCGCCGCCCTCGCGTCGTCGGCCGCCGTGCCTTCGCCGGGGGGCCTGGCCGCACGGGCCGGGGCAACCGGCCGCATCGCCTCAGCCAAGGCTCGGCACGGCGCCGCCCTCCACCCACGCCACCTGGACGTTCGGCAGGCCCCTGGCCCACGGGCGGGCGAGGTGGGCGAGGCGCTCGGGGTCGGGCGGGGCGGCGCCGAGGCCGATCGCGTAACGGGCCTCCTCCGGGGTGGTGCGGAAGGGGCGGGGCCAGGCGTGGGTGCCGGCGGTGCCGTCCTGGTCGAGGGCGGCGACCAGTGCCCTGACCCGGCCCCGGAAGCGGCCCTGCGCGGACGCGAAGTCCTCGCCCGCGCAGGCCCGTACGGTCAGCACCGCCCATGCCGCGTGCCGGCGGTGCAGCGGGGGAGGGGCGAGCAGCCGGGACCAGGGGGCGGTGCCGGACCGTACCGCCGTGTCCGTGACCTCCCAGGCCCGGTACAGCTCCTGCGCCAGCAGGTCGTGGAAGCCGGCGGTGACCTGCTCGGTGCAGGAGCGGACCGGCGCGGTCGGGGTCAGGACCGTCACCGCGGCGTGCGACGCGGGATCGGGGACGGGGCCGCCCGGCGAGAGCGCCACCGGGTCGCGCCAGTCCCAGGCCGCCCAGGTGCCGAAGAAGCGGCCGAGCAGCTCGGCGGCGGGCAGATCGCCGGCCTCCCGTACCGTGCGCGCCGCCAGGACCGTCCAGGCCAGGCCGGGGAGCCCGCCGAACGGTGCCGAGTCCAGGCCGCGGCACTTCGCCCACGCCTTCACCTGCCGGGCCAGCCGGTCGAAGGACGGGCGGACGCCCGCGGTCGCCGCGCGGACCGCCTCGGCGTCGCTCACCGCGCTCAGCGCGACCCCCGCCGCCTCGCCCAGCTCCGCACGCCGGGCGACCGCGTCGCGCACGGGCAGCCCGCCCGCGGCGACGACCACCACGTCCACGTCCAGGCCGTCCCGGGTGAACCGCAGGCCCGGCACCCGCGCCCCGCGTACCTGCCGCAGCCGGGCCGCGTCCGGCAGCGCCGCCGCCACCCGGGCCGTCACCTCCGCGACGCCGGTCCCGCCCGGTACGACGGCCACCAGGTCGAGGTCGGCGCCCGCTAGATGGCCGCCCATGGTGCGCGAGCCCACGACGTGCACCACCGCGTCGGCCTGCGCCCCGCTGACCAGCTCCGCGGTCCCGCGGGCGCGCGCGGCGAACGGGGCCTGCTCGGCGGCGGGCTCCGCGACCCGCGACGCGACCCCGGCACCGGCCGCGGGCCTGTCCCACTCCCGGCTGCCGCCGTCCAGCAGGCGCACCTCGCCCGTGCCCAGGGCGACGGTCGCCCGTACGGCCATCGGCCCGTCGCCCCGGCGGGACAGGAGGGCCAGCTCCCCGACCCGTACCGTCGCGCCCTTCCACCGCGCCGCGCACGCCGCGGCCGTACGCTCCGGGTCCCGGCCGCGGCCCAGCGTGAGATGGGGCGTGAAGCCCTCCGCACGTACCCGGCAGCCGGGGAACCGCAGGGCCAGGGCGCGGTGCAGCGCGGCCCAGGGCTCGCCGCCGTCCGCGGCCGGGTCGAGCCAGACGGTGCCGTCGTCCGCGTGCGCGAAGGTGCGCACGCCGTCGAGCAGGGCGGTGAACGCGGGGATCCCCGCGACCGCGGCGGCCAGCAGCGGCGCGGCCTGCTCGAACCGCGCCTCCGGCACGAAGCCGAAGAGCAGGTTGACGTGCGGCGGCCAGCGGTCCACCTGCGGGTCGTGGGCGCCCCGCAACTCCTGCAGCGCCGGCCACAGTTCGGCCGGCGGGATCCACGCCACCGCGGTACGGGCCGTGGGCCGCACGTCGAGGACGTCGAAGAGGGGCGCGTCCGGCACCTCGTCCCAGCACAGTTCGGCCTCGACCCCGTAGTGGTCGGAGGGGAACAGGCCGTCCGCGGCGGGGGAGTTGCCGCGCAGCGCCGCCCGCGTCACGCGTACGCCCGGCGCGCGCAGCAGGACCCGGTCGAGACGGGAGGCCCGGCCGGTCAGCGAGGAGACCGCGGCGAGCGGGTTGGCCGCCGGGTCGAAGGTGGGAGTGCCGTCCTGCGGACCGTTCGCGTCGTTCCAGGCGTCCCGCATCCCGAGCGCGGCCGCCGGTCCCTCGGGTCCTTCGCGGCCGTCGTTGAAGTCCCCGAGCAGGGCGACGGGGGCGTCCAGGGCGGCGAGCCCCTCGGCGATGACCGCCAGTTCGGCCCGCCGGCGGGTTGCCCCGTCGGCGGAGTGGTCGCTGCTGAGGTGGGTCGCCGCGACCACCAGCGGGCCGGCCGCGGTGTCCACGGCCAGCGCGGACACCGCCTTGTGCGGCCCGAGCGGGTGCCACCCGGCCTCCCGCACCGGCAGCCGGCTGAGCAGCAGCAGCCCGTGCTCGTGGACGTCCCGGCCGGCCGGCGAGCAGTCCAGGACGTAGCGGTCGCGCACCCACGGCGTGTCCATGAGCATCCGCAGCAGCCCCGTCTCGACCTCCTGCAGCGCGACGACGTCGGCGTCGGCGTCCCGCAGCGCTGCCAGCAGCAGCGGGCGGCGCCGGGCGGTGTCGACCAGCGCGCTGTCGTAGCGGTCCCACAACGTGTTCCACGTCAGCACGCGCACCGTCCCCGCCGTGCCCGGTGCGGTCCCTGCGCCTGCCGCACCGTCCACCGGCTGCCAGGCGCCTGCCGCCGGGTCCCACGCGTACGGGGTGCGGGCCGTGAAGAACGGCGCGCGCAGCAGCCGGGGCCGCCGGGCACGGCCCGCCTGGCAGGAGTCGAGGCGGTCGGTACCCGTCGCCCGGTCCCAGACCACCTCCCCGTCCGCCTCGATGAACAGCACCCGGTGCCAGGGGACGTCGCCCCCGGGGACGAACGCGGGCAGCGCGATGCGCTTGGGCGTTGCGCCGCGCTGGTGGACGCCGATGACGAACCGGGCCGGGTCGAAGCGTGCGTCCCAGCGGACCCGGTGGTAGATCTCCTCGCTGGTACGCATCACACGCCGCCCTCGCTGCCCGTCCGGGCTGTTCCGTCCGTTCCGTACGCACCGTACGAGGCGGCGCCCGCCACGTCCTCGACCGTGCCGCTCGCGCCGACGTACCAGGTCCTGTGCGCCTCGCCCGGGTACGGCGGGTCGAACCGGCGCAGCTGCGCGCTCTGCACCTGCGGCGGCACCGGGTTCCGCCGTGCCGCGTTGCGCCGGGCCAGCTCCTGCCCGCCGGCCAGGAACACGGCATGGGTGACCAGGGCGTCGCGGCGCCGCGCCACCGAAGCGACCAGGGAGCGTTGCTGACCGTTGAGGGAGGTGGCGTCCCACACGACAGTGCCGCCCGCCGCGAGCGCCGCGTCCAGCCGCGCCAACCCCTCACGTAGAACAGCGGAGTTGGCGCTCTGGTTCGCGCGCGAGCCGCGTGCCTCGCGCAGGCCGTCCAGGGAGACCGCCGTGTCCACGCCGGGCAGGCCGGCGGTGAACGTGCTCTTGCCGCTGCCGGACGGCCCCACGAGGTGGAGTAGCCGGGGGAAATCCCCGCCCCGCCACCGCCAGGTCGCCGCGACCGCCTCCTCGACCGTCACGATCCGCCCCCTGGCGCACATCTCCCGCGCCTGCGCCCAGCACCGGTCGGCGACGTCGGAGCCGCCCGCGGCGCCGGGACCGAGAGCCTCGCCCAGCCCCCGGCGCAGCCCCTCCAGCGGCGCCTCGCCCAGCAGTCCCGCGTCCTCCGCGTGCAGCGCGGACCACTGGACCTGCTCGCGCGCCTCCGCGTCCTCCCGCCCCGCGCGCCCGACCAGCACCGCTCCCGCCACCGCGTGCAGGACGCCCAGGTCGGCCGCGGCGGCCATCCGGATCAGCCCGCCCGCACGCGCCTCGTCGGGAAGGGGGCGGTGCAGCCGGGGGTGCAGCCCGACCAGGTCGCCGACCCGCCGGGCCTGCCGCATGCCGAGCGGTGCGGCGAGCCGCGGCACCAGGGCGGCCCTGCGGCCCTGGTGGAGCACCGCGGCGAGCACGCCCTCCAGCCGTGCGTCCCCGGTCCGCCCCAGCACGTCCAGCCGCGCGGCCGCGTCGGCGGCGAGCTCCGCGACGACGTCAGCGGCCCCGACACCTGCGGCCACTGACGGCACGTCACGGAAGCCGGTGTCTGCCCGGTCCGCCAGGCCCACGGCCGCGAGCAGGGCCGGCACGTTCGCGTCGGCCCCGGACCGCACCGCCCACAGCGGTGCGGCCGGGCCGAGCCCGTTCTCCCGCACGGCGGCGTGCATCCAGTGCGTGTCGGTCTGTACGTGCCCGGGACGCACCCACTTGGCGACCCGCTCCCCGAACCGCCCGCCGTCGAAGCCCTCGACGGTGCGGACGACGTACCCCTCCCGCCGCGCGGTGTCCCACCGCTCGGTCAGGCGGCGCAGGGCACGCTCGTCGTACACCCCGCGCCACAGCACCCGCGGGACGGGGACGCCGAGCCGGCGCAGGAAGCGCACGGTGGGGTCCCAGTCGAGGCAGCGCCCGTCGGCGTCCCACACCGAGAAGCCGTAGAACCAGCTCTCCAGGTCGTCGTACGCGATCGAGTGGCGGGCGTGGACGTTCTCCCCGCACACCCGCCAGCCGACCGGAATCCGCGGGCCGACCCGCCCCTGGAGGGCCTTGACCCAGGTCCGCGACGGGTGGTGCGCCGAGTCGAGCGACCGGGCGTGCAGGCCGTCCGCGTAGAGCGTCGTGTTCTCGCCGTCCAGCTTCTCGGTGACGACGACCTCCCGCCCGTGCAGCCCGGCCAGACCGCCCGCGCGCACGTCGTCCGCCGCGACTCCCGGCGACCAGGGGAGGTGCGGTGTGCGGGGATAGTGCGTGCGCATGACCGGGCGGCTCTCCTGTGACGGCTGGGGGCTCCACCACTGTAGGAAGCCCGCGGGAGCCGGTACCAGTCGTTTACGGGTGGCGCCGTGCGAGCCGCGGGGCGGTGCGTACTTCGCAGGGGGCGTCGGCGGCCGGCCGGCCGGGGCTGAGCGATGCTCACCCCCCGATTGGTCCAGACCTATTGACGCGCCTTGCCGCCGCTCCTACGATCCCCGTCGGTCACAGCACCGGTCGTCCCGCGTCGCCCGGAGCCGGCCCCATCCCCCCACGACTCGCGTGTGCCCTCGGGCACGTGGCGAGAAGGGAGCACACCATGTTCCGTCACACGAGCCGTGCCCAGCACAGATCGACCGTCAGGAAACGGACCGTCGCCGGCCTGAGCGCCGCCGCCGTCATAGGTGCCACCGCCACCCTGGCCACCTCCGGCGCGGCCGGCGCCGCCACCACGAACCTGCTGGCCAACTCCGGTTTCGAGAGCGGGCTGTCCAACTGGACCTGCACCGGCGGCTCCGGCACGGCGGTCAGCAGCCCCGTGCACTCCGGCGCCTCCGCGCTCAAGGCCACCCCCGCAGGATCCGACAACGCCCAGTGCACCCAGACCGTCAGCGTGCAGCCCAACTCCCAGTACACGCTCAGCGCCTACGTCCAGGGCAGCTACGTCTACCTCGGCGCCACCGGTACCGGCGCCGCGAGCGAGCCGTCCACCTGGACGCCGGGCGCCACCTCGTACACCCAGCTCAGCCTGAACTTCACCACCGGTGTGAACGCCACCTCGGTGACCGTCTACCTGCACGGCTGGTACGGGCAGCCCACGTACTACGCGGACGACGTGTCGCTCACCGGCCCCGGCGGCAGCGGCACCACGCCGCCCACCTCGCCGACCACCACCCCGCCCACGACACCCCCGACCACACCCCCCACCTCGCCGACCACGACACCTCCCACCACCCCGCCGACGAGCACCCCGCCGGGTGCCACCTGCGCGACGAAGCCCAAGCCGTCCGGCAAGGTCCTCCAGGGCTACTGGGAGAACTGGGACGGCGCCGCCAACGGCGTCCACCCCGGCCTCGGCTGGACCCCCATCACCGACAGCCGGATCGCCCAGCACGGCTACAACGTCATCAACGCCGCCTTCCCCGTCATCCTCTCGGACGGCACCGTCGAGTGGCAGGACGGCATGGACAGCGGCGTCAAGGTCGCCACACCGGCCGAGATGTGCCAGGCCAAGGCGGCAGGCGCGACGATCCTGATGTCCATCGGCGGCGCGACCGCCGGCATCGACCTGTCCTCCAGTACGGTCGCCGACCGCTTCGTGGCGACCGTCGTGCCGATCCTGAAGCAGTACAACTTCGACGGCATCGACATCGACATCGAGACCGGCCTGTCCGGCAGCGGCAACATCAACACGCTGTCCGCCTCCCAGGCCAACCTGGAGCGCATCATCGACGGCGTGCTGTCGCAGATGCCCGCCGGCTTCGGCCTGACGATGGCCCCCGAGACCGCGTACGTCACCGGCGGCAGCGTCACCTACGGGTCGATCTGGGGCGCGTACCTGCCCATCGTGAAGAAGTACGCGGACAACGGCCGGCTGTGGTGGCTCAACATGCAGTACTACAACGGCAGCATGTACGGCTGCTCCGGCGACTCGTACCAGGCCGGCACGGTGGCGGGCTTCACGGCCCAGACCAGCTGCCTCAACAGCGGCCTGGTCGTACAGGGCACCACGGTCAAGGTCCCGTACGACAAGCAGGTCCCCGGCCTGCCGGCCCAGTCCGGCGCGGGCGGCGGCTACATGGCGCCCAGCCTGGTCAGCCAGTCGTGGAACTCCTTCAGCGGCTCGCTGAAGGGCCTGATGACCTGGTCGATCAACTGGGACGGCTCGAAGGGCTGGTCCTTCGGCGACAACGTCAGGTCCCTCCAGGGCCGCTGACCTCCACCCCGGTGCCCCGGCCCGCGTGACGGGCCGGGGCACCGGCGTGGGGCGTTCAGGTCTGCCCCGGGTGACCACGACGTTCCCGACGGCTGCTGGCACGGCTATCGCGGTTGACGCGGCACGGCACGCACCGGTTTGCTGAGCCGGTGACCGATCTGCGCATCCAACCGGTGGGCGACGACGCCTCGATCCGCGACTGGCAGTACGTCCACAACCTGATCATCCCCGGCGACGTGCTCTCGCTCGCCGACGTGCGCGAGCGCGCAGGCCGCAACCGTATGGAGGTCGCCCACCTCGGCGACGTCCTGATCGGCTGCACCACCGTGCGCCCGCCCAGCGAGGACAACGGCGCCACCGCCACGGTCATCGCCCGTGTCCTGCCCGAGCACCGCCGCAACGGCTTCGGCACCCGACTCTACGAGCGCGCCCTGGGCCAGGCCCGTGCGCTGGACGCCGAGGTGATCGAGACCGTGGTGCTGGCCTCCAATCCGGACGGGCTGCGCTTCGCCGAACAGCACGGCTTCGTCGAGCTCGAACGCTATCTCCTGCGCGAGGGCGACATCGTGCCCTGGATCGACCTGCGCCTCGCCTGATCCGTGCTGCCGACGGCCCCGGGCCTCCCGGTGCTGCTCGTGAACCTTCCGCACACGCCACCGCCTCCGCACCGGCCGGCGTGGGGCCGGTGACGTCCGGTATGGCGGGCGAGTGCCTGGACGACTTCGGGGGATCGCCCGCGAGCGGCACCACGGTCGAGCTGTGGGACGGCAACGGCGGCTGCAACCAGATCTGGCGCGTTTCCTGAGGTCAGCGATGACCCCTGGCTCGTTGCGTGCGCCCGTCTCGCGTGGTTCCATCGCCCGATGGAACTTCTGCTGACGGCGAGCGGCCTGCGCAACGAGACACTGCGGGACGCGCTGCGGGACATGCTGGGAAAGCCGTTCGGTTCGGCGAACGTCGTGTTCGTCCCCACGGCGTCCGTCGCCGAGCCCGGGGACCACGGGTGGTTCGTCGGGGACATGAACCGGCTGCACGGTCTCGGCTGGCGGGAGTTCGACGTCCTGGAGCTGAACGGCCTGCCCCGGCGTACGGTGCTCGACCGGCTGCAGCGCGCCGACGTCATCTACGCCGAGGGCGGCAACCAGTACCACCTCGCACGCAGCATCATCGGCAACGACCTGGCCGACGGCTTCCTGGAGGCGCTGGAGAGCCGGGTCTACGTGGGGGTGAGCGCCGGATCGATGATCTTCAGCCGGAACCTCACCACCGAGTCCGCCGACGTCATGGGGGACGCGAAGGACCTCCAGGTGCTCGACGCGACGACGGTGACGCCGCCCTTCGGCCTCTTCGACTGGTACCTCAAGCCGCACCTGAACTCGCCGGATTTCCCCGAACGGGACGACGCCTGGGCCGAACGCGTCGCGTCACGGGCGGACTTCCCGATCTACTTCATCGACGACGAGACAGCCGTCCGGGTCAGGGGCGACGCGGTGGACGTGGTCTCCGAAGGCCGGTGGCGGCTCCTTCCGTGACGGGGACGAGCGGCGGGGGAGCAGCCCTGCCCCCGGGGCTCGGACCCGCGCAGGTGAGCCACCCCTGTCACGGCCGGACAGGCGGCGCCAGGCGCGCAGGACGTGATCGATGAGCGCATCGAGCTCGGCGGCACTGTGCAGGTCGCCCTGGTGGAGCAGCAGCCCGTAGGAGACGGGTCCGTACAGGAGTTCCAGCTCCAGGTCGGCATCGGTGCCGGGTCCGGGCTGCCCGGCGTCGCGGGCCGCCGCCGGCCGGGCGCGACCGTCGTCGACGCGCGGCTGGAACACCACCTCTTCGAGGCCGTGCGCGAGTTCGACGCGCGGGCGCTCGGAGCCGGCCCGCTCGCCCCGGGCGAGAACGCGACGGGGCATCCGGAAGACACGAGCGAAGGAGTGTGCGCGAAGTGCCCATGCATGACGACCAGATCGACGTGACCGCCGAGACGGTCGCCGTCCTGGTCGGGGAGCAGTTCCCCCGATGGGCCGGCCTAGAGGTCCGGCCCCTGCGGTCGAGCGGAACGGTGAACGCCGTCTTCCGCCTCGGGGACGGCCTCGCGGTACGGCTGCCGCTGCGCCCGGCCGATCCGGCCGCGGTGCGCTCGGACCTGGAGCGCGAGGCGCGGGCGAGCGCGGAGCTGGCGCGGCTCTCCCCGTTCCCCGCCCCCGAGCCGGTGGCCCTGGGGGAGCCGGGAGCGGGCTACCCCCTGCCGTGGTCGGTGCAGACCTGGCTGCCGGGGACGGTGGCCTCCGACACGGACCCGGGCGGATCGGAGGCGTTCGCCCAGGACCTGGCGGCCTTCATCGCGGTGCTCCGCACGGCCGACACCGGGGGGCGGCGCTTCGAGGGCGAGGGCCGCGGTGGCGTGCTGACCGACCACGACGCCTGGATGGACAAGTGCTTCCGGCACAGCGAGGGCCTGCTGGACGTGGACCGGCTTCGCGGGGTCTGGAACGGCTTGCGCACGCTGCCGCGCGCGGGCGCCGACGTGATGAGCCACGGCGACCTGATCCCGGGCAACGTGCTGGTCGGCGGCGGCCGGCTCGGCGGAGTCCTCGACACCGGCGGCTTCGGTCCTGCCGATCCCGCGCTGGACCTGGTCGGGGCCTGGCACCTGCTGCAGCGCGGCCCGCGGGACGTCCTCCGAACTGCCCTGGGCTGCGGCGACGTGGAGTGGGAGCGGGGCAGGGCGTGGGCGTTCCAGCAGGCGATGGGCGCCGTGTGGTACTACGCCGAGAGCAATCCGGTGATGGCCCGGATGGCACGACTGACCCTCACCCGCGTTCTGGAGCCGGGTTCGTGAAGCCGCGGCCCCGGGGCACGGGTTCGTGAAGCCGTAGCCCCGGGACCTCCCGTCTGACGCGGCGTCACGCGACCCGCCTCACGGCCGGCGCGTCCCGTCGGCCGCCCCGGCCTCCCGGCGCTCGGGCCGGTCGCGGTCCCGGTGGGCGTCGACGTTGTCCGCCAGGGCGGTCAGGAGGCCGGGCAGGCCGGCCCGCAGCCGGCGCCCTTCACGGACGACCCGGCGGCGCCGGCGGCGGCAGAACGGGGGAGATTACCTCATACGATATATTCTGCGGCGCATACAAGAGTCCGGCTGCCGTCGGCCGTTCGAAGACCGCACCGAGGCCGGTGCGGGGACGTCCTAGTGGCGGATCTTCCTGCTTCCGGCGGCGGTGGCCTTGCCGTCCGTGACGGCCGTCAGTACCGCCAGCGCCTCAAGGGTGACCTTCTCGTTTTCCGACAGGTGTGCGCTGATGGCCAGTCGGGCCTCGGCCGGTGAGCCGGAGCGGGCGGCGGCGAGCAGCGGCCGGTGTGCGTCGGTGCGGGTGGCCAGGTCGTGCGGGCTGGCGGCGTACGGGTCGAAGACGATGCGGGTGTAGCGGTCGCAGGCGTACGAGAGCTGGCTCAGGATGCGCAGGTCCCATTCGGTGGCGGCGGGGCGGAGCAGGACCATGTGCAGGTCGCGGTGGGTCGCCCACAGCTCTTCTGCGTTCTGCGCGCCGGTGGCGTACGTCTCCAGCAGGGTCTCGGCGCGTGCCAGGTCGTCCGGGGTGAGCAGCGGGCAGGAGCGGGCGGCGAGGTCGGGCTCGATCAGCTGGCGCAGGTGGTAGATCGAGCGCAGCTCGTCGCGGTGCAGGGGGCTGACCATCGCGCTGCGGCCCGGCCGCAGCACCACCAGGCCCTGTGCTTCGAGTCGGCGCAGGGCTTCCCTGACGGGAATGTGGCTGACTTCCAGTTGGGAGGACAGCTCGGCGATGCGTCGCTGCACACCACCGAGGGCACCGTCACCGTGGCGTCCGCGCAGGAGGACGTCTTCCTGCGGCTGTTCACGCCCGCACAGCCGGCGGACTCCCAGTACGCGGCAGCCCCCTTCCCCGGCGGGAACATCTCCTTCCTCGACGGCATCCCGGCGATCGGGAACAAGTTCCACCCGGCCACATCCGTCGGACCCGCGGGCCAGCAGAACAACGCGGCCGGGACCTACGCCCGCACGCTCTTCCTCCACTTCGGGGAGTAGCGAACACCCGCGGATCCCAGGTCAGTCGAGGGTGCTGTCCGAGACGTCCGGCTTTCCCGCGCCGATGTAGAACACTCCGGGGTAGCCGGCGGTGGAGAAGCCGTGGCTCGGGTTGGCATGGAGCGTCGAACGGCGCACGGTGAGCGTGCCGGTGCGGTCGTTGCTGACGAAGAAGAAGGCGCCGCCGCCCTCTTTCGCGTCGTTGTGCGCGACGAGCGAGCCCTCGACCCGGACGGTGTAGCGGTTGCCGTCGGTGTAGACCGCGCCGCCGCTGCCGCCGCCCGGGGTGCCGCCGCGCGCGGGGTTGGCGCCCACGCCGACCGCCGAGTTGTAGCTGATGACGCTGTTGAGGACCACCCACGACACCCCGATGCTGCTCAGCGCACCGCCGTTGGAGCAGGTGCCGCCGAGGCCGGGCGCACCGCCGAAGGTGCTGCCGGTGACGTAGACCGGCAGGCCGTGGTACTGGTCGAGGACGCGGATCGCGGCGCCCCCGAGGTCGGGTCCGCTGCTGTCGCAGCGGTTGCGTACGAAGCGGTCGTTGACGGCCTTGAAGCGGCCGCCGCGGACGAGGATCGCACCGCCGCCACCGCCCTCGGCCCGGTCGCCGGTGGAGTTGCCGTCGGCGAAGGTCAGGTTCTGCACCGTCAGTTCCGGTGTGCTCTGGTCCTGGCAGTGCGAGGTGGTCCATCCCTGGACCTGGTCGCAGGTGTCCATGGAGAGGATGCGCCGACGGCCGCCGCCGCTCAGCGTGACCAGTCCGCCGCCGTCGAGGACCACGCGCGCCGAGGCGTTGCGCACCTTGGCCGTCGCCTTCATGGTGATCACCACCGGACGCGGTCCGCAGGAGAACGTGATGACGCCTCCCGCGGCGACCGCGGCCACGACGGCGGCCGAAGTGCAGCTCGCGGACGTCCCGTTGCCGACCGTGCGGGTCGGCTTCGAGGTGTCGGCCGCCCGTGCGGCGGCGGGGACCGCCGCGTGCCCCGCCGGGTTGCCCGCGAAGGCCGGGCCGGCCGTCCGGGGCGCGCTCGTGGTCCGGGCCGGTTGGGGCCGGTGTGTGCCGGCCGCGGTGGGCGAGGGCGGCGGTGCGGTACTTCCCGAGGCCGAGGCTGCGGTCGCGGGCGTGGTCGCAACGGGCGCGGGGGAGTCCGCGGTTCCGCTGCCGGAGGCACCGCAGCCGGCCAGCAGGGCGCCGGTCAGCAGGCAGGCGAGGACGGGTATCGCGGCGGGCGTGGAGCGCATCGCCCGATGCTATGCGACGGTGCGGTCCGCCCTTTGCCGCGGTCGGGGCCATCGGCGGTGCCTGCGATCGTCGCAGACGGCATACTCCCGGAGTGATCCTTTCCGCGCGGCAGCTCGCCCTGGCCACCCTGGACCGCCAGTTCCTGCTCGATCGCCGGCGCATCGATGCGGCCGAGGCGGTCCGCCGGGTCTGCGCTCTGCAGGCGCAGACACCCGCCTCGCCGTACCTGGCGCTGTGGAACCGCGTGCAGGACTTCGTGCCGGAAGATCTCGACACGGCGTTCGCGGACCGCCGGATCGTCAAGGCGACCCTCATGCGGATCACGCTGCACGCCGTTCATGCCGAGGACTACGAGCCCTACCGGGCCGCGATGCTGAGCTCGCTGCGCGCGGTCCGGCTGTACGACCGCCGTTTCACGGCGACCGGGCTGGCCCCGGCCGACGCGGACGCCCAACTCCCGGAGCTCGGCCGGTTCCTGGAGCGCCCCCGTACCGGCGCCGAGGTGCAGGCCGAGATGGCGGGGCGGTTCGGCGAGCACGCACACCACGTGTGGTGGGCGCTGCGTACGTACGCGCCGGCTCACCACGCGCCGACCGGCGGCCCGTGGTCGTTCACGCAGCCCAACGCCTACCTCGCCTCCCCGGCGGCAGCCGAGGCCGAGCCGCACGAGGCGGCCGCCGGTGTACGTCGGCTGCTCCTGTCCTACCTGCGGGCGTTCGGGCCCGCCTCTGCCCGGGACTTCGCCCGCTTCACCCTGCTCACGCGCCCCGTGATCACGCAGGCGCTGCACGAACTCGGCGACCGGCTGGTGAAGCCGGCAGGCCCGGGGCGCGCCCCCCTGTTCGATCTGGCGGACGCCACCGTGCCGGCCGAGGACACCCCGGCGCCGCCGCGGTTGCTGCCGATGTGGGACAGCACCCTGCTGGCCCACGCCGGAGCCGGTCGGCTCGTCCCCGAGGAGTACCGCCCGCTGGTGGTGCGGCGCAACGGCGACACCCTGCCGTGCCTGCTCGTCGACGGGCAGGTCGCGGGAGTGTGGCGGGCGGGCGACGACGGACTGGAAATGACCGCCTTCCACAGGCTCGGCAAGGCCGCCTGGCAGGGTCTGCGGGAGGAGGCGGAGCAGCTGTCAGTGCTGCTCGCCGACCGCGATCCGGCCGTCTACCGGCGCTACGGGCACTGGTGGCACAAGGGCTTTCCCGCCGCCGAGAGCGTTACGGTCAAGGGCTGACCGAGTCACCCCTGGCCCGTACGACGAACGGCGTGACCGGCAGGGCGGCCCATCCGGCGGACACCGCCCGGCGGCAACCGTGCGCGACCTCGTCACAGGCCCGGGACCGTGTCGCCGTTCAGCACCCACAGTGCCGCCGTGTACCACATCAGGGCGATCCCGCAGATCAGGGCGCCGCCGGCGACCGGCAGGACCCAGCCGGGCAGGTGTCTGCTGCGGACGATCACGACCTTGGCGACGAACATCGCGTACAGCACGCAGCCGCCGATGGAGTGGATGGTGACGCGGGTGTCCGAGCTCTCGAAGCCGTACGCGGTGATGCAGTGGAAGGCGATGGGCAGGGAGAGCAGGAAGGCGGAGAGGCCGATGATCCGGTGCGTGGTGCGCACCGGCCGGGGGGCGGGTCCGGTGCCGGGCACCCGGCCGTACATCCACAGCGCGAGGCCGAGCTGGACCAGGGCCAGGGCCAGCAGGGCGGTGCCCAGGCGGGCCTTGAGGCCGTAGGTGTCCAGGCCGTGCACGCCGAACAGGCCCGCGTTGTAGTCCGGGGTCACATGGCTGCTCCACTCGTACACGCCGACGCCCGCCGCGAAGGGCAGCAGGGCCACGAGCACGACCAGGGCGGGCCGGACCGCCGGGTTCCGGGCGGGGCGGTCGGCGTCGGAACCGGGGCGGCCCTTCATCGAAGGGCCGCCCCGGCGCCGGACGAGGGCGGACGGGTCACGACTCGATTTGCTTGCCCGCGGGGTTCAGGACGTACCACAGCGCCCCGAACTGGTTGAGGTCCTGGCCGTTGGTCTGGCCGGGCTTGGAGTCGCCCGCGAAGAAGTACAGCGGGTGCTTGTTGTACGTGACCTGGGTCGTGCCGTCGGACCGCTTGCTGGTCCCGAGCAGGTTGCTCTGGGCGCCGCTGCCCGCCTTGGGCTGCCCCTTGCTGAGGAGTGGCGGCCAGGCGGCCGCACAGGAGCCGTTGCAGGTCGATGTGGAGGTCTTGTCCGCCTGGAACAGGTAGAGCGTGCGGCCCTTCCCGTCGACCAGGATCGTGCCGAGCTGGCCGCCCGCGTTGTGGGTGCCGACCGTGGCCTGGGCGGTGGGGCTGGACGTGGCGGCCACGGCGGCGGGGCTGTCGGCCAGGGTGGAGGCGGTGGCGTCAGCGGCGCCGCTGCCGGACGAGGACTTGGCTCCGCATCCAGCCAGCGCGGTCACCAGCAAGGCGGCCGCGCACGCTGACACCGGGAAAGCGCGTTTCATCAGGACTCCGAGGGGCGAGCGATCCTAAGGGACGCCCCAGCTTGGACGCCCTCCGCTGCCCGGGCCTCCCGGACACCCTGGCGCGGCCCGTCTGTCAGCCGGGCAGCGCAACGCGCACGCGGCCAGGACGGGGACACCGCAGCCCGATCCGACCCGACCCGACCCGGGCCGGTGCGGCGCCGTCCGCCCCGCGCCCGCGCGATCCCGTGCGGGTCACACCGTGCCGACCCCGCGCAGAAACGTGTCGACCACCGTGTCCGCGGCCTGGGCGGCGCTCAGCTGCGGCAGCTGCTCCGCGGCCAGCAGCATCAGCTGGGGCAGGACGAGGCCCGCCCAGCCGGCCGGCAGGTCGGAGCGCAGCAGCCCCTCGTCCGTGGCGCGTGCGAGGAACGTGTCGAACTCCTGGACCCACCGGTCGCGGCGGTGGCGGACCGTGTCCTCGGCCAGCATCCGGTGGAGTTCGACGGGCCATTTCCGGTTCACGTCGATGATGCCCTCGACGTAGCGGTGCAGCGCCACCGCGACGGGCGCCTCGCGCAGCCTGGCGCCCTCGATCGCCTCCTCGATGGCCGCCAGCCGCGATTCGTAGATCGCCGCGAGCAGTTCCTCGCGCGAGGCGAACCGCCGGTAGACGGTACGCCGGTCGACCCCGGCCTCGGCCGCGATCGCGGAGATGGTCGCCGCCGGATCGTTGGCGAGCATCCGTGCCCCGGTGGTCAGGACGGCTTCCAGGTTGCGTGCTGCATCGGCTCTCACCCGCCCCAGCATACCCGACCGTGTGGAGCCTGGCTCGCTTAGTGCCACAGGGGTGCGGCGTCGATGAATCTAAGTGCTACAGTCGAGTGACAGATAAGCGCTCGACACCTTCGCTGACTGGAGCAAGCACGTGATCATCTACGACCGCCTCTACATCGCCGGGTCCTGGACCGAGCCGAGCGACCCGGAACTGCTCGACATCCTGTCCCCGCACGACCGGACGGTTCTGGGCCGCGCCGCGCAGGCCCGGCCGGCCGACGTGGACCGCGCGGTGGCCGCCGCCCGTGCCGCCTTCGACGAGGGCACCTGGCCCCGTACCGCGCCGGCCGAGCGGATCGCGGTCCTGCGGCGGCTCAACGCGCTGCGTGAGGAGAACGCCGCAAAGATCGCCGCCCTGATGTCCGCGGAGAACGGCTCGGCCGGATGGTTCATGCGGGCCGGCCAGGCCGGGCTCAGCCGGCAGGCCAACGCGTACCTCAAGGCCGCGGAGGAACTGGCCTGGGAGGAGACCCTGGCCCCGCTCGACCCCGCCTCGACCGCGCGCAGCGTGGTGCGCCGCGAGGCGATCGGCGTGGTGGCCGCCGTCATCCCGTGGAACTCGCCGTTCTCCGCGTCGATGGCCAAGATCATCCCGGCGCTGCTGGCCGGCAACACGGTCGTCCTCAAGGTCTCCCCGGAGAACTCGCTGAGCATGGGCTTCCTCGCCGATCTGCTGCAGCAGGCCGGTGTGCCCGAGGGTGTGATCAGCGTGCTGCCCGCCGACCGGGAGACCAGCGAGTACCTGGTCTCGCACCGGGACGTGGACAAGATCGCGTTCACCGGCTCGACCGCGGCCGGCCGCCGGATCGCCTCCATCGCAGGACAGCAGCTCAAACGGGTCAGCCTGGAACTGGGCGGCAAGTCCGCCGCCGTCATCCTGCCCGACGCCGACGTGCACAAGGCGGTGCAGGGGCTGAAGTTCGCCTCCCTGCTCAACAACGGCGAGGCGTGCATCGCCCTGACCCGCGTCCTCGCGCCGCGCAGCCGGTACGAGGAGGTCGTCTCCGAGCTCAAGGAACTCGTGGAGTCGCTCAAGGTCGGCGACCCCGCCGACCCCGACACCTTCATCGGCCCGATGGTCCGCCGCGACCAGCAGCAGCGCGTGCGGGACTACATCGAACTCGGCCTGAAGGAGGGCGCCCGCCTGGTCACCGGCGGCCCGCAGGTTCCGGCCGGCCTGGAGGGCGGCTACTACGTGACCCCGACCGTGTTCGCCGACGTCGACAACTCGATGCGGATAGCGCAGGAGGAGATCTTCGGCCCGGTGCTCGTCGTCATCGGCTACGAGGACGAGGACGAGGCGGTGCGCATCGCCAACGACTCCGAGTTCGGCCTGTCCGGCGGTGTCTGGTCCGCCGATGAGGCGCACGCCCTCGCCGTCGCCCGCCGTATCCGCACCGGCACGGTCACCGTCAACGGCGCCTCCATCGGCTTCGACGGACCCTTCGGCGGCTACAAGGCCAGCGGCATCGGCCGCGAGTACGGCGCCGTCGGCCTGAACCAGTACATCGAGTACAAGACCGTCACCCTCTGAAGGCCCCCCGGCGCGGGACCTGTTGATCCCGCGCCGTCCCCGAACTCGCCACTCTCCCCGAACTCCCCCCGAACATCCCGAAAGGCACGTCCGATGCCGGGCACAAGGCAACTGGAACCGTCCCGCACCTCATCCCGCAACCCCGGCGTCGCCGCGGCCATGAGCGCGCTCATCCTCGCCGTACTCCTCGCCTCCCTCGACTCCACCATCGTCTCCACCGCGCTGCCCCGTATAGCCGAGGACCTGCGGGGCTTCGACAACATCGCATGGGTCAGCGCCGCCTACCTGCTGGCCTCCACCGCGGTCACCCCGCTGTGGGGCAAGCTCGGCGACATGTTCGGGCGCAGGCGCCTCTACCTCGTCTCCACCAGCCTCTTCCTCGTCGCCTCGGTGGCCTGCGGGCTGGCCCAGGACCTGCCGCAGCTCATCGGCGCCCGCGTCCTGCAGGGAGTCGGCGGCGGCGGCATGATCGTGCTGACCTTCGCGCTCGTCGGCGACATCGTCAGTCCCGCTGAACGAGGCCGCTACCAGGGCATGTTCGGGTCGGTGTACGGCGTCGCGAGCATCGTCGGCCCGCTGCTGGGCGGCGTCTTCACCGACCAGCTCTCCTGGCGGTGGGCGTTCCTGATCAACCTGCCGATCGGCGCGGTGACGCTGCTCATCGCCGCACGGGTGCTCCCCGCCACGGCCAGGAAGGCGGCGGCCCGCATCGACTACGCCGGTGCGCTGCTGCTGGCGGCGATCGCCACCGGCATCGTGCTCGTCACCTCGTTCGGCCAGCGCTGGGGCTGGGCCTCGCCGTCGATCGTCGGCCTGATCCTCGCGACCGTCGTCCTCGCCGCGCTGGTGGTCCCGGTGGAGCGCCGCGCCGCCGCCCCGATCCTGCCGGTCACGATGCTCACCTCCCGCACCGTGGTCCTGTCCTCGCTGATCGGCTTCGCCGCCAACGCCGCGATGTTCAGCATCCTGCTGTACCTGCCGACCTACCTGCAGATCGTGGACGGGGTGTCCGCCACCCTGTCCGGCGTCCACATGCTGCCGCTGGTCCTCGGCCTGGTCGCCAGCCAGTCGCTGGTCGGACGCTGGTCCGCGCGCGTGGAGCGGCTCCGGCTGATCCTGGTCACCGGCATGGCCCTCAACGTGGCGGGACTGCTGCTGCTGGGCACGCTGGGGGCGGGCACCGGCACCGTGGTGCTCAGCCTGTACTTCCTGGTGGCCGGCGTCGGCATGGGCATGGTGCCGATGGTGGTACTGACCGCCGTACAGAACAGCGTCCCCGCCGAGGACATCGGCGCGGCGAGCGCCGTGGTCACCTTCGCCCGGTCCATCGGCGCCGCGTTCGGCGTCGCGATCTTCGGCAGCCTGCTGAGCAGCAACTTCGCCCACCGGCTGCACGGCCTGCCGGCGAGCGGCGGCTTCGACCCGGCCAGGCCCGACACGATCACCCTGCTGCCGTCCGGCGTACGGCAGACCGCGCTGGAGGCCTTCGCCCGCGCCACCGGCACCGGCTTCCTGTGGCTCCTGCCGGTCGTCGCCCTCGGCACGCTGCTCGCCGTCTTCCTCGTACCGCGCCGGACCACCGCGGCCGACGCTCCCGTCGCCGCCGGAACCCCCCGCGGCAGCGCGACCCGTGCGCCGGCTGCGTGAGCGGGCGGCAGCTGCCCCGGCGGCTCCTTCCTTCCTGCTGGCGGTGGTCCCTGTCGGGGGCGCCGGCTCAGGTGGGGAGGAGCCGCCGGGGCGCTCGCCGCTGCGGCGCTGCCGGATGACGGCGGCAGCGACCAGCAGGGCGCCCTGGGCGACGTTCTGCCAGCAGGAGTTGATGCCTTCGACGGTCAGTCCGCTGTCCAGGCAGCCGAGCAGGGCGACGGCCAGCAGGGTGCCGCCCTTGCCGCCGCGCACCGCGCAGTTGTCCAGGGCCGCGGCGGCGCCCACCGCTTCCCAGTCCTCGGGACGGGCGACGTCGCAGTGCACGAACTGTGCCCGCCGGCCGAGCCCGCCGGACAGCGCCGCGCGGCGCTCGTCGTCGACGTCTGCGAGCACCACCGAGGCGCCCTCGTCGACGAGGCGCCGCGCCGCCGCCGCGCCGAGCAGGTCGTCCAGGCCGGGCAGCCGCCCGCTGTGCGGCGTCCACCTCGCCTGATTCCCCGCGCGGCGCCCTTCGGTGAGGGTGTGTGAGGCCGTTGGTACTTGTTTCTTCTGGCAGAGGTCTTGACCCTCAATCAAACACGACTCCACACTGTCGCCCACTGCTGTAGGCGGTTCGGCTCAGACGGCGTCGGCACCTCCGACGCCGCGGACGTCCAGCACTGGTCCCAGGCGCTCGACCAGTCCGGCCGCACCATCCACTTCCAGCTGTCCAACTCCCTGGACGTCAACAACGGCGCGACCTGGAAGCAGTACTCCAACGGCTGGCGCGTCGACGGCGACGTCGAGTGCTACTGCAGCACCCTGACCAACTGGAACAACGTCTCCCAGCGCTTCAACGACCTTCCGGCCTGGGTGCGTTACGACAGCCCCGGCGGCTGGGGCGACCCGGACTCCATCGAGGTCGGCAACGGCTCCAGCAACGGCCTGACCGTCGACGAGCGGCGCACCCAGCTGACGCTGTGGTCCATCTCGGCGGCTCCGCTGATCCTGGGCACCGACCTGACCCACATGGACTCCACCGACCTGTCGCTGCTCACCAACGACGAGGTCCTCGGCGTCGACCGGGCCGGCCGCCCGGCCCACCCCGTCAAGCAGGGCGCGCAGCAGCAGACCTGGTGGGCCTACAACAGCGACGGCACCTACACCGTCGGCCTGTTCAACCTCGCCGGCTCGGCAGCGAACGTGACCGCCACCTGGTCCGACCTCGGCTTCACCGGCAGCGCCACCGTCCGCGACGTGTGGAGCCACACCGACCTGGGCAGCTCCAACGGCTCGTTCACCGCCTCGGTTCCCAGCCACGGCTCCCGGCTGCTGAAGGTCACCCCGGCCGCCGGACACGGCACGATCGGCGCCGCCATGGTCAGCAAGCTGTGAGGACGCTGCGTCGACACCCCGCAGGGCACCACGTACAACACCGTGCAACTGGCGGTGTGGGACTGCAACGGCGCCCCCAACCAGAAGGTCGCCTACAACACGTCGGGCAAGTCCCTGGTCATCGAGGGCAAGTGCTTCGACGCCTACGACAACCAGACCGCCGCCGGCACGCCCGTCGAGATATACGACTGCAACGGCGGCACCAACCAGCAGTGGAACAAGAACGCAGACGGCACCTTCACCGGCGTCCAGTCCGGGCTCTGCCTCGACGTCACCGGCGCCACCAACCCCAACGGCGCCGGGCTCGAACTGTGGACCTGCAACGGCGGCGCCAACCAGCAATGGACCCTCGGCTGACCTGAACGCGACCACCGGACCGGTGCGGGGCGGAGCCCCTGTCCCCGCCGGCCCGGTGGCCTCGGCGCTCCTTCCGCGTCCGCCCCAGGACGACGACGACCCCGCCTCCGCCACCGCCAACGGCACCCAGCTCGACATCTGGGACTGCGACGGCGGCGCCAACCAGCAGTGGAACCTGCCCTGACGGCACCGGCGCGGCTCTTCCGTCCGACCCGGGACGGGCGGCTCACAGGTCATCGTGCGGCATCCCGCTGAGGACCGTCGTGGGCCGCCCTTCCGGAGCGGACTGCTCCTCGTGGCGGGGCGCCGGCTCGAAGCGGATCGTGCGCAGCCGGGCGGCGCACCGCCGATCGAGGAGTACGACCGAGGCGTACCCCGGCGGCGGGGCACCGGAGGCCGCCAACTCGCTTTCCAGGGACAGGAAAGCGCGGACATGGCGGCCGAGTGCGTAACGGGTGACCCGACGGCCCCGGGCCTGCTGGCCGGCCACCGCCTCCCGTTCGGTGACCACCAACGTGACCAGGTGCAGCGGCCGTTGACGGCGCCGACCGGTGCGGGCGAGCCAGCCGCGCACCCAGGGCTGCGATCCGCTGTCGTGCACCACCAGCGGCTCAGCGCCGCACAGGGCGCGGCGCAGGCGGGCGTAGTGCTCGACGCGGACCAGGGGCCGGTACACCCCGTACGCCACCCATCCCGGCACCCGGGCGGCCCAACGCTCCCTGACCGTCTGCGAGTCCGCGAGCGCCGCCCGAGCCGCCCGCGCCATCAGCGTGCTCTTCCCCGCCCCCGGCAGCCCGGTCACCACCACGACGGCCCTCGCGCCATACTCCAGTTCCACGGCCTCCGGCCGGGTCCGCAGATCCACCACCCCACGCGGGCGCACGACCGCCGGCCGCTCCGCGGGGGAGCCGGCCGGGAAGGAACCTGCGGAGGTGGTCACACCCCAGATGTAAAGTACTGACAATATTCCGGTCAAGTCGCCGTCCGCCTGACGAGGTTGCCCACCGGGCGCGGCGCGTGTGTTCATCGGTCCCGCGTTCGGCCAGTGCGGGTCCTCGGATGCTGTCGATGATGCGGGTCCAGTTGTCGCTGCCGTGCTTCTTTTGCGGTCAACCCTCGCGACAAAGAAACAAATTCCAACACGCTTGAGCCGTGACAAGCCGCAGGCTGCGGCTCCCGTCCGTGCCGGTATCCGGGGAACGGCTGACGGCGCGTCGGGTCGTTATGCGCTCAACCACGGTTCTTTGTCCGACTGCGCCTGCCCGCCGCCGGGGCCGGATCCTGTCCTGACCCTTGACCCCGACTCACGGGCGGGATCTCATGGGTGCAGGGTTTCGTTGGTTAACGTTCGATGTTGTTCCTGCCCGCCACCCTGAACTGCCGGTCACCGGGACCGGTGCCCGGATCGCGCCGGTGCGCGCCCGCTGACGCGCCCCCGGCCGAAGCGAGGTCCGCTGCACCCCTGCGAACACATCGACGATGCGTAGACGAGGAGCTGACAACGATGTCCATCGAAGACCGGTCTGCGTCGCGTCCGAGCCGGAGGTTCTTCGGCAAGGCCGTGGTGGCCGCGGGCGGTTCGCTCGCGCTGGGACTGTCCGCGACACCCGCGTTCGCGACGTCTTACCCCTCGCCCGGCACCCCTGGGCGGTACGCGCGGCGCGCGGTCACGGCGTACAACAGCCTGCAGCGCACCTTCTACGAACCGCAGGTCAACCTCTACGCGCCGAACTTCCCCGCGCAGCCCGGCGACAACCCCTACGCCTACGTGTACCCCTACGCCGGGGTCGTGACCGCCACGCTCGGCCTGCTCCGGCTCGACCGCCGCTACGCCCCGGCCGTGCGGGACCGGGTCGAGGCGCTCGCCGCCTACTACAACCCGGCGCCGGCATCGGCCAACCCGCTGAGCCCGCCCGCCCCGGCCAGTCCGCCCGGCTACGCCTCGTACGTGCTGCCGCCACTGGGCGGCGGCGGCGACCTCTTCTACGACGACAACGAGTGGATCGGTCTCGCAGCCCTCCAGCAGTACCGGATGACCGGCGACCCGGCGGCCCTGAAGCGGGCCGAGCTGATCAACACGCTGGTCGCCTACGGCTGGGACGACGACCCCGGCCATCCCGATCCGGGGGGCACGTTCTGGACCCAGGCCACGTACAACCACGACCGCAACACGGTCTCCACCGGCCTCGGCTCCGAGATCGCCAGCCGCCTCTTCCTGCTCACCCGCAAGCAGGCCTACCTGGCCCAGTCCCTCAGGCAGTTCGACTGGGTCGACCGCTACCTCAGGGCACCCGACGGCCTGTACTGGGACCACGTCGACCTCAACGGCACGGTCAACACCGCACAGTTGGCGTACAACCAGGGCAACATGCTGGGCGCGGCAGCCCTGCTGCACCTGGCCACCGGCGAATCCGCGTACCTCGCGCAGGCCGTCGACATCGCGGAGAAGTCCCTGAAGACCTTCGGCTCCGGCGGCACCTTCTCCGCCGACGTCCCCGGAGCCGTGACCTTCTTCAAGAACCTCCTCCTCCTGCACTCGATCCACCCCGACGACAACTACCGCCGCCAGCAGCAGAAGTACGCCGACGCCCTGTGGGAGACCGTCGACCCCGCCACCGGCCTCCTGCCCGCCGAGGGCGGCCTCGCCGTCAACGCCCAGGCCGCGCTCGTCGAGACGCAGACGCTGGCGGCGTGGAGCCCGCGCGACTACCACCTGCTGCTGTGACCCGCCCGCCGCACCCGCTCAGCTGAGGAGGAGCACGAGGCCCGCGGCCAGGCCGACGGCCGCGGCGACGCAGAGGAGGACCGCCGCCACGCAGCGCCTCTTCAGGACCTGGTACCGCTCGCCGTATTCGCCGCGCAGCTCGGCGGCCCGGTCGCAGTTGCGCTGGAGCATGGTGCGCGAGGCGGTCACCCGGTCCGCCACGTAGACGCGTTCGACGTCGTCGCGCTGCGAGGTCGTCAGCCAGGGCAGGTGGGAGACGAAGGTGTCGGCCCGCCGGCGGGCCTCTTCGACCTCGGCGTTCCACAGCAGGTACTCGGCCATCTGCTCCAGCCCGCGCCGGCTCTCGTTGTCCGCGGTCATCGGTCGTCCTCGGTTCTGCCGTGTGTCCTAGGCCTGCTTGTCGCCCGGGGCGATGGTCGACCTGTCGGGGCGGTTGGCCGCGTCGTCGATCATGGAGATCTCCGGGTGGTGCAGGTCGAACGCCGGGGATTCGGAGCGGATACGCGGCAGCGAGGTGAAGTTGTGCCGCGGCGGCGGGCAGGACGTCGCCCACTCCAGCGAGCGGCCGTAGCCCCACGGGTCGTCGACCTCGACCTTCTTGCCGTACTTCGCCGTCTTCCACACGTTGTAGAGGAACGGCAGCATGGAAAGGCCGAGCAGGAACGAGCTGATCGTGGAGACGGTGTTCAGCGTGGTGAAGCCGTCGGAGGCCAGGTAGTCGGCGTACCGGCGGGGCATGCCCTCGGCGCCCAGCCAGTGCTGGACGAGGAAGGTGCCGTGGAAGCCGAAGAAGAGCGTCCAGAAGGTGATCTTCCCGAGCCGTTCGTCGAGCATCTTGCCGGTCATCTTCGGCCACCAGAAGTGGAAGCCGGCGAACATCGCGAAGACGACGGTGCCGAAGACCACGTAGTGGAAGTGCGCGACGACGAAGTACGAGTCGGACACGTGGAAGTCCAGCGGCGGCGCCGCCAGGATGACACCGGTCAGACCACCGAAGAGGAAGGTGACCAGGAAGCCGACCGACCAGAGCATCGGGGTCTCGAAACTCAGTGACCCCTTCCACATGGTGCCGATCCAGTTGAAGAACTTCACACCCGTCGGCACCGCGATCAGGAACGTCATGAACGAGAAGAACGGCAGCAGCACACCGCCGGTCACGTACATGTGGTGCGCCCACACCGTCACGGAAAGGCCCGCGATGGAGATGGTCGCCGCGACCAGGCCGATGTAGCCGAACATCGGCTTCCGGCTGAAGACCGGGAAGATTTCCGAGACGATGCCGAAGAACGGCAGCGCGATGATGTACACCTCCGGATGGCCGAAGAACCAGAAGAGGTGCTGCCACAGAAGTGCGCCGCCGTTTGCGGAGTCGAAGATGTGCGCGCCGAAATTCCGGTCGGCTTCCAGCGCCAGCAGCGCACCGGCCAGCACCGGGAAGGCGAGAAGGACGAGGACCGAGGTCAGCAGCACGTTCCACACGAAGATCGGCATGCGGAACATCGTCATGCCGGGTGCGCGCATGCAGATGATCGTGGTGGTGAAGTTGACCGCACCCAGGATGGTGCCGAAGCCGGACAGCGCCAGACCCATGATCCACATGTCCCCGCCCACGCCAGGGGAGTTGACCGCGCTGGACAGCGGCGAGTACGCGAACCAGCCGAAGTCGGCCGCACCCTGCGGGGTGACGAAGCCGCCCATCGCGATCAGCGAGCCGAACAGGTAGAACCAGTAGGCGAGCATGTTCAGCCGCGGGAACGCCACGTCGGGCGCACCGATCTGCAGCGGCATGATCCAGTTGGTGAAGCCCGCGAACAGCGGTGTCGCGAACATCAGCAGCATCGCCGTGCCGTGCATCGTGAAGGCCTGGTTGTACTGCTCGTTCGACAGGAACTGGGTCCCCGGCCTGGCCAGCTCGGCGCGCATCAGCAGCGCCATGACCCCGGCGACGATGAAGAAGGCGAACGAGGTGATCAGGTACATGGTGCCGATCGTCTTATGATCGGTGCTCCCCGCCCAGTTCACGATCAGGCTGCCTGGGCGCCTGCGCTTGGCGGGTACTTCGTCCGCATAGGTGGCTTCGAGATCGGGCCCCGCGGTGTCGCTCGTCGTCACGTTCCGCTCCGCCCGGTCACAAGGGTTTTCCGCATGGGAGCAGACTTCCGGCCCGGAGCCCGCTCTCGCACCAGCCACGCCGCCGCTTCAGCCGATGGGAGGACTGCGGGTGACTCCGCTGACGGATGCTAGGAAAGGCGGCGATGTGCTCGCTGCCGGCAGGTTGCCCCGCAGTAGCGCGCCGGGCGGCCGGTGGACCGGGCTTCGAGCCGGGCACCGCACTCCTCGCACCGCGGCATTGCGTGGAGCGTGCCGGGAGTGTCACGAAAGCCCCGCCCTTGCGTGACGTTCGACGGAGCACGCAGGCTTTCCAGCGCCAACCGCACCATGCGGGCGCCGCCGTTCGGGTCGCGGTGGGCGGCCCATATCGTCGCGCACCCGACGGTGAGGGCTGTGACGTCGTCCGTGCTGACGTCGGTGCGGACCCCGCCGGCCCGCTGGGCTGCGCGGAGCAGTTCGTCGAGGGCCTGGCGGAACCGTCGCGCCGACGCGGCCAGGCTCGGCCGGGGCCAGCTTGTCTGCGTGGTCAAGGCGTCGCATGCGTGCTTGCGGCCGCGGGACTTGTCGACGACCTCCAGGAGGAATCCGAAGAACGCGGCGGCAGGATCGACCCGGGCCGCCCACTGCCGAGCGGCCTCCACCAAGTCGTCGAGCTGCTGGACCAGCACGGCCTCCAGCAGGATCTCCTTGCTGGGGAAGTGCCGGTACACGGTGCCGGCGCCGACCCCCGCCTGATGTGCGATCACGCCGAGCGAGACGTCCGGACCGTGCTCGTCGAACGCCTGCGACGCGGCGGCGAGCACCTTCCTGCGGTTACGGCGGGCATCGGCCCGGCCGGCGTCCTGGGGAGCCGCGGTCATGTCACGTAATCCCTTGTCCGTGCCACTCATCCGGGTGGAGCATTCCACATCGACCCCGGGCGCAATGCGGCAGTACCCACCGACCATCCCGGGGCGGAGGACGATATGACCACTGCCCGTTTGGTTGTTGTGACCGGTGCGACCGGTCGCCAGGGCGGCGCCACCGCACTCCGGCTCCTGGCGGCCGGCAGGCCGGTGCGCGCGCTCGTGCGCGACACGACATCACCCGCCGCCACAGCACTGGAGACCGCAGGGGCGGAGCTCGTGCGCGGCGACTTCGACGACCCGTCGAGTCTGCCCGTCGCGCTGGAGGGGGCAGCGGCACTGTTCGCCGTGCCGCCGGTGGCGTTCGGACCGGCCGGCTCCGACATGGAGCGCGAGTTCGCCCGTGGCCGGGCACTGATCGATGCCGCGGCCGCTGTGGGAGTCGAGCACGTCGTGTTCACGGGCATCGCGTCCACGCCGGGTCGCCCGGGCGGCTCCGAGGGGAAGAGACGCATCGAGGACCACCTGCGTGAACGGATCCGGTCGGTGACCGTGCTGCGCCCGGTGCGCTTCATGTCGAACTATCTCGGTTCGGCGCCCATCGGTCTCGACGGCATCGCGCACGGCGTGCACCGGCACATCTTCCCGCCGGACGAGCCTGCCCAGATCATCGCGGTGGAGGACATCGCCGAGTTCGCTGCGCTGGCCTTCGACCAGCCGGACCGGTTCGCGGGACGGACCCTGGAGCTGGCCGGGGACGCTCCCACCCCTGCCGAGGCGGTCTCCGCGATCAGCGAGGCCACCGGCACCGCAATCCGCTACGAGCAGATCACCCACGCCGAGGCGGCCGCACTCAACCCCGAGATCGCCCGGGTCCGGGAACGCTGGGCAGCCGGATCGCGCTGGCATGCCGACGTCGAGGCGCTGCGCGTCATCCACCCCGGAATGCGTACGCTCACGGACTGGCTCGCCGAATCCGGCGCCACCCTTCTGCGGAAGCAGCTTCTCGAAACCGGCTGAAACGCCGGCAGCCGGCGCAGGCTCAGTCCTCCAGGCCTTCGTCATCCACCCGCAACCCGCACGAGCCACAGACCGTACGGTCGCCGGGCATGGGGCATTTGCACTTCGGGCAGTGGAAAACCGGTGGCCCGAGGGGAGGGACGGTCGGCGGCGGACTTGCCGGCCACGCCCAGCGAGACCGCCGCGCCCTCGTGAAGATCCTCATCGACCCATACTGCGCTCGCACAACGACCAGCACCATCAGGGGACACGGTCTTCGACCGGCTCAACGCTTCGGGTCGCCCACCCGCCCGCACGTCCGCCCGGCCGGCGACGGGGGCTGCGACCGCTGACGGTGATGCCCCCGGCGCCGGCACACAGGCGAGTGGGCGCATCCCGTCGGGATACGCCCACCGCCCGGACCGCGCTACTTCCTCTTGAGCGTGAAGTCCGTGATGACCGCCACTCCCTTCCTGATCTTCACCGTCGCCACGGTCGGCTGGTAGCCGTCCTTGGCGACGATGACCGTCAGCGGGTTGTTGCGGGTGTCCAGCCACAGGGCGTACGTGCCGTCGGACGCCGTCGTCAGCGTGTACGTCGACGCCCAGCTGTCGACCTGGACGGTGGCTCCGGCCAGCGGGGCGGTGCCGCCGGTCGCGGTGACGCCGTAGACGGTGCCGTTCGTCTTGCCCCAGGTCTTGGGCGGGTTGACGTGCAGGCCGACGGGGATGGCGGCCACCGGGTAGGGGGTGTCGCTGCCCGCGGTGACCTGGGCGGTGAAGTCACCGGGCTGGGTGACCTCGGGAACCGAGGCGTCCAGCGTGACGGTGACCGTCGAGCTCGCGCCGGGCTGCAGCGTGAGCTCCTGCGTGCTCTCGCTCAGCCAGCTGACGTCGGCGGCGCCTTCCTGCGCGTACCCGGGGAGCAGTTCCACCGCGGCGACCGGCGAGCCGGGGGCGTCGCCGCCGCCGACCTTGTAGAAGCCGGCCGCGCCGCCGCCCCGGTAGGTCGGGACGTTGGCGTTCGGCAGTGCGCTCCACGTGCCGGTCTTCGGGTCGAAGGCGTACCCGCGGTTGGTCAGGGCGTTCTGGCTGACGCCGCTGGAGAGCAGCAGCAGGCCGTTGGCGGAGGCGGAGGACGCGGCCCACTGCGGAGCGGGCAGGTCCGCCACCGGCGACCAGCTGTCGCCCGCCGGGTCGTACACGTAGGCGTGCGCGACCTCGGAGGCGCCCGAGTAGCCGCCCGCGCAGTACAGCATGCCGTCGATGGCCGCGCAGGACTGCCAGGAGATCGGCTCCGGGTATGCGGCGATGGCGGTCCAGCTGTCGGTGGCGGGGTCGTAGGCACTGGCGTCGGTGGTGCCGCAGGCGGTGGCGCCGCAGCCGCCGACCATGTAGAGCTTGCCGTCGAGGACCGCGGTGCCCGATCCCGCGTAGGCCTTGGGCGCCGTGGCGCCGGTGCTCCAGGTGTCGCCGGCGGGGTCGTAGACCTCCAGTTTCGTGTCGGGGCTGCCGGACGCGCCCCATCCGCCGACGGCGTAGAACTTGCCGTCGATGAAGCCGTGTGCCGCGGCCTCCCGGGTGTCCGCCGCAGAGGCGAGCTTCGTCCAGCTGCCGGCGGTCGGGTCGAGGACGTAGAGGTCCTTGCTGTCGGCGGAGCCGGTGTAGCCGAAGGCGGAGTAGACCTTGCCGTCATAGGTGCCGACGGCGTTGTCCATCACGGCGTTCGGGACGTCGGGGGCGGTCTGCCATGCATCGTCCGACGGCCCCGCGGCCGGCGCCGGGGCGCCGCCGGAGGGGTTCGCCTTGCTGGACAGCGGGGAGAACGTGCCCTTGACCGTCCTGAGCGGGGCGCCCTGCTCCTGGATCTGGAAGCCGCCGGAGCGCTCGCTCAGCTTGATCGTGGCGGGAGCGCCGCCGGTGTTCTGCACCGTGAGCTGCCGGCTGGCCTTCCCGCCCCAGCCGACGGTGGCGTCGACCGTGCCCGGGGTGACCTTGAGCTGCCCGGCCTTGAGCGCGAAGTCCGCCTCGACCGCGCTGTCCGCGCTCACCTTCACCGTCTTGGCCGTGGTGGCGTAGTGGGACTTGGCGGCGTTGAAGGCGTGGCTGCCGAAGCCGGTGGAGAACAGGGAGTAGAAGCCGTCGCCGAGGTTGGGGTCGTCGGGGGTGGCGACGGTGGTGGCGCTCTGCGTGGTGTCGTCCTGGCTGGTGACCTTGGCGCCGACCACGCCGTCGGAGGTGTTGGCGTCGGACACGGTGCCCACGACGAGGGCGCCCGGGACCGTGGTCAGCTCGCGGTCGCCGACGAAGACGTCGTCGACGGACCACCACCAGCCGAAGTGCGAGGTGAAGTGGAACCGCACCTGCACGGCCGCCTTGCCCGCGAAGTCGGTGAGCGGTACCTCGAACCTGGCCGGTCCGTCGATCCCCGAGGCGGTGGCCCAGACCTTGGTCCAGGTCGTGCCGCCGTCGGAGGTGGCGTCCACCTCGGCCGTCTGCCCGCCGATCGAGTGGTAATCGGTGTCGAAGGCGAGCTCGGGCGAGCTCTTGCCGGTGAAGTCGTAGACGGGGCTGATCAGTTGGGTGTCCTGGCTGGCGCCCCCGCCGAAGTGGTCGCTGTCGGCGACCGCGAACGCGCCTTCGCCGCCCGTCGCGTTGCCGCGCGAACCCGGGTCGTCGAACTCCCAGCCGCCGGTGGTGCCTTCGGCGTTGACGACGCTCCAGCCCTGCGGGGCGGCGTCGGTGGAGTCGAACGGCTCGGTCGTGCCGACCAGCTGCTGGCTGTAGCCGCGGGCGGTGCCCGCCCAGGTGTCGACGGGCACGGAGACGTTCAGGCCGGCCGCGCTGTCACCGACCGTGAGGGACTTGGTTACGGCCTGGTAGCCGGGGTCGTTCGCTGCGACGTGCAGCGTGTAGTCGTGCCCCTGGGGCAGCGACAGGGAGTACGAGCCCGTGGCGGGGTCGGTCCACACCGAGCCGGGGACGCCGTCCGCGGTGATCTTGGCGTAGAGCGGCCAGCCGTGTCCTGACCCGTCGGTGACCTTGCCGGAGACGGTCTGGCTCGGCACCGAGGTCAGGCTGTAGTCCTTGGTGAGGGTGGAGCCGTCGGCGACCGCCACGGCCTGGTCGGTCGTGGTGGCGTAGCCGAAGGCGTCCACGGTCACGTCGTAGGTGCCGACGGGGACGGACAGGTCGTAGGTCCCCGCCGCGTCGGTGTGCGCGACGTTGGTGCCGGCGCTGACGGTGGCGCCGGAGATCGGCTTGCCCGTGGCGGAGTCGGTGACGGTGCCGGTCAGTTCACCGTGCGGACCGCTGCGGAAGGCCGCCAGGCCGCTGGGGGTGCCCAGGCCGGTCGGTCCGTCGTAGCCGGCGCCGCCGGTGCACAGGTACGCGGGTGAGCACGAGCCGTTGGAGCCCGTGGTGATGTCGTTGACCCCCGAAGGCGCCGCGTAGGGGTAGGAGTTGGGGTACGAGCCGGACACCGGGGTGCCCGCGTCGGCGTAGACGCCCGCGATGATCGGCGACGAGACGCTCGTGCCGCCGTAGACGGACCAGCCGCCGGCGCCGTAGGTCTGGTAGACCGCGACGCCCTCGGCCACCGCGGAGACGTCGGCGAGCGCGCGGTTGGCGCAGCCGGTGTCCTTCTGGAAGGCCGGCTTGGGCTCGTAGAGGGAGCAGCCGGAACCGGCGTCGCTCCACGCCGACTCCGTCCAGCCGCGGGTGGTACCCGGGTCGCGGGTCAGGGTGGTGCCGCCGACGGCGGTGACGTACTGCGAGGCGGCGGGGTAGCCGACGCCGTACGCGTAGTCGCCGGTCGAGACGGTCACCGCGACGCCGGGGTGGTTGAAGTAGGCGTCGAAGGCTGTCGTCTCCGAGGGGTCCTCGCCGTTGCCGCCGCGGTAGTCGCTGCCGTAGGAGTTGGAGACGAACTTCGCGCCGAGCGCGACGGCCTCGTTCACCGAGGAGCCGAGGTTCTCGAATCCGTTGTCGTCCGCCTCGACCAGCAGGATGTGCGCGTAGGGCGCGACCGCGGAGACCATGTCCAGGTCGAGCGAGATCTCACCGGCCCAGCCGGGGTCGGGGGAGGGGTAGCTGCTCCCGCCGCGCTGGTCCACCTTGCTGAAGCAGCCGTTGGCGGTCGTGCAGGCCGGCAGTCCGTACTGCTGGCGGTAGATCGCGAGGTCGGCCTCCGCGTTCGGGTCGTCGAACGCGTCGACGATGGCGACGGTCTGTCCCGCACCGCCGTCCGTCGGCAGGCTGTAGGCGCTCTGCAGGTCGGGCGCCCCCCAGCCGTTGGGCGTGACCGCGGCCGCTGTGAGGCCCTTGACCGGCTTGATGTCGGCACGGCGCAGGGCGTAGCAGGTGAACTCGTCCTTGTCGGGCGTGGTGCAGGACGGCTCCAGGCGCGGGTGTGCGTCGGTGGCGGCCGCCGGGGCCGCGGCGGCGGGCGCCGCGGCTCCGGCCGGAGCCTGCACTCCCAGGACCGCCAGTGCGGTGGCACTGGCCACAGCCAGGCCGGCGAAGATCGTCCGCCGGAGAGGTGGTCTGGTTCTCGTCGAAATGCGCAACGTGTGACTCCATGCGTTCTTGCAGGGGTCGACCCGTGTACGGATCTGGGGCGACGGTGAATGCACGTGCAATCACCGGGAGTTATTAGGCGAGGCGTGTTCAAGCCATGTCAACGGTCACCCGCCGTGATGTTACGTGACCACGCGTTAGTGGTGTGAGCTGAACTACCCGTGAACGGACGGGAGTTCGTGGGGATTTCTGTGGGAATACGGTGTGAACCGCGCCGCGGCACTCACCGGTTGACGCATCAGTAAACCCCCTGCTTCCCACGTGACCCCGCTCGGGGCGTGAACACGTCACGGCGGCAAGCCGCCAGGGGTCCGCATTGACCGGCGGATCATGCCGGTTGGAACTTTGTGCTGGTCAGTCTGCTTCCGCGCGTCCCCATCGCTCTGCGCCCATCCCCCCAGGATCCACCGATCAGCCGTGAGCCTCCGCTGTCGTCACTTTCTGGAGTCACCTTGCCAGCCCAACGCTCCTCCGCGGGCCGACCGCGCACGCTGCGGCGCATAGCCGCCGCTGCGGTCCTCGCCGTCCTGGCGGTCCTGCTGCCCCAGCAGGCCCTTGCCGCACCACCGCCGGCCACCGCCACCGGGAAGGCGACCGCGGAACCGGCCTGCGGCACGCCCGCACCCGGCCACTTCACCTGCTTCACGCTCCGGCGCACCGACCACACCGCCGCGCTCGGCGTGCGGCGTGACGCCGCCGGGTCCGCCCTGACGCCGGACGGCTACGCGCCCGCGGACCTGCGGTCGGCCTACGGCCTGCCGGCCGACGGCGGGGCCGGCGCGACGATCGCGATCGTCGACGCCTACGACAACCCGAACGCCGAGTCCGACCTCGCGATCTACCGCCAGCAGTACGGCCTGCCCGCCTGCACCGGCGACAACGGCTGCTTCCGCAAGGTCGACGAGCACGGCGGCACCGCCTACCCCGCGGCCGACGAGGGCTGGGCCGCCGAGATCTCGCTGGATCTGGACATGGTCTCGGCTGTCGCACCGCAGGCTCACATCCTGCTGGTGGAGGCCGACGCGTCCGCGTCCGACGACCTGGGCACCGCGGTGAACACGGCCGTGTCCCTGGGCGCGAAGTACGTCTCCAACTCCTGGGGCGCGTACTACGACAGCACGGACAACCTGGCCTACGACGAGGCGTACTTCAACCACCCGGGCGTCGCGGTGGTCTTCAGCTCCGGCGACGACGGCTACGGCGTCAGCTACCCGGCGTCGTCGCCCTACGTCACCGCGGTCGGGGGTACGTCGCTGGTCCGCGACGGCAGCGCCCGCGGCTGGGGCGAGTCCGTCTGGAACGGCGTGACCTACAACGCCGACGGACCGCACTGGGGCGCCACCGGCTCGGGCTGCTCGGACGTGGAACCCAAGCCGTCCTTCCAGTCCGGCGTCGACTGCCCCGGCCGCTCCGTCGCCGACGTCAGCGCGGTCGCCGACCCGGCCACCGGCGTGGCGGTCTACAACACCTTCTCCGACGGCGGCTGGAACGTCTACGGCGGCACGTCCGCGTCGGCGCCGATCATCGCCGGCGTGTACGCGCTGGCCGGCACGCCGGTCGAGGGCACCTATCCCGCCTCGTACCCCTACCAGCAGCCGGGCGCGCTCAACGACGTCACGCGCGGCGACGACGCCAGCTGCTCCGACAGCTCGCTGTGCGGCTACGGCCCGGTGCCGGACTGCACGCCTGCGTTCACCTGCGCCGCGCAGCCCGGCTACGACGGCCCGACCGGCCTCGGCACGCCCATCGGAACGGCCGGCTTCAAGCCCGGCCCGCACGGCGCCGTCAGCGGCACCGTGACCGACGCGGCCACCGGGACAGCGATCTCCGGCGCCACCGTCAGCCTCGGCGACTACCGGGCGACCACCGACGCCCAGGGCCGCTACCGGCTCGACATCCCGGCGGGCTCCTACCCGTTGAGCGTCTCGGCGTTCGGGTTCGCGGACAAGGACCTCGGCCAGGTGCGCGTCGACGACGGCGCGGCGCTCACCGAGGACGCCGGCCTGGCGGCCGTGCCCTCGCGGACGATCTCCGGCACGGTCAAGGACGGCGGGCAGCACGGCTGGGGCCTGTACGCGAAGCTCACCGTGGACGACGTGCCCGGGACGGTGTTCACCGACCCGGCCACCGGCCGCTACTCGGTGCGGGTTCCGATGAACAGGACCTACACCCTGCACGCGACCTCGCTCTACCCCGGCTACCAGCCGGCTGACGCCACCGTCGCCGATGGCACCGGCCCCGACACCGTCGACCTCGCCCTGCCGGTCAACACCACGGGCGCGCTCCCGGCCGGCTACGAGCGGGACTACGGCGGCGGCGGTCTCGAGCCCTTCGCCACCGCCGCGACTCCCGGCGGCTGGACGATCAAGAACAACACCGCCGCCGGCGGCTGGCAGTTCGACGACCCGCTGAACCGGGGCAACCAGACCGGTGCGACCGGCCGCTTCGCGGAGGTCGACGACTACGCCCTCGGCTGGGCGGACGCCGACACCGAACTCATCAGTCCCGCGTACGACTTCAGCGCACAGACCAAGCCCGAGCTGCAGTTCGACACCGCCCTGCCCTCGCTGTACCGGCTGGGCGACCTGACCGCCGACGTCGACGCCAGCACCGACGGCGGCGCCACGTGGACCACGCTGTGGCACCACACCGACATCATCGGCGGCCCCTCGCACCAGGATGTGCCGCTGGACGCCTACGCCGGGAAGTCCTCGGTGCGGTTGCGATTCCACTTCACCGGCTCGCTCACCGGCATCTGGCAGATCGACGACGTCGCCGTGGGCACCCCGACCGTGGTCACCCGGACCGGCGGGCTGCTCGTGGGCCGGGTGACCGACGCCAACACCGGTGCCGGCGTCCTCGGCGCGACGGTGAGCGGCGTCGCCGCCCCGTCCGACGCCGGCCGCAGCGTGGCCTCGCCGGGCGACCCGGCCGTCGCCGACGGCCTGTACTGGCTGTTCTCCAGCCGGACCGGCAAGCAGCAGTTCACCGCGGGCCTGCCGGGCTTCGGCTACCCGGCGGTCACCGCCAAGGCCGACGTGCGGCCCGGTGCGGTCACCTCGGCCGACTTCGCACTGCACCCCGCGCAGCTGCAGTACAGCGTCTCCGCGGTGAGTGCGAACGTGGCCTGGGCGGACAGCAGGACCGTCGACGTCAAGGTGCGCAACACCGGCGGCTCGCCCGCCACCTTCTCGCTCGGCGAGCAGAACCTGGCAGGTCCCAAGGCCGGCGCGGCCGGCCCCGCCGCGCGCAGAACGCCCACCACGCTGACCCCCGACACCCTGCTCGACGCCGCGCAGGGTGCCACCTCCCCGCCGGCCGCGGCCGCGCAGGCCGGCGACGCGCCGGCCGACCAGGCGTGGCAGCCGCTCGCCGACCTGCCCGCCGGCTCCTTCGGCGGCGTCGCCGCCGTGGACCACGGCACGCTCTACGCCGGACTGGGCGAGTCGCCGGGCGGTGTGTGGAGCGGCTCCTTCAGCTCCTACGACGCGGCGACGGGCGGGTGGAAGACGCTCACCGGCCCCACGACCAAGCGCTTCGCCCCCGCCTACGGCTTCATCCGCGGCAAGCTGTACGTCACGAGCGGGCGTGACGCTGCGGGCAACCCGATTCCGGGCAGCGAGGTCTACGACCCGGCGACCGACACCTGGTCCCAGATCGCCGACGTGCCCACCGGCTACGGCGCGTCGGGCTCGGCTGTGGCGGGCGACAGGCTGTATGTCATCGGCGGCTGCGTCCAGCTCGGCTGCGGCTCCAACGACGTGCAGGTCTACGACCCGGCGACCGACACCTGGTCGGCAGGTGCGCCCTACCCGGAACCGATCTCCTTCCCGGTGTGCGGTACCGCCGACGGGGTCGTCTACTGCTCGGGAGGGGTGTACCAGCCGAACGGCCAGGCCCCGCAGGACACCGTCCACACCTACGCGCTCGACCCCTCGGGCACGTCCTGGCGCCGGGTCGCCGACGCCCCCACCGACCTCTGGGGCGCCACCGGCACCGCGGCCGGCGGCAGGCTGCTGGTGGGCGGCGGCGCGCAGGTGAGCACCGGCGCGCTCACCAACGAGGCCCACGCCTACGATCCGGCCACCGACTCCTGGTCGGCGCTGCCGAACCTGGCCGAGCCGGTGCTCGACGCGCAGTCCGCGCCGGGCTGGTACGCGATCGGCGGGACGAACGCCTACAGCGTCCCGCAGTCGTCGGTCCAGAAGCTGAGCGGCTACGACCAGCCGCACGCCGACGTGCCCTGGCTCACCGCATCGGCGGCGAAGCTGACGGTCAAGGGCGGCGCCTCGGTCACGGTGCGGCTGACGCTGGACGCCACGGCGATGACCTCGGCGGACGCGGGCACCCACCGGGCCGCGCTGATCGTCGACAGCGACACCCCGTACGGCTCGGTCTCGCTGCCGGTCGCCATGACGGTGGTCCCGCCCGCCGGATGGGGACTGCTGTCCGGCACGGTGACCGGCCCGCTCGCCGACGGAACGAGCGCGCCCCTGGCGGGCGCGGTCGTCGAGGTCGACTCCAGGAACGGCGACGTCTCCCTCACCTCGGGCCGCGACGGCACCTACGCGCTGTGGGTGCCGGCCAGGAACAACCCGCTCACGGTCATCGTCGCGGCGACCGGCTACCGCCCGGCGACCCGCACCGTGCGCGTCGTCAAGGACGGTGCGGTGACGGCGGACTTCGCCCTGCTGCGCCAGTAGCGGTGCCCGGCGGCCGCACCGCGGTGCGGCCGCCGGCGCATGTCCGCCGGACGGTCCGGCAACCGGACCGTCCGGCACGTGGTCCGGTCCCCGCACGCCACGGCAGGCGGGGACCGGCCAGGACTCAGCGCTCCGGTGCCCGCCCGTCGGCGCCTGCGGCGCCCCTCGGCGGTTCGGGAAGCCACCAGCCGCGGCTGGCGGCGAGCACCCCGGCCTGGAACCGGCTGGCGGCGCCGAGCCGGGTGAGCAGCGCCTGCACCCTGCGCTGCACCGTGCGGTGGCCGATGCCGAGCTGGCGTGCGATGGTCTCGTCCGGCATCCCCATCGCCAGCATCGAGATGATCCGCCGCTCCTCGTCGTTGACGAACTCGTCCTCGCCGACCGGCGCGATGCGTCCCGGCATGTACGGCTGCGCCTGCGCCCAGAGCGACTCGAACAGCGTGGACAACGCGTCGAGCAGCGCCGAGGGGTGGACCAGGATGCACGCGTCGAGCACCTGCGGGGTGGCCATCAGCGGGATCAGCGCCGCCTGGTCGTCCGCGATGATCAGCTTCATCGGCGCCTCGGGCACGAAACGCACCTCCTCGCCCGCGGCGATGTCCTCCTCCGCCCGCTCCATCGCGCCGGGGATGTTGAGGCTGTCGCGGGCGTGGATGAACCGGCTGCGCACGCCGCGACTGGTGATCACGGCCGCGGAATTGACACGTGCGCCGTCGCGGGCCTCGGCGTAGGGCGGCGCGTCGATGCCGCGGATCTCCTTCTCCGCGAGGTTGAACAGCTGCTGCCCGCAGCGGGCGACGCCGTCACGGCCGTTGATGACCTGGATCAGCGAGGTCGAGTCGCGGTCCCGGCGCGCGTCGCGGTGCCGCTCGGTCAGAAGGTCGGTCAGGGCGCGCACCCGGCGGATGTCCCGCTCCCTGGCCAGCATGAGCACCTCCAGGGCGTGCCCGGGTGGCAGCGCCGTGTAGCAGGCCGGGCTGCCGGGCAGCCGGGATACCAGCCCGCCGTCCTCCAACCGGACCATGGCCGCGGCCACCGCGTCCGGCTCGATGCCGGTGCGGCGGGCCAATTCCTCGATGGGCAGGGGCAGGTTGTCGACGAGGACGAAATACAGCGTTTCGGTTGGCTGATCCAGACCGAGAACTTCCAGCATGGCCACCTCCGACCAAACGTTAGCCCAAGGAGACCGTTTGGTTGAAGGCGAGACCTTTGGACGTGATCCCTGGTGGGCGGCGGCGGGCGGCCCCCGGCGGCCGGCGGTGCGGGCTCAGCACGCCCGGAATCGGGCTCGCCCGTCGCACGGAGCCGCCGCCCGCAACCGGCTCACCGGCCCGCGGTCACGAGAGGCCGGACAGCACCGCGGGCCGGTCGAGGACCATCTCGACCTCCCTCTTGGCGGGATCGTCCTTCATCGGGGCGGTCACCCCGGAGCGCACGAATCCGAACCGCCGGTAGAAACCCTCGGCCCGCACGTTGTCCTCGTGGACGTACAACCGCACCCGCGCCACCTGCGCGACGGAGACGGCCCACTCGACGGCCGCCTCGAAGAGCGCGTCGATCGCTCCGCTCCCGCGGAATTCGGAGCGCACGAACACGCCGACAAGGTGCGCCTGGCGCTGCTGGACGGGCACGCCGAACACGTCGTCGCCGCCCGCCTCCTCGACCAGCACGGTCACCGTGCCGCCCCAGACCCCGCCCGGCCCCTCGGCCACGAACTGCCGCACCCGCGTCCCGCCGGCCGCCCCCTCGGCCCGCTGCCGCCAGAAGGACTCCGGCTCCGCGACCGCCCGCTCGTACGTCTCGAGAAAGGCGATCGGGGCCGCCGCATCCTGCAGCGCGAGGAGCCGCAGCTCCTTCACCTGGGGCCACTCGTCGGCATGGATCGGGCGAACGGCGTCGCGCCACGGCTGGTTCATGCGGCCGACCCTACGGCAGGGCCACACCGTGGCACCACGCCATTTCCGCAGGTCCGCGCCCGCTCTCGCGCCGGGCAGGGTGCCCTCGGCGGCTCCGGGCGCGGGCTCACCTCTCGATCAGGCGTGGTCCTCCGGCACCCAGCTGCCGTGGAAGCCCAGCGGGACGGGCCGTGGCAGGTGGATACGGGCAAGCGGGGGCGCCGTGAAGTCCTGTGCCGCGAGCACGACCAGGTCGGCGGCGCCGCGGTCCGGGTTGTGGACGTAGGCGAGCACGTAACCGTCGTCCTCGGCACCGGCGTTGTCGCGCGCGGGAACGAAGACCGCCTCGCTCGCGGGCGAGTTGCGTGGGAAGTGGTGCACCTGGCTGGTGCCGAGCAGCAGGTCGTGCTTGATCAGCGCATTGCCGAAGGAGGTGTCCGGCGGCACCCCGTCCAGCGTCTCGTACGCCCGCCACATCTCGCCGGCCGTCGCCGCGTAGCCGTAGCGGTGCCTGCGGGAGACCAACTCCTCGCGCACCCGCGGGAATTCCTGCGGCCGGTCGTCCACGACCGACGTCCGCAGCCGGCCGTGGCCCAGGTCGACCGTCCAGCGGTGCAGCTTCGGCGTACCGGTCGCCGACGGGCCGTCGCAGCCGCGGCCCGCGGCGAAGAAGGGGGAGGGGAAGCCGACGAAGTCGACCACCACCGAGCCGCCGTCGTCGTAGGCGTTCAGGGTGTGCGAGTAGTACGTGCCGGGGTCCGCGTCGAACCAGCGCACCGGGCCGCCCTCCCGGCGCATCACCCCGATCCGGGCCGGGTGGTGCTCGTTCCACACGTACGGCACCAGCGCTCCGGCCTCGGCCGCCGCCATGTCGAACGTCACCGGGGTGTCGAACAGCACCACGTAGCGGCCGGTGAGCGCGAAGTCGTGCATCATCGGGCTGTCGGCCACCGGGATCCTGGTGGTCCGCGCCACCGTCCCCGTACGGTCGATCACGACATGCCGCACGTGGTCCCACGTCGGGTAGTAGGTGACCGCGTGCAACTCGTCGCGCTGCGCGTCGTATTTGGTGTGCGCGGTGAAGGCCTCGCTCAGCGACCCGCCGAAGTCGTACGTGCCGGTCGTCCGCAGTTCGCCGTCCAGTTCGTACGGCATCGGCCCGCTCTCCTGCAGGGCCAGCACCCGGCCTTTGTAGGGGATCACATGGGTGTTGTTCGCGAAGTCGTTGTCCGGAACCGGACCTTGGCAGGGCTCGCCGAGGCGGGCCGTCACCGACGCGGAGCGCACCCAGCGGTTGCGGTACCACTCCGCCCGGCCATCGCGCAGCCGCACCCCGTGCACCATGCCGTCGCCGAGCATCCAATGGTGCAGGCTCGGGTCCTCCAGGCCGAGCGGGTTGGGGCCGTTGCGCAGGTAGCGGCCGTTCAGTTCGTGCGGGATGCGCCCGGTGACCGGCAGGTCGTAGGCCGTCACCTCTTCCGTCACCGGGGTGAACGCGCCGTGCAGGAAGGGGTAGTTGCCGCCTCCGCCTCCGCCCGCGGCCTGTCCGGCCGCCGCTGCCGTGGGCATCCGCAGCGCCCCCAGACCGCCGGCTGCCGCCAGCGCCGCCGCTGTGCCGCGCAGTGCGCCCCGTCGGGTGAATTCCGCCATGGCCTGGAACCCCGTTCCGTCCTGGTGCGGCCGACCGCGGGTCGCGGCGCCGTCCCCATGAGGCTCCCGTGGCCGCACCCCTGCGGTCACTCCCGCCACCGCCCGTGCGTGCCCGGGGGAAACCCCCACCCCGGAGGGGGTCAAGGATGGCTCCCACCCGGCGGCTGCGCACGCGCTCATGTGTTGCCCGCCCGGCCATGCGACGTGTGGCGTTCGTGCAGAACCCGTCCGAGGACCGCGCCGCCGTAGACGACGAATCCGACGCCGGTGAGCCAGGACTGGACGACCAGGATCGTGCCCACCGGCCCGTAGGTCACGGCGTTCGAGGCGATCAGGGGGGAGAAGACGAGACCCGAGAAGATCCGCAGGCCGATCAGCCCGAGTGTCGTCGCCACCGCCCCGGGCAGCAGCGCCCGCCAGCTCACGCGTCCGACGAGCAGGAACCGCTGGGACCACCAGAAGAAGAGCAGGGAGACGACGACCGTGGCCACCGCCCCGAGGCCTTCTTCGGCAATGGCCGAGCCGTGGCCGAGCGCCGCGACAGAGACCAGGAGGTAGGCGACGAATGCCGCCAGCCAGATGACGTGGCGCCACAAGGAGTGCCAGTGGGCCGCCTTGAGTCCCCACCCCTTCTCATATCCCGTCTGAAGTGCCGTTCCGAAGGTGAGACCGAACGCGGCGAGCACGGCGAGGCCGAACGCCGTGGTGCGGCGCAGCGCCTGCGCGGGATTGACGACCACCTCGGCGATGCGTTCCTGGGACGAGGAGGACAGGCCCAGAACGCGCCCCAGGAACTTCCCCGCGCCCAGGCCGCTGTGGGGGTCGACGGCGCCGACCAGGGTCACCAGGGGCAGCAGGGTGAGCAGACTCAGGGCAGCGAAGCTCAGCGCCCGTGACATCAGTTCCATCTCGACGCCCCGGCGCACCACCAGTGCGGCAGAGGACGAGTCCCAGCGGCTCTTCCACCGGCGCCATCTGCGTCCTCGTCGGGATACGGCCTCGTCCTCGTGACTCACCCCCTCTTCTTATCCCGTTGCCCATGCCCGCTCCCCCCGTCGACACGAGGACTTGCCGGTCACGGGTACACCAATGGCCCGGGGGAGGGGGAGCGCAACTGGCCCGTGCGCGCTCCCCCCTGCGAGCCCAGTGCGCCCTGGTGGGTCCGCCTGACGCGTGCAACGCTCGAAGGGCCTCACCTCAAGAGTGGGCTGGGCCGGGTCGCATGTGCGATTCGGTGGCTGGGGGTCGCCGAATCACCCGGTCGACCCGGCTCATTGAGGAAAAGAGATGAGGTGATGAATGGTGGAAAAGGAACCTGCCCGCAGGCGTATGGGCCCGGTCCAGGAGTTAGCCAAACGGCTAGGCGTTGCCTTGAGTGCGCGAATGCTCTGGACGCTCGCCGTAAGGCTGATCGACCACCACTAGGGAGCGGTGTTCGCACCGTCGGACACTTCGGAGCAACCCCCAGGCCCCGAAGCGAACGGAATCCCGAGGAGGCGCCCCCGCTGCCGGCGGGGGCGCCTCTTTTCTGGCCGGACTCGGACAAGCTGTCCGCTCCTGGCGCTGCCGTCGGCAGGCTCTGCACCAGCGTGCCGTGAGACGCAGACGGTACGTTCCACAAGATCGCCGGGGTCCTGGGGCTCACCCGCACCGACGGCCTTTCTCAGCTGACGGTGTCGAGCAGAAGTTTCGCGGCCACTGCTGCTCCGTCGGTACGGATGCTGTCGGCCACGGCCCCCGCCCGTGCGAGGGTCTCCGTGCCGAGAGCCGTCGCGAGTGCGGCTGACAGCGACTCGGTGGTCGGAGTCGAGCCGTCGTGTGCCGCGCCGATACCCAGGGCGGCCACCCTGCCGGCCCAGTAGGGCTGGTCGACCGCCTGGGGCACCACCACCTGCGGCGCTCCGGCCTGGGCGGCCCTTGTCGTGGTGCCCGCACCGCCGTGGTGCACGACGGCGGCCACCCTGCCGAACAGCGCCTGCTGATTGACCTCGCCGACGACGAAGCAGTCGTCGCGGTCGTCGATCCGCGCCAGTTCGGCCCAGCCGCGGCCGACGATCGCGCGGCGGCCGTGCGCGCGGATCGCCTCGACGGACACCCGGGCGATGTCCGCCGGGACGTCACGCGCGCTGCCGAAGCCGACGAACACCGGGGGTGCGCCCGCGTCCAGGAACGCCAGCAGGTCGTCCGCCAACGGGCGTTCGTCCGGCAGGATCCACGCCCCGGTGTGCACGACGTCGAGCTCCCGGGTCTCCCGCCACGGGCCGAGGACCGGGTCCGACGCCAGCCACGGCCGGCCGGTGAAGATGAAATCTTGGACGTCGTCCACCGGCGGCAGGCCGACCGAGGCCCGGTGGGCGTTGAGCGCCCCGCCGTACAAGGCGTTGACGGTTCGGGTGTGCAGGTCCCACAGCGCCAGGTTGTCGGTCACCTCCGCCGGGAACGACTGTCCCGCCAGCAGCGCGGGCGGTGCTTGGTGCGGCGACCGCAGCATGAACGGACAGAAGGTCACGTACACATACGGGATGCCGAGTTTCTCGGCCGCCGACCGCGAGGAGAAGTGCGCGAGCCCGGTCGCCAGCAGCACGTCGCATCCCTCGGCCGCCGCGGCGACCGTGCTGAACTGCTCGGCCAGCTCGGTCCCACGTTCGGAGGTCGCCGATTCCGTCGACGGCTCCGCCAGCGTGCCCATCGGCTTGCCGACCGCCACCAGTTCCACGCCGACCCTGGCCAGCAGCTCGGCGAAGACCTTGTCCGGCGGCGCGCAGACCCTCACCTGCGCGCCGAGTTCCCGTAATCGCACCGCGAGGGCCACCAGCGGTTCGACATCCCCGCGTGTCCCATAAGTCGATAACAACACACGCACTACGCAACTCCCGTCATGGCAGGTACCGGCCTCGGTCGGCATTCTGCGGCCGGACGGCGGCCTTGCGGCAAGTACCCCGGAGCGCTGTACGTTGGCGCTGCTTTTGACTTTCAGCCGACTGCGGGCAGCGTCCATGGCCGTCCGGCAAAGAGGTCGCATACCGCGGTGAGACATGCCCCGGCGCAGTTCCGTCTGTTGTGGTGTGCCGGCCGGCTCGCCGTTCCGGCCGCGTGGGAGGCCGAGCTTGCAGCGCGCCCGGGCGGGACGGAGTCTTCGCTGGTCAGAGGCGACGTCTCATCCGTCGCGCGGTCAGGTGGGCTTGGTTACGATGCCACGATGGTCGATAAGTCCGAGACCGAACTCGTGGTGGACCTGAGGGGCCTGCCCATCGAATCCCTCGGCGACTTCTGGGATGCTGTGGCCGATCCCTGTGGGCTGCCGGAGTGGTTTGGCCGCAACACCGAGGCATGGCGGGACACCATCCAGGTCCGTGGGATCTCCGAGGTGATTGACAGCCATGACGTCCTGGTCGTTCACGTCGACAAGCGGGGCATCTTTGCTGCCGGCAACCAACAAGCACGAGAATTGAGACGATGCTTCGCCGGGCGGGATTCACGACTCGTCGTACACGAGCCGACCTGACAGCTCACCCCCGCCGTCACCGGCGAGCAGCACGGGCGCATTGCGCACCACTGCGGGGTGAAGCCAAGGTCTGCGGTGCGCCCTTCGGACAGCGACACCATCCGGCTGGCGGGGCTGACAGGGCTTCGGGTGGCGTGCCGTCAGGTGCGCTGGAGCCGCACTGTCTCCTTGGACATGCATCTCGCCGACATCGGCAGCCGATCGGCATTCCTCGTCCTTGAAGAGGCTGACCGCCAGGCGTTTTTCGCCGAGGAGTGTAAGCGGCTGGTCGAGGCTTTTCCCCGCGACGAGGTGGAAGAGACCTACGTGGTCGATCTCCTGGTCGCACTCCGCCGCTGACGTGCGGACTGGTGTATGTACACCTCGTCGCCGACAAGGAGGTAGGCCTGACGCCCGGGAGAACAGACCGCGAGCTGCACCGGATACTTGTCAGAGCCAACCGCGTGATCCGTACGGGCCGCCCGCCCTACGCCGAGTCCCACCGTGTTCGGCCCAAAGCCCATTACCTGACCAGAGGCCTTGACGTCGCATACCTCCTGACAGGACTCCAAGGTTGAGAAGCAGGCTCAGCGATCAGTCCTGGCTTCCGGCCCGGGTCATGGCGGCTCGTACGAGGGGTACGTCGAGTGCGGGTACAGCGATTTCCCAGTTGCGGTCGCCGGCTTGGAAGGTGATGCCCGCCACTCGTCTTGGCCGCCGATTCTCCTACTGCTCCGCAGAATATGGGGGCCGCGCTGGGGCTCCCAGGCTCGGCTGCATGCTTCTTCTTCTCGGCTACCGGTACTCCGGGGGCAGCTGCAGGCAGCGCGCGTCGTCCAGCGCGAAGACGCCGATGCGGTACGGCACCGGCCGGCCCACGACCTCGAACGGTGAGGCGACGAGGACCTGGCCACCGGCCGTACAGCAGCGGGGTAGCCGGCTGATTGGGCGATCGTGACCGAACTCGGAGATGAGGTCGGGGCGATGCTGGCGACGAGCCGTTCGAGGGGGCCGGCGCCGCTGCCGGTGTCGGATGCGAGGTGTTCCGTCTGCCCCTGCGCTGTACCGTATTCGGAGACGATCACCGGGAGGGGCGGAATGACCGATGGTCTCACGTTCAGTTGGGAACTGAGCGGAAGCGGCTGGGCGACCTGCATTATCAAGGACGGCTCTTCGGAGCGGAAGGACTTCGTGAGCTACTGCACGGATGCTCTTGCCGACGTGCTTCACGGTGTGGCGGGTCTGTACGGCTCCACGCCTGTTCACTGCCTCTCTTTTGACCTGGAACCGGTTGAAGTGAGGTGGGTCCTGCGAGGCCGAGGTCCGGAAGTTGACCTGTCGATCTATTGCTTCCCTGATATCTCCGCGAGCTTCGATGCGCCGGACCAGGAAGGCACACTCGTCTGGGGTTCCACGCAGCCGCGAGGCCTTCTCGGACACGTCGTCATGGAGGCTGCGCAGTCGGTACTGCAGATCCACGGCGAGGACGGCTATTTGGTGAAGTGGGTTCAGCACCCCTTTCCTCTCGCCGCGCTGCAAGACCTCCGTCGGCTGCACCTCCAGCACGACAGGTGTGAACTGCACCATGCCGCCGCCGTTTCATAGGCGTTGACGTCGGCTCGTCGTTCCCAGCGGATGCGTTGACGTCGGAAGCCGTGCAGCCACGCGACGGCGGCTGGGGTGACGCAGCTCGGCATCGGCGTCCTCGTTCTCCAGCCGCGGTGCCTACTGCTCGACGAGGGAGATGCCCAGCGGAGTTGGCGCATCTTTGCGGATCCGGCAGGTCACCCGTTCTGTCTCGTCCGGGACTGACAGGAGATACCGCAGGGGTGCGCCTACCGTTGACGCCCCTTGAGCTCCTCGGTCGATACCTTGGATCCATATCTGGAAGCGCCACGGTAGACGCCTGGGCTCAGTGGGGTCTTCTCGGTAACGTCTGGTGACGTTCTGTGATCATTGTCCAGGTGACGCGGTCGTGTTCGAGCTGAAGCAGTACGAGGGGCTCGGTCTGCGCGGTTCGCGTGCTGTACAACCGACCTCAGTCTTCGGAATGGGACGGAGAGGGCATGAATCGTCTGCTCGGATATGCGGTCGTGTGGGCGGCGGTCTACGGGGCGATGGCTCTCGGGGCCGTGTCAGGGTGGTCCGTCAAGGACCGGCTGATGAGCCTTCTCGCATCGCTACCGGCGTGGGGTTACATCGGCTTCCGCGTCAGGCGTGAGATCCAGGGAATCCAAGGAAGACGCAAGGCGCGTGTGTGTGGAGTAAGTCGGGACGAGCGCAAGCACGGGTCGACCACCCCTAGCCAGCGCCACCCTCAGTGAGGTCTTCTCGGAAACGTCACGGTTGCGGTGTGTGATGGTGCGCCAAACGGCAGGACACCTCAACCTGGGCGGCACCGTGATCCGCACCGGCCGCGTGGCCGCCGCCGGCCCTAACGGAGCGGATCCGTGGTGGTCTGGGAAACACAAGCACCACGGAGGGAAGGTGCAGGTCATCTCAGCCCCGGACGGCTGGCCGCTGTAGGTCTAGGCCTTGCGCCGGGTCGGCCTCGACCCCACGGCCATCACCCGAATTGCCCGAGCCGCCCTCGTCATGCTTCAGCTCGAACACGACCGTGCCAGCTGAACAAGGGTTACAGAACGTCACACGGGTTTTCGTACGCGACGAGCGCTGCGAGCGCGCGGCCACCGCGCTCGCGGTCACGGACTCGACCGGCGTCGACCCGGCCCCGCCCGACGGCGACACGGACCTCGCCTATCCGAGTCACTTTCTGACGTTCCGCGAGCGGGAAACGTGCGGTGGGGGTACGTCGATGCGCACAAGGTGGCCTAGGGATCCAAGAGGAGATCAGCTATGTACGCAGTAGTGCGGCGCTACGAAGGGGTGACTGATCCTGCCGAGGCGGGACGCCGAGTGGCGGAGGGATTCGTGTCGCTCCTCCGTCAGGTCCCCGGATTCGTGGCCTACTACTGGGTCGACGCCGGGGGCGGAACGATGGTCTCCACCAGCGTCTTCGACGACCAAGCCGGCGCCGAGGAGTCGGTCAGGACGGCGGCGGACTTCGTTGCAGACAACCTTGCGTCACTGCTCCCCAACCCTCCTCAGATCTCGGCCGGCCAGGTTGTGGCTGCTGGGTAGTGGCCTGCGGAGTGACCCTCGACACCGGGCGGGCGGCTCCTCGCCCACCCCGGTGATGTTCCAGCCCACGCTCATCGACCGGTGCGGGTAGTCCGCATGTGCTCAGCCTTTCGGGCCGCGACAGACCGAGCACCGTCGCCGGTCTGGGCGGGGACATCGTGTGCGTGGTCGCGGTGTCGGCGAGCTGCTGGCCGACGACGTCGTCATCGACTGGCCGGTCAGCGTCGAGCGGATCGTAGGTCGCGACTACTACGTCATCATCAATGCGGAGTACCCGGAGGGTTGGTCGATCCGGGTGCTGCGGATCGTGGCCGCAGGCGAGGAGGCGGTCTCCGAGGTGGAGGTGCCGCACGAGACGACGGGCGTGCACCGAGTGGCGTCGTTCTGGACGGTGTGATCCGGGCGGATCGTTGCCGGCCGGGAGTATTGGAGCGAGCTGAGCTCGGCCCCGCACAGGGCGCGGTCCGCAGGGGATCAGGCTTTGCAGCGCGCGCCAGGCCCGGCAGCACGAGGGTGCCGCCGGGCCTGACGGGTGCCGCCCTGGGGCGGGACGCGGGCTACGAGCCGCCCGCCGCGGCGCCTGCCGCGATGAGCCTGCGGTTGATGTCCCGGACCGGTCCTGGTTCGACCTTCAGGACCGCACGGTCGTAGGTCACCAGGCCGTTCAGCTCGCCCTCGACGTCGCTGATCTGCGTGTAGACCGAGCCGGACAGGCTTCCGGCCGCGCCGGGCAGAAGCAGGCCGGTGTTGGCGACGTACGCTTTGGTCAGCTCCTCGATGGTGGGCACGTCACCGTAGTTCTGGCCGCCGGAGACGCCCAGGATGTGGCCCGGGATGGTCAGCGAGTACCCGCCGTGCTCACCGTCCACGGCCGCCCGGGTCGCGTCAGGGGAGGGTGAGGCGGGGCCGTGGTAGACGTGGTAGTCGATCAGGTCACCGCGTCCCGAGTCCCCCTTCGAGGCACAGCAGTTGACGCCGGAGGCCGGGTCGACCAGCCGGCTGGGGTCCTGCTGCTTGACCGCGTCGGCCAGCGCTCCGGTGGCCTCCTTGGTCTTCTCGCCCCATCCCTCGTTGGTCATCGTCCAGATCACGATGGACGGGCTGCTGATGTGCTGGTCGACGATCTGGTGGACCTGGTCGGTGAATGCCTGGTCGCTGGCCGCGCTCGCGTTCGGCCCGTCGTTGCGGCTGGGCATGTCCTGCCAGACCATCAGGCCGAGCTTGTCGGCCCAGTAGTACCAGCGCGCGGGCTCGACCTTGATGTGTTTGCGCACCGCGTTGAAACCGAGCTGCTTGTGCAACTGCAGGTCGGACTTCAGGGCCGCGTCGGTCGGAGCGGTGTAGATCCCGTCCGGCCAGAAGCCCTGGTCCAATGTGGCCAGCACGTACGTCGGTTTGCCGTTCAGCTCGATCTTGTTCGCGCCGCCCACCTGGGCCACGGAGATCGACCGCATGCCGAAGTACGATCCCACCACGTCGTGCGAACCGCCGCTGGCGAGCGTGACCTGGAGGTTGTACAGATACGGGTGGTCGGGGCTCCACAGCTCCGGGTGCGGAACGCTCAGCCGCAGCTTGGTGCCCACGGTGCCGGTGACCGTGCCCACGGGGGTCTGACCCGCGTACGCGGTGGCGCTCACCCGGGCCGAGGCCGGGGTGCCGGCTGCCGGGCGCACGGTGACGGCCAGCGAGTCGTCGGCCAGGTTCGGCGTCAGGACCAGGGAGTCGATGCTCGCCCCGGCCACCGGCTCCAGCCAGACGGTCTGCCAGATCCCGGAGCTCGGGGTGTACCAGATACCGCTGGGGCTGCGCGACTGCTTGCCGGTCGGCGTGGCGTCGTCGGTGGTGTCCTTGACCTTCAGCAGGACGGTCTGCGGCCCGCGGCCGATCAGAGCGTCGGTGACGTCGGCGGTGAACGCCTCGTAGCCGCCGACATGGTGGGCGACCTGCTCGCCGTTGACGTAGACCCACGTCTCGTAGTCCACCGCGCCGAAGTTCAGGTGCAGCCGGTTGCCCGAGCCGACCCGCCAGTTCTGCGGGACGCTGAACGTGCGCTGGTACAGCGACCAGTCGTGGTGCTCGGCCACGCCGGACAGCGGCGCCTCCATCGGGTACGGCACCAGGATCGAACCGCTCAGGCTGCCCGTCGGCAGCGGGGCGTTCTCGTCGGTGGCCTGGAACTGCCAGGTCCCGTTGAGGTTCTGCCACCGGTCGCGGGTCAGCTGCGGCCGGGGGTAGTCCGGGAGCGCGTTCCCGGGGCTGACGTCCTTGGCCCACTTGGTGGCGAAGTACCAGGTGGAGTTGTTGGCCGCCAGGCCGGACATCAGCGGTACGGGTCCCGCGGCCGTGGCCAGGCCGCCCTGCCCGTCATAGCTGATCCGCACCTTCGCCTTCAGCGGGGCGGGGTTGTCGGAGTCCCCTGCGGTCAGCAGCAGCTGGGAGGAGTCGGCGGGGTTGACGGTGATGCCGGGCGTCCACCGGCTGCTGCCGGCGATGACCGCCAGATGCTTGCCGATGTCGGAGGGCAGCGTGGTGACCGGGCCGGGCAGCTGGACGGTCGCGGTCCTGCCCGAGGAGGTGACTTCGGCGTCGACGGTGGGCGGGGTGAACCCGGCCGGCAGGTGCAGCGCCGAGTCGGGGATCGCCTGCCGGCTGATCCCGGGGCCCGACCACTCGGTCGTGATGTACGCGCCGCCGTTGCCCTGGTTGTAGTCGAACGCCAGGGAGTGCATGCCCGCCGTCAGCGTGATCGGCTCGGACTGCGTCTGCACGTCCCAGTCGGTCTTCCAGTGGTCGATCACGCTCGCCCCGTCGAGCGACATCCGGAAGCCGTTGTCGCCCTTGATGTAGAACGTGTACGTCCCGTCTGCCGGGACGTCGAGCCGGCCCGTCCAGTGCGCCGCGACGTTGAGGGTGGAACCCGCGTAGTCGCGCAGGGTCGGAAGCAGGTCGGGGACGTTCAGGGACGGTTCGATGCCGGTGCTGCTGTACTGGGCGAAGTCCAGTGACGTGGCGTCGGAACTCAGGAAGTAGTCCGCGCGCAGGCCCTGCGGGGTGTCGGCGGCCGGTGCCGCGGACCCGGTGGACGCCGGCGACGTCAGGGCGCCGGCGGTCGACGGGGTGAGCAGTGCCGCGCCCAGCAGCAGCGGCACAAGGGCGGCCAGTCGGCGTCGCTTCGGTGAGCGGAAGTTGCCTGATCTCACTGCGGATACACCTCTCCGTGGGAGAACTCGGCGTCCAGGAGCGGCGGAGGTATATGCCTCCGCCATCTTTCTAACGTTGGAAACCCTGAACGGGAAGCATGAAACCAGGGTCGTGGAGCGCCGTCTACCCCCTGTGCAATGACTGTGCAAAATAGCTTGCACCGCACCACGGCATGGAAGTGCGGGTGCTGCACCTCCGGTGCAGCGCCGAGAAATTCATTCACATGTCCTATAACTCGTCGGCAATGAACACGAAGTCGATTTCGGCATAGTTGACGCCCTTGCCGAAAGTGACGACGTTTTCTCCCGCGATGAGCGGAAGGTCGACGAAGGCGACGTTCCACATGCCGTTGGCGCCCCATCCGCCGGTCGGGGGGAGGCTCGCGGTGTACGCGCCGGCCCCGTTGACGGTCACCATGTGGGTGGCCGGGCCGAGCCCGTTCGCGTAGCGGATTCCCACGGGGTGGGTCCCGGTGGCGTCGGTACGGACGGCCGTGAAGCTCACCGAGCTGCTGGTGCCGTCGATCCCGCCGACGTATCCGCCACCCGAGGCGCCGGCACCTCCGTGGCTCGGGAGATGTCGACGCGTGCACCGGTCAGCGGCCCGCCGGAGACGCTCGGCTCTCCGTCGATCCAGATCGACAGCCCGGTGAGACCTGACCGGTAGCGGGATCCGACGCGGTCGTAGACGACGCTCACCCGATGGCCGTGATAGGCCACGTTCTGCAGCGCGAAGTGGTCGTTGAGGAGGTTGGCCAGGCCGGTGAGGACCTGGCTGGTCTGGAACGGCCATGAGGGCCCGTTCCATTCGCACTCGCCGGGGGACTGGCCGGGCGTGCGGTGCTGCACGAGGTAGTACGGCGAAGACGGGTAGATGGTGTGCAGCCCGTGTGCTCCGGCGAACTTGTCGGGGTCGGTCAGGTTCCGCCACGAGCTGTCGAAGCGGGTGTCGGGAAGGTTGAAGTACCACGGCACGTACCCGGCCAGTTCCGGTCCGCTGGCAAAGCCGAAGTAGCGGGCGGGGTCCTGCGGGCCGAACCTGTCGGTGAACTGCTGGAACTCGGCGTTCTACCAGCATGTCCTGCACGTTGGCCGCCAGTTGGGCGGCACGCTGCGCGTAGCCTGCGGCGGCGGCGCGGTCACCGGCAAGCGCGGCGACCTGGCTGATCGCCCGCATCTGGGCGAACAGGTAGCTGTTGACCGTGGGGCGGAAGGCCTGCCCGCCCCAGCCGTCCCCGACGTCCAGGCCGCTGGTGGAGAACTCCGTCGCGTCGTTGACCGGGACGATCCAGTACAGCCCCTTGGCCTTGTCGAACTGCGGGCTCCAGGCCTCCAGGTCCGCCTTGAGCGCATCGAGGTGCGACAGGGGTACGCGCTTGTCGCCGCTCACTTCGTAGTCGGCCCAGACCGCGTCGCCGATCCAGCTGCTGTACTGGTGGAGGTTGCCCCCGCCGCCGAGCCACCAGTTCAGGTAGTCCTCGACGTAGGTGCGGTCGTGCAGCCATCGCGCCTCGCGCAGGTGGTGCCCGCAGGCCACGTTGATCGTGCCGTTCGGCCCCTCCCATGGCACCGACGGCATGAACTCGGTGATCAGCCGGCCGCTCGTGGTGCTGCGCGGATGCTTTCTGAACGCCGCCCACCGGTAGTAGTACGTATCCGTGATGACCTGGTCGGGGATGTCGACGAACGGGATGTTCGCCGCGAACCAGGCGTCGTCGCTGCCGTAGTGACGGCGAGCCAACTCGGCCACGTCCAGCGGGGGACGGCGCGTGCGACCCGGTGCGGGAGGCCGCGTTCCCGCCGATGCCCAGGCGCTGCCCGCCGAAAGGGAGCCGGGCAGGCCGGCCGTGACGCCCGCGGTGGCCGCGGCCGTCAGCATCCTGCGTCTGCTGAGGCCCCTCGGCCGGGCGGGAGGGATTTCCCCGGCAGATGACGTCTGCTCTGTCACTGCTTCCTCCTTATGCGGTGTGCATACGGGCAATGTGAGGAATGAACTCCCGTCCAAACCGCCTGACTCAGCGGTCGCCGTGACGTCGACTTTCGTTCGGTCAGCCGAAATGTCCTCGATGAAGCAGATGTCCCGGCCACGGCGCGAGGGCTCGGGTCCCGTGTCCTCCCCGTTCGTCGAGTGATCGTCGAACCGGTGTTCTTACAACGTTAGAAACCTTTGGTATGAGAGCACGGCCCTGTGGTCATGTCCACCCCTCGCGCAGGAATCCGGCAACATCCCGGTCGCCCGTCGACGGCACGTCAGGTGCGGACTCCCATGGCCGCCGCGCCCAGGGCGATCCGAGTCCCGGTGTCCCGCATCGTGGAAGTGATCTCGGCAACACCGCAAAGGTCACCGAGGTCTCCGGCAGCACCACCCGCACCTCGACCACCACGTACGACCCGGCCGGCAGGCCCATCCGGGTCTCCGTCACCGGCGGGCCGGGCACCGCGGTGCCCGACACCGTGACCGGCTACGACCCCGCCACCGGCGACATCGCCACTCTCACCGGCGGCGGACAGACCGTCACCCACGCGTACGACACCCTCGGCCGGCAGATCTGCTACGCCGACGGCGCGGGCAACACCACCACCACGGCCTACGACGCCCTGGGCAGCCCGGTCCGTACGGCGGACTCGGCACCGTCCACCACCACCTACACCTACGACAGCGCCAAGGAGCCGCGCGGCCTGGAGACCTCCCGCACCGACTCCGCGGCCGGGACCCTGACGGCGGCCTACGACGCGGACGCCAGGCTCGCCGTCCAGACCCTGCCCGGCGGCTGCACCCTGACCGTCACCCACGACGAGACCGGCGCGACGATCTCGCGGACGTGCACCCGCGACAGCGACGGCACCACGGTGACCGCCGACGAGGCCGGCGAGACCGGCCGCCGCCACGGCGGCGCGCGGCACGACCGGCACGACGAGTAGGACCGCGCTGCCGGCCGCGGGGGGTGAGCACGTCGCTCACCCCCCGCGGTCACTGCAGCCGGCGCGCATCGACGACATCGTCCCGCGAGGGTGCGCCTCGCGGGCCGGCATCCGGGCACGGGCCGCCCTTTCGGGCCTGCTCATCCCGCGCGCCGGTGGCACGCAGCCGCCGGTGGCCGCTCAGCGCTGGGGCAGGACCTGGACGGTGTCGCCCACCGCCCGCTCACCGGTCGCGTCCGACGTGGAGTTGACCAGCGTGCCGTTCACCGCCATCGCGGTGGAGCCGCCGCCGTCCAGGTTGAGGGCCTGGACCGCGCCCAGGGAGCGGATGAAGGACGCGGCCTCGTTCAGCGTGAAGCCCTCGCTGCCGCCGGCCAGCCTGCCGTCGACGGTGGCGAGGATCAGCCGGCCGCGGGCGTCGACACCTGCCAGGGTTCGCGGCTGGCGGATCTCCGACCAGGCGTAACCGTAGGAGAGGTCCTTCGGGTCCATGGTGCCCTCGCGGACGGCGTCGATGCCGACCCGGCCGTTGCGCACCAGGACGGGGGCGGCGCTGACGATGCTGTCGCGGGGGCCGAGGTGGACCCGGCCGCCGTGCTCGTCCCTGATCTCCTCGTCGACCTGGACGGTGCGGCCGACGACGGCGTGGGCGGACAGCCAGTCCCCGGCGCTGCCGATGCCCTGGAGCACGCGGTCGCCCGCCGGAACGGCGCCGCCGCGGGCGCCGACCGACACGACCCGGCCGGCGGCGTCCAGGACGGCCTGGGTGCCGGCGCCGGTGGGCAGCGCGGCGCTGAACCGGTCGGTGAAGAGCACCGCGTCGTCCGCGAGCGTGCAGGTGACGTCCTGCCAGGGCAGGTCGCTGGGCCGCGCGCCGGGGCGCCCGCAGTCGCGCACGGTGCCGGGCACGCGGTTGATGCCCTGCACCGCCAGCGAGGCGCCGCCGACGCGCGCGGTGACCTCCGTGGCCAGGTTGGCGACCCGGAACCGGTGCCCGCCGTTCTGGATGACCAGGGCGGCACGGGTGCCGGACGCCATCGACTGCAGCTGCCCGTCGTACGCTCCGATGCCGGACTGCGTGCCCTGGACGCCGTCTGCGTCGGCGGTGACGAAGAAGCCCGCGTTCACGCCGACCAGCGAGCCGAGCCCGGCGGCGACCGACGACGTGGTCTCGCGCTGGGTGACGCTTCCGTCGTGGGTGCCCTCGACGGTGCCGGTGAAGCGGTGCGGGTCGATGACGGCGACGTGGACGTTCTCGCGGTCGGCCGGAGTCTGCGCGTCGTAGCCCGTCCACTGCACCGCGGCGTGGAAGTGCGCCGCGGTGACGCTTCTGGCGGCGGCCGTGGCCGCTGCCTGCGTGGTGTAGGAGCCGACACGCACCCGCTGCCCCATGGTGCCGTGCGGCAGTCCCGTGTACGCGGGCCACGCGACGTCCTCCACCCGGGCGTCCAGGCCGGCGGCCGTGAGGGTGCCGGCGGTGGCCGTGGCCCAGTCGGCAGGGGCCACGTCGGACCACGAGGCGGCACCGGTCAGGCGGCTGGTCCCCGGGGACTGGACGGTGATCGTCCACACGGGCGCGGAGTCGGCGCGGGTCAGCGTGCCGGTTCGCACCTGGACCCCGGGCGCCACGTCCTGCGTCGTCCACTGCCACCGGCCCGCGCCGGCCGGGGTGGTGGCGGTGGCACTGACGGCGGTCAGGCCGGTGACGGCGACGCTCACGGACAGGGCGGTGGCGACGAGGAGCCGCCGCCTGCCCTGCGGTGCCGCCGCGCCCAGGGGGGCGGCGCCGGCCGCACGAGCGGCCATGGAGCGGGAAGGACGTTCGAACCGGCGCATGCGCGGGGCCTCCTGGTGCGGACACGTGTGGACAGCCGCCATCCGATCCCTGACGTGGAACCGACAGGGCACCTGGGATCGACATCCGTGGGAACCCGTCGTGAAATGCGCTGTCCCCCGGTCGGGTCGTGTGCGGTTCGCGGGGTTCGTCCGTGACTGCCGGTCACGGGTGAGGCGTTGCCGCGGACACCTCGGCCACCGCGCGGGCAAGGATGTCCAGTGCCCGGGCCGGCTCGGCGTCGGTGACGGCCCCGAGCTGCCGGGCACGTTCGAGCAGGCCTTCGTTCCCGATGACGTCGAGGGTGGCGAGTGCGGCGGCCGAGCCCAGGGGGCTCTTCTGGTGCGTGTGGTGGCCGAGGGCGACCTCGCCCGCAACGTCGAGGCCGGCGCGGGTGATGATCGCCGCAATCGGCGTCACTCACCCCACGATCCGGACAGACCCCTCCCGGCCCTCCCGCGCGGGCCTCCCCGCTGCGGCCTCCAGCAGCGCGTCCAGCACGGGCCGGATCAAGGGGTGCTCCTCGGCTCCGCAGCGCACCGCCGCGAAGACCCGCCGGGTCGGGGCGACCCCGTCGACGGGACGGACCACGGCCCCGCCGAGGTCCACACCGCGAAGTGCGGACCGCGGTACGAGGGCGACGCCGGCGCCCGCCGAGGTCAGGGAGACAACCGCGTGGAAGTCGTCGGACTGGTGCTCGAAAGCCGGCTGGAACCCTGCCGCCTCGCAGGCCAGCACCACCACGTCACGGCACGGGTTGCCCGGGTAGGGGCCGATCCACGGGGCGCCTGCCAGTTCGGCCAGGGCAACCCGCTCGGCGCCGGCGAGCGGGTGCGTGACGGGGAGCACGGCGTCGAACGGTTCCGCGTACAGAGGCACGCGGACCAGCCGCGCGTCGTCGGCCGCCGGCGCACCGCGGTACTCCACGGCGACCGCCACGTCCACCTGCCGGTCGAGGACCATGCGCAGGCTCGCGTCGCCCTCGGCGTCCTGGACGCGGACCTTGATGCCGGGCGCCACCCGGGCAAGGCGGACCAGGGCGGGGGCCACGGCCAGGCTGATGCCGGTCGCGAACGACGCGACGGTGACCGTGCCCGCCGCCCCCGAGCTGTAGGCGACGAGCTCCGCCTCGGCACGCTCCAGCTGGGCGAGGACCGCGTTGGTGTGGCGCAGCAGGATGTCGCCGGCCGGGGTGAGGCGTACACCGCGTCCTGAACGCTCCACGAGCCGGTGGCGGGTCTCCTGCTCCAGCGCGGCGAGCTGCTGCGACACCGCGGACGGCGTGAGGTGGAGAGCGGCGGCGGCAGCCGTCACCGTGCGGTGGTCGGACAGCGCGCGGAGGATGTGCAGCCGCCGTGCTTCGATCATGGAGGGAATTCTCCCAGGTCCCGCGGCCGCTCAGGCATCGAGCCCTGCCCGTGCGGCCACGAAGGCGTCCACCGCACGGTTCACGTCCTGCGCGGAATGCGCGGCGGACAGCTGCACGCGGATCCGGGCCTGCCCCTTGGGGACGACGGGGTAGGAGAAGGCGGTCACGTAGACACCGCGCTCCAGCAGCAGCTCCGCCATACGCCCTGCGACGGCCGCGTCACCGAACATGACCGGGCAGATGGCGTGGTCCCCGGGCGGGATCTCGAAGCCTTCCTCCGCCATCCGCGAGCGGAACAGCTCGGTGTTCGCCTTCAGCTGCTCGCGCAGGTCGCCGGCCGACTCCAGCAGGTCCAGGACGGTGAGCGATGCGGCCGCGATCACCGGGGCGAGCGTGTTGGAGAACAGGTAGGGGCGCGACCGCTGGCGCAGCAGCGCGACGATCTCCGCGCGGGCGGCGACGTAGCCGCCGGAGGCGCCGCCGAGCGCCTTGCCGAGCGTGCCGGTGAGGATGTCGACGCGGTCCATGACGCCGTGCAGTTCCGGGGTGCCGCGCCCGCCGGGGCCGACGAAGCCGACAGCGTGCGAGTCGTCGACCATGACCATGGCGTCGTAGCGGTCGGCGAGGTCGCAGATCTCCCGCAGCGGTGCCACGTAGCCGTCCATGGAGAAGACGCCGTCGGTGACGACGAGGCGGCGGCGCGCCCCGGACGCCGCCTTGAGCTGCTGCTCCAGGTCGGCCAGGTCGCGGTTGGCGTACCGCAGGCGGCGTGCCTTGGACAGCCGGATGCCGTCGATGATCGAGGCGTGGTTGAGCGCGTCGGAGATGACCGCGTCCTGCTCGCCCAGAAGCGTCTCGAAGACGCCTCCGTTGGCGTCGAAGCAGGAGGAGTAGAGGATCGTGTCCTCCTGGCCGAGGAAGGACGACAGGCGCTGCTCCAGTTCCTTGTGCACCTCCTGCGTGCCGCAGATGAAGCGCACGGAGGCCATGCCGTAGCCCCAGCGGTCGAGCGCCGCGTGGGCCGCGGTGACCACGGCGGGGTGGTCGGCGAGGCCCAGGTAGTTGTTGGCGCAGAAGTTGAGGACCTCGCCGGGCCGGCCGCCGGCGGTGACGCTCACCGTTGCGGACTGCGGGGTGCCCAGCACGCGCTCGGGCTTGTGCAGCCCGCTTGCCCGGATCTCGTCGAGGGTGGCGCGCAGGTCGTCGCGTACGGAGTCGAACATGGTGAGGTCCTTCGGGGTAGGCGGGTGGATGGGTCAGGAGGTCCAGTCGAGGACGACCTTGCCGCCGAGCCCGCTCGCGGCGTCGGTGAAGGCCGCGTCGAAGTCGCGGAAGCAGTAGCGGCCGGTGATCACCGGGGCGAGGTCCAGGCCGCCCTCGATCAGCACGGACATGGCGTACCAGGTCTCGAACATCTCCCGCCCGTAGATCCCCTTGATCGTGATCATGGAGGTGACGATCCGCGACCAGTCGACCGGGTACTCCCCGGTCGGCAGGCCGAGCATGGCGATACGGCCGCCGTGCGTCATGTTGGCGATCATGTCGCGCATGGCCTCGGGGCGCCCGGACATCTCCAGGCCGACGTCGAAGCCCTCGCGCAGGCCGAGCACCCGCTGGCCGTCGGCGATGGTGGCGTCCGCGACGTTCAGGGCCAGGCTGACGCCGATCTTGCGGGCGAGATCGAGGCGCTTATCGCTGACGTCGGTGATCACGACGTTGCGGGCGCCGGCGTGCTTCGCCACCGCGGCGGCCATCAGCCCGATCGGGCCGGCCCCGGTGATCAGGACGTCCTCGCCGACGAGCGGGAAGGACAGTGCGGTGTGCACCGCGTTGCCGAACGGGTCGAAGATCGCGGCGACGTCCAGGTCGACCGGGGTCCTGTGCACCCACACGTTCGCCGCGGGAAGGGCGATGTACTCGGCGAAGGCGCCGTCGCGGCCCACGCCGAGGCCGACCGTGGCGCGGCACAGGTGGCGGCGGCCCGCCAGGCAGTTGCGGCACTTGCCGCACACCAGGTGGCCCTCGCCGCTGACCCGGTCGCCGACGGCGATGTCCGCGACGTCGCGCCCGGTCTCGACGACCTCGCCGGCGAACTCGTGCCCCACGACCAGGGGCGTGCGGATCGCCCGCTGCGCCCAGCCGTCCCACGCCCTGATGTGCAGGTCCGTGCCGCAGATGCCGGTGCGCTGCACCTTGATGAGCACCTCACCGGGGCCGGGGACCGGCTCGGGCACGTCCATCAGCCACAGACCGGGCTCGGCGTGCTTCTTGACCAGCGATTTCAACGCCACGGCTCCCGTCGTCCACCGGGTGTCTCGTTCAGCGCCCGGGCCGACGAGAAGCCTGACCGATGGCGACGCTCGCGGTCCATCGAGGATTTCTTAAGCGGCACAGCAGCTTTTCTTCACGCCGGACGGCACCCGCGGGCGTGGTCGCAGGAGGGGGCGAGTACGAGAAGCCGGTGCTGTGACCGCACAGGTTCGCCGGGCCGGTGGGAGCTTCGTTTCCCCTGGGCGCGATCCGTGCCTCTGGGGGCGGTGTGACCGGGAAAAGAGATTGCCTCGGGGCCAGAGCCCATGTTGGCTGGGCAGCATGGCTGAACTGCGGACCGATCGCCTCGTCCTGCGCCGATGGCGTGAATCCGACCTTGAACCGTGGGCGGCGATGAATGCCGATCCTGAGGTTCGAGAGCACTTGGGCGACCTGCTCACCCGCGAACAGAGCGATGCCTCCGTGGCGCGGTTCCAGGCCGAGTTCGACCGGCGAGGCTACGGGTGGTGGGCGGTCGAGGTGGAGGCCACGGGCGAGTTCGTCGGCTTCGCAGGCCTGGACGAGGTGGACGAGTACATGCCGTTCACCGGAGTGGAGATCGGCTGGCGGCTCGCCCGCTCGGCCTGGGGCCAGGGCTACGCCACCGAGGCTGCGCTGACAGTCCTGGCCCACGGCTTCGACACTCTCGAACTTCCTGAGATCCTCGCTGTCACAACAGCCACCAACCTTCGTTCGCAGGCCGTGATGCGCCGGATCGGCATGACCCGGGACCCGGCCGAGGACTTCGACGACCCCACCGAGCCCGAAGGGCCTCTGCGTCCGAACGTGCTGTACCGCGTCGCCCGTAGTACGAGGATCTGACGTTCTGGCCCAGGAGGCGTAGGCCGGGGCGCCGTCCGGTCGGGCCGCGCGGATCGCCTTCAGGGCGGCAAGGGGACTGTCGGCTGTCGCCGCTGTGCCAGGCTCCGCCGCAGGACGGCCGCTTGCGGTTTCCGGCGCCGCCGCAGGGAAGTCCCGTTCGCATGTCGCGAGCGGGACTTACCCTGCGCCCGGCGGGCCGACCTGGTCCTGGGGTTCAGCCCTTGGCGTTGGGGTGCTGTCCCTGCACCTGCGCGGTCGCGGCCGAGGACAGGACGCTGTTGCAGTACGGCACGGTGCCGGTGTTGGCGACGTACCTGGCGCTGATCCAGCGTTCGTGGCTGCTGCCCCGCATCAGGTACCAGACGGTGTTGCCGTCCACGTTCTGCGCTCGGACCTTGCACGTGAGGCCTACCTGCTGGCCATACCCGAGGAAACTGACGACAGATGAGTCTGTACTCGGGAACTGGCGCACGTTCAGGCCGGCAGGCGAGGTGACCGTGCCGTACGGCTGGGCGGGTTGGGCCGCCAGCGCCTGAGCGGGAGTGGCAGCGAACAGAACGCCACCCATGGCGAGCGCTCCGGCCAGGCCGCCAGCGGTGCGCCTCAGCCTGTGCAGGGCGGGGGCATTGAGCATGGACATGTGCCTCTCCAGTTCTCGACAGTCACCGGCCGCAGAACGCGGCCAGTACCCTGACGGCACGTTATGACCCGACATGGGCATTGTGCGAATGAAACGCCCATAGATGCACGAAGAGGCAGTCGTGCGCGTGACGAGCGCGCGGCGCGCACTCCAGGATGTCGATCAAGAACAGTGTCGAACCCGGCACGCCCGACACCGCTCACCGGGAGTCTGCGTTGTCGATCTCGAGACCGTCGAAGGTCGCGTAGGAGCCGGACAGTTTGGTGATGACGATCGTGTGGACTCCGGCCGGGAGCGTGCCGCTGGTGTAGACGGGGACGTCGGTGTGGCGTGCGCCGTCGGCCGGCACGGTGTCGACCACGGTGGCCGGGCCACCGTCGATCGAGACGCTGATCTTGCCCTGGTCGGTGTACTCCTCGCCGAACGCGGTGACCGCTGTGCCGATGAAGTCGGAGGTGAGGCTGCTGCCGTCGGCCGTCGCGTAGTGGACGTCGTCGTCGAGGTCACCGTAGCCGCGGTCGCTCAGGAAGTCCCAGCCGGAGTAGGTGATCGACGGGTCGGTGTCGTTGAGGCGGGCCGCGGCCGGCGGGGTGCCGACGTAGACGAGGGAGGCGGCGGACGCCTTCGAGGCGACGCCGGCGGGATCGGTCTGGACGGCGGTGAGGGTGTGCTGTCCGGCCTGGGCGCTGTCCAGCGTGCAGGTCCAGGTGCCGTCGTCGCCGGCCCTCGCGGTGCACGACGCATCGTCGGCGCTGTCGGTGACCTTGACGGTGTTGCCCCCGGCTGCCGTGCCGCGTACGGCGAACGTCGGGCTGAGTCCGGTGGTGCCGTTCGACGGGGAGGTGATCGTCGGCCGCGGGACGTAGGGGCCGACGGTGACGTCGCTGCCGTCCGCTCCGGCGGGGACGGTGGCGATGAGGAAGCCGGGGGAGAGGAACTGCAGTTGGCTAGCCTGCTGCCCGCCGAAGTACACCGGGGTGGCCGTCGTGAACCCGGCGCCCGCGATCAGGACCCGGTCCGTGGTGGACCCGGCGGAGACCGCGGCGGGCGCGGAGATGTACCCGGTGTGCAGCGGGACGTTGCCGGCCAGGGCACGGTGGGCGCTTGTGACGCCGGCGTTCGCCAGCACGGGGAGCGGGACGTCGCCGGGGCCGGGCGAGGCGGGGATGACGGTGTTGCCGGTGATGTTGGAGTCCACCGGGCTGTCGCAGATGTAGTAGCCCGCCGAGTCGGAGAACCAGTTGCCGGTGACCCAGAAGTGGCCGGTGGCCGAGCAGCCGCCCTGGGCGCCGATCGAGGTCAGCGGGTGGAACTCGACGTTGCCGTCGAACTCGATCCACTCCGAACCGGCGTCGTCGTAGAAGGCGTTGAAGCGCGAGCCGTCGTTGTAGACGACGTTGCCGGTGACGTGCAGGCCGTTGGCGAGGGTCGCGACCGGGTCGAGCGTGCCGTCGGCGGCGTACACGTACTGGGCCTGGTGGCCCTCCATGTAGATCGCGCCGCCGTCGTCCAGGACCTGCATCACGTCGAAGATCAGGTTGTCGCTGATGGTGTTGTCGGCGTTGATGTTGGTGGAGTTCTGCGGGTGTGCGGCCTCGTCGACGTGGCCCTGGATGACGCCGGCGGTGATGCCCGTGTAGGGCAGGTCGTAGAGCTCGTTGTGGGTGATCGTGGTGTGCCGGCTGAAGAGCAGGGTGATCCCGCAGGCCGAGCGGTAGTCGGTACCGACGTCGTGGATGACGTTGTCCGCAATCGTGGTGTGGTCCAGGATCTCGTTCTCGCCGAGCGTGTCGCCCTGGACGAGGTCCGGATCCGGTGTGCAGTTCGCCTTGATCACCGAGGCCGGGGTCTGGCCGGGCGTCGGGTCGTAGGTGCAGCCGAGGGACAGCGCGGTGGAGGCGATCGCGGTGAACTCGTTGCCCTCGACGACGTTGTGGGTGCCGCCGTACATGAAGCTCAGCCCCGCGCCGCCGAGGTCAGCGAAGCGGTTGCCGGTGAGCGTCACGCGACTGGCGCCGCTGAAGGCGACGTTGGCCGGCGGCTGGGTGAGTGCGCCCCACGGGCAGCTGCCGGCCGGGTCGGAGAAGGTGCACAGCCCCTGGTCGGTGGCGCCGGTGCGGTGCAGGTTGCTCTGCACGTCGGCGAACCCCGTCGGCAGCGAGGGCGCGTTCCAGGTGGCGTAGGAGAACTGCAGGCCCGCGAACGTGACGTCGTGCAGCGGCCGGGCGAGGCTGCCCGCGCCTTGCACCAGCCGCTCCAGCCGGGGGAGTTCCACGTCGAGGCCGGTGATCTTCCGGCCGGTGGCAGGTGCGTACGACACCGTGGAGGTGCTGGCGTCGAGGTACCACTGGCCGGGAGCGAGAAGGCTCGGCGCGTTCTGGATCGTGGCGGGCAGTTGTGAGGTGGGCATCGACGGCAGGCCGCCGGTGCCCTGGCTGAAGGGTGAGATGTCGGTGATGTTGCGCCAGCAGGGCTGGTCCATCACCAGGGTGCTGCCCGCCATGGAGGCCACGCCGCACTTGGAGTCCGTCCACGCGCCGTTGCCGGCCGGGTAGTCGAATTCGACGTGGGAGAGCACGGCGGGGGTCAGGCTCGCGAACCAGGACCGGGCCGCCGGGTCGTTGGCGAGGTCGTACCCGGTGGCTGAGCCGGACCAGTCGCCCGAGAAGCGCAAGGCTTGTGGAGTGGCCTGGGCGACGGGGGCCTCCTTGCCGTCGACGTAGAGCTGGCGGGTGGTGCTGCCGCTCGGGACGTGCGCGGACCACACTCCGGTGCGGCCCACCTGCTGCCAGCCGGACACCCGGGTGGCACCGGAGATGACCGGGTGGGCGCCGGGTGCGGCCTCCCACACCACGGGGTGGCCGGGGGTGCCCGAGTCCTGCGCCCCGAACTTCCAGGTCGTTCCCAGCCGGTAGGTCCCGCCGAGGAGTTCGACGTGCACCCCGGCCGGCCCGTGGCCCCGCTCCAGCGTTCGCACCCGTACCTGTGCGGTAGTCAGTGCGCAGGGGCTGTGAGCGGTGCACGCCGCGCCGTGACCCTCAGGCGCGGTCCACAACACCGTCCCGCCGTCAGTGGCCTGCGCAGGTCCCGCACCGGCCGCCAGCGCTCCCGCGCCTACCAGCCCCAGGGCCACCGCCGAACCGAGGAATCTGCCTGCCGACGACATCCAATTCATGAGCGCTCCGGGAACCGTCGCCCCCGCGGCTTCGCCGCAAGGGTCTGAGACATCCGATGACTGCTGCAGCCTGGCAGTCGGCTGGTGTGCCGTCAACAGGTAGGACGCGTCCGAAGGAGATGAATGACCTCAAGGTCTCCCGAGAATTGGTGGGAGGTATGCGGCTCCAGCTCGTGAGTCTCGGGCGGCTTGAACCATTGCGGTGGGGTGCTCATGCGAGTCGAATGGGAATGCGGGGCCTTCGACGTTCCCCTCGGCCAAACAGCAGGGCCGGCCGGCCGTCCGCGCAGCCAACGCGCGGACGGCCGGCCCTGGCGGCTTCGCTCCTGGTGGTCCCCGCCCGACCGGCGGGGACCACCGGACGTGCCGCCTCCTCAGAAGTGGTGACTTGTGAAGTCACCCAGCAGGACATCGAGTTGCTTCTCCTGCTCGGCGGCCGGAGCCGGCTTGATGTCGCCGTGGTCGATGGCGTACGCCTCGAGGACCGCGTCCATCTGGTTGTCGAGCAGAGTCCAGGTCGTGTTGTTCACCGCTTGGAGTGAGGTGGCGTCCGCGTCCCAGTCGTCGCGCATCTTCTGCACGGTGGCATGGGAGGCCGCGGCGGTTCCCGCCTTGTCCTGCGCGATGGCCGTCTGCGTGAGCTTCTGGTACTTCGCCAGCGCCGCGGCGGTCTGGCTGCTGGTCATGGCGGCCTTCGGGCAGGCCGGCAACGTCTCACTCCGACCGGTCGGGTCGCAGGTGACGTGCGGCTGGTTGTGCGCCCAGACCAGCAGCGCCACGGTGGCGACGGCGAGCACCCCGAAGCCTCCCAGGGCGAGGTGCTCCTTGCGCGCGTTCGTGGTGGCGGATGCCTCGTGGGTCAGTTCATAGGTCTCGGCGACGTCGCTGCGGCTGATCACCAGGTAGATGACCGTCGCCAGGATGGCGCTGAGGAAGATCAGGCTCGTGGCGAAGGTGCCCAGGCCGAGCCCGACGGGCTCGCCGGGGCTGATTGCGGTCTTCGGGGAGGCGAGCCAGTCACCGATGTTGGCGCCGAGCGGCCGGGTGAGGATGTAGGCAAGCCAGAAGGAGAGGACCGGGTTGGCGCCGAACTTCCACAGTCCGGTGATCGCCGCGATGAGGCCCAGCGGCAGGAGCACCGACTTGGCGGGCGTCCAGCTGGTCAGTTCGAGTGTCCAGTCGCCGGTGGCCGTGCCCAGCGCGAACGTCACCAGGACGGTCAGCCAGTAGAAGGCCTCACGCGGGAAGCTGGTGATGCTGTGGATCGACAGGGTCCGCTCGCGCAGCCACCAGATCCCGAAGACAAGGGCCAGCAGGATCGAGAACACCGTGGAGCTGAGCCACAGCGGGACGTTCTGTTGATCGGTGAGCATGTCGGTGTAGAGGGTGCCGGTGACACTGACCACGACCACGGTGAGCCAGTAGGGGAACGGGCTGTAGCGCTTGGTGCGGAACTGGACGGTCAGCACGACTGCGAACACCGCGGTGAACAGCAGCATGGTGTTGGTCAGACCGAAGCCCAGCGTGGTGTTGATGTAGTCGGCGAAGCTCTCGCCGACCGTCGTGCAGAGGATCTTGATGATCCAGAACCAGGCCGTGACTTCGGGAACCTTGTTCAGCGCGCTGCTTCCCATGGCGCGCCGCCGGGTCGTGGGAGTCGTGGGAGTCGTGGGAGACGTCATGTCGTGACGTTAGCGTCTACAAGCTTGTAGACGTTAACGTCGCGGTGTGGCCGGACTCCCGGCGGTCGTGACCCCGGCAGGGACGGTTCACGCGCGGAGGCTGCGACGATCTGACCGCCTATGCCCTGGATATCGGCTCCACCCTGGTCGCTCGAGCGGCGCGGAAACAAGTGCGACGGGGTGGCGGGGGCCAGCCGCGACCTCCTGCAGGACTTCGTCCGCCGCGGCGTGTTTGTGCAGGTCACGGCCTTGCGATGGCACTTCGCTGCACCGTGTGGCGGAGCGGCTGCGGCGAGGGCGCGCAGTCAGGTTTTTTTCAGGCGGCGCGTGTCAACCTCGGCTCATGACCGCGACCTCGTCATCAGCGAAGGGCGACCCTACGAGGGGTCCTCGGGGAAGTGCCGGGATCGGTGACAATCGTACGGTGACCTCTCACCGCGTCCTGGTCGTGGAGGACGACCCGGGCCTTCGCGCGATACTCGCCCGCGGCCTGCGGGAGGAGGACTTCGACGTCCTCACCGCCGGCGACGGCGCCGGCGCGCTGCGAGCCGTACGGTCGCAGGCGCGGTTGGATGCCGTCGTCCTGGACATCGGGTTGCCCGACTCTGACGGGCGGGACGTGTGCCATGCGATGCGGGCGGCCGGCATCGATGTCCCCGTGGTGTTCCTGACGGCGCACAACACGCTTCCGGACAGGCTGTCCGGCTTCACCTCCGGGGGTGACGACTTTCTCGCCAAGCCATTCCACCTCGTCGAGCTGGCCGCCAGGATTCGGGCGGTGCTGCGCAGGGCGGGGCGGGAGGCGGCGGTCGAGTCGTCCGGTGTCCGGCTCGACCCGGCGGCGCACGTCCTGCGGGTGCACGGACGGGACGTACAGCTGACGCCGACCGAGTTCCGGCTGATGGCCTGCGTGATGGCCGCCGCGCCGGGCACGGTGGTGCGCCGCCGTGCCCTGCTCAGGGCGGCCTGGCCCGAGGGCGCCCGGGTCAGCGACAACACCCTCGACCAGTACATGACGCGACTGCGGCGCAAGCTACGCGAGGCCGGCGGCGGTCAGGCGATCAGCACCGTACGGGGCGTCGGGTACCGGTTCTCGTGAGGCGCCTCACCTGGCCGAGGGGTACGGCATCGGCTGAGCGGCCTTCGGGGCGGCGACCGCGGCGGCCGCCCCTGTCCGCGCTGCGGCCGCGCACCCTGCGCGGGCGGCTGGCCCTGCTGGCGCTGGCCGTCACGGCGGTGTGGGTGACGGTGCTGACGGTCGCCGCCAACCTGGTCCTGGGCGCGCAACTGCGCGGTCAGGCCGACGACCTGCTGCGTACGAGGTCCGCGGCGGTGGCGGCCACGATCGAGGCGCGGGCCGACGGCCGGATCGTCGTCCACGAGCCCAGCGACGACCAGGCGCTGGACGTCGGCGTGTGGATCTACCAGGGCCGGGCCGCCGTGGAGCGCCCGGCCGCGCCCGACGCATTGCAGCGCCAGGCGGACCGGTTGGCCGGGCGGTCGGCGGTGTTCGCCGACGCCGCGGAACCCGCCGCCAACCGGCTGTACGCCCTGCCCGTCATGGCGCCGGCCGGCGACCGGCAGGTGGGCACGGTGGTGGCGACCGTCGCGCTCGACCCGTACCGGTCCACCACCAGGTACGTACTCCTCGGCTCGACAGGGCTCGCGCTCGCGCTGCTGGCCGCCGTCTATCCGGTGGCGCGGTCGGTCGCCGGCCGTGCGCTCCAGCCGGTGGGGGCGATGAGCGCCCAAGCGGCGGAATGGAGCGAGCACGGCGCCTCGCGGCGCTTCGGCACCCACGAGCGCCCGCGCGAACTCGCGCACCTCGCCGGCAACCTCGACGGCCTGCTGGACCGGCTGGCGGCCCTCGTACGCCACGAGCAGCAGCTCACCGCCGAGCTGTCCCACGAGCTGCGTACGCCCCTGGCGCGGATCACCGCCGAAGCCGAGTGGCTGACCGCACGGCCGCGCAGCCGGGCCGAACAGGCGGCCTCGCACGAGGCCATCACGGCGAGCGCCGCACAGATGGCGCAGATCTGCGAGGCCCTGCTCGCCGACGCCCGGGCGGGTTCGGCTGACCCCGGCCGCTGCGACCCCGGCGAGGTCGCGACCTCCCTGGCCCAGCGGCGTGCCGAGGCCGCGCCGGACGCGGTCCCGGTCACCGTCGAGGGGCAGGCCGTCACCGTCGACGTCCCGGCGGCTCTGGTCGAACGCATCCTCACCCCGCTGCTCGACAACGCCGACCGCTACAGCTCGCACGCGATCCTCGTGGAATGCGTGCAGGCTCCGGGCGGAGCGCAGGTCCACGTGAGCGACGACGGTCCGGGCGTCCCGGCCGCCCTGGGCCCCGCGGTCTTCGAGGCCGGCCGCCGAGCCGACTCCTCCGACGGCCACGACGGAGCGGGCCTCGGCCTGGCCCTGGCCCGCCGCCTGGCCAGAAACGCGGGCGGCGACATCACCCTTGGCGGGACCCCCGGCCCCCTGGGAGGCGCGCACTTCGTCATCAACCTCCCCGGAGCTTGACCGCCCGGCCGCCGGCAAGGCGGGGCGGCACGGCGCGGGGCCGCGACCATTCCCCGGTGCTGGTCGCGGCCCCGCTGGTGTGAAGGCTGGTCACTTTCGTTCAGCAGCAGCGGCTGGAGGAGGACGCGGCCGCCTTTGCGGGCTTGTCGTCCGCCGTGGCGCTCGAGTCGGCGCAGCAGGTGCTGCCCTGCTGTTTGGTGAGGGTGTCGGCGTCGGCTTTGACGACGTAGACCTCCCAGGGTTCGCGGCCGGGGCCGTGTACCCAGACCTTGTCCTGGAGGGCGTAGCAGCAGGTGGTGTCGTTCTCCACGTCGATGGCCAGGCCGGTCTCGGCGAGGCGGGTGGTGGCGGCGTGGACGTCCTCGGTCGTTGCGACCTCGACGCCGAGGTGGTCCATGCGGGTGGCCTCTCCGTCGGCGCCCTGGACCAGGACCAGCTTCAACGGGGGCTCGGCGATCGCGAAGTTGGCGTAGCCGTCGCGGAGTTTGGCGGGCTCGGTGCCGAACAGCTTGGCGTAGAAGGCGATGGACGCTTCAAGGTCGGGGACGCGTAGTGCGAGTTGGACGCGGGACATGACGACCTCCTGATGTGTGCGGATGGGGGTTCAGCAACAGCCGCCCGTCGACGCGGGGGCGCCGATGCCGATCTGCACCAGTGCGGGCGCGGGGGCGCAGCATCCACCTCCGTCGGCCTGTCCGGCGGCCGGGTCGTCGAAGAGGCCGGCGCCGCCGCACACCCCGGTCTCGGGCAGGGTCAGTTCGACGCGGTCGGCGGATTCGATGTCGTCGGCGATGGCGGCGGCTACCGAGCGGACCTGCTCGTAGCCGGTCATCGCCAGGAATGTCGGGGCGCGGCCGTAGGACTTCATCCCGACCAGGTACACGCCGGCCTCGGGGTGGGACAGTTCGCGGTGACCGTGCGGGTAGACGGTGCCGCAGGAGTGCTGGTTGGGGTCGATCAGCGGCGCAAGCGCGACCGGCGCCTGGAGGCGTTCGTCCAGGCCGAGGCGCAGTTCGGACAGGAAGGACAGGTCCGGGCGCAGGCCGGTCAGCACGATCACCTCGTCCACCGGCTCCAGACGCCGCCCGTCGTCCCCGACCATGACCAGCCGGTTGTCGCTGTCTCGCTCGATCGCGTCGGTGCGGAACCCGGTGACGGCGTCCGCGTGGCCCTGGTCGACGGCGGCCTTCGCGGCCAGGCCGAGGGCGCCGCGGGCGGGGAGCTGGTCGGCGGTGCCGCCGCCGAAGGTCGAGCCGGACATGCCGCGGCGCAGCACCCACACCGCGTGTGTGCCGGCGCCGTCGCCGGCCTTGGCCAGGTCGGCGAGCGAGGCCAGGGCGGTGAAGGCGGAGGCCCCGGACCCGATGACCGCGGTGCGCCTGCCGGCGTACCGGGCGCGGACGGCCGGGTCCTTCAGGTCGGGCACCCGGTAGGTGATGCGGTCGGCGGCGGCGTGCTCGCCGAGGGCGGGCAGTCCGTTGCCGCCTGCGGGCGAGGGCAGGGTCCAGGTACCGGTGGCGTCGATGACCGCGCGGGCGAGCACCCGCTCCTCGCGGCCGTCGGCGGTGGCGTAGTGGACGGTGAAGGGCTGGGTGTCACGGTCGGCGTCCACGATCCGGTCCCGGCCGATGCGGGAGACGCCGGTGACGGTCGCACCGTAGTGCACCGCGTCGCCGAGGGCGTCGGCGAGCGGCTGCAGATAGAGCTCGGTCCAGTCCCCGCCGGTCGGATACGTGCCCGTGTCCGGCGCGGTCCAGCCGGTGGGGGCGAGCAGCTTCTCGGCGGCGGGGTCGGTCAGCTCGGCCCAGGTGGAGAACAGCCGCACGTGCGCCCACTGCCGTACGGCGTCGGCGGCAGCGGGACCGCGCTCCAGGAGCAGCGGGGTCAGGCCGCGTTCGGCCAGGTGGGCTGCTGCGGCCAGCCCGGTGGGGCCGGCGCCTATGACGACGACCGGCAGCTCGGTGGTGGCGGGTGCTGGCATGACGGTGCCCTTCTCCCAGTGCGGTCCGGCGATCACCGGGCCGCTGTTTCGATGTCTGTCGATACCTCGAAGGTTGCCTCTTTTATCGACGAGTGTCAACATAGACGTATGTCGAATTCTGGGATGGTCGAGCTGCCGGTTCTGCAGGACGCCCCGGTGGTGCCGTGCTGCCCGCCGATCACCGCGGGCGAGCTGTCTGCGGCCGACGCGGAGAAGATGGCCGCGATGTTCAAGGCCCTGTCCGACCCGGTCCGGCTGCGGCTGTTCTCGAAGATCGCCTCACACCCCGGCGGGGAGGCGTGCGTGTGCGACATCCAGGACGTCGGCGTCTCCCAGCCGACCGTCTCCCACCATCTCAAGAAGCTCCGCGAGGCCGGCCTGCTGACCTCCGAGCGGCGCGGCACCTGGGTCTACTACACCGTCGCCCCGTCGGTGGTGGCGGGCATGTCCGCGATGCTGGACCTGCGCCCCACGACCGGCTGACTGCCGCTGTCGGACCGCTCCTGTCACCTGCGGCCGTGGATCGGCACTGGATGCGACAGCAGTTTGAATCGTTCAGTGACCGCTGTCTGACGTACGAACGGAGCATCGCGCCGGGCGAGTACCTCGGCGACGCACAGCTCACCGTCCTCGGCAACCGCCCCGCCCGCGGCCCGGCCCGGACAGGCAACTGGGGCCCGCAGGTCTGCGGCGGCGTGCGCTTCAGGCGGCGACGTCTTCTGCCTCGCGCTTGGTGAAGATGACCGCGACCAGGGCCAGGCCGACCACCGCGCCGAGGAGCTGGGCGGCGATGAAGCCGGTCAGGGAGCCGGGGGCGATACCGGCGAAGGTGTCGGTGAAGGTGCGGCCGATGGTGACGGCGGGGTTGGCGAAGGAGGTGGAGGAGGTGAACCAGTAGGCGGCGCCGATGTAGGAGGCGACCGCGACCGGCGCCAGGTTCAGGCGATCGGTGCGGGCCAGACCGAAGATCAGCAGGATCAGGCCGGCGGTGGCCACGACCTCGCCGAGCAGCAGGTGCCCGGCACTGCGGTCGTGGGTGGAGAAGGTCACCAGCGCCTTGCCGAACATCGCGTCGGCGAGGATCGCGCCGCCGGTAGCCCCCGCGATCTGAGCGGCGATGTAGAGGGCGGCCTCCCGCAAGGTGACGCCGGGGCCGCCGCGACGGGCGGTCCACCACTCCGCAAGGGTGACCACCGGGTTGAAGTGCGCGCCGGAGACCGGGCCCAGCAGGGCGATCAGCACCCCGAGGCCGAAGACGGTCGCGGTGGAGTTCGCCAAGAGCTGCAGGGCCACGTCGTGGGTGAGTTCGGTGGCCTGGATGCCCGAGCCCACCACCACGGCGACCAGCGCTGCGGTGCCGACCAGTTCGGCCGTCGCCCGGCGGGCCGGCGGCACGCGGGGCGGGGTCGCGCCGGGCGACGGCTGCGCCGCGGCGGGCGCAGGGGTGAGGGGTTCGGCGGCGGCGTCGGTGGCGCTCAAGAAGGTCTCCGGGTACGGCAACGGCGCCGGCCGCGAAGCCGGCGTAAGGGGCGGGGAGGGTCAGGGGCAGGCGCGCTTGGTGTTGTTCAGCTCGGTCTCGCGCGCGGTGGCCGCCAGCTCGGCGAACGATCCCGCGAGCTGCTCCAGGACCTGCGGGCGGAGCTTGTAGTAGGTGAACCGGCCGCACGGCTCGGTCTCGACGACCCCGGTGTCGCGCAGCACCTTCAGGTGGTTGGACAGGTTGGTCTGCCGGGCACCGGTCTCCTCCACCAGGTGCGTCGTGCACAGCGTTTCACGGGCGAGCAGGGTGACGATCTGCAGGCGCAGCGGGTCGGCCAGCACCCGCAGTAGATCAGTGTCGACTGACGTCAGCATGGGGTGATACTTTCACATCAGCGGGCGCTGATGCCAGCCCCGCCCGGTTCCAGGTGCCCGCGCACCCGGAGCCGCCCTTCCCTTGCCGGAGGGCCTCATGCCCCCTGCTGTACCTGCTCCAGCTCCCGCGGCTGCTCCCGACCACCGCCTGCTGACGGCGGTCGCGTGCCTGGCCACCCGCCACGGCGGGACGTTCTCCGCCGAAACGGTGCGGGCGGCCCTCGGCCGGCCCGTCCCCGACCCGGCCGGCGCCAGCCTGGAGGAGGTGTACGCGATCCGCGGCGACCTCGACGCCCGCACCGCGTCCCTGCTGTCCGAACTGCTCTCCACCGCCTGACCCTTACCGCCCTGCTCCACGCCGACAGAAAGAACGAGACCGTGTCCGACAAGCCGTCCGTGCTGTTCGTCTGTGTCCACAACGCCGGCCGCTCCCAGATGGCCGCCGCCTGGCTCACCCACCTGGCCGGCGACCGCATCGAGGTCCGCTCCGCCGGGTCCACTCCCGGCAGGGAGGTCAACCCCGCCGCGGTGGAGGCGATGGCCGAGGTCGGCATCGACATCTCCGCGGAGGTCCCCAAGGTGCTGACCATCGACGCGGTCCGCGAGTCCGATGTCTGCATCACGATGGGCTGCGGCGACACCTGCCCGGTCTTCCCCGGCAAGCGGTACCTCGACTGGAAGCTCGACGACCCCGCCGGTCAGGGCGTGGACGCCGTCCGCCCGATCCGCGACGAGATCAAGGTCCTGGTCGAGGGCCTGATCGCCGAGATCGAGCCGGAGGCCCGGGCATGAGCGCCGGCCGGCCCCCGGTACGCGAGGTGGTGGTCATCGGCTCCGGTCCCGCCGGATACACCGCCGCCCTCTACACCGCCCGAGCCGATCTCAAGCCCCTGGTCTTCGGCAGCAGCATCTTCGTCGGCGGGTCGCTGACCACCACCACCGAGGTGGAGAACTTCCCCGGCTTCCCCGACGGCGTCCAAGGCCCCCAGTTGATGGACGACATGCGCGCCCAAGCGATGCGCTTCGGTGCCGAGATCATCGACGACGACATCGTCTCCGTCGACTTGACCGGCGACATCAAGCTGCTGACCGACTCCGAAGGCACCGTGCACCGCGCCCGCACGGTGATCGTGGCCACCGGCTCCGGCTACCGCAAACTCGGACTGTCCCGCGAGGACGAACTCTCCGGCCGCGGTGTGTCCTGGTGCGCGACCTGCGACGGCTTCTTCTTCAAGGGCCGGGACATCGTCGTGGTCGGCGGCGGCGACACCGCTATGGAGGAAGCCACCTTCCTCACCCGCTTCGCCGCCTCCGTGACGGTCGTGCACCGCCGCAGCCGGTTGCGCGCCTCCCAGGCCATGCAGAACCGCGCCTTCGCCGACGACAAGATCTCCTTCGCCTTCGACAGCGAGATCACCGAACTCCACGAGACCGGCGGCATGCTCACCGGCGTCACCCTGCGGGACGTCTTCACCGAGCAGACCCGGCGCCTGGACGTGACCGGCTTGTTCACCGCGATCGGCCACGACCCGCGCACCGAGCTGTTCGCCGGGCAGCTCGACCTCGACCCCGAGGGCTACATCACCGTTCAGGCCCCCACCACCCGCACCAGCGTCCCCGGGGTCTTCGCCGCCGGCGACGTCGTCGACCACACCTACCGCCAGGCCGTCACCGCCGCCGGCACCGGCTGCGCAGCCGCACTCGACGCCGAGCGCCACCTGGCCGCGCTCGCCGACCGGACTCCGGCGGACGCCGCTCCCGACCATGCGGAAGCGACGCTCGCTCCCCTCTTGTGACGCCCCGGTTGCCGCCGAAGACTTAGACAGCCCGAGCGTGGGCACGCGAACCGTTGGTCCCCAAGGGAGCTAACGTCCCCCGTGGGGACCGGCAGTAACGCCGCCCGGCTGCGCCCGATCCCTCGCATGTCGCGTGTGAACCCTTCCTCCAGCTCGACCGAGTCCGGGTCGGGGGAGAGGTACACCAAGATCACCCCGTAAGACCGCCGATGTGTCCGGGCCTCCGCTCATGGCCCTTCAGCCGGTTCGCCCCTCACGGACCGAACCGGCCGGCCGGGGTCAACTGTGCAAGCTCCACTGCTGCTGTCATAGACGCCCGAAGGACTCGTCTGCTTACCTTAGTTTTCAAATCTCCTGCCGCGACTGCCTGATTGCCGGATCGGGCACCGAGTGCGGGGACGTCGGACCCTGTTGGAATCGCCGGTCCGACCCAGCTCGTCTTTTCGCAGATCGCTCCTCCTAGCGGTTCGCGCGTGCCTGACAGGTCATCGCTGTTCACGCCGCTGGAGGTTCCATGATCGCATTCGAGCGCCTGCCCACGCTGCGGGTGATCCCGGTCGAGCGACTTCGCCGTTGCCGCCGTCTGTGGATCCCGTACGCGGCCGTGCTCCTTCGTGCACCCTTCCCAGGACTGCTTTCGCCGCTCCTTCGAGCGGTGAGCCGGCCGCAGAGTGCCGGGGTAGATCCGCGAAAGGTCAGTAGTTAGCGCTCACATGTCGGGGGACCCGGCCGCGTAGATGTAGGTCTGCCGTGCCGTAGCCGTGCCGTATCGGTTGCGCCGGACAGCTGCGCAATCAATTCCCTTCCCGGCCCATCACTCAAGGAGTGTTCCATGAAACAGACGCACACGTTCAGACGGTACAGGTCGTTACTGATAGCCATGCTCGCCACTGTGCTGGCTGCGGCCGGGGTGTCATTCGTGGCAACCTCGTCGGCGCAGGCCGCCAGCGGCTGCCGGGTCGACTACGGTGTCACGAACGAGTGGACCGGCGGCTTCGGCGCCAATGTGAGCGTGACCAATCTGGGGGAGCCGGTCAGCAGTTGGCAGCTGACCTGGTCCTTCGCCTCCGGACAGACCATCACGCAGTTGTGGGGCGGTTCGTACTCCCAGACCGGCAGCCAGGTCGCGGTGACCAATGCTTCCTGGAACGGCAGCCTGGCCACCGGCGCCTCCACCAACTTCGGCTTCAACGGTGCCTACAGCACCACCAACCCTGTCCCCACCGCCTTCACGCTCAACGGCACCGCGTGCACCGGCGCGGTCACCAGCACCCCGCCGACCACCGTGCCCACGACACCCACCACGACGCCGCCGACGTCGGGTGGTACGTGTTCTCTTCCGTCGTCGTATCGGTGGTCGTCGTCGGGTGCGTTGGCGCAGCCGGCGAACGGGTGGGTCTCGG
>NZ_CAJSLV010000003.1 GCF_907177275.1 Actinacidiphila cocklensis
GGTGGGGGAAAGTCCCGGCGGAGTTCGTGCGGCCACCCGGCGGGCGAAAGCGGCCCGGGCCAGCCGGGCACCGCGAGGCGGGGGCAACGCGGGGCGCCGCAGGCCCGGCAAGGCGACCTGGACGATCAGCGGCATCGCCGCGGCCGCGGTGGTCACCGTGGTCGCGGTCGCGGCCGGCGGCCAGCTCACCGGCCGGGACCGCGACACGCCCTCGCCCGACCCCGGCGGTGACACCCCGAGCCGTTCGAGCGACGACTCCGCGCCTGGCGCCACCCCGAGCGCCACGCCGAGCCCGATCCGGACGGTCGCCCCGATCGGCTACGACCAGCTGATGGACCTGCAGTATCCGCTGGAGCCCGACCTGCAGCTGTCCGGCGCCTTCACCACCGTCCCCGGCCACCAGGCCGCGCCCGGCAAGGGCAAGGTGATGACCTTCCGGGTCGACGTCGAGCAGGGACTCCCGCTGGACGGACGGCTGTTCAGCGACACGGTCTTCAAGACCCTGAACGACGAGCGCAGTTGGGGTCACGGCGGCACCATGTCCTTCGAGCGGGTCTCGACCGGGCACGCCGACATCGTCGTGACGCTGGCCAGCCCCGGCACGACGGCCAAGTGGTGCGCCAAGTCCGGCCTCGACACGACCGTCCAGAACGTCTCGTGCGATGCGGCGTCCACGCCGCGGACCATGATCAACGCGTTCCGGTGGGCGCAGGGCGCCGACACCTACGGGCCGCAGCTCATGCACGAGTACCGGCAGATGCTGATCAACCACGAGGTCGGGCACCGGTTGGGGCACAACCACGTGGGCTGCCCGCGGGCCGGCGCCCCGGCCCCGGTCATGATGCAGCAGACCAAGTTCCTCTCGCTCAACGGCGGCCCGACCTGCCGGCCCAACCCCTGGCCGTTCCCGTAGCCCGGCGCCGCCGCAGCCCGCTCGTCCCCTGAGGGGGCGCCCTCTTCAGCGGGGGATGGCACCAACGCCCGGCGTTGGGAGAAGTTACGCCCGTTCACCCCTTTTGGTGGTGTCGCGGACATCCGTCCGCCGCCGTGCCCGCAGTGCGCAATACGGTCGTCGCGCCGGGCGGGACACCACCCCGTCCGGCCCGAGGACCAGGCTGAGGACGAGAGGGAGCGGACCCGTGCGGATTGGATTACTTACCGAGGGTGGTTATCCGTACGCAAGAGGTGAGGGTGGCGCATGGTGCGACCGCCTCGTCAGGGGCCTGGCCCACCACGACTTCGACGTCTACGCCCTGAGCCGCTCCCCGCGGACGGAGTCCGCGGGCCGGGTCGAGACCCCGTCGCAGGTGCGCCGCGTGCGCCACGAGCGCCTCTGGGGCGAGCCCGCTCCCGTCGCACCCGGCGGCATCGGCCGCTCCGCCGCCAAGGCCCGGCGCGCGGCCTTCCGCAGCGGCTTCCGGGACCTGGCCACCGCCCTGGCCGGCGGTACGGCGATGGGCACGGCCGAGCGGGCGGACCGTTTCGCCACCGGCCTGTACGCCCTCGCGGACCTCGCGGTGGAGACCGCGGGCGCCCTCCCGGCGATGCTGCGCGGCGACGACGCGGTCGCGGAGCTGGAGGCGGCCTGCCGCGCGCCCGGCGTACGCCCGGTGCTCGGCGACATCGTCGTCACCGAACTCCTCACCGCCGCCGATCTGCTGGAGCGCCAGCTGCGCCCGCTGTCGGCCCCCTGGTACGGCCCCGACGAGCTGGGGGCGGCCGATGTGTGCCACGCGGTGTCCGGCGGCCCCGCGGCCTTGCCGGGGCTGCTGGGCAAACGGTTCTGCGGCACCCCGCTGATCGTCACCGAGTACACCGTCCGTGCCCGGGAGGCGCTGCTCGCCCACCGGGCCGCCGGGCTGCCCCCTGCCGTCCGCGCCCTGCTCGGCGACCACTTCCGGCTGCTGGCCGGCGAGACCTACCGGCAGGCCGCGCTGATCACGCCCGGATCCACGCATGTGCGGCGCTGGCAGGAGCGGTGCGGTGCGCCCCGGGAGCGGATGCGGACGATCCACCCCGGGATCGACGCCGGCCGGTTCGCCCGGGCCGGTGCGGCCGCGGAGGCGGCGGCCCAGGCCGACGAGCAGGCCGCGCACGCGGACCCGACGGTGGCGTGGGTCGGCCGGGCGGACCCGGCCAAGGACCTCATCGCGCTGCTGCACGCCTTCCACGCGATACGGCGTGAGGAGCCGCAGGCCCGGCTGCGGATCTTCCACCTGCGGGCGGTGGACGGGCGGGCCGCCGGCTACCTGGACCACTGCCGCACGCTCGCCGCCCAGCTCTTCCCCGACGAGGCAGCCGACGCGCACGCCGTCGGCGAGAACCCGGTCAGCTTCGAGGAGATCGGCTCGCCCGGCGCCCCTGAGCCCGCGGACGCCTACGCGGCGGGCGACGTGGTGGTCCTGTCCAGCAGCGCGGAGGGCTTCCCGCTCAGCCTGGTCGAGGCGATGTTCTGCGGGCGGCCCACGGTGTCCACGGACGTGGGGGCGGTACGGGAGGTCATCGGCGGCACCGGGCTCGTCGTGCCGCCGCGCAACCCGAAGGCGCTGGCCGAGGCGACGCTCGACCTGCTGCGCGGGCCGGAACGCGCGGCCCGCCTCGGCGCGGCGGCCAGGGAGCGGGCGCTGGCCCTCTTCACGGTCACCACCTGCGTGGACGCCTTCCGCGACAGCTACCTGGACGTGATGGCGCACCACCCCGTGCGCCGCCTCCCGCTGCTCGACGCGCAGGGCGCTCCGCGCCCCTTCACCGCGCCCGCGGAGTCGGTCTCGCCGACCCGCCTGGCCCCCACCCCGGCCCACCCGGCCTGGACCGCCGTCCCCGCCACCCGCCCCTGACCCCCGGAGCCCGCATCCATGTCCCCCCACCCCCCCCCCCCCCCCCGCCCCCCCCCCCCCCCCCCCCCCCCCCCCCCCCCCCCCCCCCCCCCCCCCCCCCCCCCCCCCCCCCCCCCCCCCCCCCCCCCCCGCCCCCCCCCCCCCCGCCCCCCCCCCCCCCCCCGCCTCGACGACGCCCCCCCGACCCTCCTCCCGATACCCGACCCGCCCCCCACCGCGGAGCTGCGGGCACCAGCGGCCCGGCCCGGCGACGCCCCGGCGCTCGGGGACGGGGATGACGAGGCGGACCTCGCGCTCCCGGGCGCGGCCGGGGCCGCGGACGCCGGGCTCGGCGATGCGCCCGACCCGGCCGAGGAGCCGCCGGCCGCCCGGACCGGTGGCGCGGATGTCGAGGCGGGTCTCGACCAGCCGAGCGC
>NZ_CAJSLV010000004.1 GCF_907177275.1 Actinacidiphila cocklensis
TCGTTGCCCGTGGAGACCAGTACAAGGCCATGAGTGGTCTTCCAGACAGGCCTGCTGAGGTCGAACGCCACCCTTGCCACTTCCTGGATCGGATGCGGAATGGCATCGTCTGCCACCACGAAAAGCCGGCGGATAATGATCGGGCGGCCCTGCACGGACCTCTGTAACGCGGTCACGTCACACCTCAGTCTGGTAGCGGTACTGGCGGGATATCCCGAGTGCACCGCAGGGTACAGGGGTACTGCGGTATGTGTCTGCTTCGCTCGTCGGCTGAACTGGCGGCACGGTCCCGGGCGCTATCGTACTCCCCGTCCGAAGCGCCCAGGGTCGCGCGGGTTGCTGAATTGTTCAGCTGATATTTGTCATATTTCCCCAGCCCCCACTGCCGACCGCGGTCGACGGGCCATCGACCGGGTGGCCGGCACTGTCCTGGCTGCCCTTATAGAAGAGTAGCTTCCCGGACGCGTCGGTCGCCCACAGGTCCTGCACTCCGTCGCTGTCCGCATCATTTCCCGATGCGATGAGAGGCCTGTTGGCCAGTGACCATCCGGCTGTTCCATAAACCGTCGGCGACGCGAACTTCGACGCCGTGGTCCCGTAGTACATGTACAGCACGCCAGTTACGACATTCCTCGCCAGAAGGTCAACTCTAGCCGCATTGTCGGCATTTCCTGGAGCCGCCAGGGTGAACAGGTCGAATCCGCTACCTATGTTGACCTCCGGGCTGACGAGGTGTGCTGGATGGCTTGGGTCGCCTCGCCCCAGTCCCAGGATCGAGTTGCCGTTCAGATACTGATTGTCGACGACGTCAGGATATCCGTCTCCTGTCAGGTCGCCGATTCCGAGGAAGTCGTAGTGGAACCAACTCGCGGTCGCCGCGTCCGTATTGAGCGCGATCCTTGTCCCTAGGTGCCCGGTTCCGTCTCCAGGGTAAACCCATGCGAGTTTGGTCGACGGGAAGTAGGCCACCAGGTCCTCCTTGCCGTCACCTGTCCAGTCGCCTCGGTGGCTGACGATCGCCTGTTTCCACCCGCCTGTGCCGATCTCGACCCGTGAACCAAGCGTTCCATCGCCCTTGCCCGGGTAGAGCCAGAGCAGCCCTGAGGAGTCGACCGCCACCAGGTCGCTGTTCCCGTCGCCGTTCATGTCCCCACCGAACGATGGGTGCTGAGGCGGCGCGGGGGGATCGGGGGCGTAGGTTATGGGGTTTCCTGAGGCGTCGACCACTTGGACATAGAAAGGGTCGGAGTCGATGATTCGCTGGTCCTTGTAGAAGCCTCCGAGCCTGTTGCCCGCCGTGGTGTTGTCATCTGCCGTGACCACCTGGACCGAGAAGGAGTTGGGACCGTTCGATCCACCCTGATAGGTCGAAGCGAACGGATACTCGTCACACTGGTAGGTGTTGTTGGCCGAGTAGTTTCCGCCCCAGTACCGCCGGCAGGCGCGCTGGGCAGCGCCCCGATTGCGCCCGTATATAGGATCGCTCGATTTTACCCTGCTCAACGGCCGCCCGCTTGCCGGCGAGCCCGGGATACTCTTGGCTGACCCGTCGCTCGACAGCGGGAGCGTCAGCGAAGGGTAGGTCTGCGCTTTCCATATGTGCGCGGACGTCTCCTTCACCGAATTGTCCATCGTAAGGTTCCACACTTCGGTAACCGAATCGAACACGCAGCCTTGCGATCCCACATACGAAGCGGAGTCGCAGCGGAAGCCCTCACCAGGGACGGTGGCCTCCTTGTAGCCGCCCACAAGTCCGATTCTAGTGTGAAAGTCGTACCAAGAAAGCTTGTCGTCGCCGGTCGTGTTCCCCGTGACGGGTGAGCTGAAAGAGACGGATGTGTTCCCATCCGCCATCCAGCTTGCAATCGTATCGGTGCGCTGCTTAGGGGTGCTTGGCGTACACGTTTCGCCGAAGCGGGGCAGGCAATCGATACTGATGTACAGAGGCACCTCTGCGATATTCTCACCGTAAGGGGTGAAATTGCTCAGTCGTGTCTGAAATACGACCGAGCGTTGACTGCTGACCGTCGTCCCGACGGTGTCGAGATCGAAAATGTCGCCACCGATCGTGGTGTAGACGTCAGTTTCCGGGTCGTAGACCTGGTACTCTGCGCTGACTCGTGCGGCCTGGCAATAGGTGAGATGATCGATGGTATGACCACCTGGCTGGCCGCTCTGACTGTCAGCGTCGCAGTCGGCGAGGCCGACGGCACTTCCTGCCGACCTTTTGTTTGCGATTTTCGCCGACAGCTCTGCACGCTGCTCGATCTGGTGTGGTGACTCGGAAAATACTGGGCGGCCGTACTTCGTGGTGGTTCGCGGCCGCAAGGGCGTCCCGGATTGAGGGGCCTCGCGTTTCCCGGACAGGGCTCTGCCGATCAATTATGCGGCGAGTCGCAATTCTTCGAACTCGGCGTGGACTTCGCCAGGGGGTCGGT
>NZ_CAJSLV010000005.1 GCF_907177275.1 Actinacidiphila cocklensis
CTTGCGGTCGGTGTAGCTGACGTATTTCATCGAGGACCGGATCAGGTGCGTGACACACGTTTGGACCAGGGCCTCCTCCCAGACGGTGTTGATCGCCTCGGGTAGGCCCTTCAGCCCGTCGCAGCAGACGATCAGTGCATCCTTCAGGCCGCGGTTCTTGAGCTGGGTGAGGACGTTCAGCCAGCTGTTCTCGGGTGCTTGTCAAGTCTGTTGCAGGCAGGGCGGATCGGCCGGCCTGCCAGGGCCGGTTGATGATCTTCTATGTTGGGTGGATCATGCGGTGCGGGCGGTGTTCCCGGGCGGCGCTTACTCATGTAGTCGCAGTCGCGCTGCTGGCTGTTGTGCGCGCTCACGGTGGCGGGACAGGCCGGGCGTCTTGCTGGCTGCGCGGTCCCGGGATCGGCCGCTGATACTTGACGACGTCGGTCCGGCCTGTGCCGCCCGCGCCTCACGAGCTCGCTCGTGAGGAGTCCTGGCAGGTCTGATGACCTGGCATTATCGTGACCGGGCGAGGCCGGTCACGTCGTATGGGCCGCTCGATGGGTGGTCGTGGCGGGCCGGCTTCGTTCCTGGCCGGCGGACACCGCCGCGTTCCAGCGTTCCGTGTCGTAGGGCTGCTGGGAGCGCATCAGCGCGAAAGCAAGACGGTGCACGCGGTGAGCGGTGGCGATGGCGGCCACCATCGGGCGTTTACCCGCCTCACGCAGCCGCTGCTTGTAGGCAGTGAAGTCGGCATGATGCTGGGCGACACCCGCGCCGAGCGCGATGGCGGCCTGGCGCAGTTCCACCGAGCCGATCTTGCTTATCCTGGCAGGACCGCGCCGTCCCGCGGATTCGTAACTGGTCGGCGCCAGACCGGCGTACCGCCAGGCGGCGTCCGCGTTCTTGAATCGGTGCGGGTCGCCGAGCGCGGCCCCGTAGTAGGAGGCCGTCACCGGGCCTATCCCCGGAACCGACAGCAGTACCCCGGCGGGCGTGCACGGCAGCAGTGCCGCCAGCTCGTGGTCGGCGATCGCCAGGTCCTCCAGCAGCGTCTCGTACTGGGCGCGCTCACTGACCAGCAGGCGGGCAGCGATTGCACGAGGGGCCTCGGGCACGCACATCGCATCCCGCGCGGCGGCGATGACCTGGGCCGCTTTCGGACGGAGCATCCGCCTGCCATGGGCGGCTGCGTGCCTCACCAGGGCAGGGACATCGAGTTCGGCGACGCGGGCCGGGTCCGGCATCGTGGCCAGCAGCATGCGCAGGGTCGGGGACTCCAGCCCGCTGGTGAAGCAGCCAGTCAGACCGGGGAAGGCGGTGTCCGCCAGAGCGTGAATCTGAGCGCCGAGAGCCTTGATGGCCTGCAGTTTCCGACGCCGGTGGGCTACCCAGGCCCGCTGCTCGGCCATCGCCGTCTCCTCCGCTCGCAGCGGCCATCCCTGCCCGCGGACGAGCAACTCGGCCATGGCCATGCAGTCACGCAGATCGGTCTTGATCCGGGCCTGCCCCATCTGCCCCCGAGCCAACTTGACCTGGTACGGATTCAACTCGACCACGTCGAGGCCCCGTTCACGCAGGGTAGCTGCCAGGGCCCGATGGTAGTGGCCCGCGGCTTCGATTCCGACCCGCACGCTGGCCGCATCCCTGTCGTCGACCGCCGACCGGATGGCCAGTTCGAGGACCCCGGCCCCCGGCAGGGTCAGCTCGAAGTCGATCGGCGCGCCGATGATCTGGCCGCAATGATCGGCGATCAAACCCATCGCACTGTGCTTGCCAACATCCACGGCAACGACCAGACACCGCCCCTGCGGGAGATCACTCACTCGCGCCATGTACTCGGCCTGGGCTCGGCCTCCGACGAAATTCACCATCACGCGCCTCCTCGGGTCACGGGGGACGACATCCGCCCTCCCCTCTCCGGGAGTGTCGTCCCAACCCGGGAACCACTATGAGAACTTGGCGCCCTCACTGTCCTGGAGCCAGATGCCCAGCACGTTCTTGATGCCGTCGACGTCGACTCCGATGACCAGGTGGGCGGCCTTGTTGGTGACCATGCCACCATCGCGGACCTTCACGATGAGAGCGTCGATGTAGAGGATGGGGTAGACGTCGTCAAGCGGCCGGTTCTGCCAGCTGGTGATCTCGTCGGCGACCACGTCGGTGATCTTGGAGACCGGGGCCGGTGACACCTCGGAGCCGTAGACCTCCTTCAGGTGCGTGGAGATGTCACGGGTCGTCATCCCGCGTGCATAGAGCGACAGGATCATGTCGTCGA
>NZ_CAJSLV010000006.1 GCF_907177275.1 Actinacidiphila cocklensis
CCAATACCGGCTGGGTCAACGTCGGCACCGACCACGACACCGCAGCGTTCGCCGTGGAGTCGATCCGCCGCTGGTGGCACAGCCAGGGCCAGGAAGCCTCGTACTGCTTCAAAATCCGCTCACAACTGCTGACCTGGTCTGATGCTCCCAACCGGACGACCATCCGGCATCATCGCAACGTGCTCGTACGGATGATCTACCTACTGGCCACCCGGATCTTCGCCTGGCTTGTCCTTCTATGCCGATCCTCTGCTGCAAAGAACGCCGAGATCCTGCTTCTCCGGCACGAGGTCACGGTGCTGCGTCGACAGGTCGACACCCCGAAACCGACCTGGCCAGACCGCGCCCTGTTCGCAGCCTTGGCCCGACTGCTGCCGCGGATCCTGCGCAACCACCGGATCGTCTCTCCGCGCACTCTGCTGGCCTGGCACCAGCGCCTGGTCAAGCAGAAGTGGACCCAGCCCAGATCGCCAGGACGGCCACCGATATCCGATGAGCTGCGCGAACTCATCATCCGGCTCGGCGTCGAGAACCCCCGATGGGGCGCCCGCCGCGTCCACGGCGAACTCCGCCGCCTCGGGCACAGGGTCAGCGCAGCCAGCGTCCGCCGCATCCTGCGCCAGGCCGGCCTCGGACCCGCACCGCGACACCAGTCGCCCCGCGGCGAGTGGGCGGCGTTCCTGAAAGCCCAGGCCGGCGGCCTGCTCGCCACGGACTTCTTTCACGTGGACACCATCGGGCTTCAACGGCTGTACGCCCTCTTCGTTATGGAAGTCGGCACCCGCAGCGTTCACATCCTCGGCGTCACCGCTCACCCCACCGCCGCCTGGGCGACCCAGCAAGCCCGGCAACTCATTTGGCAACTCGGTGCCCGCGCTGCCGACTTCACCCACCTCATCCGCGATCGGGACGCCAAGTTCACCGCCGCGTTCGATGCCGTCTTCGCCAGCGAGAACATCGCCGTGACCAAGATTCCCCCGAGGAGCCCGAACTGCAACCCGCACGCCGAACGCTTCGTCCGGTCTGTGCGCGAGGAATGCGCTGACCGGCTCCTGATCTACAACCGCGGCCACGCGCACAAGGTCCTTCACGAGTACGCCACCCACTTCAACCGACACAGACCACACCAGGGCCGAAGGCAGCTCGCTCCCCTCGACGACCCGAACATCATCCCCCTCCCTGCAACCCGGATCGAGCGGCGGCAAGCGGTCACTGGCCTTATCAACGAGTACCACCGGGCAAGTTGATCAAGGGGAAAGGTCCCAGGTCAGAGACGGTGAGGCCGTTTTGAAGCACTACGCGCCTTCCCAGTGTCCGGCGGTCGTGCGGTCCTCGGCCTGTCGTGGGCGGGTGTGGATCGGCCGCATGTTCGGGATCGCGTTCGTCATCGGTATGCCGCGGCGCTGCTTCTTCCGGCGGCCGCGTCCGGTGCGTAGTTTGGCCCGGCGCCTGTCCAGAAGTCCTGCATACAGGGCGCGGTAGATGGTCTCTGGGCTGTCGTTCATGGCCGGGATCCCGGGATGAAGGCGCGCGAGCTGCCGGGAGATCTGCTGCGGCGACCAGCTCTGCTGAAGTTTCTCGCTGACGAAGCCATTCAGCTGGCCGCTGGCGCGGAGCTTTTCCTGCTTGGGCCGGCGTCGGCGGACGAGGGCCTGGTTATGCGCCCACCAAGGGTTGTAGGAGCCGTCGCCCTTCCGGCCTCGCTGAATTTCCCGATAGACCGTCGCTCGGTGCTTGCCGATCTCCTCGGCGATCATCGCGGCTGGACGGCCGGACTGGAGGCCGCCGGCGATGGCGATCCGGTCTTCCTGGGTCAGAAAGCGTGGGTCGATCGGCTTGTCGGCAAGGAGCATGCGTCCAGCGTCTATGAACCACAGCGATCCCGCGCTGGTGGATACGCCCACCTGGCGGGCAGCAGCTGCCCCCTTCAGGCCTTCCCTACGCAGCTCAAAGTACCTCTTCGGTACGGACATCGGCAGTTTGTTGCTGCCGCCTCGTGGCATTGCTTTCATCCCCTCGTGTCGCGACCACCAGTGGAAATCGCCCGTCGTCAAGCGGCTGGTTCTGCCAGCTGGTGATCTCGTCGGCGACCACGTCGGTGATCTTGGAGACCAGGGCCGGTGACACCTCGGAGCCGTAGACCTCCTTCAGGTGCGTGGAGATGTCACGGGTCGTCATCCCGCGTGCATAGAGCGACAGGATCATGTCGTCGA
>NZ_CAJSLV010000007.1 GCF_907177275.1 Actinacidiphila cocklensis
AACTCACCCCCACCCCGCAGCCTGTTGCGGCCCGCCCCCGGGTCGGACGCGTGCCGATGGCCCCCGACGACGCACACGACGCGTATGACACCCAGGGCCTGGCTCAAGCCCTGGACCAGGCCCTGGCCCAGGCCGGCGTCGCAGCGGAAACGAAGCAGCACGCTTACGACGTGCTCACGGGTCTGGTCGGCGGGGAACCGGACCTGGCGGCGCTGGCCCGGCGACTGCTCCACCTCGATGGCTCGGTCGTGCCCGACGAGACGGTCCTCGGCTGGCTGTACGAGCTGGTCGTGACGGCGGATCAGGCGGGGCGTGCGTACAGTCCGGCCGCGATCGGTGCGTTCGACCTGCAACGGCGTGGTGCGCTGGGCGCGCGGTCGCAGTTGATCGATGAGACGGGTTGGCTGACGGGTCGTGACTGGACGCGCGATACCAATGAGCTACAGCTGGACACGTATCAAGTGGGCGATAGGAACGGTAGGAGGTTGTTCGGCAGCCATGATGCGCCGTGGACGCAGCAACGGTGGGTGGTCTCGGCCGTTGCCCGCCGTGGGCTTCCGGTGGTTGCCGACGGTGAGGGGAATCCGCTGGCTGTCCATGACTGGGAGGAGTTCGCCGAGCTGCTGGAGTATGACTCGGAGTGGCAGCAGCCCCGGAGCGAGCTGGTGATCGTGGTGGATCGGGCCGGGGAGCGGACGTTGGAGGGTCCGGCCTTTGTGGCCGATCGGCTGAATGTGAGGACCTGGTCGGCCAACAGTCGGATCATCCAGTTCACGGCGCCGGATGGTGAGCGGGTGCTCCGCTTGGTGGGTAGGGGCGCGGTCTGGATTCCCAATGATCCGGGTCAGCGTTCTCGTGCTGTACTGGGCTCTGTGGCGGACGTCAATGGTGTGGAAATCCCTGATGGCCAAATCGTGTCGACGGCAATGGTCGGGATCGACGGGCAGGGTACGGGCGGGCGTTTCATGCTGACCCCCGAGCAGATAGCGGCGGAATTTCTTGACAGAAGCCAGATATCCAATGTCGAGCATTTCACTTATGCAGAGATCGAGACGAGGCCGGACGGGTCCGCGCGTATCGTGCGCGAGTCCAAGGCGCATCGGCTTCCTTTCCCCCTCCCGGCGTATACGATGGTTTTCCATTTCGATGGCACTGTCGGGCAAGTTCCGCTGATCGATGGCTCTTCTCGTGATGCGCCGATAGACGAGATTGCGGGGTACCACGGGCGGCGGGGAAGTTTCCAGTCGTCGGTGCGGCCGGGGGATTCGGTGATGGCATTGGCGTGCAAAGCCACCCGGCATCGGATCAATGCCGATGATCCTTTCGGTGACCCCAGCGCTTTCCAGCGCGCGGCGAATATGTTGGGCACTCCAGTTGTCGGAGCTAATGTCCGGATTGGTTACGCGCCGAAATCCGGTAATTATCCAGATCGGTACAACTTGGAAGTGAAAGACATCCGCCGACCGGCTGGAGCGGGTTTTGAGACCGCTTATCCCGAACTGAACGCGCATCAGTTGCAGGAATGGGCTCAGCGGCTCGGCGGTCCACTCGGGCAGCGGCCGGAGGAGCAGCAGTTGCTGAGGTGGCTCCGGGCGGCACGGTTTGCTTTCGGGGCGAAGCTCGGGCCGGACGAATCGAATTTCGAACGGGCCATGCGGGCTTTCCAGGAGCTTGACGCGCTGCGTGCCCTCGATGGTGACACCGGGCCGCTCACGCTGTCCAAGCTGTGGGACATCACGGCGGATTACAACAAGGCCAAGGGTCTTGAGCAGTCGTGGGCGGGCCTGCTGTTGCTGCTGGACGAGGTGCTTTCCCTGACGGGCCGTGGCGTGCCGTCGGCTCCTGTGGAGGCGTTGGAGTCGGCTGTGGATATGTCGGCGCCGGGGTTGGATTCTCTTGCGGAGCCGGTTGTTGTGGGGCT
>NZ_CAJSLV010000009.1 GCF_907177275.1 Actinacidiphila cocklensis
GTGCGGTGCCCGCCGCGCCGTTCGCGGAGTCGCCGGCCGAGTCGCCGGGGCTGCCGGGCATCGCCGCAGGTGCGGAGGACCGCGGGGCGCCGGTCGCGCCGGCGTCGCCGGCGGCCGGGCCGGACGCGGCCTTGTCGCCGCAGCCGACGGCGGCCACCGACAGCACTGCGACGGCCGCCGCGGCGAGGAGGGTTCTACGGCGACGCACCCGCTGCGGCTCGGCGGTCGCGGAACAGTGAGACAAGGGAGGCATATTGGACGATTGCTCACCGCGAGCCCGTTTCGAACCTCCACGGCCCCGTTTGTTGCCATCTCGGCACATTGTCACCGCGGGGAACTCGGGAATCAGCACACGCATACGCACCACGAACACATGTACGCGCTCAGCCGCGCTCAGCCGCGCTCGTCGCCGCCAGCGCCGCCCTTGCCGCCTGCCCCGCCCGTCCCGTCCGCGTCCTGACCGTCCGTATCCCCGCCGTCGTGACCGTCCGCGCCGTCGCCGTCGTGACCGCCCGCGCCGTCGCCGCCCTGACCGTCCGCGCCGTCGCCGTCCGCTTCCCCTGCGCCTTCGGCGCGATGGCGGCGGACCCGCCAGACCACCACCGCGGCCACCACGACCACCGCCACCACGACGGCCACCGCCGTGCCCGCCGTCTGCTCGACCTGCTTGTAGGCCGCGCCCGCGAAGTACCCCAGCAGGGTGAAGCCGACGCCCCACACCAGCCCGCCGAGCGCGTTGAAGAGCAGGAACGTCGGGTACGGCATCCGCGAGATGCCGGCGAGCGCGGGCATCAGTGCGCGGAAGAAGGCGATGAAGCGGCCGAGGAAGACCGCGGCGGGGCCGCGTCTGCGGATGAAGCCCTGGGCCTGCCCGATCCGCTGCCGGTGGCCGCGCAGCGCCTTGGTCTCCAGGATGCGCGGCCCGAAGCGCCGGCCGACCTCGTAACCGACCGAGTCCCCGGCGATCGCGGCCAGCACGACCGTCGCACACATCCAGTAGACCGACACCCGGCCCTGCCCTGCGATCACCCCGCCGAGTACCGCCGCCGTCTCACCGGGCAGGACGAAGCCGAAGAAGAGCGCGTCCTCGCAGAAGACCAGGGCGGCCACGATCGCGTAGACCATGGCGCCCGAGGAGTTCTCGAGCCAGTCGGTGATGGAGTGCATGAGCCGAGCCTTACCGCTCCGTCGCGTCCCGCACGGCAAACCGGCCGGTGACGCGCCAGCCGGTCCGCGAAATGGGCCGAGCGGGCGGCCGGCCGCGGGGCGCCCGGCCCTTCAGCGGTCCTGGTAGAGGTCCTGGTAGAGGTCTCGGTAGAGGTCCCGGTAGCTCGGGAAGACGCCGCCGGGGCCGTCCACCGTCTCCGCTGCCAGCACGGCGTGCCGGATCGCCCGGGTGAGGGCGTCGGCGCCGGCCGCGAGCACCTCGTCCAGCGAGCCCGCCTCGATGTGCACCCCGAAGGCCGGGTGCGCGGCGGCGGCTCGGTCCCGCGGTACGAGCGGGCGGCGGCCGGTGGCCATGGCGAAGACGGTGTCGCCGTCCGAGAGCAGGTGCGCCGGGCGGACCGCGCGGGCCAGCCCGTCGTGCGAGCTGCCCGCGAGCTTGTGCGCCTGCGCCCGGGTCAGCACGGCGTCGGTGGCGACCACCGCGAGCGTCGTGGCCGGCGGCCGCGGCCGCCGGTCCGCAGTCGCCGCGGCGGCC
>NZ_CAJSLV010000010.1 GCF_907177275.1 Actinacidiphila cocklensis
AGTGGCTGTTGTCGTTCCGAACTTGAGGGCAGCGTTTTCGCTGGTCGGGCATAGGGTCGGTGATTCGGTGGGAGTTGTGGCCTGTCGGGTTGTCGCTCGCCGGGGAGGCCTGGATGCCGTCGGTTGTCGGACTGCTGGAACAGCACGAGCTCGCTGCTCGCCGTCGTGTCGACGGGTTGCGGGAGGAGGCCGACCGGATCCAGGCCGAGCTGGCCGCGGCCGAGCAGGAATGGCAGGAGTGGGCTGTCGCCCGTAGGCGGGTTGATGCGGTCCTGGCTCCCGGCGCCGGCACCGCTGTTACGGAGGTCACCTCGGATCCGTTGGACGCGGATGTGCCGTCGCCGTCCGGGGATGCGGTCAAGCCGAGGTCGCAGGTGCCGGTGTGGTGTGAGGGCCTTGATCGGTCGGTGCTGTCGGTGGACTACCAGCGGATCGTGCAGACGCTCGCGGACCGCGTGCGGCTTGGTCAGGGGCCGTTGACGTGCCAGGAGATGGCCGCGGTGTTCGGGATGGACGTGGTGCCGGCGCGGGTGGAGGCGTTGCGGTCGAAGGCGAAACGTCTGGTCGCGCGGGGCTGGCTGACCGAGCCGGGTCCGGGGCGGTTCACGCTGGCTGCGGGTGTGGCCGGGCCAGGCGGCGGGTCATGAGCAGGGTCATCGACCAGTAGGCCATTGCCTCGGCGCTGGTGGTGCGGCGTTCGTAGTCGCGGGCCAGCCGGCGGGTGCGCATCAGCCAGGCGTTGGTGCGCTCCACGATCCACCGTTTGGGCAGCACCACGAAGCCCTTCTGACCGTCGCTGCGTTTGACGACCTGCAGGACCAGTGCGAGTGCGGCCAGGCAGTGTCCGACGAGGCTGCCGGTGTAGCCGCCGTCAGCCCAGACCAACTCCAGGCGGTGGTGGGCGTCGGCCACGCGCTGGAGCAGAACCTTCGCACCGGTGCGGTCCCCGATGTCCGCGGCGGTGACCATCACGCCCAGCAGCAGGCCGAAGGTGTCGACCACCAGGTGACGCTTTCGCCCGTTGATCAGCTTGCCGCCGTCGAAGCCGCGGCTGTCGACGCCGACGACGGCGTCGGCTTTCACTGACTGCGAGTCGATCACGGCGGCTGTCGGCTCCGAATCCCGGCCTGCACGGACACGGACCTGTCCGCGCAGCCGGTCGTGGAACTCGGTGGCCAGGCCGTGGTCGCGCCAGCGGCGGAAGAACGCGTAGACGCGGTCCCACGGCGGGAAGTCGGCCGGCATCGCCCGCCACTTGATGCCGTTGTCGACCATGTACCGGATCGCGTCCAGTATCGCCCGGTGGCAGTACGCCTCCGGCTGCCCGCCCCGCCCCCGCATCCAGCCTGGCACCGGCAGCAACGGCCGGACCACCGCCCACTCCGCGTCCGTCATATCCGACGGATAACGCGGCTGCCGGGACCCGTTGTCGGCAGCATTTCCGAACCGGTGAGCCAGACAGTCACACCCCCGGGTGACCGAACTGGACTGCCCGGCCATCCACACGGAACACTCCAACACCGGGGCCTCCTGGAGTTGCTCGGTGATTCGACACCAACGAGCTGTTCAGAAGGCCCCACCTCTATGCCGCGACGCCTCCACGATCACCCGGTCGGAAACCTCAGTTCGAGACACACCCCACACAGCCGGAACGACAACAGCGACT
>NZ_CAJSLV010000011.1 GCF_907177275.1 Actinacidiphila cocklensis
TAGCCTCGATCTTTCGTGACGGTCTGTCGACGGAGTTGGTGGACCGTTTCGCGTTCTGGGTCTGATGGTCGGCAGGCCGGTGGCCCGGCTGCGCGTCGGGTGGGCGCCGGGTTCCACGCGGTTCCGGTCGGGGTGGTGCTGCTCGCAGGGACGGGAACGTGGTGGTCAGCCTGGGTTCGGAAGTGCTTCGAGTCGTGCCAGGGCGTCGGTGATCACGTGGGTCCAGGGCCAGTGGCGGGCGAATCTCAGGTGCCGGCGGCGGGCGGTCGTGATGACCTGGGCGGCGGCGGAGAAGAGGCGGAGCCGGAGGCGGCGGGGCTCCCACCTGCGGGTTTCGCCGGTCAGAGCGAGCATGGGCATCCAGGCCAGCAGGTCGAGGGCGATCTGCACGATCTCCAGCCAGATCTGGTTCTGTGCGGTGTCGTGCAGGGGCAGGTTGCGCAGGCCGGTGGCGCGGGCAGCGCGGATGCGGTCCTCGGCGCGGGCTCGCTGGCGGTGCCGTAGTTCGAGTGCGGCGATCGGGAGACCGGTGGTGCTGGTGGCGAACGCGGTGAGGCGAAGCCCGTCGGCATCGGTGAAGCGCAACTGGGCGCCGGGGTGGGGGCGTTCCTTGCGGACGATCAGCCGCATCCCCTTCGGCCAGCCCTTGAGGACGTCGCCGCCCAGTTCGGCGACCCAGGCGCCGTCGCGGATCTCGCCGCCAGGTTCGACGGCCGCCGTCCAGGCAGAAGGTGGGACCTGCAGCACAGCGTGGTGGACGGCGTCGGTGATGGTCATGCCGACCGAGTACGACAGCCACCTGCCCCGCTTCGCGAGCCAGGCGACGAACTCGTGGGTGCCGCCCGCGGAGTCGGTACGAATCAGCGTCTGGCGTCCACGCCGGTATCTCTTCGGCAGTTGGGCCAGGGCGAGTTGGGCTGTGGTGATGTGGTCGGCGGCGGTGTTGCTGCCTGCGTTGCCGGGCCGCAGCAGGCCGGCCACCGGCTCACCGCTCCCACCGCTGCCGTGGTCGACGAACCCCATCAGGGGATGGTGCCCGAAGGTCTTCTTCCAGGTCGCGGTGGCGTCCTGCTTCTCGGAGTGGGCCTGCACGAGTACCCCGTCCAGGTCCACGATCAGCTGCCCTGCCGCGTCCGGGGCGGCGTCCTTGGCCACGTTCCAGACATGCTCACGCGCTTCGGCCCGCGCGTTCCGTATCGCGGTCAGGGCGTTCGGCCCTGCCGCGGCGAGGGTGTCGATGAGGCGGGAGACAGTCGGGTCGGAGGCCACCGGCCCGAACACGGCCGGCTCGGCCCGCAGCATCCCGATATCCGCGAGGCAGTCCCCGCCCAACGCGACCGCGAGGGCCACGTCCAGCAGGATCTTGCCCGGATCGTGCACAGCCCGCCGGCGTCGCCACGGTGCAAGCGCATCCGATATCACCTGGTCCAGCCCGCTCTTACGAACGGTCTCGACCAGGAGCACGGCCCCGGCCTGGGACACCACCGCCCGGCCGCCACCCTCGCTACGGACAAGCGGATAGGACCCGATACGCTTCTTCACCTGGGAAGTGCCTCCGGCGATGGCAGGAACAAGGACCTCGACAATCCTCATTCTTGCTGGTCAGAGGCACTTTCTGCATTCCTGACCACCCGTCGGACAACCCGCTTCATGAAAGCGCGAGG
>NZ_CAJSLV010000012.1 GCF_907177275.1 Actinacidiphila cocklensis
GGGAACCCCGGCTGTCCCCGGCCGGGGTTCCCCCTCAGTAACCGTGCCCCGCAAGGTCAGGTGCGGTCGCTCTGAGTGAGGGCAGGATGGCCTGCCCGTTGCCCTGCTCAGCAGGCTGGATAGGGTCGCCGGACCGCCTTACGAGGAGATGTGAACGCCATGCGCAGACGAACATTCCTTACCGCCTCGGCCACTGCCACGCTGGCGGCAAAGGCGCCCTCGGCGAGTGCGAGCGCAGCCGCCGCGCCCCCGATCACCCCGACGCTCACCGCCCGTGATCCCCAGGCGTCACGGAACGCGCAGGCGGCCTACGCGTTCCTGGTCGCCTCGGAGAATGCCGCGCGCGCGGGCAACAGGCCGATGACGATCATCGGGCAGCACGTCGAAGCCCAGAACGAGCTCTACAACCCGCAGTACGGGGACGCGGGCGGTGCTACATACGTCGGTTACTACTACAAGAAGGCACAGGCCATCACCGGCAGGCTGCCGGGTTTCGTCGAGATCGACCTGGGGCCCGGGTACGGCAGCAGCAACGGCTGGGGCACCTTCACCCCGCGGTCCTACAACCAGAACCTCGGCCTCCCATCCGGGCAGAAGCAGTGGCAGTACGCCGATGACGCCGTTGACCTCGCCTTCGGCATCTGGAAGGGCCTGCCACGCGCTGCGGACGGCACCTACAACTACAGCGGCACCATGGTCGGCGCCGATGGCAGGATCTCCGAAGTGGCCAATGGCGGGGCCGCGGCGGGAATGGTCGGCGTCAGTTTCCATCAGCCCTATCCCGGTTCGTCACTCAAGGACTTCAGCCAGGTCCTTACCCAGGTCGCGGGCCGGCGACCGGGCGGCGTCGAGTACTACCCTCCCGCCACCATCAGCACCGACCAGGCGTGGTTCGACCTGGTCGTGGACTGGGCGGCCGACACCCCTCAGTACCGGGCGCTCTTGGCCGACCTGGAGATACTCGCCGCCGACCTCTCCTACTTCGCCGCCTACGACATCCCTGTACTGCTACGCCCGTACCACGAGATGAACGGCCCCTGGTTCTGGTGGGGAGGCAAGACACCGGCCACCTACAAGGAGCTGTGGTCCATCACCTACGACTACCTCGTCACGGCCAAGGGCCTCCACAACCTGATCTTCGTGTGGTCCCCCAGCGCCTGGACTCCCAACGGCACCAATGTGCCCTGGGACTACTACCCGGGCGCCGACCGCGTGGACATCGTCGCCGTCGACGACTACAACGCGAAGTACGGTGCCGCTGTCAGCACGCCGGAAAACCAGGACTTCACAAACATCTACTACAAGGGACTGGCCGATTACGCCAAACCCCGCATGCTGGCCGAGACCGGCAACGTCCCGATCACCGCCCCCACGGACGCAGCCCCTGCCACCAACGCGCTCACCGCCAGCCCGTGGGTGATCTGGAGCATTTGGGGAGACAGGCTCACCGCAAGCAACTCGAACACGGACGTGAAGGCCACCTACTACGCCACCAGCCAGGTCTGGACCGGGGGATCCGGCACGGGATACGGCCAGAACTTCAACTGGGGTTCGATTCACGCCCACTGACTCATCACCGCGGCGCCGATCCCGCCGACGAGACCTGAAGGGAGCGCGGGCAGGTGAGTGGGCGCATCCCGTCGGGATGCGCCCACT
>NZ_CAJSLV010000013.1 GCF_907177275.1 Actinacidiphila cocklensis
CTCCTGTGCCGCGAGCCCGCTCTGCGCCGGGCCGGACGCCGCCGGCTGCGGGTCCTCGGCCGCGGGCCGCGGCTGCGGCCGCGGTTCCGGCAGGGCGCCGAGGCGCACGTCCGGGTCGGCGGTGACGGCGGCCAGCAGGAGTTGCAGCGTCTGCGTCAACTGCCGGGCGGTGCCGGTGTCGAAGAGGTCGGTGGCGTATTCCAGGTGGCAGTCGAGGCCCAGGGGTGCGCCGTCGGTGCCGTGCCGCTCCACCACGTCGAGGAAGAGGTCGAACTTCGCGGTGCCGGTCGGGACGGGGCGCAGCGGGGCGCTTCCCGAGCCGAGCCGCAGCACCGCGTCGCCCGCGTTCTGGAGGGCCAGCATCACCTGGAACAGCGGGTGCCTGGCCGGGTGCCGCGGCGGGTTCAGCGCCTGCACCAGCCGGCCGAACGGCAGGTCCTGGTGGTCGTACGCGGCCAGGTCGCCCTCGCGCACCCGGGACAGCAGGGTACGGAAGCCGGGATCCCCCGCGGTGTCGGTGCGCAGCACCACGGTGTTGGCCAGCAGCCCGACCACGCCGTCGAGCGCGGCGTCGGTGCGGCCGGCCACCGGCGTCCCGATCGCCAGGTCCGTCCCCGCGCCCCAGCGGGTGAGCAGCGCGGCCAGCGCGGCGTGCAGCACCATGAACAGGCTCGCGTCGTTCTCCTCCGCCAGGCGCAGCAGCGCCCGGTGCAGCTCCGCGTCCACGGCCAGGACGCACCCCGCGCCCGCACCGCCGGCCGCGGCAGGGCGCGGGCGGTCGCGGGGGAGCGGCGTCTCCTCGGGCAGGCCGTGGAGGGTGCGCCGCCAGAACGACAGCTGCCGCTCGGCCGTCCCGCCGCCGTCCGCCCGCGGGGCCAGCAGCCGGCGCTGCCACAGCGCGTAGTCCGCGTACTGCACGTCGAGCGGCGGCCAGTGGGGCGCGCGGCCCCCGGCGCGCGCGGCGTAGGCGGCGGACAGGTCGTCGGCCAGCGTGCGCAGCGACCAGCCGTCACAGGCGCCGTGGTGCAGCAGCAGTACCAGGGTGCGGGCGCCGCCGGTGCCCAGCAGCCAGGCGCGCAGCGGCAGTTCGCGTGCCAGGTCGAACCGGTGGCGCAGCGCCGCCGCCACGTGCCCCGGCACCTCCTCTGCCGAGCAGTCGACGACCGCCGTCACCGGCCCCTCGCCGCCCGCGGGCAGCACCTCCTGCCGGACCAGGACCCCGCCCGCCTCCCCGTCCGCCGCCTCCACCAGCAGCGTCCGCAGCGCCTCGTGGCGGTCGGCCAGGTCGCGCAGCGCCGCGCGCAGCGCCTCGGCGTCCACCTCCTGGGGAAGCGGCAGCACCAGCGGGATGCTGTACGTGGCGGCCGCGCCGTCGAGGCGGTTGAGGAACCACATGCCCTCCTGGTTGTGGGAGAGCGGCAGCGGCTGCGGGCGCTCGGCGCGCTCGACCGGCGGGCGCAGGTCCGCCTCGCCGTCGTCACCGGTCCCGGCGAGACAGGCGGCCAGGCCGGCGGGCGTCGGGGCGTCGAAGAGCGCGGCCACCGGCACCCGGCGCCCGGTCTCGCCGCGCAGCCGCGCCACCAGCCGGGTGGCGCTGAGCGAGTGGCCGCCGAGTTCGAAGAAGCTGTCGTCCCGCCCGACGCTGCCGCCCGGCAGCGTCAGCACCTCCTCGAACAGCCGGCAGACCAGCGCCTGTTCCGGCGTGGCCGGCGCCAGGCCGCCGGTCGCGGCGGCGAAGTCCGGCGCGGGCAGCGCGTCGGTGTCCAGCTTGCCGTTGCCGGTCAGCGGAAGCGCGTCCAGGAGCACGCAGGCGGCCGGGACCATGTGCTCGGGCAGCAGCCCGGCCAGGTGCCCGCGCAGCTCGGCCGGGTCGGGCCGCGGGCCTTCGGCGGGGACGGCGTACGCGACCAGCACCCGGTCCTCGCCCTGCGTGCGGGCCACCACGGCGGCGCCGGCCACCGCCGGATGGCCGGCGAGCGCCGCCTCGACCTCGCCCGGCTCGATGCGGAAGCCGCGGATCTTCACCTGCTGGTCGGCCCGCCCGCGGTACTCCAGGGTGCCGTCGCCGGCCCGCCGCGCCAGGTCGCCGCTGCGGTACATCCGCGAGCCGGGCGGCCCGAAGGGGTCCGCGACGAACCGCTGGGCGGTCAGCTCGGGCCGGCCGAGGTAGCCGGCGGCCACACCGGGTCCCGCCACGTACATCTCGCCCACCGCGCCGGGCGGTACGGGCCGCAGGCAGTGGTCGAGCACGTGGACCCGCAGGTCCGCCAGCGGCCGGCCGATCTGCCCGCGGGCGGCGGTGTCCGCGGCCGACGCGCGGGTGACGCGGTGGCAGGTGACATGCACGGTGGTCTCGGTGATGCCGTACATGTTGACCAGGACCGGCCGCTCGTCGCCGTGCCGGTCGAACCAGGGCCGCAGGGCGGCGGTCTCCAGCGCCTCGCCCCCGAAGACCACGTACCGCAACGCCGTGCCGGCCGTGTCCTCGGTGCCTGCCGCCTCCGCGTCGGCCTGCACCAGCTGCCGGAAGGCCGACGGCGTCTGGCTCAGGACGGTGACCTGCTCGCGCCGCAGCAGCTCCAGCATGTCGTGCGGCGAGCGGGACACCGCGAAGGGCACGACCACGAGCCGCCCGCCGTGCAGCAGCGCGCCCCACAGCTCCCACACCGAGAAGTCGAAGGCGTACGAGTGGAAGAGCGTCCACACGTCCCGCTCCCCGAAGGCGATGTGCTCCGCTGCCGTGCCGAACAGCCGCAGCACACCGGCGTGGGTGACCGGCACGCCCTTGGGCCGCCCGGTCGAGCCCGAGGTGTGGATGACGTACGCCACGCCGTCCGGGGTGAGCGGCGCGGTGCGCTCGGTGTCTCGGAGGTCCTCGGGCGAGCAGGCGGCCAGCTGCTGCTCGGTCGCCGCGTCCCCGAGCAGCACCCGGGGCGCCCCGCCGGCGGGCAGCCGCTCGGCGGCGCCGGGCTCGGTGACCAGCAGCAGCGGGCCGGCGTCCGCCGTCACCAGCCGCAGCCGTTCCGCCGGCTGGTCCGGGTCGAGCGGCAGGTAGGCGGCGCCCGACTTGAGCACGGCGAGCACCGCGACGACCAGGTCCGCGGTGCGCGGCAGCGCGAGCGCCACCACAGCGCCGGGTCCTGCGCCGCGGCTGGCCAGCAGCCGGGCCAGCCGGTTGGCGCGGGCGTTGACCTCCGCGTAGTCCAGGGTGCCCGCGGTGTCGGTGAGGGCGGGCGCGTGCGGGGTGCGGGCCGCCTGCTCCTCGAAACGGCCGGGCAGGGTGCCGCGGGCGGCCGCCACCGAGACCGCGGGCGGTGCGGGCGCGGGGCCGTACTCCGCGACCTGCTCGTGCGGCAGCAGCAGGTCGATGCGGGCGAGCGGCGCCTCGGGGGAGGCGGCGGCCAGCTGGTCCAGGACGGCGGCGAACCGCCGCTGGTGCGCGGTCAGTTCGTCCGCCGTGTACAGCAGCGGGTTGGCGTCGAAGGCCAGCCACAGGCCGTCGCCCTGCTCGGCCGGGCGCACCGTGATCTCCAGATCGTGGACGGCGCCGCCGGCCAGGTGGTGCGAGGTGGCGGGGTGCTCGCCGAAGCGCAGGCGCTCGGAGAAGGGCACCAGGTTGACCACCGGCCCGTACAGCCGCCGTCCGGTGCCCAGCACCCCCAGGTCGCGCTGCAGGTACTCGCTGCGGTACTCCTGGTGGCGGCGCAGGTCCGCCAGTTCGGCGGCGACCGCGCGCACCAGGTCGCCCACGGCCGTGCCCGGCGCCACCGCGACCCGCAGCGGCAGGATGTCGGAGGCCGTCCCCGGCGTGCGCAGCGCGGCGGTGCCCGGGCGGCTCATCGTCGCGACGCCCAGCACCACCTCCTCCGCCCCGGTCACCCGGTGCAGGTAGCCGGCCACCGCGGCGACCAGCAGGTCGGTACGCGAGGCGCCGAAGCGGGCGGCGGCAGCCGACAGGGCGCCGGCGTCGGGCAGGTCGGCGGCCGCCCGGTGGAAGGGATGGTCCGGCGGCGCCGTCCGCCCGGTCAGGCCCACGGCCTGCGGCAGGTCGGCGAACCGGCCGGTCCAGTGGTCGCGGTGCCGGGCGAGGCGCTCCGAGCAGCGGTAGCCGGCGTCCGCGTCGAGCAGCGGCCCGAGCCGCCCGAACGGGTTCTGCGGCACCTCGGTGCCTGCGGCCAGCGCGCTGTAGGTCTCGGCGAGCCGGCGGGCCACCAGCTTGTAGCCGTACCCGTCGAGGAGGATGTGGTGGGCGCGCAGGAACCACACGGCCGAGTCCGCCGTGAGCGTGATCAGGGCCTGGGTGAACAGCGGGCCGGCCTCCAGGTCCACCTCGGTGGCCAGGTCCGCGCGCATCCACGCCTCGGCGGCGGCGCGCGGCTCGGGCTCCGCGCTGACGTCGATCCTGTGCAGCGGCCAGTCGGCCGCCCGCGCGGGCAGGACGCAGCACGGGCCGTCCGGCGTGTCGCGGAAGCGCAGCGCGAAGGTCTCGGCCTCCGCGACGGTGCGCCGCAGCGCGGCCTCGAACACCGCCGGATCGACCCGGCCGTGGATCTCGACGTATTCCCCCGTGTTGTACGCGCCCTTTCCCGGACCGAGCCGGTGCGCGAACCAGATTCCCTCCTGCGCCCCGGACAGCGGCCGGATCTCATCCTCGTGGACTGCCATGGCACCAACCTCAGGGCGGAATTCCGCCGGCGACTCCGACCGGCAGCCGAATGGGGGACGTCGAGACCATGAGGAGAAATCGAAGAACCGGCGGCGCGGAATCGAACCGAGCCGGCGTGGATCGCCGTGGCGTCCGGCCGGTGTGCACCGCGTCCCGGGCCGAAGAGCCCAGGCCGGCCGGGTCCTCCAGACCCCTCCTGGCATGTATGTAATCTCCCGGCACCCGCCGGAGGATGCACCTCCCGATCCGAATGGCGCTCGAACACCACCCGACTGCCGCATAGCGGTTTGGCCATGAAACCGGTCGGGTAACGCATTCACCGTCCACGGCCCCACGGGCCGGAATTCGGCGGCCGCGGCGCATGCGCGCGCGTATCCCGGGACCCCGTCCGGCGACACCCCCGCACCCGCCACTCCTGCGGTTCGCCTCCTCCTCGAAAGGCCCAGCCATGCAGCGTCTGCTGTGCCCGGTGGAAACCCTCTACGTCGGCCAGCGAAGCCGGGCCGTCATCTCCTCCTCGGTGCGCGGCGCCGTCGACGCCCGGCTCCTCGGCGCCGCCTTCGCGGACCTGACCGCCCGCCACCCGACGCTGCGCGGCCGTATCGTGCGCGCCGGGTCCGGGTTCGGCCTGGAGGAGTGCGACGAGCCGCCGCGCCTGCAGACGTACGCCGCGGCCGAGCGCTCCCACGACGACGAGGTCAACACCCCGCTGCCGGTCGGCGGTCCGCTGGTCCGCGCCGCGCTGCTGCAGGGCGACGGCACCGACACCGTCGTGCTGAGCACCGACCACGCGATCAGCGACGGGCACAGCGCCATCGCCCTGCACAACGCGCTGTGGGCGCGCTACACCCAGCTGGCCGCCGACCCCGGCGCGGCGCCCGAGCCGTACCGCAGGCACTGGCCCGCGCCGGTCAGCGAGCTGCTGCCGCCGTGCCCCGAGGACGAGGTCTCCCGCCACTTCGAGCAGCGCGTCGAGGCGATGCGCGCCCGGCCCGTCGAGCTGCTGCCGCACGAGCCGGCAAGGCCTTCCGAGGGCGGCAGGATCGAGGTGGCGCGGCTGCTCCTGGACCGCGAGCAGACCGCGGCGGTGCGCCGGGCCGCGTCCGCCGCTGACGTCTCGGTGCACGGCCTGATCGCCGGGGCGCTGCTGACCACCGCCCGCCGGCGGCTGGGCGGCGAGGGTCCGCGGACCCTCGGCTGCCTGACACCGGTCGACCTGCGTGCCCGGCTGACCCCCGAGCTGCCGCGCGAGACGATGGTCGCCGCCGTCACCTTCCACGCCGAGGCCTTCGACGTCGCACCCGGGGCCGACCCGCTGGAGCAGGCACGGCTGGTGACCGGCGGTCTGCGCCGGGCGCTGGCCGCGGGCGAACCGCTCGCGCAGCTGCGCCTCATGCCGCTGGTCGCGCGCAATCCGCTGCTGATGGTGAGCACGGTGATCGCCACGAACATGGGCGCCGTCCAGGGGCCGCCGCTCCCCGAGGGGCTGGAACTCCTCGACCTGCGCCTCGTCCCCGCCCGCGAGGACTACTACCCGCAGGCCGGCCGCGGCCCCGTGCTGGCCTGCGTGACCACCTTCAACGGGCGGCTGGCCGTGGAGTTCCCGTACTGGACCGGATGCTTCGGCGCCGCCGCCATGGCCGCCTTCAGCGACGGTGTGCGGGACGCCCTGAGCGGCCTCGCCAGCGCAGGTGCGCCGGTCGCCAGCCTCGCGCCGTGACCGCGGCCGCCGAGGGCGCCGCCTCGGGTGATCCCGCCGCGGCGCTGCTCGCGCGCGCCCAGGCCGGCGACCGGCAGGCGCTCAACGACCTGCTGGCCCACATCACGCCGTACGTCTCCAGGATCTGCGCGCCGATCGCCAAGCGGCACAACCCCGACGCCGTCCAGGAGGCCCTGCTCGCCATCTACCGCGGCATGCACGGCCTGCGGGACCCGGCCGCCTTCTACGGCTGGGTGCGCACCGTCGCCGCCCGCGAGGCCGTCCGCGCCGTACGGCGTCTGGCGGCCTGCCCGGCCGCCCCGCTGACCGATGTCGGGCAGGAGGCCCATGCGCTCGACGCGGTGCACATCGACGACATCCTGCGCCGGCTGTCCGACCCGCACCAGCAGGTCCTGACCCTGCGTGTGCTGGGCCTGAACGAGGACGAGATGGCGCGGACCCTGGCCCTCCCGGTCGGTACCGTCCGCTCCCGCCTGCACCGCGCCCGCCACCGTTTCCGCCAGCAGTGGTACGGCTGAGCGGTGGTGCGAAAGTACCGCCCGCACCTTCGATTCGCCGCCAGAATCCTTCAGTGAGCACGATTGTGCAGGATAGGAGACGGCCGGGGGACTGTTTTCCGGAGTCCTGCTTTTTTCATTGACAGTGGAAAAGAACCACTCTACGTTTCCGGCCATGTGTCCAGCCCCTCTGCGGGAGACGGTACCGGCGACGACGCCGGCCGCCTCCCTGGTCTTCACCACCGTGCTGTCCCACGGCCCGCTCACCAGGGCCGACGTGGCGCGGCGTACCAGGCTGTCGCCCGCCGCGGTCACCAAGGCGGTACGTCCGCTGATGGAGGTCGGCTACCTCGTCGAGGACCTGGACGCGGGGGCGCGGCCCGCCATCGGACGCCCGGCCAACCTGGTGCGGGTGGACGGCGGCCGGGCGCTCTTCATCGGGCTGAAGGTCACCGGCGACGAGATCATCGCCGTACTGACCGACCTGTGCTGCCGCATCCGGGTCGCCCGGCACGTGCCGCTCACCGGGCGGGAGCCGTCCGCGGTGCTGCCCGTGCTCCTCGCCATGGTGCAGGAACTGCTGGTCGAGGCCGAGGGGTTCGGCGTCCGGGTCAGCGGCCTGGGCATCGCCGTCTCCGGCGACGTGGACCGGGTGGACGGTGTGGTCAGGTACTCGCCCTTCCTCGACTGGCGGGACGTGCCGCTCGCCGACGTCGCCGGGACCGCGACCGGGCTGCCGATCACCGTCGACAACGACGTGCGGGCGCTCACCGTGGCCGAGCAGTGGTTCGGCGCCGGCGTCGGGCTCTCCGACTTCGCCCTGGTCACGGTCGGCGCCGGCATCGGCTGCGGCCTGGTGGTGAACGGGCGGGTGGTCTCCGGGGCGCACGGCGTCGCCGGCGAGATCGGGCACCTGTCCATCGACCCGCTCGGGCCGCTGTGCCACTGCGGCAACCAGGGCTGCGTCGAGGTCATCGCGTCCGACCCGGCCATCCTGCGCGAGGTCCGGGCCGCCACCGGCAGGCCGCTGGCCACTGCGGCCGAGGCGCTCGAACTGGCCCGCGGCGGCGACCCGCTGGCCCGGGAGGTCTACGCCAGGGCCGGTGCGGCGATCGGCCGCGCCATCGGCTCGGTGGTCAACGTCCTCGGCCCGGAGCGGGTGATCATCTCCGGCGAGGGCCTGGCCGCCTACGACCTCTTCGCCGAGGACATCCGCACCGCCTTCGCCACCTCCGCCTTCGGCACCGCCGCGCAATGCGACCTGACGACCCGCCCGCTGCCCTTCGAGGAGTGGGCGCGGGGCGCCGCGGCCACCGCGATCCAGTCGTTCATCGGACCCCACACGCCCCAGGACTGAATCCAGCCGTCACCGACCCGCCCGGGCCGGCCCATGCCTCCGGAACGCGCAACCGGTTCCGGCACGCCTTCCCCCGTTCCCCCCGTCCCCCGTAACCCACAACAGGAGGTCCGACCACCCATGCGGTCATCCTCGACCCCGGCCCCGCGCGCCGCCCACCACGGCGCCCTGCGCCGGCCCGCCAGAGCCCTGCTGGTGCTGGCCGTCACGGCCGGCCTGGCGGTGGCGGCCCCCGCCGCCACCGGCGCCGCCACCCCGGCCGCGCCCACGCCGGCCGCCGCCGACGGCACCGCCGCCACGCCCTACATGGGCTGGTCCAGCTGGAGCATGCAGTCCTCGCAGTACCCGGGGCTCAACCCGAACGGCAGCTACAGCTACCTCACCGAGGCGAACGTCCTGAAGCAGACGGACGCGCTCGCCTCGAAGCTGAAGGACTACGGCTACACCTACGTCAACATCGACGCCGGCTGGTGGATGGACAACGGCTGGACCCCCGGCTACGACCAGTACGGCCGGCAGCGCCCCGACCCCGTGCGCTTCCCGCACGGCATGAAGGCGGTCGCCGACCACATCCACGCCAAGGGCCTCAAGGCGGGCATCTACCTGCCCGTCGGCCTGGAGAAGGGCGCCTACGGCGACGGCAGGACGCCGATCCTGAACGCCCCCGGCTGCACCACGGCCGACGCCGTCTACCCGGACCTGCGGACCACCAACGGCTGGGACAGCGCCTACAAGCTGGACTTCGCGAATCCCTGCGCGCAGGCCTACGTCGACTCGCAGGCGCAGGCGTTCGCCGACTGGGGCTACGACTTCCTCAAGCTCGACGGCGTCGGGCCCGGCTCCTTCAAGTCCGGTGACAACTACGACAACGTGCCCGACGTCGCCGCCTGGCAGAAGGCGATCGCCGCGACCGGGCGCCCCATCCACCTGGAGATCTCCTGGTCGCTGGACATCGGCCACGCCGCCGACTGGCAGCGGTACTCCGACGGCTGGCGGATCGACACCGACGTCGAGTGCTACTGCAACACCCTTGTCACCTGGGAGAACTCGGTCAACGACCGCTGGAAGGACGCCCCCGCGTGGAGCGGCAAGGCGGGCCCCGGCGGCTGGAACGACCTCGACGCCATCGACGTCGGCAACGGCGCGATGGACGGCCTGACCCAGGCCGAGCGGCAGAGCTACATGACGCTGTGGGCGATCAACAAGTCCCCGCTGTTCACCGGTGACGACCTCACCTCGCTGGACAGCTACGGCGTCTCGCTGCTCACCAACCGCGAGGTCATCGCCGTCGACCAGAACAGCTCGCCCGTCGCACGCCCGGTCACCCCGGTCGGCGACCAGCAGGTGTGGGCGGCGAAGAACCCCGACGGCAGCTACACCGTCGCCCTGTTCAACCTCGCCGGCGCCCCCGCGTCGGTCACCGCCGACTGGGCGGCCCTCGGGTTCACCGGCGACGCCTCGGTGCGCGACCTGTGGAACAAGCGGGACCTCGGCGGCTACCGCGACCGGATCACCGAGGCGCTGCCCGCGCACGGCTCCCGGCTGTTCACCGTCGAGCCGAACGGCCGCACCCTGGCCACCACGGGCTACGAGGCCGAGTCCGCGGCCAACACCCTCGGCGGCAACGCCTCCGTGGCGGGCTGCGACGCCTGCTCCGGCGGCAAGAAGGTCGGCAACCTCTACGGCGGCGGCACGCTGCGGTTCAACGACGTCACCGTCAAGAAGGCCGGCATCTACACCGTCAAGGTCCGCTACGTCAGCGGCGACCCGCGCGCGGTGACCGTCTCCTCCAACGGCGGCAACGGCACCAGCCTGCCCTTCCCGTCCACCGGCGACTGGAACACGACCGCGACCGTCAGCGTCTCCCTCGCCCTGAAGGCCGGCGCCAACACGATCACCTTCGACAGCGGCGCCGACGGATACGCGCCCGACATCGACCGGATCGACGTACCGCAGTCGCTCTGACCCACCCCGGCGGGGTCCGGCACCGGACCCCGCCCCGGGCGGCCCTTTCGGGACCGCCCGGCTCCGACCGGCAAGGACCGCAGGACCGCTCCCGCCGTTCCCTCACCCTGGAGTGCAGCACGTGGACATCCAGCCCAGCGCATCGCCCGCCGACCGCACCGGCACCACCGGCCGCAGAGGCTTCCTGACCCTCGCCGCCGCGGCCGGCGCGACCGCGGCCCTCGGCGGCCTGCCCGCCTTCACCGCCTCCGCCGCCCCGCTGCGGCCCGCGCAGTCCCCCCTGCTGTCCGCCGCCGACGCGGCGAGGAACCAGCTGTGGTGGCAGGCACCCGGCTCGGCCGGCTCGATGATCGGCCAGGGCCTGCCGGTCGGCAACGGGCGGCTGGGCGCCCTCGCCTCCAACGACCCCGGCGCGGAACTGCTGATGGTCACCGACGCGACGCTGTGGACCGGCGGCGCCAACGGCACCCTCCAGGACGACGGCCAGTTCCCCTACGGGCGCGACGACTTCGGCTCGCTGACCCTGCTTGCCCAGCTCACCGTGGCGATACCCGGCCATGACCTCGGCGCGGTCGACAACTACCGGCGCGTCCTCGACCTGGCCCAGGGCGTGGTCACCACGACCTACGACGTCGCGGGCGTGACCTACCGGCGGCAGATCTTCGCCAGCCGCCCCGACGACGCGATCGTGCTGACCTTCTCCCAGCTCGGCGGCGGCAGTTACACCGGCACCGTCTCGCTGGCCGGCACCCACGGCGAGACCACCACCGCCGACCGCGCCTCCGGTACCGCCTCGTTCGGCGCGGCCCTCGGCAACGGTCTGACGTACGGCTCCGCGGTCACCGCGTACAGCGGCACCGGCAAGGTCGCCGTGGACGGCACCGCGCTGACCTTCTCCGGGTGCCGGGACCTGACCGTCGTGCTCAGCGGCGGCACCGACTACGCGCCCGACGCGTCCGCCGGCTTCCGCGACCCGTCGGTCGACCCCGAGCGCCTCGCGGTCACGAAGGTGCGCAACGCCGCCAGAGCCTCCGCGACCGCCCTGCTGCACACCCATGTCGCCGACTTCCGCGCCGTCTTCGAGCAGTTCGGCCTGAGCCTGGGCGCCTCCTCGCCGGCGCAGCGCGAACTGGACACCTGGCAGCGGGTGCAGGCGCGGTACCGCGACGACGTGCCCGACCCGGAGCTGGAGGCCGCCTACCTGCAGTACGGCCGCTACCTGATGATCTCCGGGTCGCGCGGCAGCCTGCCGGCGGGCCTCCAGGGCGTCTGGCTGGACGGCAACGACCCGGACTGGATGGGCGACTACCACACCGACATCAACATCCAGATGAACTACTGGCTGGCCGACCGGGCCGGCCTGTCCGGCTGCTTCGACGCCTTCGCGGACTACTGCCTGGCGCAGCTGCCCTCCTGGACCGACACCACCCAGCGGCTGTTCAACAGCCCGGCCAACCGCTACCGCAACTCCAACGGGAAGGTGGCCGGCTGGACGGTGGCGATCTCCACCAACCCCTACGGCGGCGGCGGTTGGTGGTGGCACCCGGCGGGCAACGCGTGGCTGTGCCACAACCTCTTCGAGCACTACGAGTACACCCAGGACATCGGCTACCTGGGGAAGGTCTACCCGCTGATCAAGGGCGCGGTGGAGTTCTGGGAGGCGCGGCTGGTCACCACCACCGTCACCGACGCGTCGGGCGCCTCGCGCGAGGTGCTGATCGCCGACAGCGACTGGTCGCCCGAGCAGGGGCCGCTGGACGCCAAGGGCATCACCTACGCGCAGGAACTGGTGTGGAACCTCTTCGGCCACTACCGCACCGCGACGCAGGCGCTCGGCAGGGACACCGGCCACAGCGCCGCCGTCGAGGCCCTGCGCAACCGCCTCTACCTGCCCGTGGTCAGCCCGAAGACCGGCTGGCTGGAGGAGTGGATGTCGCCCGACAACCTCGGTGAGACCACCCACCGCCACCTCTCGCCGCTGTTCGGCCTCTTCCCCGGGGACAGGATCCGCCCCGACGACTCCACCCCGAAGGACATCCTGGCCGGGGCGACGGCCCTGCTCACCGCCCGCGGCATGAACAGCTTCGGCTGGGCCAACGCCTGGCGCAGCCTGTGCTGGGCGCGGCTGAAGGACGCGGAGAAGGCCTACCAGCTGGTCGTCACCAACCTCAGGCCGTCGGCGGACGGCAGCAACGGCAGTGCGATGAACCTCTTCGACATCTACGAGGTGGAGAAGGGCCGCGGCATCTTCCAGATCGACGCGAACTTCGGCACCCCGGCCGCGGTCGTGGAGATGCTGGTCTACTCCCGGCCTGGCCACGTCGAACTGCTGCCCGCGCTGCCCGCGGCCTGGGCGGCCGCCGGGTCGGTGTCCGGGGTGGGGGTGCGCGGCGGCTTCGTCGCCGACCTGAGCTGGCGCGACGGCAAGGTCACCCAGGCGACGCTGCGCAGCGTCGGCGGCCGCACCACGACCCTGGTGGCGGGCGGCGCGTCCCGCAGGATCGACCTGACCCCGGGGGAGTCCGTCACCCTGCGGCACCTGTCCTGAGCCGCCGGGGCGGGCGGGGCACGCGCCCGGCCCGCCCTCGGACGCGGTGCCGGTGAACGTCCGACCGCGGCCGTGGCCGAAAACCGTCGCCCGGCACGGACCCCCGCCGCCCAGGTCCGGGGCACGGGATCCGTCCGACGGCTTGTTCGTGTGTGATGAATGTATTATCTTTTTGGTCATGTCCAGTGCACACAGGGTCTTCGAGACGCGCGCGACCGGGGGAACCCCGCTCGTGGCGCGTCGGCATGTCGACCTGTGCCACTGCAACGGCGACCTGTGTAAGGCCTGACGCGAATCCGGCGCTCAGCGCCCCCGCCTCACCCCCCCGGCCCGGTCGTCCGCCTGCCGCTCCTGAACCGCGTATCCGCTGTCGAGCGCGCGGCACCAGCTGCACCGCGCCGGTCCACCCCTTTCGCGGTGCCCGGCTGTGCCCGCTCTCTTCCAGGAGTCCCCCCTTGCCTGCCTCGCTCAAGAGAACCCCGTTCTGGGCCCAGATCCTCGGCGGTCTGGTCCTCGGTGTCGTCCTCGGCCTGATCGCCCGCAACGGCGACGTGAACTGGCTCACCGAGACGCTCACCCGGATCGGCAACATCTTCGTCCAGCTGCTCAAGCTGGCCGTGCCGCCGCTGGTGTTCACCGCCGTCCTGGTGAGCGTCGTCAACCTGCGCAACGTCACCAACGCCGCACGCCTGGCGCTGCGCACCCTGATGTGGTTCTGCATCACCTCGCTGATCGCGGTGACCATCGGCATCCTGCTGGGCCTGGGCACCAAGCCCGGCGACGGCGTCCACCTCAAGGCCGCCGCGCTGCCCGACGAGATCCACAAGGGCAGCTGGGTCGACTTCCTCACCGGCATCATCCCCACCAACGTGGTGGACGCCTTCCGCGAGCCCAACGTGCTGCAGATCGTCTTCCTGGCCGTCGTGGTCGGTGCGGCCTGCCTGTCCGTCGGGTCGAAGGCCGACCCGCTGATCGACTTCTCCAAGGTCGTCCTCGAGGTCGTGCAGAAGGCCCTGTGGTGGGTCATCCGGCTCGCCCCGCTGGGCACCCTCGGCCTGATCGGCAAGTCCGTCGCCACCTACGGCTGGGACCTGCTCAAGCCGCTCGGCACCTTCACCGTCGACGTGTACGTCGGCTGCGCGCTGGTGATGTTCGTGGTCTACCCGCTGCTGCTCGCGCTGGTCGGCAAGGTCAACCCGGTCAACTTCTTCAAGGGCGCGTGGCCGGCCATCCAGCTGGCCTTCGTCTCCCGCTCCTCGGTGGGCACCATGCCGGTGACCCAGCGGGTGACCGAGCGGCTCGGTGTGCCGCGCGACTACACCTCCTTCGCGGTGCCCTTCGGCGCCACCACGAAGATGGACGGGTGCGCCGCGATCTACCCGGCGCTGGCGGCGATCTTCGTCGCCGAGGTCTACCACGTGCACCTGGGCATCGGCGACTACCTGCTGATCGCCTTCGTCTCGGTGATCGGCTCGGCCGCGACCGCGGGCCTCACCGGCGCCATCGTGATGCTGACGCTGACCCTGAGCACGGTCGGCCTGCCGCTGGAGGGCGTCGGTCTGCTGCTGGCGATCGACCCGATCCTGGACATGATGCGCACCGCGACCAATGTCACCGGCCAGGCGGTCGTCCCGGTCCTGGTCGCCTCGCGGGAGAAGATCCTGGACCTGGACGCGTTCAACAACCCGCGCGACCTGGAGGACGCCGAGGAGCAGCCCGCGGACGCGGACGCCGCCGGCGACCGCAAGGAGCTGGCCGGGGTCTGACCCCGCCTGCGCCACCCCGGCCCCCGGTCCTCCGCCACGGAGGGCCGGGGGCCGCTCCATGCCTGACGTGCGCCCGCTCAGCCCTGCGGCGCGGGCGGCGGCGCCATCGCCCAGCGGATCGCCCGGGTCAGACCGCGGCCGGCCAGCCGTATGCCGGTCTCCTCCACCAGCGGCAGGTACGGCACCCCCAGCGGCACCCGGGACCACAGCGGCAGCAGGGCGACCGCGTTGGCCGCGAGCACCGCGTACGGCGGCCTGGCCGCCCACGGCAGCGGGGGGTCCAGCAGCAGGAAGCGGGCGGCGCCGCGGGCCTGCGGGGTGGAGCGCAGCTCGGGGCGGTAGGCGTCCAGCTGCGCGGCCAGCTCCGCCTGGTCGCGGGGCGGGTCCTGGACCCCCAGGGCGCTCGCCACCCGCGCGGTGTCCGCGACGTACGCGTCGTATCCGGCGTCGTCCAGCCGCCGGGCGCCGTAGCGCCGGTGCGCCCGCAGGAAGCTGTCGACCTCGGCCGCGTGCACCCAGCCCAGCAGGTGCGGGTCCGACGCGCGGTACGGCTCGCCGTCCGGGGTGGTGCCCGACACCCTGGCGTGGATCTCCCGTACGTGCGCGACGGCCGCCTCCGCGTCCCGCGCGGTGCCGAACGTCGTCACGGCGAGGAAGGTGCTGGTCCGCTGCAGCCGGCCCCACGGGTCGCCGCGGTAGCCGGAGTGCGCGGCGACGGCCGCCATCGCCAGCGGGTGCAGCGACTGGAGCAGCAGCGCGCGCAGGCCGCCGACGAACATCGAGGCGTCGCCGTGCACCGTGCGGATCGGCCGGTCGGGACCGAACCAGCGGGCGCCGGGGCTGCCGTGGATGCGCTCCCGGCTGGCGGGTCCCTCAGGACCTGCCACCCGTGCGAACAATTCCGCCCCGAGCCGCCGCCGCACCGTGCCGAGGCCGGGTATCTCCGGGTAGGCCACCACGCTGCCACTCTACGACCGGGCGCACGCCGGCGGGACCCGGACCCGCCGCCGAGCGGGCGGACCCGCTCGCCGGGACCGGGTGCGCGCGCGGGGCCGCGGGGGCAGGATGGTCACCGGATCGCACTGGCCCCGTCTGTGGAAGGTCTGCCCATGCCCTTCAGCCATCGCAAGGACCTCGGCCTGCTCGCCCTGCGTCTGGGGACTGGTGGGGTGCTGATCGCCCACGGTACGCAGAAGCTCCTCGGCTGGTTCGGCGGGGGCGGCCTGGAAGGCACGACCGCGGCGATGGAGAGCATGGGCTTCACGCCGGGGCGGGAGAGCGCGATCGCCGCGGGGCTCGGCGAGGCGGGCGGCGGCGCCCTGCTCGCGCTGGGGCTCGCCACCCCGGTGGCCGGCGCCGCGGCGGCGGGCGCCATGGCCGGTGCGGTGGCGGTGCACGCGCCCGCCGGCTTCTTCGCCCACAAGGGCGGCTTCGAGTACCCCGCCTTCCTCGGCTTCGTCGCGGCGGGCCTGGGCCTGGCCGGCCCCGGCTGCTACTCCCTCGACCACCTCGCCGGCCACCGGCTCAACCGGCCGGGCACCGTCCTGCTGGCCTTCGCCGTCAGCGCCGCCGCGGCCACCGTGGTGGTCAACCGGCGTGCGGCCGCGCTGGCGGCCGCGGAGCAGGACAAGGAGCCGGAAGCCGAGCCGGGCGGCGACGGCCGGTCCCCGTCCGCGTAACCGGTTCTTCATCCGCCCCGCCGGGGGCGGTGCTTGCGGTGGAGCGCCCTCCAAGCCGTAGCGTCGCACCATGACGTACACCACTACGCCCCAGCGACCCATCGGCTCGGGATTCGGTGCCAGGAGCACCACGCAGGACGTCCTGCGCGGCGTCGACCTGGCGGGCAGGCTCGCCGTCGTCACCGGCGGCTACGTGGGACTCGGCCTGGAGACCACCCGTGCGCTCGTCGGCGCGGGCGCCCGGGTCGTCGTCCCGGCGCGGCGGCGGGAGGCGGCGGAGCAGGCGGTCGGCGGGCTCGACGGCGTCGAGGTGGACGAGATGGACCTCGCCGACCTCGACAGCGTCCGCCGTTTCGCCGACCGCTTCCTCGCCTCGGGCCGGGACATCGACATCCTCGTCAACAACGCAGGGATCATGGCCTGCCCCGAGACCCGCGTCGGCCCCGACGGCTGGGAGGCGCAGTTCGCCACCAACCACCTGGGGCACTTCGCCCTGGCCAACGCCCTGTGGGCGCCGCTGGCGCGGGGCGGTGCCCGGGTGGTCGAGCTGACCTCGCGCGGCCACCACCTCTCGGACATCCGGTGGAACGACCTGCACTTCACCGCCGACCCGTACGACAAGTGGGCGGCGTACGGCCAGTCGAAGACCGCGAACGTACTCTTCGCCGTCCAACTCGACGCGCTGGGACGGGAGTCGGGGGTGCGGGCGTTCGCGGTGCACCCCGGCGCGATCCTCACCGAGCTGGTCCGCCACACCCCGCACGACGAGCAGGTCGCCATGGGCTGGATCGACGAGGACGGCAACGTCAGCGAGCGCTTCAAGACCCCGGAGCAGGGCGCGTCCACCCAGGTGTGGGCCGCGACCTCCACCGACCTGAAGGGCATGGGCGGTGTCTACTGCGAGGACGCCGACATCGCCTCGCCCGCGGGGGAGGACGACCCGGAGTGGCAGGGCGTACGCGGCTACGCCCTCGACCCGGCGCAGGCGGCCCGGCTGTGGGACCTGTCCGCGGAGCTGACCGGCGTCAACGCGTTCTAGCGGCACGCGGGAGGGCGGCCCCCGGTCGGGAGCCGCCCTCGCATGCGTTCGGGTCAGTCGGTCTCGGCCGAGGGGATGTAGGCACCGGGGACGTCGTTCGGGGCGAAGATCCGGCTCTCACCGGGGTAGGGCTTCGCCCAGTCGTGCGTCTCGTACCACGTGAGGTGGTTCATCTGCGCGGGGTTGGCGAAGTCGGGAACGGCGTTCGCGCCCGTCAGCCGCTGGTGCGACTTCCAGGTGTTCCACTGGGCCGCGACCTGCGCCTCGGCCGCGGGCACCGTCGCCTTGGGCGCGGGGGCCGCGGCGGGGTTCTGCGGGGCCGGGGTGTCCACACCGCACGACGGCGGGGTGGCGAGACCCGCGGTCAGCGACGTCCGGTTGGGCAGCGCGGTGAACGGGGTGAAGTCCGGCTGCGCGGTGAACGCCGACGCCATCGGGGTGGCGGCGCTGTCCTTCTGGTTCATCGGGTGGACGCCGAGGATCTGCTCGATGGTGCGGACCATGGTGATCTGCGAGTAGTAGTGGTTGTCGACCGCGCCGTGCTGCGCGTACGGGCTGATGATCTGGACCGGCGCACGGTGGCCGTCGACGTGGTCGAGGCCGGCCTGGGAGTCGTCCTCGACGACGAAGATCGCCGAGTCCTTCCAGTACTTGCTGTGCGAGATCGTGTCGACGATCCGGCCGACCGCCAGGTCGTTGTCCGCGACCTGGGCGGCGGCGTTCGCCGGGCCGCCGGTGTGGTCGCTGGACAGCCAGAACATGTTCAGGTTCGCCGGGCCGTTCTTGTCGAAGTCCTGCTTCCACAGCTGCTCCCGGTAGACGTCCGGGACGCTGGTGTCGAACTTCGGGAAGCCGTGCACCGACACGTCGTTGAGCGACGGGATCGGCGAGGACGAGTCCAGCGGGTAGGCGGTGCCCTGCCCGGTCGCGGCCATGTTCTTGGAGTCGCAGTACAGGTTCTGCCAGGTGGCGCCGGCCGGCTTGGTCAGGAACTGCTGGAACTCGCCGAAGTCGCGCACGGTGTTGCCCGCCGCCTGCGCACCGGTCCACAGGAAGCCGGTCCGCTGGTGGCCCAGCGCGTCGTCCTCGGTGTCGTAGCTGCGCAGGTACTCACCGGCCGAGGACTCGGTGTACTCCGGGTTGTCGGCCTGCATCAGCCAGTTGTGGCCCTCGGCGGAGTTCGTGCCGATGTCGTACGTGTTGTCGTACAGGCCGAACTGCTCCGCCAGCGCGTGCTGGTTCGGCGTCACGTTCTCGCCGAACTGCGCGAGCGCCGGTGCGCCGTTGCCCTGCGGCATGTCGCCGAAGAGCTGGTCGTAGGTGCGGTTCTCCTTGACGATCAGGAAGACGTGCTTGATCGTCGAGGGGTCGCCGAGCCGTACCGGCACCGGGACGGGCTTCTTGCCCTTCTGCTTGCCGTGGGCCAGGGCGACGTCGTTCTTGCCCCAGCCGTTCTGCCGGAAGACCTTGGCCGTCTCGGACCTGATCACCTTGTCGCTCGGCAGCGTGAACTGCGTCAGGCTCGACGTGGTGTCGTGGGTCGCGTGCCCGGCCGCCGTGGTGGGACGCAGCGCGTCGACACCGCGGGTGTTGGAGACCACGACCTTGTCGCCGACGGTGGCGATCTCCGAGGGGAAGTAGTCCGTCGGGAGCAGACCGACGTAACTGACCGGCTCCTGCGGGGAGGTGTAGCGGTAGACGGCGACCGCGTTGGCACGGCCGAGCGTCACCAGCAGGTGCCCGTCGTCGGTGAGGGTCACCGCGTTCGGCTCGTAGCCGACCGACGCCTCGGGCCACGGCTGGGTGGCGATGGTCTGCACGACCTTGCCCTTGGCGGTGTCGATGACCGACACGTCGTTGGTCGCGGTGTTGGTGACGAACAGCGCCCGGCCCTTGGCGTACATCGCCGTCGGGTGCAGGCCGACGCCGATGCTGCCGACGGCGGCCGCCGGGTCGGCCAGGTCGATGACGCTGACCGTGCCGGTGGTGGTCGCGCCGGTCACCGGGTTGGCGGGCACCTGCGTGTTGTACGAGTTGATGGTGCTCTCGCCGGGCTTGGCGGTACGGCCGCCCTCGTTGCTGACGTAGAGCTTGCCGCCGACCTGGACCAGGTCGCGCGGGGCGTTGCCGACGGCCCAGCTCTGCGTGATCGTGCCGGTCGCGGTGTCGATGGCGACGACCCGGTTCTGGCCGTTGACCGCGGAGTAGACGGTCGAGCCGTCGGCCGAGAAGACCGCCGCACCCACCAGCGCGTGCTTCGGGCCGTCCGCCGGGATCTTCACGGCGACCGGGTTCGCCACGGTGCCGTCGGGGTTCACGGTGAACTTGGTGTAGCCGTCGGTCTGGCCCAGCCACAGCTGCTTGCCGTCGGGGGAGTAGGTGGGGCCTTCCTGGCCCACGTCGTTGCCGCTGATCCGCAGGTTCGCCGACGCGGAGTTGCCGATGAGCTGCTGCACCTTCCAGCTCTTGAGGTCCACGATGGACATCGCGAGACCGCCGTCGGTGATCGACGCGGCAAGGTGGGTGCCGTCCGGGCTGACCGTGGACGACATGATCTTGCCGTTGTTGATGACCAGGCGGTCGCCGTACGGGGCGATGTACTGGTCGCTGGAGATGACCTGGCCGTTCTCGGTGGTCTGGCCGACCTGCTGGGTGCCGAACTGCTGCGTCGAGGCGACCGCAGTGCCCGTGACGCCGAGAGCGACCGTGATGCACGCCGTCACCAGCGCGCTCCGGCGGCCGACGCGGCGGCCGAGAAGGCTGATCTGAGCCTTCTCCTCGGTCCGACGCTGCCGTACTACCTGCATGGGATTATCCCTTCGGGGTGGTGTCGAGCAGTTCGACGTTGCCGTCGAACTGCCACAGCGGGTTCGGCGCGTCCCCGTTCGGGGTCCGCACCAGGAAGTAGCCGTTCACTTCCTTCGGCCCGTCGCCGTCGGCGACGAACCGCCCGTCGGAGGTGACGTCGAGCTGGTAGACGGCCGAACCTGCGGCCTCGACGCCGGGGAGGTGCCAGGACACGACGCAGCGCCAGTCGTTGCCCGCACCCTCGGCGGTGCGCTGGCCACCGCCCTTGTTGCAGGCCGCCGTCACCTTCAGCTGCGCCTCGGTGACGGCGGGCCGGTTCAGCTCCTGGGTCTGCATGCGGTACAGGTGGGCGAAGGCGGTGGCGACCGAGGCCTGCACCTTGCCCTGGTCGATGCCGGAGTCCATGGAGGGCGTCGCGACGGCGACCCCCGCGACGGTGGCGCCCAGCAGCGCGGCCAGCGGCAGCACGCCGAGGGTGACCGCGCGGCGCCCGGTGCCGTCGTAGGACGCGTTGGTGAAGTCGCGGCGGACGAAGACGGTGTAGGCCAGCGCGGTCGCGACCACCGCCCACACCAGGCTCACCGCGACGCCGACCAGCAGCGGTTCGAGTTGCGCAGGGCTGGTGAACAGGCCGTTCCAGGAGATGAAGGCGTAACCGGGAAGGGCGAGCCGCACCGCCACCGGCAGCGGCAGCATCTGGGCCAGCTGCATCGCCAGCGCGACGAGCGCGGGCAGCAGCAGCCCCATCGGGGACCGTCCCAGCGCCACCGACCCGAGCAGCCCGATCGCGGCCAGCGCCAGCGTCGGAGCCAGTACGCAGGCCCAGGCCAGCAGCACCTTCCCGGCGGCGTCCGACGGCGCCAGCAGGTGCCCGTCGAGGCCGACCAGCGGATGGTCGCCGACCGCGAGGAGGCCGCCCACGACGCTGGAGCAGGCCAGCCCCGCCACCAGCAGCAGGATGACGCTGAGGCTGGCCAGCGCCTTCGCCGCGAAGATCCGCCGGGGCGACCTGACCGCCACCAGCAGGTGCCGCCACGTGCCGAGCCGGTCCTCTGCGGCGAAGACGTCGCCGGCGACCAGCGAGGTCAGCAGCGGCAGCGCCCAGGTGCCGGCGAAGCCGAGGATCACCAGCGACCCGGCCCACCCGGTGGCGTGCATCCAGCGACCGAAGAGGGTGTCGGAGGGGAGCGTGCTCTGCTGGCTCACCGCGGCGACGAAGAGCGCAGGCGCCAGCCAGCAGGCCAGGACCACCAGCCGGATACGCCACTGCGAGACCAGCTTGACCAGCTCGAAGCGGTAGCCGCGGGCCACCGAGACGCGGTGGACCTCGGCAACGTTGTCGTCGGCGACCGTCGCGGTCGCGGTGGCGGTCATCGGCCGGTCTCCTGCTGTTCTGTGAGGGCGAGGAAGGCGGCCTCCAACGGCGAGACCACCGGGGCCAGTTCGCGTACGGCCACGCCGTCGCGCACCAGCTGCGCCACCAGTTCGTCGAGAGCGGGCACCAGCGCGCGCACCACCAGCGCCTCGGCACCGCGCCACTGCGCCGCGCTGCCGACGACGTGGACGCCGGCGGTGCCGGCGGCCAGTTCGCGGGCGGCCGGCGGGTCGGAGGTGAGCAGCCGGTAGTCCAACTCGCGGTTCTCCGCGGCCAGCTTGCTCAGCGGCCCGGAGAAGACGACGCGCCCGGTCGCCAGGATGGTGACCTCGGAGCAGAGAGCCTCCAGGTCGTCCATCCGGTGGCTGGAAAGCACCACGGCGGTGCCGTCGGCCGCGAGGCGGGTCAGGACGCCGTGCACGTGCTTCTTGCCCGCCGGGTCGAGGCCGTTGGACGGCTCGTCGAGCACCAGCAGCCGGGGCCGGGTGAGCAGGGCCGCGGCCAGCCCGAGCCGCTGCCGCATGCCGAGGGAGAAGCCGCGTGCCCGGTCGTCGGCGACGTCGGTGAGACCGACCTGGTCGAGCACGTCGTCGATCCCGGCGGTCCGCGCGTCGCGGCCGCGCAGCGCGGCCAGCGCGGCGAGGTTCTGCCGGGCGGTGAGCGAGGGGTAGAGCCCCGGACCGTCCACGAAGCCCGCGACGCCCTCGGGGGCGGCGAGCGCCCGGCCCACCGCGGTGCTGAGGATGTCGAGGCGGCCGCTGTCGGCGACGGCCAGGCCCAGCAGCAGGCCGAGCAGTGTCGTCTTGCCTGCGCCGTTGGGCCCGACCAGGCCGTGGATCTGACCCTGGGCCACATCCAGATCGATGCCGTCGAGTGCGACGACCTCGCCGAAGCACTTGGTGATCCCACGAGCCCGGACTGCGGGGGGTGTTTCCATGAGTCCCTTCCTTCACGACCTCCAGGGACCTTAGGGAGGCACAAAGCCCCAACGCGGGCCGGGAGTTGAACACCGGCTGAACGGGAGTCGACGCCTCACCCGCTGCACCCTTGCTCCGCCCGTTCGGCGCGATCTGCTGACCATCACGTCTTCGTGGGCACGTCAGGGCGCGGCGGTCCATCCGGCCCGAAAGCGGCCTCCGTGGGCCGTGCCTGCGCGGACCTCGCCGCCGACCTGCGTTCATCTTCTGGACGGTTCATGACCACTTCTTTATTGACGCTGCATGACCCTGGTGCTTCACTTCGTCCCTGAGAGCGCTCTCTCGCGGTTCAGGACCAACCGTGACCACCTCCCCCATCCACCACTCCAGGGAGAGCCGTGTCCGTAATTCCCACTCGCCGTTCCGTGCTGCGCGGGGCGGCCGTCGCCGCCGCGGTGCCGCTGGCCGGCAGCATCGCCACCGGGTCGGCGTTCGCCTCGCCGTCCTCGCACAAGGGCGCCGACCTCGGCCCGAACGTCCTCGTCTTCCATCCCTCGATGGGCGACGCGGCGATCCAGGCGCAGGTCGACGCCGTCTTCGCCATCCAGGAGTCCAACCAGTTCGGCGACGAGCGGTACGCGCTGGCCTTCATGCCGGGTACGTACAACGTCGACATCAACGTCGGCTTCTACACCCACGTTCTCGGTCTCGGCGACAGCCCCGACGACGTGGTGATCAACGGTCATGTCACGGTCGACGCCCAGTGGTTCGGCGGCAACGGCACGCAGGACTTCTGGCGGGCCGCGGAGAACCTGTGCATCGTGCCGCCGGACGGCCTGGAGCGCTGGGCCGTCGCGCAGGCCGGGCCGATGCGCCGGGTCCACGTCAAGGGCGACATGAACCTGATGCCGAGCCCTCCCGGCAACGGCTGGTCCAGCGGCGGGTATCTGGCCGACAGCGTGGTGGACGGCCAGGTGCAGTCGGGTTCGCAGCAGCAGTGGCTGTCGCGCAACGACACCCTCGGCAGCTGGGCGGGCTCCAACTGGAACATGGTCTTCGTCGGGGTGCAGGGCGCCCCCGCGCAGTCCTTCCCCGCGCCGCCCATGACCACCGTGGACCGGACCCCGGTCGTCCGCGAGAAGCCGTTCCTGACCGTCGACCGGCACGGCGACTACGAGGTCTTCGTACCCGCCCTGCGCACCAACAGCACCGGCACCACCTGGGCGCACGGGCGCGCGGCGGGCCACAGCATCCAGCTGTCCCGCTTCTTCGTCGCCAAGCCCGGCGACTCGGCCGGCGAGATCAACCAGGCGCTGTCCAGGGGCCGGCACCTGCTGTTCACCCCCGGCATCTACAACCTGTCCTCGACGATCCGGGTCACCCGCCCCGGCACCGTCGTGCTGGGCCTGGGCTACACGACGCTGCGCTCCACGCACGGCAACACCCTGATCGAGGTCGCCGACGTCAGCGGCGTCAGCATCGCGGGCGTGCTCGTCGAGGCGGCCTCCGCGCACACCCCCGTGCTGATCAAGGTCGGCGACGGCCGCAGCGGGCGCCGGCACAGCACCGATCCGACCGTGCTCTACGACGTCTTCGCCCGGATCGGCGGCGCGATCGCGGGCGGCGCGGGTGTCAGCGTGCAGATCGACAGCAACGACGTCATCTGCGACCACCTGTGGTTGTGGCGTGCCGACCACGGCCTGGACGGCACGGTGGGCTGGGCGGTCAACCCTGCCGACACCGGCATCGTGGTGAACGGCGACCACGTCACCGCCTACGGGCTCTTCGTGGAGCACTACCAGAAGTACGAGGTGGTGTGGAACGGCGAGCACGGCCGCACCTACTTCTTCCAGAACGAGAACCCGTACGACGTGCCCACCCAGTCGGCCTGGGTGCACGGCTCCACCAAGGGCTACGCGGCCTACAAGGTCGGCGACCACGTCAGGGACCACCTGGCCTGGGGTCTGGGCAGCTACTGCTTCTTCAACCTCAACGCCGACATCTACAACGACAGGACCTACGAGGTCCCCGACACCCCCGGCGTGGTCTTCACCGACCTGATGACCGTCTGCCTCAACGGCGCGGGCGGCGGCGGCATGCTGCACGCCATCAACAACAGTGGCGATCCGGTGCAGAACGGCTTCGCTGTGTTCAACATGAAGAGCTACTCGAACGGCGTCGCGGTCGACTGACCGCCCGCTGCTGCGCCTGACGATCGGGCGGGTCCGCCGCGGACCCGCCCGATCGCCGTGCTCCGGGGGCGGCCGGAGGCCGGATGAGCAGGCCTGTTACGTTGCCGTGACCGGTTGGGCCAATGGCGATGACCTGGCACGCCCAGGCTGAATTGCCATGCAACACGGAAGAAGACGCAGGCCACGGGCCTCGACGGCAGTCAGCAGCAGGGGAGTGCGCATGCGCGGGGCAAGGCGCGGGCGGCGCGGACTGTACGTGCTGTGCACCGTGCTGGCCGTCGGGCTGGCCGGTGCGGTGCTGACCGGACGGCACCCGGGCGGGGCCGCGGCCGACGGCGCTGACGGCGCTGACGGCCGGGGCGCTACACCGTCGTCGACGGCGGCCGGGCACACCCCGGGCGCCCCGGGCGCCAGCGCGGACCCCGGCCCCGAGAAGGGGCCAGGAGTCTTCAGCACCGCCACCGTGTCCGGCCGGAAGGTGGGCCACGGCCGGGTCCGGCGCTACAAGGTGCAGGTCGAGCAGGGGGCCGGGGTCTCGGCCGACACCGCGGCCCGGGAGATCGAGGCGATCCTGGCCGATCCGCGCGGCTGGACCGCCGATCACCGCGACGCCTTCCAGCTCGTCTCCGGCGGGGCGTACGACTTCGAGGTGAAGATCGCCACCCCGGCGACCGTGGACTCCATCTGCGGAGCCGCGGGGCTGCACACCCACGGCGAGGTGAACTGCGACGTCGGCCCGCAGGTGGTGGTCAACCTCAAGCGCTGGAACACCGGCTCACCGGAATTCCCCGGGCCGGTCGACCAGTACCGCGCGCTGATCATCAACCACGAGGTGGGCCACCGCATCGGCCACGGCCACGAGACCTGCCCCGGCCCGGGGAAGCCCGCGCCCGCGATGATGCAGCAGATAGACGGCCTCCGCGGCTGCGTCGCCAACGCCTGGCCCTATGACGCCCGGGGCCGCTATCTCGGCGGCCCGCACGTGCCCTGAGCGGACCGGCCACCCCCTGCGGCGACCCCCAACTCGCGGCTGCATACACATAGTTGACGAATCGTCACAACATCCCTCCTGGGCAGGGATCTTTGTCCGACGACTCTTGTCTGTCGTGAGCATGGTGATCTACGGTGCTCAAACTATCGCGCGCCTCGCGAAGATCGCGCGGGCACGCATGTCCTCTGGGGGGTCATGGACTTGGGTGGGGGTAGACGCGCGCGCTCGCGTCGGATGCTGACCGGTACCGTCGCGGCCGTGGTCGTCGCGGCCGGTCTCGCGGCTGCCGGGCAGTCCGCAGCGGCGGCGCCGGCACAGGCGGCCACGCACACACGGGCAGCCGCGCAGGCACAGGCGGCGAAGGGCGGCAGCGCTCACACGAACCGCACCGCGCTCACGCAGAGCGCGGCGGCGGCGCAGGCCGCCGGCGCGGGGCAGAACGTGGAGATCAGTTCGCTGCGGACGGAGTCCAGCGAGACCTACGCCACGCCGGACGGCGGCATGGAGACCGACCAGCACCTGCGTCCGGTGCGGGCACGTGTCGGCGGCGGCTGGAAGACGATCGACAACACCTTGGTCAAGCAGCCCGACGGCAGCATCGCACCCGCGGTGGCGTCGGTCGGGATGACGTTTTCTGGCGGCGGGTCGACTCCGCTGGTGACCCTGGACAGGGACGGGCGGACACTGTCCTACAGCTGGCCGTCCGCACTGCCCGCACCGACGCTGAGCGGTGACACGGCCACGTACCGGGACGTGCTGCCGGACGTCGACCTGCAGGTGCGCGCGGACACCGACGGCTTCCACGAGCTGGTGGTGGTCAACACCGCCGCGGCCGCGAAGAACCCGGCGCTGGCGCAGCTGACCTTCGGGGTGCAGGCGACCGGCCTGGACGTCGCCCGCACCGCGGACGGCGGCCTGACGGCGACCGACACCACCGGCGGCGGCGAGGTCTTCGCCGCGCCGAAGCCGATCATGTGGGACTCCGGTGCCGCCTCGGCGGCCACCGCGAAGGCGGCGAAGGCCGGCAGCGCCGACATCGCCGCCACCGGTGACGCCGGCGCCGACGACCCGGCGCAGGGTCCGACCGACACCTCGAAGATGGCGCCGATCGGCGTCGCGGTCGACCCGGCCGACACCCGGCTGACCCTGACGCCCGACCCCGCCCTGCTCACCGGCGCGGCGACGTCGTACCCGCTCTACATCGACCCGCAGACGTACACCCCCAAGGCGGGGGACTGGACGATGGTGTCGAAGTACTGGGCGTCCAGCCCGCAGTACCACTTCAACGGCGACTCGGACTCCGGCGTGGGCGACTGCGCGTGGTCGTACTGCGCCCCCTCCGACGTGAAGCGGCTGTTCTACACCTTCCCCACCTCGAAGTTCGCCGGGAAGACGATCCTGGACGCCACCTTCGTCGGCCATGAGACGTGGTCGGGCTCGTGCAGCGCACGCAAGATCGAGCTGTGGCGGACGAAGGGCTTCAGCTCGGGCACCACGTGGAACTCCTCGTCCGACAACTGGCTGGACCTGCTGGACACCCAGAACGAGGCGCACGGCTACGACGGCTGCGCGGCGTCCGACGTCGAGTTCAACGCGACCACCGGCGTGAAGTACGCCGCCTCGCACAACTCCTCGTCGACCACCTTCGGACTGCGGGCCTACGACGAGTCGGACAAGTACGGCTGGAAGCGCTTCACCGACGACGCGTACCTGCGGGTGCACTACAACATGCCGCCGAAGCAGATCCCCATGTCCCACCTGTCGATGAGCCCCGGCAGCTCGTGCCACAGCCCGTCGTCACCGGTGCGCATCCGCACCCTGCCGACCATCAGCGCCAGCGACGTCACCGACCCCGACGGCGACGAGGTGAGCGTGCAGTTCGCCGTGGCGTGGGACGCCGGTGACGGCAAGGGCCTGGTCACCCAGTGGACCTCGGCCAAGATCGGACCGAAGAAGTCGGGCTCGACCTTCTCCACGAAGCTGACCACGACCCTGTCCGGCAAGACGATCCCGAAGAACAAGACGATCGCCTGGCAGGCGCGGGCGGTCGACTACGACCAGGGCGTCTACTACAGCTACTCGCCGTGGTCGTCCACCGGCTCCGCGACCAACTGCTACTGGGTGTACGACACCAGCGTGCCGGCCGGCCCGGTGATCAGCTCCGGCGACTACCCGGCGGTCGACGACACCAACCCCGACGACCCGTCCTACGACGGCGTCGGCCGGGACGGCAGCTTCAGCTTCGACTCGTCGTCCACCGACGTGGTCAAGTACTGCTACGGCGTCAACGCCGACCCGGTGTGCGACACCGCCCACACGGTGACCACCACCGGCGGCGCGGCCAAGTCGGTGGAGTTCCGGCCGACGCGGGCCGGTACGAACTTCGTGTACGCGCAGAGCTTCGACAGCGCCGGCAACGGCAGCGAGCCGGAGGAGTACCAGTTCCGCGTCAAGGAGGGCCAGCCGGCCAGGGCGGAGTGGCAGCTGGACGACGCGGCCGGCGCCACGCAGGCCGCGGGCACCGCGGGCGACCGGACGCTGAGCGTGGTGGGCTCCCCGACACTGGGCGCCCCGGGCAGGTCGGGCACCGCGATCGACTTCAACGGCACCGACTCCTACCTCCAGTCCGACATCCCGACGGTGCACACCGACGCCAGCATGACGGTGGCCGCCTGGGTGAAGCTCGACCGGATGCCGGACGCGGCCGCGATCGTGGCCGCCCAGCCGGGCAACGACTCGCCGGGCTTCGAGCTGTACTACTCGCAGGCCTACGACCGGTGGGTCTTCAACCAGTACAGCGCCGACACCGCCGCGGCCACACCGGTGCGGGCGATGTCCGCGACCGCCGGGGGAGTGGCGGCCGGGCAGTGGTACCACCTGCTCGGATCGTACGACGCGTCCAAGCACATCCTGGCGCTGTACGTCAACGGGACCCTGATGGGGACCACGAGCTACACCACCGCGTGGGACGCGCGGCGCGGGCTGCAGATCGGCGCGGGCAACTACTCGGGCACGCCGGGAGCCTTCTTCCCCGGCACGATCGACGACGTCAGGATCTACGACAAGGCCCTGGTCGCCGCCGACGTGACCCGGCTGGCGAGCGGGCAGCCCCTCGGCGTCGGACGCCCCGCCCGGGCGGTCTTCGCGCTGGACGAGCCGACCACCCAGGCCGACGGCACCGCGACCACGCAGGTGCACGGGCGGGCCGACGTCGACGCGGCGGTCTTCCACGGCGGGGTCACCGCGGGAACCGCGGGAGCGCAGGACGGCGCGCTGACCCTCGACGGCACGACAGGCTACGCGGCCACCGCGTCCTCGCACGTCAACAACCTCGACAGCTTCTCCGTGGTGGGCTGGGCGAAGCTGTCGTCCAAACCGGACCACGCGGCCGTCATCGCCACCCAGACCGGAGCCCACAGACCGAGCTTCGAGCTGTACTACTCGGCGACCTACGGCTGGTCGTTCGACGCCTACACCGCGGACGCCGACACCGCCGACATCGTCCGTGCGGCCCAGGGCGACACCACCCACTCGCCGGCCGGCGTGTGGACGCAGCTGCTGGGCTCGTACGACGCGAACACCGACGACATGAGGCTGTACGTCAACGGTGTGTGGGTGGCCACGACGAAGTTCGCCGCGCCCTTCTACGGCGGCGGCCCGACCCAGATCGGCGCCGGGTCCTACGACGGTGCCCCGGGCAGCTTCTTCCCCGGCCAGGTCGACGACGTGCAGCTGTACGACCGGGCGCTGTCGGCTCCTGAGGCCGCCTCGCTCTTCCACGACCAGCTCCAGGTCGAGGGGCGGTGGCGGCTCGACAGCGCCTCCGGCAGCCCCGTGGTCTCGCCCGACTCGCTGGCCGCGGCGGCCGACCAGCACCCGCTGACCCTCGGCAGCGGCGCGAAGATCGACGCCACCGGTGCCGCCAGCATGGTGGGCGCGGGGTCCCTGGTGCTGGACGGCACCGCGAACGGCTACGCCTCCACCAGCAGTTCACCGATCCACACCGACAGCAGCTTCACCGTCAGCGCCTGGGTGTCCACACCCGCACGGCCCACCAAACCCGTGACGGTGATGAGCATGGCCGGCGCGACGACCAGCGGTTTCGCGGTGCGCTACGTACCGGACTCCGCCGATCCGGCCAACGCTGGCGCGTGGCAGCTGCAGACGTCCAACGCCGACAGCACCACCGCCGTCGTCTCGACCGCCTCGGACAGCAGCTTCCAGAACAACGGGTCCTGGGACCACGTCGCGGTGGTCTACGACCTGATGGCCGGGCAGATGCGGCTGTACGTCAACGGCCAGCTGCAGCAGTCGCTCTGCTCGGACAGCGACGACGACGGCACGCCCGACGACCCGTCGTGCACCGAGTCGGTGTCGTGGAACTCCTCCGTGCTGCCGTTCGACGCGACCAAGGGCCTGCAACTGGGCCGGATCAAGACCGGTGCGTCGACCTGGGGCGAGTACTGGCCCGGAGTGATCGACGACGTGTGGGTCTTCGGCGGCGTGGCCTCCGACACCCAGATCGCGGCGCTGGCCAGCGGCTCGGATCTGGACACCACCGCCGGGCCCTGACCCGGTCGTACCACCGGGGCGGCGCGCGGGCATCGCGCGCCGCCCCTCCCACGCATGGCATGACGCAGAAACGTCGACGGATGGGGACGGGGCAGGCGTGATCAACAGACGGATGTCATCGGGCGGGGCACGCAGCAGGGCGGCTCTGCCGGTCTGCGGAGTGCTGCTGGCCGGTATGTTGCAGGTGGTGGCGCTACCGGTGGCGCAGGCCGACGGCCTGGCGCACCAGCCGTCCCCCGGCGTGCCGGTGGCCGGCCACTCGGGCAGTACGACGGTGCCGCGCGCCCAGGACGGGCTGCCGCACCGGCCCGCGCAGAGCGGCGCGCACTCCTGGGCGCAGCCGGGGAGCGCCACCGTCGCGCTCCCCGCCGCACAGGCCGGGGCCGGTGCCGTCCGCGCCGGGAGCCTCCCGGTGACCCTGACGGTGCCCGCGGCGGCGAAGCCGGCCGGGACCGCGAAGGGCGCCGGCGCCGCGGCGGGCGCCACCGCGGTGACCGGCACCGCGACCGTACGGGTCCTCGACCGTAAGGCCACCCGGGCAGCGGGCGTGGACGGCCTGCTCTTCACCCTCGCCCCGCAGGCGGAATCCGCCGGCGGCACCGTGGGCGTCCGCGTGGACGACAGCGCCTACGCCCAGGCCTACGGCGGGGCGTATGCCGCGCGGCTGCACCTGGTGCGGCTGCCGGCCTGCGCGCTGACCACCCCGGAGCAGGCGGCCTGCACCCGGCAGGCCCCCCTCCCCACCACGAACGACACCGCCACCCACACGCTGAGCGCCGACGCGCTCTCCCTGGCGTCGGCCTCCGCCGCCACGCCCATGGTGCTCGCGGCGACCGCCGCCACGTCGGGCGACCACGGCGACTACGCCGCCACCTCGCTGTCCCCCTCCTCGACATGGGACGTGGGACCCAGCACCGGCACGTTCACCTGGTCGTACGACATGCCCGCGCCGGACGTCCCGGGCAGCTTCGACCCGAAGGTGACGCTGACCTACGACTCCGGCGCGGTCGACGGCCGCACCAGCAGCACCAACAACCAGTCCTCCTGGGCGGGCGACGGCTTCGACATGTCCCCGGGCTACATCGAGCGCAGCTACAAGCCCTGCGCGGACGAGGGCGTCAAGGACTCCGACGGCTACAAGGTCGGGGACCTGTGCTGGGCGTACGACAACGCCACCATCTCCTTCGAGGGCCACTCGGGCCAGCTGGTCTCCACCGGAACCAACTCCTTCCGGATCAAGGGCGACGACGGCACGAAGATCGACCGGGTCTACGGCAGTTCGAGCGACGTGCGCTCCAACGGGGCGCGCAACGACGAGTACTGGCGGGTGACGACCACCGACGGCACCCAGTACTACTTCGGTTACAACAAGCTGCCCGGCTGGGCCAGCGGCAAGACGACCACCGACTCGACCTGGACCGTGCCGGTCTTCGGCAACAACGCCGACGAGCCCTGCCACGGCTCGACGTTCGCGACGTCCTGGTGCCAGCAGGGCTGGCGGTGGAACCTCGACTACTCCGTCGACCCGCACGGCAACGCCATCGCCTACTACTACAACAAGGAGACCAACTACTACGGCCGCGACAGGACCGCCTCCGACCCCACGGTCTACGTCCGCGGCGGCACCCTGGACCACATCGACTACGGGCTGAAGTCCACCGCGGTCTACTCCGCCAAGGCGCTGGCCCAGGTCCAGTTCACCAGCGCGGAGCGCTGCCTGGACGCCACGGCGGGCGCCTGCGACGCCTCGAAGATCGACACGAACTCCTTCCCCTGGTACGACACACCCTGGGACCTGAACTGCAAGTCGACCGGTGACTGCGACGCCTTCGGCCCGTCCTTCTGGACCCGCAAGCGGCTGACCGCGGTCACCTCGCAGGTGCTCACCTCCGCCGGCACCTACACGCCGGTGGACACCTGGAAGCTGGCCCAGCAGTGGGGCATGGCCGACATCGACTACCAGCTGGAGCTGGCGTCCATCGAGCACACCGGCCTGGCCGACACCCCCGAGGGCGCCCCCGACCTGACGATGCCCAAGGTCACCTTCGGCTACGACCAGCGCACCAACCGGCTGGACGTGCCGGGCGACAACACCTCGCCCTTCATCAAGGAGCGCGTCGCCACCATCGACGACGAGTCCGGCGGCCAGACGGACATCACCTACTCCACCGCGGCCTGCGACGCCGCCCACCTGCCGGCCCCGGACTCCAACGGCACGCTGTGCTTCCCGCAGTACGTCACCAAGCAGGGTGACGAGGACCCCAGCCTGCAGTGGTTCAACAAGTACGTGGTCGCCAAGACCGTCAGGTCCGACCGCACCGTCACCTCGCCCGACGAGGTGACGACGTACGACTACCTCGGTGCGCCCGCCTGGCACTACGACTCCGACGACGGCATCACCAAGGAGAAGTACAAGACCTGGTCGACCTACCGCGGCTACGCCCACGTACGGGTGGACACCGGCGGCCAGGACCCGGTCGGCATGCTCTCCCAGACCGACCACTACTACCTGCGCGGCATGGACGGCGACAAGACCACCGGCGCCAAGCGCAGCGTGAGCGTGTCGGACGACAACGGCGGCAGCATCACCGACCACGACTCGCTGTCCGGGTTCGAGTACAAGACGGAGCACTACTCAGGGCCGTCCGGCAAGGTCCTCGACAAGACCGTCAACACCCCCTGGCACCACGAGACCGGCTCGGTCACCCGCAGCTGGGGCACCATCGCGGCGAACCTGACCGGGACCACCGAGACCCGCGCCTGGACCTCGCTCGACGCGGGCGCCGGCTCGTCGTGGCGGATCACCGACGTCACCCGCAGCTTCGAGAACACCGCGGGCCGCGTGCTGACCACCGACGACCACGGCGACGTGTCCACCGCGGCAGACGACCGCTGCACCACGACCACCTACGTGGACAACACCACCGCCTGGATCCTGAACGCCCCGTCGCGGATCCTGACGCTGGCGGTGCCCTGCAACGGCACGCCGAACTACGCCAAGGACGTGCTGTCCGACGTCCGCACCGCCTACGACGGGCAGGCCTACGGGGCTGCGCCGAAGGCCGGTGACGCCACCCGTGTCGCCACCCTGAAGTCCCACAACGGGACCACCGCCACCTACCTGGAGACCGGCGCCGCCTACGACGGCTACGGCCGTACCACCTCGGCCACCGACCTGAGCGGCAACGTCACCGCCACGGTGACCGGCGCACCCCAGCGCACCGACCGCACCGACGGACGGGTCACCACGACGGCCTACTCGCCGGCCGGCGGCTTCCCGCTGACGGTCGCGGTCACCACGCCGCCGGCCACGGCGGGCGACGCCACGACCGCGCAGACCACCACGACGACCCTCGACCCGGTGCGCAGGCTGCCGGTCACCGTGGTCGACACCAACAGCAAGCGCTCCGACACCACCTACGACGCGCTGGGCCGCAAGCTGAAGATCTGGCTGCCCGACCGGTCCAAGGCCAACAGCCAGACGCCCGACTACGCGTTCAGCTACACCGTCACCGACGGCAAGCCCCCGGTGGTGGGCACCACGACCCTGGCCGGCACCGGCACCCACACCTCCTACGCCCTCTACGACGGCTTCCTGAGGGTGCGCCAGGCGCAGGCACCCGGGCCGAAGGGCGGCATGCTGGTCTCCGACACCTTCTACGACTCCCGCGGCCTGGTCGACAAGTCCTTCGCCTCCTACTACGCCGCCAAGGCGCCCTCCACCGTCCTCTACACGCTGGACGAGGCGCTGTCGGTGGAGACGCAGACCTGGAACACCTACGACGGTCTCGGCCGCATCACCCAGAGCCGCCAAGTGGCCGGCAACGGCGACGGCGGCACGGTGCTGGCGACCACCACCACGGCCTACGGCGGCGACCGCACCACGGTCACCCCGCCGCAGGGCGGCACGCCGACCACCACGGTCACCGACGCCCGCGGCAATACCCGTGAGCTGGACCAGTACCACGCCTCGACGCCCACCGGGGCGTACGACAAGACGGCCTACGAGTACAACACGGCCGGCCTGCTCGACAAGATCACCGACCCGTCGGGCACCGTCTGGGGCTTCGGCTACGACCAGCGCGGCAACCAGACCAGCGCGGTCGACCCCGACAAGGGGACGACCAACAGCGTCTACGACGACCGCAACCACCTGGCGTCGAGCACCGACCAGCGCGGGAAGACCATCACCCACCTCTACGACGGGCTCGGCCGGGAGACCGAGACCCACGACGGCGACGCGAGCGGGCCGCTGCTGACCAAGCACGTGTGGGACCCGGCCGGCTTCAAGGGCAAGCCCGCCTCGGCCACCCGCTACGTCGGCGGTGCCGGCGGCTCTGCGTACACCGTGACCTACGGGCTGTACGACAACCTCTACCGCGCCCACCGCACCACGACCACGATCCCGGCCGCCGAGGGCGCGCTGGCCGGCTCCTACCAGGCCAACGTCCAGTACAACGCGGACGGCACCACGCAGTCCGTCGGCTACCCCGCGGCGGGCGGCCTCGCGGCCGAGGCGGTCACCCCGACCTACGACGAGGTGCTGCGGCCCGTGACGGTGTCGGGCTCCGGCGGCGCCACCTACACCACGGCCACCGACTACAGCTACACAGGGCAGGCGCTGCAGTACACCTTCCAGGCGGCCGGGCAGAAGATGACCCAGGTCACCAACACCTACCAGTGGGGCACCGAGCGGCTGGCCAACTCCCGGGTCGACCGGCAGGACGTGCCGGGCACGGACAAGTCCGCCACCTACGGCTACGACCAGGCCGGCGACATCACCTCGCTCACCGACGTCTCCCGTGACGGCACCGACGCCCAGTGCTTCCAGTACGACTACCTCGGGCGGCTGACCGAGGCGTGGGCGCAGAGCACGGCGGGCTGCGCCACCACCCCGTCCGCGCAGGCGCTCGGCGGACCGGCCTCGTACTGGCAGTCCCTCGGGTACGACCAGGCCGGCGACCGGACCAGCGAGACCGACCACTCCACGACCGGGAACCCGGCCCAGGACACCGTCCGCAACTACAGTTACCCCGCCCCCACCGCCCCGCAGCCGCACACCCTCAGCCAGGTGCAGACCACCGGGCCCGGCGGCACGGCGGTGGACTCCTACACCTACGACGCGAGCGGCGACACCCAGACCCGTGCCGTCGGCGGAGGCAGCAAGCAGACCCTGGTGTGGGACGGCGAGGGCCGGCTGGCCCAGGTGACCACCGACGACGGGAAGAGCACCGCCTACGTCTACGACGCCGACGGCAACCGCCTGATCGAGCGCACGGGCAGCGGCAGCACGCTCTACCTCGGCGGCACCGAGGTCACCGTGGCCACCGGGTCGACCACCCCGCACGCCACCCGCTACTACGATCTCGGCGACGGCAACCAGGCGATGCGCACCGACGACAACACGGTGTACTTCCTCGTCGCCGACGGCCAGGGCACCGGCCAGCTCCAGATCAACAGCACCGGCCTGGCCATGCAGCAGCGCCGCACCACCCCCTTCGGCCAGGTGCGGGGCACCGCGCCGGCAGGCTGGTCCGGCGACCGGGGCTTCGTCGGCGGCGTCAACGACGCCGGCACCGGCCTGACCCATCTGGGCGCCCGCGACTACGACCCGGCCACCGGCCGCTTCGCCTCCGTCGACCCGCAGATCGACAGCAGCGACCCGCAGTCGCTCAACGGCTACGCCTACGCGGGCAACGACCCCGTCACCCAGACCGACCCGACCGGCCTCTACACCTGCCGCAACGGCCACGAGGGCTGCAACGAGCACGGCAACGCCTGCGGCAGCGACTGCAGCGCCTGGGCCACCCAGGCGGGCGACTGCGTGCACACCGAGTGCGGGTCCAGCAAGATCAACCAGAACCCGGACGTGAGCATCAAGCAGCAGCGCGCGGTCACTTACGCCAGGACGCACTGCGACGACCTGTGCGGGACCCTCGGCATCACCTCGCCGAAGGATCCCGAGTGGCAGGACCTGATCAAGGACCTGTACGGGGGCAGCCCGCCGCCGGTCGAGCACGACACCTACGCGGCGGAGCACGCCCAGGAGAAGTCCGTCGCCTTCAACCCCCACCCGAGCTACGACTACACGACGTCGGAATACCTCGGGCCGAACAGCCTCGGCACACCTGAGGAGATCATGGCCTTCTTCAAGGCGCATCCCGCCGAGATCTTCCCGTTCAGGGTGACCGGCTGCGCCACGTTCACCCAGGGCGCCAAGTGCACCCTGCATCCCGGCGAGTCGATCGCGCACGGGCTGGGCAGGATCGCCGGCGGGCCCGGCAACGTGACCGTGTCGGTCAAGGACAAGACCTCCTTCACCTTCACCGTCACCAACCACGGGTACTTCGACGACCCCGGCTCGCAGATCAAGTTCTCGATCTCGTCCCGGAAGAACGGGGTGTACCTGACGCAGCGAGGCAAGACGACGGGCTCCAACTGGTTCGCCTGGTTCGGCGTCGAACACATGGGCTCCGCCAAGGACACCTGGAACCAGCAGGCCCGCAACCTGACGAACCTGCTGAACAACCGGTAATACGGAGCGGGGCGGGCACCGGGTCCGCCCGGTGACGCCGGGCAGGACAGCCGGGTAAAGCAGAGGACCGCGGCCACCACCCCAGTGGTGACCGCGGTCCTCTGCCGTGTGGAACTCCCGGCAGGGCTACTTGCCGATGCGCGGCAGGCTCGCCAGCGGGCCGGGAAGTGCGGTGTTGGTCTGCTGGGCACGCATCAGCGCGATGACCGCGCCGGCGCCGGAGAGCACCAGGCTGATCCAGAAGCTGAAGTCGTGGCCGCCGTTCGGGCCGAAGTCCGAGTGCGCGAAGATCGCGATCAGGTAGAGCACGAAGCCCACCGCGAAGGCGAGGAAGGACAGCGCCCTGGCGGGCTGCGGCAGCTGGACCGCGGGCGAGAACAGGCTGATCGCCACGACGGCCGCGCCGACGACGGTGGCGACCATCGCGAGCCAGGCTATGAACAGCCCGTGGTCGAAGTGCCAGGCGCTCCAGGTGCTGCTGAGGTTGATGCCGAGGCCGCGGTATTCCCACTTGTAGTAGTTGAAGAACGAGAAGATGAACACGATGAACCCGATACCGAGAATCGCCCAGTCGGGGCGGGCGACCGATGCCGGGTCGAACGAATTTCCTGACGGGACTCCGGAGTTCGGAGGCTGGGCCGGCGGCCCGGGCGGCGGCGGCACATCGTGCGACATGGTTCGGGATCTCCCTGCTGAGGTGGTTCGAGAACACTCGGGGAGCCGAGAGTAGCGGCAGGTCGCCCTGTGCGGTAACCAGTTGGACGAGGCCTGAATCGCATGAGTTGAATTGACGGTATTGGTGCGCGTGGTAATTCCCGTGGCGCGAGGTGGTTTTCCGTGCGCACGGTTCAAGCAGGCGCAAATTCGGAGCGTGCGAACTCCGCCCGCATGATCCTCGGTCATCCGATGTATCTGTTGTGTAGTGCGCTGATTCCATCACGTTGTGCAAAATTTTCTTGGACAGCGCGAAACCTTGCGGTGTGACGGGGTGCTCAGTACGGTACGGACGCCCTTCCCCCCCACACCTCAAGGAGCATCGATGCGTGCGATCCCGAGGCCACTGCGGAGAACGCGGGTCCTCCCACGTATGTCCGCGGCCCTTGCCGCCCTGGTCGGGCTGGCCTGGATGTCCGTCGCGCCGGCGGGCGCCACCCCCCACGCCGCCGCCCCGCACACCTCCGACGTACCGGCGGCGCTCGCGGCGAGCGCCGCCGCGGGCGCGAACACGCCCTTCGCCATCTACGAGGGCGAGGCCGGAACGCTCGGCGGCGGCGCCGGCGCCGTGTCACTGACCTCGGCGCCCACCACGCAGTACTCCAGCGCGACCCTTGAGGCGTCCGGGCACGCGTACGCGCATCTGGGCGGCACCGGGCAGTCGGTCCAGTGGACCAACACCACAGGACACCCGATCAGCTTCGTCAACGTCCGTGCGAGCATCCCCGACTCGGCGTCCGGCGGCGGCCTGACCGGCACCCTCGACCTCTACGTCGACGGCACCTTCCGGCAGGCGCTGAACCTCAACTCCCGGCAGACCTGGGTGTACGAGGGCAACAACAACTACAACACCAGCGACAACCAGAACCCGGCCGACGGCTCCCCGCGGGTCTTCTTCGACGAGTCGCACACCTTCGTCACCGGCGCCCCGATCGCGCCCGGCGCCACCTTCGCGCTGAAGAAGGACTCCGCCAACGGCGCGTCGTCCTACGACATCGACTCCGTCGACGTGGAGAACCCGCCGGCACCGGCCGCCCAGCCCGCCGGCTCGATCTCGATCACCAGTTGCGGAGCGGTGGCGGACGACACCCCGACCAACGGCGCCGCCGACGGCCAGGCGGTGGACAGCGGTCCCGCCATCCAGAACTGCATCAACCAGGCGCAGTCCGAGGCGAAGACCCTGTGGATCCCACAGGGCACCTTCTACGTGAAGGGCACCACCGGGCTGCGGGCGAGCGGCATCACGATCGCCGGCGCCGGGCTCTGGTACAGCACGGTCTACCGGGACGTACCCGTGCCCAACAGCACCCCGCTGGCCGCGCTGTTCGAGCTGACGTCCTGCCATGTGCAGAACTTCCACATCGACGCCGACGCCGTCAGCCGCAGCACCATCGGCGGCGACGGCGGCGCCATGGACACCACCGGCACCGACTGGTCGGCCGAGGGCATCTGGACCCAGCACACCATGTCCGGCTTCTGGGCGTCGGGCACCGGCGGCACGGTCCGCAACAGCCGGCTCACCTCGATCTGGGCCGACGGGATCAACCTCAACAACGTCTCGCTGAACGCCGACACCGGCAACAACCTGACCGCGACCGGCAACTTCGTGCGCGGCACCGGCGACGACGCGATGGCGATCAACTCGGTGAACTACAACACCGGCGGCGGCACCACCACTTATTACCACCCGATGTCCGGCGTCACCCTCACCGGCAACACCGCGATCGCCCCCTGGGGCGGCAAGGGCATCGGCATCTACGGCGGCAGCGGCCACCTGGTCAGCGGCAACTACATCAGCGACACCGCCCGCTACATCGGCCTGGGCGCCGGGCGGTTCGGCGTCAACGGCAGCGACCTGCTGTCCGCGACGGTCACCGGCAACGTCGTCGTGCGCTCCGGCGGCAACGCCTACAGCCAGGGCCAGCCCGCACTGCACGTAGGCAACGGCGGCGACGGGCAGAACACCGGCACCGTCGACCACGTCACCGTCACCGGGAACACCGTCGCCGACTCGGTGTACGACGCCGTCGGCTTCTCCACCTCGACCAACACGCTGCTGCAGGACAACACCATCACCGACCCCGGGCGCAACGGGGTGGTGATCTCGCCGCCGTTCTACCCGGCCCCCAGCGGGTCCGCCTCGATCACCGGCAACACCCTGACCGGCCTGCGCACCGGAGCCACCGCGTACGCCGACAACTCCGCCGGCTTCAGCGCGACGCTGAGCGGCAACAGCTGGCAGACCTCCACACCCCCCGCGGCCGGCCCCTACGGCGGCACGCCCGCCGCGGTGCCCGGCACCGTACAGGCGGAGAACTACGACACCGGCGGCCAGGGCGTCGCCTACAACGCGGCCTCGGTCAACGGCAACGGCACCGCCTACCGCGCCGACGGCATCGACCTGGAGGCCACCTCCGACACCGGCGGCGGCTACGACCTGGGCTGGACCGGCGGCGGGCAGTGGTTCCGCTACACCGTGGACGTCGCCACGGCCGGCACGTACACCGTCGGCCTGCGGGTGGCCGCGCCCGCCGCGGTCAGCGGCGCCCTGCACCTGTCCAGCGCCACGGGCGCCGACCTCAGCGGCGCGGTGAGCATCCCGGCCACCGGCGGCTGGCAGAACTGGGCCACGGTCACCGCCGCTGTCACGCTGCCCGCGGGCCGGCAGGTCCTCACGCTCAACCAGGACAACGGCGGCTGGAACCTCAACCAGCTGGCCTTCGCCACCTCGGGCGGCACCACCCCCGCCACCGACCTCGCGGCGGGCCGGGCCACCGGCGAGTCCAGCCACACGCAGGCGTACGCCTCCTCGAACGTCACGGACGCGGACCGCGCCAGCTACTGGGAGAGCGCCAACAACGCCTTCCCCCAGTGGGTCCAGGTCGACCTGGGCTCGGCGCAGAGCATCTCCCGCGTCGTGCTGCGGCTCCCCGCGGGCTGGGGCTCGCGCACCCAGACGCTGTCCCTGCAGGGGAGTACCGACGGCTCGGCCTTCGGCACCCTGAAGGCCGCCGCGGCGTACACCTTCGACCCGGCGGCCGACAACACCGTCACCGTCACCTTCCCCGCGACCACCCAGCGGTACGTCCGGGTGACGGTCACCGCCAACTCGGGGTGGCCGGCCGGCCAGCTCTCGGAGGTCCAGGTCTGGAGGTCCTGACCTGAGCCCGCTGCCGCCGGCCCACCCGTACGGCGTTACGCCTCCGCCGTGCCGCGGGCGGCCGGCTGCAGCGGGAAGTGGCAGGCGGCCGCGTGCCCCGGCTCCGCCGCCGGGGCGTGCAACGGCGGCTCGTGGGCGGCGCATTCGTCCGCGGCCCGCGGGCACCGGGTGCGGAAGCGGCAGCCCGAGGGCGGGTCGAGCGGGCTGGGCACATCGCCCTGCAGCCCGACCCTCGCGGCCCTGCGGGCCGGGTCGGGCACCGGGTCGGGGACCGCGGACAGCAGCGCCCCGGTGTACGGGTGCCGGGGGTTGTCGTAGACCTCCTCGACCGTGCCCTGCTCGACGACCCTGCCCAGGTACATCACCGCGACCCGGTCGGCGATGTGCTCGACCACCGACAGGTCGTGCGCGATGAAGACGTACGCGATGCCCAGTTCCTTCTGGAGCGAGCTGAACAGGTTGACGATCTGGGCCTGCACCGAGACGTCGAGGGCGGAGACCGGCTCGTCGCACACCAGGATCTCCGGGCGCAGTGCCAGCGCACGCGCGATGGCGATGCGCTGCCGCTGGCCGCCGGAGAACTGGTGCGGGTAGCGGCGGGCGTGGTCGGGGTTGAGGCCGACGAGTTCGAGCAGCTCGCCGACCAGCCGCCGGTGGTCGGCGCGCGGGGCGACGTCGCGGTGGATCACGAACGGCTCGCGGACGATCGCCTCGACGGTCATCCGCGGGTCCAGGGAGGCGTACGGGTCCTGGAAGACCAGCTTGATGTGCCGCCGGGCGGCCCGCAGCCGGCTGCCCCGCAACTGGTCGAGGCGCTCGCCGAACAGCCGGATCTCGCCCGAGGTGGGGCGGTCGACGGCGGTGAGCAGCCGGGCGAGGCTCGACTTGCCGCAGCCGGACTCGCCGACCAGGCCGAGGGTCTCGCCCCTGCGCAGCTCCAGGCTCACCCCGTCGACGGTCCGCAGGCTGCCGGCGGTGCGGCGCAGCAGCCCGCCGCCGCGGACGGGCACGTGCTTGACGAGGTCGCGGACGTCGAGGATCGGCGGTGCGTCGGTCATCGGCCCGCCACCTCCTTCCAGTGGTGGCAGGCGCTGGCGTGGTGCGGGGCGACCGCGTGCAGCGGCGGCGCCGTGCGGCAGTTCTCGCCGGCGAGCGCGCAGCGCGGTCCGAAGGAGCAGCCCTGCGGCGGGTCCGCCGGGTCGGGCGGCGCACCCTGCAGGACGTTGAGCGGCCGGCCGCGGGAGCCCCGGCGCGGGATCGCGTCGAGCAGCGCCCGGGTGTACGGGTGGGCGGGCCGGCCGTAGAGGTCCTCCGCCGGTGCCTGCTCGGCGACCCGGCCCGCGTACATCACCACGACGCGGTCGGCGGCGTTGGCGACGATGCCCATGTCGTGGCTGATCAGGACCAGGCTGACGGAGTGCTCCGCCTGGAGGTCGGCGAGCAGCTCCATGATCTGCGCCTGGACGGTCACGTCGAGCGCGGTGGTCGGCTCGTCCGCGATGACCACCTCGGGGTTGAGGGCGAGCGCCATCGCGATCATGACCCGCTGGCGCATGCCGCCGGAGAACTGGTGCGGGTAGTGGCCGGCCCGGCGGGCGGCCTCCGGGATGCGCACCCGGTCCAGCATCCGCACGGCCTGCCGCTCGGCCTGTCGGCGGGTCAGGTCGCCGTGGGCGCGGAAGACCTCGGCGATCTGGAAGCCGACCGGCAGCACCGGGTTCAGCGCGGACAGCGCGTCCTGGAAGACCATCGAGATGTGCCGGCCGCGGATCCTCGCCAGCGCGCGCCGGTCGAGACCGAGCAGGTCGATGCCGTGCAGCCGCACGGAACCGCCGGTGACCTGCGCGCCCGCCGGCAGGATGCCCATCACCGCCCGCGCGGTGAGGCTCTTGCCGCAGCCGGACTCGCCGACCACGGCCAGGGTGCGGCCGGCCTCCGTCCGGTAGCTGACGCCGTCGACGACGACGCTGCCGGAACCCGGCCGGCCGGGCCGGTCGGCGAAGGCCACCCGCAGGTCGGTGACCTCCAGCGGGGGAGCGGCCGGGTCGTAGCCGGGGAAGCGGGCCAGCGGGTGGCCCGCGTCCGCGGGCGTCTTGTCGGTGGTGGCGGTCATCGCAGCCTCGGATCGAAGGCGTCGCGGAGGCAGTCGCCCAGCAGGACGAAGCTGAGCACGGCCAGCGACAGGAAGAGGGCGGGGAAGAGCAGCAGGCCCGGGTGGGTGGTGAAGTACTGCTGCGCGCTGTTGAGCTGCACGCCCCAGGAGATCGCCGGGGCGGTCAGGCCGACCCCGAGGAAGGTCAGCGACGCCTCCGCGGTGATCACCCCGCCGATGTTGATGCTGGTCAGGACGGCGACCGGCATGATGGCGTTGGGTATCGCGTGGCGCAGCAGGATACGCACCGGGCCGGCGCCCAGCTCCCGTGCGGCCGTGACGTAGTCCAGGCCGCGGGTGGCGAGCACGGAGGAGCGCATGATCCGGGTGAGCACCGGCCAGGAGAAGAGCGCCAGCACCAGGGACACGCTCAGGATGCTGTGCACGCTGAAGGTCTCCAGCACCACGATCATCCCGACCAGCATCGGGAAGCCGAAGAAGACGTCCATCAGCCGGCTGATCAGCATGTCGGCGACACCGCCGAAGTAGCCGGCCAGCGAGCCGAGGACGACGGCGACGACCAGGGTCAGCGCCGTGGTCAGCAGGCCGATGCTGATGGAGTCGCGGGCGCCGTGCACGACGTTGCTGTAGAGGTCGCAGCCCTGCACGTCGAAGCCGAACGGGTGTCCCGGGGCGGGTCCCTGGCCGCTGTGCTCCAGCGAGCACTGGTGCGGGTCGCCGTGCCCGAACCACCCGGCGAAGGCCGACGGTACGGCGGCCATCGCGCACAGCAGCACCACGACGCCCAGCGGCAGGAAGAAGCGCGGCCGGCGCAGTAGCCGGCGCAGGGTGCCGGGTTCGCCGGGCCGGGCGGCGGGGCCGGCCGCGGCCGGTTCCGCGGCCGCGGCGGGGGCGGTCGGCTGCAGGGCGCTAGTCAAGGCGGATCCTCGGGTCGAGTACGCCGTAGAGCAGGTCCACGACCAGGTTGACAAGGAGGAAGACCAGCACGAGGAGGGTGCTGATGCCGACGACGGTGGGGCCGTCGTGCTGCTGGACGCTCTGGAAGACCTGGTAGCCGAGCCCGGGGAGGTTGAAGATGCCCTCGATCAGGATCGTGCCCGACAGCAGGTAGCCCAGGTTCGTCCCCAGCATGGAGACCACCGGGATGAGCGAGGTGCGCAGCACGTGCCGGACCAGCACGCGGGCCCGGCTGAGCCCCTTGGCCGTCGCGGTGTCGACGAAGTCGGCGCCGAGGTTCTCCAGGATGCTCGCCCGGGTCAGCCGGGATATCTCCGGCACCCCGAGCAGCGCCAGGCACAGCGCGGGGACCAGATAGCTCAGCGGCCAGCCGTCGTCGGTGCCGGAGACCGGGAACCAGCCGAGCTTCACGCCCAGGAAGACCTGGGCGACGTAGGCGGTGATGAAGTACGGCACGCCCAGGATCAGGCTGGACCCGCCCAGCACCGCGATGTCGGTGGCCCGGCCGGCGCGCAGCGCGGCGAGGAAGCCCAGCGCGACCCCGACGACCGCCTCGATGACCCAGGTCATCAGCGCGAGCTTGACCGTGACCGGCCAGCTCGCCTCGATGACCGCCGACACCGGGGTGTTGTTCAGGTCGATGCCGAAGTCGCCGTGCAGCAGGCCGACCAGGTAGTGCCAGTACTGCACGAGGAAGGGGTCGCCGAGGTGGTAGTGCGCCTTGATCGCCGCGGCCGCCGCGGGGGTGACCATGTGGTCGGGGCCGGCCAGGGCCTGCACCGGGTCGCCGGGCAGCGCGTAGACGGCCGCGTAGATGACGAACGTCGTGCCCAGCAGGACCGGGACCATCAGCAGCACCCGGCGCAGGAGGTAGCTACCCACACCCGCCTCCTCGCCGTGCGGTGCGGCAGGGCGCCCTCATCGGACCGTGATCGAGGACAGGTCGACGTCCCCGAGGTAGCCCAGCTGGAGGCCGGAGAGCTTCTTGGCGTGCACCGCGCCGCTGACCGGGTAGTACAGCGGGGCGAGCGGCAGGTCCGCCATCGCGGTGCGCCCGGCCTGCTGGGCGAACTGCATGCCCGAGGTGGTCGAGGTGGCGGCGGCCGCCTGGCCCATCAGGGCGTCGAAGCCGGCGCTCTTGTAGCCGGTGACGTTGGTGCCCGAGGCGCTGCCGAAGAGCTGGTCGGCCTGCGAGTAGATGTTGGGGAAGGCCGCGCCCATGTAGAGCAGGAAGGGCCCCGTGGTCTTGTGTGCCAGCAGGTCGGGGTAGATCTGGTCGGTCGGCTGGACCTTCAGCGAGATGGACGTGATGCCGAGGTTGGTGCGCAGCTGGTTGACGATCGCTTCGAGCACCGTCTGCATGTCCGGGTCCTGCTTGGTCCACAGCGTCAGCGAGCCGTTCCAGCCGCCCGCCGCGGCCAGCAGCTGCCGGGCCTTGGCCGGGTCGTAGGAGCAGTCGGCGCAGTCCGTGCCGCCGCCGCCCGCGATGACGTCGGGGGCGATGCCCGTGGCGGTCTGCGCGTGGCCCTGGAGCAGCGAGGTGACGATCGCCTTGCGGTCGACGGCCAGCGAGAAGGCCTGCCGCACCCGTACGTCGGTGAACCGCTTGTCCCACAGGGGGAAGCCCAGGTAGACCACGGCGGCCGTCGGCGAGGTGACCAGCTGCGAGGCGTACATCCTGCTCGCGGTCGACAGGTCGTTGCCGCTGGCGGTGGCGATGTCGACGGCGCCGGAGCGGAAGCTGGTGAAGGCGGTCGCGTCGGTCTGGTAGGTCTTGACGGTGATCTGCGCGGCCTTGCCCTTCGCGCCCGGGTAGCCGTCGAAGCGCTTGAGGGTGATCTGCTGGCCGCCGGGGGCCAGCCCTGGCGCCGCCACCTGGTAGGGGCCGTTGCCGATCGGCAGCCGGTCGTAGGCGGCGAGGTCCTTGAACGCGGCCTTGGGCATCGGCGCGAAGGCGGTGCCGGCCAGCACGTAGGGGAACATCGACAGCGGCTTGACCAGGGTGACCTTGAGGGTGTCCGTGCCGACCACCTGCACACCGGAGAGCTTGTCGGTGGCGGGCTTGCCGCTGGCCGGGTTGAGCGCCGCGTACCCGTCGATGTTCGAGAAGAGGTAGCCGTTGGACATCGTGTTGGGCGCGTAAGCCGCGGCGTTCCAGGAGTCGGCGAAGGACTGCGCGGTGACCGGCTCGCCGTTCTGGAACTTCCAGCCGCTCTTCAGCGTGATCGTCCAGTGCCGCTGGTCGGTGGACTGCACCGACTGCGCCACCGCGTTGACGACCTTGCCGTCGCGGCCGACCTGCGTCAGCGGGGTCCAGATGGCGTCGGCGACGCCGCTGAAACCCGCCTTGCCGGGGGTGAGGTGGGCTATGTACCAGTTCGGCACGCCGATCGAGTACGAGCCGCCGGGCACCTTCGTGCCGGTCCCCTCGGAGCCGCCCGCACCGCAGGCGCTGACAGCGGCCAGCGCAGCGGCGGCGCACAGGGCGACCACTCCGGTCCTGCGGCTGACACGTCCTCGTGGTGGCGGAGTCATCTCGGGTACCTCCAGGGCCGGTCGGAAATTCGGGTGAGCCGAGATTGGCCCAGTGCGGATGCGGCAGCTTCATCGGTCCGGGCAAAAACGCCGCGGCCCCTTTGTCCCGACGCACATGCCACCCGGTCGCGCACCCCGTCCCCGGGCACGTTCGAGCCGTCAGGACACTGCCCGTCGAGCGCGACCGGCGACCTCAGAACGGCTACCGTACGTCACCAGGGCCGCCACGGACAGCCCCCGCCCGAGGGTGCCTATGATGAGCCGATGCCGAGCACCCAGGACCCAGCCCCGCAGGTCACCGACCCTTCGCCGAGCGACGAGCCCGGCGGGACGACGCTTCGCCGACTGCGCGAGCGGCTCGGCCCGCTGGTGCTCCAGGTCGAATGCGCACCACAGGGTGAGGACGTGCTCATCGGCCGGCAGGTCATCCACGACCTGTGCGAGCCGGTTCCCGCACAGGCCGACGGCGTGCTGCTGGTGGTCGGCGGCTCGCCCGACCGGGATGACTGCCGGGACGCGATCAGGCAGGCCGGCGCCGCCCGTTACAGCGCGGTGGTGGTCAAGGCCCGCGGTACCGACCTCGCGGCGGCCGCGGGCGCCGCGGAAGCGGCGGGCGTCGCGCTGCTGGTGGCCCCCGACGACATGCCGTGGCGGCACTTCGACGCCCTGGTCACGGCCGCGACCAGCGCGTTCGGGCCGGCCCAGGACTCGTACTCCTCGATCGGCATCGGCGACCTCTTCCCGCTGGCCAACGCCATCGCCTACCAGGTCGGCGGCGCGATCACGGTCGAGGACCCGCTCGGCCACGTCCTGGCCTACTCCAACCTGCCGCACCAGGAGATCGACGAGATCCGCCGGCAGGGCATCCTCGGCCGGCAGACCCCCGACCGCCCGACCAACCTCGACGAGTACCAGCGCGTCATCCGGGCCGAGGGTCCCGTGCGCTTCGTCATCCCCGACACCGAGCACATCAACCGGCTGGCGGTCGCCGTGCGGGCCGGGCCGCAACTGCTCGGCCTGCTCTGGGCGCTGGACGGCACGCCACCGCTCGGCGAGGGCGCGGAGGCGGCGCTGGAGGAGGCCGCGAAGGTCACCGCGCTGCACCTGCTGCGCGCCCGCAGCCACCGCGACCCCGACCGCTGGAACCGCGGCGAGGCGCTGGCCTCGCTGCTGGACGGCGCGGTGTCGGGCAGCACCGCCGCCGCCCAGCTGGGCATCCCCGCCGACACCTCCACCACCGTGGTGGCCATCGCGCAGGCGGCGCCGGAGGAGATGCCGGGCCTCGGCGGCGCCCGCATCGTGGACCTGGTCGGCCTGTACTGCCAGGCCTGGCACCCGCAGGCGCTGTGCACGACCACCGGCGGCCTGGTCTACGCCCTGCTGCCGACCAGGACCGACCCGGGCGCCGAGCGGCGGGTGGTGAAGTTCGCCGAGAACGTCGTCACCACCGTGCAGCGCAGCGCCGGGCTCGCCCTCCAGGTCGGCATCGGTGTGCCCGCCGCCCGGCTCGACGACGTACCGGCCGGCCGCCGCACCGCCGACCGGGTGCTGCGGGCGCTGTCCGGCGACCCGCAGGCACCCACGATCGCCACCGTCTCCGACGTCCGCAGCCGCGTGACGCTGATGGAGCTCACCGAACGCGGCGCCCCCTCCGTCGACCTGCCGGCCGGCCCGGTGCAGCGGATCATCGAGCACGACGCGCAGCACTCGACGACCTACGCCCAGTCCCTGCTGGCGTATCTGGACGCCTTCGGCGAGGCGATCCCCGCGGCGGGGCGGCTGGCCGTGCACGAGAACACCCTGCGCTACCGCATCCGGCGCATCCAGGAGCTGTTCGACCTCGACCTGGACGACCCCGACACCCGGCTGGTCGTCTGGCTCCAGCTGCGGCTGCACCAGATCACTTCATAGGGCACGCCGTGCACAGGGACCGGCCGGCCCGCCGCGGCGGCGCCGGCCGTCCCGCTGTCCGCGCCGACAACACCCCGCGGCGCAATTGCGTGGGCTCCACGATTTCCGGCGGCCCTCCCCGCGCATACCGTCGCCCGGACAACGCAGCCGAGCCGATGGGGGAACCCATGCTGGAGCAACCGATCTACGCCCTGACCGAGCCAGCGCGAATACGCGAACTGGTCGCGGGACACGGCTGGGCGACCCTGGTCAGTGCCACCGACACGGGCGGTCCCGTCGTCTCCCACCTGCCGGTGATCCCCGACCCGGAAGGGGACGCGGAGGACCTGGCGATCGTCGGGCACCTGGCGAAGGCGGACGCCGAGCTGCACGAACTGGGCGCGCACGACGCGGTGGTGATCGTGCAGGGCCCCGGCGGCTACATCTCGCCCGGCCACTACCGCGCCGGCCCCTACGTGCCGACCTGGAACTTCGTCGTCGCCCACCTGCACGGCAGGCCCACCGTGCTGGACGGCGCGGAGACCTACCGGGTGCTCCAGCACACCGTCGAGCACTTCGAGGCGGCGCGGCCCGAGCCGTGGCGGCTGGAGACCGTCGAGGACTACGCGCGGGAGATCGCCCCGTACACCACCGGGTTCCGGCTGCGGCCCACCCGGGTGGTCGGCAAGCACAAGCTCAGCCAGGACAAGCCGCAGGAGGTCGCGCTGCGGGTGGCCGACGCGCTGGCCGGCGGCGGGCCGCAGGGCGACGCGGAGCTGGCCGCGGCGATGCGACGGGTGCTGGTGCCCGGTGACTAGCCCGCAGACAGCGACCGGGACGGCCGCGGGGAACACCGCCGCCGTCGTCCTGCGCAACGTCAGGATCGGCTCCGGCGGGCCGCTCGCGCACGTGGTGATCGACGGCGGCCGGATCGCGGCCATCACCCTCGAGGTCCCAGCCGGGGCCGCCGGCGAGGTGGTGGACGCCGGCGGCCGCACCGTCCTGCCCGGCCTGTGGGACGCCCACGTGCACATGGTGCAGTGGGCCAGCGCACGGCGCCGCGTCGACCTGGCGCAGGCCCCGTCCGCCGCGGCGGCGGCCCGGACGATGGAGCAGGCGGCACGCGGCGGGCAGCGCCCGCGCGACGAGCCGCTGATCGGCTTCGGCTTCCGCGACGGCCTGTGGCCCGACCGCCCAGAACCCGCCCTGCTCGCCTGGTCGCAGGCCTCGGGACAGGCCGTCGCCCTGGTCAGCAACGACCTGCACACCGCATGGCTCAACGGCGCCGCGCTGGACCGGCTGGGCCTGTCCGGCCACCCGAGCGGTGTGCTGCGGGAGGCCGAGTGCCTGGACGCGGTCGCCCGGCTCAGCGAGGCCGACCCCGCCGTCGTCGACCGCCGGGTCGCGGACGCGGTACGGGCCGCGGCCGCCCGCGGCGTGGTCGGCCTGCTGGACTTCGAGTACGCCGACAACCTCGCCGACTGGACGCGCAGGGCCGGGCAGGCGCCGCTGGACACCAGGGTCGCCTGCGCGGTCTACCCGGCCCACCTGGACGAGGCGATCGCGCAGGGCCTGCGCACCGGGGACGTGCTGCCCGGCACCGGCGGGCTCGTACGGGTGGGGCCGCTGAAGCTGTTCGTCGACGGCTCGCTCAACACCCGTACCGCGCTGTGCAACGAGCCCTACCCGGGGATGCCGGGGTCGGACCACGAGTACGGCATCCTGCAGACAGAGCCGCGGGAGCTGGAGCGGCTGATGGCGCGCGCGGCCGCGCACGGCATCCACAGTGCGGTGCACGCGATCGGCGACCGCGCCAACACCATCGCGCTGGACGCCTTCGAGAAGGTCGGCTGCCCCGGCAGGATCGAGCACGCCCAGCTGATCGACCGGGCCGACCTGCCGCGTTTCGCCAGGCCGGGACTGGTGCTCGGGGTCCAGCCCGCGCACGCCACCGACGACCGCGACATCGCCGACCGGCACTGGGCAGGACGCACCGACCGGTCGTTCGCCTACGCCGAACTCTCCGCGGCCGGAGCGGAGTTGCAGATCGGCTCGGACGCGCCGGTCTCGCCGCTCGACCCGTGGCTCGGCATCGCCGCCGCGGTGCACCGCAGCGGCGCGGACCGGCGGCCCGAGTGGCACCCCGAGCAGGCGATCGGGCTGCCGGGCGCGCTCGCGGCGGCCGCCGCCGGCCGCCGGTCGGTACGGGTCGGCGACCGCGCCGACCTGGTCGTCACCGAGCACGACCCGGCGCTGCTGGCCCCGCACGAGCTGCCGGGCATGCAGGTCTTCTGCACGCTGCTGGCGGGGCGTTTCACCCACAGGGCGGACCAGGCGGCCTAGCGGAAACGGCGAGGGGGCCACGGGACAAAGTCCCGTGGCCCCCTCGCCGTTGCGCAGGTCAGCCCAGCCGGATCTCGGCGCGGGCGGTGCCCGCGCGGGGGTGCCGGGCGGTGACGGCGGCGACGCTGCCCGCGGGCGCCTGGACCATCCACTCCACCGCGGTCAGGTCGGGCGTGCCCGGGTCGTGGCCCCACCAGGTCGTGGACGACAGGGTGCCGCTCCTGCCCTCCAGCTGCCCGAGCCGCTCGACGCCCTCACCGGTGAGCAGCGTGGCACCGTCGGGCAGCGTGATCTCCGCCGCCAGATCCCCTGACACCTCGCGGTCGAGCGCGGTCCTGGTGACGTACGTCGGCAGCCAGCCGGTGTTGCCGACGACCAGCCTGATCCGGTGCACGCCCGGCGAGACCTCGGTGGCGGTGAGCCTGCGCACCTCCACCCGCGGCGACGCCAGCGTCTGGAAGATCACCCACTCGGTGTGCGGGGCGACTTCGGCCTCGATACGGTCCATCGGCGGGTTGTACCAGTAGTTGATCATGTCCCAGCCGCCCAGCTCCACCGGGCCGAGCTGCGGGTGCTCGTACGGGTACCAGTCCACGAAGCCCTTGCCGTCGAGCTCGGTGTCGCTCCAGGCGATCATCCGCAGGTCGTCCTCGACCGGGTGGTCGATCAGCCAGCGCGAGGCGTGGTACGACTCGATGCCGGCCGCCCGCTGCGGGCTCCAGAACTCGGTGATCCAGGCGAAGATGCCCAGCTGGTGGTAGTACCAGCCCAGTTGGCCGCCGCGGAAGACGGCCGCCGGGTCGTGCTTGAGGTCCTGGAAGGACATCACGTCGTAGCCGGTCAGCTCGGCCGCCTTGGCGCCGACCACGTCGAAGACCCGCCGGTCGTCGCCGGGCAGCCGGACGTCGTCGTTCATCGGCGGGCACAGGTGCAGGCCGCCGAAGGTGTGGCAGGTGACGTAGCCGGTGATGTTCGGCCGGTCCACCACCGCCCGCAGCACCGCCTGGATCTCCGGCTCCGAGCCGGGGAACGGGCCGGCGTTGCGCGGCAGCAGCGGCGCCGCCTCCCAGTCGGTCGGCAGGTTCTGCCCCAGGTCGAGGCCCTCCAGCGCCTCGGCCACCTCGACGACATCGCCCCGGTAGCCGGTGATGTCGCCCTCCTGGAAGAGCCGGAAGTAGTCGCCGCCGACCTCGTCGGGTTCGCGCGGCACCAGCAGCCGGGGCTCGTCGGGGTGCGTCTTCCACGGCCCGTCGGCGTCCGGCATGCGCATGAACAGCGCCCGCCCGTCGCCGTCGACGTCCCGCAGCTGCAGCCCCGGGTCCGCGACCGGGCTCGGGTGCGGGCGCACGCTGGAGCGGATGAAACGGCCCTCGGCCATGGCGTGTTCGTGGCCGTCGGGGTTGAGCCGCGGCACCACGTAGACGGTGCGGGTGTCCAGCAGCCGGGTGACCCGCTCGTCGTTCCCGTAGCCGGTCAGCAGGCGGTGCACCAGATGCAGGGCCGCGAAGCACGACGACCACTCGGTGCCGTGGATACCCGCCTCGACGAAGAAGGCCGGCTTCTCGTCGGCCGGCCCGGTGGCGGTGTTGGTGAGGGTGACCAGCCAGATGTCCCGGCCTTCCCACGAGCGGCCCGCGCTCTCCAGCGCGGCGAGCGTCGGACAGCTGTCCGCCCACTCCCGCAGCAGCGCGGTCAGCTCGTCGTGCTTGTAGAACCTGTCGTACGTCAGCGGGCGGATCATCGGGTCGTTCCTCGCAATCGCAGGGCGGCAGCAGCCTCGGGAGCGCGGCCAGTCTGCGCGGGGCGCGGAAAGGGTGCTTTGGGCGGGCGGCCAATCTTTCCCTGCGGAGTTCTCGCTCGCCGATAATCACGCCGGCCCGGCCGGGCGGCCACAGTGCTCCCACACGCCAGAACGCGAATGGCCGAGGCCATTCCTACCTGAATTCCCCGCCGGTCCTGGCGAAGCGCCACCGGCCCGGCCGAGATTGGACCTTCGCATGACTGCGACAGCGGACATCGGCACGCCCGAGATCCACCACAAGCACCGCGACGTGACCGGCGGCTGGCTGCGGCCGGCGACCTTCGGCGTGGTGGACGGGCTGGTGTCGAACTTCGCCCTGGTCGCCGGTGTCGTCGGCGGCGGCGCCGGCGCGCACGCCGTCGTCCTGACCGGACTCGCCGGACTGACCGCCGGCGCCTGCTCGATGGCCACCGGCGAGTACATCTCGGTGACCTCGCAGAACGAGCTGGCCCAGGCCGAGATCGCGCGCGAGCAGCGGGAGCTGGCCACCAACCCGGAAGAGGAGCTGCGCGAGCTGACCCTCGCCTACGAGGCCAAGGGCGTACGCCCGGAACTCGCCGCGGAGATCGCCACGGCGCTGACCGCCGACCCCGACGTCGCCCTGCGCGTCCACGTCCGCGAGGAACTCGGCGTCGACCCCGACGACCTGCCCTCCGGCTGGTCCGCGGCGGCCTCCTCCTTCGCCGCGTTCGCCCTGGGCGCCCTGCTGCCGCTGCTGCCGTTCGTCTTCGGCGCCTCCGACATCGCCCCCGCGCTGGTCGCCAGCTCCGCGGGGCTGGTCGTCACCGGCGCGCTGACGGCGAAGCTGACCGCGAGCTCCGGGTGGTTCGGGGCGAGCCGGCAGCTGCTGCTCGGCGGGGTGTCGGCCGCGGTGACCTTCGGCGTCGGCCTGCTGGTCGGCACGGGGGTGTCGTAACCCATGGAGCCGACGAGCACGACGGGTTCGCCCCGTACCTACCACCGACCCTTGCACACCGTGGCCCTGGTCAAGCAGGTACCGCTCGGCGACCACCCCGGCACCCTGGACAGCGCGGGACGGCTGCTCAGGGACGGGGCAGGCGTCGAGCTGAACCCGTGGTGCCGCCGTGCGGTGACCCGGGCGGTCGAGCTGGGCCGGGGCAGCGGCGGGCGCACCACGGTCGTGACGATGGGGCCGCCGGCCGCCGCCGACGTCCTCAAGGAGGCGCTGGCCTGCGGCGCCGACGACGGCCTGCTCGTGAGCGACCCGGCGCTGGCCGGCGCGGACTGCCTGGTCACGGCGAAGGCACTGGCGGCGGCGATCAGAACGCTCGGCCCGGTGGACCTGGTGCTGGTCGGCCGCAGCACCGTGGACGGCGGCACCGGCGCGGTCGGGCCGATGGTCGCCGCGCTGCTCGGCCTGCCCTTCACCGGCCCCGCGCTCACCCTCGAAGCCGCACAGGACACCGACGGGCTGATCGCCACCCTGCAACTCGACGCGGCCACCGAGACCGTAGGGCTGACCCTGCCCGCGGTCCTCGCCGTCGCGGAACGCTCCTGCCCGCCGGCGAAGGCCGCGCCCGACCGCTGGCCCGACCCCGCGCCGATCCGTACCCTGGGCGCGGACCGGCTCGCCGGCAGCGTCCCCGGCACCGCCAGCCCCACCCGGGTGGACCGGGTGCTGCGCGGCGGCACCGCCCGCCGCCCGGTGATCCTCACCGGCAGCCCCGCGGAACAGGCCGCCCGGGCGGTGGACCTGGTCACCGCCCGCAGCACCCCGCGGGAGGGGAGGGCCGCGGCGCCGCGGGTGCACGCGGCCGCCCAGGGCCTTGCCGGCCCCGCCGTCCTCGCCGTGACCGGCAGTCCGGGGGACGGCGGGCGCGCGCTGCTCGGCGAGGCCGCGGAGATCGCCGGGCGCCTCGCCGGCCACGTGGTGGCCGTCACCCCGCCCGCCGACCCCGGCCTGCTGGGCGCCTGGGGCGCCGACGCGATGCTCCACCTGGGCGGCGCGGACCCCCGGCCCGCCGCTGCCGCCCTGGCCGAGTGGATACGCCGCTGCCCCAGCACCCCGTGGGCCGTGCTGGGCGGCGCCACGCCCTGGGACCGCGAGGTCCTCGCCCGGCTCGCGGTGCACCTGGACGCGGGCCTGCTGTCCGACCTGACCGCCGCCGCAATCCAGCTGGACGGCAGCGGCAGGCCCCGCCTGGTGGGCCACAAGCCCGCGGGCGGCGGCACCTTGGCCGAGGTCGCCAGCGACCGGCTGCCGCAGATCGCCACCCTGCGGACCGGATCGCTCGCCGACCGCGCCGCCAGGTCCCTCCCGCGCGGCGAACCGCCGGTCGAACTGCTCGACGTCGGGGCCGACCCGCTGCTGCGGGGCTTCGACCGGCGGACCGTCGACGACTTCGACGCGGTGGAGCGGGCAGCCGCGGTCATCGGCCTCGGCGCGGGCGTCGACCCGGCCCGCTACGCGGACGTCGAGCCGCTGCGCGCCCTGCTCGGCGCCGAACTCGCCGCGACCCGCAAGGTCACCGACGCCGGCACGCTGCCGCACTGCCGCCAGGTCGGCGTCACCGGCCGGGGCATCGCGCCCCTGCTGTACCTGGCCATCGGCATCTCCGGCAGCCCGCACCACATGGTCGGCGTGGAGCGCGCGCACACCGTGCTCGCCGTCAACAGCGACCCGGACGCCGCCGTCTTCGGCCACTGCGACATCGGCATCGTCGCCGACTGGCAGGACGTACTCCCCGCACTGACCGCCGCCTTCGGCCGGGCGGCCGCCCGGCCCGAGACCGCGGCCGCCGCGACAGTCTGAACGCACCACGACCGTCCGAACGCACCACGACCCGTCACGAACCACCGACCGATCCCCGTGAACCCGAGCCCCGCACCGGGGCAGAGAACCTGGAGCCCGCTGTGACACCACACCAGTCCACCGCCCGTACCCGCCGGTGCGGAGGTGGCGGCACATGAGCGGCCTCGTCCTCGTCCTGACCGTCTTCCTCGCCTGCACCGTCGAGGCGGTCGAGGCCCTGACCATCGTGCTGGCCGCGGGCACCAGCAGGAACTGGCGCTCGGCCCTCCAGGGCACCGCCGCGGCCCTGCTGGCGCTCGCGGTGACCGTGGCGGCGCTCGGCCCGGCCATCGGGCTGATCCCCTTCCAGGCGCTGCGCCTGGTGGTCGGCGCCCTGCTGCTGGTCTTCGGGCTGCAGTGGCTGCGCAAGGCGATGCTGCGCGCCTCCGGCTACAAGGCGCTGCACGACGAGAGCGACGCCTACGCCAAGGAGGTCGCGGCCGCGCGCGCCGCGGCCGGCGGCGGCCGCGGCATCGTCACCGACTGGTACGCCTTCACCCTGTCGTTCAAGGGCGTCTTCCTCGAAGGCCTCGAAGTCGCCTTCATCGTCGTGACCTTCGGCAACAACCAGGGCAGCGTCCCGCTGGCGGCGCTCGGCGCGGTCGCCGCCGTCGTCGCGGTCACCGGCGTGGGCATCGCGGTCCGCGCACCGCTGGCCAGGGTCCCGGAGAACTCGATGAAGTTCGCCGTCGGCATCATGCTCACCGCCTTCGGCGTCTTCTGGGCCGGCGAGGGCGCCGGGGTCGAATGGCCGGGCGCCGACGCGGCCCTGCTCGTCCTCGTCCCGGCGATCGCCCTGCTCGGGCTGGGCGGCGCCGCCCTGATGCGCCGCACCTCGCCCGCCGACAGCCCGCTCGGCCGGCCGGCCGCAGCCCCGGCGAAAGGAACCCTGACGTGAAGTGGATTCGCTCGTTCGCGCTGTTCTGGTACGACTTCGTCGTCGGTGACGACTGGCGGGTCGCGGCCGGGGTCGTGGTGGCGCTCGGCGCGACCGCGGGCCTGGTGCACGCCGCCGACGTGAACGCCTGGTGGCTGCTGCCGCTCGCCGTCGTCGTCATGCTCGGCCTCTCGCTGCGCCGCGCGGTGGCCGCCGCCTCCCGCTGACGCGGACCCCCGCCGGGGGCCGGGACCTCGCCGGTCCCGGCCCCCGGCGGATTCACACGTCCAGGCGCTCCCAGCCGCGCGGCCGCGGCTGCTCGGTGAGCGGGCCGCGGCCGCGGTGGACGATGTACGGGCGGAAGAGGTACTGCACGGGGGGCGTCCGCGGAACCCTGCCCTCCAGGCGGCGTGCCGGGCATCCGGCCGGCTGATCACGGCCGGAACGCGCGCGGGGACCTGCCGCTCCGTCAGGAGGAGGGCGTGCTGCCCGGATCGAGCGAGAGCAGCGCGAGGAGCGCGGCCACCGTCGGGCCCGCGTCGGCCGGGTGGCGCAGCGAGGTGCCGCCGGGGATCTGGTAGGTGTTGGTCCGCCCGTTGCGGGTGCGGGTGAGATACCCGTCCGACTCCAGGTCGGCGATGATCTTCTGCACGGCACGCTCGGTGAGCATGCACCGCCCGGCGATGTCGCGCACGCGGATGTCGGGGTCACGGGCGATGGCGGCCAGGACGCGCGCGTGGTTGGTCAGGAACGTCCATCCGGTCCTCGGGCTCGCCGCGTCATCCATGGCGACATCGTACGACGTCGGATTCAGGCCTTGCAAAGCGTGAAATGGCTTTCGTGTATCGCTTGACAGGGATTGCCGTGGCGCACAGTCTGGAGCGGCCGAGTGAGGTACGTGAGGAGGTTGCAGCCGTGGCAGGTACAGGGCGCCGCTCGATCATTCCGCCGGCCGACGCAGGTCCCGCCGCGTCGGCGACGGTAATGGCGTCGCAGCAGGTGCGCGTGGTCAGGCACCTGCAGTCCGGGCTCGTCGTGCGGCTGACCGAGGCGGACGGCAGGATACGGGCCTGCGTCAACGGCGAGATCGACCTCGACTGCGCGGACCTGCTGGAGCGCGTGCTGGCCGACGCCCTGCGATCCGCACCCGGTGGGCTCGACCTCGACCTGAGCGCCGTCGGCTTCTTCGACTGCGCGGGGCTGAACGCGCTGCTGCGGCTCCGCGCGCTGGCGCGTCGCGACGGCGCGGAGCTGGCGGTGCTCCCGGTGTCGGCGCCGGTCGCGCGGGTCCTCGACCTCACCGGGACCTGGCCCGCCTTCCCGCTGGCGGCCGCCGCCGTCGACAGCACGCCGACCGTACGGCTGCGGCCCGCGCGCCGCGCCCGCCCCGCCTGACGGTCGCCGCCTCACCGGCCGGGCCGGTCCTTCGCGCACTGCTCCGCCACGGCCCTGTCGACCTCCGCCTTGCGGTCCCGCGCCCGCACGCGCGTCTGGTGGTCGGCGTCGACGATGTCCAGGAAGACCTCGTCGAACTCCGGGCAACGGTTGCGCAGTTCCCGCCTGATCCGCTCGCTGACCTCCTCCACCTCCTCGCTGTCGATGCCCTCCCGCAGGTCCACCCGCGCCGCCAGCAGCGCCGACCCGACACCGAGACGCATGGTCTGCAGGACGGCCACGGTGTCGATCTCCCGCTGTTCGGCCAGCAGGTCGTACGCCTCCTGCTGCAGGCGCGGGTCCACGGCCTGCCCGACCAGCAGGTCGCGGGCAGAGCGGCCGAGCCCGTAGGCCACCAGTACCAGCAGCAGCGCGATGGCCAGTGCGGCGGCGGCCTCCCAGCGCGGCGAGCCGGTCAGCTGGTGGCCCAGGACGCCGCCCGCGGCCAGCAGGACGCCGAGGACGGCGGTGGAGTCCTCCGCGAAGACCGTGCGCACGGTGGGGTCGTCGCTCGCGGAGATCTCCCGGCGCAGCGAGCGCCCGTGTTCGCGGGCGCGGCCGCGCAGCTGGACGACCGCCCGCAGCAGAGAGGTGCCCTCGGCGGCCAGTGCCACGGCCAGCACGATGTAGGTGGCCAGGAAGCCCCCGGAGGACGACTCCGGTGACAGCCACCCGTGCAGCCCCTGGTAGAAGGAGAAGCAGCCGCCGGTCACGAAGATGCCGACCGCCGCGAGCAGCGCCCAGAAGAAGCGCTCCTTGCCGTAGCCGAAGGGGTGCCGGGCGTCCGGGCGGCGCCGGGCGAAGCGGACCGAGGCCAGCAGGAACACCTCGTTGAGGGTGTCCGCGACCGAGTGCGCCGCCTCGGCGAGCAGGGCGGGCGAGGCGGTGAGGGTGCCGACGACGGCCTTGGCGACAGCGATCGCCACGTTCGCCAGCAGCGCGATCAGCACCGTCCCCCGGGTCCGGTCGTCGTCCTTCGCCGGCGCGGACCCCCGGGGCCGGCCGGCGGGCTGCTCGGGGTCTGTTCCTGTGCTTGTCTCGGGAGGAGTCATGGGCGGATCTCATCGACCTCCGGGCTCAAGGGGCGTCGTTGCCGCCGTGCCGGGCACGGCTACCCGCAGGGCTCTGCCGTACGCGGGCGGTCCGCTGATTGAGCCCGGCACAGGGGGTAGGCGCTGATCCATGGACAGGCCCGAGGCGGACGGCATCACCCTGGGCGTCGAGGAGGAGTACCTGCTGCTCGACGTGAAGACCGGGATGCCCGCGCCGCGGGCCGGCGAGGTGCAGGCCGCGGCCGACCTGGAGCCGGTGCTCGACGCGGGCGAGGTCGACGACGAGCTGCTCCAGGCCCAGGTGGAGGTGGCCACCCCGATCTGCACCGGCCTCGCCGAGGTCGACGGGCACCTCAGGCGGCTGCGCGGCGCGGTCGCCGGCGCGGCCCTGCGCGCCGGGTGCCGCCCCGCGGCGACCGGCGGCCTGCCGCTGCGGTCGACCGGCATCATGCCGGTGACCGAGAAGCAGCGCTATCTGGACATGCGTGACGACGCCGCCCGGCTGGTCGACGAGCAGCTCATCAACGGGATGCACATCCATGTCGCGGTGCCCGACCGGCACGCCGGCGCCGCCGCGCTCGGGCGGCTGCGCCCGTGGCTGCCGGTACTGGTCGCGCTCGGTGCGAACTCGCCGTTCTGGGACGGCCGCGACACCGGCTTCGCGAGCTGGCGCACGGTGGTCTTCGGCCGCTGGCCGGTGAGCGGCTCGCCGCCGTACACCGCCGACGCGGCGACGTACGAGCAGCGGGTCGACGCGCTGGTGGACACCGGCGTGATACGCGGCCGCCGGGAGGTCTACTGGCACGCCCGGCTATCCGAGCGCTACCCGACGCTGGAGATCCGTGCGACCGACGTGCAGCTCGACGCCGGCAGCGCCGTCACCCTCGCCGGCCTGGGGCGTGCCCTGGTGGCGACCGGGCTGCGGGAGGCGGCCGAGGGTGTGGCCGCGCTCGACCCGCCCGGCAGCGTGCTGCACGCGGCCGGCTGGCACGCGGCCCGGCACGGTCTCGCCGCCGACCTGGTCGACCCGGTGCGCGGCACTCCCGCGAAGGCCGCGGACGTGGTCGGCGAGCTGCTGGCGTACACGATGCCCGCGCTCGAGGAGTACGGGGACGCGGGCCGGGTCGCCGAGGGCCTGGCGCGGCTGCTGGACGGCGGTACGGGCGCGGCCCGCCAGCGCCGGGCAGTGGCGGAGGGCGGAGCCGCCGCACTGCTCGACCTGATCGCCCTGGCGCCTGCCGGGTGAGTGCCCGGCCTGTCGACCGCCTATGCGGGGGCGGAGGACCGCGGAGAGGGTGCGTCACCCTTTCAGGCGGTGATGCCACCATGGCAGGCCCTTACCGGTCAAACAGGTGATGACCCCCTGGTCCGGCAACGCCACCGCGAGTGCCCGCACCGGCCGCCGGGACGGATTTCCCCGGGAGTGTCACAGCCGGGCGCGCTGTCTCGTCTTGCTGTCGACAGGCAGATCGTGGAACGGGAAGGTGATGGGCATGCGGGTGTTCGTGGCGGGCGGGACCGGCGTCCTGGGGCGGCGGCTGGTGCCGCAGCTGGTGGCCCGCGGGCATCAGGTGACGGCTACGACGACGAGCGCGGCCAAGCTCGGCGTCGCGGAGCGGCTGGGCGCGGACGGCGTGGTGATGGACGGCCTGGACGCGGCATCGGTCGCCGAGGCGGTGGCCCGGGCCAGGCCGGACGCGATCGTGCACCAGATGACCGCGATCTCCATGGAGCATGCAGGCAAGCCGGACCTCAAGCACCCGGACCGCTGGTTCGCCCTGACCAACCGGCTGCGGACCGAGGGGACCGACCACCTGCTGGCCGCCGCGCAGGCGACCGGCGTGCCCCACGTGGTGGCCCAGGGGTACGCCAGCTGGAACGGCATCCGCGAGGGCGGCTGGGTGAAGACCGAACAGGACCCGCTCGACCTGCTGCCGGGGACGGCCGCGCAGGCCGGGATGGAGGCGATGCGGCACGTCGAGGACGTGGTGCTCGCGGCCGGCGGCGCGGTCCTGCGCTACGGCGCCTTCTACGGCCCCGGCGCCATCGACGACCAGGTCACGCTGCTGCGCAAGCGGCAGTACCCGCTGGTCGGGAAGGGCGGCGGCTACAGCTCGTGGATCCATCTGGACGACGCGGCGAGCGCCACCGTGCTGGCCGTGGAGCAGAAGGCCGCGGGCGTCTTCAACATCGTCGACGACGACCCGGCGCCGGCCCGCGAGTGGCTGCCGCACCTGGCGCGGTGCGCGGGGGCGAAGCGGCCGATGCGGGTCCCGGTGTGGCTGGCCCGGCTGCTGGCCGGGGAGCAGGCGGTGGTGATGATGACGCAGGGCCGCGGCTTCTCCAACGCCAAGGCCAGAAGGGTACTGGGCTGGGAGCTGCGCTACCCCTCGTGGCGGCAAGGCTTCAGGGAGGAGCTGGCGTGACCCGTACCGAGGAGGTGGCGTCCCGTACGGCGGAGTTCGAGGAGCTGCGCCCCCTGCTGTTCTCGATCGCCTACCGCGTCCTCGGCAGCGTGACCGAGGCCGAGGACGCCGTCCAGGAGACCTGGCTGCGCTACCGGACCTCCGCCACCTCACCGACCTCGCCCAAGGCGTTCCTGTCAGCGGTGGTGACCCGGATCGCGATCGACGTGCTGCGCTCGGCCCGGGTCCGGCGCGAGGAGTACGTCGGCCCGTGGGTCCCCGAGCCGCTGCTCACCGACCCCTACCAGGACCCGGAGCGGTCGGCGGAACTGGCCGACTCGGTGTCGATGGCGGCGCTGCTGCTGCTGGAGCGGCTCAGCCCGCTGGAGCGGGCGGTCTTCGTGCTGCGCGAGGTGTTCGGCTTCGGCTTCCCCGAGGTCGCAGCGGCCGTGGGGCGCTCGCCCGCAGCGTGCCGGCAGCTGGCGGTACGAGCGCGCCGCCACATGGACGCCGGCCGTCCGCGCTTCGACGCCGACCGCAGGGAGCGCGAGGAGCTGGCGGAGCGGTTCTTCGACGCCTTCAGGGAGGGCGACGTGGACGGCCTGCGGGAGCTGCTCGCCGCCGACGTGCACATGGTCGGCGACGCCGGCGGCAAGGCGCCGCAGGTGGCCAGCAGCTTCGACGGCGCCGACGACGTGGCCAGGGTGCTGATGGCGGTCTTCCCGATGTTCGCCAGGATCGGCGGTGTCGTGGAGCCGCACGAGGTGAACGGGCAGCCCGGCGCGATCTTCCGCAGGGGCGACGGCAGGGTGCTCAACACCATGGCGCTGGACATCGTGGACGGGCGCATCCAGACCATCCGCACGGTGATCAACCCCGACAAGCTCGGCCACGTCGGCCCGGTGGCGGACGGCTGGGAGGTCCTGGACGAGGCGAACGGCGGACGCCTCCCGGGCGCCTGACCGGAGGCCCCCGCGGGAGCCGCCGGCCCTCTGACCGGCGGCTCCCGCACACAATGCGGAATCGTGCGGGCCGGCTGTGCGTTGACTCCAGCAGAGCCGGTGGGCAGGCGGCGGCAGGACGGCCGCGCCCCCCGCGCCGGCGGCTGTCCATGACGTGATGACTGCGGAGAGGATCGAGATGGCCACGCAGATGCAGAAGGCGGTACTGGCGGGCGGCTGCTTCTGGGGGATGCAGGACCTGCTGCGCCGGCTGCCCGGAGTGACCGGGACCCGGGTCGGCTACACCGGCGGCGACGTGCCGAACGCGACCTACCGCAACCACGGGACCCACGCGGAGGCCATCGAGATCACCTTCGATCCCGAGCGGACCGACTACCGCGCGATCCTGGAGACCTTCTTCCAGATCCACGACCCGAGCACCAGGAACCGCCAGGGCAACGACATCGGCCTGAGCTACCGCTCGGCGATCTACTACGTGGACGACGAGCAGAAGCGGGTCGCCGAGGACACCATCGCCGACGTCGACGCCTCGGGCCTGTGGCCCGGCAAGGTGGTCACCGAGGTCGAGCCCGAGGGTCCCTTCTGGGAGGCCGAGCCCGAGCACCAGGACTACCTGGAGCGGTACCCCGACGGCTACACCTGCCACTTCCCGCGGCCCGGCTGGCGGCTGCCGGCCCGCACCCAGGGCTGACCGCCCCGGCCCGCGCGGCGCGGGACCGGAGCCGCTGCGGGACTCCGCGGCCCGTGTTGTACTGGCCAGATGGAGCGCAAGCATCCACTGGCCGCCGCCAGGCGGGCCGCACACGCAGGGCTGTCGGGCACGTCCTCGGACGCCGCCGACGCACGGGCCGAGCGGTTGCGTGAGCGCGTCCGGCTGACGATCGAGATCACCGCCAGGGCAGGGGAGTACCGCAGGGGCCTGGTCGCGGCGGTCTCGCGGCTGAGCCCCGAGGAGGCGGAGATCCTCGCGGACCTGGAGGAGCACGGGCTCCAGGTCCCGCAGTTGCACGACGTGCTGTGCGGCGGGCACGTGCTGGTGGACGACCCGGAGCTGTACGAGCGGTGGCGGGCGGCCAAGGGCAGCCATCCGCGGCTGTCCAGCCACCACCGCGACATCGACAAGAAGCTCTACCCCGACATCGGCATGCGCGGCCACGTCGTCCGCGAGAAGCTGCACGGCCGCACCACGACCGGCACCTGGGTCCAGCTGGAGAAGACGCCGGCCGCCTTCGGCGGCAGCAAGATGCCCAGCGTCGACGACCTGCGGCACCTGATGGACTACGCGGTCTACCGCTTCACCGGCAGCAACGTCGGCCCGTGGGGCCTGTCGCGGATGACCGAGCGGCGCCCGATGTACCTCTCGCCGATCCTCGCCGTGCCCACGTCGCTGACCCCGCCGGTCGCGCGGTCGCTCACCCGGGCGCTGCGCAGGATCGAGCAGTCCGACGACGTCACCGCGGTGTCCCAGCAGCTCGCCGCCCGCTTCCCGCCCCCCGACCGGGCGGACCTGGCCGGCGAGCTCGGCCAGGCGCTGTCCCGCAGGGGCGGCCGGGGGCTGTTCGGCAACTCCGAGGTGTGGGTGACCCAGACGCCGTCACGCACCGCCGCCGCCGTCCTGCGCGCCCGCCACGACGACCCGCCCGCGGTGACCCTACGGCCGACGGGAGGCCCGCGATGAGCGATGAGCAGCGCGACGAGAACGAGTCAGGCGCCTCCGCACACGACCCGCACGGTCCTGGTACGGGAGCCGGTCCTGGCGAGGCGGCCGTCCCGTCAGGGCTGGTCACCGCCGTGGTCAACCTGGTGCACACCGGCCCGGTCATGCTCGGCGCCTACACCATCGCCGAGCTGACCGCGGTGGACGCCATCGTGGACTTCCTCGAAGCCCGCCCCTCGGAGGACGAGCTGACCGAGGCCGTCAGGTCGCTCGCCGCGCGGGAACTGCTGCTCGCCGGCGAGACCAGCGAGCACGTGCAGGTGCGCGGGGACCTGGGCATCGCGGTGGCCTTCCAGCAGCGGGCCAGGATGGTGCTCGACGCCCGCACCAGCGGCACCGAGCCGGGGGAGCCGTGGCGCATCCTGCTGCTGCCGCAGCCCGAGGGGATCTGCCTGATGGTCCGCATCGACGCGCTCGGCGTCCACCAGATCGGGCTGTACGGGCTCGACCAGGCCCTGGACATCCTCACCGAGTGGCTGCCCCGGGGTGCCGCCGCCGACCGCGACAAGACGCCCGACGCCGACACGCTGCTCGCCGCCGCCGAGCGCTCCGCGCTGGTCACCGTCACCCGCTACACCGCGGAGGGCTCCGCGGAGATCGCAGGTGAGAGCACGGACCTGGTCTTCGCCCGGTACGACGGCCACCTGCACACCCTGTCCCGCGACGCGGACGAGCCGGACCGCCTGGTCCCGACCCCGCTGGACGGCAAGGACGCCGTCCGCGACCGCCTCGCGCAACTGCTCTCCTAAATATTCGGTGCCGGACGAGGTCAGCGTGGGCTAGCGTCCTGCGGATGACTCTTACCTATGACGTGTCGGGGACCGGTCCGACGCTGCTCCTGCTGCACTCGTCCGTGTGCGACCGGCGGATGTGGGACCCGCAGTGGGCGCCGCTGGCCGCCGCCGGATATCGCGTGGTCCGCTGCGACTTCCGCGGCTTCGGCGACTCGCCGATGGGCGCGAGCCCGTACAGCGAAGCGGGCGACGTCCTGGACCTCCTGGACCACCTCGGCGCCGATCGGGCCGCGGTGGTCGGTGCCTCCTACGGCGGCAAGGTCGCCCTGCAGGTGGCCGCGCACCGGCCGGAGCGGGTCACGGACCTGCTGCTGCTCTGCCCGGGGATGCCGGGACATGTGCCGGGTCCCGACCTGCGGTCCTTCGGCGCCCGGGAGGACGCCTTTCTGGCGGCGGGCGACATCGAGGGGGCCGTCGAGCTGAACGTGGAGATGTGGCTCGGCCCTGAGGCGGACGGGCAGGCCAGGGAGCAGGTCCGGGTGATGCAGCGGCGGGCCTTCGAGGTGCAAACGGCGGCGGCCGAGGACTTCTCGCAGGCGGGTCCCGAGGTGGACCTCGCCGACGTCACGGCACGCTGCCTTGCCGTGTCGGGCGCGCACGACGTGGCCGACTTCCGGGCGATCGCGGCAGAGCTGCCGGGGCGGATCGCCGGCGCCCGGCACCTCGAACTGCCCTGGGCGGGCCACCTGCCGGGCCTGGAGCGGCCCGGCGAGGTGACCCGGCTGGTCACGGAGTTCCTCCGCGGGGAGTCCCAGCCCTAGCCGAAGACCTCCATCTCGTAGAGCGAGTAGCCCCATTGGCCGGACAGCTGGCTGCCCTGCATGCGGACGAAGCGGGCCGAGCCGCTCACCGGCACCTTCTCGGTGCCGCCGGACGAATCGGGCTGGGTGTACAGGTCCCGCCAGGTCGAACCGTCGGTGGAGGCCTGGAGCTTGTAGCTCTTGGCGTACGACTCCTCCCACAGCAGGTCGATCTCGCCGAGGTTGTACGTGCCGCCGAGGTCGACCTGGATCCAGCTGTTCGGGTCCTGGCCCGCACTCCACCGGCTGGACAGGTCGCCGTCGAAGGCCTTCGCGGCGGACTGGTCCGCGCTGGACTGCGACGAGGCCGTGGCCGGTCTGTTCAGCGCCAGGTCGGCCTTGGGCGCGCTCATCGTCAGGTTCACCGTGACGGTCCTGCCCGCCTGGAGCGGCAGGACGCGGGCGATGTTCCCCAGCGGCGAGCTCTGCACGGTGACGCCGTCGCCGGTGATCGAGGAGATGCCGTTGCGCTGGATCAGCGTCAGGTTCTGGTCGGTCTTCGAGGTGAGCGTGACCTTCGCGGTGTGGGCGCCGGTGTCCCACGCCAGGTTGTCGATGGTGAACCGGCCCTTGCCGAGCATGCCGGAGACGGAGCCCTTCGTCAGGCCCATCGGCAGCCCGGGCAGCAGCTCCAGGGTGCCCGGCTTGGTCGCGGCCAGCATCTCCATCATCACCGTCGGCACGGAGTTGACGACGTCCGTGGCGAAGGTGTTGTGGCCGTTGTAGTGGGACGTGGCCATGCTGCTGTAGTAGTAGTCGTCCTTGGCGAAGCGCAGCAGCTTGGCGCCCACCGAGTCCGGCATGTCGAGGTCGGCGGCGAGCAGCGCCCCGTGCAGCAGGCCGTGCCCGGCGTTCTCGTAGGAGCCCTGGTCCTTCTTCTGCAGGAAGACCTGAGCGGCCCTGAACTGCGCCGCGTTGGTCTCCGGGGTGATCTCGCGGTAGGGCCACACCGGCATCAGGCCGCTGGAGTGGCGGTGCTGGTAGTTGTTCTTGTTCTCCAGGTCGGGCCACGCCCACTCGGCGAGCGCGCCGTCGTTGTTGACCAGGTACGGCGGCAGGTGGTCGAGCCTGTCCTGCCACACCGGGATCTTGTCCGCGTCGCGGCCGAGGAGCCTCGCGGTCTGGATGAGCGTGCTGAGTGCGAACTTCGCACCGGAGATGTCGTAGACGGAGTTGACGGCGAGCGGCACGCCGCCCGGCGGGGTGTTCTCCGGCGAGATGGAGCCGGCGAAGACGTAGTTGCCTGCCGCGTCCTTCCTGGTGAGGAAGTCCTCGTAGAAGTCGCCCATGTCGCGGATCAGCGGGTAGTACTTGTCGGCCAGGAACGTGGTGTCCCCGGTGACTTCGTAGTACTCCCAGAACGGCTCCAGCAGCCAGGACTCGCCGCCCGTCACGTACTGGTACGGGTAGTCGAAGTTGATGTTGGAGATCAGGCCCTCGCCGTTGGGGGTGTTGCCGCCGGTGAGCATGCCGCGGGTGCCCAGCAGCTTCCTGGCGTTGGTCTCGAAGTGGTCGGGCACCCTGGAGCGGGACCCGGCCGCCGACACGCACGGCCCGAGCCATCTGTGGGACGCCTGGAACGACGGCGACTACGCGCACTACCGCGACCACGACCCGGCGTTCGTGGCGGAGATGGGCTGGTGCGGCCCCGCCGCCTGGACCACCCTGGAACGGGTCCTCGCCGGTGAGACGCCGGGCCCCGACTCGCCGCTGACCCGCCACCACCTGCGGGCCATCGACGGCATGCACAAGCTGACCCGCGGCCTCCAGCCGCACGTGCCCACGCCCGCCGCCGGCGACGACTGGCACTTCGCCACCCAGCTGGTCCAGGCCCGCGCCGTCGCGGCGGGCGCCGAGTGGCTGCGCTCCCGCGAGCGCTGCGGCGGGGTGGTGGTCTGGCAGCTCAACGACTGCTGGCCCGCGATCAGCTGGTCCGCCGTGGACAGCGCCGGGATCGAGAAGCCCCTCTGGTACGCGCTGCGGCACGCCTTCGCACCGCGGCTGGCCACCGTCCAGCCGGTGCACCCGGGGCCGACCCACGACCCCACCGGCGACGCGGGCCTGGTGCTCGTCCTGGTCGACGACACCGGCGCGGACTGGCACCCTGAGGTGCTCGTACGGCGGATCGGCCTGGACGGGCAGGAGCACGCGCGGGCACTGCTGCACCCCGGCTGCCCGGCGGGCGGCCTGCTCCACCTCCCGCTGGACCCCGCGCTGTGCCTGCCCGCGGACCCGCACGCCGAGCTGCTGGTCGTCGACGCCGACGGCGTCCGCACCACCTGGGCGTACGTCCCGGACCGCGAGCAGGCCTCCGTGCGGCCCGAGCGTACGGTCGACCTCGCCCTCGCCGAGGGCGAGTTGCGGGTGACGGTCACCGCGGGGACCGTCCTGCGGGACGTGTGCGTCTTCGCCGACCGGGTCGCCGGGCCGCTCGGCCTCGACCCGCACGAACTGGCCGTGGACGACGCCCTGGTCACCCTGCTGCCGGGGGAGCGGCACACCTTCCGGATCACCCGCAGGGACGGCCGGGCGCTCACCGCACTGCCGGCGCCGGGGTGCCCGGCGCCGCGGTCCGCTCGGCCGGCGAGCTGACCGGCTGACGCGGAGCGCGGGGCCGGTGCGGTGCGCTGACGCGCGTACCGCACCGGCCCCGCGCCGGTCGGGTCGGAGAGGTCAGGAGCAGGTGATCGAGGCGCCCGCCCAGTCCGCGTGGTCGCTGTCGTTGCCGTCGCCGCCGTCGGTGACGACCAGCTGGACGACCTGGGCGCCGGTGACGTCGGCGGTCAGCGGGTGGCCGCCGGTGGTGCTGGTGACGACGCCGCTGTCGGCGACCTGCTTGCCGTCGGCCAGGACCAGGAACTCCACCGAGCCCTTGCTGTTCTTCTTCTCGTCGTCGATACCGACGGTGGCCGTCAGCGAGGTGCAGGTGCCGGCGGTGTAGTAGGCGACGGTGCTCGGGGCGTGCACACCGAGGCCCTTGGCGTAGACGGTGCCGCCGAGGGTGATCGGGTTGCCGTCACCGGCCGCCGTCTCGCCGTTGCTGGTGTCGCGCTCCACCGGACCCCAGCCGTTGGCCGCGGACTCCCACGGCAGGTCGCTGAGGTAGGAGGTGCCGGCCGGCGGCGGGACGGCGACGGCGACCTGGCCGGCCAGCGGCTGGCTGACGGTCACACCGTGGCCGCTGTAACCGACCGTGCCCGACAGCGCGTAGGTGCCGGTCGCGGTGCCGGCGGGCACCGTGATGTGCCAGGTGGTGGACAGGGTCTGGCCGCCGGGCAGCGCGGGGGTGCTGGTGCTGCCCGTGGGGCGGACCGACCAGCCGGCCGGCGCGCTGAGCCGCACCGAGACCCCGTGGGCGGGCGCGGTGCCCAGGTCGGTGACGTAGGTGGTGACGTCGGCGCTGCCGCCCGGCGCGATGTGGACGGCGGTGTTGGCGCCGGCGTCGACCAGCGACGGGTTCTGCATCGCGTGCGCCGACCTGCCGACCCGCAGCAGCACGGTGCCATGCGCCGGTACGGTCGCCGCCAGGCTTCCCGCCGACTGGTAGTCGCGGTGCTGCCACAGGTCGCGCACCTGGTAGCCGTTGTCGGACGCGGGCAGGCCGATCGCCTCGGCCGTGGTGGCGATGTGCTGCGGCTGGTCCGACTCGTTGTAGAGGGCGACCGCGCGGTCGCCGTTCGCCAGCTGCTTGACGACCACCTGGGCGCCGCCGCTGGAGGACAGGACGGTCGCCTGCTTGCCCAGCGGGTCCTGGTCGAGGGCGATGACGTCCTTGTTGAGCAGGATGTCCATCGTCGCCTGGCTGGCCTTGCGCAGGTCGGTGCCGATGAGCAGCGGCGAGTTCATCATCGACCACAGCGAGAAGTGCGTGCGGTACTCGGTGTCGGTCATGCCGCCGTTGCCGACCTCCAGCATGTCCGGGTCGTTCCAGGCGCCGGGCTTGGCGAAGGCGGCCAGCGGCAGGTTGGCGTCGGTGATGGACTTCAGGCTGCCCCAGTTGTCGCTGATGTCGCCCGTGGTGCGCCACAGGTTGCCGATGTCGCCGGCCCACTCCCACGGCTGCTGCTGGCCCCACTCGCACAGCGAGTAGACGATCGGGCGGCCGGTCGCTTCGAGGGCGTCGCCCATCGCGGTGTAGCGGCGCAGGAAGTCGGCCCGGGTGCCGTCGCTCTTGTTGTTGCAGTTGTCGTACTTGAGGTAGTCCACGCCCCAGTCGGCGAAGCTCTGGGCGTCCGTGGCCTCGTGGCCGAGGCTGCCGGGGTAGCCGGCACAGGTCGCGGTGCCCGCGTCCTCGTAGATGCCGAGCTTGAGGCCCTTGCTGTGGACGTAGTCCGCGGTGCCCTTGATGCCGTCGGGGAACTTCACCGGGTCGGGGACCAGGCGCCCCTGCGCGTCGCGGGTGTGGGTCATCCAGCAGTCGTCGATGTTGACGTACTGGTAGCCGGCCGCCTGCAGGCCCGAGCTGACGAAGTAGTCCGCGGTGTCCTTGATCAGCTGCTCGCTGACGTTGCAGCCGAAGGCGTTCCAGTCGTTGAAGCCCATCGGCGGGGTCACGGCCAGGCCGTTGTCCAGTGCCGCGGCCTGCGGCGCGGTCGCGACACCTGCGGTGACGGCGGCCAGGCCCAGGGCGCCGGTCCACACGGCTCCGGCGGTGACGCAGGCGAGAATCCTGCGGGGGATCGGCATACGGGGTCCCATCGTTCATTCCGGGGGGATCGGACGTTTCGGCGGCATGGCCCTGACGGTGGTGCGGCTCTGTACGGGGTGACGGGCCAGCCAGGTCGGAACAGAATCCGACGCAACTCAACAGTTGGCCACATGACAGTCCTCAACAACCCGCCCTGTCAAGGGATCTGACATGAACCGTTCCAGGTCGTGCCCTCGACGCGCCGTCGTCGCCGCGCTCCCGTGCGGGCCTGCCGATGTGCTCCGGCAAATTGGCGCATAACTGACAATGTGGTGCGCTCGTGACGACTTGCCGACTCCCGGGGAGGCGAAAAGTCGGGCTCGGCGGAGCACTGTTGCGTTCACCTTTGTCCGCACTCTTGTGCGGCCGTTCACTCGCTCCTATTGTTCGACTCCGATTGAATCTGTTTGGAGTTGGCTCATCGGGCAGTGTGGAGGCCGCAGTGCACAGACATCCGAACGGTTCCGCGGTGGCGAGAACCGTCCGACGCGGGCGATGGTGGGCGGGCATCGCCGCGGGTACGGCCATCGCCCTGTCCGCGGGCCTGACGGCGCCCGCGGTCGCGGCGAGCGCCGGGCGGGGTGACGCCGTCCAGAGCACGGCCGCCGCGCCGGCGACCGCGGACAAGCCGCGCACGGTCACCTTCGACGGCTACTCGTTCATGGTCGACGGCAAGCGCACCTACCTGTGGTCGGGGGAGTTCCACTACTTCCGGCTCCCCAGCCCCGACCTGTGGCTGGACATCTTCCAGAAGATGAAGGCGGCCGGCTTCAACGCCACCTCCCTGTACTTCGACTGGGACTACCACTCCCCGGCGCCCGGGGTCTACGACTTCACCGGTGTACGCGACGTCGACAAGCTGCTCGACATGGCCGAGCAGGCCGGGCTCTACGTGATCGCCCGCCCGGCGCCGTACATCAACGCGGAGGTCGACAGCGGCGGCCTGCCCGGGTGGCTGACCACCAAGGACGAGAAGAACCGCACCGACGACCCGAAGTTCCTGAAGTACGCCGACGAGTGGCTGACCCAGATCGACCGGATCATCGCGCGGCACCAGGTGACCAACGGCACCGGCTCGGTGATCGCCTACCAGGTGGAGAACGAGTACTACAACGGCTCGGCCAGCGCCCGCGCCTACATGAAGCACCTGGAGGACAAGGCCACCGCCGACGGCATCACGGTGCCGCTCACCGGCAACAACAACGGCACCTTCAACTCCGGTGACGGCGCCCTGGCGGTGGACGGCCCCGACTCCTACCCGCAGGGCTTCAACTGCTCGAACCCCACGAAGTGGAACGGCGTCCCCGACATCAGCTACGACCACCCGGCCGGGAAGCCGCTGTACACCCCGGAGTTCCAGGGCGGCGCCTTCGACCCCTGGGGCGGCCCGGGCTACGACAAGTGCGCCCAGCTGATCAACGACCAGTTCGCGAACGTCTTCTACAAGCAGAACATCGCGGTCGGCGCGACCGCCCAGAGCTTCTACATGACCTACGGCGGCACCAACTGGGGCTGGCTGGGCATGCCGGAGAACTACACGTCGTACGACTACGGAGCCGCGATCCGGGAGAACCGGGAGCTGGACCCGAAGTACGACGAGGACAAGCTCATCGGGTACTTCACCCAGTCGGCCGCCCCGCTGACCAAGACCGACCCGATCAAGGCCACCCCGCCGGACGACAGCGCGATCGTCGACACCGCGCGGATGAACCCCGACACCAAGACGCAGTTCCACGTCCTGCGGCACGGCAACTCCACCGCCACGTCGGTCGACACGACGCATATAGCACTGGACTTCAACGCCCAGCCGGCCGCCGACACCACCTACAGCTGGGACGACACCGACTCCGCGCTGCAGTACACCGGCACCTGGTCGCACGTGGCCAACCAGAGCTACACCGGCGGCGACTACAAGAAGACCGAGTCCTTCTCCAACGTCGCGGGCGACTCCGTCACGATCCCCTTCGACGGCACCGCGGTCCGCTGGATCGGGCCGAAGACCAACAACCACGGCTACGCCGACGTTTACGTCGACGGCACCAAGGCGGCCACCGTCGACGACTCCGGCAGCGAGAGCCAGGCGGTGGTCTTCCAGAAGACCGGCCTGGCCGCCGGGGCGCACACCCTGAAGATCGTCGCCACCGGCACCCACAGCTCGGCGTCCACCGACAACTTCGTGTCCATCGACGCGATCGACGTGCCGACCCCCGACACGGCGGAACCGACCTACCCGGTCGTCCCGCAGCAGCCGGGCACCGCGATCACCCTCGACGGGCGCGACTCGCACATCATCGTGGCGAACTACAAGCTCGGCGACTCCCAGCTGCAGTACTCCACCTCCGAGATCATGACCACCGCCGCCATCGGCGACCGGGACGTCTCCGTGCTCTACGGCGACGCGGGCAGCGACGGCGAGACCGTGCTGCACTACACCTCCCGGCCCACCGTGACCAGCAGCGGCGGCCAGGTCAGCACCACCTGGGACCCGGCGACCGGCGACCTGCGGCTGAACTACCAGCACACGGGCCTGATCCGGATCGCCATCAGCGGCGGCGGCTCGCGCCCGCAGCTGCTGCTCGTCGGGGACAAGGCGACGGCCGAGACCTTCTGGCGGCAGGACACCGCGACAGGACCGGTGCTGGTGCGCGGCACCCACCTGCTGCGTACCGCGGCCAGCCAGGACGGCGGGAGTACGGTCGCGCTGACCGGTGACAACGCCGACGACAAGAACATCGAGGTCTTCACCTCCGCGGACCGCGTCAGCTGGAACGGCCGCACCCTGAACACCGCGACCTCGGCCACCGGAAGCCGCACCGGGCAGATCCCCGTCGCCGCACCGGTGCAGCTGCCGGCGCTGACGAACTGGAAGCACCAGGAGGAGTCCCCCGAAGCCGCCGCGGCCTTCGACGACTCCAGCTGGCAGGTGGCCGACAAGACCACCACCAACAGCTCCTCGGGCGTCAACTCGCTGCCGGTGCTCTACGCCGACGACTACGGATTCCACACCGGCAACACCTGGTACCGCGGTCGCTTCCGCGCCGACGGCGGCGAGACCGGCATCCACCTGGTCTCGGACTCCGGCGGCAACGCGCAGGCCTTCTCCGCCTGGCTCAACGGCACCTTCCTCGGCAGCTCCACCACCGGCAGTGCCGACTTCACCTTCCCGGCCGGGTCGGTGAAGTCCACCGGGGACAACGTGGTGTCCGTGCTCACGGTGAACATGGGCCACGAGGAGGACTACAACTCCTCCAACGGCAACAAGACCGCTCGCGGCCTGACCAGCGCCTCGCTCGTCGGGGCGCCGCTGACCCCGGTCACCTGGCGGCTGCAGGGCGTACGCGGCGGCGAGGACCTGCTCGACACGGTCCGCGGCCCGCTGGCCAACGGCGGCCTGTACGGCGAGCGCGCCGGCTGGGACCTGCCCGGCTACCCCGACGACAGCTGGTCCACCGTCTCCCTGCCGGCCGACGACACCCGCGCCGGAGTCTCCTGGTACCGCACCGGCGTCGACCTCGACCTGCCCCGCGGCCAGGACACCTCGCTCGGGCTGACCTTCACCGACGACCCGTCGCGCAAGTACCGCGCCACGATCTTCGTGAACGGCTGGCAGGTCGGCAACTACGTCAACTACCTCGGCCCGCAGCACACCTTCCCGGTGCCCAACGGCATTCTCGACCCCAATGGGCACAACACCGTCGCCATCGCCGTGTGGAACCTCGACGGCAGCACCGGCGGGCTCGGCAAGGTGGAGCTGACGAACTACGGCAGCTACGCCTCGTCGCTGCACGTCGGGCAGAACGAGAGCCCGCGCTACAGCCACGCCACCTACGCGATGCCCGCGGCGCCGGGCGTGGGCGTCTCCCTGGACGTGCCGAACACCGTGCAGTCCGGGCAGGCCTTCACGGCCGCGACGACCGTGCGCGTCCCGGCCGACCAGCCGCCGGCCACCGCGCTGAAGGCCGCGCTCACCCTGCCCGACGGCTGGACCGCCGCCGCCCAGGGACCCACCTCCGCGGCCGGGGTGCTGCCCGGCAAGTCGGCCACCTTCCGCTGGGCGGTGCAGCCGCCGGCCGGGACCCTTCCCTCCGCGTCGGTCCTGAGCACCACGGCGCAGTACGTGCAGCGCGCCCGGTCGGCCTCCTCCGGCGACGAGCGGGTCGTCGGCGCGATCCCGCCGGCCCCGGCGGCCGGTCAGGACGCGGTCAGCGACCTGCCGTTCCTGTCGTCCACCAACGGCTGGGGTCCGGTGGAGCGGGACAGCAGCGTCGGCGAGCAGGCGGCCGGCGACGGCCGCCCGATCAGCATCGCCGGCACCGGCTACGCCAAGGGGCTCGGCACCAACTCCGCCAGCGACGTACAGCTCTACCTGGCGGGCGTCTGCACCCGGTTCACCGCCCACGTCGGCGTCGACGACGAGTCCGGCACCGGCGGCACGGTCACCTTCTCGGTGATCGCCGACGGCAGGACGCTGGTCACGACGCAGACGATCCGCGGCAAGCAGGCAGCCGTCCCGATCGACGTCGACGTCACCGGCGCCAAGGTCCTCGACCTGGTGGTCGGCGACGCGGGCGACGGCAACGGCAACGACCACGGCGACTGGGGGGCGCCGACCCTGACCTGCGGCTGACGGGTTCCGCCCGGTGACGACGGGCCGGCGGGGAGAACCCCGCCGGCCCGTCGGTGTACCGGGACATCGCCGTTCCTCTGAACCGGACGCCGGAGTTCCCGTGCCGGTGCGGCGTCAGAAGGCCTTTCCTGCGGCTCGGCGCTGCCTCTTGCCCAGGGGCGCCTGGGACAGGTCCTCGGCCTGCGACCTGAGGTTCTTGTAGCCGTAGCCGCGCTCGGCGAGCCATGCCCGGGCGGCGTCCTCGGCCCGTTCGGCCGCGGCCAGGATGTCCTCCTCGTTCTCGCCTGCGTCCTGGAAGCGGAAGGTGAAGGCCGATCTGGCGGCGATGTCGTAGCTGAGGTGTCCCTCGGTGGTGAAGGCGGCGTGCAACACGTCGTGCTCCGCGGCCCCGGCCAGCAACTCGGCGCGCTGCTCGGAGGTGAGTCGGTCGAAGACGCCGCGGACGGCGACGCGGAAGGTGCGGGTGCTCATCGCCCGACCTTAGCCTCACGTTCCGATGGGGCGGGGGACTGTTTTCCCTCTGCCTTCGCGCCCAGGAATGCCGCGATCGTCGTGGTGAAGGCGGCCGGGGCGTCGAGCCAGGGGTAGTGGGAGGCGGACGGCTGGACCGCGAGGGTGGCGGCGGGGAAGAGGGCGGCCACCTCGTGGATCGCGGCCGGGGGGCTGTTCAGGTCGAACTCGCCGGTCAGCAGGAGGACGGGGGAGCGCAGGTCCGCCAGCGCGGCGCGGGTGGCGGCCGGGGTGAAGGCGCCGTCGGCGCCGAAGAGGGCGACGGCCTCGGAGTTCGCCGGGCGGCCGAGAGCGTGGTGGGCGCGGGCCGCCGCGTCCCAGCGGCCGTAGAAGAAGGGGGTGACGGCCTCGACGTCACCGGGTCCCGGCGTGCCCGCGGTGAGGGCCTCAAGGGCGGCGAACGCCGCGGGGAACCACGGCTCGTGCGCGCGGCGCCCGGCCGTCTCGCGGCGGGTCGCGCCGGTGACGGTGATGCCGACCGCCCGGGTGCTGGGGCCGACCAGGACGAGCCTGCGCAGGCGCTGCGGGTACCGGGCCGCGTACTGCATCGCTGTGTTGGTGCCGGCGGAGTGGGCGAGCAGGTCGATCAGCGGGAGTCCGAGGTGGGCGCGCAGCGCCTCGACGTCCTCGACCTGGCGGTCGCTGCGGTAGGAGGAGGTGTCCTCGGGTACGGCGGAGCCGCCGGTGCCGCGCGGGTCGAGCAGGATCAGCCGGCGGTGGGCGGACAGGCCGCCCAGGTCGCCGAGGTAGCGGGCGTCGGTCGGGCCGCCGGGGAGGCAGAGCAGCGGCTCGCCCTCACCGCTCTCACGGTAGGCCAGCCGGATGCCGTCGGGTGCGCAGAAGGTGGGCATGGCGGGCAGTCTGCCAGCCCATAACCCGGTTGTACAACCGGGTTATAATCGGCGTGCTCAGGTATACAACCCAGTTATGGCAGAGGACATGCACCACGAGCCCGAGACGCTGACCGAGGAGCAGGCCGCCCGGATGCTCGCCGACATGAACGACGTCATCCGCGCCGGCGAGGAGATGCGCAGGCTGCGCACGGAGATGGTCAGGGTCCTCGCCGGCCTCGGCTGGACCCAGGAGCGGATCGCCCGGGTCACCGGGATGAGCCAGCCCGCGGTGTCCAAGCAGGTGGCCGGGTCCCGCACGGGCGGGCAGCCGCCCCCGCCGGCGCTGGACCTCGACCAGCACGACACGCCCTGGCTCGAAGGGCGGCTGTGGGCGCTCGCCGAGCGGATCGCCGAGACCTGCGACGGGGCCGCCTGCGCGCGCTCCATCGACAGCCTGGCCAGGGGGCGCAGGCACTTCACCCCGCAGCATGTCGACGAGCTGCGCCGCCTGGTCGAGGAGGACCTGCGGCTGCGGCGCACCGAGCTGCCCGGCGGCTACCGGGCCGCGTACGACGCGATCAGCCGCCGCCTCGACGTGCCCGCAGGCCCGCCGGCCGCCACGCAGGACCCCGCCGTGCCGGCCTCGGTCCGCCGGGCGCTGGCCCGGCAGATCCAGCGGGACCGGCTCAGGGGCGAGTGAACCGCCGGCCCGCGGTCACACGCGGCCGAGCAGGGCGTCGAGCAGGCCGTCGAGCGGGTCGGGTACGCGGTCGGGGGTGAGGGCCTCGACGAGGACACGGCCGTAGTGGATCTTGCGGCCCTTCTTGGTGCCCAGGAAGCGCCGCAACTGCGCCTGCGCGGTGCGGCCCTGCTGCGCGGGCTGGTTCAGGAAGGTCTGCAGGGCGCGCACGTCGCCCTCCGCCCGGATCAGCTCCGCCACCCGGGCCGTACCCAGCGCGCGGATCAGCTCGTCCTCCAGATCCGCGGCGCAGACGAAGAAGTCCCGCGCGCCGGCACCCGAAGCCTCCAGCGCACGGGCGTAGTACGGGTACTCCCGCTCGTCGCACAGTCCCGTCAGGCGCAGGCCGAGGCCGCCGGGACCCAGCAGCCGGACGAAACGCCCGACGCTCATCGCCCCGCCCATCGGCAGCACGCAGATCCCGTCGGCAGCCAGGTCCCGGCCGCGGGACGCGGCCAGCGCGTCCACCGCCGCCGCGTCGCTCGGCCCTTCGAGCAGGACCACCGCCCGCACGGGCAGCCGTACGGCCGGCTCGTGCACGCCGTCTCCCGGGCCGCCGGCCGCCCACGCGGTGACCGCCTGCCGGAAATCCCCCATGTCAGCCATGCGGCGAGTCTCCGCCCTTTCCGGCCGCCGCGGTACGGGATTTCCGCCGGCGCCCGCGCGCGGGCGGCCCCGAGCCTCAGCTCGCGGCGTCGCGCTGCTGCAGATGCTCCTCGACGCGGTCCGCGTCCCAGGCCGCGGACACCACCGTGACCCGGAAGTCCCAGTCGAGCCGCCGGCCTGCCGCCAGCGTGAACTCCTCGTGGAAGGCCCAGGACGGGTTCACGATCGGGTAGGGCTCGCTGCGGACGAACCAGTGCGTCGGGGGAGCGCCCTCGCCGCCGGCCGCCTCGAAGACGACGGTGGTGCCCGCCGGGCTGCGGAAAGCCAGCCAGGGCGCGGCCGTCCCCATCATCGCCTCGCCGCCGCGGCCCCCTGGCCCCAGGATGTCGCCGCCGGTGAAGCCGGCGGCGCCGCGCCAGGTCAGACCGCTGTAACCGGCCAGCTCCCGGCCGTGCGTGGTCGGGCTGCCGAACCGCAGCGGCTGGTCGCGCAGCCCGGTCAGCTCGGTGTGCCAGGCCAGCTCCCACACGTCGTCGCCGAGCACCGACGCGCCGACCACGCGCCGCTCGCCGACCCACGGCTCACCGGCACCGCTGAGCCAGGTGAGGCGTTCGGCGAAGCGGCCCGTCCCGATCGCGTCGAAGCCGTCGTGCCGCATGGTGCCGTGGTTGTCCAGGTCCACGTAGCCGCCCGCTTCGCGGACGTACGTACCGCCGCCCCAGAAGTTCTGCCCCGACACGTGGGACGCGGTCAGCGCCAGGCCCTTGTGCCAGAGGTGGTCGGCCGGCCGGTAGTCGGTGACCACCTCGCCGGCCGTCGTCCGCAGCGGATGCAGATAGGGCTTCGGCGCCTGGCTCGGCTCCGGGTCGCCCGCGTGGACGTACCGCAGCAGCTGCACGCCGGCCGCCTCCACCGTCAGGCAGGCGCCGTCGTCCGCGGTCCTCACAGCGCGCGGCCCGTGGCGCCGCCGTTCATCGCGGCGTGGAAGGGGTCGCCGGGACCGATCTCGCCGGCCTTGACGGTGCTGTCGGTGAACGCCGACTTGTAGAGCGCGGCGGCCAGTTCGAGGCTGGTACGCCCGTCGGCGCCGCTGGCGCGCGGCCGCCGCCCGGCCCGCAGGTCGGCGACCAGCGGGCGCAGTTGCGCCAGATGGGAGCTGGGCACGTTCTCGCCCGTCTCCCGCCATGCCGCCAGCTCCTCCAGCGCGACACCGGGCGCGGGGGTGATCCGCCAGTCGTCGTCGGAGTGCTGGTAGAGGTGGGTCAGCTCGATCGTGGCCCGCTCGCAGTCGATCCTGATCCGGCTCATCTCCTGCGGGCTGACCACGCTGTTGACCACGGTGGCCATCGCACCGCTCGCGAAGCGCACCAGCGCGGTGGACACGTCCTCGGTCTCCACGTCGTGCACGAGCCGCCCGGTCATGGCCCGCACCTGGGACCACGGGCCGAGCAGGTCCAGCAGCAGGTCCATCTGGTGGATGCCGTGGCCCATGGTGGGGCCGCCGCCCTCGGCGGCCCAATTGCCGCGCCAGGGAACCTGGTAGTAGTCGGTGCCGCGGTACCAGGTCGTCTGGCAGTGGGCGACCAGCGGCCGGCCCACCGCCCCGCGGGCGATCAGCGCGCGGACGCGGTCGGCCCCCGAGCCGAACCGGTGCTGGAAGACGATCGACGCGTACGGGCCGCCCTCGCCGCCCTCGGCCGCCTCCATCGCCGCGTACTCCTCCAGCGAGCGGCACGGCGGCTTCTCGCACCACACCCAGGCGCCGGCCGCCAGCGCCGCCGTGGTCTGCTCGCGGTGCACCGCGGGCGGGGTGCAGACGCTCACCAGGTCGGGGCGCTGCTCGGCGAGCATCTTGCCGAGGTCGGTGTACGCGTACGGCACGGACCCGTCGGCGCAGAACGCGCGGCAGGACGCCTCGTCGATGTCGAAGGCCGCGACGACGTCGACCTCGCCGCCCAGCGCCCGGTAGGCCGGCAAGTGGGCCTCGCGGGCGATGGCGCCGGTCCCGACGATCGCGACCCGGACCGGCCGGTCCCGCACGTCGGGGGTCACGGGCTCAGGCATCGGGGTCCTCCGGCAGGTTCGCGTTGCGGTTGCGGGCGACGACGGCCGACACCGCGAAGGCCAGCGGTCCGGCCATGAATCCGGCGAAGGCCGGCACGATGGCGATCAGGGCGGCGGCGAAGGCCATCGCGGTCACCACCAGGGGCAGCGTGGACGGCATCGACCGCGCGTGGTCCGCGGCGCTGCGGACCGCGTCCCGCCAGGACCGCTCCGCCCCGGCCCGGCAGGCGACCGCCAGCAGGACGAAGCCCGCCAGCAGCCCGCCGAGCAGCACGAGCGCGGCCGCCTCCAGCGCATAGCCGGGCATCCGGGCGCCGAGGACCACGTGGACCTCGAACCAGGTCAGCACGGCCACCGCGAGGAGCACGCCCTCCACCGCGAGGCCGGCCGCCAGGTCACGGCGCACCACCGCGGCGAAGGTCCGCAGCAGCGGCAGTTCACGCTTGCGGTGCCAGCCCGCGACCACCTCGGCCGCGGCGCACCACGCGGCGCCGGCCGTGACGACCGGCAGCGAGAAGAGCAGGAACAGCGCCCCGACGGCCATCGTCTCGGCGGCCGTGCGCACCTGCTCCCCGCGCTCCGGGCTCAGCGCCCAGGCCTGCCGCGGCCGGCGTCGGGCGTCGGGTGATCCCTGGAGAGCCATCCGCGTCATCCCTTCAGACCGCTGGAGGTGGCCCCGTCGACCAGCAGCCGCTGGAAGGCGAGGAAGAACAGGAACACCGGCAGCAGCGCCAGGATCGACATCGCCATCATCGGGCCGTAGGAGGTCGAACCCGTCTGGTCGACGAAGAGCGAGAGGCCGATCGGCACGGTGAACTTGTCGGTGTCGTTCAGGTACACCAGCTGCGTGAAGAAGTCGTTCCAGGTCCAGATGAAGCTGAAGATCGCGCTGGTGATCAGTGCGGGACGGGTCAGCGGCAGCAGGATCCACAGGAACGTCCGGTACGGGCCGCAGCCGTCGATCCTCGCCGCCTCGTCGATCTCCCGCGGGATACCGCGCATGAACTGGACCATGAGGAAGATGAAGAACGCCTCGGTGGCCAGGAACTTCGGCGCGATGATGGGCAGGTCGGTGTTGATCCACCCGAACTGCTTGAAGATCGCGTACTGCGGGACGATCAGCACGTGGTAGGGCAGCAGGATCGTCACCACCATCCCGGCGAACAGGACCGAGCGGCCGCGGAACTCCAGCCGGCTGAAGGCGTACGCGGCGAACGAGCAGGACAGCAGGGTGCCGACGACCGCGAGCACCGAGATGAAGAGCGAGTTGACGAAGAACTTCCCGAAGGAGACCCCCGGGTTGGCGTGCCATCCGTCGGGGAAGTTCTGCAGCGTCCAGTGCAGCGGCCAGGGCCGGTTCGAGGTGACGATCTCGGTGGCCGGCTTGAAGGACGTGCCCAGCATCCAGACGACCGGGTAGATCACCACGAGGACGATGACGACGACCCCCACGTGCCACAGCACCGTACGGCCGGCGCGCCGCCCGGGGTTCCGGCGTGCGGCGGCGGTGCCGCCGGGCAGCGCGGGTGCGGTACGAGCACTCATCGGTTTCCTCCATCCCCGTAGAAGACCCAGACCCGGGAGACCTTGAACATCAGCGCGGTCAGCACCGCGACGGCCGCCAGCAGGACCCAGGCCATGGCGGACGCGTAGCCGAACTGGAAGTCGGTGAAGCCCTTCTGGTACAGGTACAGCGTGTAGAAGAGCGTCGAGTCGGCCGGGCCGCCGGTGCCGCCGCTGATCACGAACGCCGGGGTGAACGCCTGGAACGAGTTGATCGTCTCCAGCAGCACGTTGAAGAAGATCACCGGCGACAGCATCGGCAGCGTGATGTGCCGGAACCGCTCCCACTTGCTCGCGCCGTCGACGTCCACCGCGTCGTACAGCTCGGACGGTATCTGCTTCAGACCGGCCAGGAAGATCACCATCGGCGCCCCGAACTGCCAGCAGGCCAGCACGATGATGGCGGGCAGCGCCCAGCTCGGGTCGTTGATGAAGTCGGTCTTCGGCAGGCCGAGCGAGGCCAGCCCGTTGCTGACCGCGCCGCCCTGCGAGAACAGCGATCGCCACACCAGCGCCACGGCCACGCTCGTACCCAGCAGCGAGGGCAGGTAGAACAGCGAGCGGTACATCCCGATACCGCGCCGCCTGCGGTTCAGCAGCATCGCCACACCCAGCGCGAGTGCCAGCTTCACCGGCGTCACCACGACCACGTAGGTCAAGGTCACGCGGACCGAGTGCATGAACCGGGGGTCGGCCGTGAACATCTGGTGGTAGTTCGCGAAACCGACCCAACTCGGCGACTGCAGCAGGTTGTAGTCGGTGAACGACAGGTACAGCGAGTAGACCAGCGGCCCGATGGTGAAGATCGCGATCCCGGCGAACCAGGGCAGCAGAAATACGTAACCGGCGGTTCGATCGGCGAAGCCCTGCTTGCGGACCGTGCGGTGTTCCTTCGTCGCAGGCGTCGGCGACGCCGGTGCCTGCTTGTCGAGCCTGGCCGTCGAACTCACCAGCTTCCTCCTCTTGTTCTTCTGTCAGGCCACTGCGGCAGGGGCTGTCAGCCGGCGAGAATCTGCTCGGCCTGCTGCATGAAGGACCCCGCGCCCGCGGACGGGCTCTGCTGGCCGAAGCTCACCCCGCCGTAGATCCGCTGCATCAGGGTGATCAGCTGGCCGTCGCCCTTCGGCGGCGCGGTCGGGGTGGCGGCGAGCTGCGAGGCGTTGGCCGCCTCGAAGTCGGCGACGGTCTTGTCGTTGCCGGTCGCGGTGGCCGCCAGCTGCTTGCGCACCGCGGTGTTGGGGAAGAGCCCGCGGCTGGTGCCCAGCGCCGCGCCGGCCGCCTGGTCGTTGACCAGGAAGCTGAGCAGCTTCGCCGCCTCCTTGGGATGCTTGGACTTGGCGTAGACCGACAGCAGCATCGACGGCTTGGCGTACATCCCGGTCTGCCCGCCCACGGTCGGCAGGGGCACCAGCTCCAGCTTGTCCTTGGTCGCCGCCGCGTGGCTGGCGAAGATGCTGTCGTAGTCCCACTCGGCGGCCGCGGTGCCCTTGGCCAGCGGGTCCTCGGCGGGGCCGTTGATCAGCGTGGCGGTCTGGTTCGCGGGCGTCGCCGCACCGGACTTGCGCAGGTTGTCGCACATCGTCCAGAAGGCCGTCAGGTCGTCCTTGGTGAAGCCGAGCTTGCCCTCGGGGGTGTAGAGCTGCTTGCCCTGCTGCAGCAGCCAGGACTGGAAGGCCGCCCAGGTGGTGCCCGGGTCGCTGATGCCGTACAGCTTGCCCCCCGACTTGTCGTGCACCTGGGCGCCGTAGGTCGCCACGTCGTCCCAGGTCCAGCCGGCCTTCGGGACGGCCACGCCCAGCGCTTCGAGCTTGGTGACGTCCACCACGAAGGACTGCGTGGCCTGGCCGAACGGGATCGCGACCTGCTTGGCGCCCTCCTTGCCGCTGCCGGCGAACTTCGCGTCGAGGCCGGAGATGTCCACGGCGCCGGGACCGGTCGCGAGGTCGAGCAGGGTGCCGCTCTGCGCGTACTGGCTCTGGTTGCCCCAGTCGATCTGCATCAGGTCGGGAGCGCCGCCGCCGGCGATCTGGGTGGCGAGCTTCTGGTTGTACGGCCCGAAGGTGGCGTACTGCGTGCTGACGGTGATGGTGGGGTTGGCCTTCTCGAAGGCCGCGACGGCGTCCTGGGTGGCCTTGGCCCGGGAGGCGTCGCCCCACCAGGAGAAGGACAGCTTGACCTTGCCGCCGGAGTCGCCCGAGCCACCGGAGCCCCCTCCGCACGCGGTGAGGGAGAGCGAAGCGACCACGGCCGCGGCGACGGCGGTGACCTGGACCGAGCGACGGTGCGCGGTGGCGGAACGGGATCTCATGGGAGGTGCCTTTCTCGGAAGTGCCGGGGATACGGGCTGCGGTGGATACGGGCTGCGGGGCTGATCGGAGGTGCTGTTGTCGTACGTTCACAACCGCGTCACGACGGCCCGTGCCGGGAGGTGGCAGTAAGCGCTTGCATCGAAGACGGGGCGAAGCGGCCGCCCCGAGGCGCCGGCGGCCGTATGGAGTTCAGTGCGGTCGAGTCACCACGACCTGGTCGTCTCGGCCTCGATGTACTCCAGGTCGAGGCTCTCGCCCAGGCCCGGCTCCTGGCTGAGGTGGACGTAGCCCTCGGCGTCGATCGGGTCGACGGCTCGGGTCAGGTGCGGTGGCACTTCGTCGAAGTCGTAGAAGGGGTGCAGCAGGCCGCGTTCGTACCAGCGGCTGTTGGAGACCGCGCCCAGGACGGCCAGCGTGCCCGCCCCACCGCCGTGCATCTCGCAGTCCATGCCGAAGGCCTCGGCGAGGTGGACGGTCTTGAGCGCGGGGCCGATACCGCCCGCGGTGGGCACCCCGACCCGGAGGATGTCGCAGGCGCCGGCCGTGATCCACTCGGCCCTGGCCTGCTGCCGGCCCTCGATGCTCTCCGGGCCGATGACCAGGGTGTCCAACTGCCCGGCGAGCCAGCGGTAGGACTGGGTGGAGTGCTCCTCCATCGGCTCCTCGAACCAGTGGAATCCCAACCTGTCCAGCGCGCGCCCCAGTTCGAGCGCCTCGGACCTGCTGTACCAGTGGTTCGCGTCCAGCATCAGCGGTACGTCGGGGCCGACCGCCTCGCGGACCGCGGCGCAGGCCCTGATGTCCATCGCCACGCTGGGCGCGAAGGACACCGGCGGCATCCAGGTGTGCAACTTGATCGCGTGGTAGCCGTCGGCGACCAGCTTCTCCGCGAAGGCCGCGTAGTCCTCCGGGGTGGCCAGGCCGCCCGGGATCTCGTCACCGCACATCGTGCTGCCGTAGGCGGGGACCCTGTCGCGCATGCCGCCGAGCAGCTTCCACACCGGCAGTCCGAGGCGGCGCCCCGCCAGATCCCACAGCGCCTGCTCGACCGCGGCGAGTGTGCGGTCGCCGAGCGTGCCCGCGCTGCCCCGCTGCCGCCGCGCCAGTTCCTGCCACAACCGTGACCGGTCGAACGGGTCCTGGCCGAGCAGCACCGGCCGTACATGTCCCTCCAGCTGCGCCTCGCCGACATGAGCCGCGTCGGTGAGGCAGCGGCCCTGGTTGCCCTCGCTGTCGGTGAGGGTGAGCAGGACCCGGTGGACGCTCCGCCGCTCGCCAGGGTGAGCGTGCCCATCGGAATCGCTCACCAGCCTGGTCGTCGTGCGGAACGACCGGGCTGACACAGCCACGATCGCGGTGGGAGCTATACCGGACACCACAGCGCCCCTCATTCCATCCATGTGAACGTAGTTCATCGCCCTAGATGCGTTGGGACGGTACGGCGACTCCGTCGGCAACGTCAATAGGCTGTCTTGAATCGATTTTGCAACGACGGATGCTCCTGGTGTCGGGAGGGGTGCATGGTTCGTCGGTCGGTGATTCCCGACCGGCGACCGGCGTCTGACGAGGTGTAGGCCGCGCAGGCTGGGTTGATGCCGTTGCCGGGCGGCGCCTGCCGTGATCGGACCTTCAGGCGGGGCGGTTCCTGCCGTGCGGAAACGTATGGATGCCCTATGAATCGATGCAGAGCCCTTCGCGGGTGGCGGGCCTGGGCCGTGGACCCCGCTCCCGAGCGCTGCGCGCCCGGCCCCGCGCCGGGGGCTGCCGCGGACCCGGCGGCGACCGCCGCAGCCTGCGAGCGGGTGGACGCCGTCGTCCACCCGGGTGGCGTCGCCCCTGGAGCGGTCGGCCGGCGCTCCTGAGGAACGCTCACCCTCTGTGCGGAGGGCGCCGTGCGGGGAACTGCGCGCTCAGCCCCGTACGGGTCGCAGGTCGTCACCTCCAGGAGGGGTGGCCCGGTTCGCCCCGGGACGCCGGCCCGCGTCGCCGACTGCGCACCCCGAGGCGCGCACCGCGGGTGTTCCTTTCAACCGATTCAATGACGCCGAGCCCCTGCGCACCCCGAAGTGACGGGGTGCGCGGTGCGGGCGGCGGCAAAGGGAAGCGGGCCTTCCGCTCGCGCGGGCGCACGGAGGGGCGGGCTGCAGGGCGGTCTGACCTGGGAGTTCGCCGGCGCTGGTGACCCGGGTGGCGTGCGGCCTCCGGCTGTGAACGGCGGCAGGTGAGTGCGCGCACCCGGGTGCACGGCTCTTGGTGCGCGCCTCTTCCCTTCCGGGGACCCACTCGCTAGCTTGGTCGCCTGAAAGCGCTTGCTACGTTTCAATCGCCGATCCGGCGGTCGTGGCAGAGCCGTGCCCCCGCGCCGCCGTGTGCCCCTACCGGGGTCGACGCCCTGCCGTTCGTGTTCCCCCTGTGTTCCCACTGTCATGCAGCACGAGGAGCCTTGATGTCCTGGCAAGAAAGCCACCTGAGTCGTCGATCCACGCTGGGTCTCATCGGTGCCGGCGCGGCCGCGACCGTCATGGGCGCCGAGGGCACCGCGTCCGCCGAGCCCGCGGCACCCGCCGCGGCGCAGAACGCGGGCCACGGCGCCGGCCACGGCGACGCGGTGACGCTGCTGGTCAACGGCAAGCCGGCGAAGGTCGGCAGCTACGCCTTCCCCGCCGAGGCCGACGAGGTCGTCCTGGACAACGGCCTGGTGCGCTTCACCTTCGGCCGGGACGACGCCGCCGGCGGCGTCGTCACCGGCTGGACGGACACCTCGATCACGGCGACCTCCATCGTGGTGAACGGCACCGAGCTGGCGCACAACCTCAACGGCGTGAACCCCCGCGACCCCGACCGCCAGCACTCCTTCTACGTGGACGCGGGCGGCGGCAAGTCCCGCCTGGTCTGCGGCGAGGTCAAGGTCGTCCGGGTGACCCGCGACCTGGTCGAGGTCGCGTTCGTCGACCTCACCAGCGCACCGCTGCGCCACGAGCACCACCTGATCATGCGCTCCGGCCGGCGCGGCCTGTACGGCTACAACATCCTGACGGCCACCGCGGCGACCGCGATCAACGAGATCCGGATGAACACCCGCTGGGACCGCAGCATCCTCGACCACTGCTACAACTGGGAGCGCGGCAAGGGCCGGCAGCCCACGTACGCCTACCTCGCCACCCAGCAGAGCGTCGGCGACGAGACGTGGCTGGTGGACGGCGTCAACAACCCCGACCTGCCGTCGCCGGAGAGCAACGCGGGCGGGACGGAGCCAGGCGACGTCTACACCAAGTACGACTGGAGCCTGTACCACTACGAGAACCCGATGTTCGGCCACTTCGGCAACGGCTTCGGCGTGTGGTTCACCCCGCTGAGCGGCGTGTCCGACCAGACCCTCGCCGGCTTCTACGGCGTCGGCCCGCAGCGCCAGGACCTGGCCATCCACCAGGACGCGCTGATCCTCAACTACTTCTCGCCCAACCACTACGGCCTGCCCGGCTACAACCTGCCCGAGGGCTACCAGCGGCTGTACGGGCCGTGGTTCACCTACATCACGGTCGGCGACCCGGACCACCCGGACGAGGTCGTCGACGAGGCCGCCCGCGTCGCCCGGCAGGAGATCGAGGAGAACCGGGCGGGATCGGAGTGGGTCAGCGACCCGCTGTACCCGGCGCCCGGGCAGCGCACCACCGTCAGCGGCCGGATACGCATCGCCGACGGCCGCCCCGCGGAGAACCTGTGGGTGCTGCTCAGCACCCAGGACGTGGACGACGTCTACACCATCCACGAGGCCACGCACTTCGTCAGGACCGACGCGAACGGCGCGTTCACCATCCCCGGCGTCCCGCCGGCCTGGCAGCCGGGCACCACCGACGCCGGCACGTACGTCCTCTACGTCTTCGCGGCCGACGGCTCGGTCACCGACCAGTACAAGCAGACCGGCGTCCCGGTGCACGGGCCCGAGCAGAACCTGGGCACGATCACCTGGTCGCCGACCGGGCACTCCACCTTCCTGTGGCAGATCGGCCGGGCCGACCGCACCGGCGGCGAGTACGCGCTCGCCACCGGGTCGCCGGTCAGGCCCAGCCCGCGCGACTACTTCAAGCCGGGCCTGATCCCGCTGGAGCTGTCCTTCACCATCGGCAAGGACTGGGAGCCGGAGGACTGGTACTACGCCCAGGTGGGCTCCGGCATCTGGACGGTGAACTTCCCGCTCGACGCGCCGCTGGACGGCACCGCGTACCTGACGGTGTCCTCGTCCATGCAGTCGGGCAAGCCGCCGGTCGTCACCGTCAACGGCACGGCCGCGGGCGTCACCGGCTCGCTGCCGAACCACAACGACTCCACGATCGGCCGGCAGGCCGACCGCAGCGGCTACCCGCGGCTCGCGGTGCTGACCTTCCCCGCCTCGCTGCTGACCGCGGGTGACAACACCATCACCTTCACCACCGGCGACGGCGGCGCGTCCGGCACCCCGCAGCCCAACCCGCCCTCCGGCGGCTTCGGCTGGGACACCGTCGTCCTGGAGGTCGACGGTGCGCAGCCGGCCAGACCGGCCCGGCTGGCCGGCAAGGTCACCTGCCTGGGCACCTCGCGCGGCCTGAGCACCTGGCGGGTGGAGGTCGCCAACAACGGCTCGGGACCGGCCAACGACGTCCGCCTGGACGCCCTCGACTGGTCGGACGGCCCCAAGGGCGGGGACCGGCCCGCGGTCGTCGGCGCCGACCCGAACAGCTTCCCGGTCCCGGTGGCCGCCACGATCCCGCCCGGCGGGTCGGCGACGGTGACCGTGACCACGCAACTCAGCCGGCCGCCCGGCGGCTCGGGCGCGCTGGAGTTCGGCGTCACCGCCGACGGCGGACGCACCCGCACCACGGCCGCCGGCCGCCCGGGTCGCTGAGCGCACCCGGGTCCGCCCGTCCGGCGACGTGCCGGACGGGCGGACCCGCGGCGCCGGGCCTCAGCGGCAGAAGGCCTCCCGCACCGAACCGCCGACCACGGCGCACCAGGTGCTCAGGTCGACCTTGCCGTTCGGGGTGAGGCCGTGCAGGTGCTGCATCGACTGGACGGCCTTCATCGTCGGGTGGTCGTACTCCCCGCTGGCCGTCACCTCCGAGTAGCCCTTGCGGGCGAGCATGAACTGCAGGGCGGTGACCGGCAGTCCACTCGCGTCCTTGTCCAGCGGCGGGGCGAGGGCCTCCCAGGTGGCGGTGTCGAAGGTGGCGTCCGCGGTCACCGGGATGCCGCGGGTGGTCTGGAAGTCGGCGAGCGCGGCGTTCATGTCGTAGCCGAACACGCCGTTCGCCGTGAGCGCGTACCCGGCGTTGTCGAGCAGGTACTGCCCGACCTGCACGACCGGGCTGTCGACGAAGCGCCAGATGTCCGGCCAGCGCCGGTCGGGCGCCGCCTTCGGGTCGACGCCCAGCTCGTGCAGCACCCGGGTGCGGATCATCGGGAACTGTGCGTAGAAGGCGATGCCCGGACAGTCGGTGATCCGGAAGTCCCAGTGGCCGAAGATGTCCCAGGCGTTCAGGTCGAACTTGCGGCACACCGCCACGCACAGCTGCACGAGCGAGTCGAGCAGCGCCTCGGGCGGCGTCTCGGTGATGTACGTGCCCTCGTTCTCGATGCCGATGGCGTTGCCGTTCTCGCCGGGGCAGTGCGCCGACACGACCTGGTGCTCGCCCGCCACCAGGGTCTCCAGGCTGCGGTGCCGGCCCTCCATGACGTAGCCGCCCCGGCTGACGGTGAAGTGCTGGCCGGTGTCCGCCCAGCCGTTGCCGTCCATGTGCAGGTCCTGGCAGTCCTTGGCGAGCTGCACGGCGTGCTCGCGGGAGTAGTCCGTGACGTTGGGGAACGCCATGTGGTGCAGGATGATCTTGTTCGTCGTGTTGCCGGTGATCTGGATCGGGCTGGACGGCGGCCGGGCGCCCCAGGTGTCGCAGTCGATGATCCAGGGGAACTCGGCCGAGGGGGCTGCCTCGGCGGCACCGGAGAAGGTGAGTTCGGTGCCGACAACCGCGGCGACCGCGGTTCCCAGTCCGACCCTGAACAGCGTTCGGCGATCCACCTCGTGCTCGTGCAAGGCCATGCATACTCCGCAGTGGACAGTGGGCGGCAGCCTTCCGGCTGCCGATGACCTCCGGAGAATATGGAGCCTGCTGACGCCCAGCCAGGAACTTCTCAAGATTGGGGTCCCCTTGCGGGGAAGATCCCCTTTGCGGCCCCGCCTCCGTGCTCCGTTTGTCCGCGCATCGCCGCTGTCGTAATGGGTAGCCGAGGTGCGTACGGACTTTCCCTGTGCACCACCGGAGGGCCACCATGGCGGTCACCCACCCCCTACAGCCAGTGAACCCCCACCTGCCCGACGAGGGGCTGAGCGTGCCGGAGGACGCGGTGCCGAAGGCCGGGCGCACCTCGCCGGCCGAGTCGGGGGTCTCCTCGCTCGACGGGCCGGAACGCGGTCCGCTCAGCCGCGGTTGGAGTACGGCGCCGATCGTCGCCATCATGCTCGTCGTGGCGGTCTTCGCCGCGGGAGCGCTCGGGATGGCGATCGAACTCATGCTGTGACGCCGCGGTGACCTCCTGTCGCGAGGGGCGCCCCGCCGGCCTGGCGGACGTGGCGCCCGTCACGCCTGACCTGGGAATTGATCAGGTCGTCCGGCGGCTGTCCAAGGCGCGGGCCGCGGACCCTGGGGCCCCCTCGGACAAGGAAGTTGATCGCATGTACAAGAACATCCTGGCCGCCGTCGACGGTACGTCCCACGGCGCGGGGGTGCTGGACACCGTGGCCTCGCTCGCCGGACTCACCGGGGCGGCCGTGCACGTCATCCACATCAGGCCCGCCCAGGTCATCACCGACGGCATCTCCGGCGGCGTCTTCGCCACGGAGGAGGCAGCCGAGGGCCGCCAGGTCGTGGAGGAGGCCCTCGCACAGCTGCGGGCCGCCGGGGTGACCGCGGAGGGCGAGGTCGACGAGGGCCTGCGCGAGGACCTGGCCGGCATCCTGGTCGACCGCGCCGAGGCCCTCGGCAGCGACCTCATCGCCGTCGGCCCCGGCCACTACAGCGGGATCTCCGCCCTGCTCCACAGCAGCGTCAGCCGCGGTGTCGCCAAGTCCGCGCCGGTCTCGGTCCTGCTGGTCCGCGCCGAGGCCTGACCCCCGCGGGGGCGCAGGCGCGGCAACCGCGCGAAATAGTCAGCCGTCCGCGGCCGGGAAGGGTCCTCTCCCGGCCGCGGACGGGTGCCTGGGCGGGCGCGGGGCCGGGTGCCGGAGCAGTTCCCTCCCCGGCTCCCGCGGGGGCCGCAGCGCCCCGCCCAGTGCGTCGGCTCATGCCGTCTGACCTGGTACGTCACTCCCGTCGACCCTAGGATCTGCTGCGGTCGAAAGGGGGGCCGGATGGACCGGACCGTACGCACCGTCGAAGACCTGCTCGCACTCCTGGACGGGCTCTTCAGCTCGGAACCCGAGGCGGCCGGCCGGCCGGCGACCGGCGACGGGAAGGACTTCTGGGACGGCTTCTACGCCGACCGGTCGAGTCCTGTCCCCTTCTTCGCGGCGAAGCCGGACGAGAACCTGGCCGCCTACCTCGACCGGGGCCTGATCGCTCCCGGCCGGGCACTGGACCTGGGCTGCGGGCCGGGCCGCAACGCCCTGTTCCTGGCCTCGCACGGCTTCGAGGTGGACGCCGTCGACCTCTCTCCCGTGGCCGTCGCCTGGGCCGAGGACCGTGCCCGCGAGGCCGGAGCCGGGGTCCGCTTCCTGTGCGGCGACGCCTTCGCCCTGCCCGCCGCCGAGTTGAGCGGTCCGTACGACCTGGTCGTCGACTCGGGATGCTTCCACCACCTCGCGCCGCACCGCCGCGTCAGCTACCTGGCCCTCCTCGACCGGGTGCTGGCCCCCGGCGGCCGGCTGGCACTCACCAGCTTCGCCGCAGGCGAGAGCGGGATGGGGTCGCAGACGGCCGACGCGGACCTCTACCGGGCACGCGAACTGCGCGGCGGCCTCGCCTACACGCCCGAGTCGCTGCGCTGGATCTTCTCCGACCTGGCAGAGGTCGAACTGCGCCGCATGCGCCAGGAACCGCCCGAGTCGGCGCTCTTCGGCGTGCCGTTCATGTGGACGGCACTGTTCCGCCGAGAGGCGGCGGCTTAGCGCCCGGGGGCGACGGACCGGCGGCCCGGCCGCCGGTCCGCCGCCCGGATCACGCGCTGCGTACGGTCAGGACGTAGTGCAGCGTCTTCCAGTGCTTCCTGCGGTGCATGAAGGGGACCAGGAAGCCGTGCAGGAAGCGGTACTTGTGCGCCAGGGCCTGCGCGGCCCGGGTGGCGTCCGGGCCCTCGAGCAGGGTGGCGGTGGCGTGCATCGCCTCGCCCGTCGGCTTGCCCCGCGAGGTGGAGGGGGCGATCTCGACGTCCGGGTTGTTGCGCAGCCGCTTGGGCTTCCAGGCCGCGTCGTAGGTCCTGAAGAAGGCGTGGTCCCCCTCGACGGCGATGCTCACGGGGGTGCCGACGGGAGTGCCGTCCCGCTTGTACGTGGTGAGCAGGACCGTCTTCTGTCTGGTGAACCGCTCGAACGGGGAGGGTGCGCTCGTCATCGGATGTCTCCGGTCTTCGTGGGCCCGCGGGTGCGGGCCCGATGAGAGCACGACGAAACACACGGCCCCGTTCGTGACATGCCGGTGCCGCACATTCCGCCACTTGAACCGATTCACCCCCGCGGATCTTCGCGCCGCCTGCTTCCGGCGTCCCGTAGTGCCGTCCTGACCTGCGGTGATTGACGTACCGCCAACTCCTGGACCGGCCCGAATGGCCGGCCCGCCGAGATTGATTCGCGCTACATCATTGACGCTGCCGGGTACGGAGTACAGGATTCCTCACGGCTCACTCGTGTGGCCGGCACCTCTTGCCCTCTGGCGCGACAGGTGTACCTGACCCTCTGACAACGTTGTCAGAGGGGGAGAGAGGACGGTATGGCTCCAAGAACGCAGCGCCTGCGCACCGCCGCGGCGGCCACGGCCACGGTGCTCCTCGCCGCGGGGGCGGCGATGCTGCCGGCCCAGCCCGCGGGCGCGGCCGGCGGCGCGGCTAGCGGCGACCTGACCCACCTGGTCGACTCCTTCATCGGCACCCAGAACGACGGCAACACCTACCCCGGCGCCGCGGTGCCGTTCGGCATGGTGCAGCTCTCGCCCGACACCGGGCACAACACGGGCTACGACTACAACCAGGACCACATCCGCGGCTTCAGCGCCGTCCACCTGTCGGGTGTCGGCTGCGGTCTCGGCGGCGACCTGCCCGTCCTGCCGACGACCGGCGCGGTCACCGCGACCGACGACGCGCAGTACGCGGCCCCGTTCAGCCACGCCGGCGAGAGCGCGTCACCCGGGTACTACAAGGTGGCGCTCGGCACCGGCATCACCGCGGAGCTCAGCGCCACCGACCGCACCGGCTGGCAGCGCTACACCTTCCCGGCCACCGACCAGGCCAACGTGCTGCTCAACTCCGGCCAGGCGCTGCACAAGGTCACCTCCAGCACCGTCACCGTGCTGGACGACCGCACCGTCGTCACCGCCATCACCGGCAGCGGCTTCTGCCAGGACACCCGGCCGTACACGGTGTACACCGAGACCCGCTTCGACCGCCCGTTCGCCTCGTACGGCACCTGGAAGGGCGCCGACGTCACCGCGGGCAGCCGCAGCTCCACCTCCACCGGGCTCGGCGGCGCCTACGTCCGCTTCGACACCACGCAGGACCGCAGCGTCACCGCGGTGACCTCGCTGTCCTGGGTGGACGCCCGCGGCGCCGCGGCGAACCTCGCCGCCGAGGGCCGCGGCACCTTCGATGCGACCGCGGCCGCGGCCAAGCAGGCCTGGCAGGACCGGCTTTCCGGGATACGCGTCCAGGGCGGCACCGACGAGCAGCAGCGCACCTTCTACTCCTCGCTCTACCGCTCCTTCCTCGCGCCGAACATCGGCAGTGACGTCGACGGCCGCTACACCGGCTGGGACGACAAGGTGCACGCCGGCGACGGCTCGACGTACTACCAGAACTGGTCGCTGTGGGACACCTACCGCACCCAGCAGCAACTGCTGTCGCTGCTGGCGCCGCGCGAGTCCCGCGACATGGCGCTGTCGCTGCTGCGGGTCGCGCAGCAGAGCGGCAGCCTGCCGCGCTGGGGCTACGCCACCGTCGAGACCAACATCATGACCGGTGACCCGGTCACCCCGTTCCTGGTCGACGCCTACCGCCAGGGCCTGCTCAAGGGCCATGAGGAGGAGGCCTACCGGGCGCTGAAGAAGCACGCCGACACCATCCCGCCGGCGTCCTCGCCCGCGGCCGGGCGGCAGGCCGACGCAGAGTACCTGGCCGGCGGCTACGTGCCCTACGACCCCTCGCACCCGGGCAAGCCCGGCGACAACGACTACCAGCACGGCCCCTCCGCGACGCTGGAGTACGCGCTGGCCGACGCCGCACTCGGCGGGATGGCCCGCGACCTCGGCCACACCGCCGACGCGCGGCGCTACCTGGCCAGGGGCCAGAACTACCGCAACATCCTCGACCCGCGCACCGGCTTCTTCCGCGCCCGGGACACCGACGGCGGCTTCGTCGGATCCGCGGACCCGGCCGCGAGCACCGGCTTCCACGAGGGCACCGCCTGGCAGTACATGTGGCTGGTCCCGCAGGACGTGCCGGGCCTGGTCGGCCTGATCGGCAGCACGCAGGCCGCCAACGACCGGCTCGACTCCTTCTTCGCCTACGACCAGCTGGTCAAGGACCCCGCGGGCACCGCCCGCAACGTGTGGGTCAACGGCCCGTACTCGTACTACAACCAGGACAAGTACAACCCGCAGAACGAGCCCGACCTCAGCGCCCCCTACACCTACCTGTCGACCGGTCAGCCGTGGAAGACCACCGACGTGGTGCACGCCGCGCTGACCCTCTTCACCGACGCGCCCAACGGCGTCACCGGCAACGACGACCTGGGCACCATGTCCGCCTGGCAGGTGCTCTCCGCGATCGGCGTCTACCCGATGACGCCGGGCACCGACCTGTGGGGGCTGTCCACGCCGCTGTTCAGCCGCGTCGACGTCACCCTCGACCGGCGGTACTACCCGCACGGCAAGCTCACCGTCACCGCCCCCGGCAGCTCCGACACCGACCGCTACATCCAGTCCGCCCGGCTCGGCGGCAGCAAGCTGACCCACACCTACGTCAGCACCGCCGACATCAGGGACGGCAGGGACATCGCGCTCACCGTCGGCAGCTCGCCCTCGGCGTGGGGCACCGCACCCGCCGACGCCCCGCCCGCCCTCGACCCCGCGGCCGACACCCAGCGGCGGACCGCCGCCTCGGTGTCGCCCTCGCCGGTCGGCGTCCTCGGCGGCGGCACCGCCGCCGACGTGACCGTCTCCGCCGTCCTGACCGCGCCGGGCGACGCCTCCGGCACCGTCACGGTGACCGCGCCGGCCCCGCTGACCGCGGACCCGCAGCACAGCAGCTTCACCGTCACCTCGGACACGCTGCCCGCCACCCACGAGGTGCCGGTGCACATCACCGCACCCGCGGGCACCCCCGACGGCACCTACCCGGTCACCGTCCAGGTCGCCCAGGTGAACGGCCCCACCGTCACCAGGACCGTGCAGGTGTCGGTGACGACGGCGACCTGCGAGGGCCCGACCGGCTCCTGCCCGCAGGACCTGTCGGCGCAGTACACGGTGGACGGCGTGGGAACGGCCGGCAGCACCGGTGCGGACTTCGACGGTACGGGCACCAGCTTCCCCGCCGAGCAACTGCCCGCGCCGGGAACGGGCGTACTGGACGGGCACGCCTACAGCTTCCCCGACACCACGGGCAGCGCGGCCAACTTCGCCCCCGCCCACGGCCAGACCGTGCCGCTGGTGCCGCGCGCCTACTCCGCGCTCGACGTGCTGCTCACCGCGCACCACGGCGACGTGACGGGCGCCGCCACCGTGCACTACTCCGACGGCACTTCCGCGCCGGTGACCCTGACCGCCACCGACTGGGCTTCGGGCAGCCCCCGGCTCGGCGAGGACACCGCGATCCACGCCGACACCCGCTACGACAAGGCGGGCGCCCCCGACGGCGTCGGCGTCAACATCTGGCACCTCACCGTCCCGCTGGACCGCACCAGGACCGCGGTCTCCCTCACTCTTCCCGACGACACCCGGCTGGCGCTGTACGCGGTCAGCGGGCGTGATGCATGAGGCATTCCGAGCAACAACCCGGAGCCGCAAGGAGAAAGGCAACACCCATGAGACGTGGCCCAATGCGCCGCACCCTCACCAAGACCGCGCTGGCAGGTGCGGTCTCGATGGCCCTGATCGTGCCCGTGTCCGCGCTCGCGCACGCGGACACGGCCAAGCAGGGCGACGGCGCACCCGCCTTCACGACGTCCTTCGAGTCCGGTGACCTGCAGCCGACCTGGACCGACACCGCGGAGACCGACGCCAAGGGCGCCCCGGACGTCTCCGGCGTGACCGCGGGCACCCTGCCCGTGCTGCCCGGCAGCGTCAAGGACAAGATCGCCGAGGTCACGGCCAGTTCGGACAACCCGCCGAACGAGGTCGCCAAGAACACCGCCGACGAGGACGCCAACACCAAGTGGCTCACCTTCGCGAGCACCGGCTGGGTGCAGTACAAGCTGTCCGAGGACGTGACGGTCAAGAAGTACGCGCTCACCTCCGCGAACGACTCCCCGGAGCGCGACCCGAAGGACTTCACCCTCCAGGGCTCCGCCAACGGCACCGACTGGACCACCGTCGACACCCGTAGCGGCGTGAAGTTCAGCGGCCGGTTCAAGAGCAACGTCTACGACGTCGCCAACCCTGCCGCGTTCCGTTACTACCGGCTGAACGTCACGGCGAACACCAGCGGCGACATCGTCCAGCTCGCCGACCTGATCCTGTCCGACGGCTCCGCGCCGCCGCCGCCGGTGTCGGGCATGACCAGCTCGATCGGCGCCGGCCCCTCCTCGGGTCCGAACGTCAAGTCGAGCGTCGGCTTCAGCGGCCTGAAGGCACTGGAGTACGCGGGCAGCCACACCCAGTCCGGCGCCGTGCACGCCTGGAACAAGCTCTACGACGTGCACATCCCGGTGCGCCCCGACACGCGGCTCTCGTACGACATCTTCCCCGAGCTGACCGGCGGGGACCTGAAGTACCCGAGCACGTACGCCTCGATCGACCTGCACTTCACCGACGGCAGCTACCTCAGCAAGCTGCGGACCCCGGCGCAGGACCAGTACGGCGTCACGCTCAGCCCGAACGGCCAGGGCGCGGGCAAGATCCTCTACGCCTCGCAGTGGAACGCCGTCGCCTCGGCCATCGGCAAGGTGGCCGCGGGCAAGACGATCGACCGCATCCTGCTCGGCTACGACAACCCGGCCGGCAGCGCGGAGGCGGGCGCGAACACCCAGTTCAAGGGGTGGGTCGACGACCTCACCATCGGTGCGGCCCCGGCCCGCGACACCTCGGCGACCTACGCCGAGCACGTCGACACCCGGCGCGGCACCAACGCCTCGGGCTCCTTCTCGCGCGGCAACAACCTGCCGCTGACGGCCGTCCCGAACGGCTTCAACTTCTTCACGCCGGTCACCGACGCGGGCTCGACCGGCTGGGAGTACAGCTACGCCGCGCAGAACAACGCCGACAACCTGCCGACGCTGCAGGCGCTCGGCATCAGCCACGAGCCCAGCCCGTGGATGGGGGACCGCGACACCTTCCAGGTGATGCCGTCCGCGGCCTCCGGCACCCCGGACCTGAACCGCAGCAAGCGGGCGCTGGCCTTCGACCACAAGGACGAGGTGGCGCAGCCGCACTACTACGGGGTCACGTTCAAGAACGGCATCAAGGCCGAGATCGCGCCCACCGACCACGCCGCCGAGTTCCGCTTCACCTTCCCCGGCGACAACGGTGACCTGCTGTTCGACAACGTCAACAACAACGGCGGCCTGACCTTCGACGCCGCCGCGGGCACCCTGGACGGCTACTCCGACGTCAACATCGGCGGCGGCGAGGCCGCGACCCGGATGTACGTGCACGGCGAGTTCGACCGGGCACCGGGCACGGCCACCAAGGTCACCGGGCAGGGCCGCGACAACGTCACCGGATACGCCCAGTTCGACACCTCGGGCGACAAGACGGTGACGATGCGGATCGCCACCTCGTTCATCGGCATCGACCAGGCGAAGAAGAACCTGGACCTGGAGATCCCGAAGGGCACCTCCTTCGACGCCGTCAAGGACAGCGCCGAGCACCAGTGGAACGCCAAGCTGGGCAAGGTCGAGGTCCAGGGCGCCAGCGACGACCAGCTCACCACGCTGTACTCGAACCTGTACCGGATGAACCTGTACCCCAACTCCGGTGCGGAGAACACCGGGACGGCCGAGGCACCGGCGTACAAGTACGCCAGCCCGTTCTCCAAGGCCACCGGCGCCAGCACGCCCACCCAGACCGGCGCGAAGATCGTGGACGGCAAGGTCTACGTCAACAACGGCTTCTGGGACACCTACCGCAGCGAGTGGCCCGCCTACTCCCTGCTGGAGTCCAAGACCGCCGGTGAACTCGCCGACGGCTTCGTGCAGCAGTACAAGGACGGCGGCTGGACCGCCCGCTGGTCCTCGCCGGGCTACGCCGACCTGATGACCGGCACCAGCTCGGATGTGGCCTTCGCCGACGCCTTCGCCAAGGGCGTCGACAACTTCGACGCCAAGGCGGCCTACGAGGCGGCCGTGAAGAACGCCACCGTCTTCCCGACGGCCGGCGGCGTCGGCCGCAAGGGCCTGGACACCTCGGTGTTCAACGGCTACACCAACACCTCGGTGGACGGCAGCGTCTCGTGGACGCTGGACGGCTACATCAACGACTACGGCATCGGCATGATGGCCGCCAAGCTCGCCAAGGCCCCGCACACCTCCAAGGCCGACCGCGAGCGCTACCAGGAGGAGTCGGCGTACTTCCTGGGCCGCGCCCAGAACTACACCACGGTCTTCAACTCGGGCGTCGGCTTCTTCGAGGGCCGCAAGGCCGACGGCTCCTGGCGGGTCACCGACAGCGCCTTCGACCCGCAGCAGTGGGGCAACGAGTACACCGAGACCAACGCCTGGAACTACGCCTTCACCGTCCCGCAGGACCCGAACGGCCTCGCCGCGCTCTACGGCGGCCAGAAGGGCCTGGAGAAGAAGCTCGACGCGTTCTTCGGCACCCAGGAGACCGCTGACGGCGACGCCGGCGGCTACGGCGGCACCATCCACGAGATGCTGGAGGCCAGGGACGTCCGGATGGGCGAACTCGGCATGAGCAACCAGCCGTCGTTCGGCATCCCGTACATGTACGACTACGCGGGCGCCCCGGCCAAGACCCAGGCCGCCGTCCGGCAGATCCAGCAGCGGCTGTTCACCGGCAGCTCCATCGGCCAGGGCTTCCCCGGCGACGAGGACAACGGCGCCACCGCCACCTGGCAGGTCTTCAGCGCGCTGGGCTTCTACCCGCTGCAGGTCGGCAACGACAACTACGTGATCGGCTCCCCGCTGTTCACCAAGGCCACCGTCCACCTGGACAACGGCCGCAGCATCGTCGTCAACGCGCCGAACAACAGCGGCAAGAACGTCTACGTGCAGTCGCTGAAGGTCAACGGCGAGCCGTGGAACAAGGTGTACCTGACGCAGAGCCAGCTGGAGTCGGGTGCACGGCTGGACTTCACCATGGGCGACAAGCCGTCCGCGTGGGGCTCCGGCAAGAACGCGCTGCCGCCGTCGCTCACCAAGGCCGGCGACATGCCGAAGCCGCTGGCGGACCTGACCGGTGCCGACCAGGGCACCGCGGCGGCCGGCGACGGCACCGACGTGGCCAAGCTCTTCGACAACACCTCGAAGACCGCGGTCACCCTCCCGGCCGCCGACCCGACGGTGCAGTACACCTTCACCGGTGACGCGGCAGGCGATTCCGGGCCGAAGGCCACCTTCTACACGCTCACCTCGGGCAGCACCGCCGCCGCCCAGGACCCGAAGAGCTGGCAGCTCCAGGGCTCCGGCGACGGTGTGCACTGGAAGACCCTCGACACCCGGAGCGACCAGGTCTTCACCGACCGGCTGCAGACCCGCCCGTTCGAGATCGCGCACCCCGGTGCGTACACCTCCTACCGGCTGGTGGTGACCGGCAACAACGGCGCCCAGGACGCCACCTCGCTGGCAGAGGTGGAGCTGCTGGCCCAGGGCTGACGCCGCGCACGAGACGCGGGACCCCGCCGCCCCGACCGGGCGGCGGGGTCCCGCCGTGCGTGCCCGCGCGCTACTCGCCGCGCCAGACGTTGTCGAAGGCCGCCTGCTCGATGTCCCGCCGCTGCCTGACCGCGTCCAGCTCCATCACCGCGTCGCCGACCGTCGCCAGCACCGTCACGACCGCCTCGTCGCCGACCGCGGGGACCGGCTCCTGCGACTCGGCGTGCAGGCCCAGGGCCGCCGCGAGAGCCGCCAGGACCGGCTCGCGCGCCTGCCAGCGCGCGGCGGCGCGGCGGCGGGCCGCGGAGTCGGCCAGCTCTGCGGGACCCGGCCGGCCCGGCAGCAGCCTCCGGTGCTTGCGGGTGACCTGCCCCTGGGACTCCAGCTCGGCCAGATACGCCGCCGACAGCGCGCGGCCCCTGCGCCACAGCCAGTCCTCGACCGACTCGTACGGCAGCTGCCGCACCAGCGCCGCCGCGGCCTCGGCCAGCAGCCGGTCGCCCGGCGTCCGCCCCACCTCCGGCACCAGGAAGTCGCCGTCCAGCGTGACCAGGCCCTCGCCGAGCAGGTCGACCAGCTCGGCGCCCGCCAGGACGAGGGAGAGGTCGCCCGTCTCCACCGGCCTGCTCGACTCCACGTCCATGGCGACGATCAGCAGATCCTGCGGTGTGGTCATGAGCGGCTCCCGATCAGGAGTGCCGGCGCGGAACGGTCGTCCGCCCGCGCGCGGCACGCACGTGCCCTACACACCGACGGTAACCCGGCCCGCCGGTCGCCCGCCGTCCCCGGCGGGCGGGACGTCGTGCCGAGCGCCCGGTTGGGGTGGCCTGTAGCGTGAAAGGAGGATTTCCGGCGGGATGCCGGGATCGGCCGGCGGTCGACGGCCGGCGCGACGAGCGGACAAGGGGCTCTGCATGGGATCGGATGCGGCCGGTGTGCCCGCCGGCGGTGAGCCGACGACCGGCGCGGGCCCGGCGGCGCAGCCCGACGGGCACGGCAGGTCAGCGGCCGGTCGCGGACCGAAACTGGCCTCCGTGGTGGTCTTCGTCCGCGACCTGGACCGGGCGGTGGACTTCTACCAGGAGCTGCTGCTGATGGGGGTCGCGGTGCGCACCCCCACGGCCGCGCTGCTGGTCGGCACCGACGACACGCAGATGTACCTGCGTGTCATGGGCTCCGGCGGCGAGCACCCGCTCGGCGCCATCGGCGTGCAGTACGTGATCTGGACCGCCGACAGCCAGGACGACCTCCACCGGTGCGAGGAGCTGCTCAAGGAGCGCGCGGCGCACGTCGCGTCGAGGGAGACCGGCGACGGCGTGACGGTGGTCGAGGGCCGGGACCCCGACGGGCTGCCGCTGGTCATCGCCTACCCCGGGCCGCACGGGGCGTCCCAGCAGGAGATCATGGCGCGGATCTACGCCTGGTGACCGGCGGCCGGTCGGAGCCGGGCGGACCGGCAGGGCGGCCCACCGCCCGGCGAGGAGGTGCGGGCATGACCGAGGACACCGGGCGAGGCGGCCCGGACCCGGACGGGCCGACGGCCGCGCTCGAGGAGCAGCTGCGCAGGCTCACCGCGAGCCAGCGCAGGCAGCGCCGGCTGCTGGAAGCGGTCGTTGCCATCAGCGCCGACATGGACACGCACACCATGCTGCAGCACATCGTGACGGTGGGCACCGAGCTGTTCGACGCCCGCAGCGGGGCCCTCGGCGTGCTCGGCGACGACGGCACCGTGGCCGACCTGATCACGGTCGGCGCGGACGAGCGGCAGGGCGGCGCCCCGCCGGGCCACCCGGCCGACCGGGAGGTGCTGGGCGTACCGCTGACCGTACGCGGCACCGTCTACGGCAACCTGTGCGTGTCCGGCAAGAGGGACGGCACGCCCTTCACGGACGACGACGAGAAGCTGCTGACCGCGCTGGCCAGCGCCGCGAGCGTCAGCATCGAGAACGCCAGGCTCTACGAGCGGCTCAAGTACACCACCGAGCAGTTCCAGCGCCGCATGCTGCCCGACCTGCCCGACCTCGGGCGGATCGAGGTACGGGCGCGCTACCAGCCGGCCTCCGAGCTGCCCAAGCTCGGCGGCGACTGGTACGACGTCCTGGTCCTGCCCGACGGGGTGCCGTGCATCATCGTGGGCGACGTGACCGGGCACGACCCCGGGGTCGCGCCGGTCATGGGGCAGTTCCGCAACATGCTGCGCGCCCTGGCCCACGACCGGGGCGGGCCGCCCGGGGTGATCGTCTCCAAGCTGGACGAGGTCATCGGCACCCTCGACGACCCGCCGGCCGCCACCCTGGTGCTGGGCCGACTCGAAGAGCGCAGCGCGGGGGAGTACACCTTCCACTGGACCAACGCCGGGCACCCGCCGCCGCTGCTGATCACCCAGGACGGCAGCGTCCGGTATCTGGCCCCGCCCCGGCACGGCATCCCGGTGGGCGTCGACACCCGGCTGCCGCGCCCCGACCACGAGCACCCGCTGCCGCCGGGGAGCACCCTGCTGCTGTTCACCGACGGCCTGGTCGAACGCCGCGACCGGGACATCGACGAGGGCCTGCGCGCGCTCGCCGAGCACGCCGGGCCACTGGCCACGGCCACCCTCGACGTGCTGTGCGACGCGGTCATCGCCAACCACGGGCAGGTCTTCGACGACGACGTGGCCGTCCTGGTGGTACGGGTCCCGCCGCGGCCCGGCGGCTGACGGCGCCGGCCCCCGCGTGCGCCCTACGCCTTTCGGGCCAGCCACTCGGCGAGGACCGCCGCCTGGCTGCGGTCCAGGTCCTTGGTGGCGGTCAGCAGGGTCAGCCGCCCCTGGCCCGCGAGGTCGCGCAGGTGCGCGGCCGCCGCGTGGTGCCCGGAGTCGGCCAGCTCGGCGTGGTAGCGGCGGCGGAACTCGGCGAAGCGGTCCGGCTCGTGGCCGTACCAGCGGCGCAGGTCGGTCGAGGGGGCGACGTCCCGCAGCCACTCGTCCAGATGCGCGTCCGCCTTGCGCACGCCGCGCGGCCAGACCCTGTCCACCAGCACCCGCGTACCGTCCTCGGGCGTGGTCTCCTCGTAGACTCGGCGACAGCTGATCGACTCGGCCATGGCGGCACCTTTCGCTGACGGTCGCCCCCGGGCGGCCCGTCCATTTTACCGGCGGTGGCCGCCGCCGGCCGGTCCCGCAGGGCACGGCGAGGGAGAGGCGGACGACGACATGGCAGCCGGCACACCGGGCGGCGCCCCCGACGACCCCGGTTTCCCCGCGGCCGCCGCAGCCCGGGCGGCGACAGTGCCCGCGCTGGACGACGCGGTGACGACCTGCCGGGCCTGCCCGCGCCTGGTCGCCTGGCGCGAGGAGGTCGGCCGGGTCAAGCGGCGGGCCTACGCCGACTGGTCGTACTGGGCACGGCCCGTGCCCGGCTTCGGCCCGCTGGACGCCCCGCTGGCCGTCGTCGGGCTGGCCCCCGCCGCCCACGGCGGCAACCGCACCGGGCGGATGTTCTCCGGCGACCCGTCCGGCGACGTGCTCTACGCGGCCCTCCACGAGCTGGGCCTGGCGTCCCTGCCCACCGCCGTGGACCGGGAGGACGGCCTCGAACTGTACGGCGTACGCATCACCTCGCCCGTCCACTGCGCGCCGCCCGACAACAAGCCCACCACCGCGGAACGCGACACCTGCCGCCCCTGGCTGGCCCGCGAGTTCCGGCTGCTGCGCCCGACGCTGCGGGCCGTCGTCGTGCTCGGCGGCTTCGGCTGGCAGGCCCTGCTGCCGGTACTGGCCGACGCCGGCTGGCGGCTGCCCCGCCCGCGCCCGGCCTTCGGGCACGCGGCCCACGTGCTGCTCCAGGACGCCGACGGCGACGCCGGCCTGCACCTCTTCGGCAGCTACCATCCGAGCCGGCGCAATGTCTCGACCCGCACCCTGACCCCCGCGATGCTCCGCGACGTCCTGCGCACCGCGGCGGGCGCGGCGGGACTGCCCGCTGAGGGCTGAGGGCTGAGGGCTGAGGGCTGAGGGCTGAGGGCCGGGGGCTCGGGGAGCGAGGACCCGTCGCCGCGGGTCACACGGCGAGCAGGGCGACGCCGAGGGCGACCAGCAGGGCGACCTTGGCCACCTCGAAGGCCACGTACGCCAGGTGCCCGCGGGAGCGGGGGAGTTGCTCGCCGGCCAGCACCCGGTCCGAACGGCGGCTCAGGCGGCGGCGGACCACGCCGACCTGCACGGCGAGCAGTACCACCACCGCGAGGGCGAGGCCGAGCACCCCCGCGGAGGCGCCGCCCGCGAGGACCGCGGCGAGCACCACGGCCGCGAGCACCGCCTCGACGCGGTTCAGCGCCCGGAAGACCAGCCGGCCGATGCCGAGCCCGATCGGCACCGTCACCCCGGGCGCCCGGAATTTCAGCGGCGTTTCGAGGAACGAGATCGCCACGACCATCCCGAGCCAGACGAACGTCATCGCACCGGCGGTGGTGGCCCATGTCGCGTTCATCGAGGTGCGGCTCCTTCGGCTGTGGGCTGGACGGGGGCCAGCAGGGCGAGGCAGGCGTCGGGTTCCGCGAAGGGCCGCAGGCCGGTCGCGGTCAGCGGGGCGCGCAGTTCGGCCAGCGCGCCCTGCATCAGGCCCAGATGGACCGAGCACACCACCTGGCCGTACTCCTCGGCCAGTTCGAGGAAGGGGCAGTGCCGCAGCCGGATCCGCTCCGGTGCGGCACCGCCCTCGGCGCCCGGTTCGGCCGTCGGCGCGAAGCCGAGGTCGTTCAGCAGGGCGGTCAGGCGGTCGGCGGACTCCGCGGCGGTGGGCCGGCGGAACGGCGGCATCGGGTCGACCAGGAAGCGGCCCCACTCGCGGCCCGCCGCCGTGGCGTCCGCGGCAGCGTCGGGCCCGGCGGCCGCGAGCCGGCTGACCAGCACCTGGGCCAGCAGGCGGTAGCTCCTGGAGCCGCTGCGGTCCATGCCGGGACGGGGCACGTAGACCGTACGCGGGCGTCCGGGGCCGGCCGGCTCCGCCACCCGCTGGTGGACCGCGCCGTCGGCGACCAGCGCGTCCAGGTGGAAGCGCACGGTGTTGGGGTGCACGCCGACCCGATCGGCGACCTCGGCGACGCCCAGCGGCCCGTCCGCGGCGCGGAGCACGTCGAGCACCTCCGCGCGCCGCGGGCTCTGCCGCGTACCCGTCACCTCAGCGCCGCCCCTCGTCGATGCGGTCCACACGGCCCTCCCGGCAGTTTTTACGAATTGTACATGTAATAATATCCGCCAGAGTCCCGGGGTGTTGGGAGCCCAGGGGGAGCCGAGAGCGAGGGGAAGCCGATGGTGCCGTCCTCCGAGGACCCCGCGCGGGGGCAGGCGCAGCGGCGCGGTGCGGGCGATTCCGCCCCGGTTGCGCAAGTGCTGTGCGACACGCGGGCGTTGACCGCCGCACCGCCCGCGGCGACCGGCGTGCTGTGGAAGTTGGGTGAGACCGGCCGCCAACTCGACGCCAACCTCGTCCGCTTGGCGCCCGGCGAGCACATCGCGGCCCATGCCGAGCCCGACCTCGACGTGCTGCTCCTCGTGGTGTCCGGCTCCGGCCTGCTCGGCACCTCGGACGAGCCCCTGCCGCTCGCCGACGGCGCCCTGGTCTGGCTGCCGCACGGCTCGACCCGCGACATCACCGCGGGCGGGGACGGCCTCGACTACCTGACCGTCCATACCCGCCGCCCCGGCATGCAGATCGGCTCCCGTCCCCGGCCCTGACGACCGGGCGCGTGCGGGGCCTGCGGCCGTGCGCGGCGGGGAGGCGGCGGAGGCGGCGGGCGCGGCCGGGGTGCGGCCTTACGCGATCAGGATGCGGCCGGGCGCCCGCGGCTGCTGCCTGAGCCGCAGCGTGACGGCCTCGCCCGCACGCTGGGCCATGTCGGCGAGCGGCTCCAGGCGGTTGGGGACGGTGGTCAGGGCGCACAGCGCGCCCACGGCCGTCCCGCTCCCGTCGAGTACGGCCACCGCCGTCCAGTTGACGCCGGCCACGACCGTCCCGCGGTCGAAGGCGGCACCGCGCTTGCGTATGGCGGCCGCCTCCCTGGCCCAGAAGCCGGGCAGCGGCTCCGGGACCAGGCCCGCGCGGTCTGCTGCCTGGGCCTTGCCCGGCGCGGTGAACCACGGCCAGGACGAGACCTTCAGCAACGGAGCGAGCGCGGCGTCCTGGCCTGGCGCCCAGTCCAGCATGAGGGTCCGGCCCTCTCCCAGCGTGCTGACCCCCACCATCGCGCCGGTGGCCGCGACCAGACGCCGTACCGGCTCCCGCGCCGCCGTCCGCAGACCGGGACACGGCTCCCAGCCCTGGCCGAGCCGGAACATCCGCGGGCCCATCCGGTAGGTGTCGGCGTGGCGCTCCACCGCGCCCAGCTCGGCCAGTTGCCGCAGCAGCCGGTAAGCCGTGGTCTTGGGCAGCCCCGTGCGTGCGGCGAGGCTGGTCAGTCCTGCCTGGCCGGCCTCGTCGAGCACCGTCATCAGCCGGAAGGCGCCTTCCAGCACTCCGCGCCCGGTCGGCCGCAGGTCCGGCCCTGACCCCGCACCGGGACCCCCGCCGACGCGTCTGTGCACCTGTGTGGACGCCTGCTCCATCGAACCCCCCGTTGTCGCCACACCAGAACTGTGGCCGGGCGGGGCGGGCGGCGAATGAGCAATCGCTACTCAGCCCCCGCCGCGCCGCGAGGGCGGGGAGCCGGCGACGGCCCCCGCCCCCTGGCTCAGAGCCGACCACCCACCGCTGGGCAAGCGTGCCGTTGCAGCCGTGGATCTGGCAGGACGAGCACGTCCGCGGCCCGATGGCGGCGGTGCTCGCGCTGCCGCGGCCTGAGCGTCCCCGCTGCGCGTGAACCCTGTGGGGGCCGTCAGGCACCGGCGTGCATACTGACCGGAGAATCGGTGGGACGTAGAGGTGATGACGCGGTGAAACTGGCTGAAGCGCTCGCGCAGCGCGCGGCCGCGGTGCGGCGGGTGGAGCAATTGCGGGCGCGCGTCGTCGGCAGCGCCCGCTACCAGGAGGGCGAGGAGCCGGCGGAGAACGCGGCGGAGGTCCTGGCTCAGGCCGGAGAAGCGCTGGACGAGCTGGAGCGGCTCATCCGACAGATCAACCGGACCAATTCCACCGCGGTCATCGAGGGCGGCGGCACCCTGACCGACGCCCTCGCCCGCCGGGATGTCCTGCGGCTGCGCCACTCGGTGACCACCGCAGCCGCCGACGCCGCCTCCGGACGCGACCAGCGCGGAGCCGTACGGCAGCTGCGGTCCGAACTCAGGATCCTCTCCGCCCTGCCGGTCGCCGAGCTCCGCGCCCAGGCGGACCTCCTGGCCAAGGAGATCCGCGAGGTGGACACCCTGATCCAGCGCACCAACTGGGAGATCGACCTGATCGAGGTCTGACTCCACAAGCCGGGTGTGGGAAGCAGGTAGTCGCCACGGAGGCGTGCACACACCGCGGGCCGGCGGTTTATCCGGCCCCTGGCGCGTGAAGAGCAACGCAGGGGTTCGATTCCCCACCAACAGTGCAGCTCAGCATCGCGTACAGGTGACACGGCACACCGCACAGCACATCACCACGTGCAGATCCAGGCGACGAGGGCGGGAACGGGGCGCCCCACACCCGTGTGAGGGCCGTGCACAGCAGCACGGCCCTCACACGTCCTCGCTGATCCGCCTCCGAGCCCGGCGGCAGGCCCTGCCGCAGCCGCGCCGCACCCGGGGCCGCATGGCTGAGGTTCCGGGCCGAAGGCCCCTCCGCCCCGCCCCGCAGGCGCCGCGACGTGGACGCGGCGGGCCGCCGCGGCACCCGCCGCGGGCTGGGGGATTGACAAGCGGCGGCGTGAGTTCCACTCTTTGGCAACGTTGTCAGTCACCCTCCGGCTCATGTCGCGACGACACCAAGGCAACGTTGTCATCAGGGGTTGCCGCTGCCCCTGAGGGCCGAACAGCAGGACCCGCACTCGTGATTGGACCTCACGCATGGCGCATCAGTCGCAACCGTCGTCCCGCCCCACCCGGCGGTCCGTCGTCGCAACCGGCTCGACCCTGCTGGCCGGATTCGGGCTCGCCGCCGCCGTCCCCGGGGTGAGCGCCGCCGCGGCGCCCGGCCCGCAGCCGGGAACCCCGGCGCAGGCGGGCAGGCCCGCGGCACCGGGCGAACTGGCCGCGTACCGCCCGGTCGAGGTGTCCTCGACCGACTACGCGCCCACCCCGGCCGAGTTCGCCGTCGACGGGATCAGCTCGCCCGGCGTGCGCGGCACCGGCTGGCGGGCGGCGGACGGCGACCCGCAGTGGATATCGGTCGACCTGCAGGGCGACTGCGAGGTCACCGCGATCCGGCTGACCTTCGAAGGCGACGAGCACGACCCGGTCTTCAGCAAGCCGTCCTCGGGGAACTGGTCGGACGGCACCACGGGCAAGGAGATCCTCTCCAGTTACGCCGTCGACTTCGTCGTCGAGACCTCGCGCGACCGGCTCTCGTGGACCAGCGTCTTCCGCACCACCGCGGGCACCGGCGGCGTCGTCGACATCGCGCTCGACCAGCCGGTCACCGCCCGCTGGGTGCGGATGACCTCGCGCAAGCGGTCCAACCCCAACCCGCTCGGCCTCAACGGCTTCGAGGTGTACGGCACCCCTCCCGCCCACCGCGCGGACGCGACCGGATGGACCGACTGGGGCCGGCACGACCACCGGGCGCCCGCACTGGCCGTCGCCGCCGACGGGACCGTGCCGCTGGAGTCCGGCTGGACGCTGACGATGGACGACCGGGCAGGCGGCGAGGGCGCGGAACTGTCGCGTACCACCGTCGACACCGGCGGCTGGCTGCCCGCGACCGTGCCCGGCACGGTACTGGCCTCGCTGGTCGACCAGGGCAAGCTGCCCGACCCGGTCGCGGGCCTGAACAACCTGCACATTCCCGAGGCGCTGTCGCGCCACTCCTGGTGGTACAAGCGGGACTTCGAGCTGCCGAGTGGCCTGCCCGCAGGCGAGGGCCGCCGGGTGTGGCTGGAGTTCGACGGGGTCAACCACCAGGCCGACATCTGGCTCAACGGCAGCCACGTGGGCGGCCTGACGTACCCCTTCGCGCGGTCGGCGCACGACGTCACGGCCCTGCTGGCGGACGACGGCGGCAACGCGCTCGCGGTGAAGATCACCCCCATGCCGATCCCCGGCAGCCCCGGCGACAAGGGACCCGCGGGGGAGTCCTGGGTGGACGCAGGGGCCGGGCAGATGAACCTCAACTCGCCCACATACCTGGCGGTTTCCGGCTGGGACTGGATGCCGGCGGTACGCGACCGGGTGTCCGGGATCTGGAACCACGTCCGGCTGCGCTCCACCGGCGACGTCCTGATCGGCGACCCGCGGGTCGACACCGTACTGCCGAACCTGCCCGACACCTCGGTCGCCGAAGTGACCCTGACCGTGCCGGTGCGCAACGCCGCCGACACCGACCGCACCGCCACGGTCTCGGCCTCCTTCGACGACGTCCAGGTCTCCCGCACGGTCACCGTCCCCGCGGGCAGGAGCCTCGATGTCACCTTCGCCCCCGACGCGTTCAGCCGGCTGCGGCTGCGCGACCCGAAGCTGTGGTGGCCGGTGGGCCTCGGCGAGGCGTCCCTGCACGACCTGGCCATGACGGTGTCCGTCGGCGGCACGCAGAGCGACCGGCGCACCACCCGCTTCGGCATCCGCCAGTTCGGGTACGAGTACGCCGTGCCGCTGCCCTTCAGCGGCACCGGCGACGCCTACACCCAGTCGGTGGACGTCGGCCCGCGCAGCGCCCGCTACGTCCGCGTGCACTGCCTGACCAGGGCGACCGGCTGGGGCGCCTCGCTGTGGACGGCCGCCGTCGTCGACAGCGCGCAGCCGTCCGTGGACCTCGCGCTGCACGCGGCCGCGACCTCCTCCTCGGTGGACGAGGACGACCACGGCCCCGGCAACGCCACCGACGGCGACCCCGCCACCCGCTGGTCCTCCGCCTTCCAGGACGACCAGTGGCTCCAGCTCGACCTGGGCTCGGTGCGCTCCTTCGACCGGGTGGACCTCACCTGGGAGCAGGCGTACGCCAGGACGTACGTGGTGCAGGTCTCCACGGACGGGTCGTCGTGGACGGACGCCAAGGCGGTGGACAACACGGCGGTGCCGCTGCCCTTCAACGGCGGCGACGCCAGCCTGCAGACCGAGGACTTCACCGCGCGGACCGCCCGCCACGTGCGGATCAGCTGCGGCCTGCGGCAGACCAGTTGGGGCAACTCGCTCTGGTCCCTGTCGGTGGTCGACAGCAACCGGCCCGACACCGACCTGGCGCTGCACCGCGGCGTCACCGCCTCCAGCGAGGACCCCTCGAACCCGGCGGCCAACGCCACCGACGGCAACCCCGGTTCGCGCTGGTCCTCCGAGTACGCCGACCAGCAGTGGATCCAGGTCGACCTGGGTTCGCCGCAGACCTTCGACCGGGTGGCGATCCTCTGGGAGGCCGCCTACCCCAAGACCTACGTCATCCAGGTCTCGGACGACGGGCAGTCCTGGACGGACGTGAAGTCCGTGAAGAACTCCCCCGATCCGCTGCGGATCAGCGTCAACGGGGTGCGGGTGCTGTGCCGCGGCGGCAACTGGGGGTGGGACGAACTGCTGCGCCGGATGCCCGCCGAGCGGATGGACGCGGCGGTGCGCATGCACCGCGACATGAACTTCACCATGATCCGCAACTGGGTCGGCAGCAGCGACCGCGAGGAGTTCTTCGCCGCCTGCGACGCGCACGGCATCCTGGTGTGGAACGACTTCCCCAACGCCTGGGGCATGGACCCGCCGGACCACGACGCGTACAACGCCCTGGCCCGCGACACCGTGCTGCGCTACCGCAGCCACCCCTGCGTGGTGGTGTGGTGCGGCGCCAACGAGGGCAACCCGCCCAAGGCGATCGACGACGGCATGCGCGACGCCGTGCAGTCCCAGGCCCCCGGCATCCTCTACCAGAACAACTCGGCCGGCGGGATCATCAGCGGCGGCGGCCCGTACAACTGGATCGAGCCCGAGCGGTACTACGACCCGGCCTCCTACGGCAGCAACAGCTTCGGCTTCCACACCGAGATCGGCATGCCGGTGGTCTCCACCGCCGAGAGCCTGCGCAACATGGTCGGCGACACCCCCGAGTGGCCGATCGGCGGCGCCTGGTACTACCACGACTGGAGCGAGCGCGGGAATCAGGCACCGCAGAACTACAAGGCCGCGATCGAGACCAGGCTCGGCACCGCCCGGGACCTGGACGACTTCGCGCGCAAGGCGCAGTTCGTCAACTACGAGAACACCCGCGCCATGTTCGAGGCGTGGAACGCCCACCTGTGGGACGACGCCAGCGGGTTGATGCTGTGGATGTCCCACCCCGCGTGGCACAGCACCGTGTGGCAGACCTACGACTACGACTTCGACGTCAACGGCACCTACTACGGGGCCAGGTCGGCGTGCGAACCGCTGCACGTCCAGGCCGACCCGGTCGACTGGCGGGTCATCGCGGTCAACCACACCGCGCGCGAGCTGCGCGGTGCCCGGGTCACCGCCCAGGCGTACGACCTGGACGGGCGGCCTCTCGGCGCCGCGGGCAGCGCCCGGGTGGACGTCGCCTCCGCCGCGGTGGCCGACGCCTTCACCGCCGGGTGGACCGGCAGCCTGCCCGACCTGCACCTGCTGCGGCTGGTGCTGGCCGACAGCACCGGGCGCGAGCTGTCCCGCAACACCTACTGGCGCTACCGCACCCCCGCCGCCATGGCCGCACTCAACTCGGCCCGGCAGGTGCGCACGTCGGCCTCGATCGGCCCGGTCACCGCCGACGGCTCGCGGCGCGCGCTGACCGCGACCGTACGCAACCGGGGAGCGGGCGTCGCCGCGATGGTGCGGCTGTCGCTGCTCGACCGGGACACCGGCGAGCGGGTCCTGCCGACACTGTACGGCGACAACTACCTGTGGCTGCTGCCCGGCGAGTCGCGTACGGTCACGCTGTCCTGGCCGGCCCACGCACTGCCCTCGGGGCGGCCGGAACTGCGGGTGGAGGGCTACAACAGCGCGGCAGTCACCGCGAGGTGAACCGCCCGCGGACCGGCGTTCTTGTTATCGCGAGGGCGCCGGTCCGGTCTCCTGGGGCATGAGGCACGCAACGACACGCAAGCGGCACCGGGTCCGCCCGGTCTGGCCGCGGACCGCGGCGGCGCTCGTGGCGGTGGTCGCCGTCGCGTCGGCCGTCTGGCTGGCGTCACCGCAGGACGGCGGCTCCACCCCGGGCGGACCGGAAGCCGCCCGGCCCGCCGCGAGCGGCGAACCGGCAGCCCGGACCACGAGCCCGGCCCCCGCACCGGACACGACCCCGCCCGTACGGACGCCGGCGCCCGCCACCACGCCGCCGCCCAGCCACCGGGCCACCACCCCCGCCAAGCCCCCCGCGCCGAAGAGACCGGCACCGCCGCCGAAGCAGTCCGCGCCCGGCGGGCAGCGCAGCATCGTCATCGCCAACCACACCTCGCAGACCGTCTGGGCCGTCGCCACCGGCACCGCCGCCTACCCCGCCGGCCGCGAACTGGCGCCGGGCGCGAGCACCTCGCTGGTGGTCGGCAACTCCTGGGGCGGCCGCATATGGGGCCGCACCGGCTGCACCGGCGACGCCTCGGGCCACTGCCTGACCGGGGACTGCACCACCACCTGCGGCGGCCCCGTCACGCCCACCACGCTGGGCGAGTTCACCTTCGCCGCCTTCGACGGCATGGACTTCTACGACGTGAGCATGGTCGACGGGTCCAACCTGCCGATGTACGTCAACATCTCGCACACGGTCAGCTCCGACCCGCTCACCCCCGCCGGCTGCTACCGCGGCGCCTGCACCCGCGCGGTGGACTGCCCCGCCGCCATGCGGGCCACCTCCGGCAGCCAGGTGATCGGCTGCAAACCGCCCTGCGCGGCCTTCGGCGGCGACACCTACTGCTGCCGCGGCGCCTGGGCCGGTCGCGAGCACTGCGTCCCGGCGAAGTGGCCGGTCGACTACACCCAGGTCTTCAAGGAGGCCGAACCGTACGCCTTCTCCTACGCCTTCGACGACGCGGCCACCATGGCCTGCAAGGGCGCCTGCTATTACCGGGTGACCTTCGGCACGAGTTGAGGCCGCGGCCTAGGATGGGCCGGATGCGCGACGACACCCCTGACGAGACGCACCGGGCACGCCTCGGCCGGATCTTCGACGAGGACGCGGAACTGTACGACCGGGCCAGGCCCGGGTATCCGCCCGAACTGTTCGACGACCTCGACGCGCTGGCCGGAACCGGCACCGGCTGCCGGGTGCTCGAGGTCGGCGCGGGCACCGGGAAGGCCACCGTGCCGCTCGCCGCGCGCGGCTGCCGGATCACCGCCGTCGAGGTGGGCGCGGGCATGGCCGACGTGGCCCGGCGCAACCTGGCCGGCTTTCCGGCGGTGGAGGTCGTGACGGCGGACTTCGAGACCTGGCCGCTGCCGGCCGAGCCGTTCGACGCGGTCGTCGCGGCGACGGCCTTCCACTGGATCGACCCGGCGGTGCGTACGGCCAAGGCCGCCGACGCGCTGCGGCCCGGCGGCGCGCTCGCGGTGGTCGCCACCCAGCATGTGGCGGGCGGCACCGAGGACTTCTTCGCCGAGGTCCAGGGCTGCTACGAGCGCTTCGACCCGGCCACACCGCCGGGCCTGCGCCCGCCCGCGGCGGCGGACGTCGACACCTCCGACCACACCTCCGAGGTCGCCCGCAGCGGCCGCTTCGGCCCCGTCGTCCGCCGCCGCCACGAGTGGGACCTGACCTACACCACCGCGCAGTACCTGGACGTCCTGCGCACCTACTCGGGGCACCGGTCGCTGCCGGAGGCGTCCCGCGAGGGCCTGCTCGACTGCGTCGCGGCCCTGATCGACGGCCGTTACGGGGGCCGGGTCACCAAGCGCCACCTCACGGAGCTGCGGGTGTCGCGGACGCGCCAGGGCCTCAGCTGATCCTGGTGCCCGTGCCGGTGACGCGGACCCTGGGGTCGCCGGGGCGCAGCTCGACGGTGAGGGTACCGGGGCGGCCCATGTCGGCGCCCTGGTGGAGGGTCAGGACCGATGCGGGCGGGACCAGCGCGAGGTCCCGCGCGTACGCGCCGAAGGCGGCCGCCGCCGCGCCGGTCGCCGGGTCCTCGACCACGCCGCCGACCGGGAACGGGTCACGGACGTGGAAGGTGCGGTCCGACTCGCGCCACACCAGCTGCACGGTCGTCAGGTCGAGCCGGTGCATCAGCGCTTCCAGCCGAGCGAAGTCGTAGTCGAGGTCGGCCAGCCGCGCGCGGGTCGCGGCGGCGAGCACCAGGTGGCGGGCGCCCGCGTAGGCGATCCTCGGCGGCAGCGCGGGGTCGAGGTCCGCGGCGGCCCAGCCGAGTGCGGCCAGCGCCTCCGCCGCGTCGGCCGCACCTGCGTCCTCCACGCGCGGTGCGACGCTGGTCAGCGTGGCCCGCAGCTCGCCGCCCTCCCGTACGACGCTCACCGGCACGGCACCCGCGGCGGTGGCGAACTCCAGCTCGCCCGGCCCGTACCGCTCGGCCAGCGCGACGGCGGCGGCGACGGTGGCGTGACCGCAGAAGGGCACCTCGGCCTTCGGGCTGAAGTAGCGGATCGCGTAGGACCCCGGGCCGGCCCCCTCGGTCAGGAACGCGGACTCGCTGTAGCCCAGCTCGGCGGCGATGGCGAGCATCCGCTCCTCGTCGAGCCCTGACGCGTCGAGGACGACGCCCGCGGGGTTGCCGCCCGCCGGGTCGGCGGAGAAAGCGGTGTAGTGCAGGATCTCGGTCCCGGAAGTCGTCGTCACACCCACCGCAACCCCGCTGCCCCGCGGGACATTCCCCCCGCTCTAGGAGTGGCCGATGACCGGGTGCGGCCGGTAGGGCGCGGCCAGCCGGTCGTCGTCCTGCGGGGTCAGGCGCAGGTCCACCGCCGCCACCGCGTCGTCGACGTGGTGCGGCTTGGTGGCCCCGACGACCGGGGCGGTCACGCCGGGGCGGCCCAGCAGCCAGCTGAGGGCGACCCTCGCGGGCGGCACGTCGTGCTCGGCGGCGACCTCGCGCAGGACGTCCACGACGTCGAAGTCGGCCTCGGCGTGGGCGTCGAAGCGGGCCTCGCCCAGCGGGTCGGAGGCGGCCCGCACCGTCTGCCGGCCGCCGGAGCGGGTGCGGTTGCCGGCCAGCAGGCCGCGGGCCAGCGGGCTGTACGGGATGACCCCGACGCCCTGGTCCACGCACTGCGGGAGCATCTCCCGCTCCTCCTCCCGGTAGACCAGGTTGTAGTGGCCCTGCATGGACACGAAGCCGGCCCCGCCCGCGGCCCGCGCCGCGTACTGCGCCTTCGCGAACTGCCAGGCGTACATGCTGGACGCGCCGATGCAGCGTGCCTTGCCCGCCCTGACGACGTCGTCGAGCGCCGCCATCGTCTCCTCGACGGGGACGTCGGGGTCGTAGCGGTGGATCTGGTAGAGGTCCACGTAGTCGGTGCCCAGCCGGCGCAGCGAGTCGTCGATCGCCGCCATGATGTGCGTGCGGGACAGGCCGCGGTCGTCGGGGCCCGGGCCGGTGGGGAAGTAGACCTTGGTGGCGAGCACGTAGTCCTCGCGGCGCGGGAAGAGCCCGGAGAGCAGCCGCCCGGTGATCTCCTCGCCGGTGCCGCCCGCGTAGCTGTCCGCGGTGTCGAAGAAGGTCACCCCTGCCTCGACGGCCCGCCGCACGATCGGCTCGGCCGCGTCCTCCCGCAGCTGCCACTCGCGGGCCGGCGTGTCCCCGAAGCTCATCATGCCCAGGCAGATCCGCGAGACCGTCAGCTCCGACGACCCCAGCGGTGCGTACTCCATCCGTGCCTCCCAGCCGTGCCCCGCCCGGTCCTGCCCCGCCCTGCGCCTGTGGCGCCGTGCCGGCCCGCCCACCGCCGCGGGGAACCGGCGCGCGCCACGCGCCACACCGTACGCGGCCATAGTCTGGTGGTGTGCACATCTGCTTCGTCTGTACGGGGAACATCTGCCGGTCGCCGTCCGCCGCGCTGGTCATGGCCGAACAGCTGCGCCGGGCCGGCCTCGACGACCGGGTGCGGGTCAGCAGCGCCGGGCTGGGCGGCTGGCACGCAGGCGACGCCGTCGACCCGCGGGCCGCAGCCGTCCTGGCCGCGCACGGCTACCCGGTCGAGCACGTCGCCGCCCAGGTCGGCCCCGACCACCTGGACGCCGACCTGCTGGTCGCGATGGACCGCGGCCACGAGAAGGCGCTGCGCAGGCAGGCCGACGACCCGTCACGGGTACGTCTGCTGCGCTCCTTCGACCCGGACGCGGCGGGCGACCCCGACGTGCCGGACCCGTACTACGGCGGCTCCGAAGGCTTCGAAGAGGTGCTGACCATGATCGAGGCCGCGATGCCCGGCCTCATGGACCGGGTGCGCGAGCACCTCGACGCATGACCTCCGAGAGCCCCGCCGCGGCGGCCGCCCGGCTGACGGGGCGACCGGCGGGCGGGGAGCGCCGCCTGTCGGGGACGCTCGCCGAGGCCGTACTGGACGGCGGCCGGGCGGTGATGGTCAAGCAGGCCGAGGGCGCGGGCGCGGCACGGGCCGAGGCGGCGGGGCTGCGCTGGCTGGCCGGCGCCGGTACGGTCCGGGTGCCCGCGGTCCGCGGCGGCGACGACCGGTGGCTGGTCACCGACCGGGTTGCCACCGGCCGCCCGGGACCGGCGGCGGCGGCCCGCCTCGGCAGGGACCTGGCCGGCCTGCACGCCGCGGGCGCCCCGGCCTTCGGCGCCCCGCCGCCAGGCGGCCCGCAGGACGCCTGGATCGGGCTGGCGCCGATGCGCAACACGCCCGGCCAGGACTGGCCGCGCTGGTACGCCGAGCACCGGGTGCTGCCGTATCTGCGGCAGGCCGTCGACAGCGGCGCCATGCCCCGCGCCGGGGCGGCGGTCGTGGAGGGCGTCTGCGACCGGCTGCCCGAGCTTGCGGGTCCCGCGGAACCGCCGGCCCGGCTGCACGGCGACCTGTGGAACGGCAACGTGCTCTGGGGCGCGGACGGGCACGCCTGGCTGATCGACCCGGCCGCGCACGGCGGCCACCGGGAGACCGACCTGGCGATGCTGCGGCTGTTCGGCTGCCCGCACATGGACCTGCTGGTCGACGCCTACCGGGAGGCGGCACCGCTCGCCGACGGCTTCGCCGCCCGCGTCCCGCTGCACCAGCTCTTCCCGCTGCTGGTGCACACGGTGCTCTTCGGCAGCGGCTACGCCGGCCAGGCGGTGGCCGCGGCCCGCGCCGCCCTGGCGGCCTGACCACGGGCCAGGGCGCCAGGAGCGCCGGCGGCGGGGGACGAAGGCTGCCAGTACCGCCTGCCAGACTCCCAGGACGGCGACGTGGCAGCAGTTTCGAACATGAGGCCGGTGAGCCGGCGTCAGCGGTCCGGAGCAGATTCGAGGCGTCCAGGACGCAGGTCCCGGCCACCTTGCGCAAGGACGGTTCGCCCCGCGTGAGCGGCACGGAGGTCGACCTTCCGGGCCAGGACCTGTCGTGTCCGGCTCGATGCGAGCGCTTGCTGGCGGAGTTCGCCTTCAGTGGCGGCGACGACGAAGCCGACTTCGAGCGCCTGGAGGGCGAGGTCGAGCCCATCCGCCGTGAGACGAGCAGCATCGACCCGCTCCCCTTCCAGGACGACGAGACCGCCTGGTCGGTGATCGGCGAGGAGGCCGCCGCGGGCCGGCGGTTCACGGGCGGCAGCCCGGGCGCCCGCTCCCTCTACGGGTGACCGCGGGCGCCGGTGCCGCGCACTGGATAGGGTGCGGCAACCGGAGGCGGGGACAAGGACGTCGGCCTCTTCGACACGGCGAGAAGTGAGCGACCATGACCGACGTCCCTGGCGGGCACCGCTTCGTGATCCTGCACGGCTGGCAGAACCACCGGCCCGTGGGCCACTGGCAGCACTGGCTGGCCGGGCGGCTTGCAGACCTGGGCCACGAGGTGGCCTACCCGCAGCTGCCGGAGCCCGACGACCCCGATCTCGCGGTGTGGCTCGGGCAGTTGCGTACCCTGCTGGCCGGGCCGCGGGAGCGGCCGGTCACCGTCGTGTGCCACAGCCTGGCCTGCGCGCTGTGGCTGCACGCCGTCGCCCGCGGGGAGCCGGCGGCGCCCGTCGAGCGGGTCCTGCTGGTCGCCCCGCCGTCGGGCGGCTTCCTGCGGCAGCACCCGCAGGTCGCCGCGTTCGCGCCGCCGCCGCTGACGCACCGGCAGGTGGCGGGTGCCGCCGGGCGCACCCGCGTCGTCTGCGGCGACGACGACCCGTGCTGCCCGGAAGGCGGTGCGGCCGAGTTCGCCGCACCGCTGGGCCTGCCCGCCGACGTCGTCACCGGCGGCGGGCACCTCAACCCGGACTCGGGGTACGGCCCCTGGCCCTCGGTCCTCGACTGGTGCCTGGCCCCGCCGGGCGACGACACCCCGCTACGGGGCCGCGACACGTAGGAGAACCGCGGTGCCGGCGGCCGCCCGGCCGGTCAGGAGGCGGCGAGGACGGTGACCGGGTGGTGGACGACGGCGCCGAAGAGGTAGCCCTGGTCGTTGGGCGTACTGCTGTCCGGCTGGCGGCGGCCCGCGGTGTCGGTGGCGCGGGCCAGCAGGGCCGTGGGACCTGCCGCCGTCGGGTGCCAGTCGGCCGACCAGCGCGACCAGGCGTGCGGGCGGGGCTCGTCGTGCAGCCGCGCGGGGCGCCAGGTGGCGCCCGCGTCGGTGCTCACCTCGACCCGGCGGATGCCGCCCGCGCCCGACCACGAGCGGCCGGTGAGCCGGTGGCTGCGGCCGGCGGTGAAGGCCGCGCCGTCCTGGAACTCGAAGGCGCTCTTGACGGTCTGCCGGGTCAGCGGGTCGCTGCCGCCCGGCGGATAGGCGGCGCCGAAGAGCCGGTAGAAGTCGGTGTTCCAGGGGGAGTACAGCGGCTCGGCCGACACCTCGATGTCCCCGACCCACTTGATGTTGGCGATGCCCACCCAGTCGGGCACCACCACGCGCACCGGGAAGCCGTGGTCGTAGGGCAGCGGGCGGCCGTTCATCTCGTACGCGAGGACCACGTCGTCCAGGGCCTTGGCGTACGGCAGCGGGCGCCGGACGTGGCCGAGGTTCGCCCCGCCTGACACCCACTCGTCGTCCAGGCCGCGCGGCTGCAGGTCCACGGTGTGCGGGCGGGCGCCGGCCAGTCGCAGCACCTCCGCAAGCCGCACCCCGCGCCAGCGGGCCTGGCCGATCGCACCCAGGGTCCACGCGGTGCCGCTGACGGTGTCGCCCTGCTGGGTGGTGTAGTACGAGCGGCCGTTGCCCGCGCACTCGACGAACGAGTCGACCGTCACCGACGGCAGCCTGCGCAGGTCGCGGTAGCCGAACTCGACGGGCCGGTCGAGCCCCGGCCCGCCGCGCAGACCGCTGCCCCACAGCTTCAGGCTCCAACTGTCCGCGTCCAGCACCGGTGTCGAGGTGTGGTTGCGGACGAAGAAGCGGTCGACCGGAGTGAGGTAGCCGGTACCGCGCAGCGCACTCCAGTTGGTCTCCGCGTTGGTGCCGCGCACCGTGAACAGCTCGGGCGGCAGCGGCTTGACGATGCCGGGCGGCGGCGGTGTGTCGGCGGCCGCGGCAGGGCGGGGCAGCGTGCCGGCCGCGGCCACCACGCCGGCGGCGGTGGCCAGCCGCAGCAGGTCGCGCCGGGACACGCCCTCCGCGCGGGCCTGTCCCGCCAGCCACTGGTGCAGCCGGCGGCGGTCGTAGACGTGCTCTTCCACGGACATGTGCATCGACTCCTCGACGGGAGGGGGGACCGCGCGCGGGGAAGGCGGCGCGGGAACGCGGGCATGCCTCGGCCGCGGAGCGGCGGCACGCCGGGGGGAGGTGGTGGGTCAGCGACAACAGCCGTGCAGCGGACAGCGGCACGCGGCAGGGGAGCGGCGGTTGTCGTGGGCGATCACGGGGCCGATGCTAGCGTGCGAACGGCCGCCCGGGGGAGCCGATCACCGACCCGGATCGGCCGTCGGCGGGCGTCGGCGCCGACGTAGGCTGATCGGCCATGGACTATAGGAAACTCGGCTCGACCGGTCTCGACGTCTCCCGTATCTGCCTGGGCTGCATGAGTTACGGCGTTCCCGACCGCGGCACCCACAGCTGGACGCTCGACGAGGAGGCGACCCGGCCGTTCGTGCGCCGGGCCGTCGAGGCCGGGATCAACTTCTTCGACACCGCGAACGTCTACTCCGACGGCACCAGCGAGGAGATCGTCGGCCGGGCGCTGGCCGACTTCTCCCGTGACGAGATCGTGCTGGCCACCAAGGTGCACGGCCGGATGCGACCGGGTCCCAACGGCGGCGGGCTGTCCCGCAAGGCGATCCTGACCGAGATCGACCACAGCCTGCGCCGGCTCGGCACCGACTACGTCGACCTCTACCAGATCCACCGCTGGGACCCGACGACTCCGATCGAGGAGACGATGGAGGCCCTGCACAACTTGGTGAAGGCCGGCAAGGCCCGCTACATCGGGGCGAGTTCGATGCACGCCTGGCAGTTCTCCAAGGCGCAGTACATCGCCGAGCGGCACGGCTGGACCCGTTTCGTCAGCATGCAGAACCACTACAACCTGCTCTACCGCGAGGAGGAGCGGGAGATGATGCCGCTGTGCGCCGACCAGGGCGTCGGTGTCATCCCGTGGAGCCCGCTGGCCCGCGGCCGACTCACCCGGGCCTGGGACGCCACCAGCGCGCGCAGCCAGACCGACGGGTGGGGCATGAGCCTGTACCGGGACACCGACCGGCACATCGTGGACGCCGTCGCGGGCATCGCCGATGAGCGCGGAGTCACCCGCGCCCAGGTCGCGCTGGCCTGGCTGCTGCGGCAGCCCGGGGTGACCGCGCCGATCGTGGGTGCCACCAAGCCGCAGCACCTGGACGACGCGATCGCCGCGGTCGACCTGGAGCTGAGCGACGAGGAGTGCCGGCGCCTGGAGGAGCACTACTCCCCGCGCGGCATCGCCGGCTTCGCGTAGGGGGTGGCCGGCAGGCCGTAGCAGTCCCGACGCGAGGGAGCGGCCCGGCCGTTCGGCCGGACCGCTCCCGGTTCTCCGCGCGGCGCCCGCTACGCCGCGGTCACCGCCACGGTGGCGGCCTGCGCCGGTGTGCCGGTCGGGTCCTGGGCGGTGGCCCTGAACGTGTGCGGCCCGGCGGCCAGCCCGCCGGTCCCGGTGCACGTCCAACTGCCGCTGTCGGAGACGGTGGCCGTGCACAGCGGCGCGTCGTCGGACGTCACGGTCACTTTCGCGCCGGGCTCCGCGGAGCCCGAGACGGCCGGGGCCGCGCCGACGGTGCCGCCCGCGGCGGGCGAGGTGATCGCCACCGGCGGCGCGAAGCCGGTGACGTCCGGTACGCCGTCACCGCTGATCTTCACCGCCACGCTGTGCACGGTCAGCTGGCCGCCGCCGTTGCGCAGCCGGAAGTCGGCAGCGGAGTGCTGCTGGCCGCCGAAGTAGGCGTCGGTCACGGTCACCGTCGCGGTCTTCCAGGTGCTGGTGCCGGTCAGCGTGATTCCCGGGGCCGACTTGTACGGGTCGGAGCTGCCGTTGTCGTACTGCACCGAGAACGACCCGGTGCCCTGGTCGTAGTAGGAGATCGTGAAGGTCGCCGTGTAGTAGCCGGCGTGCGCGATCGAGTCGTCGACGTCGAAGTAGATGTTGCTCTGGGTGCTGGTGCGTGCCGACAGGCCGTCGACCACCGCCGCGGTCGTCGGGCCGTCGAAGCCGCCCGAGGGCCGCTCGTCCTCGCCCATGCCGTACGCGTGGTTGTCCGTGCCGACGACCGCGCCGACCACGGCGGTGCCGGGCGGCAGGTCGGAGGCGTCGAAGGCGACCCCCGCGGAGGCGTCGCTCGCCATGCCGGTCGGGTCGGCGACGGTCGCGGTGGCGGTCTGCCGCCCCGGGGTGAAGCCGCCGCCGGGGGCGCAGCTCCACGCGCCGGCGTCGTCCGCGGTGGCGGTGCACAGCACGCCGGACGCCTCGCGTACGGTCACCGTGCCGTCGGGGATCGCCGTACCGGACACCGCGGAGGCGAGCTTGACGGTGGCGCCGGTGCGCGGGGTGGTGATCACCGGGGCCGGCGGGAAGGCGTGCCGGCCGGGCACCCAGGCGCCGGTGACCGTCATGCCGACGCTGTGCACGGTGACCGGGCCGCCGGACGAGTGCAGCCGCAGGTCGGCGCCGCCCGCCTGCAGCCCGCCGAAGTAGCCGCCGGTGAGGGTGACTTCCGCGGTCCTCCAGGTGTCGCTGCCGGTCAGCGCGATGGTGCCGGCCTCGTGGTAGCGGTCCTGGGAACCGGCGTCGTACTGCACGGACAGCGAGCCGGTGCCGGCGTCGTAGTACGACACGGTGACCCTGGCGTCGTAGGACCCGGTCGCGGCCACGTCGTCGCCGACGTCGAAGGACAGGTCGCCCTGCGCGGTGCGGGCGCTGAGCCCGGCCACGTCGGCGGCCGTGCTCGGGGAGCCGGCGTCCTCGGTCTGGCTGAGGCCGTAGGCCCGGTTGGTGGCGCCGAGCACGGTGCCGACGGTGGCGCTGCCGGACTGGGTGGCGGCGTCCAGGCCGAGCTGGACGCCGCCCAGGTGCCGGGCCGCGGTCGGCGCGCTGCCGGTGACCTTCGCGAAGGGCAGGGCGGTGGTGGGCGCGGCGACCTGCTGGACGAGGTAGGACTCGCCGGCCTTCACCGGGACGTTGAGCAGGCCGGCGGTGGACCCCTGCACCACCACGTGGCCGTTCCTGCCGTCCACGACCTCGGTGCGCTGTCCCGGCCACGGGTTCTTCACCCGCAGGGTGCCCGAGGTGCCGGCCTCGATGGCGGCGGTGACCAGCCTGCCGCCCTGCACCTGCACGTCGACCTTGGTCCTGCCCTTGACGTGGACGCTGCCCGCGCCGTCCCACTGGCCGGGCCAGGCCGGTGCGAAGCGGATGATGCCGTCGTAGTCCTGCGCGAGGGCCTCGGCGACCGCGGTCGCGACGCCGGACTCCTGCTCGATGTAGGGCTGGTAGCCGACGGAGTTGCCCAGGTCGGCGAAGCCGTTGGGGTAGACTTGGTGGCCCTCGGTGAGCGAGATCAGGTTGGCGCGCACCTCGTCGGGGTTCTGCAGCCGGGCCGCGTCGATGGCGTCCATCGACCAGTCGTTGCCGCCCTTGTTGGGCCGGTGGGCGTAGCTGCGCTGCTCCAGCGAGAACAGTCCCGCGTCCTGGTCACTGATGGTGTTCCAGGGCCACAGCGGCTCCAGTTCGATGTTCTCGCCGTTCCTGCGCTGCGCCGCCGGCTCGTAGGAGATCGCCAGCATGTCCGTGCCGGTGGCGTCGGCCGCCGCGGTCTCGGCCGCGGTGTAACCGGGGTTGAGCAGCTGGGTGCGGGTGGCCTGGTCGGTCCGCGGGTAGGGCGGGATCTGCGCCTGCGCGGTGGCGACCCGGGCCACCAGGGCCTTGTCGGCGCCGCGTTCGGTGCCCAGCACCTTCGCGATCCTGCCGATCAGCGGGAAGACCGCCTGGTCCAGCGCGATGTCGGTGGTCGGGTCCTGCACCGCCCACTGCGTCTCGTGCGCGTTGGCGTTGGCGTGCAGCAGCCCGTCGGCGCCCACCGTCTGGTAGGCGAGCTGGAATTCGGTGACGGACTTGATGAACGGCCAGTACCGCTTCAGCGCGGCCTTGTCGCCGGTCGCCTCGTACTGCTCCCACATGTAGAGGGCGATCTCCGGTCCCGAGGAGATGTCCAGGGCGTTCCAGTTGGGGCTGCCGGGCTCGCTGCACGAGCCGTTCTCGCCGACGCCGGGCGAGATGCCGTTGCCGTTGAAGCGCATGGTCTCCGACACGCAGGAGCCGGGGCGGCCGCCCATCTGCTGCTTGGTCCACGCCTCGATGGCGGGCAGGTCGTCGGAGTACATGTCGAAGATCGGGGTGTTGAGCTGGTAGTTGCCGCTGCTCATGTTGGCCGCGATCTGGGTGCGCAGATTCCACAGCCAGTACGCCGACGGCGTCCAGGTCTGGGTGTCGCGGTTCCAGGCGAACATGTCGGCCTCGCCGGCCTGGCTGCCCGGGTAGATGCCCTTCTTCATCGACGCCGCCTCCTCGTAGAGGTACAGCGTGCGCAGGTTCTCGACGTACTCGGCGCTGCCGTCGGCGGAACTCATCGCGATCAGGCCCGAATGCGCCCAGAAGCGGTCCCACCAGCGGTCCTGTGCGGACATCAGGCTCAGTACCGGCGCGGTCGCGTCATGGCCGATCACCTTGGCGGCCGTCGTGGCGGCGTCGCCGCCGGTCCAGCCGGGGGAGGCCACGACGACCCGGAAGGTGCCGTCTGCGTGCGGTCTGAAGCCGACCTTCACCTGGGTGGGGCCGGCGACGCTGGTCGTCACCTGGCGGCCGCCCGCGGTGATGGCGGCAAGCGATCCGAAGGTCCGGCCGCTGCCGATCGGCGGGGCGCTGTCGGCCCAGGTCTCGGCGAGGGTGCCGACCGTGCCGGACACCGCGGCGGTGGGCTTGCGCGGCGACCACAGGTCGATCGCGGCGGTCTGCGGCACGTCCGGGTCGGCGCCCGAGACGTCGACGATCAGCTCGTCCTTGCCGGCGGCGACCCAGGCCTTCAGCGACATGCCACCGCCCGACTCGCGCAGCACCCCGTCGGTGAGGTCCAGTTGCCCGTGGAAGTCGGCGGCGTGCGAGATGACGGACAGGCCGGGGATGGTGAGCCGGCCGGGGGACTTGCGGTCGGGCATGGTGTCGGACCGGTTGAGCTGGGCGGTGAAGCCGCCCGCGGCCCAGGCGGCCACGCCCAGCGATCCGTTGCCGAGCGGCATGGAGGCGGTGGGGTCGGAGTTCGGCGAACCGAGCACGATGTCGGAGCGGCTGACGACACCCGCCGGGTCGAGGGTGAGGTTTCCGTGCTGCCAGGCGGTGGTCGGTCCCGAGGCGGCCGCGGCGGTGCCCGCGTCTGCCACGGCGGCGCCCGCGAGGGCGGTGAGCGCCGCCGAGCAGAGCGCGACGATCCGTCTGTACGGAACCCGCCGGCGACGGCGGGGGAAGTTCTGCACGATGCCCTCCAGGGCGATACGGCTTCCAGTCAACGGTGTTGACGTAGTAGTCCGATGAATGCGCCTGCTCTCGTGCATGACTCCTCTACCGCGTGCGGAAACAGGGCGCCGGGCGCACTTAACATCGGATGACTGTTGTTCTAGACCACCCATGGCGACGGCGTAAAGACCTCGGACGCACGAAGTGCCGGTCCGCGGACAATCCTCCGCGGACCGGCACTCCTTGTCGCAGCCGGCGGCGTCACCCTGCCGCGGTCGTCGGCATCCCGAGGTCGACCGGCCCGCCGGCCCCGCGCGCGGCGGGCTTGCAGGCGTCGTGGCAGGCCTTCTCCAGGGAGCAGCACAGCGAGCAGATCGCGCCGCCGTGGAAGGGGCAGCCGGCCATGTCCGGGCGCTCGAAGTCCTCCGCGCAGACCGAGCAGGTCATGGTCGCCGCCGACAGCAGGCCGTCCTCCTGGAACAGCGGCTCGGCCTGGTCGTCGGTGCGGGCGATGTAGTAGCGGCCCTTGGTGGCCAGCGCGAGCAGCGGTGAGAGCACCATCGCCACGACCAGCGCGATGAACGGCGAGAACGCCTTGCCGTACGCGCCGAAGGCGTGGAAGTACGCGGCGATCGACACGGCGGAGGCCACCAGCATCGAACCGAAGCCCACCGGGTTGAAGTTGTACAGGTGGGCCCGCTTGAACTCGATGTAGGACGGGCTGAGCTTCAGCGGCTTGTTGATCACCAGGTCGGCGACGACCGCGCCGATCCAGGCGATGGCCACGTTGGAGTAGAAGCCGAGCACCGTGTTGAGGAAGCCGAAGACGCCGCCCTCCATCAGGGCCAGCGCGATGCCGACGTTGAGGAAGATGTAGACGACCCGGCCGGGGTGCCGGTGCGTCAGCCGGGAGAAGAAGTTCGACCAGGACAGCGAACCGGAGTAGGCGTTGGTCGTGTTGATCTTGATCTGCGAGAGGATCACGAAGAAGGTCGCCAGGCCCAGCGCGACCGGGGCCGCGAAGGTGTGGATGCCGGAGACGTACTGCTGGATCGGCTCGTTCGCCTTGGCCAGGCCGATGTGCCCGGCGATGTAGAAGGCCAGGAAGGCGCCGCCGATCTGCTTGGCCGCGCCCAGCACCACCCAGCCGGGGCCGGCCGCGAGTACCGCGGTCCACCAGCGGCGGGCGTTGGCCGGGGTCTTGTCCGGCATGAAGCGCAGGTAGTCCACCTGCTCGCCGATCTGCGCGATCAGCGACAGCGCCACACCGGCGCCCGCGCCGATCCCGAGCAGGCTGACCGAGGAACCAGTGGGCGAGTTGCCGGCGAAGTGCGTGAACCGCGAGAAGGCGTGCGGGTCCTGGATCGCGATCGACACGAACGGCGCCACCATCAGGACCAGCCAAACCGGTTGGGTCCACACCTGCATCGTCGACAGCGCGGTCATCCCGTAGAAGACCAGCGGCAGGATGATCAGCGCGCAGATCAGGTAGCCCACCGCCAGCGGGATGTGCAGGCCGAGGTCCAGCGCCTGGGCCATGATGGAGCCTTCGAGGGCGAAGAAGATGAAGGTGAAGCTGGCGTAGATGATCGACGTGAGGGTGGATCCGAGATAGCCGAATCCGGCGCCTCTGGTCAGCAGGTCCATGTCGATGGAGTATTTCGCCGAGTAGTACGAGATCGGAATTCCGGTGAGGAAGATGGTGACCGCGGCGGCCAGGATCGCGATCAGCGCGCTGCCGAATCCGTGCGAGATCGCAATCGAGCCGCCGATCGCGAAGTCGGCGAGGTAGGCGATACCGCCGAGCGCCGTGGTGGCCACCACGTAGGGGGTCCAGCGGCGGAAGGACTTGGGCGCGTAGCGCAGCGAGTAGTCCTCCAGCGTGGTGTTCTTCGTCCAGCCGTTGTACCGGCGGGTCGTCGTACCGGTGGCGCCGCCGGGAGGCGCCGGTGTGTCGACCGTGTCCGTCACGAGAACTCCCTTTTCCGTCCGCGGTGTGCGTCCGCCGCCTCGGGACGCGTCCCGGGCGGCGTTGGAAGAGTCCCGCCGGTTTGTTTCTCGGTGATGTCGGGTTCTTTAAATGCGTGACGCGCGGCCGGGAAATGCGTGACGCGCGTAGAACGAAAGGAAAGGGTATCCCGGGGAAAAGTGGTGATCCGCTGTCCGAATCCGCGCGGCGGAATTCGGCGGCGCGCATTCTGGCGGGCGGCAGGCGTACGGCCGGAGCGCGGCCGGGCGCGGATGCGGCGCGAAGGGCGCGGGCGGCGCCGGCCGAGCGGCAGATGCTTCCCCTAGAAAGTATTTCCTGGGGAAGGTAGTGTCAATGCCCGGAGGGGGGTTCAGAGTTGGGCGACGACCGCGAAGTCGAAGGTGTCCGCCCTGGCCAGGTAGACCCGCTGGTCGAGGTGGTTGCCGCGCAGCCGCAGCGCGCCGCGCGGGCCCTCGTAGCCGACCGAGTCCCGTACCGCGTGCATCGCGCGTACGTCCGTCGAACCGGCCCGCTCGGCCAGCGCGCCGAGCAGCCGCAGCCCCTCGAAGCACGACTCGCCGAGGCTGCCCACCACCGGCGCGTCCACCCCGAAGCGGCGGGCGAAGCGCCGGTTGAAGTCCAGGCTCTCCGCGGTGGCCAGCGTCTCGAAGTAGCCCGCCGCCGACCACAGCCCGGTGGTGCCGCCGGCGCCGCTGGCCAGCAGCATGTTCTCGTCCATGTGGGTGCTCAGCCGCTGGCATCGGTCGTGCAGCCCGCAGGCGGCGAAGGCCCGGTTGAAGCCGACCGCGTCCGCGCCGACCAGCAGCATCAGCACCGCGTCCGCCTCGGTCCGCTCGATCTGCCGCAGCACGGGACCGAAGTCGGCGCCGCCCAGCGGCAGCAGCGCCTCGCCCACCGTCCGCCCGCCGCAGTCCCGCGCGTGCCTGCGGGCGGCGGCCGCGGTCACCCGCGGCCACACGTAGTCGTTGCCGACGGTGAACCAGCGCCGTACGCCGGTCGCTTCGGCCAGCAGCCGCATCGCCGGCAGCAGGTGGCGCCGGTCGGTCTCCCCGGTGAGGAAGACCCCGGGGGTGCGCTCGCCGCCCTCGTACTGCGCGGTGTAGACGTACGGCACCAGGTGCGCGATCCGCGGAGCCAGCGCCCGGCGCACCGCCGAGATGTGCCAGCCGACCACCGCGTCCACCGCGCCGAGCCGCACCAGCGCCTCGACCTCCGCCGCCACCTGGTGCGGCGGCCCCGCCCCGTCCACCGGGACCAGCCGGACCTGCCGGCCCGCGACCCCGCCGGCGGCGTTCAGCTCCTCCGCCGCCAGCTGCGCGGCCAGTTCGCAGGACGGGCCGAGGATGCCGCCGGGGCCGTGCAGCGGGACGACCAGCGCCACCGTGAGCGGCGGATCGGTCCCGGCCGTGACCGGGCCGCGGGCCGGCTGCGGTTCCGGGAGCATGCGGCCACCTCCGTGAGGCGCGTACGGGTACGAGGAAGGTCGACCCGGTCCCGGCGCCCTCGCAGAGACCTCTAATGTGGCCGAACAGTAGACCTGGGAAAGGACACCGGCAAACATGCCCTCGGATCCGGCACGGCAGCCCGGGCGTGACCTCGCGCTCGTCCTGAGCCGCGCAGAACGCCTCATGGTGGCGCGGCTGTCGGAGCTGCTCGCCGCGGAGGACTGCTCGGTCGAGCAGTGGCGGGTGCTCAGCGCGGTGGCGGACGGCGGCGGGCACCCCATGACGGAGATCGCCGACTACGCGCTGATGCCCGCGCCGAGCCTGACCAAGCTGGTCGACCGGATGGTCGCCGACAACCTCGTCTACCGCAGGGCCGACCCCGGTGACCGGCGCCGGGTGCTGCTCCATCTGGCCGCGCGCGGCCGCATCCTGCACCAGCGCGCCGCCCACCGGGTGGCCGAGGACCACGCCAGGGTGCTCGCCGCGCTCGGTGACGGCGGCGGTCTGGCCGCCGCCCTCACCCTGCTCGCCGACATCGCGGGCGACGGCCCGCGCGCCCGCCTTCCCGGCTGACCGGCCCTCCGGCGCGGCTCAGTCCTGCCAGCTCCAGTCGGCCACCTCCGGCAGGTCGGTGCCGTGCTCGCGGATCCAGTCGTGGTGGCGCAGCCGCACCTCCTCCATCCGCTGGCGTACCGCGGCCGCGGTGACCGGCAGGCCGGGGACGCGGTCGATGACGTCCATGACCAGGCGGTAGCGGTCCAGGTCGTTGCGCAGCACCATGTCGAAGGGCGTCGTCGTGGTGCCGATCTCCTTGTAGCCGCGCACATGGAACTGGGTGTGGCCGGTACGGCGGTAGGCCAGCCGGTGGATGAGCCAGGGATAGCCGTGGTACGCGAGGATCACCGGCTTGTCGGGGGTGAACAGCGCGTCGAACTCCGCGTCGGTCATGCCGTGCGGGTGCTCCTCGTGCGGCATGAGGCGGGCCAGGTCGACGATGTTGACGACCCGGACGCCCAGTTGCGGGAGGTGGCGGCGCAGCAGCTGGGCCGCCGCCAGCACTTCGAGGGTGGGGACGTCGCCCGCGCAGGCCAGCACGACGTCCGGGCCGCGCCGGACGTCCTCGGTGCCGGCCCACTCCCACAGCCCCGCGCCGCGGGCGCAGTGCGCGCGGGCGGCGTCCATGGGCAGCCAGTCGAAGCTGGGCTGCTTGCCCGCGACGACGACGTTCACGTAGTCCCTCGACGCCAGGACGTGGTCGGCGACCGACAGCAGGGTGTTGGTGTCCGGCGGCAGGTAGACGCGGACCACTTCTGGCGCCTTGTTCAGCACGTGGTCGATGAACCCGGGGTCCTGGTGGGAGAAGCCGTTGTGGTCCTGCCGCCACACGTGGGAGGTCAGCAGGTAGTTGAGGGACGCCAGGGGGCGGCGCCAGGGCAGCGCCCGCGTGGTGCGCAGCCACTTGATGTGCTGGTTGACCATGGAGTCGACGATGTGGACGAAGGCCTCGTAGCAGGAGAACAGGCCGTGCCTGCCGGTGAGCAGGTAGCCCTCCAGCCAGCCCTGGCAGGTGTGCTCCGACAGGATCTCCATGACCCGCCCGTGCCGGTCCAGGTCCTCGTCCACGTCGAGCACGTCGGCCTGCCAGGCCTTGCCGGTGGCGCCGTAGACGTCCTGCAGCCGGTTGGACGCGGTCTCGTCCGGGCCGACCAGCCGGAAGTCGCGGCGGCCCGCGCTGTCGGCCATGACCCGCTCCAGCATCGCGCCCAGCACCCTGGTCGGCTCGTGGAGGGTGGCGCCCGGGGTGTCGACGGGCACCGCGAACTCTTCGAGCGGCGGCAGCGGCAGCTCGCGCAGCAGCAGGCCGCCGTTGGTGTGCGGGTTGGCGCCCAGCCTGCGCGCGCCGGCCGGGACGCACTCCAGGACCTGCGGGCGGGGGCGGCCGTCGTGGTCGAACAGCTCGGCGGGCCGGTAGGAGTGCAGCCACTCCTCCAGCCGGCGCAGATGGTCCGGGTTGTCGCGCACCGCGGCGAGCGGCACCTGGTGCGACCGCCAGGTGCCCGCGACCGGCAGCCCGTCGACCTCGGCGGGGCCGGTCCAGCCCTTGGGGGTGCGCAGCACGATCACCGGCCAGCGCGGCCGGTCGGTGGCGCCGTGCTCCCGGGCGGCGCTCTGGAAGGCGGCGATACGGTCCAGCGCCGTGTCCATGGCCGCGGCCATCGCCTGGTGGACGGCCATCTCCTCGTCGCCGGTGACGTGGATCGGGTCGTGGCCGTAGCCGCGCAGCAGTTCGTCCAGCTCCTGCCGGGGGAGGCGGGCCAGCACCGCGGGGTTGGCGATCTTGTACCCGTTCAGGTGCAGGATCGGCAGGACGGCGCCGTCGTGCACCGGGTCGAGGAACTTGTTGGAGTGCCAGGAGGCGGCCAGCGGGCCGGTCTCCGCCTCGCCGTCGCCGATCACGCAGGCCACGACCAGGCCCGGGTTGTCGAAGGCGGCACCGTAGGCGTGGGAGAGCGAGTAGCCCAGCTCGCCGCCCTCGTGGATCGAGCCGGGCGTCTCCGGCGCGACGTGCGAGGGGACGCCGCCGGGGAAGGAGAACTGCCGGAAGAGCCTCGCCATCCCGGCCGCGTCCCTGGTGACCTCGGGGTAGGTCTCGGTGTAGCTGCCCTCGATCCAGGAGTTCGCCAGGACTGCGGGGCCGCCGTGGCCCGGGCCCCAGACGCAGATCGCGTCGAGGTCGCGGGCCTTGACCACGCGGTTGAGGTGGGTGTGCACCAGGTTCAGCCCGGGCGAGGTGCCCCAGTGCCCCAGCAGTCGCGGCTTGATGTGCTCGGGTCGCAGCGGCTCGGCCAGAAGGGGGTTGCCCATCAGGTAGATCTGCCCGACCGCGAGGTAGTTCGAGGCCCGCCAGTGGGCGTCGAGCGCCCGCAGTTCGTCCTCGGGCAGGGCCTCGGGCGGGCGGGTGGTGGACGCGTCGGGCATCGGGACCTCCAGGCGGGGACGGTGTCGTCCGCACGAGCCTTCCCGTCCGCCGCGCTCGGCAGCAGGGCCGTTCGGGGCAATGTCGCGGGACGTGCTGCCCTGAGGGGACCCGAAGGGGCCGAGCCGTGCCGCCCTGAGGGGGACCCCGGGGGCCGGGCGTACGCTCGACGAGGGACGGCGGTCACGCCGCCGTACGGTCATGTGAACGCAGGAGGGCTGCCGATGCCGGTGCCGATTCGGGGCGGGGGAGTGGCGCAGCGGGTGCTGTGGATCACAGCGGCGGCGGGGCTCGCGCTCGACCAGGTGACCAAGGCGGTCGCGGCGGTGGTCGTCGAGGGCCACCCGCCGAGCCACGTGCTCGGCGGGCACGTCACCTTCACCGCCTACCGCAACTCGGGCGCGGCCGGTTCGTTCGCGCCGCGCGCGACGCTGGTCTTCACGGTGCTGGCGATCGGCGTGCTCGCCTTCATCGCCCGCACCGCGCCGACGGTCAGGACCAGGGGCTGGGCGCTCGGCCTCGGCCTGATCTTCGCCGGAGCCGGCGGCAACCTCGCGGACCGCATCTTCCGCACGCCGGGCTTCGGCCGTGGCGCGGTGCTGGACTTCATCCAGGTCGGGCACGGGGGGATCTTCAACCTGAGCGACCAGTGCGTCATGGCCGGCGTGGTGACGGTGATGGTCCAGCTCCTGCGGGGCGTTCCCCTGGGCTCGGCGCAGCCCCCGCCCGATGCCGCGCCGGCCACCTGCGGTGGCCCGCGGCTCTGAGCGGCCGGGCGCGCAGGCGCGGCACCGGGCGTGTCGGCCGGGGTGCGCGCCGCACCGGGCGGGTCCGGGGGTGGTCGCCGCGCGGGCGTGGGGGTTCCCGCGGCGGACGGCACGGGTCGTGCGTGTCGTGGGCGTGTCAGGGCGCGGTGGCGACGCGCCCGGCAGCGGGCGCGGACCGGGCAGGCGGGCGGGTCACCCGTCGGCCGCGGCGTCCGCCGTCATCGCCTGCAGCAGCGCGGGCAGGCCGACGGCCAGCGCCTGCTGCTCCTCCTGGGTGAGTGCCGCGAGCCAGCGTTCGTGGCGCTGCTTCATCGCCTCGGCTATCTGATCGGACGCGAGCTGCCCCGGGCCGGTCAGCACCACCTTCTGGAAGCGGCGGTTGTCCGGGCAGCGGGCGCGCTCGACCCAGCCCTTCTCGGTCATGCCTGCCACCAGCCGGCTGACGGTGCTCTTCTCCAGCCCGAGATACGAGCCGAGCTCGTGCTGAACGCAGGGGCCGGCGGCCAGATAGCCCAGTGCCAGCGACTCGGAGAGTGACGCACCGAGCCCCGGTACGAGCCGGGACGGGTCGAGCGCACCACGCCGTCTGAACAAGCCGTCCATCGCCAATTCCAGCACGTCGTGCGGTCCGGCGGGCATTACCACCTCCGTGGGCCGCTTCCAGGCGGCCCTGATTGCTACGCTGCCGTCGGGCAGTTGTTATGTACAACTAAAGCGTCTTGCTCATGGTATCGGACCGGCGTCGGGCGGCGTGCGCGGCGGGGTCGTGGTCGTCCTGGTCTGCGAAGTCCGGGGGGAGGTGTCTTCACGGTACATCCCTGGTCGCGGCGACCCGCGCGGTGCGTCGTCGAGGGCCTCGGCCGGGAACTGCACCGACCTCGGAGCCCGCGACGTCGGTGTAGTTGTCTACTCAATCACCGATGTGCCCGTAAGTGACCAGGCCCGGGGGAATTTCGTCAACTCACCGGCTGGAAAACGCCCGTGGAGCGGACGATGCGTCAGCTGCGGTCCGTACCAATGGTGTCTGGGGCGCCGGCGGTGAGCAGCGACAGGATCGTGGTGCTGACCAGTTCGCCGGCGGTATCGGCATCGGTCCGCCCCGAGCCCACCTGCTCCGCGGCCAGGTGCATCAGCGTGTAGACGGTGGCGACCAGCCAGTCCAGCGGCAGGTCGTCGCGGAAGGCGCCCTCGTCCCGGCCGCGGGCCAGCAGCCGCTCGATCCGGTCGAGCACCAGCTCCGCGTATCCGCGCAGCCGGTCAGGCGGCAGGTTCGCCGACGCCACCAGGTAGAGGTTGCGGTGCCGTTCGAGCACCTGCCAGGACGAGCCGAGCAGCCGGGCGAGCACCTCCCGCGGCGGCCCCTCGTCGAGCGGCAGCTCCGTCAGCGCCCGGTCGGTCTGCGCGAAGGCCCGCTGCAGCGCGGCGTCCACCAGCGCCTCGCGGGTCGGGAAGTGCGAGTAGAGGGTGACCCGGCTGACCCCCGCGGCCCGCGCGATCGCCGACATGTTGAACTCCCGGTCGGCGGGCACGCACTCCAGAGCGGCGTCCAGGATCGCGGCGATGCTCCGCTCGGCGTCCGATCGGCGGCGCCTCCCGGCGTCGCCGCGCCGGATCGGCGAGTGATCGTCCATGCCTGTGAGGATATCCGGACGGGCGGCGACCGCGGAGCGCCCGGCGGCCGCCCGGGGACGGCCCGCGGAGGGAAGCGTGGAGCCGTAGGCCTGACGCTCATAGTGGGCGTATAGGCGCTCTGTAGCCGGTCCCGGCAGAATCGGCGGACGCCGAGTGGGGTGCCTGGTGGGACCGGTCCACGACCGCCGGCGTGCGGCGACGTCAGATGTTGTGCGGACAACGGGAGGGCACGCCATGTCGAGCCATCAAGTGCAGTTGCTGTTCGTCGACCTCGCGCTCATCGTGATCGTGGCGCGCTTACTGGGCCGGGTGGCGGCACGCTACGGGCAGCCCGCGGTGATCGGTGAGATCCTCGGCGGGATCCTGCTCGGTCCCACGGTTCTCGGCGGCGCGGTCGACACGCTCTTTCCCGCGGGTGTGCGTCCGGTGCTGACCGGCCTGGCCGACGTCGGGGTGGCGCTGTTCATGTTCACCGTCGGCCTGGAGATCGAGACCCGGCACCTGCGCGGCCGGGGCCGGCTGACCGCGGGCACCGCGCTCGGCTCGATGCTCGTGCCGTTCTCGCTGGGCGTCGCCATGGCCTTCTACCTGCTGCGCAACCACCCGACCGACCGGCACGGGGCCTTCATCGTCTTCGTCGGCCTGTCGGTGTCGGTGACGGCCTTTCCGGTACTCGCCAGGATCCTCACCGACCGCGGCCTGTCCCGCACCGCGCTGGGCGGCATCGCGCTGGCGACGGCCGCCGTGGTCGACGTGCTGGCCTGGACCGGGCTCGCCGGGGTCCAGGCCGCCGCCGCGGGCGGCGGCGACCACTGGCGGCTCTTCCTCGCCGCTCCCTACCTGCTGGCCGTCGTCCTCGTCGTACGCCCGCTGCTGCGCCGGCTGGTCGGCGACGGCACCCCGGCCCGGCCGCAGAGCCCGAGCGCGGTGCTCGTGGTGCTGGTCGGCATCCTGCTGTCGGCCGCGGCGACCGAGGCGATGGGCCTGCACTTCATCTTCGGCGCCTTCATCTTCGGACTGGCCACCCCCAAGGGCGTCGCCGTCCAGGCCTTCCACACCGAGATCACCGAGCACGTCGGGCGGATCTCCGGGCTGCTGCTGCCGGTCTACTTCATGGTGGCGGGACTCGGCGTGGACCTGCGGCACTTCGGCGCGACCCAGGCCGGCGAGATGGGCGTCATCCTGCTGGTCGCGGTGGCCGGGAAGTTCGGCGGCACCTACGTCGCCGCGCGGCTGCTGCGGCTTCCCGGCCGCCCGGCCTGCGCACTTGCAGCGCTGATGAACACCCGCGGCCTGACCGAACTGGTGATCCTCGGCGTGGGCCGGCAACTGGGCCTGCTGGACGGCCCGTTGTACTCGCTGATGGTCGTGATGGCGGTCGTCACCACGATGATGACCGGCCCGCTGCTGAACCGGATCTACCACCGCCCGGTCGAGGTGCCCGAGGCGCGCGTCGTCCGGCGGCGGGAGGAGGAGAAGGCGGCGTCGTAGCGCCTGCCGGCGCAGGGCCTGCCCCCGCGGGGCCGAAAGGCATGGCCGAGGATGTCGAGAACGGCACGGCGGCGCCGTCCCAGGGGTGGATGCCCCCACGATGGCGCCATCTCGGCAAGGGAGACCCGGTATGACGATCCAGCGGTTGGACAACGTCCTCATCGTTGTCGACGACCTCGACGCGGCCATTGCCTTCTTCGTCGAACTCGGCATGGAGCTGGAGGGCAAGGGGCCGGTCGAGGGGCGCTGGGTCGAGCGGGTCATCGGGCTCGACGGCGTCCGGCAGGACGTCGCCATGCTCCGGGTCCCCGGCGGCCCCGGCCGCGTCGAGCTGGCGAGGTTCCACGCGCCGAAGGCGATCAGTCCCGAGCCCAGGGACGCGCCGGTGAACACCCTGGGCATCCGCCGCGTCATGTTCGCCGTCGACGACATCGACGACACCGTCGCCCGGCTGCGCACCCACGGCGCCGAGCTGGTCGGCGAGGTGGAGCGGTACGGGGACGTCTACCGGCTCTGCTACGTCCGCGGCCCCGAGGGCATCGTCGTCGGACTGGCCGAGCAACTCGGCTGAGCGCGCAGGGCGCTCGGGCGCACCCGAGGTGGGGCCGCCCGCGGCAGGGTGGCCCCACCCGAGGCGCCCGAAAATTCTCGGGAGAACCGTTGACGCGAGTGTGGGAGCGCTCCCATTATGCCTGGGAACGCTCTTTGGAACGTTCCAAGCGTTCCGTTCCCTTCACGGTTTCCTTCTTCCCCCCACACCTGGAGGATCCATGACCACCCGTCGGAAACGTGCGCGCCGCCGCGCCTGGGCGGCGTCGGCGGTCGGCGCGCTCATCGCGGCCGGCACCACCTGGGCGGTGCAGGCCGCACCTGCCGCCGCGGCACCCGCCGCGGCCGGCTGCAGCGTCGCCTACACCATCACCAACTCCTGGCAGGGCGGCTTCGGAGCCGACGTCGAGATCACCAACCTCGGTGACGCGGTGTCGTCCTGGAGCCTGAAGTGGACCTTCGGGTCCGGGCAGACGGTGACGTCGGCGTGGAACGCCGACGTCACGCTCAACAGCAGCCAGGTCACGGCGACCAGCCTCACCTACAACGGCGCGATACCGACCGGAGGTTCGACCTCCTTCGGCTTCAACGGGGCCGTGTCCGGCTCCGGTACGGCCACTGTCCCGGCGTCCTTCACGCTCAACGGCGTGGCCTGCACCGGCGCCACGACCACCACTCCGCCGACCACACCCGTCACCACGCCGCCCACCACCCCGGTGACCACGCCGCCGACCACCCCGCCGACCACCACCCCGCCGCAGGCCGGCCAGGGCCGCCAGGTCGAGAAGCTCGACCGCGGGGTGATCTCGGTGCGCAGCGGCAGCGGCAACCTGGTGTCGTGGCGCTGGCTGGGCACCGACCCGGACAACGTCGCCTTCAACGTCTACCGCGGCGGCACCAAGGTCAACTCCTCGCCGCTGACCGGCGCGACGGACTACCTGGACTCGGGCGCCGCGGCCGACGCGTCCTACACGGTGCGGGCCGTGGTCAACGGCACCGAGCAGGCCGCCTCGCCCGCGTCGCTGTCCTTCGCGAACGGCTACCACGACGTCCCGATCACGCCCCCGGCCGGCGGCACCACCCCCGACGGCGTCGCCTACACCTACGAGGCGAACGACGCCTCGATCGGCGACCTCAACGGCGACGGCCGGCTCGACCTCGTACTGAAGTGGTATCCCACCAACTCCAAGGACAACTCCCAGTCCGGCTACACCGGAGACACCATCCTGGACGGCATCACCCTGGACGGCACCCGGCTGTGGCGCATCGACCTGGGCCGCAACATCCGCTCGGGCGCGCACTACACGCAGTTCCAGGTCTACGACTACGACGGCGACGGCAAGGCCGAGGTCGTCACGAAGACCGCGGACGGCACGACCGACGGCACCGGCAAGGTGATCGGCAGCTCCAGCGCCGACTACCGCAACTCCTCCGGCTACGTCCTGTCGGGCCCGGAGTACCTGAGCGTCTTCAACGGGCAGACCGGCGCCGCGATGCAGACGGTCGACTACGACCCGCCGCGCGGCACCGTCTCCTCCTGGGGCGACTCCTACGGCAACCGGGTGGACCGCTTCCTGGCCGGAACCGCCTACCTCGACGGCCAGCGGCCCTCGATCATCATGGCCCGCGGCTACTACACCCGGACCGTGATCGCCGCCTGGGACTGGCGCAACGGCCGGCTCACCGAGCGCTGGCGCTTCGACAGCAACGACTCGGGCAACAGCGCCTACGCCGGCCAGGGCGACCACCAGCTCGCCACCGCCGACCTCGACGGCGACGGCAAGGACGAGATCGAGTACGGCGCCATGGCCGTCGACGACAACGGCGCCCGGCTGTGGAACACCGGCCAGGGCCACGGCGACGCGCTGCACGTCGGCGACCTCGACCCCGCGCACCCCGGCCAGGAGGTCTTCAAGGTCGACGAGGACACCTCCAAGCTCGCCGCCTGGTTCGCCGACGCCAAGACCGGCAAGATCCTCTGGTCCAACCCCAGTTGCGGCTGCGACAACGGCCGCGGGGTCTCCGACGACGTCTACGCGGGCAGCCCGGGCGCCGAGTCCTGGTCGTCGGGCGTCAGCGGCCTGTACAGCGTGGGCGGCCAGAACATCGGCCGCAAGCCCGGCTCGGCGAACTTCCTGGCCTGGTGGGACGGCGACCCGGTACGCGAACTGCTGGACGGCACCCACATCGACAAGTACGGCACCAGCTCCGACGCCCGGCTGCTGACCGCCTCGGGCGTGCACTCCAACAACGGCACCAAGGCGACCCCGACCCTGTCCGGCGACCTGTTCGGCGACTGGCGCGAGGAGGTCATCTGGCCCACCAGCGACAACCGGGCGCTGCGGATCTACGCCACCCCCGACCCGACCGACCTGCGGATCACCACCCTGCTGCACGACACGCAGTACCGCACCGCGATCGCCTGGCAGAACACCGCCTACAACCAGCCGCCGCACCCCAGCTTCTTCCTCGGCGACGGCATGCCCACCGCACCCCGCCCCACCGTCTACACTCCCTGACCCGGACGGCGGACCGCGCGCGACGACGGCGGGCGGGGGGACACGCTGCCCCCCGCCCGCTCGTCGCGCACCGCCCCGGGGAAGATGGCGGGATGCCGTTCACACTCAGTCATCCCGCCGCCGTGCTGCCGATGCTGCGCGACGGCCGGCCCCGCGGACCGCTGGTGGCCTCGGCTCTGGTCGCCGGGTCGCTGGCGCCCGACATCCCGTACTTCACCGACTCGCTGGTGCACGGCACCTTCGGCTTCGGGGTGTTCACCCACAGCCCGCTCGGCGTGCCCACCGCCGACGTGGCGATCGCCGCGGTGCTCGCCGCCGGCTGGCACTGGCTGCTGCGCGAGCCGCTGGTCGCGCTGCTGCCCGACCGGTGGGCGGACGCCGCCGACGCCATGACCGCGCCGACCGGGCGGACCCGCGGGCTCGCGGGCGCCGGCCGCTTCGCCCTGTCCGCGGCCGCCGGCGCGGCGACGCATGTGGCCTGGGACGCCTTCACCCACGGCGGCCGGGCCGGCGTGCGGCTGCTGCCGGTGCTGGACCGTACGGTGCTGGGCCGGCCCCTCTACTACGACCTCCAGTTCGGGTCGTCCGTCCTGGGCCTCGGCGTCGTCGGCTGGTACGTGGCGCGCACCCTGCGCGCCGCTCCCGCGGACGCGACCGCGCCGCGCGCGGCCTCCGTGCCCGTACGGCGGCGGCCGCGGCTCTCGGCCCGTACCAGGATCGCCGCGACCGCCCTGGTCGGCGCGGCGGCGCTGGCCGGGGCCGCGGCACGGCTGGCCCGCTGGGACGACGGCCCGCTGCGCAGCGCCGGGGTCCTCGACCTCGTGCCGACCGTCGCCTTCGGCGGCGGCGCGGGCGCCGCGGTCGGCCTGGCCTGCTACGCGGCCGTGGCTCGTACCGCGCTGGGGCGCCGGGGGACCGCGGCGTGAACGGCTGGGCGGACGCGCTGGCGCTGGCCGGGATAGTGCTGGCCGGCTCGACGGTGCAGCGGATGTCGGGCATGGGCTTCGCGCTCGTTGCGGTGCCCGCGCTGGTGCTGCTGATCGGCCCCACGCACGGCGTCGCGCTGGCCAACTGCGCGTCGGGCGTGATCAGTGCGGTGGGCCTGATCGACACCTGGCGCCAGGTGCGGCTGGCCGCGATGGCGCCGCTGGTCGTCGCGGCGGCCTGCACGGTGCCCGCCGGCACCTGGGCGCTGCGCCACGTTCCCGAGCCCGACCTGCTCACCGGAATGGGCCTGCTGGTCACCGTGTCCGTCGCGGTGATCGCCAGCGGCGTGCGGGTGCCGGCGCTGCGCGGCCGCGGGGGAGCGGTCACCGCCGGCGCGGCCAGCGGCTTCATGAACGCCTCCGCAGGGGTCGGCGGCCCGGCCGTGTCGCTCTACGCGGTCAACGCAGAGTGGACGGTCGCGGAGTTCGTGCCCAACGCGCAGTTCTACGGCGTCGTGGTCAACGCCCTGTCGCTGGGCGCCAAGGGCGTACCGCACCTCTCGACGCCGGTGTGGGCGCTGGCCGGCGCGGGCATGGCCGTCGGCACCCTCGCGGGCCGGGTGCTCGCCGCCCGGGTGCCGGAGCGCTGGGCGCGGCTGACCATCCTGCTGCTCGCGCTGACGGGTGGCCTGACCACCCTGGTCAAGGGCATAGGGGAGTGGTGACGCGGGGCCGCCGTCGCGGCGGCCCCGCCTGCACGGCCGCCGGCTGAGCGAGGCAACCTTCCGGCGGTGCCAGGTGGTTGCAGAGGTATGGGCACTGACATACGCACCGGCCGCGCCCCGCGCGAGCCTTTCCCGTGCGGCATCGGTCCGCCGCCGCAGGCGTGACTCCCCGCCTCCGCACCCTCCTTGCACCGAAGGGCTCCACCCCATGCCTTCCCCCTCCCCTCGCGCCCTGCTGACCGGGCTGGGCGCGGCGGCGATCGCCGTCCTCGCCGGCTGCGGCACACCTGTCGGCACGGCCGCGCAGGACCGGGCCGCGCCCGTCGTCGCCGACGACCTGCCGCCGGGCAGTGCCACGACGACCGCGCCGGCGCCGACCCCCGCCCCGCCCCGGCAGCTGGCAGGGGTCGGCCCGCGGACGCTGGCCCGAATACCGCAGCAGACCCGGCAGGTCGTGCTGGTGACGGGGCGGTCGCGCGACTCGTCCGACGCCACGGTCGTCCTCTACCGGCGGACCGCGGACGGCGGCTGGAAGCCGGGCGCCGCCTGGCCCGCGCACAACGCCAAGGACGGCTGGACCACCGACCACCACGCGGGCGATCTGCGGTCCCCGATCGGGGTGTTCACCCTCTCGGACGCCGGCGGCCTGCGCTCCGACCCGGGCACGAGACTCCCGTACCACCACTCCGGCGGCTTCGACATCGGCGGCCGCGGCTTCCGCGGGGAGCCGCTCGCCGGGTCCTTCGACTACGTCGTCGCGATCGACTACAACCGCGCGACCGGCGTGACCCCGCTGGACTGGACCCGCCCGATGGGTGCGTCGCGGGGCGGCGGCATCTGGCTGCACGTCGACCACGGCGGCCCCACCCACGGCTGCGTCAGCGTGTCCGAGTCGCACATGAAGCAGCTGCTCGCCGCCCTCGACCCGGCCCTGCACCCGGTCGTCGTCATGGGTGACGCGGCCTCACTGGCCGGCTGAGCCGGACCGGAAGGCGCCGGCATGGCGGGCGCACCAGTCCGCGAACGTCGCCGGCCTGCGGCCCAGCAGCCGCTCCACGGTGTCGGTGCGGAAGCCCTCGGTGTCGGCCCGCAGCATGGCGAAGCCCTCGACGAGGGCTTCGGCCAGCGCGGGCGGCGCACCGTCGGGGAAGCGGGCCGCCACCGCCTCCCGCGCGGTCCGCGCGGGGCGTACGGTGATCGGCCGGCCGGCGGCGGCGGCGATGACCGCCACCTGCTCGGCCACCGTGAAGGCCTCGGCGCCGGTGAGCGCGTACTGCTCGCCCCGGTGCCCCTCGCCGGTGAGGGCGAGCACGGCGACCGCCGCGATGTCGGCGGGGTCGATCGGCGCGATACGGCCAGGCCCGACCGGGTCGAGGACGTAGCCGTCCTCGCGGATGGTGGGGAGCCAGTCCAGCGCGTTGGTCATGAAGCCGCCGGGCCGCAGCACGGTGGCCGGGATGCCGGAGCCGCGGACGATCTGCTCGCGCTCGTGGTGCCAGCGGCCCATCGCGGGCATCGGGTCGCCCAGCACGTTGGTCGAGGACAGGTGCACGACGTGCCGTACGCCGGCGGTGCGCGCGGCCTCGACGGCGTGGGCGGTGGTGTCGGTGCCGATGCCGGGTGTGAGCAGGAACAGCCGGTCGGCGCCGGCGAAGGCGGCGGTCAGCGTGGCGGGCACGGTCAGGTCGCCGGTGACGCGTTCGGCGCTCGCGGGCAGCGCGGCTGCGCGGGCCGGGTCGCGCACCAGCACGCGGAAGGCGGCGCCTGCGGCGTCGAGTTGCCTGACCAGCTCCCGGCCGACGTTTCCGGTGCCGCCGGTGACGAGTATCATCGGGTTCTCCTCGGGTCGTTTGCCGTCTAATGATCCGGCGGAGAGAACGCTAGTCGGCTAATCATTAGCCGTCAATCGATTCCGTGGGCGACCCGCGCCCCGCTGCCGGGAGGCCGCGATGCCCGAATTCCTCGACCTGCACAGCAGGACGACCAAGGTGCTGCGGGCGCTCGCCGACGAGGCGATGCGCGCCAACGGCCTGCACTACGGGCAGCACCACCTGCTCGCCGCCCTGTGGGAGCAGGACGGCAGGACGCCGGGCGAGGTCGCTGCGAAGCTGCACGTGACCACTCCGACGGTGGTCAAGATGGCCGACCGGATGACCGCGACGGGCCTGCTGGTGCGCCGCCGCGACGACCGGGACAACCGGCTGGTCCGGCTGTGGCTCACCGACGCGGGACGCGCACTGCGTGAACCGGTCGAAGCCGCGCGGCGGGAGCTGGAGGAGCAGGTCACCGCGGACCTGGACGGCACCGAGCGCGCCGCGCTGATGGCGGCCCTCACGAAGGTCAACCGCGCGGCGGAAGAACTGGCCGACCGCACGCCGGCCCCCTGACCCGGTCGCCCCGGGCCGCCCGGCTCAGCCCTTTGCGGCAGCCGTGGCGGCCCAGGTGCGGAGGTGGTCGTACTGGGGGGTGAGGCGGTGGTCGGTCGCGCCCATCGGGTCCTTGAAGAAGAAGGCGAACTGCGGCTGCACCCCCGACGCGCCGCAGGCCATGGCGCGGCCCATCAGCCGTACCAGGTCCAGGACCAGCGGCGCGGCCAGCGCCGAGTCGCAGCCCTGCCAGGTGAACTGCATCGTCATCCGCACCCCTAGGAAGCCGTCGAAGGCGATGTGGTCCCACGCCGTCTTCCAGTCGCCGAGCGACGGCACCTCGTCGATGTGCACCTCGCCCTCGACCGGGTCGGGCAGCAGCTCCGCGAGGCTGCGCGCCTTGGAGGCGGTCTTGCTCGCCGCGGCGGACGGGTCCGCGAGCGTCGCCCCGTCGCCGCCGCCGAGCAGATTCGTGCCCGACCAGGCCCGAACGCGGAGCGCGCGGTGCGCGAACATCGGTGCGAGCGCGCTCCTGACCAGGGTCTCGCCGGTCTTCCCGTCGTTGCCCGTGTAAGGGACACCGATGCTGCGGGCGAGTTCGTCGAGCGCGGGCAGCCGCATCGCGCCCGACGGGGTGAAGTCGACGTAGCCGCACCCGGAGCCGAGCGCGGCATAGGCGTAGAGGGCGTGGGGGGGCAGTACGGGGTCGGGTCCCGCCAGTGCCGTCCGCAGCGCGGCCAGGTCGGCGAAGGCGGGGTGCGGGGCCGGTTGCGGGGCGGTCGAGGACAGGTTGACCACCACGACGCAGTCCAGCCCGTGCCGCTCGCGGAAGTCCGCCAACTGCCCGGCTATCGCGGCCGCCTGCGGTGCCTGGGAGCCGGCCGCCACGCCGACGCCGGGCCGGATCTCCCGGTCGGCCGCGGCCAGCGCCTTCCCTACGGCGACCGGCAGGTCCGCGGGCAGGACGCCTGCCGCGACCAGCTGTTCCGCCCTTTTGGCCAGCGGGACGCCGGTGATGTCGCAGCCGCCGAAGACCAGGTCGCCGACCGGGGTGAGGCCCGCCGCGCGGAAGTCGGGCAGCTCGGTGACGCAGCCGACCGGCGGGGCGAGCCCCGCCGCGACGGCCGCGGCGCCGACGACGACCGTCGTGGCCACGGAACCGCGTGCGCCGATGATCCACACCCCCAGCCGGGGACCGTGTGCGGTGGCCGAACCCATGCCTTCACCTCCGTGCGTCACCTGCTGCGGAGCGTTCGGGGAAGCGTGCCCTCAAGGCCGGGGAAGAGCGTGGGACGAGCGGCCGCCGGGGCCGTGGGGCGCGGTCGGCTCATCCGCGCTCACGGCGCCGACGTAGCTGTTCGTCAGTTCAGCGAATAAACTAATCACCCCTTCCCCTTGCGGCAAGAGGCAGTCAAGAATCCATCGAACGCACCACGCGCCGACCCGACGTGGGAAACCCTGAGGCGGTGCCCCGGCAGAGCGGGGGCCGGGGTCGAGTCCGTGGAAGTCGACGCGTAAGGTGCATCCCCGGCATCCGTGGGCGATCATCGCCGACACCCGTGGTGGCCGGCCGCGGCTGCCACCGCAGGCCCCGTCTTTTGCCCCGGCTTTGCTGTGAGTGTCATTGAACGCCGTTGACCTGCGGTGGAGCGTCTCTTAGTTTGGTGAATGAATAAATGGGCCAGAGAGGTTTGCCGAGCGGGACCGGGTGCGGTCCGCGCCGGCGGAGAAAGGTCGCAGCGTGATGAACGGCGGCGGGCAGCCGGCGAGCAAGCAGAGCATGCGCCGGCACAACCTCGCGCTGGTGCTCCGTCAGGTGGCGGCCGGCCAGAGCGCGTCGCGGGCCACCGTCGCCGCCCGGGTGGGCCTGACCAAAGCCACCGTCTCCTCGCTCGTCGAGGAGTTGCGGCTGGCCGGGCTCGTCATCGAGCACGTGCCGGAGAACCAGGGCAGGGTCGGCCGCCCCGGCGGCGCGCTCGCGCTCAACCCGCAGGGCGCGGCCGGCGTCGGCGTCGAGGTCAACGTCGACTACACCGCGGTGTGCGTCGCCGACCTGACCGGCGCCCCCCGGGTCCGGCTCACCGAGCGGGCCGACAACCGCGGCCGGGACGCCGAGGAGACGCTGTACACGGCCGGCCGGCTCGCGGCCCGCGCGTGCGCCGCCGCCCGGCGGGCAGGACTGACCCCGGTCCAGGTCACCCTGGGCGTCCCGGGCCTCGTCCACGACGACAAGGTGCTGCACGCCCCCAACCTGGACTGGCGCCACGTCCCCGCCGCGGAACTGCTGGTGCGGGGCCTGGGCCGGCAGCGGCTCGCGGTCTCGGTCGACAACGAGGCCAACCTCGCCGCGATCGGCGAGTTCCAGGCCAGGCCGGCCGGCGCCGGTGCGAGCTTCCTGTACGTGTCGGGCGAGATCGGCATCGGCGCCGGGCTGATGGTGGACGGCACGCTCTTTCGCGGCGGCGGCTTCGCCGGCGAGATCGGCCATGTCACGGTGCTCCCCGACGGACCCGAGTGCGGCTGCGGCGCGCGCGGCTGCCTGGAGCGGTACGCGGGCCAGGACGCGCTGCTCGAAGCCGCCGCGCTCGACACGGTGAGCGCGACCCGGCTGGGCTCGGCGCCCGCCGCGGCCGCCACCGCGACCCGTACCGTCGGCGGTTCCGGGCGCCCCGCGCTGCAGGACCCGCCGACCGAGGCCAACGCCCCGGTGGAGCGGCTCGCCGCGCTGGCCGCCGAGGGCGACGAGGCCGCGGTCAGGGCGCTCGCGGTGGCCGGCCGGGCGCTGGGTGTCGCGCTGTCCGGCGCGGTGAACCTGCTCGACCCGCCCGAGGTGGTGATCGGCGGGATATACGCCAGGCTGGCGCCCTGGCTGATCCCCGGTCTCCAGGTGCAGTTGCACGAGCGGGTCACCTCGGGCCGCTGGCGGTCCGACCGGCTCCAGGTCTCCGGGCTCGGCACCGAGGCCGCGGTGCGCGGCGCCGCGGGCGCCGGGGTGCAGGAGATCCTGCGCGACCCGTCGGCGTACATCGACCTGACCAGCCCGGTGCTCTGAACGATCACCAACTCCCGCCCGGATCGACCGAATTGACGGCCGATCCGGCGGTGAAGGCCGGGACGGAAGCGCTTCGTGGCTTGTCTGTGACAACCCTTGACGCTCCGCGCTCGGCCAATTAGTTTTTTGAACCAACGAACCAATTCATCACTCCGCTCGCGGTTTGCGCTGATCAGCGCGCCACGTCGGAGCTGAGGCATCCCTTGCCCCCACCAAGCCGCAGGACGGACCCGTCGCCGCCCGGCGCGAGCAGACGTGCTTCGCCGCGCCCCGACGCGCTCCGTCCGCTCCACCCTGCGGCACATCCCCCCGCAGTGCGTCACACGAGGAGCCGCCATGCGCACGCCCCGCCCACGCACCCGTCTTGCCCTGCTCGCGGCACTGAGCCTGTCCGCGGCAGCGTTACTGACCGCCACCGCCCCCGCGGTGAGCGCCGCCCCCGCCCCGGCGTCCGCCGACCGGGCCGCGGCGGCCCCCTTCAAGGTGCTGGTGTTCTCCAAGACCACCGGCTACCGCCACGACTCCATCCCGGCCGGCGTCGCCGCGATCCAGCAGCTGGGCCAGCAGAACAACTTCACCGTCGTCGCCACCGAGGACGACACGCAGTTCACCGACGCCAACCTCGCGCAGTACGCGGCCGTGGTCTTCCTGTCGGCGACCGGCGACCCGGTGACCACCCAGGCGGAGAAGGACGCCTTCCAGCGCTACATCGAGAAGGGCGGCGGCTACGTGGGCGTCCACGCCGCCTCCGACAGCGGCTACTCCTGGTCCTGGTACGGCAACCTGGTCGGCGCGTACTTCAAGCAGCACCCGGCCATCCAGGCCGCCACCGTCAACATCGAGGACCACGCCCACCCCTCGACCACGGGGCTGCCGAACTCGTACACCCACACCGACGAGTGGTACGACTTCCAGACCAACCCGCGCTCCACGGTGCACGTCCTGGCCTCGGTGGACGACAACTCCTACACCGGCTCCACGATGGGTGCCGACCACCCCACCACCTGGTGCCACAACTTCGACGGCGGCCGCGCCTGGTACACCGGCATGGGCCACACCACCGAGAGCTACACCGAGCCTAACTTCCTGCACCTGCTGCTCGGCGGCATCCAGACCGCGGCCGGCGTCGTGCCCGCCGACTGCACGGTCAGCTCCACCCCGCCGCCCGTCGATCACGGCATCCACCTCAAGGCGCACGCCAACGGCAAGTTCGTGACCGCGCCGAGCGGCACGCAGCCGCTGATCGCGAGCAGCACCACCGTGGGCACCAACGAGACCTTCGACGAGGTCGACCTCGGCGGCGGCAACGTCGCGCTGCGCGCCCACGTCAACAACCAGTTCGTGACCGCGGAGAACGCCGGTGCGCAGCCGCTGATCGCCAACCGGGCCGCGGCCGCCGGGTGGGAGACCTTCCAGCTGATCCACAACTCCGACGGCAGCATCAGCCTCAAGGCCACGGTCAACGGCAAGTACGTCACGGCCGAGAACGCCGGCGCGGCGGCGCTGATCGCCAACCGTACGGCGATCGGCCCGTGGGAGGAGTTCGACCTCTCCACCAGCTGAGCCCCCGCGGAGCAGCACGGCCGCACGCCATCCGCGGCCGTGATGATCTGTCATGCCCATGATCACTCTGGACCAAGGAGACCCACGTGTTGTCCGTACGACCACGACCACGACCACGGCTGCGCCCGCGCGTGCGCACCCGGCTGCTGAAGTGGCTGACGCTGCTGGTGGCACTGCTCACGCTGCCCGTCCTCGCGGTGCTCGCCACCGTGCCCGCGGACGCCTCGCCCACGAGCGCCGCGGGCGCCGCCGCGAAGCCGAACGTCGCCGGCGTCCCCGACAGCAGCTTCCAGAAGGTGCTGCTCAACAACTCGGGCGGAAACCCGCTGCAGTTGGACATCGCCAGCGACGGCCGGGTCTTCTTCATCGACATGCTCGGCGACGTGCGGATCATCAACACCGGCGGCACCACCGTCACCGCCGGGCACCTCGACGTCTTCACGGCGAACGAGAGCGGTCTGCTGGCGATGGCCCTCGACCCGGCCTTCGCCACCAACCACTGGATCTACCTCTACTACTCGCCGGCGTCGGCGAGCGTCGACCGGCTCAGCCGCTTCACCGTCAACGGCTCCACGATGGACATGACGAGCGAGAAGGTCGTCCTGGAACTCCCGGTGCAGCGCGCCGAGTGCTGCCACCACGGCGCCGGCATGGCGATCGACCACAGCAACGGCAACCTGTGGCTCTCCGTCGGCGACAACACCAACCCCTTCGCCTCCGACGGCTACGCGCCGATCGACGAGCAGGCGGGGCGGGCCAACTGGGACGCCCAGCGCACCGCGGGCAACACCAACAGCCTGTCGGGCAAGGTGCTGCGCATCCACCCGGAGACCAACGGCACCTACACCATCCCGGCCGGCAACCTCTTCCCGCCCGGCACCGACAAGACCAGGCCCGAGATCTACGCCATGGGATACCGCAATCCCTTCCGGCTGGCCCTCGACCCGAAGACCGGCTTCCCCGTGGTCGGCAACTACGGCCCGGACGCCGGTACCGCCAACGCCGGCCGCGGCCCGGAGAACACCGTCGAGTGGGACCTGCTGAGCAAGCCCGTCAACGCGGGCTGGCCGTACTGCATCGGCAACAACACCCCCTACATCGACTACAACTTCGCCACCAAGACCTCCGGCGCCGCCTTCGACTGCGCGGGCGGCCCGACCAACAACTCCCCGAACAACACCGGTCTGACCAAGCTCCCGCCGGCCACCCCGGCCGACGTCTGGTACCACTACAGCGCGGACCCGAACAACTTCCCGCTGCTCAGCGGCGGCGCCCCGATGGCCGGGCCGGTCTACCGCTACGACGCCAACCTGGTCTCCGACCGCAAGTGGCCGGCGGCGATGGACGCCCAGGCGATCTTCTCCGAGTGGAACACCAGCAAGGTCTACACGTTCCACGTCAAGTCGGACAACACCGGCACCGACGACATCCAGACGTTCCTGCCGTCGGTGTCGTTCAAGAAGCCGATGGACATGAAGTTCGGCCCGGACGGCGCCCTCTACATGGTCGAGTGGGGCACCGGATACGGCGGCAACAACGCCGACGCGGGCATCTACCGCATCGACTACCTCAACGGCGGCGCCCTCCCGGTGGCCTCGGCGGGCGCCAACCGCACCAGCGGCCCCGCGCCGCTCGCGGTGAACTTCTCCAGCGCCGGATCCAACGACCCGGCGGGCGGCTCCCTGACCTACCGGTGGGCCTTCGGCGACGGCGCGACCTCGACCAGCGCCAACCCCAGCCACACCTACAGCGCGGCCGGCAACTACACCGCCGTGCTGTCGGTCACCAACAGCGCGGGCAAGATCGCCACCGCGAGCATCGACATCACCGCGGGCAACACCATGCCGACCCTTACCATCAGCGCCCCACCCAACGGCGGGGTCTTCGACTGGGGTGACAAGGTCAACTTCTCGGTCAGCGTCACCGACCCCGAGGACGGCACGGTCGACTGCAGCCAGGTCAAGATCCAGGCCATCCTGGGCCACGACACCCACGGCCACCCGCTCGACCAGTACTCCGGGTGCAGTGCCACGGTCGCCACGACGCTGTCCAACGGGCACAGCGACGGCGACAACGTCTTCTACGTGATCGAGGCCAGCTACACCGACAAGGGCGGCAGCGGCGGGGCCGCCGCCCCGCTCACCGGCCGGGCGCAGATCACCCTGCAGCCCAAGCACAAGCAGGCCGAGTTCTACACCGACACCGGCCGCGCGAGCGACGGGCAGGGCACCGACACCCCGGGTGTCACCGTCGAGAACGGCGCCGACAGCGCCGGCGGCGGCCAGGACATCGGCTTCATCGAGGACGGTGACTACTGGACCCTGTCGCCGATCGCGCTCAACAACATCACCTCGATCGGCTTCCGTACCGCCTCGGCCAACGCCGGCGGCCGTATCGACGTCCGCTGGAACTCCCCGACCGGGACGCTGCTCGGCACCGCGACCGTACCGACCACCGGTGCCTGGCAGACGTACACCGACGTCACCGCCAACCTGAGCAACGTGCCAGGCGGCAGTGGCAAGGTCTACTTCGTCGCCCGCAACGGGTCCGGCCACACCGGCCCCGGCGCGCTGATGAACGTCAACTGGATGATGTTCAACGGCGCGGGCGTCGGTACGCCGGGCACCCCCGGCGGAACCGGCATCAGCCTCAAGGCGCACGCCAACGGCAAGTACGTGACCGCGCCGAGCGGCACCCAGCCACTGATCGCCGGCAGCACCACGGTCGGCAACGCGGAGCGGTTCGACGAGGTCGACCTGGGCGGCGGCAACGTCGCGCTGCGCGCCCACGTCAACAACCAGTTCGTGACGGCCGAGAACGCCGGCGCCCAGCCGCTGATCGCCAACCGGGCGGCACAGGGCGCGTGGGAGACCTTCCAGCTGATCCACAACTCCGACGGCAGCGTCAGCCTCAAGGCCGCGGTCAACGGCAAGTACGTGACGGCGGAGAACGCCGGCGCGGCCGCGCTGATCGCGAACCGGGACGCCATCGGCCCCTGGGAGGAGTTCGACCTGAGCACCTCGTGAGCGGCACGAACAGCCGCGGCTGACACCGCAACTGACACGGAACTGCCCCGGGCCGACGGCCCGGGGCAGTTCCATGCGGGGGTTTCGGGGTGGCGGATCAGGTGAAGGACAACGGCAGGTACTGGTCGACGTTGTCCTTGGTGACCGTCGCCGAGAACAGCGTGATCGAGGTCGGCACCTCCTGCTCGACCAGGTCGCCGATGCCCTTGCCCTGGCCGATCAGCCGGGCCAGGGTCACCGCGGACGCCGACATGCTCGACGGGTATATCACCGTCGCCTTGAGCACCCCGCTGTCCGCCTTGATCTCCTGCATCGCGTGCTTCGACCCCGCGCCGCCGACCATGAAGAACTCGCTGCGCCCGGCCTGCTTGATGGCCGCCTCCACGCCGATGCCCTGGTCGTCGTCGTGGTTCCACACCGCGTCCAGCTTCGAGCGGGCCTGCAGCACGTTGCTCATCACCTGCTGGCCGCTGTCCGCGGTGAACTGCGCGGCCTGCCGGATGCTCACCGAGAAGCCCGCCTTCGCCAGCGCCTCCTTGAAGCCCTGGCTGCGCTGCTTGGTGAGGTCGAGGTTGTCGATACCGGCGATCTCGCCGATCACCGGCTTGCTGACACCCTTCGCCTTGAGGGTCTTGATGATGTACTGGGCGGCGTTGACGCCCATGCCGTAGTTGTCGCCGCCGATCCAGGTGCGGTAGGCCAGCGAGTTGTCGAAGACCCGGTCGAGGTTGATCACCGGGATGCCCGCGTCCATCGCCTGGGCGCCGATCGAGGTCAGCGCCTTGCCGTCGAAGGGCAGGATCACCAGCACGTCGACCTTCTTGTCGATCAGCGTCTGCACGGCGCTGATCTGCGCGTTGACGTCGTTGGTGCCCTCGGCGGGCTGGAAGCTGACGTCGGTGTACTGTCCCGCCTGCGCCTTGGCGTTCTTGGTGATCGCCGCCATCCAGCCGTGGTCGGCGGCCGGCGCCGAGAAGCCTATGGTGACGTGCTTGCCCGGGGTGCTGCCCGACGCGGCGGTCGTCGCCTTCACGTTGGCCTTGTCCGCGTCGCCGTTGGAGTTGCTGGTGCACGCCGAGAGCAGCAGACCGCTGCCCAGGGCGCCCGCGCCGAGCAGCATGCTTCTGCGTCCCATGGGCATGGGTCCGGTCTCTTTCATTCGGGTGTTCCCTTTCGTCAGGGGTGGGGAGGCGGGGGAGCTGGAGGTGGAGCGGGTGGAGCCGCCGGTCAGGCGGGGGAGCGCGCGCCCCGGGTGCGCTGCAGCAGGACGGCGACCAGGATGATCAGCCCCTTGGCGATCTCCTGGATGTCCGTGGTCAGGTTGTTCAGCACGAAGATGTTGGTGATCGTGGTGAAGACCAGGACGCCGAGGATCGAGCCGAACAGCGACCCGCGGCCGCCGGCCAGCAGCGTGCCGCCGATGATCACCGCGGCGATGGAGTCCAGCTCGTAGAGGTTGCCGAGGTTGCTGGCGCCGCTGGTGGTGCGGGCGGTGAGCATCACCGCGGCCACCCCGCAGCACACCCCGGACAGCAGGTACAGCAGCATGGTGTGCCGCCGCACCGCGATGCCGGCCAGCCGGGCGGCCTCCGGGTTGCCGCCGACCGCGAAGGTGCGCCGGCCGAAGGTCGTGCGGTTCAGCAGCAGCCAGCCCAGTACCACGATCCCGGCCATCAGGTAGACCAGCAGCGGGATGCCGAGGAACTTGTCGGTCGCGATCCGGTTGAACGAGTCCACCGTGACCACCTGCGACTGCCGGTCCGACAGCCGCTCGGCGACACCGCGGGCCGAGGCCATCATGGCCAGCGTGGTGATGAAGGCGACGATCCTGCCGTACGCGATCAGGATGCCGTTGAGCAGTCCGACCGCCGAGCCCACGACCACCGCGGTGAAGAGCATCCCGCCGAGGCCGTACGACTGGGTGGCCACCGTGGTGCACCACACCGAGGCCACCGCGACGATCGCGCCCACCGACAGGTCGATGCCGCCGCCGATGATGACGAACGTCTGGCCCACCGTGATGACGCCGATGACCGCCGCGCTGGTCAGGATGTTGACGATGTTGTTGCTGGTCAGGAAGTTGTCCGAGGTCACGGTCCCCACCACGCCCAGCAGGACCAGCACCACCACCAGGCCGAGACTGTGCATCTGGTGCAGCGGGAACAGCCGGAGCAGCTGCTGCCGTCCGGACCCCGGCCGGCCGGGGTCGGGGCCCTCCTTCACCAGCGACGGCCTGGTCGCGACGTCGGCGCCCGACCGGGCCTGCGCGGGCAGCCCGGGGGCGTCCTCCGCGGGTCTCGGCGTCGTCTGGTCACTCATGCGCGGCTCTCTTCCATCACGAGGTCGAGTACGTGGGATTCCTTCAGTGAGGCCGCTTCGGCCTCATGGACGATCCGGCCCTCGCGCAGCACCAGCGCGCGGTCGGCGAGGCCGAGGACTTCCGGCACCTCGCTGGACACGAACAGCACTGCCACCCCGGAGTCGGCCAACTCCCGTACCAGCGCGTACAGCTCGGCCCGCGCGCCGACGTCCACTCCCCGGGTGGGCTCGTCCAGCAGCAGCACCCGGCAGCCGCGCAGCAGCCAGCGGGCGAGCACCGCCTTCTGCTGGTTGCCGCCGGACAGCGTGCGGACCGGGCGCTGCGGGTCGGCCGGGCGCATGTCGAGCGCGGCGACCCGCTCGGCGGCCGCGGTCGCCTCCCGGCGCCGGTCCAGCCAGCCGAAGCGGGCGAAGCGGCCGAGCGAGGAGATGCTGACGTTGCGTACGACGCTGTCCTGGAGGAAGAGGGCCTGACTCTTGCGCTCCTCGGGCGCCAGGCCGACCCCCGCCCTGACCGCGGCGGTGACCCGGCCGGGCGGCAGCCGCCGCCCGTCGACCAGGACCGAGCCGGACGCCGGGCGCGTCGCACCGTAGACGGCGTGCAGGATCTCCGAGCGGCCGGAGCCGACCAGGCCCACCAGGCCGACGATCTCGCCGGCGTGGACGGTGAAGCTGACGTCCTCGAAGCTGCCGGGCTGCGTCAGGTGCTCCACCCGCAGCACCTCGTCGCGCTCCGGTACGCCGCCGGCCGCGCCGCGCTGCGGGAAGTCGTACGCGGTCTCGCGGCCGGTCATCAGCGCGACGAGCTGGGCGGTGGGGGTGTCGGCCGGCAGGCCGCCGGCCACCGTGCGGCCGTCCTTGAGCACGGTGACCCGGGTGCCGATGGCCCGGATCTCGGCCATGCGGTGCGAGATGTAGAGGACGGCCACGCCGGTGGCGGTCAGTTCGCCGATGACCCGGAAGAGGTTGGCGACCTCGTCCTGGGTGAGTACCGCTGACGGCTCGTCCATCACGATCAGCCGGGTGTCGTGCGACAGCGCCCTGGCCATGCTGACGATCTGCTGCTGGGCGGGGGACAGGCTGCCGACCTCGGTGCCCGGTGCGATCTCCGGGTGGCCGAGCGAGCGCAGCAGTTCGCGGGCGGCGGCGGCGGTCTCGCCGCGCCGGGTGAGGCCGAAGCGGGCGCGCTCGTGGCCGAGGAAGATGTTGTCGGCCACCGACAGGCCGTCCACCAGGTCGAGTTCCTGGTAGATGGTGGAGATCCCGTGCCGCATCGCCGCCGTCGGGCTGGGCAGCACCACCGGCTCGCCGTCCCAGGTCAGATCGCCGCTGTCCGGCTGGTGCGCGCCGGCCAACACCTTGATGAGGGTGGACTTTCCGGCGCCGTTCTGGCCCAGTAGACAGTGCACCTCTCCTGGCTCGACCTCCAGATCGACGCCGTCCAGTGCCTTGGCACCGGGAAATGCCTTGGTAATTCCCCGCATTCGAAGCAGAGGAGAACTCACATTGCCACCTTGGGAGGGGAGAACTGTGCGTGCCGATTGAGACACAAAGCGTTCGTTCGTCAGTTCAGCGAACAAACTAATAAGCGGCGAGGGGGAGGGCAAGAGCGGGGACGGCACCAGTTTGGAAACCTGACGGCACCTCACCGGCGCCGCGGCGGCCGTGCGGGCCGCCGGTCGCGCGGCGGGGCCGGCTCGCGGGCCGATCGGTGCGGCGGGAAGGTCTACGGTGTATAGTTTACGCTGTATACCAACGCTGGAGCCGACAGACGGGGTCGACGACGATGACAACCGAGACGATCGAGCTTTCGGCCGGGACCATCGACTACCAGGACACCGGCGGCGACGGCCCGGTGGTCGTGCTGCTGCACGGCCTGCTGATGGACGCGACGCTGTGGGACGCCGTGACCGGGGAACTGCGCGCCGGGCACCGCGTCGTGGCGCCGACGCTGCCGATGGGCGCGCACGCCCGCCCGATGCGTGACGACGCGGACCTCTCGCCCAGGGCGCTGGCCCGGCTGGTGGGGGAGTTCCTGGAGCGCCTCGACCTGCGGGACGTCACGCTGGTGGGCAACGACACCGGTGGTGCGCTGGTGCAGTTGCTGATCGCGGAGGGTGCCGCGCGGGTCGGCTCGGTCGTGCTGGCGTCCTGCGACGCCTACGACAACTTCCCGCCCGGGCTGACCGGGAAGACCGTCGTCATGACCGGCAAGCTGCCGCCCGCGCTGTTCGGCCTGTTCATGCAGCAGATGCGGGTCAAGCCGGTGCGGCGGCTGCCGATCGCCTTCGGCTGGCTGACCAAGCGCGGCGACGCGGTCACCGCGCGCTGGATGCGGCCGATCCTGTCCCAGCCGGGGGTCAGGCGGGACACGGTCAAGGTGCTCCGGGGGATCGCGGCGGACCGGCAGGTCCTGGAGCTGGCGGCGGAGTCGCTGGCCGGCTTCGACCGCCCGGCCCGGGTCGTGTGGGCAGAAGGGGACCGTGTCATGCCCCCCGCCCACGGCCGGCGGCTCGCCGCCGCCCTTCCCCGGGCGCAGCTCGTCGTCGTGCCCGACAGCTACACCCTGCTCCCCCTGGACCAGCCCGCGGCGCTCGCGGCGGCCATCGGGGAGGCGGCGTCCTCCACCACCTGACCACGGGCGGCGCAGGACACCGGACGGGCTGTCAGGTCGTCGCCTCGGCCGCGACCGGGCCGCCGCCGAGGGCGTTGCGGCGGGCCGGCATCGTCAGGGACGTCATCCGCCGCCGGCCCGCGACCCGCTCGTACGCGTAGACCGCCCGGATACCCGCGCGAAGCGTCGCCGACTTGGCGGCGGACCAGTGCAGCAGCTCGCCCATGTGGGCCATCACCGCGAGGCTGACCTCGCGGTACACGCGGATCTCGGCCAGCGCGCACTCGTGCAGCGTGCGGTGGATCAGCCGCCCGTGCCCGGCCGCGGCGAGCCGCAGCAACTCCTCGTGGCAGTACGCCAGGTGGTTGTCCTCGTCCCGGGCGATCTGCCGGACCGCCCGGCCGATCTCGGGGTGGTCGCCGAAGTGCTTGAGCAGCAGCGCCATCTGCTCCGAGGCCCGCTGCTCGGTCACCCGGCTGTGCGCCAGATACGTGACGATGTCCTGCTCGCTGAGCGGCTGGTCCTTGCGCAGCCGGGAGTGGGCGAGCCCGATCCCGGCGTGCTCCAGCAGCATCGTGTAGTCGGTGTCCGCGGGGACCGGCGCCGGATCGAGGCCGCGCCCGTGCATCAGGCCGTTGAAGATCCGCCCGTGCTTGTCCTCGTCCGCGCCGTGGCGGGCGATCTTGGGGGCAAGCTCGGCCAGGCCCGGCGGCACCAGGGCCGCGATTCTGCCGTTCTCCCAGCCGCCCTGCGTCTCGCCGCTCGCGGCGATGGAGCAGAAGAGCCGAAAGGACTCGTCGTTGTCCAGGATCTCCGTGAAAAGGCCGCGCGCCGACAGCACCACGCCTCTCCTCTCGCCGTCCACCGGGTGTCACGACGAGTCAATGGCGGTGCCGTGGCGCCCGCAACCGGAGAGCGCCGCGGCTCGGCCGTCCGGAGGAGGAGGTGCCGCGTCCCGGCGGGGGAGCCGTCAGCGAACGGCCCCGTGGAGGTCCCGGCCGTTCGCCGTACGGGCCGCCGCGCGGGCGATGTTGCGGGTCATGCCGCCGAAGACGGCGGCGTGGAAGGGGGAGACGGCCCACCAGTAGGCGTGGCCGAGCAGGCCGCGGGGGTGGAAGAGCGCGCGCTGGCGGTAGCGGGTGCGGCCGCCGGGGTCGCGGTCCACCGACATCTCCAGCCACGCCAGGCCCGGCAGCCGCATCTCCGCGCGCAGCCGCAGCAGCCGGCCGGGCTCGATCTCCTCGACCCGCCAGAAGTCCAGCGAGTCGCCGACCCGCAGCCGCGTCGCGTCACGGCGGCCCCTGCGCAGCCCGACTCCGCCGGCCAGCCGGTCGAGCAGCCCGCGCACCGTCCAGGCCAGCGGGAAGGAGTACCAGCCGTTCTCGCCTCCGATGCCCTCGACCACCCGCCACAGCTCGGCCGGGCTCGCCTCGACCACGGTCTGCCGGCGGTCGGTGTAGAGGCTGCCGCCCGCCCAGTCCGGGTCGGTGGGAAGCGGGTCGCTGGGGGCGCCGGGCACCGCGGCCGACGACCAGCGGGTGCTGACCTGGGCGTCCTGCACCCGGCGCAGCGCCAGCGACAGCGCCTTGTTCACCCCGATGGGCGTGCCCGGCGGGTCGGGCACCAGGCCCGCGATGTCGTGCTCGGCGCAGACGACCTCGTGCCGCAACGATTCGGCCAGCGGTTTGGCGACCGCCGCCGGCACCGGGGTGACCAGCCCGATCCAGTGGCTGGACAGCCGCGGGGTCAGGACGGGCACGGGCACGATGATCCGCCGCGGCAGCCCGGCCACCGCCGCGTAACGCTGCATCAGCTCCCGGTAGGTGATCACGTCCGGGCCGCCGATGTCGAAGGTGCGGCTGACGTCGTCCGGCATGGTGGCGCTGCCGACCAGGTAGCGCAGCACGTCCCGTACCGCGATCGGCTGCATCCGGGTCGCCACCCAGCGCGGTGTGACCATCGCCGGCAGCCGTTCGGTGAGATACCGCAGCATCTCGAAGGACGCGGAGCCCGAACCGATGATGACCGCGGCCCGCAGCACCGTGGCCGGCACCCCCGACTCCAGCAGGATGCGGCCCACCTCGGCGCGCGAGCGCAGGTGCGGCGACAGGTCCCGCGCGGGCACCCCGTGCGGGGTCAGGCCGCCGAGGTAGACGATCCGCCGCACCCCCGCCGCCCGTGCCTGCTCGCCGAAGACCCGGGCCGCCATCCGGTCGGTCTGCTCGAAGTCGCTGCCGGTGCCCAGCGCGTGCACCAGGTAGTAGGCGACGTCGATGCCGCGCAGCGCGTCGCGTACCGACGCCTCGTCCGTCACGTCGCCTGCGACCACCTCGGTCCGGCCCACCCAGGGGTGGTCGCGCAGCTTGACCGGGGTGCGGGCCAGGCAGCGCACCCGGTGCCCGGCGTCGAGCAGTTCCGGTACGAGGCGGCCGCCGATGTAGCCGGTCGCCCCGGTGACCAGGCAGTGCAGCCCGGAATTCCCCGATCGGTCCTGCGGCTCCGCCTGGCTGTCCACGTCGGCACCCTCTGCTCGGCCTGCCCGGCCGGCTCGCCGGCGGTCCTTCACGACCCAGCACACCACGGACGGCTCCCGTCCGCGGCCGCGCCGGGGCAGAGATCACCCGAAGCGCCCAACGGCGGCGGGCGGGCCGGACCTCCGGCCCGCCCCGCGGGTCAGACCTCCAGGTCGTTCTCGATGGACTTGAGCTGGTGGCGGGCCATCGCCAGGTTCGCCCGGCCGCGGTCGAGCGCCAGGTAGAGGAAGAGGCCGGACTTGCCGCGGCCGCGGAGCAGCCGGATCAGGTGGTACTGCCCGCCCAGGGTGATCAGGATGTCCTCGATCTCGTCCTTGAGCCCGAGCAGCTCCATCGTGCGGGCCTTGGCGCGGACGACGTCGGTGTTGCCGGCGGCGGCGACGGACAGGTCGAGGTCCTTGCCGCCGCCGAGGGTGCCCAGCGCCATGCCGCTGGTGTAGTCGACGAGCGCCACGCCGATGACGCCCTCGATGGAGGTCATCGCGTCCTTGAGCGCGGTTTCGGTGTTGGCCATGATCTTCGTGCTTCCCTTCGACGGTGTGTTCCGGTGGGTGCGGGGGGATGGTGATGAGGTCGGTTCCTTCGCGGGGTCCTGCGCGCGGCTCCTTGCGCGGCCGGCCCGCGGCCTGGGCGGCTGGTCGGTCATCGCGCACCGCCGCCCTCCGGCGCCGCGGGAGCGGCGCCGAGCAGCTCGGCCAGCCGGGCACCGCTGCGGCGGGCCTCCAGGTGCAGCCGGCCGACGTTGGCGCGCGGCCCTGCGAGCACCGCGAGCACCGCGTCCCGCCCTGCCGCGTGCAGCACGACGCAGCCGGAGTCGCAGCGGACCAGCAGCTCGCGCATCGACTGCTGGCCCGCGCTGTCGGCGAGCCGCAGGCCCACGCCCAGCGCGGCGGCGGTCAGCGCCGCGAAGCCCTCGGCCTGCACTCCCGGGGCGTCGGCGGCCAGCAGCAGGCCGTCGGTGGTGGCCGCGATCGCCCCGGTCACCTCCGGCAACCGCGCCCGCAGCCCTTCCAACTCGGTACGTATAGCGGCTTCGTGCACCATCGACCTCCTCCGCTCGGCACGCAGCGCGTGCCGCTGCAACGCCCGCCTCACAACCGCTCCAGCGCGACCCGCAGCCGGCGCAGCAGCGCCGCGTCCGGGTCGTCGCCGATGTTCTGGAACCAGGCCGGCGCCCTGGCCGGCGCCCGCGTGCTGCCGCGCGGCGTCTCGACCAGCCCGAGCGCGGCCAGCCGGCGTACGTCGACCAGCGCGTGGAAGGCCGGCCGGCCCAGCAGCGCGGCGATCGCCGACGGGGTGCGCACACCGTCCGCGAGGCCGAGGACGGCGGCCTGGCGGCGCGGCAGGAACGGCCGCGCGGCGGGGCGCAGCGCGGACCGCGCCACCGTCACCGGCGCGGCGTCCAGCCGCGGGTGCGGCCACAGCGACTCCAGCAGCAGCCGGCGCCGCAGGGTCTCGCCCTCCACCGCCGCGACCGGGACGCCGCCCAGCGAGCCGAACCAGTGGCGTACCCCGTGCCGGAAGCGGCTCGGGCCGCCCGCGGCCGGCGACAGGACGAAGTAGGCCGCGTCGTACAGCGCGCCGAGCCGGCTGATCTCCAACTCGCCCGCCGCCAGCGTGCGGTGCTCGATCAGCCAGCGGCCGGTCGCGCACTCGGCGCCCGCTGCGGCCACCGCCTCCTGCCAGGTCTCGGGCGAGAGCCGCCCGCCGGCCGTCAGCAGCACCTCGATGCCGGGAGCGGCCGGGCTCTCGGCGTGCACCACCTCGCCCTCGGCCAGGTAGAGCGCGCCGGTGTCCCGGAGCAGCACGCCGGTGGCGCGCTGCTCCGCGAGCCGGGACAGCATGGGGGAGTGGGCGGCCGGGTTCATACCAGCACCAGCCCCTCGGCCAGTTCGCGTAAGCCCCGCAGCGCGAGCGCGAGGTTCGCCTGCGGCCGGTCCAGCCACAGGTAGAGGAACACCCCGCCCTCGTAGGGCGCTTCGACGAACCGCAGCAGGTGGTATCCGGTGCCGGTGACCACCACCGCCTCCTCGGCCGCGGGGCCGGGGCCGTGCTGGTCCGCGGTGAAGACCGGGTGCTCGGCGGTCGCCCGGGCGTAGGCGGCGGTCTCGGCCGCCACCGCCTCGTGGTCGCCGCCCGCCGCCTCGCCGATGACGCCGAGGGCCAGCCCGCTGACCCACTCCACCAGGGCGGCACCGCGTGCCCCGGGCAGCGTCATCGCCCGCAGCAGGCACTCGTCGATCCCGGACACACGGCTCCCCTCGGTCCACGCCGTCGCGCGGCCGCCCGTTCGGGCGGTGACGAGCAAGTTACGCTCCGTGCAATCCGTTTCGGGGACTTCTGGCATTTTCCTGCGGTACATGCGGGCAGTTGCCCTAGGATGCCCGCTGCATCCGGACAACGGCCGCCTGGCAAGCGCTACTTGCGGGTCGACAGCGTCGTGACGCCCAGGTCGAACAGCCCGTCGAGCACCAGGTCCACGCCGACCGCGGCCAGCAGCAGCCCGATCAGCCGGGCCACCAGCTCCACGATCGCGGTGTGCGCCTTCTGCAGCAGTCCGCTGAGCAGCAGGACGCAGGCCAGGTCCACCGCGATGACCGAGATGAAGGCGGCCACGACGGTGCTGCGCCAGCTCCAGTCGTTGCGTTCCGAGGCCTCGATGAGCACCGCCGTCATGGCCAGCGGGCTGACCACGTAGGGCATCAGCAACTCCCGCAGCCCGCTGGTGAGATCGGGGCCGTCCTGGCCGCGCGAGTCGGAGCCGATGTGCAGGCCGAGCACCAGGCCGACCGCGTAGAGGAAGAAGATGATCCCGCCCGCCAGCGCCAGTGCGGGCGTCGAGATGTGGAACAGTTCGAGCAGCCACGGCGAGGTGAAGCCGGCCGCCACCCCGATGACCACCGCGCCGGCCGACGACAGCAGGGCGATGGTGCGCAGGTCCTTCCTCGGGTGGTGCTGCGCGAGCCCCGCGAAGGCGAGCAGCACCTTGGGCGGGCCGATCACGGAGAAGAACGTGACGAATGCGGCGGAATAGGTCAGGGTGATCATAACGGGCATGATGCGCAGTTCCCGGCCCCTGGCCCGGTATTGACGCAGCCCCGGCCTGTGCTTTCCGGCAACCGGCAGTATCGTTGCCCAGGGCAAGCAAGGTTACGGAGAAAGAGTCCCCATGAGCGCCCAAGCAGACGCCGCGCAGGCCGGCACCGCCGCACCCCCGACGGGCTACACCCACCGGCAGATCATGATCATCCTGTCCGGTCTGCTGCTGGGGATGTTCCTGGCCGCGCTGGACCAGACGGTGGTCTCCACCGCCATCTACAAGATCGGCGAGAGCCTCAACGGCCTGACCGCGCAGGCCTGGGTGACCACCGCCTTCCTGATCACCTCGACCATCGCCACCCCGCTGTACGGCAAGCTCTCCGACCAGTACGGCCGCAAGCCGTTCTTCCTCTTCGCGATCTCGGTCTTCGTCATCGGGTCCGCGCTGTGCATGCTCTCGACCTCGATGTACATGCTGGCCGGCTTCCGCGCCTTCCAGGGCATAGGCGCCGGCGGCCTGTTCTCGCTGGCCTTCGCGATCATCGGCGACATCATCCCGCCCCGCGAACGCGCCAAGTACCAGGGCTACTTCATGGCCGTCTTCGGCACCTCCAGCGTGCTCGGCCCGGTCATCGGCGGGGCGCTCGCCGGGCAGGACTCGCTGCTCGGCATCGACGGCTGGCGGTGGATCTTCCTGGTCAACGTGCCGATCGGCATCGTCGCGCTGATCGTGGTGGCCAAGGTGCTGCACGTCAAGCAGGACCGCCGCGCCCACCGGGTCGACTCGCTGGGCGCGGTCGCGCTGGTCGTCGCGCTGGTGCCGCTGCTGATCGTCGCCGAGCAGGGCCGAGAGTGGGGCTGGGGCAGCGGCACCGCGCTGACCTGCTACGTCGTCGGCGCGGTCGGCATCGTCTGCTTCCTGCTCGCCGAGCGCAGGGCCGGCGAGGAGGCGCTGCTGCCGCTGCGGCTGTTCCGCAACGGCGTCTTCGCGCTGGGCTCCGCCCAGTCCGCGATCATCGGCATCGGGATGTTCGGCGGCATCACCCTGATCCCGCTCTACCTCCAGCTGGTCAAGGGCAACTCGCCCACCAGGGCGGGCCTGCTGACGCTGCCCCTGGTGCTCGGCATCATGGTGCTGTCCATGGCGTCCGGCCTGATCACCTCGCGCACCGGCCGCTACAAGGTCTTCCCGATCATCGGCTGCGTGCTGCTGGTCGGCGGCATGCTGATGTTCTGGCAGATGGACGCCGACAGCAGCCTGCTGTACGTCGACGCCGCGATGTTCGTGGTCGGCGCCGGGCTCGGGCTGAACTTCCAGACGATCGTGCTGGCCATGCAGAACGCGGTGCCGCCGCGGGACATCGGGGTGGCCACCTCCTCGACCACCTTCTTCCGCCAGATGGGCGGCACGCTGGGCGTCGCCGTCTTCCTGTCCATCGTCTACTCGGTGGTCGGCGGCCGGATCGGCTCGGCCTACGCCGACGCGCGCGGCACCGCCGCCTTCGACAAGGCCGCGGCCGCCCACCCCGGCCAGCTGAAGCTGCTCACCTCGGGCGGTTCCGGCAGCCTGAACGACACGTCCTTCCTCAGCCACGTCGACCCGGCCCTCGGCCACCCCTTCAAGGTCGGCTTCACGGGCGCCATCAACGTCGCCTTCCTGGTCGGCGCGGGTGTCCTGGTGGTCGCGCTGCTGCTGTCCACGCTGCTCAAGGAGGTGCCGCTGCGGACCACCGCTGCGGCCTTCGCCGACCCGGACGAGGCGCCGCAGCCGGAGGCCGGCCGCACCGCGGGACGGACCGGGGGAGGCGCCACGGACAGCGGCGCCGCCGGCGGGCCGGCGGCGTAGCAGCCGGACACGGCAAGGCCGTGGACTTCGATCGGGCCGCCGCCCCGCGGGGCGGCGGCCGTACCGTCGTGGTCGGCCTGGACGACTCCGACTCCGCATGGCGGGCCGCCGCCTACGCCGTCGGGCTCGCCCGCAGGCAGGACGCGCTGCTGGTGGTGGTCCACGTGCTGCCGGCGCACCCGACCGCGATGCTGGCCGGCCTGAACTGGATGCTCGCCGCCGACGACCTGGCGGTCGCCCGTCATCTGGAGCACCGGCTGGCGGTCGGGCTGGCCGGCACCCTCGGACTGCCGTCCCCGCGCTGGGAGTTCCACATCCTGCGCGCCGCCGACGTGGTGAGCGGGCTCGCCGAGACCGCCGACGGGCTGCGGGCGGACACCGTGGTCATCGGCGCCTCCCGCGGCCTGCGCCGCCGGCTGTTCGGCTCACCGGGCGTGCGGCTGGTCAGGACCGGGAGGTGGCCGGTGATCGTGGTGCCTTAGCGCGACGGTCCCCGGGGTCGGCGGGGCGCGTGTCATGGGCGGTGACAGGTGGGGCCGTGGTTGCTTGAATGCGGGGGGCGCCGGGTGCGGCGCCGCCCGCTGTCCGCCGACCGCTTGGAGCGTCCGCCGTGCAGATATCCCGTCGTGCCCTGCTGTCGATCGCCCCGGCCGGCACCCTGCTGGCCCTCGCGGGCCGGACGCGCGCCACCGCCGCCGAGGGCCGCACCGTACCGTCCGCCGCCACCGACCGGGCCACCCTGCTCGGCAACGTCACCGCGATATTCTGCGGCACCCCCGAGTCCAACGCCCGCCCCGAGGTCGCGGCCAAACTCGCCGCCATCCAGTCCACCGCCACCGCACGGCTCGCCGCCATGGACGCCGCGGGCGCCGGCGAGCTGTTCCACGGCGTGGGCCTGGGCACCAGCGACCCGCACCTGTCCACCTCCTTCCAGTACCTGTACGAGATCGCGCTCGCCACCCGGGCGCCCGGCTCCGCGCTGCTGGGCGACGCCGCCGTGCAGCAGCGCGTCATCGACGGCCTGACCTGGCTCTACGACGGCTACTACGGCGACCAGGCCACCGGCTACTACGGCAACTGGTTCACCTGGGAGATCGGCATCTCCACCTACGCCGGCCGCATCCTGGTGCTGCTCGCCGACGTGCTCGACCAGGCCGCGCCCGACCTCACCGCCACCTACGTCGCCGCGATGGACGGCTACCTGCGCAACGGCAAGGACGGCGACGTCGACCTCGACTCGCGCTTCCACACCGGCGCCAACCTCGCCGACATCACCACCAACCGCATCCTGCAGGGCGCCGCGCTCGGCGACACCGCCCGCATCACCAAGGCCGTCGCCGACCAGCTGACCGTCTACGCCACCGTCGACCCCTACGCCCCGCAGCACGGCGTCACCGACGGCTTCTACGCCGACGGGTCCTTCCTGCAGCACTCCTCGGTCGCCTACACCGGCTCGTACGGCACCGGGCTGCTCACCCGGGTGGTGCAGACCGTCAAGATCCTCGACGGCACCGGCTACGCCCCCGCCGACGGCGGCCTGGCCGGCGTCGTCACCGGCTGGGTCGCCGACAGCTTCGCGCCGCTGATCGTCGAGGGCTGGATGTCGGAGGTCGTCAAGGGCCGCGCGGTGTCCAGGACCGGTACCGGATACGCCGACGTGGCCGTCGTGATCGAGGCTGTCGTCGACCTGTCCGGCTACGCCACCGGCGAGGCCGCCACCGCGCTGGCCGGCTACGCCAAGCACCTGCGGCAGGTGACCAGGGCCGCGCCCGACCCGGCCGGCTTCGTCTCACCGGTCAGCGTGGCCCGCTACGCCGACCTGCTCGCCGACCCCGCCGTCCCGGCCCGCGACATCAACCCCGAGGCGCAGCACAGCGCCTACCCCGCCATGGACCGCAGCGTCCACCGCCGCCCCGGCTGGACCTTCGCGCTGGCCCGCAGCTCCACCCGGATCAGCGGCTACGAGTACATGAGCGGCGAGAACCTGACGCCCTGGTTCGAGGGCGCCGGCGCCCACTACCTCTACCTCGCCGGGCAGGACCAGACGCAGGCCTTCGGCGTCGACTACTTCACCACCGTGCCGCCCGACCGGCTGGCCGGCGTCACCGCCCCCGCCGAGACCCGGCTGACCGTCCCCGAGCTGTACGGCACCCAGTGGTACGACAACCCCGCCGCCGGGTTCACCTCGTCCTCGGAGTCGCAGAACACCTACGTCTACTTCCCGCTCGGCACCAACACCTTGTCCGGCGGCGCGGTCCTGGGCAGCTACGGCGCCGCCGCGATGGTGCTGGCCCCCGACGCGGCCTGGGCGGCGAAGCAGGCGGGGCAGCTCCCCGCCGACTTCGTCGCCTACCGCGGCGCCGACGCCACCAGGTCGTGGTTCATGCTGGACGACGAGGTCGTGGTACTCGCCGCAGGCGTCGGCGACTCCGCCGGGCGCGCGGTCATCACCACCGCGGACGCCAGGATCGCCGGCGCCGCCGACCCGGTGGACCTCACCGGCGAAGTGCGCGGCGGCGCCCCCTGGTCCGGCACCGGCACCGCCCCGCTGGCCTGGCTGCGCTACGCCGACCCCGCGCAGGGCACCGCCGTCGGCTACGTGCTGCTCGACCCGCACCAGGTGCGGCCCACCGTCGCCCTCGACACCGTCACCCGCAGCCGCCGCGCGGTCCGGCTGACCAACCCCGACACCCCCGTCACCAAGCAGGTCTTCACCCTGGCCTTCCACCAGGAGCCGGGCGCCCCGCACACCGCACTGGCCTACGCCATCGTCCCCGGCGCGACCGAGAGCGCGCTGCGCGGATACGCCCGCGGCCCGCTCACCGTCCTCGCCAACAGCGCCGACGTGCAGGCCGTGAGCCACCGCGGCATCGGGCTGCTGGCCGCCAACACCTTCACCGCGGGCTCCCACCGGGCCGGCCGCCTCACCGTCGAGGGCCCCGCGTCGGTACTGCTCCGCGAGGCCCGCGACGGCACGGTGTCACTGGCGCTCGCCGACCCGACCACCGAACGCTCCACGGTGACCGTCCACCTGGGCGGCCGCCGCCTGCAGCCGGTGGCCGCGGACCCCGGGCTGCGGATCGGGCACGGTCCCGCCGGCACCACCGTGGTGGCGGACACCGCCCGGCTCTACGGCCGCTCCCTGGCCGCCACCCTGCGCTGACCGGCGGTCAGCACGGGGCGCAGCCGGGCGGGCAGGCGGGTCAGCCCGCCCGGCAGCGCGACGACCATGACGACGAACAGGGCGCCCAGCAGGAACAGCGGCTGGGACAGCGGCACCCGCAGGAAGGACGGCAGGCCCGACACCGTCTCGGAGCCCGCCAGGTCGCCGAGGCGGTGGTCGGCCCAGGTGTAGAGCACACCGCCGACCAGCGGCCCCCAGCGCGAGCCCGACCCGCCGAGCACCACCATCACCAGCAGCGACAGGGTGAAGTCCGACGTCGTGGTCTGCGGGGTCGCACCGCCGGTCAGCAGCAGGTGGACGATCCCGCCGACCGCGGCCAGCGCCCCGGCCAGCACGAAGGCGACCAGCTTGAAGCCGTACGGGCGCAGGCCCAGCACCTCCACCCGGCGCTCGTTCTCCTTGATGCCCTCCCAGACCCTGCCGGTGGGGGAGCGGACCGCCCAGTGCACGACCGCCAGGGTCAGCACCAGGTAGGCCAGGGCGATCCAGTAGAGGTTGGCGGTGTTGCCGATGCCGGCCAGCGAGGACGGCAGCTTGTCGGCCGGGATGGCCCGGCCCTCCTCGCCGCCGGTGACACCGCCGGGATCGCGCTCCACCAGGATCGAGCCGGCCTGCGCGAAGGCCAGGGTGACCATGGAGAAGGCGATGCCGCCGACCCGCAGCGCCACCGAGCCGAGCGCCGCGGCCAGCGCGACACCGCAGCACAGGCCGAGCACCGCGGACACCGCGAAGGGCAACCCTGCCTCCACCATGATCAGTTCGGTCGCGTAGCTGCCCGCCGCGAAGTACAGCGCATGCCCGAACGACAGCAGGCCGGTACGACCGAGCAGCAGGTCGTATCCGGTGGCGAGCGCACCGAACACCAGGCACAGGGCCAGCAGTTGCAGGCTGCCCGCGCTGCCGATCGGGCCGTCGAGCAGCCCGGGCAGCGGCAGCGAGCTGTAGGGTGCGGCGAACAGCGCGACGAGCGCCACGGCGGGCCACCACCGGCCGTAGCGGCGCAACGTCCCGGCCGGCGCGGCCACATCGCCTGCGGTGGCCGCCTCGCGGGCGGGCGTGGCGGTGGTCATGCGAGCCTCCCGGTGATGCCGCGCGGCTTGAGCAGCAGCAGGGCGGCGAGCAGCACGACGACGGCGAGGTCGCCGAGGCCCGACGCGGTGTAGTAGTTGGCGAACTGCTGGACCAGGCCCACCCCGACGGCGGCCAGCGCGGCACCGGCCACCGAGCCCATGCCGCCCATGACCACCACCACGAAGGCGAAGATCAGCAGCGAGGTGCCCTGGCCCGGGTCGACCGAGCCGTAGTACAGCCCGCCCAGCGCCCCGCCGAGGGCGGCCGCGGCCCCGCCGATCGCGAAGACCAGCGTGAAGGCCCGGCGTACGTCGATGCCCAGCGCGGTGACCATCGCCCGGTCCTCCACCCCGGCGCGTACCACCAGGCCGTGCCGGGTGCCGCCGAGGAAGAGCCGCAGCGCCACCAGCACCGCGGCGGCGGCGCCGATCAGCACCAGCCGGTTCACCGGGATGTGCGCCCCCAGCAGCCCGAAGGTGCCGGACAGCGCGGCCGGCCCGGGGAAGGGCCGCGCGTCGGGTCCCCAGATCGCCGACAGCAGCGCCGGGACGGCGAGCCCGACGCCCACGGTGGCGAGCACCTGCTCGCGCGGGCGGTCGTACAGCGGGCGGATCAGGGCCAGTTCGAGGACCATGGCGGCCACCGTGCCGACGGCGGTGCCGAAGCAGACCGCGAGCACGAAGCCGGGGCCGCCGGAGCCCGCGCCCGGCAGATGCCCGTCCGCGGCCCACCAGGTGGCGTACGCGCCCACCGAGAGCAGCGCCCCGTGCGCGAAGTTGAGGACGTCCATCAGCCCGAAGATCAGCGAGAGCCCGGACGCCACCAGGAAGTACAGTGCGCCCAGGCCCAGTCCGGTGACGGCGAGCAGCACGACGGTCGACATCACGCCCCCGCCTTCCCGTTGTCCGCGGCCGGGCCCGCGGGCCGGGCTGCCTGGTTGTCGTGCGGTGCCATGAGGTGCTCCTCGGGACGGGCGGTGCCGCGGCGGCCGACGCCCAGCAGCCGCCGGGTGGCCTCGGGGTCGGCGAGCAGGCCGGCGGCGGGGCCGCGGTGCGCGGTGCGGCCGTCGGCGAGGACCACGCAGTGCTCGGCGAGCCTGCGCACCATCGCCAGGTTCTGCTCGACCAGCAGCACCGGCGCGGCCTGCGCGGCCCGCTCCAGCACCTGCGCGACCTCGGTGACCACCTTGGGCGCCAGGCCCTTGGTCGGCTCGTCGGCGATGATCAGCCGGTTGCCGTTCAGCAGGGTGCGGCCGATCGCCACCATCTGCTGCTGGCCGCCGGACAGGGTGCCCGCCAACTGCTTCGCGCGGGCCTTGAGTTCGGGAAACAGTTCGTGCACCAGGCCGTACGCGGGCTCGCCCGCGCCCGGCCGCTCCGCCAGCCGCAGGTTCTCCGCGACGGTGAGGGCGGCGAAGACCCCGCGGTCCTCCGGCGCGTAGCCGATGCCGCGGCGCACCAGCGCATGGGTCGGCAGCCGCACCGTCTCCTCGCCGAGGAAGCGCACGCTGCCGGTGCGCGGCACCAGGCCGAGCACCCCGCGCACCGTCGTGGTCTTGCCCGCCCCGTTGCGGCCGAGCAGCGCGGTGACACCGGACGGCGCGACGTCCAGGTCCACCCCGTGCAGGATGTGCCGGCCGCCGATGACGACCGCCAGGTCCCGGACCGCGAGCAGGGGTCCGGTGCTCACAGCGCCTCCCCGAGATACGCCTGCTGCACCACCGGGTCGGCGGTGACCGCCTGCGGCGTGTCCAGCGCGAGCAGGGTGCCGTGGTGCATCACCGCCAACCGGTCGGCCAGGCCCAGCAGCACGTCCATGTGGTGCTCCACCATCAGCACGGTCCTGCCCTCGTCGCGGTGCAGCGAGCGGATCAACTCGGTCAGCGCGGGCACCTCCTCGGCGCTCACCCCGGCCATCGGCTCGTCGAGCAGCATCAGCCGCGGCTCGCCGACCAGCAGCACCGCGAGCTCCAACTTGCGTTTCTCACCGTGCGACAGCTCCGCGGACGGCACCTCGGCCCGGTGCGTCAGACCGGTGCGCTCCAGCACCCGCCCGACCCGCTCCCGGTGGTCCGACGCGCGCCGCCAGATCCGGTACGAGCCGCCGGCCGCCGCCTGCGCCGCCAGCCGCACGTGACCGGCGACCGTCATCGCCGGCCACAGGCTGGAGGTCTGGAACGTCCGGCCGAGCCCGCGCCGCGCCCTGGCGGGCACGCTCTCGGCCGTCACGTCCGCGCCGTCCAGCCCGATCGAGCCCCGGGTGGCCGGCACGAGCCCGCTGATCAGGTTGAACAGCGAGGTCTTACCTGCCCCGTTGGGACCGATGAAGGCCAGGAACTCGCCCTGGCGCACGTCGAAGGACACCTCGTCCACGATGGTCGCGCCGCCCACCGACCAGCCCAGGTCGCGCAGTTGGAGTACGGGTGCCACGGATCAGCCTGCCATCTGCTTCGACGGCGGGGTGACCGCGTCCTTCGGCAGCCGGCTGATCAGCTCGGGCTTCGGGGCCGCGCCGGTCCCGGTCAGCTTCGCCGTGAACATCGGCTGCAGCAGCGCGTGGTCCACCGCGCGGATCTGCTCGTCGCCCTTGGGACCCTGGAACGACCAGCCCTCCAGGGCCTTCGCCATCGCCGTCGGGTCGGTGGCGCTGCCGGACTCCACCGCGTGCACGATCATCTGGGCCGCGGTGAATCCGTCCGGGCTGAACAGGTCGGGAGTACCGCCGGCCTTGGCGATGCCGTCCAGCATCGCCTTCTCCACCGGGTTGTTGCCCGCACCGGGGAAGTAGTGCGCCAGGAAGGACACCTTGGCGCCGGCCGCGCCGAACAGCGGGTAGGAGGCGGTGCCGGCCAGCCCGGTCACCACCTTGGTCGAGCCGACCACGCCCTGCTGGTCCAGCGCGGTCCACAGCGCCGGGGCGCTCGCACCGGCCCACGCCACGAACACCAGGTCCGGCTTCTTCGACTTGACCTGCTGCGCGAACGGCGTCAGGTCGCCCGCGCTCGGCGGCGCGAGCACCGAGTCGACCTTCGCTCCCTGCCCGTCGCCCAGCACCGTCTTGACCGCGGCCACATTGGCCTGGCCGAAGGCCGAGTTCTGGGTCAGCACCACGACCTTCCTGCCCTTGGAGTCGCCGAGCAGCGAACCGGCGGTGAGGATGTCCTGGTACGACTGCCGACCGGAGCGGAAGGTGTACGCGTTCACGCCGGTGAGCCCGTCGGTCGCGGCGGGTCCCGAGACGTACAGCACCCGGTTCTGCGCGGCCAGCGGCGCCAGTTGCAGCGCGACCCCGGAGTCCGTGGTGCCCGCGATGATCTTCGTGCCCTTGCCGATCAGCGTCTTGGCCGCGGCGACGGCCTTGGCCGGGTCACCCGCGTCGTCCTGCTCGGTGACGTGGATCTCGTGTCCCGCCGCCTTGCCGGTGCCGTGGGTGGCGTACGCCAGGCCGGCGTTGAAGCCTTCGAGGTACTGCTTGCCGTACGCGGCCAGCGGGCCGCTGCGCGAGTAGACCAGGCCGACGTCGACGGCCGCGCTGCCGCCCTTGCCGCCGTCGCCGTCCGACGAGCTGCCGGCGGTCCCCGCCTTGCTGCACCCCGCCAGCCCCGCCAGCAGGACGGTGGCGGCCAGCAGCGCAACTGCGGGGACCGATCTGCTTGTGTACGTGCTCGATGTGCTGCTGCGACGCATGGTGACCGGCTCCCGGAACGGTGGATGGTTGCGCACACCGTAGGAGCGCGTGCTCCCGCGGGACATGTGGCCGGACCACGTAGCCCAGGGCACCGCCATGTCGGCGGGGACCATGGCGGCACACCCCGCCGGAAAGCCCGTCAGGGCCTGCCCCGGGGGGCAGGCCCTGACGGTGGACCGATCCGCTGCCGTACGCTTCAGGCGCCTGCGACGAGGGCCGCGCGCACGCGCTCCGCCACGGTGGCCGCACCGGCGGTTCCGAGCAGGATCGAGTAGTGGTTCACGCCGGGGACGAAGCGGGTGGACACCGTGGTGAGCGCGGCAGCCTCGACGACCTCCGGCGGGTACAGGCCGACGGGCTCGTCGCGCAGCCCGCGTTCGGCCCAGAGCAACTCGGCGGGGACGCGCAGCCGGTGGATCGCGGCGAACACCTCGGGGTTGCGCAGCTCGTCCTCGGCGTCCTGGCGGATCGCCGCCGCCCGGCACGCGGACCGCAGGTGCGGCTCCTCGCCGACGAGGTCGCGGTCCAGATACGCCCGCACCGCCTCGCCGCCGAGTTCGGCGAACGCCGGATGCCCGGCCCAGAAGGCGTGGTAGGCGGCGCGGTCGGCGAACTCCATGTCGAGCTTGGCCATCGCAGGGCCGATCACCGCGTGCAGCACCTGGTCGATGTCCATGTCGGCCGGCACGGGGAAGCCCAGGCCGCCGTCGACCAGCACCAGGTGCCGGTAGCGCCCCGGGTCGCGGTGCGCGGCGACGCAGCCGACGAAGCCGCCCATGGAGTGCCCGGCGAGCACCGCGCGCCCGACCCCGAAGTGGTCCAGCACCGCCAGCAGGTCGTCGGCGTGCACCGCCATGCTGCTCTCGCCCTTGACGTCGCCGCTGCGCCCGCGCCCGCGCAGGTCGGGGGCCAGCACCTCGACGCCGTCCAGGGCCTCCGCGACCCCGGCCCAGGACAGGCCGTTGCCCGTGATGCCGTGCACCGCGAGGACGGTGCCGGCGCCCGGCGTCCCCGGCCAGCGGCGTACCGCAAGCGTGCCGCCCGGCACCTCGACGCCGACGTCCCTGTATTCCCTCATGCCGCTCCGCCCCGCGTCAGCCCAGCCCTGCAGGCCGCACGCCGTCCGTGCGGCTCCAGCAGCCTATGTGCCACCGGGCGGGGTGGCGCATGGCGGCGGCCGACACAGCGGGTGGTTCCGCCGTGTCGGCCGCCGCCACTGCCGCTCACTCCAGCAGCCGCCGCGCGAGCCCCGGCGGTTCACGGCCTGCCGACAGCCAGCCGACGGCCGCGGCCAGCACCGGTATGCCGGGGAAGGCCATGAGCAGTGGCACGACCGGGACATGGGCCAGTGGCGACAGGTCGTCGCTGTAGGCGCTGAGCAGGACCAGATAGGCGCCGAGCGTACCGAGCACCGTACCGGCCAGCGCCAGGGAGCCGGCCGTCGCGGCGGTGAGCGCACGCCGGTTGCCCGAGGTGGCGCCGGTCGCGGTGAGGGTGCGCAGGTCGTCGGTGGACTCCGCCCGCAGCGTGCCGACGGTCATGGCCAGCACCCCGAGCGCCAGCGCGGCCCCCGCGGCGACCGACACCAGCCGCACCGTGCGCAGCCCGCCCTGCCGGTCGCGGAACTCCGCCGACATGCCGCCGGCGGCGGCCATGTCGCGGGCGGCGGCACGGTCCTGGCCGGTCAGCTCGTGACCGGCGGTGACCAGCCAGCCCGCTGGGATGGTGCGCAGGCCGCGCGCCCGGGCCGCGGCCGGGGTGAGGAAGGCGTGCGGCACCGAGGTGTACGTGCTGCTGCCCGGTACGTGGGCTGACGGCGGGGCGTCGCCCGGCCGGTCGCGGCCCGTGGCGCCGAGTACGGTCAGCTCCGGTGAACCCGGCAGTGAGGAGAGGATCTGGGCGTCGGGCGCCGCCTTGATGGCCGCGCCGAGGCCGAACTCGCGCACCGCGGCCGGGGTGGCGACGTAGAGCGGGATGCTGGACCAGACGTTCGCACCGGTCCTGCGGCCCGTCTCGACCACCGGCTGGCCGTCGAGCCCGCTGCGCGTGCTGGTGTGCGGGACGGCGGGGTCGTACGCCATCTCCAGCGGCGTCGCCGTCCCCCCGACGGATGCCGCCCAGCGGCCGACAGCCGACTGCTGGGCACGCCTGGCGGCGTCGGAGAGCAGGGGGATGACCGGGTCCCGCGTTCCCGCGCGGATCATCGTCTGGCGGTCCGACAGATTCCCGGTGTCCGCGGTGTGCTGACTGGCCGCGGCCAGCACGCTGATCGCCACCGGCAGGCCGATCGCCAGGGTGATCGCGGCCAGCGCGGCGCCCGACCTGGCCTGGTGCCTGCCCAGGTCACGCAGCGCCAGCCGGGTGGTGAAGGGCGTGCGGCGGGCCGCCGCGGCCATCAGCCGCACCACGGGCGCGCTGAGCAGCAGCATGCCGAGCACCACGGCCACGATGCCGGCCACGACCAGCAGCCCGTTGGCGCGGTGCGCGGGGATCAGCGCGCCCGCGCCGGCCGCGAGCAGTGCCGCGGCGGCCCACACCGACTGCCGTGCGGGCAGCGGCCGGGGCGGGCGGGCGGACAGCGCCTGCGCGGTGGGGACACGCGCCATCGCCCGGGCCGGCCACCACGCGGCGGCGGTCGGGGTGAGCACCCCGAAGACCAGCAGCAGCGTGAGCATCGGCCACGGCAGGGCAAGGCGGTCGATGCGGTGCCCGGCGGCCGACTCCAGCCACGGGGCCAGCGGCATCCACACCGCGCCGCCCAGGATCGCGCCACCCGCCGTCGCGACGGCGCCGGTCAGCGCTCCGTGCCCGAGCAGCACCAGGCGCAACTGGCGGTCGGTGGCGCCGATCGTGCCGAGCATCCCGATCTGCCGAAGCCTGCGCTGGGCGACGGCGGCGAATCCCGCGGCGGCGACCAGCGAGACCAGCAGCAGCCCGACCGTCGCCAGCGCCACGATGAAGGCGTCGGCCGCCGCCCGGCCGAAGTCGCCGCGCTGCTCGACCATGACAGGTGCGCCGCCGGACGACGACCTGCGCAGCGCGTCGACCGCGCTCGACGGCGCGTCGGTGAGGACGTCGGCGGAGGTCGCGGGGCGCCCGGCGACCGTGCTGCCCGCGGCGCTCCCGGCCGCGGGAGCGGCCAGCGCGAAGGTGTCGCCGAGCAGCCCGGGGTTCTGCACCGTGCCGGTGACGGTCAGCCGCTGCCCGCCGAGGACGACGGGGGCGCCGGTGCGGGTGTGGAAGAGGTCGGCCGCCGAGGGCGTGAGCGCGACCTCGCCGCTGCCGGACGGATAGCGCCCGGACAGCAGCCGCAGCCGCCCCGCGGCGAACGGCCCGCGCGGGTCCTCGGCGCGGATGTCCAGGCCGTCCAGCGCGCCGGGCACCGGGACCAGGCGGTGCGCGGTGACATCCGCCGGCGCCAGCTTCGCCCGGGCCTCCGCGACCGCGGCGGGCAGCGCCGCGCCGCCGGCACCGCCGTCCAGATGCAGCCGCTGGGAGGCGGAGCCGAAGGTGCCGGCCGGCGTCTGCACATAGGCGTGCACCGCTGCGAGCCCGCACACGGCGGCGCCCACCGCGGTGGCGATCAGCGCGGTCAGCAGCGCCTGGCGGCGCCATTCGCGGCGCAGCAGCCGCCAGGACCAGCGCAGCACGGCGAGTGCGGCGGGCATCCCGCCGCTCCCCGAACCGTACGGCTGCCGGTCCGCCGACGGGCGCACCTGCGGTTGGGCTGCGGTCATCAGCGGGCCTCCTCGCCGGGCTGCGGGCCGCCGGGGGTCAGCAGCGACTCGGGTCCGGCGAGCGGGCTGGTGGAGTCGACGATCGCGCCGTCCCGCACGAAGACCACCCGGTCGGCCCACGAGGCCAGTTGAGCGTCGTGGGTGACCATCACGGCGGCCGCGCCGCTGTGGCAGGCGGACCTGATCAGCCGCATCACACCCTCGCCGCTGTGCGAGTCCAGCGCTCCGGTCGGCTCGTCGGCGAGCAGCAGCCGGCGCTCGCCGACCAGCGCCCTGGCCAGCGCGACCCGCTGCCGCTGCCCGCCGGACAGCTCGTCGGGGAAGCTGCCGGCGCGGTCGGCGAGCCCCAGTTCCTCCAGCGCGGCAAGCCCGGCGCGGCGGGCCTGCCGGCTTCTGACCCCGTCCAGCTCCAGCGGCATCGTGATGTTCTCGACCGCGGTGAGCCCGGCGAGCAGGTTGAAGTCCTGGAAGACGTAGCCGATGTGGCGGCGGCGCAGCCTGGCCCGGTCGTCGCGGCTCAGCCCCGACAGGGGAGTGCCCTCGATGTACACCTCGCCGCTGGTCGGTTCCTCCAGGCTGCCCGCGATGGTCAGCAGGGTCGACTTGCCGGACCCGCTCGGCCCCATCACGGCGACCATCTCGCCGGCGGCGACGCTCAAGTTCGCCTCGACCAGGGCCTGGACGGCGGCGGGACCCTCGCCGTAGGTCTTGGACACCCCGCGCAGTTCGAGCGGCGCGGTCACCGGACGCCTCCCGTGCCGCCCGGTGCGGGAGCGGGCGCTGCCGGCGCGGCCGCCCCGGGCGCCGTCCGCGGTACGGCCGACGCGGCGGCCTGCGGGCCGGGAGCGTGGTGCCGGAGCCGGGCCTGCGCCGCGTCCAGCCAGCGGACCACGGATTCCAGGCGGTACAGCTGCGCGTCGGCGACCAGCAGCAGCGACAGGTCGTCGAGCGCGTGCTCCTTGAGGCGGGTGTACTGCTGCATCCGCTCGATGGTGGCCCTGCGGTGCGACTGCAGGATCGCGGGCAGGTCGACCCCGGGCAGCCGCAGTGCGACCAGCACCTTGATCAGCAGTTCGTCGCGCGGCGGCGCGTCGGGAGTCGGCGGGGTTATCAGCCAGGTCGCCAGTTCGGCGCCACCGGCCGGGGTGATGCGATAGCTCTTCTGCGGACCGGCGTCCGCCGGCTCGTCCTGGTCGGACTCCACCAGCCCGTCCCGCTCCAGGCGCTGCATCGTCGAATAGACCTGACCGACATTCAGCGGCCAGACCTCTCCGGTCCGCGCTTCGAACTCCTGGCGCAACTGCAAGCCGTACTTGGGTCCTTCGCTCAGCAGCGCGAGCAAAGCGTGGCGCACACTCATCGGATCGACCTCCCCGTCCCCTTGTGTATACCCGGTATCATACTCGGTATACACAAGCAGAGAAGAAGGCCCGCGGGAGGAATTCCCGCGGGCCGTCCTTCTCCGGTGGTGCCTGGCGTCTGCCGGTCAGCGGTGCCCGTCGCTCCGCTTGCGGTGCAGCGTGAAGCGCTCGAAGACCGACAGCTCGCCGTGCGGCTTGTTCACGTTGTAGTAGGTGACGTGCAGCCGGGTGGTGTCACCGGGGAAGCGTCCCGGATCCACCGTGAAGGCGGCGAAGCCGTAGGGGTGCTCGATGTCGCGCACGCCGGTCCACACCGCCTCCTCCTTGACGTAGGTCGCGGCCCGCTTGCCGCCCTCGGGGCGGGTGGCGGCGACCGCCGTGATGACCTTCGCGGTGCCGTCCTTGAAGAAGGCCTGGTTGGTGGTGCCCGAGACACCTCCGCCGCCCAGCACCATGTGGACGGTGCCGAGACCGGTGTCGATGTCGTCTGTCCTGGTCGAGGCCGGGTTGGGGGTCAGCGTCTCGCTGCCGCCGACCACCCCGCGCACCGCGAGGGAGCGCTCGTAGTTGTGCTCGTGGCCGCAGACCACCAGGTCCACCTGGTAGCGGTCGAACAGCGGGCCGTACGCCGCGCGCAGCCCCAGGTCGGCGCCGTTGGCGTCGGAGGAGCTGATCATCACCTGGTGCATCGCCACGACGATCCAGTCGATGCCGGTGTCGCGCCGGGCCGCCTTCAACTCCCGTTCGAGGAAGGCCAGCTGGCGTCCGCCGGAGTAGCCGTTGACGTAGACGTCACCGCCGTCCTGGAGCGCGATGTCGTCGTTCTGCAGCACGATCACCCGCACGGAACCCGCGGTGAAGGCGTACCACAGGCCCGCGAGCTCGTCGTCGGTCTCGGTCGAGGGCAGGTCGAAGTACGTCTGGTACGCGCCCAGGCCGATCGGCCCGTTGCCCGACTCGATCTCGTGGTTGCCCGCGGCGGGCATCCATGGCCGGAAGCGCGCCGAACGGGTGTTGTTGGTGAAGAAGTTGTTCCAGGTGCGCACCCGGTCCACGTCCAGGTTGGCGTAGCACAGGTCGCCGTTGAGCAGGTGGAAGAGCGGCGCGACCTGCTCGATGCCGGTGACGATGTCCTTGGTCGCCGGGGTGGAGTTCGCGTCGAAGGCCGCCGTGCCGTCGCTCGCCCACGTCACCTGGGGCGCCGACTGGTCGCCGAAGCTGGTGAAGGTCAGCGGCTGGCGGCCGCGCGGCGCGGTGCGGAAGGTGCCGCTGTCCGGCGTGGCACCGTCGTGCGAGACCAGGTAGTAGTAGTCGGTGCCCGGGCGCAGCCCGCCGATCGGCGCGTGGTGGACGTAGACCTTCCGGCCCGACTTGCCGTCGGTGTACACCCGGGTCCGCGCCGGCGCGCCGGAGCCCAGGCCGGCCTCCAGCGTGCCGTACAGCACCCGCGGCCGCTTGACCGGGGCGTCGGTCAGCCAGGAGACCACCATCTGGGTGGACGGGTCCCGGCCGAAGGTCAGATGCAGGCCCTGCACCGGGGAGGCACCGCCGGTGTCGGGAGTGGGGTGGAAGGCGGGGGCGCCGGCCGGTGCGGCGGCGGCGGTGCCCGCGCCCAGCAGCGGTACGGCGACCGCGCCGACTCCCGCGGTCCCCAGCAGGCCGACCGCGGTGCGCCGGCTGAGGCGGTCCGCCGACGGGTCCTGTGCGTCCATCTGTGCGACCATCGTTGCTCCTTGGTGCATGGGCTGCGAATGCGTGAAGACTCGCGCCCCCCGGCGACGGCCAGTTGAACGCCGCCTTTCCGGACCGCGTCGGAAGACCGCGTGACCGGCGATCCCGGCCTCCCCGCGCACCCGCAGGGCCGCGCGTTCCGCTTCCCGGCCTCCGGACTCGGCTGTTCGCGACGCGTACCGCGGGCTTTCACCCGGGCGACACGGCCAGGTCGCCTGCGGTCGCTGCGCTTGGCACCACCCCGCACACTCCACCCTGCGAAGAGGTACCACGAGCCATGGCAGAACCCACCCGGCGGCGCTTCCTGCAGATCGCCGGCGCCACCGCGGGCTTCACCGCCCTGTCCAGCAGCATCCAGCGCGCCGCCGCCATCCCGGCCGGACGCCGCACCGGGACCATCAAGGACGTCGACCACATCGTCGTCCTGATGCAGGAGAACCGGTCCTTCGACCACTACTTCGGCTCGCTGCGCGGAGTGCGCGGCTTCGGCGACCCCCGCCCGGTGCGGCTGGCGAACGGCAAGCCGGTCTGGTACCAGCCGGACGGCAGCGGCAAGGACGTGCTGCCCTACCGCCCGGACGCCGACGACCTGGGACTGCAGTTCATCGAGGGCCTCAACCACGAGTGGACCGGCAGCCACGCCGCCTTCAACGACGGCCGGTACGACCGCTGGATCCCGGCCAAGTCCGCGGGCACGATGGCGTATCTGACCCGCGACGACATCCCGTTCCACTACGCCCTGGCCGACGCCTTCACCATCTGCGACGCCTACCACTGCTCCTTCATCGGCGGCACCGACCCCAACCGCTACTACATGTGGTCGGGTTGGACGGGCAACGACGGCAGGGGCGCGGGCCCCGTGCTGGACAACTCCGAGCTGGGCTACTCCTGGACCACCTACCCCGAGCGGCTGGAGAAGGCCGGGGTCTCCTGGAAGATCTACCAGGACGTCGGCGACGGCCTGGACGCCGCCAACTCCTGGGGCTGGATCCCGGACGCCTACCGGGGCAACTACGGCGACAATTCGCTGCTGTACTTCGACAACTACCGCAACGCGCAGCCCGGCGACCCGCTGTACGACAAGGCCCGCACCGGCACCGACGCCAAGGCCGGCGACGGCTTCTTCGACGTCCTGCGGGCGGACGTCACCGGGGGCAGGCTGCCGCAGATCTCCTGGATCGCCGCGCCCGAGGCCTTCTCCGAGCACCCCAACTGGCCCGCGAACTACGGCGCCTGGTACATCTCGCAGGTCCTCGACGCGCTCACCGCCGACCCCGAGGTGTGGAGCAGGACCGCGCTGTTCATCACCTACGACGAGAACGACGGCTACTTCGACCACGTCGTGCCGCCGTTCGCCCCGCCCGCCGAGGGCCGCGGCGCCTCCACCGTCAGTACCGAGGGCGAGATCTTCGCGGGCAGCGGCACCTACGCGGCCGGCCCCTACGGCCTCGGCCAGCGGGTGCCGATGACGGTGGTCTCACCCTGGAGCACCGGCGGCTACGTCTGCTCCGAGGTCTTCGACCACACCTCGATCGTGCGCTTCATGGAGCGCCGCTTCGGGGTGCACGAGCCGAACATCTCGCCCTGGCGGCGGGCCGTCTGCGGCGACCTGACCTCCGCCTTCGACTTCGGGCTCGGGCACGGCAGGCCCGCACCGCTGCCCGACACCGACGCCTACCGGCCGCAGGACCGCGACCGGCACGACAGCTACGTCCCGGTGCCGCCCGCGCACCAGGTGCTGCCGGTGCAGGAGAAGGGCAGCCGCCCCACCCGCCCGCTGCCCTACGCCCCGCAGGTCGACGCGGCCGTGACACCGTCCAACAGGCGCGTCACCCTCACCTTCGGCGGCGGGGTCGCCGCCGGCGTGTGCTTCCACGTCACGGCCGCCGGCCGCACCGACGGCCCGTGGACGTACACCGCGGAAGCCGGCAAGAAGCTCTCCGGCAGCTGGGACACCGCCGACCAGGGCGGCAGCTACGACCTGACGGCGTACGGCCCGGCCGGCTTCCTGCGCACCTTCAAGGGCTCCGCGGCCCACGCGGGAGCCGAGGTGACCGCCCGTCACGACGCGGCCGCCGGGCGCATCGAGCTGACCTTCACCAACTCCGGCCGCGACGACGTCCGCCTGACCGTCCGCAACTCCTACGACGGGCACCACGCGACGTACACCGTCCGCGCCGGCCGCCGCGAGACCCACACCGTCGACCTCGGCCGCAGCAAGCGCTGGTACGACCTCACCGTGACAGCAGACCACGACCCCGGCTACCTGCGCCGCCTGGCCGGCCACGTGGAGAACGGCAGGCCCGGGGTCAGCGACCCGGCCATCGCCACCGGCTGACCCCACCCGGCACCCGGCCACCGCTGCGGGCGGCGCCCACCGCGTACCTACGCGCCGCGCCGCCCGAAGCGGGCCGGCGGGACACCCATGTGCCGGGTGAAGTGCCGGCTCAGATGTGCCTGGTCGTAGAAGCCGACCGCGCCGGCCACGTCGACCGGCCGCTCGCCGGCCAGCAGCAGCGCCCTGGCCCGGTCGATCCTGCGCCCGGTCAGATAGGTGTGCGGCGGCAGCCCGTAGGCCCGGGTGAAGCTGCGGACCAGATGCGTGGGATGGGCGTGCAGCACCCGGGTCGCCTCGTCCAGCGACAGGCCGGTGCGCACCCGGGAGTCCAGCAACTCCCGCAGCTGAACCGCCAGCCGGTGGTCGGCCCGGTCCTGAGGGGGCGGCCGGCGCAGGTCCAGGTGCGTCAGCAGCCGTTCGCGGACGAAGGCCAGCCGTGATTCGGCCTCCAGGGTGTCGCCTGCGCCTCCCTGCTGCCGCAGCGCCTCGTGCAGCAGGTGCACCCGGTCGTGCAGCGCCGGGTCGAGCAGGATCGGCCCGTCCACCGCGGTGCCCGCCAGCCGTTCGGGGAGGACCGCCGTCGACAGGTACAGCACCCGCTTGCGGAAGCCGAGGCGGCCGACCGACCGCCCGTCGTGCGGCACCCCCGGCGGCAGCAGCACCACCCGTCCCGCGTCCGTCGCGCCGTGCCGCGTGCGGTCGAGGGCGAAGTCGACGACACCGTCGTCCAGCAGCATCAGGTCCCAGGTGTCATGGGTGTGCACCGGGTACGCGTGCGCGTCGAAGCGCGCGTGCAGCACCTCGCTGATCCCCGCCACGGCCGGTCGCCAGGCGCGGACCTCGGCACCGGGACGCGATCCCCTCACACCGGCAATCTAACAAGCCGCCGGCCGGACTGCCGTGGCAGGTCAGCGGCCGCGACGGCGTCGGAGTCTGTCCGGAAATGTTGACTCAGGCCGGTGTCGGGGGGGATCTCCGCGCACAAAGGAAACTTTGAAAAACTTTCCGCGCATCTTGACGCACCGAAACCCGCACGGGTTAATCGTCCCCAGCGACCGCCGCGGCCTGCACCTCCACCCCCCACCTCCAGGAGACGCACCGTGAGAATCCGAGGGCTTCGCACACCCGGAACCGTCCGCCGCGCGCTGTCCGGCGCCGGCGGCCTCGCCCTGGCCGCAGCGCTGCTGCTGCCCGCGGTGCCGCTGGCCGCGGTGGCGACGGCCGCCCCCGCGGCCGCGCTCGGCAACGGCCTGGCGCTGACCCCGCCGATGGGCTTCAACGACTGGAACGCGTACGGCTGCAACACGTCGGAAGCGCTGATCAAGCAGACGGCCGACAAGATGGTCTCCTCCGGGATGGCCGCGGCCGGCTACACCTACGTCAACATCGACGACTGCTGGCTCCAGCACTCCAGGGACGGCGCGGGCGACCTCCAGCCGGACTTCACCAAATTCCCCGACGGGATCTCCGGCACCGCCGCGTACGTGCACTCCAAGGGCCTCAAGCTCGGCATCTACGAGGACGCAGGCACCGCGACCTGTGCCGGCTATCCCGGCAGCCTCGGCCACGAGCAGCAGGACGCACGGTCGTTCGCATCCTGGGGCGTGGACTACCTGAAGTACGACAACTGCAACAACACCGGCGCCGCGGCCCTGCCCCGCTACACCGCGATGCGCGACGCGCTGGCCGCCACCGGCCGCCCGATCGTCTTCAGCCTGTGCGACTGGGGCGAGGAGACCGTGCAGAACTGGGGCGCGGGCGTGGGCAACCTGTGGCGCACCACCGGCGACATCAACGCCTCCTACGGCAGCATGCTCTCGATCTTCCACAGCAACCTGGCGCTGGCCGCAGCCGCGGGACCCGGCCACTGGAACGACCCCGACATGCTGGAGACCGGCAACGGCATGAGCACGGTCGAGGACCGCTCGGAGTTCAGCCTCTGGGCCGAGATGGCCGCCCCCCTCATCGACGGCAGCAACCTGCTCGGCGCCGGCGCCGACACGCTGTCCATCCTCACGAACAAGGCCGTCATCGCCGTCGACCAGGACGCGCTGGGCGTCCAGGGCAGCCAGGTCTCCGCCGCCAACGGCCTCGACGTGCTGGCCAAACCGCTGGCCGGCGGGGACGTCTCGGTCCTGCTGTTCAACGAGACGGGATCGACGGCGACCATCTCCACCAGCGCCGCCGCGATCGGCAAGAGCGGCGCCTCGTCCTACGGCCTGACCGACCTGTGGAGCGGCGCCAAGACCACCACCGCGGGCACCATCAGCGCCCCGGTGCCCGCGCACGGCACCGTGATGTACCGCGTCTCCGGCGGCACCACCACCCTCCCCGCGGCGGCACCCGTCCAGGCGGTCGGCGCCGGCAAGTGCCTCGACGCGTACAACAACTCGCTCACCAACGGCTCCGCGGTGGAGATCTGGAGCTGCAACGGCGGGGTGAACCAGGCCTGGACCCGCGCCTCCGGCGGCCGCATCACCGTCTACGGGGGGACCAAGTGCCTCGACGCGTACGACAACCAGACCGCGCCCGGCACCAAGGTGGAGATCTGGGACTGCAACGGCGGCGCCAACCAGCAGTGGCGGGCGAACTCCGACGGGAGCATCACCGGCGTCCAGTCCGGCCTGTGCCTCGACGTCACCGGCGCCTCCACCGCCGACGGCGCCCTGGCCGAGCTGTGGACGTGCAACGGCGGCGCGAACCAGCGCTGGTCGTAACCCGCCCGCGCCGTACCGGCCCCGCCCCGCCCGTGCCCGGGCGGGGCGGGGCCGGTACCGTCCGGTAGCGTTCCCGGGAGGCGCCCGGCCTCGGGCGCGCGGACGAAGGGTGAGCGTGGACGACGTGAGCGAATTCCGGGACATCCCGCCGACCACCCTCGCCGACGTCCTGGGGCGCAGCCAGGTCATGGACGCCGGGGTGCGGCCGCTGTGGGGTCCTGGGCCGCGGATCGCGGGGCCGGCGTTCACCGTGCGCTGCCCGCCCGGCGACAACCTGATGCTGCACGCGGCCATCTACCGGGCGGCGCCCGGCTCGGTGATCGTCATGGAGGCCGGCGACGCCGACTACGCGGTGGCCGGCGGCAACGTCTGCGCCGTCGCGCAGCGCCGGGGCATCGCGGGCTTCGTCATCGACGGCGTGATCCGCGACCTCGGCGAGATCCGCGCGATGGGCTTCCCGGTCCTCGCCCGCGGCGTCGTCCCCTGCCCCGGCGGCAAGAAGGCGGTCGTACCGCTCGGCGAGCCGGTGCGCTGCGGCGGCGTCGAGGTGCGCGCGGGCGACATCGTGGTCGCCGACGAGGAGGGCGTCGCCGTCGTCCCCGCCGGGCGCGCGGGCCAGGTGCTGGCCGACGCCCGCCAGAAGCTGGCCAAGGAGGCCGGTGAGAGCCTCGACGCGTGGGAGGCCGCGCACCGCGCCCGCGTCGACCGCATCCTGGCCGACCACGGCTACCTGGACTGAGCGGGCGGGGTCAGGACTGCCGCAGGTCCCTGATCCGCTGGATCTTGCCGACCGAGCGCTCCAGGCTCTCCGGCTCGACCACGACGACCTCCACGGTGACGCCGACGCTGTCCTTGACCCCCTGCGCGATGCGGCGGGCCGCGTCGTCCCGGTCCCGGGGCGCCGCGCCGGGCCTGGCCTCGACGAGGACCGTCATGTGGTCCAGCCGGCCGCGCCGGGTCAGGTCGAGGCGGAAGTGCGGTGCCACGCCCGGGACGCCGAGGACGACCTCCTCGACCTGGGTGGGGAAGACGTTCACCCCGCGCAGGATGACCATGTCGTCGCAGCGCCCCGTGACCTTCTCCATCCGCCGGAAGGCCGGGCGGGCGGTGCCGGGCAGCAGCCGGGTCAGGTCGCGGGTGCGGTAGCGGATGACCGGCAGCGCCTCCTTGGTCAGCGAGGTGAACACCAGCTCACCGCTCTCGCCGTCCGGCATCACGGCGTCACCGAGCGGGTCGACGACCTCGGGCAGGAAGTGGTCCTCCCACACGTGCAGGCCGTCCTTGGTCCGCACGCACTCCTGCGCCACGCCGGGGCCCATCACCTCGGAAAGCCCGTATATATCAACAGCGTCGATGTCGAGGCGCTCCTCGATCTCCCGGCGCATCGCCTCCGTCCACGGCTCGGCCCCGAAGATGCCGACCTTCAGCGAGGTGGACCGCGGGTCGACGCCCTGGCGTTCGAACTCGTCGAGCAGCGTGAGCATGTAGGACGGGGTCACCATGATGATCTCGGGCCGGAAGTCCTGGATCAGCCGCACCTGCCGGGCGGTCATGCCGCCCGAGGCGGGGATCACCGTGCAGCCGGCCCGCTCCGCTCCGTAGTGCGCCCCGAGGCCGCCGGTGAACAGGCCGTAGCCGTAGGCGATGTGCACCTTGTGGCCGGGCCGGCCGCCCGCGGCCCTGATCGACCGGGCCACCACGTCGGCCCACACCGACAGGTCGCCCTCGGTGTAACCCACCACGGTGGGGCGTCCCGTGGTGCCGCTGGAGGCGTGGATGCGGCGCACCCGGTCCATCGGCACGGCGAACATGCCGTACGGGTAGGTGTCGCGCAGGTCCGCCTTGGTGGTGAAGGGGAACCGCGCGAGGTCCTCCAGGCTGCGGCAGTCCTCAGGGGCCACACCGGCGGCGTCGAACTTGCGGCGGTACAGCTCCACGTTCGCGTACGCGTGGCGCAGCGTCGCCCGCAGCCGGTCGAGCTGCAGCTCGCGCAGCTGCTCGCGGGTCAGCCGCTCGGCGTCGTCGAGCAGCTCGGCGGAATAGTCCGCGCCCGCGGCCGGTCCGCTGCCGGCCCGTGCCTCCGGGCCGCGTCCGTTGTCGGCCTGTCCCACGGATGCACCTGCCTTGTCTCCCAACCGACCATTCGGTTAGCGTGCGGCCACGTAAGCAAGCGTCGCCGCCGCCTGTCAAGAGGAGGGAACGCATGTCACGCACGCCCCGCACCAACGGCTGCCGCGGCCCGTTCGCCCCGCGTCCCGCCATCGAGGAGAGCCATGTCCGATGAGGTCTACCTGGTCGACGGCGCCCGCACCCCGCAGGGCCGGTACGGCGGCGCGCTCGCCTCGGTGCGGCCCGACGACCTGGCCGCGCTGGTGGTGGCCGAGGCCGTCCGGCGCGGCGGCATCCCGGCCGAGGCGGTGGACGAGGTGGTCCTCGGCGCCGCCAACCAGGCCGGCGAGGACAACCGCGACGTCGCCCGGATGGCGGTCCTGCTGGCGGGCCTCCCGCACACCGTGCCCGGCTACACGGTCAACCGGCTGTGCGCCTCCGGGCTGACCGCGGTCGCCTCCGCCGCCCAGGCCATCCGCTCCGGCGAGGCCGACCTGGTGGTGGCGGGCGGCGTGGAGTCGATGACCCGGGCGCCCTGGGTCATGGCCAAGCCGGGCACGCCCTGGGCCAAGCCGGGGCAGGTGCACGACACCGCGCTCGGCTGGCGCTTCACCAACCCGCGCTTCAGCGCCGCCGACCGGGCGGTGCCCGCAGGCGCGGGACCTGAGGCGGCGAAGGTGACGCTGTCGATGGGGGAGACCGCGGAGGAGGTCGCCGCGCTCGACGGCATCACCCGGGCCGACAGCGACGCCTTCGCGCTGCGCAGCCACCGGCGGGCGGTGGCCGCCCAGGAAGCCGGGCACTTCGACCGGGAGATCGTCGCCGTGCCGGTCGGCGACGGCGCGGTCGGCCGCGACGAGGGGCCGCGCCCCGGCACCTCGCCCGACAAGCTCGCCGCGCTGCGGACGGTCTTCCGCGAGGGCGGGGTCGTCACCGCAGGGTCCTCCTCCCCGCTGTCCGACGGCGCCGCCGCCCTGGTCGTGGCAGGTGCCCGGGCGGTCGAGCGGTACGGGCTGACGCCGCGTGCCAGGATCGTCACCTCCGCCTCTGCCGGTGTGCAGCCCCACCTGATGGGGCTCGGCCCGGTGCCCGCAACCGAGAAGGCCCTGGCCAGGGCCGGGTGGAAGAGCGCGGACCTGGACGCGGTCGAGCTGAACGAGGCCTTCGCCGCCCAGGCGCTCGCCGTGATCGGCCGCCTCGGCCTCGACCAGGACACGGTCAACGCCGACGGCGGCGCGATCGCGCTGGGCCACCCGCTCGGCTGCTCCGGGGCGCGCATCCTGCTCACCCTGCTGGGGCGGCTGGAGCGGGAGGGCGGCCGCCGCGGGCTGGCCACGCTGTGCGTGGGCGTGGGCCAGGGCGTCGCGATGCTGGTGGAGCGGGTCTGACCGGCAGGGGCGTGCTTCGGCCGGTCGGACCCGGCCGGGGCTTGCCTCGGCGGCGAAAGATCCGCACACTTGATACCGAACGAACGGTCGGTTGGGATGGCTGGTCAGGACGAGGAGGCAGGGCATGCCAAGGGAAGGCTCATCGGGCGGCGACGGCGGCGGTGACGGCTCCGCCGACCCGCAGCTCCAGCAGCGCTTCGACACCACCATCGCCGGCAACCAGCGCATCGAGCCGCGGGACTGGATGCCCGACGGCTACCGCAGGACGCTGATCCGGCAGATCGCCCAGCACGCCCACTCGGAGATCATCGGCATGCAGCCCGAGGGGGAGTGGATCAGCCGCGCGCCCTCGCTGCGACGCAAGGCGATCCTCTTCGCCAAGGTGCAGGACGAGGCGGGCCACGGTCTGTATCTCTACTCGGCCGCCGAGACGCTGGGCGCCGACCGCGCCGACCTGACCGAGCGGCTCATCGAGGGCCGCCAGAAGTACTCCTCGATCTTCAACTACCCCACTGCCAACTACGCCGACGTGGGCGTTATCGGCTGGTTCGTGGACGGCGCGGCGATCTGCAACCAGGTGCCGCTGTGCCGCAGTTCGTACGGCCCCTACGCCCGCGCGATGGTGCGGGTGTGCAAGGAGGAGTCCTTCCACCAGCGGCAGGGCTACGAGCTGCTGATGACGATGATGCGCGGAACCGACGCCCAGCGCGCGATGGTGCAGGACGCGGTGGACCGCTGGTGGTGGCCGTCGCTGATGATGTTCGGCCCGCCGGACGGCGACTCGCCGAACTCGGCCCGCTCGATGGCGTGGAAGATCAAGCGGCACAGCAACGACGAGCTGCGGCAGCGCTTCGTCGACATGACCGTGCCGCAGGCGGAGCGGCTCGGTGTCACCCTGCCCGACCCCGAGCTGTGCTGGAACGAGCAGCGCGGCCGCCACGACTTCGGCACCCCCGACTGGTCGGAGCTGCAGCGGGTGATCAGCGGCGACGGACCCCTCAACACCGAACGGGTCGCCCGCCGCCGGGCGGCGCACGAGGACGGCGCCTGGGTCCGCGAGGCGGCCACCGCCCACGCGGCCAAGCAGGCCGCCAGGGCGCGGCAGAGCGAAGGAGCGGCAGTATGAGCAGCGACGGCACGGGCACGGCCGAGCGGGACTGGCCGCTCTACGAGGTGTTCGTCCGCGGCAAGCGCGGGCTGAACCACGTGCACGTCGGCTCGCTGCACGCGGCCGACGACCGGATGGCCCTCACCCACGCGCGCGACCTCTACACCCGCCGCAACGAGGGGGTGTCCATCTGGGTGGTGCGCTCCACCCACATCGCCGCCTCGACCCGCGACGAGAAGGACCCCTTCTTCCAGCCGAGCGCCGACAAGGTGTACCGCCACCCGACCTTCTACGACATCCCCGACGATGTCCCGCACATCTAGGAGCCGGCCGGCATGAGCGACGACATCGACGCCATCGACGCCACCGACGACCATGTCTACCTGTCCCTGGCCGAGGGGCACGACGACGGCGCCGCCCGCTGGGCGTTCGGCACCGGCTTCGAGGACCCGCTGCACGGCGTGGACACCGCGGTGCCCGACGGCGTGGACACCGCGGAACTGGCCGCGATGTGCCTGGCGCTGGGTGACGACGCGCTGGTCTGCGCGCAGCGCCTTGCCCAGTGGTGCACCCGCGCGCCGGAGTTGGAGGAGGAGGTCGCGCTCGCCAACATCGGCCTCGACCTGCTCGGCCAGGCCCGGCTGCTCTACGCGCGCTGCGGCCAGGTCGACGGCACCGGCCGCGGCGAGGACGCCTACGCCTACACCCGCGACCCGGACGACTTCCGCAACACGCGGCTGGCCGAACTGCCCGACACCGACTTCGCCTTCTGCGTCGTCCGGCTGCTGGTGCTCTCCAGCTGGCGGCTCGCGCTGTTCGGCCGGCTCGCCTCGGCGGCCGACCCGGTGCTCGCGGCGGTGGCGGCCAAGGGCGTGGCCGAGCTGACCTACCACCGGCAGTATGCCGCCGACTGGGCGCTGCGCCTCGGCGACGGCACCGAGGAGTCGCACCGCAGGATGCGTGCCGCGCTGGCCGCGGTGGCGCCCTACCTCGGCGAAGTACTCGACGCCCGGCCGCAGTTCGCCGCCCACGCCGACGCCGTACGGCAGGAGACGCTGGCCGTGCTCGACCAGGTGCTGCTCGCCGCGGGGCTCGACCTGCCGGCCGCGGCCGCTGTGCCGGGCTCCGGGCGGCGCGGCGAGCACACCGAGCATCTGGCCCCGCTGCTGGCCGAGTTGCAGAGCGTGGCCCGCGCCCATCCGGAGGCGGCATGGTGACCGCCCCGTCCCTGCGGACCGCCAGGCAGGTCGCCGCACAGGTGCCCGACCCCGAGCTGCCCATGCTCACCCTGGCCGACCTCGGGGTGCTCAGGGACGTCCGGCTGACCCCGGACGGCACCGTGGTGGCCAGCCTCACGCCCACCTACTCCGGTTGCCCGGCGATGGCCGAGATGCGCGCCGACGTGGCCGCCAGGCTGCGCCGCGCCGGCTTCGAGAAGGTGGAGATCCGCACGGTTCTCGACCCGCCGTGGTCCACCGACCTGATCACCCCGCACGGCCGGCGCACCCTGCGCGAGTACGGCATCTCGCCGCCCGGCCCCGCACCGCGCCGCACGGCCGGTCCCGTTCCGCTGGTGCTCGGCGCACCCCGGCGCGCGGTCGGCTGCCCGCGGTGCGGCTCGACCGACACCGAGGAGACCTCCCGCTTCTCGGCCACGGCGTGCAAGTCCCTGTGGCGCTGCCGTGCCTGCCGCGAACCCTTCGAGCACGTCAAGGAGTTGTGATGGCCCCGACCAGCACCGCCGCCGCCGGGGCCGTACGGCCGCGGCGCCGCCCGGTCTTCCACGAGCTGCGGGTGGCCGACGTCAGGCCGCTGTGCGAGGACGCCGTGACCGTCGGCTTCGAGATCCCCGACGAGCTGGCCGCGGAGTTCGCCCACCGCCCCGGGCAGTCCCTCACCCTGCGCCGCACGGTCGACGGACGCGACGAGCGGCGTTCGTACTCCATCTGCTCGCCTGCCGGGGCTCCGCCGCGGATCGGGGTGCGCGTGGTGCCCGGCGGGCTGTTCTCCGACTGGCTGGTGCACGGGGTGCGCCGGGGCGACACCGTCGAGGTGCTGCCGCCGACCGGCGCCTTCACCCCTGATCCGGGCGACCCGGGGCACCACGTGCTGATCGCCGCGGGGTCGGGGATCACCCCGATGATGTCCATCGCGGAGTCCGTGCTCGCCGCCGACTCGCGCTCGCGGGTCACCCTCTTCTACGGCAACCGGCGCACGGGTACGGTGATGTTCGCCGACGAGCTGGCCGACCTCAAGGACGCGTATCCGGCCCGCTTCCAGATCGGCCATGTGCTCTCCCGCGAGCCGCGTGAGGCCGAGCTGCTGTCCGGCCGGCTCGACGCGGACCGGCTCGCCGCGCTCATCGCCGGCCTGGTGCACGTGCCGAGCGCGGACCACTGGTGGCTGTGCGGGCCGCAGGGCATGATCACCGACGCGCAGGCGGTGCTGGCCGGGCTCGGCGTGCCCGACGACCGCGTCCACCGGGAGCTGTTCTTCGCCGACGACGAGCCCGTCGCCCCGCTGCGGCACCCCGACGAGGCCGTCAGCGGCCCGGTCAGCCAGGTCACCGTCACCCTCGACGGCCGCAGCTCCACCGCCGCCCTGCCGACCGATGCCACGATCCTCGACGGCGCCCAACGCGTCCGCCCCGACCTGCCCTTCGCCTGCAAGGGCGGCGTCTGCGGCACGTGCCGCGCCCGGGTCACCGAGGGCCGTGCCGACATGCGCCGCAACTTCGCCCTGGAGACCGCCGAGGTCGACGCGGGCTACGTCCTGACCTGCCAGTCCTTCCCCGCCTCCGACACCCTCACCGTCGACTACGACGCATAGTCCGTTCCGTCCACCGGATGATCAACCGGCGTCTAGACTCCCGGACATGACAAACGGGGAACACGCTTTCGCTCAACTCGCCTACCGCACGCACCACCACCACAGCCACGGCGGCACCGGCGGCCTCGGCCTCACCGGCCTGATCGTGGCGCTGGCCGTCATCGCGCTGATCGTGCTCGCCGTCTATGCGGTGAAGCGGTCCGGCGGGGAGTGAGCAGACGCCGCGCGCCGGCGCTACGGCATCGGCTGGCCGCGGTCGTCGTATTCGGTACGGGCCTCGGCCACCTCGGCCAGATGTGCGTACGACCACTCGGCGAGCGTCGCGAACAGCGGCGCCAGGCTCATGCCCAGCTCGCTGATCTCGTACTCGACCCGCGGCGGCACCTCGGGGTGGTAGGTGCGGACGACCAGCCCGTCGCGCTCCAGCTGCCGCAGCCGCTGGGTCAGCACCTTCGGGGTGATGGAGCCGATCCTGCGCTCCAGCTCCACGAAGCGCTGCCGCCCGAACTCGTTCAGCAGCCACAGGATCGGCGTCGTCCAGCGGCTGAACACCAGGTCGACCACCGGGCTGATCGGGCACGGCTCGACCGGCACCCGTGCGGCGGCCCGGCCGGTGGCACGGCCGGCGGTGCGGACGGGGGTGGCAGTGGTGTCGGCCATGGCGGGTGCCTCCGGGTCAGGTCATCACTATCCTGGAGGTACCCACTATAGTCGCGTGCCCGCCTTGGCGTGCCTCGGTCGGGCGTCGACACGCAGGGCGGGGGACCCCCGGGCCGCCCGCGCCCCCGGGGGTCCCGGGCGCTCAGGAGTAGGCCAGCCCGGGCAGCGCGCCGTCCATGGCGTACCCGCCGTCGACGTCGAGGCACGCCCCGGTGGTGTAGCAGGCCTCGTCGGACGCCAGGTAGCAGATCGCCGAAGCGATCCACTCGGGCGGGGCGATACCGAGCGGGACCCTGGACAGCAGCGCCCGTTCGACGTCCGGCGTGTAGATCGGCCTGCTCATGCCGGTGCGCACCGGACCCGGCCGCACGCAGTTGACGGTGATGCCGTGCGGGGCGAGTTCGGAGGCCATCGTGCGCGTCATCGCTTCGAGACCGCCCTTGGTCGCGGTGTACGGCGCCGCGCTCGGCTCGGAGACGACGGCGTGCACCGAGGAGACGTTGACGATGCGCCCGCGGACCTGCGTCTCGGCCATGAGCCGGGCGACGGCCTGGGTGAGGAAGAACGGCGCCGTCAGGTTCACCGCCAGGACCCGGTCCCAGTCGTCGCGGCCCACGTCGAGGAACGGTGCGATGTGCAGGACGCCGGCCACGTTGGCCAGGACGTCGACCCGTCCTTGGTCCGCCCGTACGGCGTCGGTCAGGACGTCGGCGGCGTCCGGCCGCGCGACGTCGAGGGTGAGGGTGCGCAGCCGGTCGGTGCCGGGCTCCGGCCAGGGCGCGTCGTGCCGGAGGTCCACGGCCAGGACGTGTGCGCCCTCGGCCAGCAGCCGTACCGCGGTGGCCCTGCCGATGCCGGAGTCGGCGCCGGTGACGACCGCGACCTTGTCGGTGAATCTCATCTGCCGCCCGCTTCCTTGCTCATGAGCCCCGCCCGACGCCGCCCGGAACGGGCGGCAACACACCGTTGGCAGGGTGGGGACGAACGTATCGGCGGGTCTCGGCCGCGTCGATCGCGTCCGTCGGAAGGCGCCGGTCCCCATGGCGGTACGGCGGCCCGTTCCGGCCTGCGTCCCCCGTCCGAGGAGCCACGGTCCGGACGGCGGCTCCGGAGGATTCCCGGCGGGCTACGGCCGGGTCTGGACCAGCGGGCGGGTCGCCGCGGTCAGCAGGACGTCCTGGAGGACGCGGGCGGCCCGCGGCGGGGCGACGTCGCTGCGGTGCGCGAGGGCCACCGTCCGGCGCAGGCCGGGCCGGGCCAGCGGGGTGACCCGCAGGTCGTGGCCGGCTCGGGCGGCGACCATCTGCGGCACCACCCCGATGCCCAGCCCCGCCCGGACGAAGCCGAGCACCGCGTCCATCTCGCCGCCCTCGACGGTGAAGTACGGCTCGAAGCCGGCCGCACGGCATGCGGCGAGCGTGAGGTCCCGCAGGTCGTAGCCGTGCCGGAACATCACCATCGGCCGCCCTTCGAGATCGGCGATCCGCAGCGGCGAGGCCGGCGCCTCGTCGGCGGCCGACGAGACCACGACCAGGTCCTCCTGGAACAGCTCCACCGTGGTCAGCGCCGGCGAGGGGGTCGGCAGCGGCAGGACGACCAGTGCCAGGTCGAGCGCCCCGCGCGCCAGGTGGCGCACCAGGTCGTGCGAGCCGCCCTCCTCGACGATCAGCCGGATGCCCGGGTGCCGGTCGTGGAAGGCGCGCAGCACGTCGGGCAGCAGGCCGGTCGCCAGGCTCGGGGTGGCGCCGAGCCGCACCCGGCCGCGGCGCAGTTGCGCCAGTTCGAGCACCTCGTGCCGGGCCGTGTCCGCGTCCGCGAGGATGCGCCGCGCCAGCGGCAGCAGCGCCTCGCCGGCGTCGGTGAGCGCGATGTTGCCGCGCGCCCGGCTGAAGAGCGCCGCACCCAGCTCCTTCTCCAGCGCCCTGATCTGCTGTGACAGCGACGGCTGCGAGACGTGCACCGCCTCGGCCGCCCGGGTGAAGTGCCGGGCGTCGGCGACGGCCACGAAGTACGCCAGCTGCTGGAACTGCATGCTGCCACGATAACCCGTCGATAGGCATCACCTATCGAGTCCAGCCCGATCATGTCTTGGACCACTGGTCATCCCCGGCCGTAGCGTCGTGTCCATGGCACTGGCAACGCGGACGGACCGGCGGCCCTCGATGGCCCGCACGGTCTGGGGGTCGACCGTCGGCAAGAAGGCGGTCATGGCGGTGAGCGGCCTGGTGATGCTGCTCTACCTGGTCGTCCACATGTTCGGCAACCTCAAGATCTTCTTCGGCCCCGGCACCTTCGACGGGTACGCGCACTGGCTGCGCACCCTCGGCGAGCCGTTCCTGCACTACGAGTGGGCGCTGTGGATCATCCGGGTCGGGCTGGTCGCCGCGGTGGTCGCGCACGGCGTGTGCGCGTACCAGCTCAGCCGCCGCGACCTGCGCTCCCGGCCGGTCGGCTACGTCCGCCCCCGGGCGCGCAGCAGCTACGCGACCCGCACCATGCGCTGGGGCGGGGTGATCCTCGCCCTGTTCATCGTCTGGCACATCCTCGACCTGACCACCGGCACCGTGCAGCGCGGCTTCGTGCCGGGCCACCCGTACCACAACGTCGTCGCCGCCTTCCACGACTGGTGGAACAACGTCTTCTACATCGCCGCGGTGCTCGCCCTCGGCCTGCACGTCCGGCACGGCTTCTGGTCCGCCGCCCAGACCCTCGGCGCCGGCAGCCCCACCCGCGACCGGGTGCTGAAAGGCACCGCCAACGTCCTCGCCCTGGTGCTGACGGCCGGCTTCGTCGCCGTGCCCGTCGGCGTCATGACCGGACTCGTGAGCTGAACGAGCCGACCGAGCTGTGAGTGAGCTGACATGACCGAGTACACCCGCTACACCACCGGCGAACCGCTCGCCGACACCAAGGCGCCCGACGGCCCGATCGAACAGCGCTGGGACACCCGCCGCTTCACCGCGAAGCTGGTCAACCCCGCCAACCGCCGCAAGCACACCGTGATCGTGGTCGGCACCGGCCTGGCAGGCGGCTCCGCCGGCGCCACGCTCGCCGAACAGGGCTACCACGTCGTGCAGTTCTGCTACCAGGACTCCCCGCGCAGGGCGCACTCCATCGCCGCGCAGGGCGGTATCAACGCCGCCAAGAACTACCGCAACGACGGCGACTCGATCCACCGGCTGTTCTACGACACCGTCAAGGGCGGCGACTTCCGCTCCCGCGAGTCCAACGTCCACCGCCTGGCGCAGATCTCGGTGGAGATCATCGACCAGTGCGTGGCCCAGGGCGTCCCCTTCGCCCGCGAGTACGGCGGCCTGCTCGACACCCGCTCCTTCGGCGGCGTCCAGGTCTCCCGCACCTTCTACGCCCGCGGCCAGACCGGGCAGCAGCTCCTGCTGGGCGCCTACCAGGCGCTGTCCCGGCAGATCGCGGCCGGCAACGTCGAACTGCACGCCCGCACCGAGATGCTCGACCTGCTCGTCGTCGACGGCCGCGCCCGCGGCATCGTCGCCCGCGACCTGGTCAGCGGCGAGATCTCGACCCACTTCGCCGACGCGGTGGTGCTCGCCTCCGGCGGCTACGGCAACGTCTTCTACCTGTCGACCAACGCGATGAACTCCAACGCGACGGCGATCTGGCGGGCGCACCGCCGCGGCGCGCACTTCGCCAACCCCTGCTTCACCCAGATCCACCCCACCTGCATCCCGCGCACCGGCGACCACCAGTCCAAGCTCACCCTGATGAGCGAGTCGCTGCGCAACGACGGCCGGATCTGGGTCCCCAAGGCCAAGGGCGACACCCGCCCGGCCGCCGGGATCCCCGAGGACGAGCGCGACTACTACCTGGAGCGCATCTACCCCTCCTTCGGCAACCTCGTGCCCCGCGACATCGCCTCCCGCGCGGCGAAGACCGTCTGCGACGAGGGCCGCGGCGTCGGCCCCGGCGGCCAGGGCGTCTACCTGGACTTCGCCGACGCCATCGCCCGGCTGGGCCGCAAGGCCGTCGAGGACAGGTACGGCAACCTCTTCGAGATGTACGAGCGCATCACCGCGGAGAACCCGTACGAGGTCCCGATGCGGATCTACCCGGCCGTGCACTACACGATGGGCGGCCTGTGGGTGGACTACGACCTGCAGACCACGATCCCGGGCCTGTTCGCGATCGGCGAGGCCAACTTCTCCGACCACGGCGCCAACCGGCTGGGTGCGTCCGCCCTCATGCAGGGCCTGGCCGACGGCTACTTCGTGCTGCCCGCCACCCTCAACGACTACCTCGCCAGGCACCCGGGGCACGACACCCCCGGACCCGAACACCCCGCCGTGGCAGCGGCGCTGGCCGAGACCGAGGAGCGGCTGCACCGGCTGCTCGGCGCCGACGGCGACCGCAGCGCCGACTCCTTCCACCGCGAGATCGGCGAGCTGATGTGGGAGTTCTGCGGCATGTCCCGCAACGAGGAGGGCCTGCGCAAGGCCCTCGACCGCATCCCGCAGATCCGCGAGGAGTTCTGGCGCCGCATCAAGGTCCCCGGCACCGAGGCCGAGTTCAACCAGTCCCTGGAGCGCGCCAACCGCGTCGTGGACTACCTCGAACTCGCCGAGCTGATGTGCCTGGACGCCCTGCACCGCGCGGAGTCGTGCGGCGGCCACTTCCGCGAGGAGTCGCAGACCCCGGACGGCGAGGCCGCCCGCCGGGACGAGGACTTCGGCTACGCCGCCGCCTGGGAGTTCACCGGCACCGGCCGCGCCCCCGTCCTGCACCGCGAAGACCTCGCCTTCGCCTACGTCCACCCCACCCAGCGGAGCTACGCATGAGGCTCACCCTGCGCATCTGGCGCCAGCACGACACCGACGCACCCGGCGGCATGGCCACCTACGACGTCGACGGCATCTCGCCCGACATGTCCTTCCTGGAGATGCTCGACACCCTCAACGAGCGGCTCACCGTCGAGGGGGAGGACCCGGTCGCCTTCGACCACGACTGCCGCGAGGGCATCTGCGGGGCGTGCAGCCTGGTCATCAACGGCGAGGCGCACGGCCCGGAACGCACCACCAGCTGCCAGCTGCACATGCGGTCCTTCCGCGACGGCGACACCATCGACGTCGAACCCTGGCGGGCCGCCGCCTTCCCCGTGGTGCGCGACCTCGTCGTGGACCGCGCCGCCTTCGACCGGATCATCCAGTCCGGCGGCTACGTCAGCGTCCCCACCGGCTCCGCGCCCGAGGCGCACGCCACCCCGGTGCCCAAGGCCGCCGCCGACAGCGCCTTCGAGCACGCCGAGTGCATCGGCTGCGGCGCCTGCGTGGCGGCGTGCCCCAACGGCTCCGCGATGCTCTTCACCTCCGCGAAGGTCAACCACCTCAACGTCCTGCCGCAGGGCGCGCCCGAGCGCGAGACCCGGGTGCTCGACATGGTCGCCCAGATGGACGCCGAGGGCTTCGGCGGCTGCACCCTGACCGGCGAGTGCGCCACCGCCTGCCCCAAGGGCATCCCGCTCACCTCGATCACCGCCATGAACAAGGAGTGGCTGCGCGCCACCCGCAAGGTCCCCAGGAGCTGAGCGCCGGCGGCTCGGGAGATCCCCACCGCACGCCATCCACGGCGACGACCGGCTGCGGTACGCCGAAGTCCGCACCGACCGGCGGACGGCGGCGGTTCGCGGTGGCTGCCACCGCGAAATCCGGTTGCCGCCCCCGGCGCCGCCCTGCTGTAGTCGGGACGTCAATTGCAGTCGACCAGGGAGCAATGATCATGCGCGGTTCCGTCATGCCCGCCCAGACAGGAAACCCCCCCTATCTTGAGGACATGACCAGCCGTGCCTTCGCTCAACCTCGGCATTCTCGCGCACATCGACGCAGGTAAGACCAGCCTCACCGAACGGCTGCTGTACTCCGCAGGAGTGATCGACACGATCGGCAGCGTCGACCGGGGCAGCACCACCACCGACACCCTCGCGCTGGAGAAGCAGCGCGGCATCACCATCAGGTCCGCCGTGGTCTCCTTCGAGGTCGGCGGCACCACCGTCAACCTCATCGACACCCCCGGCCACCCCGACTTCATCGCCGAGGTCGAGCGGGTGCTCGGCGTGCTCGACGGTGCCGTCCTCGTGGTCTCGGCCGTGGAAGGCGTCCAGCCGCAGACCGTGGTCCTGATGCGGACGCTGCGCCGGCTGCGCATCCCGACGCTGGTGTTCGTCAACAAGCTCGACCGCCGCGGCGCCGACCTGGACCGCACGCTGGCCGGCATCGCCACCCGGCTCACCCCCGACGTCGTCCCGCTGGCCTCGGCAGTCGCCCAGGGCGGCAAGGACGCCGCGGCGCTGCCGTACGAGGCCTCCGACCCCGGCTTCGCCGCCCGGCTCACCGAGACGCTGGCCGGCCATGACGACGGCCTGCTCGCCGAATGGGTGCGCGCGGGCACCGACGCGCTGCCGCACCCGCGGCTGCGGCAGGCGCTCGCCGCGCAGACCGGGCGGGCGCTGGTGCACCCGGTCTACGCCGGCTCCGCCGTCACGGGCGCGGGCGTCGACGCGCTGATCGAGGGCATCGCCGAACTGCTGCCGGGCTCCGCGGGCGACCCCGAAGGGCCGCTGTCCGGCAGCGTGTTCACCATGGAGCGCGGCCTCGCGGGCGAGCGGATCGCCTACGTCCGGCTGACGTCCGGGACCCTGCACGTCCGCGACCGGCCGCCGCTGCACCGGGACGGCGCCGTGGTGGGGGAGGGCCGGGTCACCGCGCTCAGCGTCTTCGACCACGGCACGGCCGTGCCCGGGCCGTCGGCCGCGGCCGGCAGGATCGCCCGGGTGTGGGGCCTGGGCGAGGTGCGGATCGGCGACACCGTCGGGGCGCCCGCACAAGCGCCCGGCGCAGCCCACCACTTCGCCCCGCCGAACCTGGAGACAGTCGTGGCGGCCCGCAGGCCCGCCGACCGCGCCGCGCTGCACACCGCGCTGGGGCAACTCGCCGAGCAGGACCCGCTGATCAACCTGCGGCGGGACGAGGACCGCGGCGAGATCGCGGTCTCCCTCTACGGCGAGGTGCAGAAGGAGGTCATCCAGGCGACGCTGGCCGACGACTACGGGGTGGAGGCCGACTTCCGGGAGACGACCACGATCCACATCGAGCAGGTCACCGGCAGCGGCGCCGCCGTCGAGTTCAACAAGAAGGACGCCAACCCCTTCCTGGCCACCGTGGGCCTGCGGGTCGACCCGGCGCCGGCCGGCAGCGGCATCTCCTTGCGCCGCGAGGTCGAACTGGGCTCCATGCCCTACGCGTTCTTCGTCGCCGTCGAGGAGACGGTGCGCTCCACGCTGGCCCAGGGACTGTACGGCTGGCAGGTCGCCGACTGCACGGTCACCATGACGCACTCCGGCTACAGCGCCCGGCAGAGCCACGCGCACGCCGTCTTCGACAAGAGCATGTCGAGCACCTCGGGCGACTTCCGCAACCTCACCCCGCTGGTGCTGATGGCGGCGCTGCGGCAGGCCGGCACCCGGGTGCACGAGCCGATGCACCGCTTCAGGATCGAGCTGCCCGCCGACGCGCTCGGCGCGGTGCTTCCGGTCCTGTCCCGGCTGCGCGCGGTGCCGCGCGCCCCGGCGTCCACCGGGCCGGCCGGCTCGGTGCTGGAAGGCGACATCCCGGCGGCCCGCGTGCACGACCTGGAGCAGCAGCTGCCCACGCTGACCCGCGGCGAGGGCGCGCTGGAGACGGTCTTCGACCACTACGCCCCGGTGCACGGTGTGCTCCCGGTACGCCCGCGCAGCGGCCCCGACCCGCTGGACCGCAGGGAGTACCTGCTCCAGGTGCAGCGGCGGCTGGGGCCGGCGGCGTCACGCACGGCGGTGGTTCGTGCTTGACGCTGCTCCGCGGATCTGCCTACGGTCGACAGGGCCGCCCTTCCACGTACGGAGATGCCATGGAACGCACCGTCAAGACCCCAGGTCCCGACCACCCCATCACCGTGGAGCCCAACCCCTCGCGGGTCGTCGTGCGGGCCGGCGGCCGGGTCGTCGCCGACACGACGAAGGCGCTGACACTGCGTGAGGCGTCCTACCCGCCGGTGCAGTACATCCCGCTGGCCGACGTGGAGCCCAGCGCCCTGGAGTCCACCGACAGCCGCACCTACTGCCCGTACAAGGGCGACGCCTCGTACTTCTCGCTGGTCACCGCGGACGGCACGGTCGCCGACGCGGTGTGGACGTACGACAAGCCCTACGACGCCGTCGGCACGATCGCCGGTCATGTGGCCTTCTACCCGCAGCACGTGGAGCTGACCGAGTCCTGACCCGGTCCTGACCCTGTCTTGCCGCCCGGGCCGGCCCGTCCGGCCCGGGCGATGAATTTCCCCGGACGCCGTTGTCTCTATTGACGAGGCATATTCGGCAACCGAGGAGAGATCATGTCCGTCAACGAGCCGGCGGGAACCACCGTCGTCGTCACCGGCGTCGGGCGCGGCTTCGGCCGGGGTACGGCCATCGCGTTCGCCAGGGCAGGGGCCAGGGTCGTCGGGCTCGGGCGGGACGCGGACGCGCTGGAGAAGCTGCGGGCGGAGCTGGGCGACGCCTTCGTCCCCGTGCGCGGCGACGCCACCGACCCGGACCTGGCCGCGGAACTGCTCAGCCGCCACACCCCGGCGACCGTGGTGCTCAACGCCGGGGCGGCGCCCGCCATGCGGCCGCTGCAGGACCACACCTGGGACACCTTCCGCACCAACTGGGACGTGGACGTCCAGCAGGCCTTCCACTGGGCGCGCGCCGCCCTGCGGCTGCCGCTGCCGCCCGGCAGTACCGTGCTGTCCCTGTCCAGCGGAGCCGCCCTGCGCGGCTCCCCGCTCAGCGGCGGCTACGCGGGCGCCAAGGCCACCGTCCGCTTCGTGTCCGAGTACGCCGCCGCCGAGTCGCGGCGGCAGGCGCTCGGCATCCGCTTCCTCGCCGTCCTGCCCGCGCTGTCCCCGACCACCGACCTGGGCACCGAGGCGGCGGCCGCCTACGCCGCCTACCAGGGGGTCGACGCGGACGCCTTCGTCCGCGCGATGGGTCCGCTGCTCACCCCGGAGAAGGCCGGCGCGGCCATGGTGTCGCTGGCCGCGGACGAGGAGCGGGACACCCTGGCGTACACGCTCTCCGCCGGGGGCCTGCAACCGGTGTGACGCGGCCGCCGCGCCGCGCGCGATGACTTTCGGGTCGCTGGCGAGTCTGTACTCGTGGAGGGGTTCCCCAACCACCCGGAGACATCACGTGAACACGCTGAGCGGCCAGGCCGCCGCCGGAGCGGTGCCGCAGGACGGCGACGCCTTCCTCCGGCAGGCGGCCGAATACCGGCCGGAGCTGCTGGCCCACTGCTACCGGATGCTCGGCTCGGTGCACGACGCCGAGGACCTGGTCCAGGAGACGTACCTGCGCGCCTGGCGCGGCTACGGCGGCTTCGAGGGCCGCTCCTCGCTGCGCTACTGGCTCTACCGCATCGCCACCAGCGCGTGCCTGACGGCGCTCCAGCACAGCAGCCGCCGCTTCGTGCCCGCGGGCCTGGGCGCCGCGAGCGACGATGCCACCGCGCCGCTGAACCCCACAGGGGCGGAGATCCCCTGGGTCCAGCCGATGCCCGACCCGCCGCCCGACCCAGCCGCGGTGGTGGCCGAGCGCGGCAGCGTACGGCTCGCGCTGATCGTCGCCCTCCAGCAGCTGCCGCCCAAGCAGCGGGCCGTGCTCATCCTGCGCGACGTCCTGGACTGGCACGCCGCCGAAGTGGCCGCCCTGCTCGACACCAGCGCCGCCGCGGTCAACAGCGCGCTGCAGCGCGCCCGCGCCCAGCTGCGGCAGGCCGCCGCGACCGAGGACGAGGTCACCGACTCGCTGGACGAGCGGGGCCGGGCGCTGGTCGACCGGTTCGCGAAGGCCTTCCGGGACGCCGACGTGGACGCGCTGGCCCGGCTGCTGCGCGACGACGTGCGGCTGGAGATGCCGCCCGACCCGCTGTGGTTCGCAGGCCGCGACATCGTGCTGCGCTTCCTGGCCGAGCGGGTCTTCCCGGCCGCCGGAGAGCAGCGGCTGCTGGGGCTCACCGTCAACGACGGCCAGCCGGCGCTGGCGACGTACTGGCGCGGCGGCGACGGCCGCTTCCACCCGCACGCGCTGCAGGTCCTCACGCTGCGCGGGCACCGGGTGGCCCGGATCCTCGCCTTCCGCGACACCGTGTGGTTCCCCTCCTTCGGCCTGCCCGCCGCTCTCGATGCCGACGCACCCCCGGCCCCGTCATGGCTGAGGTGACCGGCCGGGACAGCACGCTGCCGCTGCTGGAGCAGGCGGTCGGGTACGGGCTGGGGTGCGTCGACCTGGTGCCGCCCGGCGGGCTGCGGCTGCCGACGCCCTGCCGGAGCTGGGACCTGGACGCGCTGCTGTGCCACCTGTACGAGTCGGTGTGCGCGCTGCGGGAGGCCGCGGAGTACGGCGTGGTGGCCCTGCTGCCCGCCGCCGCACCTCCTGCCGACCCGGTCGCCGCCCTGCGGTCGGGAGCCCGGGCGCTGCTGGAGAGCTGGCGCGGCCGCGAGGGAGCGGAGGTGGAGGTCTGCGGCATGCCGGTGCCCGGCGCGACGGTCGCCTTCATCGGCACGGTCGAACTGGCCGTGCACGGCTGGGACATCGCCCAGGCGTGCGGTACCCCGCGGCCCATACCGGCGCCGCTGGCGCTGGCGATCCTGCGCAGGGCGCCGATGATCACCGGCGGTGCCGACCTGTTCGCGTCCCCCGTCCCCGTCTCCCCGCTGGCCGGCCCCGGCGACCGCCTGGTCGCGCTCCTCGGCCGCGTACCCGACGCGGGTTAGGGCCGCGGCAGCGCGCGGCAATGGCCCCTCCACCTGTCACAGGCAGAGGGGCCGCGGTGCCGCCCGGGCGCCGCTTGGAGACCTCGTCGAAAGCAGCCCGTCCTTGGCGTCCTTCCGCCGCCCGCGGTGGGCCGCGAGGATCGGCGAGGGAGGCCGCCGCGGCATCCCCCTGCGGTGCTGCGGCGGTCCCCTCGGTCACCGGGCCGGGCCGTCAGACCCGCTCGGCCTGCGGGAGCGTGTCGGACGACGGCGCCGTGTTCGGGTTCGCGGCGTCCGCCTGCCGCTTGCCCGGGGCCAGCACAGCGACCGCGGCACCGGCGGCCGCCGCCACCGCCGCGACGATCTCGGCGGCCTTGAAGCCGTCCATGAAGGACGCCGGCGATCCGTAGCCGCCGTGCGCGGCGAACACCGCGACCAGCACCGCGACGCCGAAGACGCCGCCCGCCTCGCGCACCGTGTTGTTGGTGCCCGCCGCGACCCCCGAGTCCTCCAGCGGCACCGCGCCGACGACCGCGTTCGCCACCGTCGGGAAGGTCATGGAGATGCCGACGCCGGCGAGGACCAGCGGCACCACCAGCGTCCCGTAACCGGCGTCGGGCGATGAGACCAGCGCCAGCCACAGCAGCCCCGCGCCCTGCAGCAGCAGGCCCAGCACCATGAAGGGCCGGTTGCCGAACCGGTCGGACAGCGCACCCGCGAGCGGCGCCACCAGCATCGGCATGCCCGTCCACACCAGCAGCCGCAGACCCGCCTGCAACGGGTCGTAGCCCAGGCCGAGCTGGAACATCTGGGCGATCATGAACAGCGACCCGATCAGCGAGAACATCATGAAGAAGACGACCGCGTTGGCGGTGGAGAAGCCGCGGCTGCGGAAGTACCGCAGCGGCAGCATCGGGTAGCGCGCCCTGCGCTGCCACATCAGGAACACCGCCATCAGGACGACGCCCACCAGCAGCGCACCGATCACCTGCGGGTCGCCCCAGCCGACGGACGGCGCCCGCACCGGCGCCCACACCAGGGCGAACAGCGCGGTGCTCACCAGCGCCACACCGACCAGGTCGAGCTGCGGCCGCAGGCCCCGGCTGTCGCGCAGCATCACCATGCACAGCACCATGACCGCCAGGCCGACCGGCACGTTGATCCAGAAGATCCACTGCCAGGCGATGTCCTGGATGATCAGGCCGCCGAGCACCGGCCCCGCCGCCACCCCCAGGCCCGTGATGGCGCCCCAGATGCCGATCGCGGCGCCCCGCTTCTCCAGTGGGAAGGCGTTGCTGATCAGGGTGAGGGTCAGCGGCAGCACCACCGCGGCACCCGCGCCCTGCACGACCCGGGCGGCGATCAGCGCGGACGTGGAGCCCGCGGTGGCGCAGGCGATGGACGACAGCGTGAAGACGCCCACCCCGAGCACGTACACGTTGCGCCGCCCGAAGCGGTCGCCGAGCGCCGCGCCGGTCAGCATCAGGCACGCGAACGCCAGGTTGTAGCCGTTGATCGTCCATTCCAGGTCGGCCAGGCTCGCGTGCAGGTGGTCCTGCAGCGTCGGCAGCGCCGTCGAGACGACGACCACGTCGAGCGAGGTGAGGAACGCCCCGAGCGACGCCAGGACGAGCGTCCATACCGTCCGCGGGGAAGCGGAAGGCTCCGTGCTTGTTGTCACCTGAAAAACCTCCAGTCCGGCCCCGGCGGGCAGCCGGCGGCACCCGTGGGCGGCCCCTTCTCCGCCGCCCCCACCGGTCGCCGTTGAGCCGGTTCGCGTGGGACGGGGATGGGCATGGCCCTCAGGAATAGAGACCAGGGCTTTCGTGGAAAGTCATCGCGGCAGCCCGCCGCCCGGCGGCGCCGGTCAGGTCACAGGACCGCCGGCTTCGGGGACCGGTACCGGGCCCGTCGAGCCGCGCAGCACCAGCTGAGTGGCCAGCTCGACGTGCAGCGCGTCCACCGTGTGCCGGTCGAGCAGCCGCATCAGCAGCGAGACGGCCATCCGCCCCATCTCCTCCAGCGGCTGGCGGACCGTGGTCAGCCGCGGCACGGTGCTGCGGCTCAGGTCGATGTCGTCGAAGCCGGTGATCGACAGGTCCTCGGGCACCCGCAGGTCCCGCTCGTAGGCGGCCCGCAGCGCGCCGACCGCGGCCTTGTCGTTGAAGGCCACCAGCGCGGTGGGCCGTTCCGGCAGGTCGAGCAGCTGGCAGGCGGCGTCGTAGCCCCAGTCGGCGGTGGGCTCGATGCTGCGCAGCAGTTCGGGGGAGGGCAGCACACCGGCGTCGGCCAGCGCGGAGGTGTGCCCTGCCAGCCGGGACTGGCTGGCGAGCCAGTCGCCCGGTCCGCCGATCACCCCGATCCTGCGGTGGCCGAGGTCCACCAGATGCGCGCTGACGGTGCGTGCGGCGATGAGGTTGGCGGCGGAGACCGACGCGATGTCCTGCGGCAGCGGGGTGCGCGGGTCCACCACCACGAAGGGGAAGTCGGCCGCGCGCAGCGCCTCCAGGTCCCGTTCCGGCTCCGGCGGCACGACCAGGATCGCGCCCGCGATCGCGGGGTCGGCCGGCAGGTCGCCGAGCACCTGCAGCTCGCGGGCCGCGTCGCCGGCACTGAGTACCAGGCGCCTGCCGTACAGGTCGAGCGTCTCGGCGATCGAGGAGACGATCACCCCGAAGTAGTCGGTGAGGACGTACGGGCAGCGCACATAGATCGCGCCGCTCGCCGTGCCGCGCCTGGCGGGCGCCGGGGCGCCGAGCCTGGCCACCGCCCGGCGCACCAGCTCGCGGGTGTCGGGGGCGACGTTCGCCTGACCGTTCATCACCCGCGAGACGGTGGCGATCGATACGCCCGCTTCCGCCGCGATGGCCCGGACGGTGGCCCGGGAGCCCGGCTGCCTAGCCATGCGTTACACCGCGCTGTTTCATGCGCACAGCCTAGCGCCGCCCATGGGGGTGTTGACATGGCCGGGTGGTAAGCGGTGTCCTGGATCTCCGCCGGATGCCGCCGGAAAACGTTACATCCCGTTTCACGCGCGCCGCTCGGTGGCGGGCGTCCGCGTCCGGGACCCGGCGGACCGCAGCTGCCGAGGGATCAGCTGCGGTCCGGCTCCGGGACCGCCCGGTCCTGCTCCGCCCGCTGCGCCGGTACGTCCGCGGGTCCGCCCGCCGCCCGCCGCGACTGCCAGTGGCGTACGCCGTAGAGGGCGCCGCCCGCGAGCAGGCCCCAGAAGGCGCCGCTGACACCGAAGAAGGTCACGCCCGACACCGTCACCACCACGGTGACCACCGCGGCCTCCCGCTGCCCGGGATCGGCCGTCGCCGCGGTCAGCGCGTTCGCCAGGGCGCCCAGCAGCGCGAGGCCCGCCACCGCCTCGATGACGTGCGACGGCGCCGCGTCGACCAGCGCGACGGCCGCGCTCGCGGCCAGCCCGAGCAGGATGTAGACGACGCCCGCCGCGGCCGCCGCACGGTAGCGCCGGCTCCTGTCGGGTCCCGCCTCCTCGCCCGCGCACAGGGCCGCGGTGATCGCCGCCAGGTTGACCGCGTGGCCGCCGAAGGGCGCCGAGGCCAGCGAGAAGACACCGGTCCAGCCGAACAGCGGGCCGGGCCGCGGGTGGTAGCCGTTGGCACCGAGCACCGCGACGCCCGGGATGTTCTGCGAGGCCATCGTGACGACGTACAGCGGCAGCGCGATGCCGACCGCGGCGGCGACGGTGAAGTGCGGTGCGACCGCCACCGGGTGCGGCCACATCGGCCCGAGCGTGTCGGCCTTGATGTGCGTGGTCGTCGCGATCAGCACGACCGCCACCACCACGGCGGCGGGCACCGCGTAGAGCTTGCGCACGCTGCCGACGACCGCCCAGGTCAGCACGACGGCCAGCCCGATGGCCGGGTGGGACTTCACGGCCTGCGCCGGCGCCAGGCACAGCGGCAGCAGGATGCCGGCCAGCATGGCGTTCGCCAGCGGCGCCGGGATCGCCGACACCCAGCGGCCCAGCGGCTGCCACAGCCCGGAGGCCACGATGAGCGCCCCGGTGAGCAGGAACGCCCCCACTGCAACCGGGAATCCGCCGTGCGGCACCGCCGAGCCCGCCAGCAGCGCCGCCCCCGGTGTCGACCAGGCGATGCTGATCGGCAGCCGTGAGCGCAGGCTCAGGAAGATCGTGCAGAGCCCCATCGCGACCAGCAGCGCCATCAGCCCGGACGCCGCCTGGGCGTGCGAGGCGCCGACCTTGGACAGGCCTTCGAGGACGACGGCGAAGGAGCTGGCGAAGCCGACGAAGGCGGCGATCACCCCGGCCGTCACCGCCCGCCACAGCCCGCCGGCGCCCTGGCCCCCGCCCGTGTCCTCGGCCGTCCTTCCCGGTGCGGCAGTGGCCACCGGAACCCCCTCCGATCCGCCCCCGGCGACGTCCCCGGGGCAATCCGCGCATCCTAGTGGGGCGGTGTGCCGCCGCGCCCGCCGATTTCCGGGCGCCGGGAGCCCCTGCGGGTCAATGCCCCCGGGCCGCCCGGCGCCCGGCGGTCACGGCCGGCTGAAGGTCAAGATGAGCTGCGGTCGGCCCGAGCCCCCCGGCACCTCACGGGACCAGAACCACGCCGAGTCGGTGCCGGCCGAGGTCAGCGCGAGGTCGTAGGGGCCGCCGAGCGCCGCGGCGAGCGAGGGCAGCGCGAGCGCGGCCGAGTAGTCGGCCTCCGCCGCCGCCGCCGGCGCCGGGACGGTGCCGACCGCCGCCGGGTCGACGTCCGGGCGGGTGGTCCAGGTCGTGTCGGCCTCCGTCCAACTGCCCGTGACATGCTGCACGGTGACCGGGTCGGTGGAGTTCGCGGCCGCGTCCGCGCTGGTGCGCAGCGTCAGCTGGGCGCCGGTGAGCACCATCCCTTCGGGCGCGGCGGGCAGGTCGAAGCGCAGGTAGGCGTCGTACTCGGAGCTGCCGCGCACCGCGAGCTGCTGGGCGGCGCCGTAGACGACGCTGGGCGCACCGGCGTTGACGTAGGTGTCCGCGCTGTCCTCGACGGTCAGCGTGGTGGACGTCGCCGTGCCGTAGGTGGTGACGCTCGCCGCCGTGGAGCGTGCGCTGGTGTTGCCTGCCGCGTCGCTCGCGGCGACCTGGTAGACGTAAGTGGTGCCCGGCTCGGTCGTGGTGTCGGCCAGGCCGACGGTCGGGCGGATCCAGAAGGTCGAACTGGCGCTGACCGTCCCGATCTTGGCGCCGTTGCGGTAGATCGTGTACGTCAGCGCGGAGTCGTCGAGGTCGAGCGAGGCCTGCCAGCTGAGGCGCACCGCGCCCCTGGTCGACAGCGCCGCCGTCACCGCCTGCGGCACGGACGGGCTGCGGGTGTCCGGGGTGTTCGCGAACCGGACCAGGCCCTGCTGCGGCCGGTTGCCGTTGCTGGCGATCCGGGTGAACTCGCCGCCCACCCACAGGTAGTCGGTGCCGCCCTTGGAGGCGGTGGTCAGGGCGCGCGGGCCGATCTGCTCGGTGCCGGCCGGGCCGTCGTCGGTGTCGGGGAACCAGCTGAGCAGCGGGCGCGGGTTGCCGACCGACTCGGCGAGCAGGTGCTGCCGGTCGGGCATCTGCGGAAACCCCCCCATGCTGGAGCAGTCGTGGCCGTGCGAGGCGCTGTAGAGCACGCCCTTGTAGACCTGCACCGCCTGCGTGGCGCCCAGGCAGGTGTCCCGCCAGCGCTGGTTCAAGGTGGCGAAGTCCACCGCGATCCGGCCGTCGAAGACCCCGCCGCCGGTGCCCTCGTTGCCGGTGTAGAAGCCGGTGGCGTCCGCGGCCAGGTCCTGCACGGTCGAGGTCGGCGGGATGAAGCCCGGGTAGGTCCGCACGTTGGCGCCGGTCGTGGCGTCCACCACCGCCAGCGCGTGCGAGTCGGCGCCGTTGACGGTCGCGAAGTCACCGCCCAGCACCACCTTCGAGCCGTCGGGGGTGAGCAGCAGCGCCTTGCCGTCGTCGTCGGCGGCGGGGGCGAAGGCCCGCAGCGCACCGGTGGCGGAGTCGACCGCGGCGAAGTGCTGCCGGGTCTGCCCGCCCACCGAGGTGAAGTTCCCGCCGAAGTAGACCGTGCCGCCCGCGACCGCGATCCCGCGGACCTGCGCCGACACCGACACCTTGAAGTCGGGCTGCACCGTGCAGGTCGCGATGTCGATCGCTGCGAGGTTGCTGACCGGCGTGCCGTTGACCGAGCCGAACGTACCGCCCGCGTACAGCGTCGACTTGTCGGGGGACACCGCGAGCGCCCGCACCGTCGCGATGCCGCTTCCCACGGTGAACGACAGCCGGCAGGACGTCGGGGCGCCGGAAGCGGCGTCGAACGCCTGGAAGTTGAGCGCCTGCTGCTCGCCGGTCCCCGCCGCGGCTCCCGGCGGCCTGACCGAGGAGAAGGTCCCCCCGGCGAAGACCACCCCGTCCGCCTGCGCCAGCGTCCACACGACCCCGTTGGTCTGCCACGTCGGCAGGTCGTCCGCGGTCATGGCCACCGGCCCGGTCAACGCCCCGGCCGGACCCGCCGAGGAGAACCCGACCATCGACGCGGCCGCCATCCCGACCGCGACGGCCCCTGCACTGCTTTTCCTCATGCGCCCCCCTGCACCCACCTGACACGCGTGTACCGAACGCGTGCAACCTGTGGCAAGGCTAGCGTTTGCGCTCCTATCGGGTGGCGAACTCGCCGCTTCCCGGCCCGCGTTCACCGGGCGTACGGCGGCGGGCCGGGGTAGCGGTGCGGCGCGTCAGTCCCCCGCGGGGGACGAGCCGGCGACGGCGGCGTCCTTCGGGGTCTGCGCGCCCTGCGGTACGGACCCGGCAGCCTGGGCGGGGCGGCGGCCCGGGATGCCGAGGGCGATCAGCACCCCCAGCGCGGCGTAACCGGTGACCGCGGTCATCGCCGCCGTGAAACCCCTGGTGAACTGCTCGGGGGAGGCGTAGCCGCCGCGGCTGGAGAAGACCGCGACGGTGACCGCGACCCCGAGGACCCCGCCGAAGATCCGCAGCATCATGAAGACCCCGGACGCCTGGCCGATCTCCTGGGGCCGCACCGCGCCGACGACCGCCCGCTGGGCCGCGGGCATGGCCATCGTCAGGCCGATACCGCTGACCACCAGCGCGGGCACCAGCACGGGATAGCTGGTGTCGATACCGGCGACCAGCGCGATCCAGCCCATGCTCAGCGCCTGCAGCAGCAGCCCGGCGATGACGAAGGACCGCTCACCGAAGGTGTCGGCCAGCCGGCCGACGATCGGCGCGCACACCATCAGCGTCGCCGACCACGGCATCAGCCGCAGACCCGCGCCCAGCGGGCCGTTGCCCAGCACCGTCTGGAAGTACTGCGCCATGAAGAACAGCGTGCCGTACAGCGAGGCGAAGACCAGGAAGTTCGCCGGGTTCGCGGTGGCGAAGGCCCGCGCCCGGAAGAAGCGCATCGGCAGCATCGGCGCCTTCGTCCGCTGCTCCCACCGCACGAAGGCGACCAGCAGCGCGGCACCGAGCACCCACGACGCCAGTACCTCCGCACTGCCCCAGCCCGCCGCGTTTCCCCGCACCAGCCCCCAGACCAGGCCGAACGCGGCCAGCGTCACCAGCACCACCCCGACCAGGTCGAAGCGGTCGTTCGGGCCGACGCTCTCGCCGACGCGCCGCGCGGTCAGCACGACGGTGACCAGCCCGACCGGCAGGTTCAGCCAGAAGATCCACTGCCAGGCCAGGCCCTCGGCGATGACACCGCCGATGAAGGGTCCGCTGAAGGTCGCAAGCCCGGTGAAGCCCAGATAGAGCCCCATCGCCCGGCCACGCTGCTGCGGCGGGAAGATCGCACTGATCATCGTGAGCGACAGCGGCAGCACCATCGCGGCACCCGCGCCCTGCAAGGCCCGGAAGGCGATCAGCGCGCCGATGTCCGGCGACAGCGCGCACGCCGCGGACGCCACCGTGAAGACCGCGAGACCGCTGCTGAAGATCCGCCGGCGCCCGAGGCGGTCGCCCAGCGCCGCCCCGGTCAGCAGCAGGACCGCGAACGCCAGGTTGTACGCGTTGACAACCCACTCCAGTGATTCGGTCGAGGCCGTCAGGTCCCGCCGGATCGTCGTCAGCGCCGTGGACACCACCACGCTGTCCATCGCCATCATGAACGACGCCAGTGAAGCAAGACCCAGCACCCATGCCTGTGCGGACGTCATCCGCCCCTTGTCGCTACTCACCGCTACCCCTCTGCTCACATCGCCCCACGGCGGCGCGCGGCCCGTCCTCGCTCGCACGGTCCGCGCCCAGGCCCTGGGCTGTTCTCCCGGGTAGACACCGCCGGCAGGGGAATCCGGCCGGTGCAGCGGAGCGGACCCCGGGAAGGCTGCGCCTGCGGCAGCCCTCCCGGGGCCTGTGTCCCGGCGCCGCCCGCCGCCGCGCACCGCCCGAGCCGACCTCGGCGGTGCGCACGGCGGGGGAGCCGGAGCCGTCAGCCGGCGGGCCGGCCGCCCGGCAGGTCGAAGCCGACCGCGCGCACCCCGGTCAGCTCGCCGAACTCGCCGCGGGTCGTCCCCTCGACCCGGCCGGCGAGGCCGCCGAGGCCGGCCTCGATGCCGAACAGTCCGGCGATCACCGCCTCGGTGACCGCGACCGCGGCCTCGCTCTCCCGGTTCGACACCCCGCGCTCCGCGACCCGGTAGGACCCGTCGGCGGTGACCCACTCCGCCGACCGGGCCACCGGCTGCGGCTGCACGTCGCGGCGAGCAGCCACCCGCGCTGGGACGTCACGGGCGGCCCGCCCGCCACCCGCACGCTCTTCCACGACGCGTCCCGCCCGTCCCGTATCGAACTCCCGGTCACCGCCCCCGTGCAGTGACCGGGATCGCGTGCGGCCGTGGCCCGAGGTCAGGGGGAGGCCAGGTCGAACTCCTCCCAGAGGCCGATCGCGTCGCGGTTGGCGATCAGCGGGGCGGCCCCCGCGCTCTCGGCCGTGACGTACTTGCCGTTCACCTGGGCCTTGAGGCTGACGCTGTGGTCGGGGTTCTGGATCAGCTGGAAGGTCTCCCACGGGCCGACGGCCGTACGGTTGGCGATCAGCGGGGCCGCTCCTGCGTTCTCCGCGGTCACGATCATCCCGTTGGCGTGTGCCCGCAGGGCGATCATGCCGTTGCCCAGGTCCAGTTCGTCGAACTGCGCGGCGGTGTCCGGCGAGTCGCCCGCGGCGATCAGTGCGGAGGCGCCGCCGTTCGGCGCGGTGACGTACTTGCCGTCGGCGTGCGCGCGCAGCGCGATCCAACTGGCCGTGGGCTGGCCGGGAGGCCCGAAGGAGGAGAGGTTCACCGCGTCGGCGATGGCCTGCAACCCGGCCTCGTTCGGGTGCAGATGGTCGCCCGCGTCGTAAGCCGGCAGGTAGCGCGTGGGGTTGGCCGGGTCGTGGGTCGCGGTGTCCTGGTCGACCAGCCCGTCGCATCCGCTGCCCGAGCCGCGTACGAAGGCGTTGATCGCCGCCCGGGCGTTCTCCCCGGCCTGCGTCCAGCCGCCGGAGCCCTGGTAGGGCGTGAGCGTGGAGCAGAGGAAGGACAGCCCCGCCTGGTGCGCGCGGGAGATCAACTGCTGTATGCCGGCGATCAGTTGGGCGCCGGTCGGCGGATTGCCCGAACCGAGGTCGTTGATCGGGTCGTCGGCGAGCACCACCCAGCGCACGCCCGGCTGGCCGATGACGTCCCGGTCGAAGCGGGCCAGCGCGCTCTGCCCCGCGCCGTCGCTGAGCAGCTTGTTGCCGCTGATGCCCTGGTTGAGCACGCCGACCGTGCGCCCGCTGTCGGCCAGCCGCCTGGCCAGGTCGTTGGGCCAGCGCCGGTTGGAGTCCTGCGCCGAGGCGACACCGTCGGTGATCGACGCACCCAGCGTGACCACCGCGCCCTGGGCGGCCGGATTCTGCACGTCCAGATTGGTCAGGAAGGAGTAACTGCCGCTGTTCGAAGCGCCGTTCAGCGTGGCGTTGGCGCTGACGTCGCCGCCGGCCAGGTAGTTGGTCTGGGTGCCTTGCTGGTGATAGGTCGCGGACCCGGTGGGCTGCGGCAGGTACAGGCTGACCGCGACGTCGGACAGTGCGGGCACGGCGAAGGACGCCGAGTCGCTGACCGCGGAGCCGCCGGCCGGCACGGTCACCGTGCGCTGCCCGCCGAAGGTCACCGGCCGGTCGGTGCCGGTGTCCACCGACGAGCCGGAGGTGCGCCGCGCGAGGTGCACGTCGGCGACGGTCAGCGGCGCCGAGCCGAAGGCGTTGGAGATCCGCACCCGGGCCGCGGAGCCGCCGATACCGGTACGTACGATCTGCCGCAGCGTCTGCTGGTTGTACGAGGGACCGCCGCTCTGCGGGGAGACCGACCAGGTACCGGTCCAGCCGTCCGCGGCGGCGGGAGCCGCACCGGAAGCGGGAGCGGGAGCGGGAGCCGGTGCGGCCGGGATGGCGGCGGTCGCACCGGTGGCAGGGGCCGAGACGGACAGGCCGGCGGCCAGGACTGCGGCTGCCAGGACGGCGGCGCGGCGCACGGAGCGCGCATGACGTTGCACAGGAGCCTCCTGTGATGTGGGGGAGTGGCACTGTAATGCCCCCACTGGTCCGCGCCAATCCCCTTGCGTAGGCGAAGAGTTCGGATGACTGATCCTCTCACGCCGCAATTTGAGCGCGATTCGACGCCATCGCCGCTCTGACATCGGATCTCTCGCCGCTCGGGGTGGCCGCCGTCACCGTGGTCGCAGGATGCCCGCGCGCTCGGGACGCCCCGGCCCGGATTGCCGGATTTTGCTAACCTTGGGGGAACCCGACGAGCGCGCCGTACCGGGACCCTGCAAAGACGGCGCACCCCCGTAAATCCACATCCACGGAGGTGCCCTCATGGCATGGGTCCTGATCATCGTCGCCGGCCTGCTCGAAGTCGTCTGGTCGATCGGCATGAAGTACACCGACGGCTTCACCCGCCTGTGGCCGAGCGTCTTCACCGGCGCCGGGATCGCCGCCAGCATGCTGCTGCTGTCCCAGGCCGCCAAGACTCTGCCCATCGGTACCGCGTACGGCGTCTGGGTCGGGATCGGCGCGGCCGGTGCCGCCGTCGTCGGCATGCTGGTGCTCGGCGAGCCCGCCACCGCCGCCCGGATCTTCTTCGTCGCCCTGCTGCTGGTGGCGGTGGTCGGCCTGAAGGCCACCGCGGGCCACTGAGGCGGCCGGCGGCGGGTGACCTGCGCCACCACGGACGACCGCTGCGCGCACCGCGACTTCACACGCCCTTCTCCGGCCGTACGCACACCCGTGTTTACCTGGGGTGATGGACCACATCACCCCCTTGCGGCAGGAGTCGTCGTCACGCGGTGCTGTCGCGCCGCGACCCGGTCCACGCGGACAATGTGCAGCGGGGACCCGTGCCCGTCGGGCCGTACCCGATCGTTCCGCGGTTCCACTGACGGCCGGGCGGCGAAAGGCGGGAGCATGGTGAGCACGGACACCGGAGCGGCACTTCTGGCGGGCATGCGTGTCGACTACACCGACCAGGACGATCCGGTCCTGGTGCGGCCCGACGGCAGCGTGGTGGACACCTGGCGGGAGAACTACCCCTACGACGCCCGGATGGAGCGCCCGGAGTACGAGGTGCACAAGCGGCTGCAGCAGATCGAGCTGCTCAAGCTGCAGAGCTGGGTCAAGGAGACCGGGCAGCGCGTCGTCATCGTCTTCGAGGGCCGGGACGCAGCAGGCAAGGGCGGCACCATCAAGCGGTTCATCGAGCACCTCAACCCCCGCGGCGCCCGGGTGGTGGCCCTGGAGAAGCCCACCGAGCGGGAGAGCGGCCAGTGGTACTTCCAGCGCTACGTCGCCCACCTGCCCACCGCGGGCGAGATCGTGCTCTTCGACCGGTCCTGGTACAACCGGGCGGGCGTCGAGCGGGTCATGGGCTTCTGCACCGACGACGAGTACCGCCGCTTCATGCGGCAGGCGCCCGGCTTCGAGCGGATGCTGGTCGACGAGGGCATCGCACTGGTGAAGTTCTGGTTCTCGGTCTCCCGCGACGAGCAGCGCACCCGCTTCACCATCCGGCAGGTCGACCCGGTACGGCAGTGGAAGCTCAGCCCGATGGACCTCGCCTCGCTCGACCGGTGGGACGACTACACGCGGGCGAAGGTCGCGATGTTCCACGACACCGACACCGAGTACGCCCCCTGGACGGTGGTCAAGAGCAACGACAAGAAGCGCGCCAGGGTCGAGGCGATGCGCAGCGTCCTGGCCCGCTTCGACTACACCGACCGCGACGACGAGGTCGTCGGCACCCCCGACCCGCTGATAGTCGGCGCCGCCGCGAACCTGCTGGAGGCGGGCGAGGACGCCGCGGCCCACTCGCGGCTGCAGCCCTGACCTGCAGCCGGGCGCAGACTGGGAGGTACGTACGGAGAAGGCGGGCGCTGCGGTGGACGACCAGGCGAGGCGGGGCGCGGCCGATGCGCTGACCGACGTGGCGGGGCTGCGGGTCGGGCACGCGGAGCGGACCGGTGACGGATGGCTGAGCGGGGTGACCGTCGTGCTGGCACCCGACGGCGGCGCGGTGACCGCGGTCGACGTACGCGGCGGCGGCCCCGGCACCCGGGAGACCGACGCGCTCGACCCGCGCAACCTCGTCCCCGGCGTCGAGGCCGTGGTGCTGACCGGGGGCAGCGCGTACGGCCTCGACGCGGCCTCGGGGGTGGTGGCCTGGCTGGAGGAGCAGGGCCGCGGCTTCCGGGTCGGCGTGCCCGGGCAGGTGGTGCCGGTGGTGCCGGCCGCGGCGCTGTTCGACCTGGGCCGCGGCGGCGACTGGGGCGCGAGGCCGGGACCCGCGCTCGGCCGCGAGGCGGTGGAGGCCGCGGCGGCGAGCGCGGAGGGCGCACCGGTCGCGCAGGGCTGCGTCGGCGCAGGGACGGGCGCGGTGGCCGGCGGCCTCAAGGGCGGCGTCGGCACCGCGAGCACCGTACTGCCGTCGGGCATCACGGTGGCCGCCCTCGTGGCGGTCAACGCGGCGGGCTCGGTCGTCGACCCGGACAACGGTGCCCTCTGGGCCGGTCCCGGCACCTCGGGCGGCCCCGGGCGCGGGCAGGCGCAGGTCGGCGGCCCTGGCTCCGTCCGGGCGCGGGCCGGTGGGCCGGTGTCGCCCGAGGTGCTGCAGCGGGCGCGGCAGTGGCTCGCGGCGGCCGCCGCGG
>NZ_CAJSLV010000014.1 GCF_907177275.1 Actinacidiphila cocklensis
GCGCGCACCTGGCCTGCGGGGTCCCGGCAGATGGTCGCGGACGGCCGCCGCAGCGGCGTCGGCTGCCGCCTCGGCGACGGCCACCGGGTCGCCCGGGGCGTCGAGGAGCGCGCAGACGGTGGCGCCGGCCAGTTCGCGGGCCAGCGGCACCAGGTCGACGGTGCGGCCGGCGCCGAGCGGGGCGAGCCCCCGGGCGAGGACCTCCCGCCAGACCGGCCGCAGCCGCTCCACGCCGCCCGCGCCCAGCCCGTCCGCGACGGCACGCCTCCCGTCCCGGTGCCCGGCACCCTCCTGGTCGAACAGCGTCCCCCCGCCGGACAGTTCGCGCCCCGCCCCGCCGGTGGTCCCCGCCGCGCCGCGGTCCAGCGGGACACGGGTGAGCACCTCGCGGTAGGCCTCGGTCCCGTGCACCAGCACGGTGCCCCCGATCCGCCGCACGCCCCGCCGCCGGGTGGCGGCGAGCAGCGCGAACAGCACGGGGTGCGACCGGAGGTAGACCTGCCGGTCCCGCCGCCGTGCCAGGTCGTTCACCGCGCTGCCCCCGTCGGGAGCCGGGCGGCCGCCAGGCGGGCGGTGGCGGCGCGGTCCGGCTTGCGGGAGCGGCCGGACAGCGGGATGTCGGCGAGCAGGACCGCGTCGGGGCGGGCGGCGCCCATACGGGACAGCGGGCCGGCCAGTCCCGCCCGCAGGGCTTCGCGGTCGGCACCGCGGGCCGGCTGGACGACGGCGACCAGGCGCTCGTCGCCGTCGCCTGCGGGTACGCCCACCAGCAGGGCCAGTTCGACGCCGGGGATGTGCAGAGCCGGCTCGTACAGCCCCGGGTAGATGTTCTCCGCGCGGCGCAGGACCATGTCCTTGCGGCGGCCCTCCAGGACGATGCGGCCGCCGTCGAGGTGTGCCCGGTCGCCGGTGGCGATCCACTCGGCCGGGTCCTCCCCGAGGTAGCGGTCCCGGGCCGCGGGTCCCGACAGCAGCAGCTCGCCGGAGCCGTCGGTCCTGGCCAGCACGCCGGGAAGGGCGGCGCCCACCAGGTCCCCTTCGCCGGTGAAGGCGGCCTTCTCCGCCTGCTCGACGGCCGCCGCGGGGAAGAGTTCGGTCAGCGCGTAGACGCCCCACGCCTCGTCCGCGCCGGCGCTCCTGACCCGGGTCAGCAGCTCGGCGCTCGCCGGGGCCGAGCCCGTCCACACCCGCCCGGTGAAGCGGGCGCCCGCCGCGAGCGCCCGCCGCAGCTGGGGCGGCGTCAGATACGTGGCCTGCGGGGCCAGCCGGCGCAACTGCCGTGCCAGCACCCGCGGGGAGCGGGCCGGCAGCGCGACCGGCGCACCGCTCGCGAGGGACGGCAGGAGCACGAAGAAGGTGCCGCCGAGCACCGGCAGGCCCGGTTCCGGCCGGACCAGTCCGGCCACCGCGGCCATACCTGCGGCCAGCGAGGAGCGGGTGTGCACCACCGCCCGCGGCTGCGAGGTGGTGCCCGAGGTGAAGACGATCACCGCGTCGCCGTCCTCGTCGGACCGGCCCGGAAGCGGCACCGTGCGGACGTCGGCGTCCAGCGCGGGCGCGCAGCCGGGCAGCCGCGGCCCGACCGTGGCCACCGGTCCCAGCTCCGCGAGGTCCGGCAGCTCCAGCCGGGCCGCCCGCCTGG
>NZ_CAJSLV010000015.1 GCF_907177275.1 Actinacidiphila cocklensis
CTCGTCCGAGTAGTCCTTCATCGCCATCGGCGGTCTTCTCGCTTCCTCCGGATCAAGCAGATCCAGTATCAGCGTGTCCACCACTCAGGGGGAGACCCCGGCGGCGTCGCCCTGGCGGCGGCGGCCGACGGGGGATGGTTATTCGCCCGTCCACCGGTTGCGGTCATGCTCTAATCGCCGGATGACGAAGATCGAATCAGAGCTGATACGACGTTGGCTGAACGGCTGGACCGTGGCTCGCTCCTTGCCCGAGGCCGAGCCGGTCGAGTCCGCAGGGGACGGCCTGCGGTCCAAGTGCGACCAACCCGGCCGCGAGGTCGAGGTGTTCGCGCTGCGTGCGGACGAGGAGCCCGAGTCCTTGGCACGGCTGGCGGCAACCGTCGCCGCCGCGAGGCAGACCACCTGGCTCACGGTACCTACGCTGCGCCCAGGCACCGTCGAAGCCGTCGTCGGCGCCGCCGGACTGGAGGTGCTCCACCGGTCAGAGTGGTTCATGACGACCGATCTGACCGGGCACCCGCAGCACGCGCCCGCCGCGCCGTACGAGCGCGAGGTCCGCACGGAGGGACCAGTCACGGTCGTCTCCCTCCATGACTCCTCCGGAGAGGTGGCGGCGCGCGGCACCATCGCCGTGGTCGGCGCCGATGCGATCGCCGATCGCATCGAGACGGACGCGGCGCACCGGCGGCGCGGCCTGGGCCGCGCCATGATGAGCGCTCTGGCGGAGGCCGCCGTGGCCCAGGGCGCCCGTACCGGTCTTCTCATCGCCAGTGAGGAAGGCCAGCACCTCTACTCCTCCCTCGGCTGGCGCCACGAAGCCGACGTCCTGATCGCCCGGGGGCCGGTGGTTCCCCTCAACCGGTAGGACTGGCTCACGCTGACCGATCCGCCCTTACGCACGGCGCACACCGGCGGATCCCACCGAGCGAAGATGCCCGGATTTCCTTTAATTGCCCGTTCCGGCTGTATTCCGGTTGGCCGTCAATCTCGGCTGCCCCTGTCAGAGACCATCAGCAGGAAGGCGAAGCGCGCTGTCGTGCGGGCCGGGCGGGATGTGAAGGGTGGCGGTGTCGTAGTCGCCGAAGCGGAGCACGTTGTCCCTGCGGTGCGGACTGAGCGCGGCGATGTCGTCGGGGTTCACCTCCCGGCCTTGGGCGGCCATCTGGCGCAGTGTGTCGGTCATGTCGACGGTGGTGGAGAAGATGATGCTGTTGGCCATCAGGTCGAGGAACTTGACGGCCTTCTCCTGAAGTTCGGGATCGTGGGAGCGCAGGTAGCCGTCCCCGCCGAAGTGCAGCCACTTCGTGTACCCGTTGTATGCTTCGGCCTTGTTCGTCGCCCTGGTGATCTGCTCCCGCAGCTGCGGGTCCGACAGGTAGCGGAACAGGACGATCGTCCGGACGGCGCGACCGACCTCGCGAAAGACCCGGTAGATCTGGTTCTTGCGGGAATGGTTGTTCAGGCGCCGCAGGAGGGTGACGGAGGACACGGTGCCTTCCCGTACCGAGGCCGGAGGCTGTCAAGTTGAGTGTGTGCGTTGGGGTATGACCTCGTATGGTCGGGCTCCGGCAGGGGTTACTTTTGGTGATCTTGCTTGATGTGGGTCAGAGGGGCAGTCGGTCGGGGA
>NZ_CAJSLV010000016.1 GCF_907177275.1 Actinacidiphila cocklensis
CAATTTTAGTATTACTGGACGAGGTAAACAAGTGGTTATGGTGGAAAAGGAAGAGTTTAAGATTGAAAAAGCTGGACAAAAAAGTACCACGTCTAGTTTTGAAAATACTGGGAACGAGTTAGTCAGAGAACAACTTCCATTGATCTTGTCGTGGGCGATGTCGATCCACAAAGCTCAAGGTCAAACTTTGGACAGAGTCAAAATAGATTTAGGTAGAAGTTTTGCTAATGGTCAAGCATATGTTGCATTATCAAGAGCTACATGCAAGAGTCGGTTAGAAATCAAAAATTTCAGGAAAGATAAAGTAAAAACATCTGAACATGTCAGAAAATACTACGAAAGTTTGGGATAAATAGAAAGCTTTAATAATAGATATCCTTAATTTATTCTTGCCATTTGTCACCAGTTAAATTTTCGTAAGCTTCAACGTATTTGCTCTTGGTTTCAGTGACAATGTCTTCAGGCATAGCAACACCATCTTTACCAGCAACACCATTAGAAGTTAACCAATCTCTCAAAAATTGTTTATCGTAAGAGTCTTGAGATTTACCAACTTCGTATTTAGTAGCATTCCAGAATCTGGAAGAATCTGGAGTTAAAACTTCGTCAACAAGAACGATGTTGTCACCATCTAAACCAAATTCAAATTTAGTATCAGCGATAATAATTCCTTTAGTGGCAGCGTAATCTCTGGCTTTGGTGTACAAATCAATAGCAATTTTTTCAATTCTATCACATAATTCTTTTCCAACAATCTTGTCAGCTTGTTCTTTGGTGATATTTTCATCATGTTCACCTTGTTCTGCTTTAGTGGATGGGGTGAAGATAGGAGTGATTTGTTGTGATTCAACCACATCACCAATAGGAATACCGTGGACGGTTTTAGATTTTTGGTATTCTTTCCAGCCGGAACCGGTGATGTAACCTCTAACAATAACTTCAAGAGGGATCAATTTCAATTTTCTAACAAGTAAGGATCTGCCTTCCAATTGGTTTCTATATGGTTCTAGTTGAGGATATTTTTGGAAAATGTCTCCTTTGATTAAATGGTTTTCAATTGGCAAGAAATCAAACCAGAATTCAGACAATTTGGTTAAGATTTTACCTTTATTTGGGATACCATTAGACATAATCACATCGTATGCGGAAATTCTATCAGTAGCAACGAATAAAAGAGTGTTGTCGTCAACTTGGTAAATATCTCTGACTTTACCTTTGGCAATCAATGGGAAAGTTCCTTCTAAGTTAGTTGAAGTCATCTGGGAGCTGG
>NZ_CAJSLV010000017.1 GCF_907177275.1 Actinacidiphila cocklensis
GGGGCTTGTTCGCCCCCGGTCATCTGGGGGAACTCACCCAGATCGTGCCGTTCGAGATGGTCGATGCCGTTCTCGCCGAGACCGGTGCGGCCCAGCGCAGGCTGCGGAAGCTTCCGGCCCGGGTGGTGGTCTACCTGTTGCTGGCGGCTGCCTTGTTCGAGGAGTGCGGCTACCTGGCCGTCTGGCGCAAGCTCACCGCCGCGCTGGACCCGCTGCCGGTTGTGAAGATCACCGGGGCGGCTTTGTGGGACGCCCGGACCCGGCTGGGAGTACGGCCGATGCAGGCCCTGTTCGACCTGCTGCGCGGGCCGGCCTGCGCGATCCGCACCCCGACAGCCCGCTTCAAAGGGTTGCTTACCGTCGCGATCGACGGCACCTACCTCGACGTCCCCGACAGCCCCCTGCACCGGGCGCGCCTGGGCAGGGGCACCAACCAGTACGCGACCTCCGGCTACCCGCAGATCTGTCTGAGCGCGCTGGTGGCCTGCGGCACCCGCGCGGTCCTGGACGCAGCCTTCGGCCCGCGGTCCAGTGGCGAGAGCGTCTATGGCAAGCGGCTGATGCGCTCCGTGCACGCGGGCATGATCGTGCTGCTGGACCGCGGTTTCTCCTCCAACGCGTTACTGGCCGCGGTCGCCGCCACCCGGGGAGCCTTCCTCGTCCGTGTCACAGCCACCCGCAAACCTGCGGTCCTGGTCCGCTACGACGACGGCTCGTTCCTTTCCCGCTTCGGTGACCTGAAGGTCCGCATCATCGAATGCGAGATCACCATCACCACCGGCCAGGGCCGACACAGCGGCTTCTACCGGCTGGCCACCAACCTCTTGGACCACCACCGCTACCCGGCATCCGACCTGGTCGGCCTCTACCACGAGCGGTGGGAAGTGGAGACCGCCTACTTCGCGATCAAGAAGTCGATGCTCGGCCGACGGGTCCTGCGCTCCCAGACCTGGGCCGGCATCGCCCAGGAGATCTACGCCCTGCTCGCGACCTACCAGGCGATCCGGATCGCGATCGCCGACGCAACCGAATCAACAACCGGCACCGATCCGGACCGGGCCAGCTTCACCATCGCCCTCGAAACCGCCCGCGACCAGGTCATCCAGGCCAACGGCATCATCGCCGGCACCACCATCGACCTTGTCGGCACCATCGGACGAGCAGTCCTGAACCACCTCATGCCCGCCC
>NZ_CAJSLV010000018.1 GCF_907177275.1 Actinacidiphila cocklensis
TGCCTGAGCTGCGGCGACAAGCCCCACGGCCCGGACACGTCGTTAGAAATCAGGCGGCAGACCATCGGAATAACCTGGACATCGAGCCTGTAGTTCACAGCGCCCAGGAACTCGAAGAGTTGGGCATGATCTGGTCCCACTGGGACGTCGCCTTCCAGGAAGGCCTGTCCGCAGCGCAGGGGTGGGCCGCCGAACACGGCCACCTCCTGGCGCCCACGACAGCGGTCTTCAACGGACATCCGACGGGGGTATGGCTGAAGAATCTGAGAACGGCAGGTCGGAAGCTCGCGCAGATCGAAGCGCGCCGCGAGGCCGGCCTGCCCATCGGCTCCACCGCCGGTGCACTGACCGAAGAACGCCGCGACGCACTCGAGGCCATCGACCCGTCCTGGTGCCCGGCCTGGCCCGTCGCCTGGCAACGGGCCTACCGGTTGTGCCGGGGCCTCATCACGGTCGGCGCCCCGCTCCCGACTGCCCCAGGCCAGACCACCCTCCAGGGCGAAGACCTCGGCGCATGGGTCCAAGCACAGCGCCTGGACTGGGAGCAGCTGCAGCCAGCCCAAGCCTGGATGCTCGAGAACATGCTCCACCTCACCCCGGCGCAGCCCGATGAGCGGCCTCCAGCGCCCCGAACACAGGCCGACAAATGGGCGCTGAACATCCGGGCCGCCAAGGAGTTCCAGGCCCGCGAAGGAAGCCTCCAGACCGTTCCCCGCAAGGCCGTGGTCCAACTCAGCGAGCCGGACGGATCGCAGACCGCCGTGAAACTGGGGCTGTTCGTCGACAACTGCAGACGCCGGGCCGACAAGCTGAGCGCGGACCGGCGCGCGGAACTCGACGCCCTCGGCATGCGCTGGTAGAGATCTTTGGAGGAGATACGCCCGAAGGGCGCCCCCGCGGGGGCGCCCTTCGGGCGTATCTCCTCCAAAGACCCCGAAGCCTGTGGTTGGGGCACACCGCTCGGCTAGTGAATACGTAGAGTGATGACCGAGAGGAGGATCAGACCGACCGGCATGGAGGGCGGGCCTTCCCCCATGAAGGTGGGCACGCGGTTATTGATCACGCGGCGAGTGTGAGTTTAGCGGTGTGGTGTCGGTGTTCGTATTCGTTGGGGCTG
>NZ_CAJSLV010000019.1 GCF_907177275.1 Actinacidiphila cocklensis
GTAGCTCACGCGCGATACGCGCTCGTTCTTCAAGGCGCCGAAGAATGATTCCGCCATTGCATTGTCAAAGCAGATCCCTGTGCGGCCGGCCGATTGCCGTAGATTGAGTCCGTCGAGGACGTCTGCGAACTCGACAGACATGTAGTTGCTGCCCCGGTCGGAGTGAAATATCGCACCCTTCGCGAGCTTGCGGTTGCGGGCCGCGTTCCGAATAGCACGGGATATCAGCGGCGTTCGGTAATGATCGTCCATCGCATATCCGATGACTTCCTTCGTGCAGCAGTCGAGCACCGTCGCGAGATACAGCCAGCCCTCTTCTGTGTGGATGTACGTGATATCCCCGACGAGTTTCTCACCCGGCGCCGCGGCGGTGAAGTCGCGACCGACGAGATCCGGCAGCCTGCCCGCCGCAGTCTCGGTGAGCGACCACCTCTTGGGCTTCGGCTGGCAGGGCACCAGGCCCAGGACGCGCATGAGCTGGCGCACGAGCTCCAGGCCGGCGTCGACGCCCCAGCGGGCCAGCTGGGCGTGCATACGGCGATAGCCGTACGTGCTGTCGGACATGTCGAACGCCTTCGTGATGAGCAGTTTGAGTTCCTCACGCCGCTGTGATGTGGCGGATTCCGGGCGGCGCCGCCAGTCGTAGTAGCCGGATTTGGACACGTCGAGTCGTTCGCACATGAACTCGACGGGGTATGCGTACTTCGTCTTGTCGAGTCGCATCGTTTCGATGAACTCGTACTTGCTGGCTACCGGGGATCCTTCGCGAAGTACGCTGCGGCTTTTTTCAGGAAGCTGACTTCCATCTCAAGCTCGTGATTGCGGCGCTCGAGTTCCTTCAGGCGTGCTCGCTCGTCGAGACTCAGCGGCGCGTCGGCCGCCGGCTCGTTGTGCTTCTGATGCTTCTTCACCCAGCCGCGGAGCGTTTCCGGGTTGAGTTCAAGTTCCCGGGCCGTCTCCGAGATGGTCTTGCTGGACCGGAGCGCGATCTGGACCGCTTCTTCCTTGAACTCCGGCGAGTACTTGCTGGGTGGTGCCACGTCGTGCCTCTCGTTTCCTTACACAGGGATCCTATTGGATCCCTGTCCGGAGACCTCGGGGCACCTCA
>NZ_CAJSLV010000020.1 GCF_907177275.1 Actinacidiphila cocklensis
GAGGAACGGATTTGCCTATTCCTCGGGCTACACCCTTACCCCGGGACAACCACCGCCCGGGCTGGACTACCTTCCTGCGTCACCCCATCACTTACCTACTACCCCCTTGGGTCAGCGGCTCCACCACTCCCCCTCACTCCGAAGAGATCAGAGGCGGCTTCACGGCCTTAGCATCAAAGGATTCAGCATTGGGCGCTTTACAGCGGGTACCGGAATATCAACCGGTTGTCCATCGACTACGCCTGTCGGCCTCGCCTTAGGTCCCGACTTACCCTGGGCAGATCAGCTTGACCCAGGAACCCTTAGTCAATCGGCGCAAGAGTTTCCCACTCTTGTATCGCTACTCATGCCTGCATTCTCACTCGTGAACCGTCCACCACTGCCTTCCGGCGCGGCTTCACCCGGCACACGACGCTCCCCTACCCATCACAACAGGCGTTAGCCCTATATGCTGCAATGACACGACTTCGGCGGTACGCTTGAGCCCCGCTACATTGTCGGCGCGGAATCACTTGACCAGTGAGCTATTACGCACTCTTTCAAGGGTGGCTGCTTCTAAGCCAACCTCCTGGTTGTCTCTGCGACTCCACATCCTTTCCCACTTAGCGTACGCTTAGGGGCCTTAGTCGATGCTCTGGGCTGTTTCCCTCTCGACCATGGAGCTTATCCCCCACAGTCTCACTGCCGCGCTCTCACTTACCGGCATTCGGAGTTTGGCTAAGGTCAGTAACCCGGCAGGGCCCATCGCCTATCCAGTGCTCTACCTCCGGCAAGAAACACACGACGCTGCACCTAAATGCATTTCGGGGAGAACCAGCTATCACGGAGTTTGATTGGCCTTTCACCCCTAACCACAGGTCATCCCCCAGGTTTTCAACCCTGGTGGGTTCGGTCCTCCACGACCTCTTACAGCCGCTTCAACCTGCCCATGGCTAGATCACTCCGCTTCGGGTCTTGAGCGTGCTACTCAACCGCCCTATTCGGACTCGCTTTCGCTACGGCTACCCCACACGGGTTAACCTCGCAACACACCGCAAACTCGCAGGCTCATTCTTCAAAAGGCACGCAGTCACGA
>NZ_CAJSLV010000021.1 GCF_907177275.1 Actinacidiphila cocklensis
CACTTCGGTGTGGCGAAGCTGAGAACTTAAGCGCCAGTAAACGGCGGTGGTAACTATAACCATCCTAAGGTAGCGAAATTCCTTGTCGGGTAAGTTCCGACCTGCACGAATGGCGTAACGACTTCTCGACTGTCTCAACCATAGGCCCGGTGAAATTGCACTACGAGTAAAGATGCTCGTTTCGCGCAGCAGGACGGAAAGACCCCGGGACCTTTACTATAGCTTGATATTGGTGTTCGGTTCGGCTTGTGTAGGATAGGTGGGAGACTTTGAAACATCGGCGCCAGCCGGTGGTGAGTCGTCGTTGAAATACCACTCTGGTCGTGCTGGATGTCTAACCTCGGTCCGTGATCCGGATCAGGGACAGTGTCTGGTGGGTAGTTTAACTGGGGCGGTTGCCTCCTAAAGGGTAACGGAGGCGCCCAAAGGTTCCCTCAGCCTGGTTGGCAATCAGGTGTTGAGTGTAAGTGCACAAGGGAGCTTGACTGTGAGACTGACGGGTCGAGCAGGTACGAAAGTAGGGACTAGTGATCCGGCGGTGGCTTGTGGAAGCGCCGTCGCTCAACGGATAAAAGGTACCCCGGGGATAACAGGCTGATCTTCCCCAAGAGTCCATATCGACGGGATGGTTTGGCACCTCGATGTCGGCTCGTCGCATCCTGGGGCTGGAGTCGGTCCCAAGGGTTGGGCTGTTCGCCCATTAAAGCGGTACGCGAGCTGGGTTTAGAACGTCGTGAGACAGTTCGGTCCCTATCCGCTGTGCGCGTAGGAGTCTTGAGAAGGGCTGTCCCTAGTACGAGAGGACCGGGACGGACGAACCTCTGGTGTGCCAGTTGTCCTGCCAAGGGCATGGCTGGTTGGCTACGTTCGGGAGGGATAACCGCTGAAAGCATCTAAGCGGGAAGCCTGCTTCGAGATGAGGGCTCCCACCCCCTTGAGGGGTTAAGGCTCCCAGTAGACGACTGGGTTGATAGGCCGGATGTGGAAGCCCTGTAAGGGGTGGAGCTGACCGGTACTAATAGGCCGAGGGCTTGTCCTCAGTTGCTCGCGTCCACTGT
>NZ_CAJSLV010000022.1 GCF_907177275.1 Actinacidiphila cocklensis
AAGAATTACAGCGCAACACAGCAATAAAAATGCGCCGCCTGAACCACCAGGCTATATCTGCCACTCATTGTTGTGAGTGTGGCGATCCGATAGATGAACGAAGACGCCTGGTCGTTCAGGGTTGTCGGACTTGTGCAAGTTGCCAGGAGGATCTGGAACTTATCAGTAAACAGAGAGGTTCGAAGTGAGCGAAATTAACTCTCAGGCACTGCGTGAAGCGGCAGAGCAGGCAATGCATGACGACTGGGGATTTGACGCAGACCTTTTCCATGAATTGGTAACACCATCGATTGTGCTGGAACTGCTGGATGAACGGGAAAGAAACCAGCAATACATCAAACGCCGCGACCAGGAGAACGAGGATATTGCGCTAACAGTAGGGAAACTGCGTGTTGAGCTTGAAACAGCAAAATCAAAACTCAACGAGCAGCGTGAGTATTACGAAGGTGTTATCTCGGATGGGAGTAAGCGTATTGCTAAACTGGAAAGCAACGAAGTCCGTGAAGACGGAAACCAGTTTCTTGTTGTTCGCCATCCTGGGAAGACTCCTGTTATCAAGCACTGCACTGGTGACCTGGAAGAGTTTCTGCGGCAGTTAATCGAACAAGACCCGTTAGTAACTATCGACATCATTACGCATCGCTATTACGGGGTTGGAGGTCAATGGGTTCAGGATGCAGGTGAGTATCTGCATATGATGTCTGACGCTGGCATTCGCATCAAAGGAGAGTGAGATCGGTTTTGTAAAAGATAACGCTTGTGAAAATGCTGAATTTCGCGTCGTCTTCACAGCGATGCCAGAGTCTGTAGTGTCAGATGATGACCGTACTCAAACATCGGGTTGAGTATTATCTTACTGTTTCTTTACATAAACATTGCTGATACCGTTTAGCTGAAACGACATACATTGCAAGGAGTTTATAAATGAGTATCAATGAGTTAGAGTCTGAGCAAAAAGATTGGGCGTTATCAATGT
>NZ_CAJSLV010000023.1 GCF_907177275.1 Actinacidiphila cocklensis
CGACGCCGCCGACGTCGGGTGGTACGTGTTCTCTTCCGTCGTCGTATCGGTGGTCGTCGTCGGGTGCGTTGGCGCAGCCGGCGAACGGGTGGGTCTCGGAGAAGGACTTCACCAACGTCGTCTACAACGGCAAGCACCTGGTCTACGCCTCGAACGTCAACGGATCGTCCTACGGCTCGATGGCGTTCAGTCCCTTCACGAACTGGTCGGACATGGCCTCGACCGGTCAGACCGGGATGAGCCAGGCCGCGGTGGCGCCCACCTTGTTCTACTTCGCGCCGAAGAACATCTGGGTCCTGGCCTATCAGTGGGGCGCCTGGCCGTTCATCTACCGCACGTCCAGCGACCCGACCAACCCCAACGGCTGGTCCTCCCCGCAGCCGTTGTTCACCGGCAGTATCTCGGGTTCCGGTACCGGGCCGATCGACCAGACCCTGATCGGCGACGGCCAGAACATGTACCTGTTCTTCGCCGGTGACAACGGCAAGATCTACCGGGCCAGCATGCCCATCGGGAACTTCCCCGGCAGCTTCGGGTCGTCCTACACCACCGTCATGAGCGACTCGCAGGCCAACCTCTTCGAGGCCGTGCAGGTCTACAAGGTCCAAAACCAGAACCAGTACCTCATGATCGTCGAGGCCATGGGCGCTGGCGGCCGGTACTTCCGGTCCTTCACCGCCACCAGCCTCAGCGGTTCGTGGACCCCCCAGGCCGCCAGCGAGAGCAACCCCTTCGCCGGCAAGGCCAACAGCGGCGCCACCTGGACCAACGACATCAGCCACGGCGACCTCGTCCGCAACAACCCCGACCAGACCATGACCATCGACCCCTGCAACCTCCAACTCCTCTACCAGGGCAAAAACCCCAACGCAGGCGGCAGCTACGACCAACTCCCCTGGCGCCCCGGACTCCTCACCCTCCAACACTGACCCCCACCACCAG
>NZ_CAJSLV010000024.1:0-31431 GCF_907177275.1 Actinacidiphila cocklensis
GGCCTCTGCACCGGCGGCTGCGCGGGCGGCGCCACGTCCGGCCGGGTCACCGGGGGCGGCGGGGTCTGCGGCGCCGAGCCGCCGGGCTGGGCCGTCGCGGGCGGCGAGCCGGGGGCCACGTGCCTGGCCGGGATCTCCGCGGCCAGCGCGCCCGGCAGCCACTGCTCGGGCCGGCGCAGCTCCGTCTGCTGCGAGGCGGCCTGGCACATCCGCACGATCTCGGCGAGCGACGGCCGCTCGGCCGGCTCCTTGGCCAGGCACCGGCTCACCAGCGGGCGCAACTCGGCCGGGAGCGTGGCGAGGTCGGGCTCCTCGTGGACGATGCGGTAGAGCACCGCGTGCGAGGGTCCCTCGCCGTACGCGGGCGAGCCCAGCGCCGCGTAGGCGGCGACCTGGCCGAGCGCGAAGACGTCGGTGGCGGGGGTGATCTCGCGGCCCGCGGCCTGCTCGGGCGACATGAAGGCCGGCGTGCCGATGGTGACGCCACTGCCGGTCAGGGCGGTGGCGTCGGCGGCGCGGGCGATGCCGAAGTCGATGACCCGGGGGCCGTCGGAGGCGAGCAGCACGTTCGACGGCTTGAGGTCGCGGTGCACCAGGCCCGCGCCGTGCACGGCCTCCAGCGCCTCGGCGATGCCGGCGACCAGCAGCAGGACGGTCGGCACCGGCAGCGGCCCGTGGCTGCCGACCGCCGACGACAGGGTCGGCCCCGGCACGAAGGCCGTGGCCAGCCAGGGCCGCTGCCCGTCCGCGTCGCTGTCGATGACCGGCGCGGTGTAGAGGCCCTGCACCCGCTGCGCGGCCTGCACCTCCTGCTTGAAGCGCCGCCGGAACTCCGTGTCCTCGGCGAACTCCGGCCTGATCACCTTGATGGCGACCGGCCGCCCCGCCGGGGTGTGCGAGAGGTAGACCTTGCCCATCCCGCCGGCCCCGAGCTTCGCCGCAAGCCGGTACGTCCCGACCGACGCCGGATCGTCCGCGTCAAGCGGCTGAAACACCTCGCCGGACCCCGCCCCACTCATCCCTGACCGCCTCGTCCCCGTCGTTGCTGATGGCGGCATGGAGACTACCGGCCGCGAGGCCTGGTCTGTTTCCCTGTGGCCCAGTTGTGCCCTGACAGGCACTCAGCGGTGACGCGGGATCTGAGCGCGGGCCGGTCGCCCGGGTCCGGGAACGCGAACAGGTCAGGCCGCCGGCCCCGCGGCCACGCAGAACTCGTTGCCCTCCGGGTCGGCCATCATCACGTGGTGGCCGTCGAAGCGCTCCAGCACCCGGCCGCCCGCGCCGACCAGGCGGGCGGCCTCGGCCTCGATGCGCCGCCAGCGCTCGGCCGCGGTGCCGTGCCCGGGGACGCGGACGTCCATGTGGAGGCGGTTCTTGGCGGTCTTGGGCTCGGGCACCTTCAGGATGCCCAGCCGCGGCCCGACGCCCTCGGGGTCGCACAACCAGGCGCCGTCGTCCACGGAGTCGTCCTCGCCGAGGTCGAAGGACGCGTGCCATTCCGCCCGGGTGGCGAAGGGCGCGGGCGGCGGCTCGTCCACGTAGCCGAGTGCCGTCTTCCAGAAGGCGGCCAGCGTCGGGGCGTGCACGGCGTCGAGGGTGAGATCGATGCGTACGGCCATGACAGCACCGTAGTACCCGGGTCCGACACCGGCCGGGTCCTAGGCCTCCGGGCCGATGCGGACGGCGGCGGGGCCGGGCTAACGTCGGGCGGCATGACACAGAACGATCAGCCCGCGGGGCCGCGCAGCCGTGAGGAGCGCAGGCGCAACGCCGTGCGCCTGCTGGAGACCGAGCTCGACGTGTGGGTCGGGACCGCCGACGCGGCCGGGGTGCCGACGCTGATGCCGCTGACGTACCTGTGGGACGGCGAGGCGGTGTGGCTGTCCACCCGGCCGACCAACCCGACCGGGGCGAACCTGGCGGCGTCCGGCCTGGTGAGGCTGTGCCTGGGGACGACGCGGGACGTCGTGCACATCGAGGGGGCGGCCACCGCCTTCACCGCGGACGAGCTGCCCGACGGCGTCGGCGACGCCTTCGCCGCAAAGGACGGCTGGGACCCGCGCAAGGACCCGGAGCGCTACGACTTCTACCGCGTCGCCCTGCAGCAGCTGCGGGCCTGGGGCACCGTCCCCGAGCTGAAGGGCCGCCTGCTGATGAAGGACGGCCGCTGGCTGGTGTGATCCCGCGGCACCGCAGATGCTACGGGGACAGTAGTATCCCGCTGCCCGTCCAGGACCGGAGGGGCAGAACAGGGGGCAGGGACATGCACATGTCGAGGGCAGTGCGCATGCTCGCGGTCGGCGCGGCCGCCGCGGGTCTCTTCACGGCGACGGGCGGCAGCGCCCAGGCGCAGGACGGTTACAGCGACGGGGACTACCAGGCCTCGACCAAGGCGGAGTTCGTGAACTGCGGCGGCGAGGTGCAGCTCGGCACCTCGCTCAGCAACGGCTCGCTGTACGCCCGCGGCGGCTTCACGCTCAACCTCAGCAGCCGCGGACGGGAGTGCTGGGGCTGGCTGGAGCGCAGCACCGACGGCGGCCACACCTGGACGACCATCTCCGGGGGCCACCACGGGGCGGGGGTCTTCGCGCAGACCTACTACTACTACGACGGCGTCGGCTACCTCGCCCGGGTGTGCGTGGGCGACCTGCTGTACGACAACTCCTACTCCTGCGGCGCCGGCGTCTGAGCCCGTCCGTCCCGCGTCCCCGGTCCGGCAGGACCGGACCGGGGACGAAGGGGAGGGGCGGGGTCAGAGGACCCGGACCGCCCAGTCGGGCTCGGAGTAGGTCAGCGGCTTGATGCCGACCGGCGAGGAGGGGTTCGCCGCGTCGAGGTACTGGCCGCCGCCGATGTAGACGCCGACGTGGTACGCGCTGCCCTCGCCGCCCCAGAAGACCAGGTCGCCGGCCTTGAGGCTGCTGAGGCTGACCGGGGTGCCGGTGGTCGACTGCTCCTGCGAGGTGCGCGGGAGGTTCACGCCGACCGTGGCGAACGCGGCCTGGGTCAGGCCCGAGCAGTCGTACGAGCTGGGGCCGGTGGCGCCGTAGACGTACGGCTTGCCGATCTGCGCCTTCAGGAAGGCGATCAGCTTGTCGACCTTCGTGCCCGAGGGGGCGGCGGCCGACGTGGTCGCGGTGGAGGAGGACACCGGCTTCGCTATGAGCGCGGTGCGCTTCGCGGAGCGCGAGGCGGCCAGCGCGCTGGCGGTGGCCCGCGCCTTGGCGGCCTTCGCGGCGACGGCGGCCTTGCGGGCCGTTGCCGCCCTGGCCTGCGCTGCGGCCTGGTCCGCTGCCTGGTCCGCTGCCTGCCGGCGATGCGCGGCCAGCGACATCTCGATCGCGTCCTGCGCGATCGCGTCGGCGGCCTGCTCGCCCGTGACGGCGGTGGACAGCGAGGTGGACAGCGTGCGGGCGGAGACGTTCCCGCCGCCGTACGACGTGTCGGAGTGGTTGTCGGCTATGGCCGGAGCCGCCGCACCGCTGAGCGCGAGGGCGCTGACGACACCGCCGACGATTCCGGCCCGGCGCGTCCAGTTGGGACGCGACGGTGCGGCGTGCCGTCGGCGGCCGGTATGCGAACCGTCCGGGGTGTGCGAGGCGGACGCGGGGGTCCGGGGTCTGTTCTGGGGCATGCGTCTCTGGCTATCAGGAATGAAAGGTTCCGTTCAACAAAGGTGTGATGCGCCACAGTTGACGTGCTCACGGCTCAAATGCCCGTTTCATGATCTTGCCGATCGGGCGGTTTGATGCATTTTCATATGGCCGGTCACGTATGTGCTCGTGCACGCATTCACGCATGCGATTCCTCGACCACGAGGGGCTGTTGGCGAGTCGGCGGCGCGCTATCACGAGGTCGCGTCCAACTCCAATTTGCCCGCCGCCATGGTCGCTTGATAATGAGCGCACGTCTCTGACCAGCAAGAATTAACATGGATGTGACGTGAAGTGATCGTTTGCGGGTGATCCACCCCATGATCACCGCTCATCCGACTTCATGATCATTGGTCAGGTGGTGGAGATCACAAAGGTCCGCTCGTACCCCGTGTCGCAGATCACAGACCGGGAGGCATAGGATGCAGGCGACTTGGGCTTGTGAACTGCCTCACATGGACGCGATCTTCCTCGCGGAAGGTGATGCGGACCACATCGCAGGTCGGTCCGTACATGTCAGTCACTGCCGACTGGAAGGAGCGGGGGACGGTGAACGCCTACGCGCCCATTTTCGTCCTGGGGGGCATCGCGGCCGGCTTCGCGATCTTCTCCGTTTTCATGGCCTCGATCATCGGGCCGAAACGGTACAACCGGGCCAAGTTGGAAGCGTACGAGTGCGGCATCGAGCCGACACCGCAGCCGGTCGGCGGCGGACGCTTCCCGATCAAGTACTACCTGACGGCGATGCTGTTCATCGTCTTCGACATCGAGATCGTCTTCCTCTACCCCTGGGCCGTCACCTTCGACCGCCTGGGGATGTTCGGGCTCGTGGAGATGCTCCTCTTCGTGCTCACCGTCTTCGTCGCCTACGCGTACGTATGGCGGCGCGGCGGCCTGGAATGGGACTAGGGACCGAGGGGACCAGGGAGCCTACGCATGGGTATCGAAGAGAAACTGCCGAGCGGATTCCTGCTGACGACAGTGGAGACCGCGGCGGGCTGGGTACGTAAGGCGTCGGTCTTCCCGGCCACCTTCGGCCTGGCCTGCTGCGCCATCGAGATGATGACCACCGGCGCAGGGCGCTACGACATGGCCCGCTTCGGCATGGAGGTCTTCCGCGGATCGCCGCGGCAGGCCGACCTGATGATCGTCGCGGGCCGGGTGAGCCAGAAGATGGCGCCGGTGCTGCGGCAGGTCTACGACCAGATGCCGAATCCGAAGTGGGTCATCTCGATGGGCGTCTGCGCATCGAGCGGCGGGATGTTCAACAACTACGCCATCGTGCAGGGCGTCGACCACATCGTGCCGGTCGACATCTACCTGCCGGGCTGCCCGCCGCGCCCCGAGATGCTGCTCGACGCGATCCTCAAGCTGCACGAGAAGATCCAGGGCGGCAAGCTCGGCGTGAACCGCGAAGAGGCCGCCCGCGAGGCGGAGGAAGCGGCGCGCAAGGCGCTCCCCACGATCGAGATGAAGGGGCTCCTGCGATGAGCGAGTCCGACGGCGCAGGCGGCAACAACGTTCCCGCCCCCCGCGAGCAGGGCGCCGGCGAGGTCATCGGCGTCCGCAAGGGCATGTTCGGCGCGAACAACGGCGGCGACACCTCCGGTTACGGCGGCCTGGTCCGCACCGTGCGGCTGCCCGGCCCCAGCTCCCGGCCCTACGGCGGCAAGGACGGGGTCTTCGACGAGATCGCCGACGAGCTGGAGGGCGCCCTCGACGAGCAGGGCCTGCCGCCGGCCGAGGCGATCGAGAAGACCGTCGTGGACCGCGGCGAACTGACCTTCCACATCGCCCGCGAGCACCTGGTGCGGGTCGCCCGCACGCTGCGCGACGACCCGGCGCTGCGCTTCGAGCTGTGCACCGGCGTGAGCGGCGTGCACTACCCGGGCGAGGAGGGTGCCGAACTGCACGCGGTCTACCACCTGCGCTCGCTGACCCACGGCAGGCTGATCCGGCTCGAAGTGGGCGTCCCCGACGCCGACCCGCACCTCCCGTCGCTGGTGAGCGTCTATCCCACCAACGACTGGCACGAGCGCGAGACCTACGACTTCTTCGGCATCGTCTTCGACGGCCACCCGGCGCTCACCCGGATCATGATGCCGGACGACTGGCCCGGCCACCCGCAGCGCAAGGACTACCCGCTCGGCGGCATCCCCGTCGAGTACAAGGGTGCCCAGATCCCGGCTCCCGACCAGCGGAGGTCGTACTCATGACGAACGGATACGCCCCCCCGTCGCCCGACCGCCACCCCTCAACGACTCCCCTCGGGAGGCTGACATGACCTACGGTGCCCCGCAGCAGGCGGAGGAGCGCGAGACCACCGAGGGCAAGGTCTTCACCGTCACCGGTGGCGATTGGGACGAGCTGGCCGAGACGGTCGGCAAGTCCGACGACGAGCGGATCATCGTCAACATGGGTCCGCAGCACCCCTCCACCCACGGAGTGCTGCGGCTGATCCTGGAGATCGACGGCGAGACGGTCACCGAGGCGCGGTCCGGCATCGGCTACCTGCACACCGGTATCGAGAAGAACATGGAGTACAGGACCTGGGTCCAGGGCTCCACCTTCGTGACGCGGATGGACTACCTGACGCCGCTGTTCAACGAGACCGCGTACTGCATGGCCGTGGAGAAGCTGCTCGGCATCACCGACCAGGTGCCGGACCGGGCGACGGTCATCCGGGTGCTGCTCATGGAGCTGAACCGGATCTCCTCGCACCTGGTGTGCATCGCCACCGGCGGCATGGAGCTGGGCGCCACCACGATCATGATCTACGGCTTCCGGGACCGCGAGATGATCCTGGACATCCTGGAGCTGATCACCGGCCTGCGGATGAACCACGCCTACGTCAGGGTCGGCGGCCTCGCCCAGGACCTGCCGCCCGGCGCGATCGACCAGGTGCGGGAGTTCGTGAAGACCTTCCGCAAGAACCTGCCCGAGTACGACAAGCTCGCCACCGGCAACCCGATCTTCAAGGGCCGGATGCAGGACGTCGGCTACCTGGACCTGAGCGGCTGCATGGCGCTCGGTGCGACAGGGCCGATCCTGCGGGCCGCGGGACTTCCCCACGACCTGCGCAAGTCGGACCCCTACTGCGGTTACGAGACCTACGACTTCGACATCCCGACCGCCGACACCTGCGACTCCTACGGGCGCTTCCTGGTCCGGCTGGCCGAGATGCACGAGAGCCTGCGGATCGTCGAGCAGTGCCTGGACCGGCTCGCGCCGGGAGCGGTGATGGTCGAGGACAAGAAGATCGCCTGGCCCGCGCAGCTGGCGCTCGGCCCGGACGGCATGGGCAACAGCCTGGACCACATCAAGAAGATCATGGGCACCTCGATGGAGGCCCTGATCCACCACTTCAAGCTCGTCACCGAGGGCTTCCGGGTGCCGCCGGGGCAGGCCTACACGGCGGTGGAGTCCGCGAAGGGCGAGCTGGGCGTGCACGTCGTGAGCGACGGCGGGACCCGGCCCTACCGGGTGCACTTCCGCGACCCGTCGTTCACCAATCTCCAGTCCATGGCGGCGATGTGCGAGGGCGGCCAGGTCGCCGACGTCATCGTCGCGGTGGCGTCCATCGACCCCGTGATGGGAGGCGTCGACCGATGACCGACGTGTCACTGGGCATCCCGCAGATGCCCGCGCCCGACTACCCGGCCGACGTGCGCGCCCGGCTGGAGAGCGACGCCCGGGAGGTGATCGCCCGCTACCCCGGTTCGCGCAGCGCCCTGCTGCCGCTGCTGCACCTGGTGCAGTCCGAGGAGGGCCACGTCACCCGCACCGGCATCCGCTTCTGCGCCGAGATGCTCGGCCTGACCACGGCCGAGGTCACGGCGGTGTCGACCTTCTACACCATGTACCGCCGCAAGCCCAGCGGCGACTACCAGGTCGGGGTCTGCACCAACACGCTGTGCGCGGTGATGGGGGGTGACGCCATCTTCGACGAGCTCAAGCAGCACCTCGGCGTCGGCAACGACGAGACGACCGAGGACGGCAAGGTCACCCTCGAACACATCGAGTGCAACGCGGCCTGCGACTTCGCCCCGGTGGTGATGGTCAACTGGGAGTTCTTCGACAACCAGACGCCCGAGTCGGCCCGCCGGCTGGTCGACGACCTGATCGCCGGCCGTGAGGTGCGCCCCACCCGGGGCGCCCCGCTGTGCACGTACAAGGAGACCGCGCGCATCCTGGCCGGCTTCCCCGACCCCCGCGACGGCGCGGTCGAGGCGAGCGGCGGTGCGGGTCCCGCGTCGCTGGCCGGCCTGCGGCTGCACCGCGGCGAGGCCCCGGCCCGGGTGGTCGGCCAGCGCGCCGAGTCCCCGAGCGACACCGGCGACGCGAGCACGGAGGACGGCGAGTGATGACCGTGGAACCTGCCGAGAAGCTGCTCGCCCCCGTACTGTCCGCCTTCTGGGACGACCCGCGGTCATGGACGCTGGAGACCTACTGCAGGCACGACGGCTACCAGGCGCTGACCAAGGCCTTCGCGATGGCGCCCGACGACGTCATCGCGTACGTCAAGGACTCGGGCCTGCGCGGCCGAGGCGGCGCGGGCTTCCCCACCGGCATGAAGTGGCAGTTCATCCCGCAGGGTGACGGCAAGCCGCACTACCTGGTGGTCAACGCCGACGAGTCGGAGCCCGGGACCTGCAAGGACATCCCGCTGCTCTTCGCCAACCCGCACTCCCTCATCGAGGGCATGATCATCGCGTGCTACGCGATCCGCTCGCATCACGCCTTCATCTACCTCCGCGGTGAGACCGTGCCGGTACTGCGGCGGCTGCACGAAGCCGTCCGCGAGGCCTACGCGGCCGGCTATCTGGGCACCGACATCCAGGGCAGCGGCTTCGACCTGGAACTCACCGTGCACGCAGGCGCCGGCGCCTACATCTGCGGCGAGGAGACCGCGCTGCTGGACTCGCTGGAGGGCCGGCGCGGCCAGCCGAGGCTGCGGCCGCCCTTCCCCGCCGTCGAGGGGCTCTACGCCTGCCCCACTGTGGTGAACAACGTCGAGTCCATCGCGTCGGTTCCCGCGATCATCCAGCGCGGCAAGGACTGGTTCAAGTCGATGGGCAGCGAGAAGTCCCCGGGCTTCACGCTCTACTCGCTGTCCGGGCACGTCGCCCGCCCCGGCCAGTACGAGGGGCCGCTGGGCATCACGCTGCGCCAACTGCTCGACATGGGCGGCGGGATGCGCCCGGGCCACCGGCTGAAGTTCTGGACGCCGGGCGGCTCGTCCACCCCGATGTTCACCGACGAGCACCTCGACGTCCCCCTGGACTACGAGGGCGTCGGCGCTGCCGGCTCGATGCTCGGCACCAAGGCGCTCCAGTGCTTCGACGAGACCACCTGCGTGGTGCGGGCGGTCACCCGGTGGACCGAGTTCTACGCCCACGAGTCGTGCGGCAAGTGCACCCCGTGCCGCGAGGGCACCTACTGGCTCGTCCAGCTGCTCCGGGACATCGAGGCCGGCAAGGGCCGTATCGAGGACCTGGACAAGCTCAACGACATCGCCGACAACATCAACGGCAAGTCCTTCTGCGCGCTCGGCGACGGCGCCGCCGCGCCGATCTTCTCCTCGCTCAAGTACTTCCGCGAGGAGTACGAGGAGCACATCGAGCGCAAGGGCTGCCCCTTCGACCCGGCCCGCTCCACCGCCTGGGCCGACAAGTACCGTACGGAGGCCCACGCGTGACCGTCACCACAAGCAGTGCGTCCTCCGGCGCGGGGCAGCCCGCGGTGCCGCCGCAGGACCTGGTCTCCGTCACCGTCGACGGCATCCCGATCTCGGTGCCCAAGGGCACCCTGGTGATCAGGGCCGCCGAGTTGCTCGGCATCGAGATCCCGCGGTTCTGCGACCACCCGCTGCTGGACCCGGTCGGCGCCTGCCGGCAGTGCATCGTCGAGATCGAGGGCCAGCGCAAGCCGGTCGCCTCCTGCACCATCACCTGCACCGACGGCATGGTCATCAGCACCCAGCTGACCTCGCCGGTCGCCGAGAAGGCGCAGCGCGGGGTGATGGAGCTGCTGCTCATCAACCACCCGCTGGACTGCCCGGTGTGCGACAAGGGCGGCGAGTGCCCGCTGCAGAACCAGGCGATGCAGGTCGGCGACCCCGACTCGCGCTTCGAGGGCAAGAAGCGCACCTTCGAGAAGCCCGTGCCGATCTCGGCGCAGGTGCTGCTGGACCGCGAGCGGTGCGTGCTGTGCGCGCGCTGCACCCGGTTCAGCAACCAGGTCGCCGGCGACCCGATGATCGAGCTGCTGGAGCGCGGGGCGCTGCAGCAGGTCGGCATCGGCGCGGGCGACCCGTTCGAGTCGTACTTCTCCGGCAACACCATCCAGATCTGCCCGGTCGGCGCGCTGACCTCGGCCGCGTACCGCTTCCGCTCCCGGCCCTTCGACCTGGTGTCGTCGCCCTCGGTGTGCGAGCACTGCGCGGGCGGCTGCGCGACCCGTACCGACCACCGGCGCGGCAAGGTCATGCGGCGGCTCGCCTCGAACGACCCCGAGGTCAACGAGGAGTGGCTGTGCGACAAGGGCCGCTTCGGCTTCCGCTACGCCCAGCGGCCCGAGCGGCTGACCCACCCGCTGGTCCGTGGCGCCGACGGTGAACTGGCCCCGGCCTCCTGGCCCGAGGCGCTCGCCGCCGCCGCGGCCGGCCTGACCGCCGCGCACGGCAGGGCCGCGGTCCTGCCCGGCGGACGGCTCACCGTCGAGGACGCCTACGCCTACGCCAAGTTCGCCCGGGTCGTGCTCGGGACGAACGACGTGGACTTCCGGGCCCGCGCGCACTCCGCCGAGGAGGCCGAGTTCCTGGCCGCCGCGGTCGCCGGGCGCGGGCTCGACCTGGACTCGGCCGGGGTGACCAACGCCCGTCTTGAGGCCGCACCCGCGGTGCTGCTCGCCGGGCTCGAAGCCGAGGAGGAGGCCCCCGGGGTCTTCCTGCGGCTCCGCAAGGCGCACCGCAAGCGCAAGCAGCAGGCGTACGCGCTCGCCACCCACGCCACCCGCGGCCTGGACAAGGCGGGTGGCATCCTGCTGCCCGCCGCGCCCGGCACCGAGGCCGAGTGGATGGACGCGCTGGCCGGCGGCGTGGGCCTGGACGAGGCCGGGCGGCAGGCCGCGGACGCGCTGCGTACCGAAGGCGCCGTCATCCTCGTCGGCGAGCGGCTCGCCGCCGTACCCGGCGGGCTCACCGCGGCGCTCCGGCTGGCCACCGCCACCGGCGCCGCCCTGGCGTGGATCCCGCGCCGGGCCGGTGAGCGCGGCGCGGTCGAGGCCGGCGCGCTGCCCGGGCTGCTGCCCGGCGGACGCCCGGTCACCGACCCGCGCGCCCGCGACGAGGTGTCCCGGGTGTGGGGACTGCCCACGCTGCCGGGCCGCTTCGGGCGGGACACCACCGAGATCCTGGAGGCGGCCGCGACCGGCGAGCTGGGTGCGCTGGTCGTCGGCGGCGTCGAGGTCGCCGACCTGCCGGACCCGGCCCGCGCCCGCGCGGCGCTGGACGCGGTCGGCTTCGTCGTCAGCCTGGAGCAGCGGCCGAGCGAGGTCACCGACCGCGCCGACGTGGTGCTCCCGGTGGCCGCGGTCGCCGAGAAGGCCGGCACCTTCCTGAACTGGGAGGGCAGGCTGCGGATGTTCGAGGCCGCCATCAAGCCCGACCAGGCCACCAGCAGGCACCAGCTGCCCGACGCGCGGGTGCTGACCATGCTGGCCGACGCGCTGGACGTGAAGCTCGGCCTGTCCGACGTACGGTCCGCGCGCGCCGAGCTGGACAGCCTGTCCGGGTGGTCCGGCGGCTACGGTTCCGCGCCGCTGGAGTCCGCGGTGCCGCTGCCCAGGCCCGAGCCGGGCCAGGCGGTGCTCGCCGGGCACCGGCTGCTGCTCGACCAGGGGCGGCTGCAGGACGGCGATGACGCGCTGGCCGCCACCCGCCACGCGGCGGTGGCCCGGCTGTCCGCGGCGACGGCGGCGGAACTGGGCGCCGAGGACGGCGCACCGCTCACCGTCACGGGACCCGCGGGCACCACCACGCTGCCGCTGGCCGTCACCCCGATGCCCGACCATGTGGTCTGGCTCCCGCTCAACTCGACGGGTTCCGGTGTGGGTTCCGATGTCGGAGCCCGGCCGGGACAGGTCGTAGCGATCTCTGCGGAGGCGTCCTCATGAGCGCATCAGTGCTCGGCGGCACCCAGCTGGCCGCCACCACGGAGAACCTGTCGTTCTTCGGCAACGACGTGTGGTGGCTGATCCTCCTCAAGGCCGTCTTCTGCTTCGCCTTCGCGATGCTGACCGTGCTGTTCTCCATCGTCTGGGAGCGCAAGGTCGTCGCCTGGATGCAGCTGCGCATCGGCCCCAACCGGCACGGCCCCTGGGGCATGCTCCAGTCGCTCGCCGACGGCGTGAAGCTGATGCTCAAGGAGGACATCACCGTCAAGCGGGCCGACAAGGTGGTGTTCGTCCTCGCCCCGATCGTGGCGGCGATCCCCGCCTTCATGGCCTTCGCGGTGGTGCCCTTCGGCCCGGCCGACAACGAGGTGTCCATCTTCGGGCAGCGCACCGCGCTGCAGCTCACCGACCTGCCGATCGGCATCCTCTACATCCTGGCGACCGCGTCGGTCGGCATCTACGGCATCGTGCTCGCCGGCTGGTCGTCCGGCTCGACCTACCCGCTGCTCGGCGGCCTGCGCGCGTCGGCCCAGATGATCTCCTACGAGATCGCGATGGGCCTGTCCTTCGCGGCGGTCTTCCTCTACTCCGGGTCCATGTCGACCTCGACGATCGTCGGCGCCCAGCACGACCGCTGGTACGTGATCCTGCTGCCGGTGTCGTTCCTGGTCTACATCTGCACGATGATCGGCGAGACCAACCGCGCCCCCTTCGACATGCCCGAGTCCGAGGGCGACCTGGTCGGCGGCTTCAACACCGAGTACAGCTCGATCAAGTTCGCGCTGTTCATGCTCGCCGAGTACGTCAACATGGTGACCGTCTCCGCGGTCGCCACCACCCTCTTCCTCGGCGGCTGGCGCGCGCCCTGGCCGATCAGCACCTTCTGGGAGGGCGCGAACCACGGCTGGTGGCCGATGCTCTGGTTCGTCGTCAAGGTCCAGCTGCTGCTGTTCTTCTTCATCTGGCTGCGCGGCACCCTGCCCCGGGTGCGCTACGACCAGCTGATGAAGCTCGGCTGGAAGGTGCTCATCCCGATCTCGATGGTCTGGCTGATGCTGGTCGCCGCGGTCCGCGCGATGCGCAACGAGGACTACGACTTCACGAAGATCGTGCTCTACATCGCCGGCGCGGTGCTGGTGCTGCTGCTGATCTCGCTGGTCGCGGACCTGTTCAGGGACCGCGAGGAGAAGAAGAAGCCGGCCGAGGGCGGACTGCTCGCCCCGCCGGAACAGTTCGACCCGATGGCCGGCGGCTACCCCGTACCGCCGCTGCCAGGGCAGCAGATCCAGCGGGTGCCGCGCCGCCCCAGCCGGGCGGAGCCCCAACTCGTCGGAGCATCCGGCCAGGACGCCCCGGAGCAGGAGAAGCAGGAGGACGGCGATGCCTGAGTTCCTCGGCCCGGTCGCAGGCTTCGGCGTGACCTTCAAGGCCATGTTCAAGAAGCGGCTCACCGAGCAGTACCCCGAGTACAAGAAGCCCACAGCACCGCGCTTCCACGGCCGCCACCAGCTCAACCGGCACCCGGACGGCCTGGAGAAGTGCGTCGGCTGCGAGCTGTGCGCCTGGGCGTGCCCGGCGGACGCGATCTACGTGGAAGGCGCGGACAACACCGACGAGGAGCGCTACTCCCCGGGTGAGCGCTACGGCCGCGTCTACCAGATCAACTACGCCCGCTGCATCCTGTGCGGGCTGTGCATCGAGGCGTGCCCGACCCGCGCGCTGACCATGACCAACGAGTACGAACTCGCCGACAGCACCCGCGAGTCGCTGATCTTCACCAAGGAGCAGCTGCTGGCCGGCCTGGAGGAGGGCATGGTCGAGTCGCCGCACTCGATCTTCCCCGGGATGGACGAGGGCGACTACTACCGCGGCCTGGTCACCGAGGCCGCGCCCGGCACCGTACGGCAGGTCGCCGTCTCCAAGGGCGAGAAGCCCGACGAGACGGTCGCCGAGCAGGACGCGGGCGACGCCGAGATCACCGCCCCCGGCGGTTCGGCTCCGGCGGGAACGGGGGCCGAGGCATGATGCCGCTCGCGGCTGCCGCCGCCTTGCAGACCTCTACCGGTGAGGCCGTGCAGTTCTGGATCCTGGGCACGGTCGCCGTGCTCGGCGCCCTGGGCACGGTCCTGATGAAGAAGTCCATCCACAGCGCCCTGTCGCTGGCCGGCACGATGATCATCCTGGCGGTCTTCTACCTGGCGCAGGGCGCGTACTTCCTGGGCGTCGTCCAGATCGTCGTCTACACCGGCGCGATCATGATGCTGTTCCTCTTCGTGGTCATGCTGGTCGGCATCACCGCGGCGGACTCCCTCAAGGAGACCCTCAAGGGCCAGCGCTTCATGGCCGCGGTGTGCGGCATCGGCTTCGGCGTCCTGCTGATCGCCGGTATCGCCAACGCCTCGCTGGACACCTTCGCCGGCACCGGCGCGGCCAACGCGGCCGACGGCGGCAACGTCCAGGGCCTGGCGCACCTGCTGTTCACCAAGTACGTGTGGGCCTTCGAGATCACCGGCGCCCTGCTGATCACCGCGGCCGTCGGCGCGATGGTGCTCACCCACCGGGAGCGCACCGAGGAGCGCCGCACCCAGCGCGAGCTGTCCGAGGCCAGGGTGCGCGAGGGCCGCCAGGTGACCCCGCTGCCCGCACCGGGCACCTACGCCCGGCACAACGCGGTGGACATCCCCGCGCTGCTGCCCGACGGCACGATCTCCGAGCTGTCGGTCAGCGCCACCCTGCGCGAGCGCGGCCAGATCCGCGACGTGTCGGGTGACGCCATGCGGCGGCTCGCCGACCTGGAGCAGAGTTCCGAGCGCTGGCTCGGCCGCGAGGGCGAGCGCCCCGAGGTCGGGTCCGGCGAGCGGGCCGAGCACAACGACCGGGCCGAGGAGGGCGCCAAGTGAATCCGGCCAACTATCTGTACCTGTCGGCGCTGCTGTTCACCATCGGCGCCGCCGGTGTGCTGATCCGGCGCAACGCGATCGTCGTCTTCATGTGCGTCGAGCTGATGCTGAACGCCTGCAACCTGGCGTTCGTCACCTTCTCCCGGCTGCACGGCAACCTCGACGGGCAGGTCATCGCCTTCTTCACGATGGTCGTGGCCGCCGCCGAGGTCGTGGTCGGGCTCGCGATCATCGTGTCGATCTTCCGTTCCCGCCACTCGGCCTCGGTCGACGACGCCAATCTCATGAAGCTGTAGAGGGGCTGCGACAGTGGAAACCCTGATCGGACTGCTCGTCGCTGCGCCGCTGCTCGGCGCGGGCGTCCTGCTGACCGGCGGCAAGCGGCTCGACCGCGTCGGCCACTGGATCGGCACGCTGCTCGCGCTGCTGTCCTTCGTGTTCGGCGCGGTCCTCTTCATCAACATGCTGGGCAAGGCCGCCGACGCGCGGACCCTGAACTCGCACCTGTTCACCTGGGTCCCCGTCGGCGGTTTCCAGGCCGACGTCGGCTTCCAGCTCGACCAGCTGTCGATGACGTTCGTGCTGCTGATCACCGGTGTGGGCACGCTGATCCACATCTACTCGATCGGCTACATGGCGCACGACGAGCGGCGCCGCCGCTTCTTCGGCTACCTCAACCTCTTCCTCGCGGCGATGCTGCTGCTGGTCGTGGCCGACAACTACTTCCTGCTGTACGCCGGCTGGGAGGGTGTCGGCCTGGCGTCGTACCTGCTGATCGGCTTCTGGCAGCACAAGCCGAGCGCGGCGACCGCGGCCAAGAAGGCGTTCATCGTCAACCGGGTCGGCGACATCGGCCTGTCGGTGGCGATCATGCTGATGTTCACCACCTTCGGCTCGTTCGCCTTCAACCAGGTGCTGCCGCAGGCGCAGCAGGCGTCCACCACCCAGCACGCCACCATCACCGGTATCGGCTTCATGCTGCTGCTCGCCGCGTGCGGCAAGTCGGCGCAGGTGCCGCTGCAGTCCTGGCTCGGCGACGCGATGGAGGGCCCGACCCCGGTCTCCGCCCTCATCCACGCGGCGACGATGGTGACCGCGGGCGTCTACCTCATCACCCGCTCGGGTGCGATCTTCAACGCGGCGCCCGACGCGCAGACCGCGGTGGTCACCGTCGGCGCGGTCACGCTGCTCTTCGGTGCGATCGTCGGTTGCGCGAAGGACGACATCAAGAAGGCGCTGGCCGGCTCGACGATGTCGCAGATCGGCTACATGATCATGGCGGCCGGGCTCGGCCCGATCGGCTACGTCTTCGCGATCATGCACCTGGTGACGCACGGCTTCTTCAAGGCCGGCCTCTTCCTGGGGGCCGGCTCGGTCATGCACGGCATGAACGACGAGGTCGACATGCGCCGCTACGGCGGCCTGCGCAAGTACATGCCGGTCACCTTCGTCACCTTCGGCCTCGGCTACCTGGCGATCATCGGCTTCCCCGGCCTGTCCGGCTTCTTCTCCAAGGACAAGATCATCGAGGCCGCCTTCGCCAAGGGCGGCACCGAGGGCTGGATCCTGGGGAGCGCGGCCCTGCTGGGCGCGGCGATCACCGCGTTCTACATGACCCGCGTGATGCTGATGACCTTCTTCGGCGAGCAGCGCTGGCAGCCGGACGCGGAGGGCCACGAGCCGCACCCGCACGAGTCGCCGTCCTCGATGACCATCCCGATGATCATCCTGGCCTTCGGCTCGGTCTTCGCCGGCGCGTTCTTCAGCATCAACTCCCGCTTCGTGCACTGGCTGGAGCCGGTCACCGGGCACTCCGAGGGCGACTCCCCGATCAGCGCGGGGACGGTGACCGGCGCGACGATGGTCTGCCTGGTCGTCGGCGTCGGCATCGCCTGGCTGATCTACGGCCGCCGGCCGGTCCCCGCGGTCGCGCCGCGCGGCTCGCTGCTCACCCGGGCGGCCCGCCGCGACCTGTACCAGGACGACTTCAACCACGTGGTCCTGGTCCGCGGCGGTGAGCACCTCACCCGCTCGCTCGTCTACCTCGACCACTCCCTGGTCGACGGCGTCGTCAACGGCACCGCGGCGTCGGTCGGCGGCCTGTCCGGGCGGCTCCGCAAGCTGCAGAACGGCTACGTGCGTTCGTACGCCGTCTCGATGCTCGGCGGCACCGCGGTACTGGTCGCCGCGACTCTCCTGATGAGGGCGGTCTGATCATGTCCTTTCCCCTGCTCACCGTGACCGCCGCGGTGCCCGCCGTGGGTGCGGTCGTCACCGCGGCGGTCCCCGCAGCGCAGCGGACCACCGCCAAGTACACGGCGCTGCTGTTCTCGCTCGCGACGCTGGTGTTCGCGGCCGTCGCCCTGGTCAGGTTCGACCCGGACGGCAACCGCTACCAGCTGACCGAGTCGCACGCCTGGGTCAAGGACTTCGGGCTGCGCTACGAACTCGGTGTCGACGGCATCGCGGTCGTCATGGTCGCGCTGACCGCCCTGCTGATCCCGTTCGTGATGCTGGCCGGCTGGCACGACGCCGACCCGCTCGAAGACGCCAACCCGAACCGGCGCTGGCGGCCCACCCAGGGCTTCTTCGCACTGATCCTGCTGGTCGAGGCGATGGTGGTGCTCTCCTTCGAGGCCACCGACGTCTTCCTCTTCTACATCTTCTTCGAAGCCATGCTCATCCCGGTGTACTTCCTCATCGGCGGCTTCGGCGACCGCGCACATGCCGCGGGCGAGGACGAGGCGGCACGGCAGCGGTCGTACGCGGCCGTCAAGTTCCTGCTCTACAACCTCGCCGGCGGCCTGATCATGCTGGCCGCGGTCATCGGCCTCTACACCGTGACCGCGCATCAGCTCGGCACCGGCACCTTCTCCCTCCAGGAGATCCTGTCGGCCCGGGCGTCCGGCAAGCTGCACATCGAGACGTCGACCGAGCGCTGGCTCTTCCTCGGCTTCTTCTTCGCCTTCGCGGTGAAGGCCCCGCTGTGGCCGCTGCACACGTGGCTGCCCAACGCGATGGGCGAGTCGACGGCCCCGGTCGCCGTCCTGATCACCGCGGTCGTCGACAAGGTCGGCACCTTCGCGATGCTGCGCTACTGCCTCCAGCTCTTCCCCGAGGCGTCCAAGTGGGCGACCCCGGTGGTCCTGGTGCTCGCGCTGATCAGCATCGTCTACGGCGCCCTGCTGGCGGTCGGCCAGCGGGACATCAAGCGGCTGATCGCGTACGCGTCCGTGTCGCACTTCGGCTTCATCATCCTGGGCATCTTCGCGATGACCACCCAGGGCCAGTCCGGTGCCACGCTCTACATGGTCAACCACGGCATCTCGACCGCGGCGCTGCTGCTGGTCGCCGGCTTCCTGATCACCCGCCGCGGCTCGCGGCTCATCGCCGACTTCGGCGGGGTGCAGAAGGTCGCCCCGATCCTGGCCGGCACCTTCCTGATCGGCGGCCTGGCCACCTTGTCGCTACCGGGGCTCGCGCCCTTCGTCAGCGAGTTCCTGGTCCTGGTCGGCACCTTCAGCCGCTACCCGGTGCTCGGCATCATCGCGACGCTGGGCATCGTGCTGGCCGCGCTGTACGTCCTGGTGCTCTACCAGCGCACGATGACCGGGCCGGTCAAGGCAGGCATCGAGGGCATGTCCGACCTGAAGGCCCGTGAACTGCTGGTGGTCACCCCGCTGATCGCCCTGCTGCTCTTCCTGGGCGTCTACCCCAAGCCGGTCACCGACATCATCAACCCGTCGGTGCACCACACGCTCTCCGACGTGCACAAGACCGACCCCAAGCCCGCGCTGGAGGCGAAGAAGTGAGCGCATCCTCCGTCCACAGCCTGTGGACAACGGCGGCGCCAGTCGCCGACAAGTTCCCCACCCCGCACATCGAGTACGCCCAGCTGTCGCCGGTCCTGATCGTCATGGGCGCCGCGGCGCTCGGCGTGCTGGTCGAGGCGTTCCTGCCGCGCAGGTCCCGCTACACCGCCCAGGTCGGGCTGGCAGCGGTCGGCCTCGCGGCGGCCTTCGCCGCGATCGTGGCACTGGCCGACAAGGGCTACGGCAGCACCAAGGCGCACATCGCGGCCATGGGGGCGGTGGCCGTGGACGGTCCCGCGCTCTTCCTGCAGGGCACCATCCTGCTGGTCGGCTTCGTGGCGATCTTCACCTTCGCCGAGCGCCGGCTCGACCCTCCCCCTAGCTACGCCGGGGGGACCCCCAACTCACGTCAACCGGTCGACTCCTTCGCCGCGCAGGGCTCCGCCGTGCCCGGCAGCGAGCAGGAGAAGGCGGCCGTGCGGGCCGGCTTCACCAGCACCGAGGTCTTCCCGCTGCTGATGTTCGCCGTCGGCGGCATGCTGATCTTCCCGGCCGCCAACGACCTGCTGACGCTCTTCGTGGCCCTTGAGGTCTTCTCGCTGCCGCTGTACATCCTGTGCGCGCTGGCCCGCCGCAACCGCCTGATGTCCCAGGAAGCCGCCGTCAAGTACTTCCTGCTCGGCGCCTTCTCCTCGGCCTTCCTGCTGTTCGGCATCGCGCTGCTCTACGGCTACGCGGGCACCGTCTCGTACTCCGGCATCTCCGCGGTCATCGACGGCACCGCCCCGATGACACCGGCGCTCGCCGACACCACGGGCAACGACGCGCTGCTGCTCATCGGCCTGGCGATGGTCGTGATGGGCCTGCTGTTCAAGGTCGGCGCGGTGCCCTTCCACATGTGGACGCCCGACGTCTACCAGGGCGCTCCCACCCCGGTCACCGGCTTCATGGCGTCCGCCACGAAGGTCGCCGCCTTCGGCGCGCTGCTGCGGCTGCTGTACGTCGTGCTGCCGGGCATGCGGTGGGACTGGCGCCCCGTCATGTGGGGCGTCGCGATCCTGACGATGCTCGCAGGCGCGGTCATCGCGGTCACCCAGACCGACGTCAAGCGGCTGCTGGCGTACTCCTCCATCGCGCACGCCGGCTTCATCCTGGCCGGTGTCATCGCGACCACCCCGGCCGGCATCTCCTCGGTCCTCTTCTACCTGGCGGCCTACTCCTTCGTGACGCTCGGCGCCTTCGCCGTCGTCACGCTGGTGCGGGACGCCGGCGGCGAGGCCACCCACCTGTCGCGCTGGGCCGGCCTCGGCCGGCGGTCGCCGCTGGTCGCGGCGGTCTTCGCGGTCTTCCTGCTGGCCTTCGCGGGCATCCCGCTCACGTCCGGCTTCGCGGGGAAGTTCGCGGTCTTCCAGGCCGCGGCGGCGGGCGGGGCGATGCCCCTGGTCATCGTCGGCGTCATCTCCTCGGCGATCGCGGCGTTCTTCTACGTCCGGGTGATCGTGCTGATGTTCTTCAGCGAGCCGAAGCCCGACGGCCCGACCGTCGCGGTCCCCTCGGTGATGACCTCGACCGCGATCGCGGTCGGTGTCGCCGTCACCCTCGTCCTGGGCCTGGCCCCCCAGTACTTCCTCGACCTGGCCGACAAGGCGGGCGTCTTCGTCCGCTGACCTGCCCCCCGCGCCCCTGCCGGAGCGCGAGCTGACCCCTGGCGCCCGCAGTGCGCCAGGGGTCAGCGGTCTTACGGCGGCTAGTTGGGCACCGCCAGCAGCAGGGCGAAGCGGCGGTCGGGGTCGGTCCACCACTGGCGGACGGTGAAGCCGCCCTCGTGCAGCTCCGCCGTCAGGGACTCCCGGCGGAACTTGCAGGACAGCTCGGTGCGCAGGTCCTCGCCCGCGGCGAGGTCGAGGTTCAGGTCGAGGTCGGGGATCTTGACGGTCTGCGCGTGGCGGGAGCGCAGCCGCATCTCGATGCGCTCCTCGTCGGCGTTCCACAGCGCGACGTGGTCGAAGCCCTCGGGGTCGAAGTCGGCGCCCAGCTCGCGGTTGAGCACGTACAGGACGTTCTTGTTGAAGTCGGCGGTGACGCCCTGCGCGTCGTCGTACGCGCGCACCAGCACGTCCGGGTCCTTGACCAGGTCCGCGCCCAGCAGCAGGACGTCGTCGCTGCTGAGGGCCAGCGACAGGGTGCGGTAGAAGGCCCGGCGCTGGTCGGCGTCGAAGTTGCCGATGGTGCTGCCGAGGAAGGCCAGCAGCCGCGGCCCCGGCTCGTCCGACAGCGGCAGCCCGCCCTCGAAGTCGGCGACGGTCGCGGTGACGGTCAGCCCCGGGTAGTCGCGGCAGATCGCCTCGCCCGCCTCCTCCAGCGCGGAACCGCTCACGTCGAGCGGCGCGTAGCGGACCAGGCTGCCGCCGGCGGTGAGCGCGTCGAGCAGCAGCCGGGTCTTGCGCGACGAGCCGGAGCCCAGCTCGATCAGGGTGCTCGCCCGGGTGATCGCGGCGATCTCGGGGGCGCGGCGGGTGAGGATCTCCTGCTCGGCGCGGGTCGGGTAGTACTCGGGGAGCCGGGTGATCTCCTCGAAGAGGTCGCTGCCGCGCTTGTCGTAGAACCACTTCGGCGGCAGGGTGCGGGGCGGGCCGCTCAGGCCCTTGCGGACGTCGGCGTGCAGCGAGTCGGTGAAGTAGCCGGCGGGCAGCCGGTCGTCGAGGGTGAAGCGGCTCTCGGGCATACGGTGTCGCTCCTTGCGGTCGGCGGCCCCCGGGGGGCGCAGCGGGATGATCCGTACTCCTTCGGTGGTGGCCAGCAGCAGCGAACGGTCGGGGACTTCCCGCCATTCGCCGAACCCGGGCGCCGGCCCCGCGGGACCGGCCCCCGCGGTCCGTGCGGCCCCTTCAGGGGCGTACGCGGCCGGCTCCGCGGTGTGCGCGTCCGCGGGCTCCTCGTCCGGCTCCGAGGCGACCAGCGCGGCCCCCGGACCCGTGCGGTACCAGAGGGTGTCGCCCCAGGCCGTGGCGGCGATCGTGCGGCCGTCGGTGAGCAGCAGGTTGAGCCGCGCGTCGGGGCGGGACGCGGCGACCCGGCGTACCACCGACGCCAGCGCCCCGCCGGGCGGCTGGCCCTGCCGCAGCAGCGCGGTGAGCATCGCCCACAGCGCCGCCGAGTCGCTGCGGGACTCCAGGCCGAGCAGTTCCGCGTCGGTCAGGCCGGTGGGCAGCCGCGTCCAGTCCCTGACGGCGCCGTTGTGGCTGAACAGCCAGCGGCCGTCCTGGAAGGGCGCGGCGGCCGACTCGTCCTGCGTGGTGCCCGCGGTCGCCGACCGCACCGCGGCCAGGACCGCGCCGCTGCGGGTGGCCGCGGCCAGCCCGGCGAAGTTGGCGTCCGCCCACACCGGCACGGCCCGCCGGTAGCGCACCGGCTGGACGAATCCGGCGTCGTCGTCGTGGTCCGCCACGGCGTCCGGGTACCAGCCGACGCCGAAACCGTCGGCGTTCACCGTCCCGTAGCGCTGCCGCCGCGGCCGCCACGACTGCTCGTACAGGCCCTGTCCCGGCCTGACCAGCAGCCGGTCCAGGGTGACCGGCGGCCCCACGTAGGCGAGGTGACGGCACATCAGCCGCGCCCGTCCCCGGAGGCCGCGCCGGCTCCCGCGTCGTCCCTGGCGGTGCGGAAGCCCGAGAAGATCTGCCGGCGGATCGGGTAGTCCCAGTTGCGGAAGGTGCCGCGGGCCGCCACGGGGGAGACGCCGAAGGCGCCGCCCCGCAGGACCTTGTAGTCGGGGCCGAAGAAGACGTCGGAGTATTCCTTGTAGGGGAAGGCGGCGAAGCCCGGGTAGGGGCTGAAGTCGGACGCGGTCCACTCCCACACGTCGCCGATGAGCTGCCGGGCGCCGCTGGGCGCGGCGCCGGCCGGGTAGCTGCCCGCGGGGGCCGGGCGCAGGTGGCGCTGGCCGAGGTTGGCGTGCTCGGGACCGGGGTCCTCGTCGCCCCAGGGGTAGCGGCGGGAGCGGCCGGCGGCCGGGTCGTGCCGGGCGGCCTTCTCCCACTCCGCCTCCGTGGGCAGCCTGCGGCCCGCCCAGCGGGCGTACGCGTCCGCCTCGTACCAGCACACGTGCAGCACCGGCTCGTCGGCCGGTACGGGCTCGGTGCGGCCGAAGCGGCGGCGGTTCCAGCCCTCGCCGTCCCGCTCCCAGAACAGCGGCGCGACGAGCCCTGCCTCGTGGACGTGCCGCCAGCCGTCCGGCGTCCACCAGGCCGGGTCGTCGTAGCCGCCGGCGGCGATGAACTCGGCGTACGCGCCGTTGGTGACCGGCACGGTGTCCAGCCAGAAGCCGGGCACCTCGACGCTGTGCGCGGGCAGTTCGTTGTCCAGAGCCCACGGCTCGGTGCTGGTGCCCATGGTGAAGGGTCCGCCGGGTATCAGGACCTCGGGCGGCAGCAGCGCCACGTCGGCGGGCGCGGGCGGCGGCTCCGGCGCGTCGAGGACCGGCGGGCCCACGCGGAGCTGGTGGGTGGCGAGCATCGTCTCGTCGTGCTGCTGCTCGTGCTGGGCGAGCATGCCGAAGACGAAGGCGCCGGCGAGCAGGCGTTCCGGCTGCTCGAAACCGGTGTCGACGGTGTCGAGCACCTCGGCGGTCTGCTCGCGCACCGCGGCGATGTACGCACGCGCCTCGGCCGGGCCGAGCAGCGGCAGGGCGGGGCGGTCGGCGCGCGGCGTGCGGAACGCGTCGTAGACGTGGTCGAGGTCGGGGCGCAGCCCGGGGCGTCCGCCGGCCTCGCGGACCAGCCACATCTCCTCCTGGTTGCCGATGTGGGCGAGGTCCCACACCAGCGGGGACATCAGGGGGGAGTGCTGGGCTGTCAGGTCGTGCTCGTCGACGCTGTCGGTGAGCAGTTCGGTGCGCCGCCGCGCGGCCTCCAGGGCGGCGAGCGCCCTGGCGGACGGGGCCTGGGTGGCGGGAGCGGCGGAAGTGCCCGCAGCGGCAGGAGTGGCCGCGGCGGGGGACGTGCTGCTGGTACTGGTGGTGCGAGGGTTTGTCACGACATACCTTCCGGAAGGTCAGACGCGGGACAGGGCGTCCAACTGGTCGTGTGCGGGACATCGGCCACGCTCGGCGTAGCGCTCGGCGAATCCGGCGACCGCGGCTCGCAGCGCCGCGGTGCTGTCCGAGCGCGACAGTGCGCTCTCCGCGGCGGTGAAGCAGGCGCGGACGGCCTTGCCGAGGTCCGGGTCGGCCGGGCCGATCCGGGCGGCTCGCCGCCAGACGTCGTCGGAGGGGAGTGGCTGCCCGTCCGGGCACAGCGTTTCTGTGGCCGCGAGTGCGGCATCGGCGGCGACCGGGTCGTCCAGCAGGGCGGCCGCGACCGCGGTCGGCACCACCCAGGCGTCGCCTGCCTGGGCGTCGGTCATCCGCAGTTCCAGCCAGCCGCGCGGTCTGACCGGGGGGAAGAGCGTGCTGAGGTGGTAGTCGAGGTCGGCGGCGGTCGGCCGGCGCAGCCCCGGTACCGTGCCGCGCACCCAGTCGCGGAACGTCAGGCCGGGGGGTGCGGTCCAGTCGGCGGTCCCGACGCGGTCCAATGCGCCGGCTCCTTCGCCGGCTGGGGAATGGGCGTTGCCTTCGCCCTGTGCGCCGGTTTCCGTACCGGCGGTGCCGCGTATGCACAGCACTTGCGCGTCCAGCGCGTAGCGCGCCCAGGCGGCGCGCGGATCGGGGTCGTGGCCGGGTGCGCGGGTGCGGCCCGGGTCCATCGCCGCCCAGGTCGCCTGCCGGGTGGAGACCCATCCGGTGGGGCGCCCGTCGCTGAGCGGGGAGTTCGCGAAGGCCGCCACGAGGACCGGCCCGATCCGGTGCGCCAGCTCCCAGCGCCGCCGGTAGCCGGTGATCCCGGTGGAGTCGTCGCCGCTGTCCAGGTTGACCTGGAGCGACGCCGTGCGGCGCATCATGGTGCGGCCCCACGGGCCTTCACGGTCGAAGAAGCACTCCATCGCCGTGTAGCGCGGGTGGTCCAGGACCCTGGGCGGGTCGCGGTAGGGGTCGAGGCCGAGGCCGGTGAGGACCAGGCCCGCCCGGTCCATGGCCAGGCGCAGGGCCGCCACATCGGCTGCCATCGCCTCGACGCATTCGGTGAGCGAACCGGCGGGCGGGGAGCTCAGCTCCACCTGGCCACCCGGTTCGCGGGTGATCCTGCTGCCCCGTGGCATCGCACCGGGCACTTCGACCGGCGCGAGTGCCGCGTCCAGCCGGTCGGCGGTTATCAGTGTTCGGGGATCGGACCGGTCATGCACCAGCCACTCCAGCTCCACCCCGGTCCTTGCGGGCGGCCCGGTCTTGAAACAGACACCGCGCACATGCGCCTCTGCCTCGTCCTCCAGCAGGTCGGCTCCCATCGATCCACCTCCTCTTCGTTTTCCTCGGAGATTCCCGCGGGATTTTTTTCCCGTTGAGGTCTACCCCGATGCGAGGACATGTCACATGTTGATGCGGTGATTTTAGTTCGCTGTGCGACGAGATGGTCTTACATGGTGGTGAACGTTCTCCGGTCCTCCTGACGACATCCGGCGTCCACCTCACGGGTGGGCCAATACACCTCGAAACACCGCGATCAGGATCATACGCGGAGCGACGGTGCACGGCCTCCCGTACGGCGCCGGGCGCCGCACGGGCCGCTGGCCCCGCCGTGTCCTCCCGCGGCTTGGCATAGGGCGATGCCCCGGCGGTGATCCACAGCCGACCGGCTACGCTGCCCGTGTACGCAATACGAGCCGAGCACCACGTCAGCGCCAGCGGAGCCGCCCGCGAAGCGCCGTCCCAGTACCTCGCCAGAAGCCAGATCAGCGACAGGAGCACCCCTCGTGAACGTCGTCGGGCCACCCTTCGGGCTGAGCGTGTGGGACCCCGCTCTGGACGCCGACATCGGCGCCGGACTCGCGGCGGTGGAAGAGGGCCTCCTGGAGGCCACCAAAAGCGACGTCCCGTTCATCACGGACGCCGCCAGACATCTGCTGCAGGCCGGCGGTAAGCGCTTCCGGCCACTCCTGGTGATGCTCGGCGCCCAGTTCGGCGACCCCTTCGCGCCCCGTGTCGTGCCCTCCGCGGTGGTGGTCGAGCTGACCCACCTGGCCACGCTCTACCACGACGACGTCATGGACGAGGCCGACGCCCGCCGCGGTGTGCCGAGCGCCAACATCCGCTGGGGCAACTCGGTTGCCGTACTGACCGGCGACTTCCTCTTCTCCCGTGCGTCGCACATCCTGGCCGACCTCGGGCCCGAGGCGGTCAGGATCCAGGCCGAGGCCTTCGAGCGGTTGGTGACCGGGCAGATCCTGGAGACGGTCGGCCCGCGCGACGGCCGCGACCCGCTGGACCACTACCTGGAGGTGCTGGCCGGCAAGACCAGCTCGCTGATGGCGGTCTCCGCGCGGTTCGGCTCGATGATGTCGGGCGCCGAGGAGTCGGTGGTGCACACCCTGACCCAGTACGGCGAGCGCATCGGCATCGCCTTCCAGCTCGCCGACGACGTCCTCGACATCGCCAGCGACAGCCACGAGTCGGGCAAGACCCCGGGCACCGACCTGCGCGAGGGCATCCCGACCCTGCCGGTTCTGCATGTGCGCAAGCGGTACGCGCAGGCCGGCGGCGCGGTCTCGGCCGACGACCGGCGGCTGATCGAACTGCTCGACGGCGACCTCACCGACGACGCCCTGCACGCGGAGGCGCTCGGCCTGCTGCGCGCCCACCCGGCGCTCGACCAGGCACGCCGCGACTCGCTGCGCTACGCCGAGGAGGCGCGCACCGCCCTCGCGCCGCTGCCCGAGGGGCCGGCCAAGCAGGCGCTGGTCGGGCTGTGCGACGCCGTGGTGCACCGGGCGGGCTGAGCCCACCGGGGTGCCCGCGGGGAGCCCACCGGGTGGGCCGGGGCCGGGCCTTGCGCCGGCTCCTGCCAACCTTTGCCGCCTCGTGGCGGCCCCTGGCGACCCTGAGACGGCGTCAGGGGTTGTTACTCCAGAACGTGTACGGGACGCGAGACCGTCATCCCGCGGTCGTACACGGAGTTGGCCCCGGGGGCTGATGTGGCGGGGCGGCCGATTTGGTGAGATGGATTCAGACCACTTCGGGGCGGACCGGGCGACAATGGCCTGGGGAGTGGACGAGTGCAGTACAGCAGACCGCCGCTGACGACGGAGGTAAAGACGTAATGGCACTGATCCAACCGGCACAGCCGGAGGCGCGCGAGCCCGACGGAGGGCGGCGGGGGCGCAAGACCCTGCGCTACGCCGTCCCAGCAGCGGTCGTGGGCGTGACCGCGGCGACCATCGGACTGGTCCCCGCGCTCGCGGACAGCGGCGACCCGTCCCTGCCGTCACTCACCGCCGAGCAGCTCATCACCAAGATCGCCGCGTCCGACACCCAGACCGTGGACGGCACGGTCAAGATCAGCACCGACCTGGGGCTGCCCTCGGTCCTGTCGGGAGGCAGCGCGAGCGGGCTGTTCGGCGGTGCGGTCGCGCCGACCGGGCTCAGCTCGTCCGGCAGCTCGCCGGCCGACCCGCAGCGGCAGTTCACCCAACTGCTCATCGGCAGCCACACGCTGCACGTGGCGGCGGACGGCCAGGACCGGCAGAAGGTCTCGATCATCGAGCCCGCCGCCGAGTACAGCGTGATCCACAACGGCTCCGAGGTGTGGGCGTACGACAGCTCGTCCAACGAGGCGTACCACTCCGCGCTGCCGGCCCAGGACTCCACGGCGGGCGCCCACCGGCAACTGCGCGCGCAGGACTTCCCCGCGACCCCGCAGGCCGCCGCCGAGCAGATCCTCACGACGGCGCAGGGCACCGCCTCGATCACCGTCGACGGCACGGCGAAGGTGGCCGGGCACAGCGCGTACGAGCTGCTGATCCGCCCGCAGCACGCGTCGGCCACCACGGTCGACTCGATAAGGATCGCGGTCGACTCCAAGACCGGGGTGCCGCTGAAGTTCACCCTCCAGCCCAAGGGCAACGGCAAGGCGGCCCTGGACATCGGCTACACGAAGGTGAGCTTCGACAAACCGTCCGCGAGCACCTTCGCCTTCACCCCGCCCAAGGGTGTGAAGGTCACCGAGGGCCGTGACGCGGCCCGCGAACGGAAGGCGCCCGAGGCGAAGTCCGGCTTCGGTGAGCCCACCGTCATCGGGTCCGGGTGGGACACCATCGCGGTCTTCCAGGGCAAGGGCGCGCTGCCCTCCGGCGCGGAGAAGAACGGCAAGGGCGGGGCCGCGGCGATGCTCGGCGGCTTCGGCAAGCAGGTCAGCGGTTCCTTCGGCTCCGGCACGCTCTTCCACACCCGGCTGGTCAATGTGCTGCTGACGCAGGACGGCTCGATATACGCCGGTGCGGTCGACCAGTCCGCGCTGACCGCGGCCGCGAACGCCGCCGCGCGATGACACCGGTGGCCCCGCCGCCCGGCGGGGCCACCGCAGCCGGCCCGCAGATGTCGCCGGCAGTTCCCGGCCGCTGACGAAGGAGTGCGATGGACCAGCCGTCCGCCGCGGACGGTCAGGCCCCCGACGTGGTGATCGAGACCCGCGGCCTGGCCAAGCAGTATCGGGGCACGCTGGCCGTGGACGGCCTCGACCTCCAGGTGCCGCGCGGCAGCGTGTTCGGCTTCCTCGGGCCGAACGGCTCGGGCAAGACGACCACGATCCGCATGCTGATGGGCCTGATCGAGCCGACATCGGGCTCCGCCCGCGTCCTCGGCCGCCCCATGCCCCGCTCCTCGCGTAGCGTGCTGCCCAAGGTCGGCGCGCTCATCGAGGGGCCGGCGCTCTACGGCTTCCTGTCCGGGCAGGACAACCTGATCCGGTACGACGCCGCCGACCCGACGGCCGACCCGCGGACCCGGAAGGCAAGGGTGGGCGCGGCGCTCGACCGGGTCGGGCTGACCGCCGCGGCGGGGAAGAAGGCCAAGGCCTACTCGCTCGGCATGAAGCAGCGGCTCGGGCTGGCGTCCGCGCTGCTCCAGCCGCGCGAGCTGCTGGTGCTCGACGAGCCGACCAACGGCCTCGACCCGCAGGGCATGCGGGAGATCAGGGCGCTGATCAGGGAACTGGCGGACGACGGCACCACCGTCTTCCTGTCCTCGCATCTGCTGGACGAGATCGAGCAGGTCTGCACCCATGCCGCGGTGATGGCCCGCGGCCGGCTGATCACCCAGGGGCCGGTCGCCGAGCTGTCCGCCGGCACCCGCGGCCGGCTCGCGGTCGCCACCCCCGACCCGGACGAGGCCGTCCGGGTGCTGGCAGGGCACGGGGTGACGGACCTGGTCGCCGACCCGCACAGCGGCGAGGTCACCGGCGAGCTGCCCGCCGACCCGCCCGACCTGGCGGAGCTGAATGCCGCACTGGTCGCCGCCGGGGTGCGGGTGCGCGGCTTCGGCCTGCGGCGGGCGTCGCTGGAGGACGCGTTCGTGGCACTGACGGGGGAGGGATTCGATGTCGCGGGCTGAGACCACCGCAGGCCCCGGCCTGCAGGACACCGGGCAGGAGCAGCGCCTCGCGCTGCCCGCGTCCCGGCGGGCCAGGGCGGTGTGGACGCTCGGGCTGTTCGGCTCGGAGCTGCTGATCGTCTTCCGCCGGGTGCGGACCCTGGCGCTGCTGGCGGTGCTGGCCGGGGTGCCGGTGCTGGTCGGCATCGCGGTCAGGATCGAGACCCATGACGGCAGCTCGGTCGGCGGCAGCGACGGGGGCGGCCCGGCGTTCCTCGAACAGATCAGCAACAACGGCCTGTTCCTGGCCTTCGCCTCGCTCGCCGCGACGCTGCCCTTCTTCCTCCCGATGGCCATCGGCGTGGTGGCGGGCGACTCCGTCGCGGGCGAGGCCAGCACCGGCACCCTGCGCTACCTGCTGGTGGCCCCGGCCGGCCGCACCCGCCTGCTGCTCGCCAAGTACGCCTCGGTGCTGACCTTCTGCATCGCCGCGACGCTGGTGGTGGTGCTGTCGGCGGTCGTCGTCGGCTTCTCGCTCTTCCCGGTCGGCGATGTGACCCTGCTGTCCGGCAACACGGTCCCGCTGTCCGACGGCATCCTGCGCGGGCTGCTGATCGCGCTGCTGGTCGCCTCGTCCCTGATCGGCCTGGGCGCGCTGGGCCTGTTCATCTCCACGCTCACCGACAGCGGCATCGGCGCCATGGCAGCGACGGTCGGCCTGCTGATCACCATCCAGATCGTGAACAACATCCCGCAGTTGCACGCGCTGCAGCCCTACCTCTTCCCGCACTACTGGCTGAGCTTCGCCGACGTGATGCGCGCCCCCGTCATATGGGACGGCATCGTCAAGAACCTCGCCCTGCAGGCCGTCTATGCCGCCGTCTTCGGGTCCGCCGCCTGGGCGCGCTTCAGCACCCGCGACGTCACCTCGTAGGAACGTCGCAGGGGGCCGCGCCACCCGGTGGCGCGGCCCGGCGGGAGGTACGGCTGGTCAAGCTGTTTACACGCCACTGATGTGCTGTTAGCTTCACGGCATGGGAGCGCTCCCATGCGTGCCCATGACATTCCCCCCACTCCGCCCCTGAGGACCCGGCTGCGGTGGACCACGGCCTCGGGGACGTTGCCGGAAAGGTCACCACCTTGAAGAGAAACAGACAGCTCTCCTTAATAGCCGTCCTCGTCACGCTGCTCTCGGCGCTCGGCATCGTCTTCCTCACCCAGGGCTCGGCGCAGGCGCACGGCGTCGCCATGTCGCCGGGGTCGCGCACGTATCTGTGCTACCAGGACGCCAAGACGTCCACGGGTGCGCTCGTGCCCACCAACCCGGCCTGTGCCGCGGCCGTCGCCCAGAGCGGGACGACGCCGCTGTACAACTGGTTCGCGGTGCTCGACTCCAACGCGGCCGGCCGCACCTCGGGCTATGTGCCCGACGGGACGCTGTGCAGCGCGGGCAACAAGTCGCCGTACGACTTCTCCTCCTACAACGCGGCCCGGGACGACTGGCCCCGGACGCACCTGACGTCCGGGTCGACGATCCAGCTGCAGTACAGCAACTGGGCGCAGCACCCGGGCACCTTCCACATCTACGTGACCAAGCCGGGCTGGTCCCCGACCACTCCGCTGGCCTGGGCCGACCTCGACGCCATCGGCACCAGCACCAACCCGCCCGCGGTGGGCTCGCCGGGTACCGACGGCGGCCACTACTACTGGGACCAGGCGCTGCCCTCGGGCCGCACCGGCAATGCCCTGCTCTTCATCCAGTGGGTCCGCTCGGACAGCAACGAGAACTTCTTCTCCTGCTCCGACATCGCCTTCGACGGCGGCCACGGCGAGGTGACCGGCATCCACAACGGCTCGACCACCCCGCCCACCTCGCAGCCGCCGACGTCGGAGCCCCCCACCTCCCAGCCCCCGACGTCGCAGCCGCCGACGTCGACCCCCCCCACCTCCCAGCCCCCGACCTCCATGCCGCCGGTCGACGGCGCCTGCATGGCCATGTACTCGGTGACCAACTCCTGGAGCGGCGGCTTCCAGGCCTCGGTCGAGGTCATGAACCACGGCACCACACCGTCGAGCCACTGGACGGTGACCTGGAAGCCAGGTGACGGAACGCAGATATCCAGTCTGTGGAACGGCGTCCTGACCACCAGCGGCGGAAACGCGAGCGTGGCCAACGCCGCCTACAACGGCACGATCGCACCGGACGGCAACACCACGTTCGGCTTCACGGCCAACTCCTCGTCCGGTATCACCCTGCCCAACGGCTCCATCACCTGCACGTTCTCCTGACGTGCGGAAGCCGGCGTCCGCCCCGTACGGCCTGCGGGCCGTGCGGGGCGGACGCCGGCGCGGGGCCGGGGGAGAGGAGGTCAGGGAGTGAAGAAGGCCTTCGCCCGCAGCGCCGCGTCCTGGTCCGCGGCGATCTGGCCCGGGCG
>NZ_CAJSLV010000024.1:31441-73285 GCF_907177275.1 Actinacidiphila cocklensis
GGGCGGACGCCGGCGCGGGGCCGGGGGAGAGGAGGTCAGGGAGTGAAGAAGGCCTTCGCCCGCAGCGCCGCGTCCTGGTCCGCGGCGATCTGGCCCGGGCGGGTCGCGCTGGCCAGCAGCACACCGCGGAAGTCCATCCGCATGTAGCTGGCCGTCCTGGCCAGGGTGCCGACCAGCGGGTCGGCGTCGGAGTGGTCGGCGCCCGCGAGCGCGGTGACGCCCCACAGGGTGCGGCCGGCCATCCGGGCGCGGAAGTCGACCCCGGGCACGCGCATCCAGGCCGACCAGTGGTCGAGGTACTGCTTGGTCGGCGTCGAGACCGAGTACCAGTACAGCGGCGACGCGATGACCAGGTCGGTCGCGTCGAGCGTGGCGTCGAGCAGCGTACGGGCGTGGCCGGTGGGCGGCGGGTACGAGCCGTCGCCGTCGTGGCGCACGTCCGTGAAGGCCGGCAGCTGCATCTCCGCGAGCCGCACCCAGTGCTGCTCCGCATCGGATGGCAGCTGCGCCGCCGCCTGCTGTGCCAGTGCCTCGGTGTTGCCGCCCGCGCGGGTGCTGCCGAGGAGGAAGAGGAACCGTCGCCCCGAGAAGTCATGCATGCGCATATATTGCGCGCGCAATGAATGTATCGTCAAGCGATCTCCGTCACACCGTCCGGCTTACGAGGTGGGAGCGGGGGCGGGGGCCGCGTCGGCGGCGGGGGCCAGGAGGGCCGCGTCGGCCCTGGTGCGGCGGGCGTTGCGCAGGGCGTCGACGGTCAGCAGGACCAGGGCCGACCACACCAGCAGGAAGCCGATCCACTGCTCCGCGGACATCTTCTCGTGGAAGTGGAGGATGCCGATCAGGAACTGGAAGACCGGGGCCAGGTACTGGAGAAGGCCGAGCGTGGACAGCGGCAGCCGGTTGGCCGACATCCCGAAGCAGATCAGCGGCACCGCGGTGACCAGGCCGGACAGCGCCAGCAGGCCCGCGTGGCCGGGGCCGTGGTGGCTGAAGGTCGAGTCGCCGCGGGAGCCCAGGACCATCAGGAAGGCGAGGGCGGGCAGGAACTGCACGGAGGTCTCCGCGGCCAGCGACTCCAGGCCGCCCATCGCGACCTTCTTCTTGACCAGGCCGTAGGTGCCGAAGGACAGCGCCAGGGTCAGCGCGATCCACGGCAGCCGCCCGTAGCCGACCGCGAGCACCGCGACGGCGGCGAAACCGATGCCGACCGCCGCCCACTGCACGGGCCGCAGCCGCTCGTGCAGGACCAGGACGGCGAGGGCGATGGTCACCAGCGGGTTGATGAAGTAGCCGAGCGAGGTCTCCACGACATGGCCGGCGTTGACCGCCCATATGTACATGCCCCAGTTCACCGACACCACGGTCGCGGCGACGGCGATCAGGGCGAGGCGGCGCGGCTGGCGGACCAGCTCGGCGATCCAGGCCCACCGGCGCAGTGCCAGCAGGATGGCGGCGACCACCACCAGCGACCACACCATCCGGTGGGCCAGGATCTCGCCCGCGTCCGCGGGTTCGAGCAGCGGCCAGTACAGCGGGAACAGGCCCCACATGCCGTAGGCCGCAAATCCGTAGGCCAGCCCTGCGCGGTCGTTGCCCATTGCCTCGTCCTCCCCGTGCCGCGTACACGCGGTGCGGGTACCGGCGGCAGTCCGACGGTAGCGGTACGCCGCCCGCACTGCCAGGCCCGTATCGCAGATTGGTCCTGACGGCGGGGTGTACGGGGCGCGTGGGGCGCCCAGGGCCGCGCTCGGGCGCTCAGGCGCTCAGCGCGCGCACCTCCACCGCGACGGTGTCGCGCAGCGGCGTCGTCGGGCGGCCGATCAGCCGGGCCAGCTCGCCGCTCGTTACGGCCAGCAGACCGCGCCCGATGGCCCGGTCCACGTCGACCAGCACCGCGGCGAAGTCGGCCGGCACTCCGACGCCGACCAGGATCTCCTGCCGCTCCTCCGGGCTCACGTCGTGGTAGGCGACGTCGCGGCCCGACACCTCGGCGACGGTGGCCGCGTACTCGGCGAAGCTCCACGCGGTGTCGCCGCTCAGGTCGTACGCCGTGTTCTCGTGGCCCTCGCCCGCCAGCACCGCCGCTGCGGCCGCCGCGTAGTCCGCCCGCGCGGCCGACGCGACCCGCCCCTCGCCCGCGTTGCCGATCACGACGCCGTGTTCGAGCACCGCCGGCAGGTTCGCCGTGTAGACCTCGGTGTACCAGCCGTTGCGCAGGAAGACGTAGGGCAGTCCCGAGGCGAGGATGTGCTCCTCGGTGGCCTTGTGCTCGTCGGCGAGTACGAAGTCGGCGGCCGGGCCGCCCAGGATGCCGGTGTACGCCAGCAGCGCCACGCCCGCCTCGGCCGCCGCGTCGACCACCGCGGTGTGCTGCGGGATGCGGCGGCCGACCTCGTTGCCCGAGATCAGCAGGACGCGGTCGCCCGCGGCGAAGGCGCCCTTGAGGGTCGCGGGGTCGTCGTACTGCGCGACCCGCAGCTGCACCCCGCTCGCGGCCAGGTCGGCGGCCTTGTCCGCGTCGCGGACGACGGCGGCGATCTGCTCGGGCGCGACCCCGCGCTCCAGCAGGTCCGCGATGACGAGGCGGCCGAGGTGGCCGGTGGCTCCGGTGACGACGATGCTCACGGTGGATCTCCCGGGTGTGGCGTTCTTGGCGGTCGTGATCACCGTAACCGGGGCGCTAACTTATGGAAAGTACCCACCTTGAAGTACGGTACATACGTGAAGGTGAGCTGCCCTGAACGGGCCATTCTCGAGCACGTCACCAGCCGGTGGGGCGTCCTGGTGCTCGTCGCCCTGCTCGACGCCGGGACGCTGCGCTTCAGCGAGCTGCGGGACGGCATCGGGGACGTGAGCGAGAAGATGCTGACGCAGACGCTGCGGACCCTGGAGCGGGACGGGTTCGTACGCCGCCACGCCCGGCCCGTCATACCGCCGCACGTCGACTACACCCTGACCGACCTCGGCCGCGAGGCCGCGCTCAAGGTCCAGGCCCTCGCCGACTGGACCTCCTCCCGGGTGCCGGCGGTGGCGGCGGCCCAGTCCACGTACGACGCGGCCCGCGGCTGAGCCCGCCGCTCACAGCGGGAACATCTCCAGGTCCCGGTCGATCCTGCGCCCGGCCCCCGCCGCGTACAGCCAGGGGTGCTCGCGCGGCAGGATGCGGGCCAGCCCGGCCACCGCCGCGTCCCGCAGCGCGTCCGCCTCGTCCGTGCGGCCCAGCTCCCGTACGGCGACCGCCAGGTTGGCCCGGGTCGCCAGGACGTCCGGGTGCTCGCCGGACAGGCGCTCCGCCAGCCGGTCAAGGCAGCGGGTGGTGAACCGCACCGCCTTGGCGGCCTCACCGGTCTCGCCCAGGGTGTTCGCCAGCGTGACCCCGGCGATCAGGGCGTAGGGGTGCTGCTCGCCCAGCACGGAACGCAGCGCCTGCCAGGTGCTGCGGGCGGCGATCAGAGCCTCCCGCAGGCGGCTGTCGTGCCGCAGGTGGATGGCGTGGTTGTGGGCGCAGATCAGGGTGGAGGGGTGGCGGGAGCCCAGCACCTCGGAGAGCCGCCCGAGCATCGCCGACGTCAGGTCCAGCGCGGCGCCCGGCTCGCCCTCGGCCGCGTACGCCGACGCCAGGGCCAGCGTGCAGGCCAGGGCGCCGGGACCGGTGTCGCCGTGGTGGTCCCGGTAGGCGTCGTGCGTCGACCGGGCCAGTTCGTGGGCCTCCGCAGCGAATCCCGCCCGGCGCAGCGAGAGCGCCAGCGACGTGGCCCGGCCCAGGGCCGCCGGGTCCGGCCGGGACTCCCCGGACTCCTCCTGGAGTTCGCGCAGCAGCGCCACCGAGCCCGAGTAGTCGCCGAGCGCGCGCAGGTCGCCGGCTAGTGCGGCACGGGAGGCGAGGGTCTGCGGATGCCGCGGGCCGAGCACCACGGAGAAGGAGCCGGACACCTCCTCGTTCAGCTCCCGCGAGGCCGCGTAGTCCCCGGTGACGTGCAGGTCCAGGGCGCGGTTGTGGGCGAGCGCCAGCGTCTCGGGGCTGTCGTCGCCCAGCTGTTCGCGCATCATCGCGCCGGTCTCGGTGTCGAGTTCCAGCGCCTCCTGGAAACGGCCCAGCGAGCGCAGGTCCGCGGCGACGCTGCCCGCGGTCCGCAGCGTCTGGGGATGGTCCTCCTGCCGCGTCCTGCGCTGCCGCTCCAGGACGTCCTCGTCCAGTGCCAGGCACTCGGTGAACCGCCCCTGGCTGCGCAGGACGCCCGCCAGCTGGAGGCGCACCTGGAGCACCTGCCGGTCGTCCTCGCCGAGCCTGTCGCCCCAGCCTTCCGCCAGCTCGCGGGCCAGCCGCTCGGCCCTGGGCAGGTCGCCGCGCTGCCACAGATAGCGGACCCGGTCGATCAGCAGCTGCCGGGTGTCGGGCTCGTCGCACGTATCCGCCGCGGAGGGGGCGAGATGGGGCCAGATGCGGTCGAAGTCGGGCCAGTTGGCGGGGTCGTCGGTGTCGCCGACGTCGGGGCGGAGCCCGACCAGGAGGCGGTGGACGGTGTGGCGGGTCTCGTCGGCCTCCTGCAGCGTCATGCCGTCCCTGACCACCGCCTGCACCAGGCGGTGCACCTGGAGGGAGCCGTCGCCGACGTCCACCTTGGCCAGGGCGAAGCGGCGCACCCCATGCAGGACCCGGCCCATCATGAGCCGGTCCCGCAGCTCCTCGTCGTAGGGCAGCAGGGCGGCGAACATCTGGTCGCTGTAGACGAGCCGCAGCGAGATCGGCTCGGGGGCCATGAACGAGCACACCTGGAGCAGCCGGACCGAGCTCGGACTCATCTCCCGCAGCCGTGCGAGGGAAATCTGCCAGGTCGTGTTGAGCGGGGCCGGGTAGTCCTCGGGCGTGGTGGCGCCCAGTCCCCGGGTGGCCTGCTCGTTCAGGGCCTCGACGTAGCTGGCCACCGGCATGTCGGTCTCCGCCAGCCAGGAGGCCGCGATCTCCACCGCCAGCGGCAGGTGGGCCACCGCACCGGCGACCTCGGCCGCGTCGGCGCGGGCGAGGCCGGGGACCCGCCGCAGCAGGTGCTGCACGGCCTCGGCCTCGGTGAAGACGCTCACCTCGAGTCTCGCACGCCGGTTCCACGACTGGTGGCGGCTGGTGATCAGCACGTGTCCGGAACCGGTCGGGAGGTACGGCCGGACCGGCTCGGGTTCGTCGGCGTTGTCGAAGATCAGCAGCCAGCGGCGCGGCCCGCGACCGAGGGCCTGGAGCGCGAGATCGGCCGCCTCCGCCACGCCGGTGCCCGCCCCGTCGGGGAGGACGCCGAGGTGCCCGGCCAGTTCGGCCAGCGAATAGACGATCAGGTTGGGCTGCTCGGCGTCGATCCACCAGACCAGGTCGTAGTCGGACCCGAAGCGGTGCGCGTACTCCAGGACGAGCTGGGTCTTGCCGACACCGCCCAGCCCGTACGCGGTCTGGACCGACGGCACCACGGCGTGCACCTGCCGCGCGCCCGGGACCCCGCCGGGCGCGGAGCCGCGCAGCCGGGCGCGGAGCAGCGCCAGCTCCTCGGTGCGGCCGGTGAAGGCCCCGTTGCGCGTCGGGAGCTTCCGGATGTCGGGCACGGCCCCGGGAAACCGCGGGCGGCCCTCCTGCGGCGCCGGCGGCGCCTCCTCCAGGCCGAGCACGGCGCGCACCGCGTCGATCGCGGCCGCCTCGGACAGGCCGTCCAGGGGGAGGGAGACGCCGGGAGCACGCCACGGGGTGCCGTCCAGCCGCAGCACGACCGGCGCCTCGGCCCGGTCGGCGGCCGCCTCCTGTCCACCGCCCTGCACGCGGCTGTCGCGGGCGGCGGCCGACCAGAGCAGGACCGCGGGCAGCTGCCCGTACGGCTCCGGCGTCCCGTCCAGCGGATGGCGCAGCACCGCGAGGCGCGCCGCGGTGAGCAGCCACTCGACCCACTCGGCCCACAGCGTGTCGGCCTCGGCATGGAGCAGGACGACCTCCGCGCGCACCCCGGGAAGCGGCAGGGCCGCGCGCCCGGGCGCCTCCGCGGCGGTTGCCGCGACGGCCGGCGCGGGCTCGTCCAGCTCGCGGCCGATGCGCTCCAGGGTGCGGGCGCTCTCCGCGCTGATCTCGTCGGCCCGGCTGAGCGCACGGTCGATGTCCGCGGTCACCGCGTCGTCCACCGGCGGCCGTACGGTGGCGGGTGCCCGGTCCCGGTCCTGCTCCCCTTCGGGGCCGAGCCCGGCGTCCGCCCGCAGCTCCTCCAGCTCCTCGGTCAGCCGCCCGATCTGGTCCATGACCTGGGCGAGCATGTCCTCGGCCCTGCGGCGCATCTCCTGCGCCCCGCCGAGCCGGGCCACCGCCCTGCGCTCCTGGCCCTGGGTGTGGGCCAGGTCGCGCCGGGTCCGCTCCAGCCGCGGCTCGTCGGCCCGGGCGGCGAGCAGCGCGGTGCGCTCGCGGGTGAGTCCGTCGACCCTGCGCTGCAGGAAGTGCACCATCGTCCACAGCACGACGACCAGCCGGCCGTAGTTCTCCGCGGTGTCCCGCAGCTCGTCGCGCTGGTCCTGCGCCCGGGTCAACCGCTGGTAGGCGTCGATAAGCTGCGCGTCGGACTCCAGCGCCCGAGCGGTACGCGGCCGGTCGGGCAGCCGCACCGGCGCCGGGTCGAGTGCCGCGCGCAGCAGGATGAGCGCCCGCCTGCGGTCCGCGTGGCTGTCGCTCGTCGCCGCCACCAGCGCCGTGACGAAGCCCTCCTTGGGGACCGTGCCGCCCAGGTACTTGCCGATGGTCGTGGTGGACACGCCGAGCGGGCCGGTCAGGCTCTCCAGCGACCGCCCGCTGTCGCGGACCAGGCCGCGCAGGAACGCGGCGAGTTTCCGCACCTCGGGGATGTCCGTCCGGATCGGGCCGAACGGCCGCCCGCCCCTGTCCTGTGCCACGCGCCCCCCGGCCCCGAAGTGAAGTTGTCCGCCATTGTCCCCGGACAACCGCCGGTTGTCCGGCGCTCACCGGGTACGGGACGCGCGGGACAACCGGGGACAACTCCGGTGTCCCGCATCGTGGTTCGCATCCGCCGGCGGTACCACAGCCGCCGCGCGGCACCACCAGGACCCGGGAGTGCCCGATGCCTTTTCCGACCCTCGCGGCGGCCGCCGCGCTCCGGCTCGCCGCCCCGCTGGAGCGGGCAGTGCTCGTCGCGCTGCTGCTGCCACCGCTGCTGCTCGTGGTGCTGGCCACGCTGCCGGCCCTCGCCGTCCTGCCCTTCCTCCCCGAGGGCGAACGCCGCACCGCGAGCCTCCTGCGCCTCCACACGGCAGCGGCCCGCACCCTGCTGGCGGGGACGCGATAGGGGCGCGGGGGTGTTCCCCCGCGCCCCTGTCAGGCTCCGCCGTACGCGCCGGCTACGGCACCGTCCAGGTGTCGGTGCCGGCCAGCAGGCCCGCGAGGTCGCCCGCGCCCTGCCGGGTGACGGCCAGGTCCAGCTGGTCGGCCATGTCCGTGTCGTACACCGGCCGTACCACGTCCCTGAGGATGCCGATCGGGGTGTGGTGCAGGGTGTCGGGGTCGGCGAGCCGCGACAGCGCGAAGGCCGTCGTCGGGTTGGCCGCGTGCGCGTCGTGGACCAGCAGCCGGTCCTCGTCGGCTTCGGTGACCTCGATCACCGCCAGCTCGCCGGTGGCCGCGTCACGGACGACGCCCTTGGTCCCGAAGCGGATCGGCTCGCCGTGTTCGAGGCGGATGACCGCCTCCTGCGAGGTCGTGGAGTCCTTCAGGGCCTCGAAGGCGCCGTCGTTGAAGATGTTGCAGTTCTGGTAGATCTCCACCAGCGCGGTCCCGGGGTGGTCCGCCGCCGCCCGCAGCACGGACTGCAGGTGCTTGCGGTCCGAGTCGATCGTGCGGGCCACGAACGAGGCCTCCGCGCCGATCGCCAGCGACACCGGGTTGAAGGGCGCTTCGAGCGAGCCCATCGGCGTCGACTTGGTGATCTTCCCGGTCTCCGACGTCGGCGAGTACTGGCCCTTGGTCAGGCCGTAGATCCTGTTGTTGAACAGCAGGATCTTCAGGTTCACGTTCCGCCGCAGCGCGTGGATCAGGTGGTTGCCGCCGATGGACAGCGCGTCGCCGTCACCGGTGACGACCCACACCGACAGGTCCCGCCGCGAGGTCGCAAGGCCGGTGGCGATGGCCGGCGCGCGCCCGTGGATGGAGTGCATCCCGTAGGTGTTCATGTAGTACGGGAACCGCGAGGAGCAGCCGATCCCGGAGACGAACACCACGTTCTCCCGGGCCAGTCCCAGCTCCGGCATGAAGGACTGCACCGCGGCGAGCACCGCGTAGTCCCCGCAGCCCGGGCACCAGCGCACTTCCTGGTCGGACTTGAAGTCCTTCATCGTCTGCTTGCCGGCCGCCTTCGGCACCAGCGACAACGCCTCAGACGTCGACATCCGCGCTCTCCTCCATGATCGCCGTGATCGCCTCCGCGAGCTGCTCGGCCTTGAACGGCAGCCCCGTCACCTGCGTGAACGACCGTGCATCGACCAGGTACTTCGCGCGCAGCAGATGCGCCAGCTGGCCCAGGTTCATCTCCGGCACCACCACCCGGTCGTAGTCCTTGAGGACCTTGCCGAGGTTGGCGGGGAAGGGGTTGAGGTGCCGCAGGTGCGCCTGCGCGACCTGCCCGCCGGAGCGGCGGATGCGCCGCACCGCGGCGGTGATCGGCCCGTAGGTCGAGCCCCAGCCGAGGACCAGCGTCCGGGCGCGGCTGGGGGTCCCCCCGCCGGAGGTACTGGGGGTCCCCCCGCCGGAGGTAGGGGGCGGATCGTCCACTTCGAGGTCCGGTACCGCGATGCCGTCGATCTTCGCCTGGCGGGTGCGGACCATCAGGTCGTGGTTGGCCGGGTCGTAGGAGATGTTGCCGGTGCCGTCCTGCTTCTCGATGCCGCCGATCCGGTGCTCGAGACCCGGCGTGCCCGGCACCGCCCACGGCCGCGCCAGCGTCTGCGGGTCGCGCAGGTACGGCCAGAACTCCTCGGTGCCGTCCGCGGCGGTGTGGTTCGGACCGGACGCGAACTCCACCCGCAGGTCGGGCAGTTCGTCGATCTGCGGGATACGCCACGGCTCGGAGCCGTTGGCCAGGTACCCGTCGGAGAGCAGGAACACCGGGGTGCGGTAGGTCAGCGCGATCCGGGCGGCCTCCAGCGCGGCGGAGAAGCAGTCCGCGGCGGTCGCCGGTGCGATCACCGGGACCGGCGCCTCACCGTTGCGCCCGTACATCGCCTGGAGCAGGTCGGCCTGCTCGGTCTTCGTCGGCAGCCCCGTCGACGGGCCGCCGCGCTGGATGTCCACCACCAGCAGCGGCAGTTCCAGCGACACCGCGAGCCCGATCGTCTCCGACTTCAGCGCCACCCCGGGCCCCGACGTCGTCGTGACCGCGAGCGCCCCGCCGAACGCGGCGCCCAGCGCCGCGCCGATCGCGGCGATCTCGTCCTCGGCCTGGAAGGTGCGCACACCGAAGTTCTTGTGCCGGGACAGCTCGTGCAGGATGTCGGAGGCCGGGGTGATCGGGTACGACCCGAGGAAGAGCGGCAGCTCCGACTGCTTCGCCGCGGCGATCAGCCCGTAGGACAGGGCCAGGTTCCCCGAGATGTTCCGGTAGGTGCCGGTGGGGAAGGCCGCCGAGGCCGGCGCGACCTCGTAGGAGACCGCGAAGTCCTCCGTCGTCTCGCCGAAGTTCCAGCCGGCGCGGAACGCGGTGACGTTGGCCGCCGCGATCTCCGGCTTCTTCGCGAACTTCCGCAGCAGGAAGGCCTCGGTGTTCTCCGTCGGGCGGTGGTACATCCACGACAGCAGCCCCAGCGCGAACATGTTCTTCGCCCGCTCGGCGTCCTTGCGGGCGAGACCGGAGTCCTTCAGCGCCTCAAGGGTCAGCGTCGTCAGCGGCACCGGGTGCACCGCGAAGGCCGTGAGCGACCCGTCCTCCAGCGGGTTGGCCGGCCATCCGACCTTGGCCATCGCCCGCTTGGTGAACTCGTCGGTGTCCACGATGATCTCGGCGCCCCGCGGCAGGTCGCCCAGGTTCGCCTTCAGCGCCGCAGGGTTCATCGCGACGAGCACGTCCGGCGCGTCCCCGGGGGTGAGGATGTCGTGGTCGGCGAAGTGCAGCTGGAACGAGGACACCCCGGGCAGTGTCCCTGCGGGTGCCCTGATCTCCGCCGGGAAGTTCGGCAGGGTCGACAGATCATTGCCGAACGACGCCGTTTCCGACGTGAAACGGTCACCCGTGAGCTGCATACCGTCACCGGAGTCACCGGCGAACCTGATGATCACCCGGTCGAGGCGCCTGGTCTCCTTGGCCGGGTTGCGCTGTTCACCGAGTACGTCGACAACGACGTGCGGCTCATCCGCGGTGCCCGCGGTGATGGGGCTGCTGACCTGGCTGGTCACTGAAACGGACCTCCTTCGAGGCGGCGGCTCATCGGTCATCGTACGGCGGTAAGGGTCGCCTTCCCCGGACGTCCCGCTATGTGAGAGCCGCGCGTACGAACTGTTGTCTCGAACTGTGAGAAGACGTCTCGTTCACTGAGACACAATCGCCGACGGAAGCCGCGTACCTCAGGAGTTGAGATACGTGAGGACAGCCAGTACCCGACGGTGATCCCCGTCACTCGGAGCCAGTCCCAGCTTCAGGAAGATGTTGCTGACGTGCTTCTCCACCGCCCCATCGCTTACCACGAGCTGCTTGGCGACGGCTGAATTCGTGCGTCCTTCAGCCATCAGGCCCAGTACCTCGCGTTCTCGCGGAGTGAGATTGGCGAGTACATGCTGTTTACGGCTGCGGCCGAGCAGCTGGGCCACCACCTCGGGGTCCAGGGCCGTACCCCCCTCGGCCACCCTGACCACGGCATCCACGAATTCCCTGACGTCGGCGACGCGGTCCTTGAGCAGGTAGCCGACCCCGCGGCTGCTGCCCGCGATCAGCTCGGTCGCGTACTGTTCCTCCACATACTGAGACAGAACGAGCACGCCCACCTCCGGGTGGTCCCTGCGCAGCTGCACCGCCGCGCGGACGCCCTCGTCCGTGTGGGTGGGAGGCATCCGGACGTCGGCCACGACCACGTCGGGGGCCGCGCCCTGGGCCGCGAGTTCGTCGACCGCCTTGATCAGGCCCACGGCGTCGCCGACACCGGCCACCACGTCGTGGCCGCGGTCGGTCAGCAGCCGCGTCAGGCCCTCCCGCAGCAGTACCGAATCCTCGGCGATGACCACTCGCACCTTGTCCTCCACCGTTCGCGCTCCCCCGTGTCCGACTGACCCGACCAGCATCCCAGCAACGGCAGGCGAATGGGGAATACGGTTGGGATGGGCAAGGTTGCGCCCGGCAGCCGGGTGGCTGCCGCGACGACGTCGCGGCGGCCAGGGAGAGGAGTGCGCGTGCACGCGGTCGGATTCGACGTCAACGGCGACCCCGAGGTGCTGCGGCAGCTGGAGCTGCCCGCCCCGGTGCCCGGAGCCGGGCAGGTACTGGTCCGGGTCGCGTACGCCGGCGTCAATTACGGCGAACTCCAGCACGTGCTGGGCGACTTCGGCCCGCCGCGGGGGGCGCGCGGCGTCGACGTGCCCGGCCTCGAAGTATCGGGCGAGATCGCCGCGCTCGGCCCCGGCGTCAGCGGGCTCGCCGTCGGCGACCCGGTCGCCGCGTACCTCCCCGACGGCGGCGGCTACGCCGAGTTCGCCCTCGCACCGGCCGAGTTCACCTTCCCGCTGGACGGCATCCCGCTCCGGGACGGCGGCGGCGCCGCCCTCGTCCTCACCACCGCCTACGGCGTCCTGGTCGGCGCGGCCCGGCTGCGGGCCGGCGACACGGTCCTGATCCACGCCGCCGCCGGCGGCGTCGGCTCGGCGGCCGCGCAGATCGCCCGGGCGCTGGGAGCGGCCGCCGTCCACGGCACGGTGGGCTCCGCGGAGAAGGCCGTGTACGCCAAGCGCTTCGGCTACGACGCGGTCCACCTCAGGGACGCCTTCGCCGACCGGCTGCGCGACCTCGACGTCGTCCTCGACCCCATCGGGGGCAGGACCCGGCTGGCCAGCCTGGCCCTGCTGGCACCCTTCGGCCGGCTGGCCGTCTACGGGGAGGCGGCCCGCGAACCCGACCTCACGCTGCCGGTGCTGCCGTTCTGGAAGTCCAACCGCTCGCTGAGCGGCTACAACATCGGCGACCTCGCCCGCCGCTCCCCCCGCACCGTCCGCGGCCACGCGCTGTCCGCCTTCGCGCTCCTCGCCTCCGGCGCGATACGCCTGGACGTCAGTGCGGAACTGCCCCTGGCACAGGCCGCGGACGCACTCGCGGCCATGCGGGCCGGCCGCACCGTGGGCAAGACCCTGCTCACCGTGAACCCGGACCTCGGCAAGTAGCGCCACCGGGCGACACCCCACGGGGGCGCCCACGATGGGCGCGGCCGGCCCACCACCGGCGGTCGTGTGGCGACGGACCGCCACCACATCCAGGCGGCGCTGGGGGCACCCCCAGGCGAAGCCCTGGGGGCGGAACTGCGCGACCAGCCGTCGACGGGCTGCACGTCGCCACCGTCCGAAAGGGGCTGTTCGGTCCGTGCCGGACCACCGGCCGGCGAGCGAAGCGAGAGGGGGGCACCCCCAGGCGAAGCCCTGGGGGAGGTTGCGCGCTCGGTGGGTTCTCGTGGTGGTTGCCCCCTCGCGTAAGGGGGCAACCACCAGCACCGCGCCCGGGGGCGGGTGAGGGCCTAGGCCCGCCAGGGGAGTTCCGCCGTGATGCGGGTGGGGCCGCCCGCCGGGGAGTCGACGGCGAGGACACCGTCGACGGAGTCGAGGCGTTCGGCGAGGCCGGCCAGGCCGGAGCCGGCCGCGAGGTCGGCTCCGCCGCGACCGTTGTCGTAGACGTAGAGCATCAGGCGGTCCTCGACCTGCCAGACGTCCACCGAGGCGCGCCCGGCGCCACTGTGCTTGCTGACGTTCTGCAGCAGCTCGCAGACGGTGAAGTAGGCGATGCCCTCGATCGCGGGCACCGGCCTGGCCGGCAGGTCGACGGTGACCTCGACCGGGACCGTGCAGCGGGCGGCCACCGCGGACAGCGCCGGGCCGAGGCCGCGGTCGGTGAGGATCGCCGGGTGGATGCCGCGGGCGAGGTCGCGCAGCTCCTGCAGGGCGATCTTGACCTCGCCGTGCGCGTCATCGACCATGGCCGCGCCGACCGCCGGGTCCTCCAGCAGCTTCTCCTTGGCCAGGCCCAGGTCCATGGCCAGGGCGACGAGCCGGGCCTGCGCCCCGTCGTGCAGGTCGCGCTCGATGCGCCGCAGGTCGGCCGCGGCGGTGTCGACCACGATGCCGCGGTCGGACTCCAGCTCGGTGACCCGGTCGTCGAGCCGGGACGGCCCGAGCAGGCCCAGGACCATGATCCGGTCCACGTGCGCCATCCCGCGGATCACCCACGGAGTGACCAGCACCAGGAGCCCGCCCACGACCACGCACAGCGCCATGTCCAGCGGGGTGTGCAGCCACCAGCCGTGCCGGCCGTCGTCGCTGCCGTAGACCTGCAGGCCGTTCTGGCCGAAGTAGACCGGGAAGACCCAGCGCCACAGCGGGTACGTCAGCAGGCCCCACCCGTAGGTGAACAGGCTGATCGAGACGGAGAAGGTGAGGATGCCCCACGGGAAGTGCAGCAGCGTGTAGATCGCGTGCCGCCAGTTGACGCCGCTGCCGAGCTGGCCGCCCATGCGGGCCAGGAAGCCGCGGCCCTTGGTGCGGACCGGACCGGGCTCGTCCACGTCGAGGAAGAGCAGCGAGCGCGCCCGGGCGCGCTCGACCCGGCCGATCGCCCGGCACCCGCCGAGGGACAGCACCAGCAGCGGCAGGCCGACGAAGGTGATGAGCAGGCCCGCGCTGAGCGAGAGCATCGTGACGGTCCACACGAAGCCGGTGATCGCCATGGGGAGGTTCAGCAGCGCGTAGCCGAACTCGCGCCATGTCCTCGCCTCGAAGGGGGCGCGCACCGCGGCCGGGGCGCGGTGCCGCGCCTGCTCCTCGGGCTGGTAGCCGTACGCCATGGTCGGGACCGTCCTTTCCGCACTGCTCGTCATACCTCCTACCTTGGCCTTCCGCGGCCGCCGCCCCCATGGTGCGGATCGGTCTCTTGGGGGTGGGGCTACCCCTACCTGCCCCCAGCACAGCGCCCCCGGCCGGTTCCGCCCTCTGTGCAAGGGCGGAACCGGCCGGGGGCGCGGGGGAGTGCGACGCCTCAGCGCCGGAAGTCCCGGTCCCGCCAGGGGAGTTCGGCCGTCACGACGGTCGGCCCACCCGGCGGGGAGGCGACGACGAAGAGGCCGTCGACGGAGTCGAGCCGTTCCGCGAGGCCGGCCAGGCCGGAGCCGGCCGACACGTCGGCACCCCCGCGCCCGTCGTCGCGGACCTGGATCATCAGCCGGTCCGAGGCACGCCAGACGTCCACCGACGCCCGCGGTGCGCCACTGTGCTTGCTGACGTTCTGCAGCAGCTCGGAGACCGTGAAGTACGCGATCCCCTCGATCGCCTCCGCGGGCCTGGCCGGCAGGTCGACGATGACCGTGACCGGGACCGTGCAGCGGGTCGCGACCGACGACAGGGCCGCGTCCAGGCCGCGGTCGGTGAGGATCGCCGGGTGGATGCCGCGGGCGAGGTCGCGCAGCTCCTGCAGGGCGATCTTGACCTCGCCGTGCGCCTCGTCGACCATGCGGGCCGCGGCCTCGGGGTCTTCGAGCAGCTTCTCCTTGGCCAGGCCCAGGTCCATGGCCAGGGCGACCAGCCGGGCCTGCGCCCCGTCGTGCAGGTCGCGCTCGATGCGCCGCAGGTCGGCCGCGGCGGTGTCGACCACGACACCGCGGTCGGACTCCAGCTCGGCGATCCGCTTCTCCAGCTCGTCGGACGGCTGCAGCAGCCCGCGCACCAGCGCCCGGTCCACCCCCGACATCCAGCGGGCGAGGAAGGGCAGCACCGGCCAGGCCACGAAGAGCGAGGTCAGCGTCACGGTGAAGGTGAAGATGCCCCACGGCAGCCGGACGGCCAGGTACAGCGCGTGCCGCCAGCCGACCGGGTCCTTGAGGGTCATCCACAGCCAGGGCAGGAAGCCCAGGGTGCCCGGCCGCAGCGGGCGCGGGTCCTCCACCTGCACGCCCAGCAGCGACCGCGCCCTGGCCCGCTCCACCGAGCCGAGCGCCCGGCAGCCGAGCAGGCCCAGGGCCAGCACCGGCAGTCCGACCACGGTGACGGAGAGCCCCGCACCGACCGACAGGGTCGTGACGACGTAGATGAAGCCGGCGATCGCCATCGGGAGGTTCAGCAGCAGGTTGAGGATCTCCCTCCACGTCACGGCGTCGAAGGCGAAACGCGGCGGGGGGAGGGCGGCGCTGTCGGACCGGTCGGCCGAGTGGGCCGCCGCGTCCGTGGCGCTGCGGTATGCGGAGGGCGGCGAGGCGTTCATACCCCCAGCCTGCCGGGGGGACGGCGCCCCGCGCCATGGGGGGAGTGGGTCGGACCCGGGTGGGGTTATCCCCAGGTCGGCACCGGACGGGACACGGCGGGCGGTGCCGATCAGGCCAGGGCCTAGACTCCCTCCGTATAGATCGGCTAAAGATCCAACCGGATCGCTGGACACCACCGGTCGATGAGTGAACGAGTCAACGAGGGGCGGACGGACGTGGACTACTTCCACGGCTACTCGGTCGTCGGCCTGGTCGCGGTCGTCGGTGTGCTCTTCGTTTCCGTCGCCTTCGCCTCCGGCCGCCTGCTGCGGCCGGTCGTGCCGACGCCGGAGAAGATGCTCACCTACGAGTGCGGGGTCGACCCGGTCGGCGGGGACTGGGCGCACACCCAGATCCGCTACTACGTGTACTCCTTCCTGTACGTGATCTTCGCGGTCGACGCGATCTTCCTCTTCCCCTGGGCGACGGTCTTCGCGGCGCCCGGATACGGGGGCACGACGCTGGTGGAGATGTTCGTCTTCATCGGCTTCCTCGCGGTCGGGCTGCTCTACGCCTGGAAGAAGGGCGTCCTGGAATGGATCTGACCCCGGCCCCACCGGCCGCCCCGGGGGAACCGCTTCCCGAGCCGCGCCGGCTCGGCCCGCTGGCCCGGCTCGCTCCCGAGCCGATGAAGGTGGTCCTGAACTGGGGCCGCCGCTACAGCCTGTGGGTCTTCAACTTCGGGCTCGCCTGCTGCGCGATCGAGTTCATCGCCGCGTCGATGTCCCGGCACGACTTCATCCGGCTCGGCGTGATCCCCTTCGCGCCGGGGCCGCGGCAGGCCGACCTGATGATCGTGTCGGGCACGGTGACCGACAAGATGGCGCCGGCCGTCAAGCGGCTCTACGAGCAGATGCCCGAGCCGAAGTACGTCATCTCCTTCGGCGCCTGCTCCAACTGCGGCGGACCGTACTGGGACTCGTACTCGGTGACCAAGGGTGTCGACCAGATCATCCCGGTCGACGTCTACGTCCCCGGCTGCCCGCCGCGGCCCGAGGCGCTGCTGCAGGGCATCCTCAAGCTCCAGGAGAAGATCGCCCGCGAGTCGCTGGGGGAGCGGTACGCGCCCGCGAAGCCCTCGGTGGGCGCGCTGACCAGCGGGCTCGTGAAGCCGCCCACTCCGCCTGCCGCTCCTGCCCCGCCCGCGGGCAGCTCCGAGGACACGCCGTGACCGGGTGGCTGCCGCGCGAGGCCGCGGACATCTTCGGTCCCGGCGCCACCGCTGAGGAGGCGTACGACCTGCTGACGGTCGACGTGCCGACCGAGTCGTGGCTGGACGCGCTGACCACCGCCCGCGACGAGCTGGGCTGCACTTACTTCGACTGGCTGAGCGCGGTCGACGAGCCCGGCACCGGTTTCCTGGTCTGCGCGCACGTCGTGGCCCTGGGCGGCGGCGGTACCGGCTCCACCGGGGTGCGCCGGCTGCTGCTGCGCACGACCGTCGGCCACGACGACCCCGCCCTGCCCAGCGCCACCGGCGTCCACCCGGGCGCGGCCTGGCACGAGCGGGAGACGTACGAGATGTTCGGCGTCGCCTTCACCGGGCACCCCGGGCTGCTGCCGCTGCTGCTGCCCGAGGAGTTCGAGGGGTACCCGCTGCGCAAGGACTTCGTGCTCGCCGCCCGGGTCGCGAAGGCCTGGCCCGGCGCGAAGGAGCCGGGGGAGTCGCACGACGGCGGCCCCAAGCGGCGGCAGATGCAGCCGCCGGGGGTGCCGGACCCGAACGAGTGGGGGCCGCTCAAGGGACAGCTTCCGCCGGCCCCCGCCCGCCCGGCGCGTGCCGCCCGCGGTGCCGCGGCCGCCGGCGAGCGCCCCGCCCGGCGCAACCGCAGCGTGACCGAGGGCTCCGCGAGCCAGACCCCCGACGCGCCCTGGCAGCAACGCCCGGCCGCCGAGCCGCCGGCTCGCAAGGAGCCGCCTGCCCGGGAGGAACCCGAGCCGGAAGCGCCGCCCGCGCCGCAAGGACCCTCCGCCCCGCAGGAAACCCCTGCTCCGAAAGAGCCGCCCGCTCCGGAAGAGCCGCCCGCAGAAGGAGGCGACCCCGCATGAACGACACGCTCGACGTCGTCCTGCGGCTGGTCGCCGTCCTCGTCGTCTTCCTGGTCCTCCCGCTGCTGGTCGGCCAGACCGAGCACAAGGTCATGGCGCACATGCAGGGCCGGCTCGGCCCGATGTACGCCGGCGGCTTCCACGGCTGGGCGCAGCTCGTCGCGGACGGGGTGAAGTTCGCCCAGAAGGAGGACATCGTCCCGGCCGACGCCGACCGCCGGGTCTTCCAGCTCGCGCCGGCCGTGGCCCTGCTGCCGTACCTGCTGGTGCTCATCGTGATCCCGGTCGGCCCGGACGGCTTCGTCGGGCAGACCGTGGACGCCGGGCTGATCTTCGTCCTGGCCGTCATGGGCGTCGGCGTGCTCGGCTCGCTGATGGCCGGCTGGGCGTCGGCGAACAAGTTCTCGCTGCTCGGCGGCCTGCGCACGGCCGCGCAGCTGATGGCGTACGAGCTGCCGATGCTGCTGACCGCCGCCTCGGTGGCGATGGCGGCCGGCACCTTGTCGCTGCCCGGCATCGTCGACGGCTACCACTGGTGGTGGACGCCCTGGCAGCTGGTCGGCGGGGTCGTCTTCTTCACCGCGGGGCTCGCCGAGCTGCAGCGGCCGCCGTTCGACATGCCGGTCGCCGACTCCGAGATCATCTTCGGCGCCTACACCGAGTACACCGGGCTGCGCTTCGCGCTCTTCCTGCTGGCCGAGTACGCCGGCATCGTCGTGCTCTGCGCGCTGACCACCGTGCTCTTCCTCGGCGGCTGGCACGGCCCCTGGTCGGGCAGCGCCGGGTGGGTGTGGACGCTGGTCAAGACCGCGCTGCTGGCCTTCGTGGTGATCTGGCTCCGGGTCAGCTACCCGCGGCTGCGCGAGGACCAGCTGCAGAAGCTCGCCTGGACCGTGCTCATCCCGCTCTCCCTCGCCCAGATCGCCCTGACCGGCGTCGTCAAGGTGGTGATCTCCTAGCCATGGCACCTCTCTCCGGCTTTCCCGGGTCCGGTCTGGCCAAGGGCCTGGCCGTCACGCTGCGGACGATGACCAAGCGCACCGTCACCGCGCAGTACCCCGACGCGCTGCCCGAACTGCCGCCGCGCAGCCGCGGGGTGATCGCGCTGTTCGAGGAGAACTGCACGGTGTGCATGCTGTGCGCGCGCGAGTGCCCCGACTGGTGCATCTACATCGACTCGCACAAGGAGACCGCGCCGCCGGCCGCCCCCGGCGGGCGGGAGCGCAGCCGCAATGTCCTGGACCGTTTCGCCATCGACTTCTCTCTGTGCATGTACTGCGGTATCTGTATCGAGGTGTGCCCCTTCGACGCGCTGTTCTGGTCACCGGAGTTCGAGTACGCGGAGACGGACATCCTCGACCTCACCCACGAACGCGACAAACTGCGCGACTGGATGTGGACGGTGCCCGCCCCGCCCGCGCTCGACCCCGCGGCCGAGGAGCCGAAGGAGATCGCCGCCGCCCGCAAGGCGGCGGAGAAGGCCGCTGCCGCGGCGGCAGCAGCCGCCGAAGCCGAGTCCGAGCCCGGCGACAGGGACGACAGGGACGACAGGGACGACCAGGAAAAGGGTGACGCGTGAACGTCAGCGCCGCCGCCCATCCCGGTTTCCTGTCCCCGACCGGTGTCGAGATCACCTTCGTGCTGATCGGCCTCGCCACCCTCGGCGCGGCCCTGCTGACCGTCACCACCCGGCAACTGGTGCACGCCGCGCTGTGGCTGGTCGTCGCGCTGGGCGGCCTGGCTGTGGAGTACCTGCTGCTCACCGCCGAGTTCATCGCCTGGGTGCAGGTGCTGATCTACGTGGGCTCCGTCGTCGTCCTCCTCCTGTTCGGCCTGATGCTGACCAAGGCGCCCATCGGCCGCTCCCCTGACGCCGACTCCGAGAACCGGCTGGTCGCCCTCGGTGTCGGGGTCGCCGCCGCTGCCGCCCTGGTGTGGGTGGTCGTGGACGCCTTCCGTACCACCTGGATCAACCTGCACGGGGTCGCGCAGGGCTCGTCCCGGGCCACCGGCGAGAGCCTCTTCCGGCACTGGGTGCTGCCCTTCGAGGCGCTGTCGGTGCTGCTGCTCGCCGCGCTGGTCGGCGCGATCGTGCTGTCCCGCCGCGACACCGGCTCCCCGGGAAGCGCCGCCCCTTCGCCGGCGGGCGCCACCCCGGCCGCCACCCCGGCCGCCGATGCCCCCGCCGCCGGCAAGGAGCACAGCTGATGCACCTCGCCTATCCCGCCGTCCTGGCCGTCCTCCTCTTCTGCGTCGGCCTCTACGGTGTGCTCGCCCGCCGCAACGCGATCCTCGTCCTGATGTCCGTCGAGCTGATGCTCAACGCCGTCAACCTCAACCTGGTGGCCTTCGACGTCTGGCTGCGCGACAGCCTGCACGCCGGCCAGGCGCTGACCCTCTTCACCATCACCATCGCCGCCGCCGAGATCGGCCTCGGCCTGGCGATCGTGCTGCTGGTCTTCCGCAACCGCGGCAGCTCCGACGTCGACCGGCTCACCGGCCTCGCGGAACCGCACGGCCCCGGCACACCGCACGGACCCGACGCACCCGACGCCACGCCCGCAGCGGCGGCCGACGACGAGAAGGCCGAGGCCACCGCGTGACCCTGATCACCCTTGCCGCGCTCGTACCCCTGCTGCCCTTCCTGGGCGCGGCCGCAGGCCTGCTGCTCGGCCGGCGCGCACCCGGCTTCGTCCGCCCGCTGGCCGTCCTGCCCACCGCCGCCGCCTTCGTGCTCGCCGCGGTCACCGCCGCCCGGCAGGGCACCGGCGCCCCCACCGACGGCGCGCACCGGCTGACCGTCACCGGGTCGGTGCCGATCGACCTGGCCCTGCACCTGGACGGCTTCTCGGTCCTGATCGCCGTCCTGGTCGGCCTGGTCGCGACCTGCGTGCAGCTCTACTCCGTCTCCTATCTGCGCGACGACCCGCGCTACCCGTCGTACGCCGCCCTGGTCTCGCTGTTCACCTCCGCGATGCTGCTGGTCGTCTACACCGGCGACCTGATGGTGCTGCTGGTCGGCTGGGAGGTGATGGGCATCTGCTCCTACTTCCTGGTCGGGCACCACTGGGAGACCGAGGCCGCCCGCGCCGCCTCGATCAAGGCCTTCCTGGTCACCAAGCTCGGCGACGTCCCCTTCCTGATCGGGGTGTTCGCGCTCGCCTCCGACGCGCACACCTTCCGTATCAACGGCATCCTCGACGCCGCCGCCCACGGGCGGCTGCACCACCCGACCGTGATCGCCCTGCTGCTGCTCGCCGGTGTCGCCGGCAAGTCCGCGCAGTTCCCGCTGCACACCTGGCTGCCCGACGCCATGGCCGGCCCCACCCCGGTGTCCGCGCTGATCCACGCGGCCACCATGGTCGCCGCCGGCATCTACCTGGTGGCCAGGCTGCTGCCGGTCTTCACCGCGTCGGCCGCCGCGCTGGCCGTCCTCGGCGCGATGGCCGCCGTGACGATGGTCGGCTCCGGCCTCGCAGCCCTCGCGCAGGACGACATCAAACGCGTGCTGGCCTACTCCACCATCGGCCAGCTCGGCTACATGGCCGGGGCACTGGCCGTCGGCAACCGCGACGCCGCCGTCTTCCACCTCCTGTCACACGGTGCTTTCAAGGGCCTGCTCTTCCTGGGCGCGGGCGTCGTCATCCACGCCGCCGGCACCAACTCGCTCACCGCGATGTCCCGGATGGGCTCGCTCGGCAAGCGCGTCCCCGACGCGATGTGGACCATGGGCCTGGCCCTCGCGGCACTGGCCGCCCTCCCTCCGCTGTCCGGCTTCTTCTCCAAGGAGTCGGTGCTGCGGGCCGCCGAGCACGCCTCCTCGGGCGACACCGCCCATGTGCCGTCGGCGGTCGGCTGGACCGTGTTCGTCGCGGGACTGGTCGCGGCCCTGCTCACCGCCGGCTACGCCACCCGGCTCTTCCTGCTCGCCTTCCGCGGCAGCGGCCCCGACGCCCCCGACCACGGCAGGCAGCCGGTCGTGATGACCACCGTGCTGTGGGTGCTGGCCATTCCCACCCTCGCCTTCGGCGGCCTCACCTACCGCGAGCTGCCCGACTGGTTCGGCGGCGCCCCGCTCGGCCCGACCCTGCTCACCTCCGTCCTCGGTACCGGCCTGGCCCTCGTGGGCGTCCTGGTCACCTACGGCGCCTGGTCCGCGTCGGCGGCCACCCGCAAGGCCGTCCCCGTGGGCGCCGTGGTCACCGCCGACCCCGACGCGGAGCCCGCGCTCGTCGAGGCCGAGGCGACCGCCACCCACCAGGAGGTCTACGGCGACATCGCCGCCGCGGACGACCCCGGCGATCCGGGCCGGCTGCTGCTGGGCCGGCTGCACCCGCTCGCCGCCCACGGCTTCCGCCTCGACGCCGTCTACAGCGTGCTCTTCGTCCGCCCGGTGCTCGCCGCCGCGAGCCTGGTCCGCTTCCTGGACCGCGAGGTCATCGAGAGCTACGTCCGCGCCGCCGGCGGCACCCCGAAACTGCTCGGCACCGCCGTCCGCAGGGCGCAGAACGGAAACGTCCAGACCTACCTCAGCGCGCTGCTGGCCGGCGCCGTGGTGCTCGCCGTCCTCGTCGCCGTCGGAGGCTGAGAACCAGTGAACGACACCGCACTCCAGTACGTCCTCGCGGCGATCGTGGTGCTGCCCCTGCTCGGCTCGGTCGGCGCCCTGCTCCCGCCGCCGCCCGGTCTGCGCGGCCGCGGCCCCGACCAGGCGGTGCTGCGGCACGGCGTGACCGTGACCGGTGCCGTGCTGATCCTCTCCGTCGTGCTCGCGGCCGGCTTCGACCACGACCACCCGGCGAGGATGCAGGCCGGCACGGACCTCAACTGGATCCCCGCACTGAGGATCCACCTCCACCTGGGCATCGACGGCATCTCCCTCCCCCTCGTGGTGCTGACCGCGCTGCTGACCTTCCTGTGCGCGCTCTACTCCTACTTCCACCTGCCGGCCGGCGGTTCCGCCAAGTCCTTCGTGGCGCTGCTGCTCCTGCTGGAGGCGGGCACGCTCGCCACCTTCTCCGTCCTCGACCTGATGCTGTTCTTCCTGGCCTTCGAGACGGTCCTCATCCCGATGTACTTCCTGATCGCCCGCTGGGGCGGCGGCGACCGGGAACGATCGGCCCTGCGCTTCATCGTCTACACCCTCCTCGGCTCCGTGATCATGCTGCTCGGCCTGCTCCTCATCGGGGTGAAAGCGGGCACATTCGACATGGTGGCACTCGCCACTGACAACGGGTCACACCTCAGTCACTCCACGCAGCTGACCGCGGCCCTCGCCGTCGGTCTCGGCCTGGCGGTCAAAGCCCCGATGTGGCCGCTGCACAGCTGGCTCCCCGACGCCCACACCGCCGCCCCCACCGTCGGCTCGGTGCTGCTGGCCGGGGTGCTGCTGAAGATGGGCACCTACGGCCTGGTGCGGATCGTGCTGCCCGACACACCGGGCGGCATACAGACCTTCGCGCCCTACCTGGCCGCCTTCGCCGTCGTCGGCATCATCTACGGCTCGCTCGCCTGCCTCGCGCTGGCCCGGCAGGGCAACGGCGGCGACCTCAAGCGGCTCATCGCCTACTCCTCCGTCGGCCACATGGGCTTCGTGCTGCTCGGCATCGCCTCGCTGAACCCCACCGGCGTCAACGGCGCCCTCTTCGCCAACATCGCCCACGGCCTGATCACCGGCCTGCTCTTCTTCCTGGTCGGCGCGATCAAGGACCGCTACGGCTCCAGCGACCTCGACGAGCTCGCCGGCCACGGCGGCGCCGCGCTCTACGGCCGCGCCCCCCGCCTCGGCGGCCTGCTCGCCTTTGCCGCGGTCGCCTCGCTCGGGCTGCCGGGCCTGGCCGGGTTCTGGGGCGAGATGCTCGCGATGTTCGGCGCCTTCAAGCCCGGCGCGGACCTGAGCCGCCCCGCCTACCTGACCTTCACCGCGCTTGCCGCCTTCGGCACCCTGCTGACCGCCGGCTACCTGCTGACCGTGGTCCGCAGGGTCTGCATGGGCGACCGGGAGACCTCCGAGCTGCGGCCCGCGCTCGCCGACGTCAGGGCGTACGAGTTCGCCGCCTGGACACCGCTGGCCGCCCTCACCGTCCTGGCCGGACTGTGGCCCGCCGCCCTGCTCGGGCTCTCGGAACCGGCCGTACGCTCCCTGCTCGGAGGCCACTGATGGCATCGCTCGTGCAGCCCGTCGACTGGACGGCGCTCACCCCCGTGCTCATCCCGGCCGCGCTCGCCGTCGCCGTCCTGGTCGCCGACCTCTTCCTGCCGCAGGAGCGCAAACCGCTGCTCGGCTGGGTCACCGCCGCCGGGCTCGCCGCCGCCGCGCTCACCGTGATCCCGCTGCGGGACGGCCACCGCACGACCTTCTGCCAGCCAGGGACCGGCGGCGGCTGCTCGTACGCCGCCGACCACTTCACGCTGGTGATCCAGGTGCTGGTGCTGGGCGGCGCGCTGCTGACCGCGCTGCTGTCGATCGGCACCACGGAGCGTATTCCGGCGGGGGAGTACTGGTTCCTGCTGCTGTCCTCCGCGGCCGGCGCCGCCCTGCTGCCCGCCTCCCGCGACCTGGCCACGCTCATCGTCGCCCTGGAGGTGACGACGCTGCCCGCCTTCGCGCTCGTCGGCCTGCGCCGTGACGACCGGCTGTCCAGCGAGGCCGCACTCAAGTTCTTCCTGACCTCGGTGACCGCGACCGCGGTCTCCCTGCTCGGCATCAGCTTCGTCTACGCGGCCACCGGCACCCTGCAGCTGAACGCCGTCGCGGAAGGCCTCACCCACACCCCCGACCAGCTGCACACCCTGGCCAGGGCGGGCGTCGCCCTCACCCTGGTCGGCTTCGCCTTCAAGCTCGCGGTGGCCCCCTTCCAGTTCTGGGTGCCCGACACCTACGCGGGCGCACCGCTGCCGGTCGCCGCGTACCTGTCGGTGGTCGGCAAGGCGGCCGGCTTCTCCGGGCTGATCCTGGTCACGGTCGTCGCCTTCCGCCCGTACGCCCATGTGTGGGGTCCGGCGACCGGGGTACTGGCCGCGCTGACCATGACCGTGGGGAACGTCGGAGCCCTGCGGCAGCGTCCCGACGTAAAGCGTGGCGCGGTAAGGCTGCTGGCCTGGTCCTCGATCGGGCAGGCGGGCTACCTGCTGGTCCCGATCGCCGCCGCAGCGTCCGCCGACGACCCGGCCCACGAGGTCGGCACCACCGTGGCGTACGCGCTGATGTACGCCGTGGTCAACCTCGGTGCCTTCGCGGTCGTCGCACTGGTCGAGCGCACCGCCCCGCACAGCCGCCTGGCCGACTACCGCGGCCTGTACGCGTCCCGCCCCGCCGCGGCCCTTGCGCTGGCCTTCTTCCTGCTGTGCCTGGCGGGACTGCCGCCCGGCGTCATCGGGCTGTTCGCCAAGGTCGCCGTCTTCTCCTCGGCGGTGGGCGCCCAGCACGGCTGGCTCGCGGTGATCATGGCGGTGAACGTCGTGATCGCGCTGGTCTACTACCTGCGCTGGACGGCTCTGCTCTTCGCCGCGGCTCCGGACGCCACACCGGTGCTCGGTAAGGATGCGGATGCGGGTACGGGCGCTGATGCGGCCGCTGTGCGGACCCCTGCCGGGCTCACCCTGGCCGTCGCACTGACCGCGGTGGCCGGCATCGCCCTGTCCGGCGCCCCGCAGCTGATCCTGCGCTTCGCGCAGGGCGCCCTGCTCTGATCTCCCGGCACCCCGCCGGCACCCCGCCGGCACCCCTTCTGCGCCCTTTCCGTACCGGTTGCTGTCCGTGCGCGCCGAAACGCACAAGGGAACTAGCGCCGGCCGGGTGGCGTTGAGAAGGGCAGGAGGTTTTCCTTAGGGGATCATGCCCCTGCACACCGCAGATTCTGGAGGGCGCACGTGCACCGCCGGCACAACGGGTTGAAGACCGCCGTTCTTCTCGGCGTTCTGTCCGCACTTATCCTTGGCATCGGCAGTATCTTCGGCCGGACCGGGCTCATCGTGGCGCTCGTCATCGCCCTCGGCACCAACGCGTACGCGTACTGGAACAGCGACAAGCTGGCACTCCGTGCGATGCGCGCCCGCCCGGTCAGCGAGATCGAGGCGCCCCAGCTGTACCGGATCGTGCGCGAGCTGTCCACGGAGGCCCGGCAGCCCATGCCGCGGCTGTACATCTCGCCGACCGATGCGCCCAACGCGTTCGCCACCGGCCGCAACCCGCGCAACGCCGCGGTCTGCTGCACCGAGGGCATCATGGGCATCCTCGACGAGCGCGAGCTGCGCGGGGTCATCGGCCATGAGCTGAGCCATGTCTACAACCGGGACATCCTCATCTCCTCGGTCGCGGGAACCCTCGCCTCCGTGGTGGTCTTCCTGGTCAACTTCGCCTGGCTCATCCCGATCGGCCGCTCGGACGACGACGAGGGACCGGGCATTCTCGGCCTGCTGCTGATGATGATCCTGGGCCCGATCGCCGCCTCTCTGATCCAGCTGGCCGTCTCCCGCTCCCGGGAGTACGAGGCCGACGCCTCCGGCGCCCGGCTGACCGGCGACCCGCTGGCCCTGGCCTCCGCCCTGCGCAAGCTCGATGCCGGAACCAAGCAGCGCCCGCTGGCTCCCGAGCCGCGCTTGGAGACCGCCAGTCATATGATGATCGCAAACCCATTCCGCCCGGGTGATGCGTCCAAGCTGTTCTCGACCCACCCCCCATGGCAGAGCGCATCTCCCGCCTCGAACAGATGGCAGGCCGTCCCTGATGAAGACGATTCTGAACATCATCTGGCTGGTGTTGTGCGGTTTGTGGATGTGCTTGGGCTACTTCGTGGCCGGGCTCGTCCTGTGCATCACCATCATCGGCATTCCCTTCGGCATCGCGGCTTTCCGCATCGGCGTGTACGCACTGTGGCCATTCGGCTACACGACGGTGGAGCGCCGGGACTCCGGCGCGGGCTCGCTGGTCGGCAACGTGCTCTGGCTGGTCCTGGCCGGCTGGTGGCTGGCCCTGGGCCACATCGTCACCGGCGTCGCGCTGGCCATCACGATCATCGGCATCCCGCTGGCGATCCCGAACTTCAAGCTGATCCCACTGTCGCTGATGCCGCTGGGCCGCGAGATCGTCCCCAGCGACCAGCCCTTCGCGCTCCGCTGAGCCGAGCGCCCGCCGGCCCGGCCGGCGGGCGTACCGGAACCCCCGCGGGAGCCTCCGCGGCACCCCTGCGCCCCCCGCGTCATAGCGGTCGCGCAGGGTCCCCGCCAGGAGCGGGCCGATCGGTCCGACCCCTGGTCAGAGGGGTCTGCCCTGCTAGTCTCGGCGGCGGAGGTGCAAGGTTGTGGACGGTGACGCGCTCAGCGCGCAGGCCGTGTGCGTGGAACTTCCTCCCGGCCTCACCGGCTGCGTCGTGTACCTGCTGCGCCGCGCCGCCCTCTTCGCCGGCCGCCTCGCCCCCGACTTCTCCGGCGCCGCCGACGGCGTCGGCGGCGCCCGCGACTTCCAGCTGCTCGACGCGCTCGGCGAGCCCGGCGCCGCGTACTCGCAACAGGACCTCGGCGACCGGCTCGGCATCAACCGCACCACCATGGTCACGCTGATCGACCGCTTCGAGGCCGCGGGCCACGTCACCAGGGCGCGCAACCCCGACGACCGGCGCTCGTACGTCCTGGCGCTCACCGAGGGAGGCAGGGCCGCCGTCAAGGCGACGGCCCCCGCTGTCTCCGCCGCCGACGACAAGCTCACCGCGGGGCTGACGGTCGCCGAGCGCGACCGCCTCGACGCCCTGCTCGCGCAGCTGCTGTCCCGCCCCGCGCACGCCCCGCACCGTACGGGCGCGCTGATCGCCCAGGCGCACCACTTCGTACGCCACCGCGTCGAGGCCGCACTCGCCGAGAGCGTCCTGCCGGCCAGACACTTCGGCGCGCTGGCCGTCCTGTCCGACGCGGCCTGCTCGCAGCAGCAGCTCGCCCGGCGGCTGTGCATCAGCGAGCAGGCGGTGCTCCAGGTCGTGGACGACCTGGAGCGCGCCGGCCGGGTCGTACGCGACCGGGACCCGCACGACCGCCGCCGCTACGCCCTGCGCATCACCGAGCCAGGCCTGCTCGCGCTGGCCACCGCCCGCGGGGTCGTCGAGGCCGCGGAGGCGGGGCTGGGCACGGCCCCGGGCGCCGGCGGCCGGGCCGAGCTGGCGGGGCTGCTGGCCGCGCTGCTACGGGCCGAGGGCTGAGCGGCCGAGCCCTGCCGCGGGGAACGCAGGCGGCTGCGCGAGGATGGAGGCCGACCGGCAACGCTGCCGAGACGTCTAGGAGATGACCTATGGGCACCCTGCAAGTCGGCGACAAGGCACCGGACTTCACGCTCCCCGACCAGTCGGGGCAGCCTGTCGCGCTCAGCGACTTCCTGGGCGAGAAGGTCGTGGTGCTCTACTTCTACCCCAAGGACAACACCCGCGGGTGCACCGCGGAGGCCTGCAGCTTCCGCGACAGCTACGAGAGCTTCACGGACGCCGGAGCAGTGGTGATCGGCGTCAGCTCGGACTCGGTGGCGTCGCACGAGAAGTTCGCCGGGCGGCACGAACTGCCCTTCACCCTGCTGTCCGACGCCGGCCGGGCCGTCCGCAAGCAGTACGGCGCCGCCACGCTGGGCGGTGTGGTGCCGGGCCGGATCACCTTCGTCATCGACCGGGACGGCGTCATCCGCCACGCCTTCTCCTCGATGATGAACATCGGCGGCCACATCGACGACGCGCTGGCAGTGGTGAAGGAGCTGCAGGCGGCGCAATAGGTGCCGGGCTGCGCAATGTACCGAGCCCAGCCCCCACACGAGAGGGCCGTCAGGGCGCCTGCGCGCCCTGACGGCCCTCCGTGATCCGTTGCCTGGAGGCCGACGGCTCAGCGGTAGTTGACGAACTGCAGCGCGAAGTCCAGGTCCTTGCCCTTGAGCAGCGCCTGAACTGCCTGCAGGTCGTCCCGGCTCTTCGAGCTGACCCGCAGCTCGTCGCCCTGCACCTGAGCCTTGACGCCCTTCGGCCCCTCATCGCGGATGATCTTCGCGACCTTCTTGGCGTTCTCCTGCGAGATGCCTTCCTCGATCGACGCGAAGATCTTGTACTCCTTGCCGGACAGCTGCGGCTCACCGGCGTCCAGCGCCTTGAGCGAGATCCCGCGCTTGACCAGCTTCGTCTCGAAGACGTCGAGGATCGCCTTCACGCGCTCCTCGGAATTCGCCTCCATCAGGATCTTCTCGCCCGACCACGCGATCGACGCCCCGACGTTCTTGAAGTCGTAGCGCTGCGAGATCTCCTTCGCGGCCTGGTTGAGGGCGTTGTCGACCTCCTGCCGCTCGACCTTCGAGACGATGTCGAAACTGGAGTCGGCCATCTTCAGTGGGCTCCTTGACTGTGTTCCATCAGCGTTCCATCGATCAATCTTTCCCACGGCCCGTCGCCGGCCCGTCACCCACCACCCTAGCCACCGCACCCCACCCGCGCGCTGATCAATCCAGTGGCGAACCACCCCCGCGCATCAGGTATCGTTTACGTCGTCGCCAGGGACCACCGCGAACAGCGGACCATACCCCCCGGCGTCACTCCATGGCGGTATGCCCGAGCGGCCAATGGGAGCGGACTGTAAATCCGTCGGCTTAGCCTACCGTGGTTCGAATCCACGTGCCGCCACATGGAATAAGGTCCCTGACCTGCAGTGATGCAGGCCAGGGACCTTTGCGTTGGGGCGGGCGGTGACCCGCCCTGTCCCGCTCGTAACCGTCCTGGCTCGCCGCTTCCCGCTGTGCGTGGACGAGACGTGGAGAGGAGGCCCGGGTCGTCGCGGCGGTGACTCCGGCGCATCCTGAGCCCATGAACGAGCCGACGCCAGGGAAGGCCCCCCATCCGGAGCGAAGAGAGCCCCGGTCGGGCTGGGGGGCGAAGCAGCCGTAGCAGCCTCCCCGGGGCGGGCAAGGACCTCGGGGACAGCCAGGTGGGGGCTGGGGCCGGCAAGGCCCAGGAGGTCAGTACGGTTCGCCCCCGCCTGGTGCGCCTCCGGGCGGGGTTGGCCAACCGCCTCCGCCGAAGAAGAGACGCAAGTGGCCATGGGTCCTGCTCGTCCTGGCGGTAGTCCTCGCAGGCGGCATCGCGGCCATCGCGGCCAGTGCCCACCATGAGGTCACGACGTCGGGAACGGTGAAATACAGCGTCACCGGCACGGCCCGCGACGGGGCCATCGCGTACGCCACCTGGCGCAACGAGAACCTCTCGACGAGCCGGGTGACGGCGAGGACGCTGTCGTGCAGCAGGGAGGTGACCACGAGGGATTCGTCAAAGGCGGCTCGCTCTCCGTGACTCTGGGCGCGGAGGGAGACACGTCGCCACGGCGCCAGCGCCGCCGATATCGCGTGGTCAAGCCCCACCTTGCGAACCGTCTCGACCAGCAATTCAGCGCTGCTTTTGGGCGGGGAGGCGCTGGATCGCCAGGAGGGCGACGTCATCAGCCGGTTCCCTTCCCGCGTGGCTGATCAGGTCGCCTTGGATATCCCGCAGCAGGGCGTCAGGGGTCGACCCGGAGAAGGAGCCCAGGCGCTCTGCGAGGGGGTAGAACTCCCCGCTCGGCGAACGGGCTTCGATAACGCCATCGGTGTAGAGCAGCAGGATGTCGCCTGGTTCGAAGACGATCGAGTCGATGTGCTGGCCCGTAGCGGGCAGCCCGCCCATGCCCAGCGGAGGCGAGGAGTGGTCGAAGTCGAGGGTGGTGACGTGGCTTCGGTGGATCAGCAGGGGCGGCGGGTGCCCGCAGTTGATCAGATCGGCGGACTCATCCCGATCGGGGATCTCCAGCATGAGCGCAGTGATGAAGTGCTCGCCGAGATCGGCCTCGATGTCGGCGACCTCCTCGATGTCCCGGCTGACGCTGTCCTCCAGCGCTGCAACGAGATCACGCAGGTCGGGGCAGCGGTGGGCGCCCTCCCTGAAGGCTCCGAGAACGACCGAAACCTCGCCTATGGCTCCCACCCCTTTGCCCCGAACGTCTCCCATGATCACTCGGGTACACGGATCGGACCCCCGCGCGGTGGCGAAGAGATCGCCTCCGATCTGGGCCTCGTCCTCGGCTGCCAAATACAGCCATCCCAGCCGCAGAGGACCGATCTGATCCGGCGGAGGCCGCAAGACGCATCTTTGTGCCGCATCGGCCACTGAACGCAACCGGGTCAGCTGCCAGGTTCGGTGTTCCCGCACATAGCTCGTCGCGACCATCGCGGCGCAGAGGCCCACCAGGGCTGCGAACTGCGCTATGTGGTTGGTCATATTCTCGCCGTTATAACCGTCGACGAGTTCCTGGGCGCCAATGGCCACGAGCCCGACGAATGCGGTCATCCGTGGCCCCGCGAAAGCGGCGGTCACGGCGGGGGCCAGCGCGACGAGGGGACCGAGGTGGATGGCCGTCGAGGACATCATGTCCGCCACGCTGATTGCCGCGATTAGCGCGAACGGCGCGGCTACTGCTGCGGGGCCCCATGGCCTCGTAACAAGGTGGCCCCACTCAGTACGCCAACCTCCCACAACACAAGTATGACGCCGGGCCATGGCATAGGCAGATGTTTCGCTCCGTTCCGGATCATGGTCTCGGCCTCGGACGTGCGGCCTGCGTCCACCAGGTGGGCGGTGAGGTAGTCGGCTGTCGGAAGGCCGCTTGCGTCAGCGTCGATGAGCGTGCGGTTCAGCTCGGCTGTGCGCCGCTCGCCCAACCAGCAACGCGGGAAGTCGCGGGCGACGTCATATATGCGCACCCGCCCGCCGAAGTCGCGATCCAGGTCGAGCAACAACAGGTCGGCCGGCGCGGCGCACAGGACCCTGGACCGGCCGTGCCCGAAACTGCGGGACTGCGGGACTGCCGGAGCGACAGACGAGGTCGACGGGTACGGACCCGTCCTCGCGAAGATTCCGCGACGAAGGGGGGGGGGTACGACCGGAAACGGATACGGGGCGGTACCGGTCGGCTGTGACTGCGATCCGCCGCTACGGCAAAGGTCCCCGGCCCGCAGGGGTGCGGGGCGGGGACCGGGTGGGGGAGGGGTGGGTCAGTTGGTCGGGGCCGAGAGGGCGGATTGCTTGGCCGGCGTGGGGCGGAAGTTCGCGTTCGTCACGCAGCCGAGGTTCTGGTAGATGTCCACGTTGGTCTGCGGGTTCTGGCCGGCCCAGTGGTACTGGCAGGCGCCCTCGATGAACCTGCCCTGGATGCCGCCGGGGAAGTCGATCTCCTTGTTCCACAGGAACTGGGACTGGATACCGGTCATGCGGGCGGTGGCGTTGATGTCGATGCCGCCGGGGGCCTGGATCGCGTAGACCCAGCCGTCCTTGCCGCCGCCCGTGGCGAAGCCCTGCGCCACCCAGCGGTCGCAGCTGGTGCTCACGTGGGCGGTCGTCTGGCTGCCGCCGCCGGTGATCCACTTCGGCAGCGGGGTGAGGTCCGTGCCCTTGGGGGTGAAGCCGCTCCGGAAGATGGCCTGCGGGTCCGGGCGGGTGTCGCCGCGCCACAGCGTGTTCACGTCGTGCCGCCAGTACCAGTCCTCGCTGATCGCGGCGAGGTCCACCTTGGGCTGGATCGAGGGGTCGGTCGCCGTCTGCCGCCAGTCCGATGCGCTGTACCCGCCGGTCGGGCCGCACGGGCCGGTGTCCCGGATCTGCTCCGGGGTGCCCGGGAACGGCTCCGTCGATGCGCCGGCGGAGGAGGCGAACGTCAACGAGGTGACGGCAAGGGCGGTGGCGGAGGCGATCCGCAGCGCAGCCTTGAGCATGGTCGAGCCCTAACACTTGGCGAATGTGGCGCCCACTGTGTAGCCGTCCGCCAGGGAAAAGATGTGCATCTCGGATCGGATGCGCCTGAAGGCAGCAGGCCGATCACCTGCCCGGCGCAGTCCCGTGCCGCCGGGCGAAGTCCGCGAGCGTGCGGAAGTCGTCCTCGCGCAGGCCGATCCGCGGGTTGACGTGGTGCAGGAGCCCGGCCCCGCGGTGGTGGGCGGTCACGTACTCGTGGTCCAGCTCGCTCTGCTCGTCGTCCACCCACGCGAAGGCGCGGCCGCCGGCGTATTCCACCAGCGTGCCGGTCTTCCAGTGGACCCCGTCGGGTCGTTCGCGGAGCAGGGCGTCGCCGAAGTCGACGTAGGGGAGTTCGGGCAGGCCCAGCACGGGGCTGATCCACCGGTTGGCGTCGCTCATCCAGGTGGTGGCCCAGCACAGGTCGTACCCGAGCCCGAGGAGCGCCGGCCCGTGCTCCGGGTTCAGCCAGACCCTCAGGACGCGCCGCGCGCGCAAGGTCCCGCCCGGCGCGGAGCCGTCCAGCGGCACCCTGATCGTCGTGTAGCCGTCGGGGCGCCTCTCCGGCTGGGCCGCGTACGGGTTGAGCGGCCCGTCCACGTCGAGGAACAGTAGTGGTCGGCTCACGATCCCCCCGCCGGTTTCCGGCCGCGATCGGCTGCGCTGCGGCCCGCGCAGCGATCTGCCGCGCCGCGGATGGCCCGCCGCCTTACGCTAACCCGGCCGCCGCCCCCGCGGGTCCCGCCTGCTCCGAGGAGCGGGCGGGTGACCGCGGCGGGCGGGGTCAGGCTCGCCAGAGCCAGGCGAAGAGGGCGGCGCACGCGCCCATCGTGACCAGGATGGCGATCAGCCGGGCTGTTTTCTCCTGGGACTCGATCGCCCGCTGCACTGTCTGCCACAAGCCGTAGAAGACCAAGGCACACCTCCCACCACACCGCGGATGTCCGACGCTGTTGCGAGGCAGACCACCCGCCTGATCCTTACGGTGAGGGCGCCATGGCGGCACCGTCAGCGACACGCCGCGCGGATCACCCGAATGTGTGTCCGGCCTCCGGCGTGCGCCGGTCCGCGCCGAGGGGGGAGCGGTGGGCGAGGACCTTGCGGTGGGCGATACGCCAGCCTGCCGCCGTGCGGGTGACCGTGTCGTCGTAGGTGACGGTGCCGCAGGTGCCAGCCGTGGTAATGCCGATGCCCTTGGACAGGGCGTGGACGCGGTCGCCGGCGATCTCGGTGAGGACGGTGTTGGTGACGTGGTGGCCGAGCGGGTTGCCCTCGCCCAGGGCGAGGGCCGCCTCGCGGATGGCGGGCAGGCCGTGCAGAGGCGGCCCGCCGAAGTCGCTGACGTCGTAGACCACGTCGGCGGTGAAGAGCTCGCCGAGGCGGTCCAGGCGGCCGCTGTCGACCAGGTGCCCGTGCATCGCGATCAGGTCGGTGACCGCCGTCCGGTCCTCGTGGCTCAGTGCCATGTCTGCCTCTCCTCCAGGCGATTCGGGGAGGTCCCCGTTTCATGGTCAGGTACAGTAACGGGGACCTCCCCACTTCACAATGGCCGGAGAAACAGTGGTACATGACGCTGGGTCACCACCCGTACCACGGCGGGCGCGCAGGGCGGACGCGGCGCGCAACGCGGAGCTGCTGCTCCGGGCCGCCAGGGACCTCTTCGCGCAGGACGGCCCCGACGCCGCGCTCGACGAGGTGGCCCGGCGGGCGGGGCTCGGCAATGCCACGCTCTACCGGCACTTCCCCACCCGCGGCGATCTCCTGGTGGCGGTCTACGCGGACGAGGTCGCGGAGTTGTGCCGGGGGGCCGGCGCGCTGGCGGAGCGGCACCCGCCCGGTGACGCGCTCTTCGCCTGGCTCGACGACTTCGTCGTTCACGTGGCGACCAAGCGCGCGCTGGCGCACGCGGTCACCGAAGGCCCCGACGAGCGGCGCAGCGAACTGTTCGAGCGCTGGCACGATTCGATGCGGTCGACCGCCGAGGCGCTGCTCGCGCGGGCGCGCGCCGCGGGGGCGGTACGCGGCGACCTCGCCGTCGGTGACCTGCTCGCGCTGGTCAGCGGCGCCGCGATGACGGCGGCGGACGCGGAGCACGCGCGGCGGCTGCTGGCGATCATGCGGCACGGCTTCGCACCGCCCGCGGCGCGGCCGGTCTGACGCGCCTGCCGGCGGAGCCTTCCCGCCTCGGCCCCCGCCGTACGGCAGGCGGTGCGCGCCTGCCCGGCGTCGGACCGCCGCCCTATGCCCGGCGCGACGTGCCCTGCGCCGGCCGCCGCCCTATGCCCGGCGCGACGCGCACCGCGCCGGACCTCGGCCCCACGCCGGTGTGACGCGCGTCTCGGCCCGCCCCGCGGAACCTTCCCGCGCCCCGCATCCTCCGGAAGGCGACACCACACTGCCGCAGCCGGAGGAGCCGCACATGAGCAGCGCACTCGACGAAAGCCCCCTGATGCCGGATGTCGCGGGCATGCCCGGCATACGCCACCGCCGCGTGGACATCGGCGGCGGCGTCGCCCTGCACGTCGCCGAGGCGGGGCGGGAGGACGCGCCCGGCGGCACCGTCGTGCTGGTGCACGGCTTTCCCCAGCACTGGTACGCCTGGCGGCGCGTCATACCGCAACTGGCCGCGGACCACCGCGTGCTGTGCCTCGACCTGCGGGGCTTCGGCTGGTCCGACACCCCGGACAAGGGCTACGACACCGACACCCGCGTGTCGGACGTCCTCGCCGTCATGGACGCGCTGGGCGTCGCCAAGGCCCGGCTCATTGCGCACGAATTCGGCGCCTGGACCGCTTTCATGCTGTGCCTGCGCGCTCCCGAGCGCGTCACCCACCTGCTCGCGGTGAACGCTGTGCACCCCTGGCCGCTGCACCGCCGCGCCATCCCGCAGGCCTGGCGCTACTGGTACACCTCGCCGCTGGAAACCCCGCTGCTCGGCCGCTTCGTCCTGCGTAATGTGCCGAGCCTGACCCGCTACCTGCTGCGTAAGGGCGTCATCGACCCGGCTGCCAGGGACGCCGCCGCCATGGCCGAGTTCACCCGCTCCACCGCGGAGCCGCGCCGCGCCCGGGCCGGCGAGGCAATGCACCGCGCCTACGCGGTGCGCGACATCCGCCGCCTCGTGTTCGGCCGCTACAAGAAGCTCAGGCTCAGCACGCCGGCGCACATTCTCGCCGGGGAGAAGGACTTCGTCCTGCCGCCCGCCGTCATGCCGGGGTACGAGCGGCACGCCGACGACCTCACCGTGGAAGTCGTCCCCGGCTGCGGGCACTTCCTCCACGAGGAGCGGCCCGAGGTGGTGCTGCGGGCCGCGTACGAGCTCTTCGCCCGGGAGGGGTGACGGGCGTCAGGCGAGCCGGCTGACCGCCGAGGTGATGCCCGTGTCGCCGGAGATCAGTTCCAGCGTCAGGCCCGCCGTCGCCGGGGTGTCCAGCAGCGCGAGCAGGACGGCGGCGACGTCGTCCCGCGGTACGGAGCCGCGGCCCGTCCCCTCCGCGGAGAGCTGCACCTTTCCCGTGCCCAGGGCGTCGGTCAGCGCGCCCGGGCGCAGGATCGTCCAGTCCAGGGACGTACGCGCCCGGATCGCGTCGTCCGCCGCGCCCTTCGCCCGCAGATACGCCGCGAAGACCGGCTCGTTGTACGCCGACTCGGCGTCGGCACCCATGGAGGACACGACCAGGAAGCGGCGTACGCCGGCCTGTTCTGCGGCGTCCGCGAGCAGGACGGCCGCGTCGCGGTCGACGGTCTGCTTGCGGTCCACCCCGCTGCCCGGTCCCGCGCCCGCGGCGAACACGGCCGCGTCCGCGCCGGCCAGGGCGGCGGCGACGCTGTCGGCCGTCGCCGACTCCAGGTCCAGCACGATCGCCTCGGCGCCGGCCTTTCCGAGGTCCTCCGCCTGGTCCGGGTTCCTGATCAGCCCGGCCACGGAGTCGCCTCGGGCGGAGAGGAGGCGCTCGAGGCGCAGTGCGATCTGGCCGTGGCCGCCGGCAATTACGGTGCGCATGCTCCTGACGGTACGTCGTCCCGGCCGGGGCCGAGAGCGGGGCACGCCGTCGCCGCGCGAGCCGCCTTCGCGTTCCAGCGGCTCCCCGCGCGCAGGGGGAGGGCGGCTACGCGTCGCGGTGGGACTGGCGGGGGAGGTCGAGGGCGGGGTCGGTCGAGGTGTCGCAGTACTCGCGGACCGCGCTGGTGCGGGAGACGACGCGGCCGTGGTGGATGACGATGCGGCTGTAGGCGAGGGCGAGGACGCCCTCGACGGTGTCGCCGCGTACGGCGAGGAGTTCGGCGGGGAAGCCGGCCTCGACGCGGACCTCGGGAAGGCCGAGGACGGCACGGGCCTGAGTGCTGATCAGGCCGTAGGCGCGCAGCGGGTCGCACTCGCCGTACGAGGCGAGCAGGAAGGCCGCCTCCAGCGGGTCCCCGCGGCCCACCGGGTTGGCGAGGTCGGCGAGGGCGCCGCTGCCGGCCGCCACGGGGACGCCGGCGCGGCGCAGCAGCCGCACGGGGGTGTGCAGGCCGGCGGAGCCGCGGCGGACGGTCTCCAGGCCGCCGCACCCGCCCTGGGGGAGGGCGACGACGGAGATCCCGGCGGCGGCGAGCCGTTCGGCTGCGCACATTGCCGCGTCCGGCCGCAATGTGCCGAGCCCGTGGCACGGGCCGAGGGTGACGCCGGGGCGCAGGCCGCCGGCCATGGCAGCGAGCCGGGCGAGGCGGGCCGGGTCGCCGGCGGCGGTGTGCAGGTCGACCGGCACGCCGAACTCCGCGGCCAGGGCGATGACGGCCTCGGCGTGCCCGCTGGGGTCGGGGTCGAGGTCGGGGCAGCCGCCGACCGCGGAGGCGCCCATCTTCAGCGCGTCCCTGAGCACGTCGAGCCCGTCGGCGCCCGCGGCGCCGGTCAGCAGCCGCGGCACGGCGACGGCGTGGACGTCGACCAGGCCGCGCAGCGCCCGCCTGGCCTGGAGCACCGCTTCGAGGGCGCGCAGCCCGTGGACGTCGCCGACGCGTACGTGGCTGCGTACGGCCGTCGCACCGTGGCCGAGCTGGAGCAGGGCGGCCTCGGTGGCGCGGCGCTGGACGTCGGCGATGTCGCCCGCCGGCGGGCCGTCGGCGGCCGCGGTCAGGGCGAGGTCGAGGTGGGCGTGCGGTTCGGCGGGGGCGGGCAGCAGCAGGTAGCCGCGCAGGTCGATGCGCGTTCCGGTGCCGTGCCGGCCGGCGGGTCCCGGCGCGGCGAGGCTGCCCACGGTGCCGACGGCCTCGATCCGCGGGCCGCTCAGCCGGACGTCGACGGTTCGCCCGTCGGTGAGGCGGGCGCCGCACAGCAGCAGGGTGGTGGTCTCGGCGGCGGTACCGCGCGGGCTGTCGGTCATCGCGCTCCTCGGGGGAACGGGCCGGGCGGAGGACGAGACGCGGGGCCGCCCGGGAGGGAGACGCGGGATGGTCACGCAAGGTCGAGCCTAGGGGTCGGCCGCGCGCACGTCCGGTAAGCGGCGGCAGGACACCCGGGAGGAGTGCATTAGTCGTACTGATGCGGCGGTTGGTGCGGGTGTCCGCTGAGCCCGATGTGCCCTGCCGGATACGGATTTCACGTATCGCAGCGGACCGTGTAATGTCTTCCTCGCTCGCCCCAATAGCTCAGTCGGTAGAGCGTCTCCATGGTAAGGAGAAGGTCTACGGTTCGATTCCGTATTGGGGCTCTGATGGATCGGGTCCCCGCCTCGTCGGCGGGGGTCGGTTCGTCGAAGCGGCGTAGCTCAGTCGGTAGAGCAAGCGGCTCATAATCGCTGTGTCACCGGTTCAAGTCCGGTCGCCGCTACTCTGCGTAGCCGATTGCGGGATCGGTCCCTCGATCGGCTACTCTTTCGTTGTTCATCAACCCGTTCGTCAAGGAGCACTCACGTGGCCGCCACCGACGTCCGCCCGAAGATCACGCTGGCCTGCGTGGAGTGCAAGGAGCGGAATTACATCACCAAGAAGAACCGGCGCAACGACCCGGACCGTCTTGAGATGAAGAAGCACTGCCCGCGTTGCAACGCGCACACCGCGCACCGCGAGACGCGCTGACGCCCCTTCGCAACAACAGCAGCAGTACCAGGCCGTAACCGCGAGGCCGTCCCCGTCACACGCCGGGGGCGGTCTCGAGGTGCTTTCCCCCTCCGGTGCGGTCTGATCACCACCACCGTCATGTGACCCCCGCCCCACCTGCCGCACACCCGAGGTGCCGATGGCTCTGGACCAGTCCTTCGTCGGGCGGAGTTATCCGCCCACCCCTGCCTACGAGGTGGGCCGGGAGAAGATCCGCGAGTTCGCCGAGGCGATCGGCGACCCGAACCCGGCGTACACGGACCCCGAGGCCGCGAAGGCGCTCGGCCACCCGGATGTGATCGCGCCGCCGACCTTCGCGTTCGCGATCACGTACAAGGCGGCGGGCCTGGTCATCGCCGACCCCGAACTGGGGCTCGACTACAGCCGGGTGGTGCACGGTGACCAGAAGTTCGCCTACACCCGCCCGCTGCGCGCCGGCGACCGGCTGACGGTGACGTCCACGATCGAGTCGGTGAAGTCCCTGGCGGGCAACGACATCCTCGACGTGCGCGGCGAGGTCCACGACGAGTCGGGCGAGCACGTGGTGACCGCCTGGACCAAGCTTGTCGCCCGTGCGGCCGACCCGGCGCAGGACGCACAAGGCGGAGGCGCGTGATGGCGGCGACCGTGAAGTACGACGAGGTCGAGGTCGGCACCGAGCTGCCCGCGCAGACCTTCCCCGTCACCAGGGCGACGCTGGTGCAGTACGCGGGCGCGTCCGGCGACTTCAACCCGATCCACTGGAACGAGCGGTTCGCCCGCGAGGTCGGGCTGCCCGACGTGATCGCGCACGGCATGTTCACCATGGCGTCCGCGGCCCGGGTGGTGACCGACTGGGCCGGCGACCCGGGAGCGGTCGTGGACTACGGGGTGCGCTTCATCAAGCCGGTCGTCGTGCCGAACGACGACGAGGGCGCGCTGATCGAGGTCACCGCGAAGGTGGCGGCCAAGCTGGAGGACAACAAGGTCCGCGTCGACCTGGTCGCGACGTCCGCCGGCCAGAAGGTGCTCGGCATGTCCCGCGCGGTGGTCCGGCTCGCCTGAGCCGTCGACGACCCGTAAGGACCGCCCACTCTGTGGGCGGTCCTTACGGCTTTCCGGGCTGGTCACAGGGGTGGTCGGCGCGCTCTCCCGGCCACCGGTTGACAAGGTAGTGATTGGCCACTAACTTACTACTCATGGTCAGGATGAGCGCAGAAGAGCGACGCGAGAGCGTCATCCGTGCGGCGATGAGCGAGTTCGCGCACGGCGGCTACGAGGGCACCTCCACCGAGGCGATCGCCCGCCGGGTGGGCGTCTCGCAGCCCTACCTCTTCCGGCTCTTTGCGAACAAGCAGGCCATCTTCCTCGCCGCGTCCCAGTACTGCATGGAGGGCACCCGGCAGCTGTTCGCCGACGCGGCGGCCGGCCTGCCGCTGGAGGAGAGGCTCAACGCCATGGGCACCGCGTACCAGCGGATGATCCACGAGGACCCCGAGCGGCTGCTGATGCAGATGCAGACGTACGTCGCGGTGGCCGCCGCCGAGGCGGCCGGCGACAGCGCCTTCGGCGAGGCGGTCCGCGCGTCCTGGATGGCGCTGTGGGAGACCGTCGAGGTCGAGCTGTCCGCCGACGCCGACGAGACCACGACCTTCCTGGCCTACGGGATGCTCATCAACACCCTGGTGTCGCTGGGTTTTCCCGCAGGGCACCGGGTCTGGGACGGCTTTTACGAGTCGTCCAGGCCGCAGTAGGCGAGCGCCGGCCCCTTCCGGTGGCCGGCCGTTTTTTTGGCCGCCGAAGTTAGTCATCAATAACTAACCAAAATTGACCGAAGCAACCCGACAGGGGAGTAGGGAGAGCACGGCAATGGACACCATGGACAAGCCCACCGCAGCACGCAGGTCCGCCACAGCGGCCTGGGCGCTCGTGATCACCAGCGTCGCCGGATTCATGGCGGCACTCGACAACCTCGTCGTCACCACCGCTCTTCCCTCCATCCGCAAGGACCTCGGCGGTGCGCTGTCCGACCTCGAATGGACGGTGAACGCCTACACGCTCACCTTCGCGGTCCTCCTGATGTTCGGCGCCTCGCTCGGTGACCGCTTCGGCCGCCGCAAGCTGTTCATCACCGGCCTGTCGATCTTCACCGGCGCCTCCGCCGCCGCGGCCCTCGCGCCCGGCATCAACGAACTCATCGCCTTCCGGGCCGTCCAGGGCGTCGGCGCGGCCATCATGATGCCGCTGACCCTCACCCTGCTCAGCGCGGCGGTCCCCGCGGAGCGCCGCGGCACAGCCTTCGGCATCTGGGGCGCGGTCAACGGCCTCGCCGTCGCCTCCGGGCCGCTCATCGGCGGCAGCCTGACCGAGCACATCTCCTGGCAGTGGATCTTCTGGCTGAACGTCCCGCTCGGCCTGGCCCTGATACCGCTCGCCCGGCTGCGCCTGGCCGAGTCCACCGCGCCCAACGCCCGCCTCGACGGCCGCGGCACCGTACTGATCAGCCTCGGGCTCTTCGGGGTCGTCTTCGCCCTGGTCAACGCGACCGCCCACGGCTGGACCAGCGCCCGCGTCCTGTCCGGTCTGATCGGCGGCGCGATCCTGGTCGCGGCGTTCGTCCGGCACGGGATGACCGCCCGCAACCCGATCCTGCCCATGCGGCTCTTCCGAGGGCGGCAGTTCACCGCGATCAACGTCTCCAGCTCGCTGATGTTCGCCGGGATGTTCGGGTCGATCTTCCTGCTCAGCCAGTTCCTGCAGAACGTGCTCGGCTACAGCCCGACCGAGGCGGGGCTGCGCATGCTGCCCTGGACCGGTATGCCGATGATCGTCGCGCCCATCGCCGGCTTCCTGTCCGACCGCATCGGCGGCCGGCCCGTCGTCGCCGCGGGGCTCGCCCTCCAGGCGATCGGGCTCGGGTGGTTCGCGACAATCCTCTCGACCGACGTGTCCTACGCCGCCCAGCTGCCCGCGCTGATCATCTCCGGGGCCGGCATGGCGCTCTTCATCGCACCGGCGACCAGCCTGGTCATGTCCAGCGTCGCTCCCAGCGAGCAGGGCATCGCCTCCGGTGCGAACAACGCGCTGCGCGAGGTCGGCGGTTCGCTCGGGGTCGCGGTGCTCGGCTCGATCTTCGCGGCGCAGGGCGGCTACGGCTCGGGTACGCAGTTCGTCGACGGCCTGACCCCGGCGCTCTGGACCGGGGCCGCGGTCCTGACCGTCGCGCTGGTCGCCGCCCTGCTCCTGCCGGGCAGGTCGTCCGGCGGCCGGTCGGGGGCCGCCGCCGAGGAGGACGCGCCGTCCCTGCAGCCGGTGGCCTGATCGCTCCGGAGGGGCGGGGGGCCGGGGGTCGTCCCCGCCACCCCCCCCCCTCTCCCGCCCGCGGCCCGGGGGCGCGGGGCCCCCTCCCCGCCCCGCCCAAAAAACCGGGCCCCCGCCCCCCCCCCCCCCCCCCCCCCCCCCC
>NZ_CAJSLV010000024.1:73295-210357 GCF_907177275.1 Actinacidiphila cocklensis
GCGGGGGTCCGCCCGGGCACCCCGCCCCTTTCGCGTGCCCGCGGCCGGGAGGCGCGGGACCCGCTGTCAGCCCGGCCAAATAAGCTGGTCCCGTGCACCCCCTCGCCCCGTACACCACCTTCCGCCTCGGCGGACCCGCCGCCCGCCTGGTCACGGCCCGCACCGACGCCGACCTCGTCGCCGCCGTCCGCGACGCCGACTCCCGCGGCGAGCCGGTCCTCCTGATCGGCGGCGGCAGCAACCTCGTCATCGCCGACCAGGGCTTCGACGGCACCGCGATCCGCATCGCCACCCAGGGCGCCGACCTCAGCGGCCGCACCCTGGAACTCGCCGCCGGCGAGACCTGGAGCGACGCCGTCGCCGCGACCGTCCGCGCGGGCCTGGCCGGCATCGAGTGCCTGGCCGGCATCCCCGGCTCGGCCGGCGCCACCCCGATCCAGAACGTCGGCGCCTACGGCCAGGAAGTCTCCAGCACCATCACCGAGGTCGTCGCCTACGACCGCAGGACCGCGGAGACGGTCACCCTCCCCGCCGCCGAGTGCGCCTTCTCGTACCGCAGTAGCCGGTTCAAGGAGGACCCGGCCCGCTACGTCGTCCTGCGCGTCCGCTTCGCCCTGGAGGACGCCGGCGGGCTGTCCGCCCCGCTGAAGTACGCAGAGACCGCCCGCGCCCTGGGCGTGGAGCCGGGCGAGCGGGTGCCGCTGGAGAAGGCCAGTGCGACGGTGCTGGCGCTGCGCGCGGGCAAGGGCATGGTGCTGGACGCGGCCGACCACGACACCTGGTCGGCCGGCTCCTTCTTCACCAACCCCGTGCTGTCCGCCGCCGAATTCGCCGCGTTCCTGGACCGCGTCCACGACCGCCTCGGCCCCGACACGGCCCCGCCCGCCTTCCCCGCGGACGGCGAGCGCACGAAGACCTCAGCGGCCTGGGTGATCGACAAGGCCGGCTTCACCAAGGGCTACGGCACGGGGCGTGCCCGGATCTCCGGCAAGCACACGCTGGCGCTGACCAACCGCGGCGCCGCCACGACCGAGGACCTGCTCGCCCTAGCCCGCGAGGTCCGCGACGGCGTCCACGCGGCCTTCGGCGTGACGCTGGTGAACGAGCCGGTGATGGTCGGCGTCCACCTCTGAGTCCGTCACCGAGGGTGAGGCCCACCGCCATGCCCGGGATTTCCTGATTTACTCGGCGGTACGACGCCCCCCCACGGGAGCCCGCGCCCCACGGGAGAAAGCCGTGCTCACCCTCGACACCCTGATCAGCTCTGCCCCCGACCGGCTCCGCCGCGCCGGGCGGGTGGCCGGCGAGGGCGACCGGCCGGTCGCCGGGGTCTGGCCGGCCGACCCCGGAGCCGTTCCCGCCCGCGAGCGCGGTTGGCGCGACGTGCTGGCCGTACTGGCGGAGCCGTCCGCGCCCGCCGCACAGGACGCGGAGATCCGCGCCCTCGCGCAGGCCGGAGCGGCCGCGCTCGCGGTGAGCGAACCGGCACCGCAGCGCATCCTGGACGCGGCGGGGCGGCACCGGCTGCCGGTGCTGCTGACCGACCCCGAGACGTGCACGGTGCCGCGCCTGGCCCAGCTGCTCGCCGACCTGGAGGCCGCCGCCGGCCGCCGCCTCCAGGACCTGCTGGAGTCCGCCAAGCAGCTCTCGACGGCCCCCGAGACCGCGGCCGGCGTCCTGCACTGGCTGGCCGGCGCGGTCGGCGGCCAGGCCGTCCTGCTGGCCCCGCACCGCCCGCCGCCCCCGCTCGGCGGCGGCCTGACGCTGCCCGCCGACCGCGTCGCGGAACTGACCGACGGCAGGACGCAGGCCGCGACCGCGGACGTCGGCGAGTGGAACGTACGGCTGTACGCGCTCGGCCCGGTGCCGCCCCACGACGTGCTGGTGGTGGCGCGGGCGCGGACGGCCGGCTGGCCGCAGCCGGTCACCGAGGCCGTCACGATGGCCGAACTGCTGCTGTCCTCGTGGCTGCGGATGCGGGCCGCGGCGGACGGCGAGCGGGCGCCGATACGCTCCTCGGTCCTGCAGATGCTGATGTCCGGGCAGGTGCTGGCCGCCAGGCGGGCGGCGCACCCGCTGGGGATGAGCCCCGAGGTGCTCACCGCGGACCACGCGCGGGTGTACGTCGTCGGCGGCCGGGCCGCCCACCGCGACACCCTGGTGTCGGCGTGCCACTACCACCTGGGCGACGCGGGGCTCGTCGTCGGCTGCCCGGTGGACGACCACCAGGTGATCATCGTCGCGACGCCCGACGCGCCCACCGAGGCCCTGCTGCGCGACCTGGTGTCCCGGCGCAAGGGCTTCCGGCTCGGCGCCAGCAGGACCGCACCGCTGGACGGGCTCGCCGACGCGCACGGCGAGGCGACGCGGGCGCTGGCCGCGGCCGGATCGAGCCCCGACCGCTACGCGGTCTTCACGCCGGACATCGAACTGGTGCGCCTGCTGCCCGCCGCGGCCGCGGGCCGGTGGGCGGCGGCGCTGCTGGCCCCGCTCGACGGCTGGCCGCCCGCCCGCCGGGCCGAGTGGCTCGACGGGATGCGGCTGTGGCTGGCGTACGGCCCGATCGGCGCGGCGCGGCTGGCCGGCTTCCACCGCAACACCGTGCGGCAGCGGGCGGAGGCGGTGGGGGAGGCGCTGGGGCTCGACCTCGGCCGGCTCGCCGACCGGATCAGGCTGGACCTGGCACTGCGGATCTCCCGGCTGGACCTGGACGCCACCGGGTCAGGACGCGTGCCCGGGTTCGACGAGCTGCTGGCGGACGCCGCGGCGCGGCGCTGGGCCGAGGAGTACCTGCGACGGCTGGACGCGGACCTGCTGCCGACGGTCGTCACGTGGATCGAGGCGGGGCAGCACACACCGGGCGCGGCCGGCCGGCTCGGGGTGCACCCCAAGACGGTGGCCGCCCGGCTGCGGCGGGCCGAGGCGCAGGTCCGCGAGCCGCTGATCTCCCACCCCGGGGCCGGCGGGCCGACCGCGCAGTCGGCCAACGGGGTGTGCGGCGTCCACGACCTCGCGCTGGCCGCCCACATCGCCGGTGCGCTCACCCTCTGAGCGCGCCCACCCGCACCCGGATGTGCATCGGGAGCGGCACCGGTGGCCCGACTGTGCATCGGAGCAGATGCGCGGGGCGCGCTCGCATGGTTGTTTGCTCGGCGGGGGTCTCGCCCGGGCGACGGGGGCGGGCGAGACCAGGGGGCTTCCAGAAGGGCGTCAGCGCGCCCAGACGTCGATGTCGGCCAGCATGCGGTCGCGGACGTCCTGCGGCGCCCGGGAGGCGCGCACCGACTGGCGTGCCAGTTCCGCCAGCTCCTGGTCGGTGAACCCGTGGACGTCACGGGCGAGTTCGTACTGCGCGGCCAGCCGGGACCCGAAGAGCAGCGGGTCGTCGGCGCCCAGCGCCATCGGGACCCCCGCGTCGTAGAGGTGCCGCAGCGGTACGTCCTCGGGCTTGTCGTAGACGCCCAGGGCGACGTTGGACGCCGGGCAGACCTCGCAGGTCACGCCGGTCTCCGCGAGCCGGCGGACCAGATGCGGGTCCTCGGCCGCGCGTACGCCGTGGCCGACGCGCTGCGCGTGCAGGTCGTCCAGGCAGTCGCGGACGCTGGCAGGCCCCGCCAGCTCCCCGCCGTGCGGTGCGGCGAGCAGGCCGCCGTCCCGGGCGATGGCGAAGGCGCGGTCGAAGTCCCTTGCCAGGCCCCGGCGTTCGTCGTTGGACAGGCCGAAGCCGACGACCCCCTGGTCGGCGTAGCGGACCGCGAGCCGGGCCAGCGTACGGGCGTCCAGCGGGTGCTTCATACGGTTCGCGGCGACCACTACGGCCATGCCGACGCCGGTGTCGCGGGAGGCGATACGGACCGCGTCGAGGATGATCTCCAGGGTCGGGATGAGCCCGCCGAGCCGGGGCGCGTATGAGGTCGGGTCGACCTGGATCTCCAGCCAGCCCGAGCCGTCGGCGGCGTCCTCCTGCGCGGCCTCGCGCACCAGCCGGTGGATGTCGTCCGGGGTGCGCAGGCAGGAGCGGGCGGCGTCGTACAGCCGCTGGAAGCGGAACCAGCCGCGCTCGTCGGTGGCCCGCAGCTTGGGCGGCTCGCCCGAGGTGAGGGCCTCGGGCAGGTGGACGCCGTGCTTGTCGGCCAGTTCCAGCAGGGTGGACGGGCGCATGGAGCCGGTGAAGTGCAGGTGGAGGTGTGCCTTGGGGAGGCGCCGGATGTCCCGCGCCGGCCCCGTACGTGCATCGCGTGCCATTCCAAGATCCTGCTATACGCGAGCCCCCGCCCGGAACCGTTTTCTCCGAACGGGGGCTTGCCCGAATGCGCGCGCGGCCCGATTCCCCGCGCGCGGGGGGTCAGTCCGTGGCCTCGCCCAGCAGCTTCTGCAGCCGCGCGACGCCCTCGATCAGGTCCTCGTCGCCCAGGGCGTAGCTGAGCCGCAGGTAGCCCGGGGTGCCGAAGGCCTCACCGGGGACGACGGCGACCTCGGCCTCGTCCAGGATGAGGGCGGCCAGCTCCACGGAGGTCGCCGGGCGCTTGCCGCGGATCTCCTTGCCGAGCAGGGCCTTCACCGACGGGTAGACGTAGAACGCGCCCTCGGGGGTCGGGCAGACGACGCCGTCGATCTCGTTGAGCATCCGCACGATGGTCTGCCGGCGGCGGTCGAAGGCGGTGCGCATCTCGGCGACCGCGTCCAGGTTGCCGGTGAGGGCGGCGAGCGCCGCGACCTGGGCCACGTTGTTGACGTTCGAGGTGGCGTGCGACTGGAGGTTCGTCGCGGCCTTCACCACGTCCTTGGGGCCGACGATCCACCCGACGCGCCAGCCGGTCATCGCGTACGTCTTGGCCACGCCGTTGACCACGATGCACTTGTCGCGCAGCTCGGGGACGAGCGCGGGCAGCGAGCTGAAGGCGGCGTCGCCGTAGACCAGGTGCTCGTAGATCTCGTCGGTGAGCACCCACAGGCCGTGCTCGACGGCCCAGCGGCCGATCGCCTCGGTGTCCTCGCGGCTGTAGACGGCGCCGGTGGGGTTGGACGGCGAGACGAAGAGCAGCACCTTCGTCCGCTCGGTGCGGGCCGCCTCCAGCTGCTCCACGCTGACCCGGTAGCCGGTGGTCTCGTCGGCGACGACCTCGACCGGCAGCCCGCCCGCGAGCCGGATCGACTCGGGGTAGGTGGTCCAGTACGGGGCGGGCACGATGACCTCGTCGCCCGGGTCGAGCACGGCGGCGAAGGCCTCGTAGATGGCCTGCTTGCCGCCGTTGGTGACCAGCACCTGCGAGGCGTCCACCTCGTAGCCCGAGTCGCGGAGCGTCTTGGCGGCGATGGCCGCCTTCAGCTCCGGAAGCCCGCCGGCCGGGGTGTAGCGGTGGTACTTGGGGTTGTGGCAGGCCTCGGCGGCGGCGTCGACGATGTACCCGGGCGTCGGGAAGTCGGGCTCTCCGGCGCCGAAGCCGATCACCGGGCGCCCGGCGGCCTTGAGGGCCTTGGCCTTGGCGTCCACGGCGAGGGTGGCGGACTCGGAGATCGAGCCGATACGGACCGACACCCGCCGGTCGCTTGCGGGTGGTACAGAGGGAGTGGCTGCGGTCATGACTGCATGGTCCCAGACACCGGGACCGGGTGGCACCGGGGTTTGACGCTGGACTGAAGTTCGGGTGCATGTCGAGGTTTGAACCTGATTGCACGTGATCCTGAGCAACTCCCTTGCAAGGCGTTCGACGGGGAGCGCCGGAGCACGTACACTCAACCGTCGATGGCCCTCCCGGCGAAGTCGCCTGCGTTACGTTGGGAGTGTCTGTCGAAGGGTCGTAGCTCAATTGGTAGAGCACTGGTCTCCAAAACCAGCGGTTGGGGGTTCAAGTCCCTCCGGCCCTGCTCCACACGTCCGACCTGGACGTGGGCAGGCAGATAAGCACTCGCCGTACCGCGCGACGGGCGCGGCACGGCCACGACCCGGAGTCAGGTGAGGACGAGTGACTGAGATCACGGACTCCATCGAGGTCCCGGAGCCTGACGCGACTCAGGACGACAAGGACACCGACCGGAAGCCCCGCCGCGGAGGCAAGCGCGGCAAGAAGGGCCCGCTGGGTCGCCTTGCGCTTTTCTACCGCCAGATCATCGCGGAGCTTCGCAAGGTCGTCTGGCCCACCCGTAACGACCTCACCACGTACACCACTGTGGTGATTGTCTTCGTTGTGGTCGTCATCGGGTTCGTGGCCGTGGTTGACTGGGGCTTCGGGAAGCTTATTTCCGCCGTTTTCGGCTGAGCAGCTTTCCGGCTGAGCTGTCTTCGGCCGGTCCCGCCAGTCCGCGGAGGGTGCAGGCCGCCGGCCGCCCCGCCCGCAGTGCCACCTTTGAAGTCAGGAAGAAGCTGTCACCGTGTCTGACCCGAACGTGTACGACACCGACGAGTCCGTCGAGGGCGCCGAAACCGCGCTCGACATCGTCGAGGCCGCCGACGGCGACGTCGACCAGGCGGTTGCCGCCGACCTGGCCGAGGGTGAACCCGCCGAGCAGGCCGCCGTCCACGCATCGGAAGACGCGGAAGAGGCCGAGGGCTCTGCCGACGACGAGTCCGAGGACGAGTCCGCAGTAGAGTCCGAGGACGAGACCGGCGATGAGGACGAGTCCGAGGACGAGGAGTCCGCGGCGCCCCTGACCCCGGTCGACGCGGTGGCCGCGTTCCGTGAGGAGCTGCGCACCCTGCCCGGCGAGTGGTACGTGATCCACACCTACGCCGGCTACGAGAACCGGGTGAAGTCCAACCTGGAGCAGCGTGCCGTCTCGCTGAACGTCGAGGAGTACATCTACCAGGCCGAGGTCCCGCAGGAGGAAGTCGTTCAGATCAAGAACGGCGACCGCAAGACCATCCGGCAGAACAAGCTCCCCGGCTACGTCCTGGTCCGCATGGACCTGACGAACGAGTCCTGGGGCGTCGTCCGCAACACCCCCGGTGTCACGGGCTTCGTGGGCAACGCGTACGACCCGTACCCGCTGACCCTCGACGAGATCGTGAAGATGCTGGCCCCCGAGGTCGAGGCAGCCGCCGAGGCCGCCGCGATCGCGGAGGGCACCGCCCAGCCCCGCAAGGTCGAGGTCCAGGTGCTGGACTTCGAGGTCGGCGACTCGGTCACCGTCACCGACGGCCCCTTCGCCACCCTCCAGGCGACGATCAACGAGATCAACGCGGACTCCAAGAAGGTCAAGGGCCTCGTCGAGATCTTCGGCCGGGAGACCCCGGTCGAGCTGAGCTTCGACCAGATCCAGAAGAACTGACCCTCGCGTCTTCCGTCCGAGCCCCTGCTCCCGTTCGTGGGAGCAGGGGCTCGGTCGCGTACGGGGTGGCGCCGATCAGTCGTTGGCGTTCAGGACCGGCAGGTAGCCGGCCGAGTGGCCGGTGGCCGTGGGGTGGTAGGACTCCCAGGACGGGGAGATGACCAGGGAGTGCAGGTAGTCGTCGCCCGAGCAGAGCTCGTGGCCCTTGAAGGTGGTCCGGACGTCGCCGAAGGTGAAGCCGTGGGCGGCCGCCACGGAGGCCGTGGTGGTGTCCAGGACGTCGGCGGCCTCGTCGATCTTCTGGTGCTTGGTGGCGCTGAGCCCGATGCAGAAGACGTTGAGGGTGTAGATGTCCGGGTAGCCGAGGACCACGACGTGGGCGTTGGGCGCCTTGGCGTGGATGGCGTTGTAGACGGTGTCGAGGCGGCCCGGCAGGGTGCTCCTGACGAAGGCCTCGGCGGTGTTGACCCGGTTGACGCAGGTGCTGTCGGAGCCGGTCACGCAGGTGGTGATGACGTCGGAGAAGCCCGCGTCATTGCCGCCGATGGTGACGGTGACCAGCCCGGTGGAGGAGTTGAGCCCGCCGAGCTGGCTGCCGGTCACATCGCTGGTCACCGCACCGGAGCAGGCGGCGAAGGTGAACGAGGACGGGCTGTGGGCGCTGGCCCACAGTGCCGGGTAGGCGCTGTTGCTGCGGTGGCAGTCGCCGCTGGAACTGATGTAGTTGCCTGCGCCGTTCCCGGCGGAGTACGAATCCCCGAGCGCGACATAGGCAGGCCCGGCAGCCTGTGCCGGGCCGGTGGTCAGCACCAGCGCCGCCACCAGGGCGAACGCGAGTGCGGCGAGGGCGGTTAAGGACCTGGTCAGTCTCACGGAACCTCCAAGAGCAGGATCGCTGCAGGACTTTGGTACCAGCCGGTAGCCCGCTCCGGGAAGTGTTCATGCCAAGAATTCTTCCCGCGTAGACCGGAACTTCAGGTGCTGCTGGGACGAGGGTGGGGCCGGCGGATTTCAGGGCAGGGGGCGTTACCCGCTATCGTGGTGCGGTATGCCTGCTCGCAGGCACGGAAAAACTCTCAACAGGACCCGGAGAGAGCAATGCCTCCCAAGAAGAAGAAGGTCACGGGGCTGATCAAGCTCCAGATCAACGCCGGCGCGGCCAACCCGGCGCCGCCGGTCGGCCCCGCGCTGGGCCAGCACGGCGTGAACATCATGGAGTTCTGCAAGGCCTACAACGCGGCGACGGAGTCGCAGCGCGGCATGGTGATCCCGGTGGAGATCACGGTCTACGAAGACCGCACCTTCACCTTCATCACCAAGACCCCGCCGGCGGCCAAGCTGATCCTCAAGGCCGCGGGTGTCGACAAGGGCTCCGGCGAGCCGCACGTCAAGAAGGTCGCCAAGCTCAGCCGCGCCCAGGTGCGGGAGATCGCCACGACGAAGCTCCCCGACCTGAACGCGAACGACCTCGACGCCGCCGAGAAGATCATCGCCGGTACCGCCCGTTCCATGGGCATCACGGTCGAGGGCTGACGCCCGAGCTCGCGCAGCGGCCGGCCGAGGAACGAGGCCGTCCGCGGAACGAGTGAGCAGGAAGCCCGAGCGAAAAAGGTCGAGGGCTGACGCCCGAGCTCGCGCAGCGGCCGGCCGAGGAACGAGGCCGTCCGCGGAACGAGTGAGCAGGAAGCCCGAGCGGAAAAGCGCGAGGGCTGATCAGCGAACCCCGCAAGGCACCACTGTGGAAGGGCCGGCTCGGCCCGCACCACGACTCCGTCACGACAACAGGAGCACGCACGTGAGCAAGCGCAGCAAGTCTCTCCGCGCTGCGGACGCCAAGATCGACCAGGAGCGCCTGTACGCGCCCCTGGAGGCCGTCCGCCTCGCCAAGGAGACCGCGACCACCAAGTTCGACTCGACCGTCGAGGTCGCCTTCCGCCTGGGTGTCGACCCGCGCAAGGCCGACCAGATGGTCCGTGGCACCGTGAACCTTCCGCACGGCACCGGCAAGACCGCCCGGGTCCTGGTCTTCGCGACCGGTGACCGTGCTGCGGCCGCGGAAGCCGCGGGAGCCGACATCGTCGGCTCCGACGAACTGATCGATGAGGTGGCGAAGGGCCGGCTGGACTTCGACGCCGTCGTCGCCACCCCCGACCTCATGGGCAAGGTCGGCCGCCTCGGCCGCGTCCTCGGCCCGCGTGGTCTGATGCCGAACCCGAAGACCGGCACCGTGACGCCCGACGTGGCGAAGGCGGTCACCGAGATCAAGGGCGGCAAGATCGAGTTCCGCGTGGACAAGCACTCCAACCTGCACTTCATCATCGGCAAGGTCTCCTTCGAGGAGACCCTCCTGGTGGAGAACTACGCAGCGGCGCTGGACGAGATCCTGCGGCTCAAGCCGTCCGCGGCCAAGGGCCGTTACGTCAAGAAGGCTGCCGTGTCCACCACCATGGGCCCCGGCATCCCGATCGACCCCAACCGCACCCGCAACCTCCTCGTCGAGGAGGACCCGGCCTCCGTCTGACACGACGGCGCCCGGGCGCGAAGCCTGAACGCCCCGCACCCCCCGGTCCTCCGGGGCGGTGCGGGGCGTTTCGCTGTGCTGCGGGGCAGGGTGCCCGCAGGCTCTCCGAACAAGGCCTGCCCGACGCGGGGTTGTCAGCCGCGTGCGTTAGTGTTCCGCTGGTTGAGACGGGGGCGTGTGGTCCCCGCGAGGGGGCTGGGAACATGCGTGGGATCAGGGGTGTGGCGGCGGCGGGTGTCGCCGCCGTGTCGGCGCTGGCGCTGGCGGCCTGCGGGCCGCTCGGCTCGTCGGCGTCCGGGGGCGACAAGACGGACGCCCCGACGGCCGCTCCGGCGGCCACGGACAACAGCAAGGGGCTGTCGGGGGTCGCGCACGCGATCACGGCACTGGACCTGGTGAAGAAGACGACCACCGGCGTGCACTCGGCGAAGGTCGAGTCGGTGGTCTCGATGGGCAGCACGATGTCGATGACCGGCAAGGGCGAGATGGACTGGTCGGACGGCCTGGTCGGTGACATGTCGATCACCTACACCGGCGGCGCCATGGCCGACCAGCTGAAGAAGTCGGGGATGCCGGCCACGATGGCCGCGCGCTACCTTCCGGACGCGTACTACGCGAACATGGGGCCGGCGATGGCCGCGCAGCTCGGCGGCAAGCACTGGATCAAGTACGGCTACGACTCCATGGCCAAGCTCGCCGGCGGCTCGGGTGCGGCCCTGAAGGATGCCGCCCAGAACTTCAACCCGGTCAAGAGCGTGGACGTGGCCCTGGCGTCCCCCAACGCCAAGAGCCTGGGCACCGAGACGGTCAGGGGCGTGCAGGCCACGCACTACCGGGCCACGCTCGACCTCCAGGACATCTCCGGGCGGACGATCCAGGGCCTCACAGCCGAGGAGCAGCAGGAGGTCAAGGACAGCCTGACCAAGGCGGGCATGACCACCGAGACCATCGACCTGTGGGTGTCGAAGGACAACCTTCCGGTGAAGGCCGTCTCCGTGGCGGCCGCCAAGATCGGCATGATGAAGTCGACCGTCTACTACTCCGACTTCGGCACCACGGTGAGCACGCAGCCGCCGGCCGCGTTCGACACCGTCGACTTCGCCGACGCGATGAAGCAGGGGCAGCAGAGCTGAGGCCGGGCTGAGGCAGGCTGAGCCACGGCTGAGGGCGGCCCCGCGGGCGATTTGCTCCGCGGGGCCGCTCTCCCGTACGCTTCCCGAGAAGCCAAAGACCGCTGGTCGTCGCCGTGCCCCGAAAAGGGCGTGGCGGCCGAAGGATTCCGCAGCACGCGGACGGCCCGCGCAGGTGATCGTGGAGTACTCCGAAGCCCCTTGTGGACTTCGTGGAGTCACGCCCCGTGCGCCTGCGCCGGGGCGTTCGTCATTGCCACGTCACCTCCTTCGACTCCGGGCGGTCCGCAATCACCCCGGAAGGAGGCCGAGACTCATGGCGAGGCCCGACAAGGCTGCCGCGGTTGCCGAGTTGACGGATCAGTTCCGCTCCTCGAACGCCGCAGTGCTGACCGAGTACCGCGGTCTCACCGTGGCGCAGCTCAAGACGCTGCGCCGTTCGCTCGGTGAGAACGCCACGTACGCCGTGGTGAAGAACACGCTGACCAAGATCGCGGCCAACGAGGCCGGGATCAACCAGCTCGACGACCTGTTCGCGGGTCCGTCTGCTGTCGCCTTCGTGACCGGTGACCCGGTCGAGGCGGCGAAGGGTCTGCGCGACTTCGCCAAGGACAACCCCGCTCTCGTCATCAAGGGCGGTGTCCTTGACGGCAAGGCGCTGTCCGCCGACGAGATCAAGAAGCTTGCGGACCTCGAGTCCCGCGAGGTTCTGCTCGCCAAGCTGGCGGGTGCCATGAAGGCCAAGCAGTCCCAGACTGCCGCGCTCTTCCAGGCGCTCCCCTCGAAGTTCGTCCGCACCGCGGAGGCGCTTCGTGCCAAGAAGGCCGAGGCCGAGCAGGGCGGTGCCGAGTAATTCGGCTCGCACGATGACCGGCGCCGCAAGGCGCCGGTCAAGGCCGGCGCAACCGGGGCACGCCCCGGCGCACCGGCCGACGCGGGCCGACCGTACGCCCGCCGACTTGTACATCCGGCACCTGCCGATTTAGTGGAAGGACCGCCATCATGGCGACCAAGCTCAGCCAGGACGAACTGCTCGCCCAGTTCGAGACCCTCACCCTCATCGAGCTCGCCGAGTTCGTGAAGGCGTTCGAGGAGAAGTTCGACGTCACCGCCGCCGCCCCGGTCGCCGTTGCCGGCCCCGCGGGCCCGGGTGTCGTCGCCGACGCCGTCGAGGAGCAGGACGAGTTCGACGTCATCCTCACCGCCGCCGGTGACAAGAAGATCCAGGTCATCAAGGTCGTGCGCGAGCTGACCTCGCTCGGCCTGAAGGAGGCCAAGGACCTCGTGGACGGCGCTCCCAAGCCCGTCCTGGAGAAGGTCGCCAAGGACGCCGCGGAGAAGGGCGCCGAGGCGCTCAAGGCCGCCGGTGCCTCGGTCGAGGTCAAGTAACCTCTGCTCCACCCGCCGCAGGGCGGCCACCCGAAAGGGTGGCCGCCCTCGGTCGTTCCCGGCGCCGGCGGCGGGCCGTAGCGGCTCTGTCGTACCCGCCGGGTAGTGTGATCCCTTCCTGCGGGGAGCGGGTCCGCGGACAGGCCTCGGAGCAGGTCCGCAGGGCTGGGGCCTTGACGTATGGCACGCGGCGCGCAATTCTCAGGACGCGCCGCAGACTTCGGTCGAGGTCCGATGCATGGATCGGCGGCGATGCGGGAATGCATGGCTATGCAGCAGGACGCAGCACGACGGCAGGGTTGACGGACGCGGTTCCAGGTTCCGAGGCTGGGACCCGCCAGACGGGCAGAGGGGGCGACGATTCGGTACTCCGAATCTCAGCTCTGGACATCAGTGTGCCAAGTGGCTACACTGACCCTTTGCGCTGCCTGTTAGCTGCTGCCTGGCCCGTCACCAGGAGCATGCCCACGTCTGAGCACTGCTGAAGAGGCCCGTCATCAGGGTTTTCTTCTGGTCCTCAGGGGCGGACCGGTACGCGCGTAGTGAGTCCGAGCCCTCGGAAGGACCCCCTCTTGGCCGCCTCGCGCAACGCCTCGACCACCAATTCGAACAACGGCGCAAGCACCGCTCCGCTGCGCATCTCCTTCGCGAAGATCCGTGAACCGCTCGAAGTTCCGAACCTCCTCGCGCTTCAGACCGAGAGCTTTGACTGGCTGCTCGGCAATGCCGCGTGGAAGGCTCGGGTCGAGGCGGCCCTGGACAGCGGGCAGGACGTCCCCAGGAAGTCAGGTCTCGAGGAGATCTTCGAGGAGATCTCCCCGATCGAGGACTTCTCCGGGTCGATGTCGCTCACTTTCCGTGACCACCGGTTCGAGCCGCCGAAGAACTCGCTCGACGAGTGCAAGGAGCGCGACTTCACGTACGGCGCCCCGCTCTTCGTCACCGCCGAGTTCACCAACAACGAGACCGGCGAGATCAAGTCCCAGACGGTCTTCATGGGCGACTTCCCGCTGATGACCAACAAGGGCACCTTCTGCATCAACGGCACCGAGCGTGTCGTCGTCTCGCAGCTGGTCCGCTCGCCCGGCGTGTACTTCGACAGCTCCATCGACAAGACGTCTGACAAGGACATCTTCTCGGCCAAGATCATCCCCTCCCGGGGTGCCTGGCTGGAGATGGAGATCGACAAGCGCGACATGGTCGGTGTCCGCATCGACCGCAAGCGCAAGCAGTCGGTCACGGTGCTGCTCAAGGCCCTCGGCTGGAGCACCGAGCAGATCCTGGAGGAGTTCGGCGAGTACGAGTCGATGCGCGCCACCCTGGAGAAGGACCACACCCAGGGCCAGGACGACGCGCTGCTCGACATCTACCGCAAGCTGCGCCCGGGCGAGCCGCCGACCAAGGAGGCCGCCCAGACGCTGCTGGAGAACCTCTACTTCAACCCGAAGCGCTACGACCTGGCCAAGGTCGGCCGCTACAAGGTCAACAAGAAGCTCGGCGCCGACGAGCCGCTGGACGCCGGCGTGCTCACCACCGACGACATCCTCGCCACGATCAAGTACCTGGTGAGGCTGCACGCCGGCGAGACCGAGACGGTCGGCGAGTCCGGCCGCTCGATCATGGTCGAGACCGATGACATCGACCACTTCGGCAACCGCCGCATCCGCAACGTCGGCGAGCTGATCCAGAACCAGGTCCGTACGGGTCTCGCCCGTATGGAAAGGGTCGTGCGCGAGCGCATGACCACTCAGGACGTCGAGGCGATCACGCCGCAGACTCTGATCAACATCCGGCCGGTCGTCGCCTCCATCAAGGAGTTCTTCGGCACCAGCCAGCTGTCCCAGTTCATGGACCAGACGAACCCGCTGTCGGGCCTGACGCACAAGCGCCGGCTCAACGCGCTCGGCCCCGGTGGTCTGTCCCGTGAGCGGGCCGGCTTCGAGGTCCGTGACGTGCACCCGTCGCACTACGGCCGGATGTGCCCGATCGAGACGCCGGAAGGCCCGAACATCGGTCTGATCGGCTCGCTGGCCTCCTACGGCCGGGTCAACGCGTTCGGCTTCATCGAGACGCCGTACCGCAAGGTCGTCGAGGGCGTCGTCACCGACGACGTCGACTACCTGACCGCCGACGAGGAGGACCGCTTCGTCATCGCGCAGGCCAACGCGCCGCTGACCGAGGACCTGCGGTTCGCCGAGTCCCGCGTGCTGGTCCGCCGCCGTGGCGGCGAGATCGACTACATCCCCGGTGACGACGTCGACTACATGGACGTCTCGCCGCGCCAGATGGTGTCGGTCGCGACCGCGATGATCCCGTTCCTGGAGCACGACGACGCCAACCGCGCCCTGATGGGCGCGAACATGATGCGCCAGGCCGTGCCGCTGATCAAGGCCGAGGCGCCGCTGGTCGGCACCGGCATGGAGTACCGCTGCGCGGTCGACGCCGGCGACGTGATCAAGGCCGAGAAGGACGGTGTGGTCCAGGAGGTCTCCGCCGACTACGTCACGGTGACCAACGACGACGGTACGTACACCACCTACCGGGTCGCGAAGTTCTCCCGCTCCAACCAGGGCACCTCCTTCAACCAGAAGGTCGTCGTCGACGAGGGCGACCGGGTCGTCGTGGGCCAGGTGCTGGTCGACGGTCCGTCGACCGACGAGGGCGAGATGGCGCTCGGCAAGAACCTGCTGGTCGCGTTCATGCCGTGGGAGGGCCACAACTACGAGGACGCGATCATCCTGTCGCAGCGCCTCGTGCAGGACGACGTCCTGTCCTCGATCCACATCGAGGAGCACGAGGTCGACGCCCGTGACACCAAGCTCGGCCCGGAGGAGATCACCCGGGACATCCCGAACGTCTCCGAGGAGGTCCTCGCGGACCTCGACGAGCGCGGCATCATCCGGATCGGCGCCGACGTGGTCGCCGGCGACATCCTGGTCGGCAAGGTCACCCCGAAGGGCGAGACCGAGCTGACCCCGGAGGAGCGCCTGCTGCGGGCGATCTTCGGTGAGAAGGCCCGCGAGGTGCGCGACACCTCGCTGAAGGTCCCGCACGGCGAGGTCGGCAAGATCATCGGCGTCCGGGTCTTCGACCGCGAGGAGGGCGACGAGCTTCCCCCCGGTGTGAACCAGCTGGTGCGCGTGTACGTGGCGCAGAAGCGCAAGATCACCGACGGCGACAAGCTGGCCGGACGCCACGGCAACAAGGGCGTCATCTCCAAGATCCTCCCCGTCGAGGACATGCCGTTCCTGGAGGACGGCACCCCGGTCGACATCATCCTCAACCCGCTCGGCGTCCCGTCCCGGATGAACCCGGGACAGGTGCTGGAGATCCACCTGGGCTGGCTGGCCAAGCAGGGCTGGGACGTCTCCGGTGTCGCCGACGAGTGGGCCCGCCGCCTGGAGGCGATCGACGCCCACCGGGTCGAGCCCGGCACCAACGTGGCGACGCCGGTCTTCGACGGCGCCCGGGAGGACGAGATCCGTGGACTGTTCGAGTCCACGGTCCCGAACCGCGACGGCGACCGCATGGTGCTGCCGTCCGGCAAGGCCCGGCTCTTCGACGGCCGCTCCGGCGAGCCGTTCCCCGAGCCGGTCTCGATCGGCTACATGTACATCCTCAAGCTGCACCACCTGGTGGACGACAAGCTGCACGCCCGGTCCACCGGTCCGTACTCGATGATCACCCAGCAGCCGCTGGGTGGTAAGGCGCAGTTCGGCGGGCAGCGATTCGGCGAGATGGAGGTGTGGGCGCTGGAGGCGTACGGCGCCGCATACGCACTCCAGGAACTGCTGACCATCAAGTCCGACGACGTGCTCGGCCGCGTGAAGGTCTACGAGGCCATCGTCAAGGGCGAGAACATCCCCGAGCCCGGCATTCCCGAGTCCTTCAAGGTGCTCATCAAGGAAATGCAGTCGCTGTGCCTCAACGTGGAGGTGCTGTCCTCGGACGGCATGTCCATCGAGATGCGCGACACCGACGAGGACGTGTTCCGCGCCGCGGAAGAGCTCGGAATCGACCTGTCCCGGCGCGAGCCGAGCAGCGTCGAAGAGGTCTGACGGGTTGCCGCCCGGACCCCTTTGGAAGGGGAGCCCGGGCGGCCCCCACGACCCGTTCAGACCATTTGAGAATCAACCCTGAGAGGGATTGACGACACAGTGCTCGACGTCAACTTCTTCGACGAGCTGCGGATCGGCCTCGCCACCGCGGACGACATCCGGACCTGGTCGCACGGCGAAGTGAAGAAGCCGGAGACCATCAACTACCGCACCCTCAAGCCGGAAAAGGACGGGCTCTTCTGCGAGAAGATCTTCGGCCCCACCCGGGACTGGGAGTGCTACTGCGGCAAGTACAAGCGGGTTCGCTTCAAGGGCATCATCTGCGAGCGCTGCGGCGTCGAGGTCACTCGCGCCAAGGTGCGCCGTGAGCGGATGGGCCACATCGAGCTTGCCGCCCCCGTCACCCACATCTGGTACTTCAAGGGTGTCCCGTCCCGCCTGGGATACCTGCTCGACCTCGCCCCGAAGGACCTGGAGAAGGTCATCTACTTCGCGGCGTACATGATCACCTGGGTCGACGACGAGCGCCGCACCCGCGACCTGCCCTCCCTCGAGGCCCAGGTCTCGGTGGAGCGCCAGCAGGTCGAGCAGCGCCGTGACGCGGACGTCGAGGGCCGGCAGAAGAAGCTGGAAGCCGACCTCGGCGAGCTGGAGAACGAGGGCGCCAAGGCCGACGTCCGCCGCAAGGTCCGCGAGGGTGCCGAGCGCGAGATGAAGCAGCTGCGCGACCGTGCGCAGCGCGAGATCGACCGGCTCGACGAGGTGTGGGCGCGGTTCAAGAACCTCAAGGTCCAGGACCTGGAGGGCGACGAGCTGCTCTACCGCGAGCTGCGCGACCGCTTCGGCACGTACTTCCAGGGCTCGATGGGTGCCGCGGCGCTGCAGAAGCGCCTGGAGTCCTTCGACCTGGACCAGGAGGCCGAGCGCCTCCGCGAGATCATCCGCACCGGCAAGGGGCAGAAGAAGACCCGGGCGCTCAAGCGCCTGAAGGTCGTCTCCGCCTTCCTGCAGACCACCAACAAGCCCAACGGCATGGTGCTGGACTGCGTCCCGGTGATCCCGCCGGACCTGCGTCCGATGGTGCAGCTGGACGGTGGCCGCTTCGCGACCTCCGACCTGAACGACCTGTACCGCCGCGTGATCAACCGCAACAACCGCCTGAAGCGGCTTCTCGACCTCGGCGCGCCCGAGATCATCGTGAACAACGAGAAGCGCATGCTCCAGGAGGCCGTGGACGCGCTCTTCGACAACGGCCGCCGCGGCCGCCCGGTCACCGGACCCGGCAACCGCCCGCTGAAGTCGCTGTCCGACATGCTCAAGGGCAAGCAGGGCCGCTTCCGGCAGAACCTGCTCGGCAAGCGCGTCGACTACTCCGCCCGTTCGGTGATCGTCGTCGGCCCGCAGCTCAAGCTGCACCAGTGCGGCCTGCCCAAGGCCATGGCGCTGGAGCTCTTCAAGCCGTTCGTGATGAAGCGCCTGGTGGACCTCAACCACGCGCAGAACATCAAGTCGGCCAAGCGCATGGTCGAGCGCGGCCGCACGGTCGTCTACGACGTGCTCGAAGAGGTCATCGCCGAGCACCCGGTGCTGCTGAACCGTGCACCGACCCTGCACCGCCTGGGCATCCAGGCCTTCGAGCCGCAGCTGGTCGAGGGCAAGGCCATCCAGATCCACCCGCTGGTCTGCACCGCCTTCAACGCGGACTTCGACGGCGACCAGATGGCCGTGCACCTGCCGCTGTCGGCCGAGGCGCAGGCCGAGGCCCGCATCCTGATGCTGTCCTCGAACAACATCCTCAAGCCGGCCGACGGCCGCCCGGTCACCATGCCGACCCAGGACATGGTGCTCGGCCTGTTCTTCCTGACCACGGACTCCGAGGAGCGCGAGGTCACGGGTGAGGGCCGGGCGTTCGGCGCCACCGCCGAGGCGATCATGGCGTTCGACAACCGCGAGCTGTCGATGCAGGCGCCGGTCGACATCCGCTTCCCGGTGGGCACCGTCCCGCCGCGCGGCTGGCTGCCGCCGGAGCCCGGCGAGGGCGAGCAGCCCTACCAGCTCGGCGACAGCTTCCGGCTGCGGACGACCCTGGGCCGCGCGCTCTTCAACGAGCTGCTGCCCGAGGACTACCCGTTCGTGGACTACGCGGTCGGCAAGAAGCAGCTCTCCGAGATCGTCAACGACCTCGCCGAGCGCTACCCGAAGGTCATCGTGGCGGCGACGCTCGACAACCTGAAGGCGGCGGGCTTCCACTGGGCGACCCGTTCCGGCGTCACCGTCTCGGTCACCGACATCGTGGTGCCGGAGGCGAAGAAGGCCATCATCGCGTCCTACGAGGCACAGGACGAGAAGGTCCAGAAGCAGTACGAGCGCGGCCTGATCACCAAGCAGGAGCGCTCGGACGAGCTGATCAACATCTGGACCAAGGCGACCAACGAGGTTGCCGCGGCGATGAACGCCAACTTCCCGAAGACCAACCCGATCTTCATGATGGTCGACTCGGGCGCCCGCGGAAACATGATGCAGATGCGTCAGATCGCGGGTATGCGAGGCCTGGTCTCGAACGCCAAGAACGAGACCATCCCGCGTCCGATCAAGGCGTCCTTCCGTGAGGGCCTGTCCGTGCTGGAGTACTTCATCTCCACCCACGGTGCCCGTAAGGGTCTGGCCGACACCGCGCTGCGTACCGCCGACTCGGGTTACCTGACCCGTCGTCTGGTGGACGTCTCGCAGGACGTGATCATCCGTGAGGAGGACTGCGGCACCGAGCGCGGTCTGAAGCTGCGGATCGCCGAGCGCGGCGCGGACGGCGCGCTGCGCAAGACGGACGACGTCGAGACCAGCGTGTACGCGCGGATGCTCGCCGAGGACGTCGTGGTGGACGGCAAGGTCATCGCGCCGGCCAACGTGGACCTGGGCGACGTGCTGATCGACCAGCTCGTGCGGCACGGGGTCGAGGAGGTCAAGACCCGCTCGATCCTCACCTGCGAGTCGGCCGTCGGTACCTGCGCGTACTGCTACGGGCGTTCGCTGGCCACCGGCAAGCTGGTGGACATCGGCGAGGCGGTCGGCATCATCGCCGCCCAGTCGATCGGTGAGCCCGGCACCCAGCTGACGATGCGTACCTTCCACACCGGTGGTGTGGCCGGTGACGACATCACGCAGGGTCTGCCGCGTGTCGTCGAGCTGTTCGAGGCCCGTGTCCCGAAGGGTGTCGCCCCGATCTCCGAGGCGGCCGGCCGGGTGCGGATCGAGGAGACCGAGAAGACCAAGAAGCTCGTCGTCACCCCCGACGACGGCTCCGAGGAGCTCGCCTACCCGATCTCCAAGCGCGTCAAGCTGCAGGTGGGCGAGGGCGACCACGTCGAGGTCGGCCAGAAGCTCACCTACGGTGCGACCAACCCGCACGACGTGCTGCGGATCCTGGGCCAGCGCCAGGTGCAGATCCACCTGGTCGCCGAGGTGCAGAAGGTCTACAACTCGCAGGGTGTGTCGATCCACGACAAGCACATCGAGATCATCATCCGGCAGATGCTGCGCCGGGTGACGATCATCGAGTCCGGCGACGCCGAGCTGCTGCCCGGCGAGCTGGTCGAGCGCGGCCGGTTCGAGACCGAGAACCGGCGGGTCGTCTCCGAGGGCGGTCACCCGGCCTCGGGTCGTCCGCAGCTGATGGGTATCACCAAGGCGTCGCTGGCCACCGAGTCGTGGCTGTCGGCGGCGTCCTTCCAGGAGACCACCCGGGTGCTGACCGACGCGGCGATCCACGCCAAGTCGGACTCGCTGCTGGGCCTGAAGGAGAACGTCATCATCGGCAAGCTCATCCCGGCCGGTACGGGCCTGTCCCGCTACCGCAACATCCGGGTGGAGCCGACCGAGGAGGCCAAGGCCGCGATGTACTCGGCCGTCGGCTACGACGACATCGACTACAGCCCGTTCGGCTCCGGCTCCGGCCAGGCCGTCCCGCTGGAGGACTACGACTACGGCCCGTACAACGGCTGATCGGTCGCCGCCTTCCGGTAGTTCCAGGCACGTCACAGAGCGGTCGCTCCCTCGCGGAGCGGCCGCTCTGCGGCATCATGGAGACATGCTGGCCGGGGATGCGGATCGGGAGAGAGCGGTGAACGTCCTCAAGGACGCCTTCACTGAGGGGCGGCTCACGCAGCCGGAGTACGAGGACCGGATCGGCCGGGCCTACCAGTCGCGTACGTACGGTGAGTTGGACCAGGTCACGGCGGACATTCCGGCCCGGATCGTGCCGCCGGCGTTCCTGCCGGCCGCGCCGCCGTACGTCCCGCTGCCGGCGCCGCTGCCGGCGACGAACGGGCAGGCGATCGGCTCGCTGGTGTGCGGGATATGCGCTCCGTTCACCGGGGGGCTGTCCGCGATTCCGGCGATCGCGCTCGGCCACATCGCCAAGAACAAGATCCGGTACACCGGTCAGCAGGGCGAGGGCCTGGCGATCGCGGGGCTGATCCTCGGCTATCTGACGGTCGCCGGGTTCGCGGCGCTGATCCTGCTGTTCGCGCTGTTCTCCATCGGCTCGTGAGCGTCCGGGGCGGGGCTGTGAGCTGGCGGAATCCAGCCCGTATGGATGTGTTTTGACCGCAGCCGATGCGGTAGGTAGGCTCTGACCTTGTGCCTGGGGTGTGCCCGGGTTCTCGCGCGTGCCATGTGACCGGGCGAGGGCACCGAGGCCGCGACACCCGAAGACGCACGTCCCCTTTGTTGCGATCGGGGAAGTGCGGGGTCCGCGACACACCCGACCGCGTGGGTCGGTCCCCAGGTTAGATTTATCGAGATCGGCACACAGAAACCGGAGAAACGGTGCCTACGATCCAGCAGCTGGTCCGAAAGGGCCGGCAGGACAAGGTCGAGAAGAACAAGACGCCCGCGCTGAAGGGTTCCCCCCAGCGTCGTGGCGTTTGCACGCGTGTGTACACGACCACCCCGAAGAAGCCGAACTCGGCCCTCCGTAAGGTCGCCCGTGTGCGCCTTACCAGTGGCATCGAGGTCACCGCTTACATCCCGGGCGAGGGCCACAACCTGCAGGAGCACTCGATCGTGCTCGTGCGTGGCGGTCGTGTGAAGGACCTGCCGGGTGTTCGCTACAAGATCATCCGTGGCTCCCTCGACACGCAGGGCGTCAAGAACCGTAAGCAGGCTCGCAGCCGCTACGGCGCCAAGAAGGAGAAGTAAGAATGCCTCGTAAGGGCCCCGCCCCGAAGCGCCCGGTCATCATCGACCCGGTTTACGGCTCCCCGCTGGTGACGTCTCTCGTCAACAAGATCCTCCTGCACGGGAAGCGCTCCACCGCCGAGCGCATCGTGTACGGCGCTCTCGAGGGCGTGCGCGAGAAGGCCGGCGCCGACCCGGTCATCACGCTCAAGCGCGCTCTGGAGAACATCAAGCCGACCCTTGAGGTCAAGTCCCGCCGCGTCGGCGGCGCGACCTACCAGGTGCCGGTCGAGGTCCGTCCGGGCCGCCAGAACACGCTGGCGCTGCGCTGGATGGTCGGGTACTCCCGCGCCCGTCGCGAGAAGACCATGACCGAGCGGCTGATGAACGAGATCCTCGACGCCAGCAATGGCCTCGGCGCCTCCGTGAAGCGTCGCGAGGACACGCACAAGATGGCCGAGTCCAACAAGGCCTTCGCGCACTACCGCTGGTAGTCACCACCCCCATCGAAACCGAGAGAAGACTGAGCCACATGGCCACCACTTCGCTTGACCTGGCCAGGGTCCGCAACATCGGGATCATGGCCCACATCGACGCGGGCAAGACGACGACCACCGAGCGGATCCTGTTCTACACCGGTGTCTCCTACAAGATCGGTGAAGTCCACGACGGCGCTGCCACGATGGACTGGATGGAGCAGGAGCAGGAGCGCGGCATCACCATCACGTCGGCCGCGACGACCTGTCACTGGCCCCTCGACGACGTCGACCACACCATCAACATCATCGACACCCCCGGTCACGTGGACTTCACGGTCGAGGTGGAGCGTTCGCTCCGCGTCCTCGACGGTGCCGTCACCGTGTTCGACGGTGTCGCCGGTGTGGAGCCGCAGTCCGAGACGGTGTGGCGGCAGGCCGACCGCTACGGCGTGCCCCGTATCTGCTTCGTCAACAAGCTGGACCGCACCGGCGCGGAGTTCCACCGCTGCGTCGACATGATCGTGGACCGCCTCGGTGCGGTTCCGCTGGTCATGCAGCTGCCCATCGGTGCCGAGGCCGACTTCAAGGGTGTCGTCGACCTCGTCCAGATGAAGGCGCTGGTCTGGTCCCTCGAAGCGACCAAGGGCGAGATGTACGACGTCGTCGACATCCCGGCCACGCACACCGAGGCGGCCGACGAGTGGCGCGGCAAGCTGCTCGAAGCCGTCGCCGAGAACGACGACGAGATGATGGAGCTGTACCTGGAGGGCCAGGAGCCCAGCCAGGAGCAGCTGATCGCGGCGATCCGCCGGATCACCCTGGCGTCCAAGGGCGGCAAGGACTCCGTCACCGTCACCCCGGTGTTCTGCGGCACCGCGTTCAAGAACAAGGGCGTCCAGCCCCTGCTCGACGCGGTCGTGCGCTACCTCCCCTCGCCGCTGGACGTCGAGGCCATCGAGGGCCACGCCGTCGGCAACGCCGAGGAGATCGTCAGGCGCCGCCCGTCGGACGACGAGCCGTTCTCCGGCCTGGCGTTCAAGATCATGAGCGACCCGCACCTGGGCAAGCTCACCTTCGTCCGGGTCTACTCGGGCCGCCTGGAGTCCGGTTCAGCGGTGCTGAACTCGGTGAAGGGCAAGAAGGAGCGCATCGGCAAGATCTACCGCATGCACGCGAACAAGCGTGAGGAGATCGACTCGGTGGGCGCCGGCGACATCATCGCCGTCATGGGCCTGAAGCAGACCACCACCGGTGAGACGCTGTGCGACGACAAGGCGCCGGTGATCCTGGAGTCCATGGACTTCCCGGCACCGGTCATCCAGGTCGCCATCGAGCCCAAGTCCAAGGGCGACCAGGAGAAGCTGGGTGTCGCCATCCAGCGTCTCTCGGAGGAGGACCCCTCCTTCCAGGTCCACTCGGACGAGGAGACCGGCCAGACCATCATCGGCGGTATGGGCGAGCTGCACCTCGAGGTGCTGGTCGACCGGATGCGCCGGGAGTTCCGGGTCGAGGCCAACGTCGGCAAGCCGCAGGTCGCGTACCGCGAGACCATCCGCAAGACGGTCGAGCGCATTGACTACACCCACAAGAAGCAGACCGGTGGTACCGGTCAGTTCGCCAAGGTGCAGATCATGATGGAGCCGCTGGAAGGCGGCGACGCGACCTACGAGTTCGTCAACAAGGTCACCGGTGGCCGCATCCCCCGCGAGTACATCCCGTCGGTGGACGCAGGTGCGCAGGAAGCCATGAAGTTCGGCATCCTGGCCGGCTACGAGATGGTGGGTGTCCGCATCACCCTTCTCGACGGCGGCTACCACGAGGTCGACTCCTCCGAGCTGGCGTTCAAGATCGCCGGTTCGCAGGCGTTCAAGGAGGGTGCCCGCAAGGCGAGCCCCGTGCTCCTCGAACCGATGATGGCCGTCGAGGTCACCACGCCCGAGGACTACATGGGTGACGTCATCGGCGACCTCAACTCCCGCCGTGGCCAGATCCAGGCCATGGAGGAGCGCAGCGGTGCCCGGGTCGTCAAGGGCCTGGTTCCGCTGTCGGAGATGTTCGGCTACGTCGGTGACCTGCGGTCGAAGACTTCTGGCCGGGCCAGCTACTCCATGCAGTTCGACTCCTACGCCGAGGTTCCGCGGAACGTCGCCGAGGAGATCATCGCGAAGGCCAAGGGCGAATAACCCGCCGTAGGCTTGCATTCCAGCAAAGATCACCTGGCGCCGATGAAGCAAGGCGTACAGATCCACCCCCAGGAGGAACCCAGTGGCGAAGGCGAAGTTCGAGCGGACTAAGCCGCACGTCAACATCGGCACCATCGGTCACATCGACCACGGTAAGACGACCCTTACCGCGGCGATCACCAAGGTGCTGCACGACGCGTACCCGAACCTGAACGAGGCCTCGGCCTTCGACCAGATCGACAAGGCTCCTGAGGAGCGCCAGCGCGGTATCACCATCTCCATCGCGCACGTCGAGTACCAGACCGAGTCGCGTCACTACGCCCACGTCGACTGCCCCGGTCACGCGGACTACATCAAGAACATGATCACCGGTGCCGCCCAGATGGACGGCGCGATCCTGGTGGTCGCCGCGACCGACGGCCCGATGCCGCAGACCAAGGAGCACGTGCTCCTGGCCCGCCAGGTCGGCGTTCCGTACATCGTCGTCGCCCTGAACAAGGCCGACATGGTGGACGACGAGGAGATCCTGGAGCTCGTCGAGCTCGAGGTCCGCGAGCTGCTCTCCGAGTACGAGTTCCCGGGTGACGACCTTCCGGTCGTGCGGGTCTCGGCGCTCAAGGCGCTCGAGGGCGACAAGGAGTGGGGCGAGAAGCTTCTCGGCCTCATGGCGGCCGTCGACGAGGCGATCCCGACTCCCGAGCGTGACGTCGACAAGCCGTTCCTGATGCCGATCGAGGACGTCTTCACGATCACCGGTCGTGGCACCGTCGTCACCGGTCGTATCGAGCGCGGTATCCTCAAGGTCAACGAGACCGTCGACATCATCGGCATCAAGACCGAGAAGACCACCACCACGGTCACCGGTATCGAGATGTTCCGCAAGCTGCTCGACGAGGGCCAGGCCGGTGAGAACGTCGGTCTGCTGCTCCGTGGCATCAAGCGCGAGGATGTCGAGCGCGGCCAGGTCATCATCAAGCCGGGTTCGGTCACGCCGCACACCGACTTCGAGGCCCAGGCCTACATCCTGTCGAAGGACGAGGGTGGTCGTCACACCCCCTTCTTCAACAACTACCGTCCGCAGTTCTACTTCCGGACGACCGACGTGACCGGCGTCGTGACCCTCCCCGAGGGCACCGAGATGGTCATGCCGGGCGACAACACCGCCATGACGGTCGCGCTGATCCAGCCGATCGCCATGGAGGAGGGCCTGAAGTTCGCCATCCGCGAGGGTGGCCGGACCGTGGGCGCCGGCCAGGTCACCAAGATCAACAAGTGACGCTGCGCTAGCTGTACGGAAAGGTCCCGCACCGCTTTCGAGCGGTGCGGGACCTTTCCGTTTGCCCTGGAAGGGGGCACCTACGTGCCTATCGTCTCCTGCAGCTGCGTCGCGGACGCGGGGCGGCGGTAGGTGAGGGCGATCGCGCCGTCGGGCGCCAGCGCGACCGTGGGGACGTCGGCCGGGCAGGGCAGGGTGCCCAGGGGCTGGAAGGCCACCGCGGCCGAGGGGGCCGGCTGTGCCCAGTGGTGGACCGTGTCGCGGCCCGCCGCGAAGACGTGGATGCGGCCCTGCCGGTCGGTCACGGTCGAGAGCCCGTCCTGCACCTCGGTGCCGCCGAGGTCGGCCCACGTCCCCCAGGTGCCGCCGGGCTCGCGGACCAGGGTGCTGAGCCCCTTGTCGGCGTTCCGCACGAACACGTGCACCCGGCCGTCCGCGGTGCGTACCGCGGACGGCGGGCCGACCCGCCGCCCCCGGTCCTCCGTGTCCTCGGGGTTGCCGAGCGAGGTCCAGTGGCCGGCGTCACCCACCACGATCTCCCGCGCGTTGCCGCCCCCGTGCCCTTCGAGGGCCGCGAACCGCAGCCCGAACACCAGCGTCCCGCCGCCCGGCACCGCCACGCACGCCAGCTGCGGCGCGAGCGGCCCGCCGCCCAGGTCCCTGGCCGGACCCCACTGCCCGCTGCCGGGCGCGGTCTCGGTGCGTACGGCCGCGCGCAGGCCCAGCACCTCGTACGCCGTCCGCCGCGCGCCCTTGGCGGCCGCCGGCACGACGACCTGCCCGGCGCCCGGGTAGCGCCGGTGGGTCGAGCGTATCCAGCCCCTGCGGTTGACCAGCGGCTGGTTGCGGCCCTGGCCGTAGTCGCCGCAGCCGCCGGGGTCGCCGCACGCCCAGTCGGGGTCGCCGCCGTACTGCAGCAGGAAGCGGGCCTTGAGCGCGACGGTCGCGGGCGGCAGGTTGAAGGGCCAGCGCTGGTTGTAGTAGCCGCGGTAGGCCGTGGTCGTGAAGCCGCGGGCGCCCGAGTCCGCCCACCGGCTGAGCGCCTTCCACGCGAAGAGCGCCACGGGCGTGTGGTCGCGGTGGTCGGAGTAGCCGACCTGGTCGCTGCCCTTGGGGTGCTTCTTGTCGTGGATCTGGATGTCCGGGTCCGGGTCGAGGGTGCGCACATGCGTGGGCGTGTACCGCTTCAGCAGCTCGACCAGGACGTCGACCAGCTTGTCGTGGGTGTACGTCGCGGACGCGTTCGACGGCGACGGGCTGTCCAGCGCGGGCAGGTACGGCAGGGTCGTGCCTGGCTTGTCCCACAGCATCTGCACGCTCGCGCTCTGGGTCAGCTCGTGCATCGACACCTGGAGGAAGACCAGGCTCGCGCTGCGGGCGCCGTTGGTGAGCGTGTCTATCTGCGCGTGCAGCCCGCCCGGCAGGCCCAGCACCTCGCTGTGCCAGCGCGTGAAGTGCGGAAGTCCCAGCATGGTGGCGTACGCCTGCCGCAGCCCCTGGTGCCGCGCCGCCGAATACGCCGCCGTGTCGGCGTGGTGGTGCTTGTGCGACCCGCCCGGCGGGGTGTTCCACCCCACCGACTCGCCCGCGGTCACGTACACCGACACCACCGGGGTGCCCGCCTGGATGTCGTGCAGCGTGTCGGGGTTCATGAAGAAGAGGTCGTCGTCGGGATGTGCGAGCACCTGCATGGCCAGCGCCCCGGCCTCCCTGCTGTACGGCCCCGCCGGCGGCGCCGGTGCTACCTTCGCCGCCACCTCGTGCGCCGCGCCCCTGCACCCTGTCCCGGCCAGCGCCACGGCCCCCACGACCCCGGCCAACGCGGCACGCCGGGAGGGGTGTTGTACGTCATGCGTCCTCATACCCGGGTTGAGCGGATTCCCCCCGCGCGGGTTCCTTCCCGGGGGTGTGAATTGCCCGACGGACCCGCGGGGTTACCCGGCGCCGCCGGTGAGGGAGCGGGTCAGCCAGACGACGTCGCCCCGCTCGTCCTGGGTGGTGCGGTGGTACGTGAAGCCGGTCTTCTCCAGGACGCGGAGGGAGGGCTTGTTCTCCGGCCGCGTCGTCGACCACAGGCGGGTGCGGCCGGTCGCCGCCGCGGCGGCGACCACGGCCCGCGCCGCCTCGGTGGCGTAGCCGTGCCCGTGGACGCGGCGGAGCAGCTCGTAGGCGATCTCCGGCTCCTCCACGGTCGAGCGCCCCACGACCAGGCCGCAGTAGCCGATGAAGTCGCCCTCCTCCCGCCGCACCATCGCGAGCAGCGAGACGCCGGCCGCCGCCTCCCGCTCGCGCAGCACCTCGACGTCCCGCCGGGACTCCTCGGCGGTCGGGGTGCCGTTGCCGCGCTCTGCGAACAGCGCCCGCAGCTCCTCGGCGTCCGTGTCGGCCCACGGGCGCAGCGTCAGCCGCTCGGTCTCCAGGTGCGTTGCCATCTGCTCGTACGCGGGCATACGTCCTCCTCTCGCTGTCTCAGGCCAGGGTCAGCGCGACGTCGGGGATCTCGGCCGCGCGGGACTCGGCGTAGACGGTGGAGTGCGCGGTGATCTCGAAGCCGCATTTCTGCAGGACGCGGATCGAGGCGGCGTTGTCGGCCGCCGCGCGGGCGTACACGGGGCGGGCGGGTTCGAGGGCGAGCAGGGCGGTGAGGGCGGTGGTCGCTATGCCCTTGCCCCAGTGGGCGCCGGCGATCCAGTAGGTGACCTCGCGCTCCTCGGGCGGCCCGTACAGCGACACGTGGCCGACGACCTCGCCGTCGGCGAGCACGGCACGCATCAGGACGGCGGGGTCGGCGAGGATGCGCGCCCAGTGGGCGTCGAAGAGGGAGCGGTCGTAGTGGTAGGGCCGGGTGACGGCGGCCATGTGCTGTGCGGCCGGGTCGGACAGGTGCCCCCAGAAGACCGCCAGGTCGCTGTCGTGCACCTCGCGGAGCGAGATCATGCCGGGGAACCTCTCAGTGGCGCATCAGGCGGTCGGACATGCGGGTCGTCAGGAGCAGGAGGAGGGACGTCAGGAGGACCGAGACGACGGCCGCCTGGGTGACGGCGGCGCTGGTGCCGGTGCGCAGGACCGGGGCCAGGGCGAGGCTCATGGCGGTGAGGGCCAGCAGCGGGCCCGCGGCGTACCACGCCACGTAGATGAGCGGCCCCGGGCCGCCGAGGGGGGAGCCGCCGCCGAGGAAGAGGAGCTGGGTGCGGGCCGGGCCGCGGGCCGCCGAGACCAGGGCGGCGCCGGTGAAGGGCGGTGCGCACAGCGGCAGCAGGACCAGGGTCCAGGTGTGCCCCGCCGCCGCGTAGGGAATGGCGGCGAGCAGGCCCAGGACGGCGCCGAGCACGGCGGGCACGATGCCGTGGTGGAGCATCAGCGTGCGGAAGCGGTACGGCGCCCAGGCGGCCCTGCGGACGTCGTCGGTCTCCAGCCGGGCGGGCTCGGCCAGCGCGCCGACGGCGAGGTAGCCGAAGAGCAGGCCGACGACGAGCCCGACCCAGCGGCGCTCGCCGCCGAGGTCGGCGCCGAGCCCCGCGACCGCCGCGCCGCACGCGGTCCACAGCGCGGCCTTGCCGAGCCGGCCCGGCGTACGCAGCAGCGTCAGCGTGTCGCGCCAGGCCACGACCAGGTGCCGTCCGAGGCGCCCGCGCGGCGGGCGGAACCGGATCTGGCGGACGGGGGCGCCGCCGCCCGCGTCCATGATCGCCAGCTTGGCGGCCCGCAGTTCGAGCGACCAGGCCACCGAGGACACCGTGGTGGCCGTCGCGGCGCGCTCGCGCAGCCGGGCGGTCGGGACGAGGGCCGCGTCGCGGTACGCCGCGAGCATCGCCGCGGCCGTGGCCGCGGCGAGCAGGGCGACGGCGGCGGGCCAGGCCGGTGCGCTGCCGCCGACCGCGTCCACCACGGGCTGGCCCGCCCAGCCCCACGGGCCGCTCCACAGCTCGGCCTGCTCGGCGGCGGGGGAGCGGTGGCCGTTCGCGGCCAGCACCACCTGGGCGGCGAGTGCGCCCAGCACCAGGACCGCGGGGGCGGTCCACCGCCGTACCGCACGGGCGGCCGCGGGCCGCCGCTCGACCGCCATGCCGAGCGCGACCGCCAGCAGCGGCAGGCACACGGCCGCGGGGATCGCGGCGAGCAGTGCGGTGCCGAGCGGGGCCAGCCCTGTGACCTTGATGACGGAGGCGGCGCCGACCCCGGCCAGCAGCCCCGGCAGCAGCGACAGCCCGGCCGACAGCCGGAACCACGGCCGCAGCACCCGGCCCCGCTTGACGGGCTGCGCCAGCAGCCATCCCACGCTCGGCCCCGGCACCACCACCGGCCCGCGCCACAGGGCGTCCCGCGCGGCGAGCACGCCGGCCCCGAGCGCGCAGAAGGCGAAGAGCGCGGGCATCCCCGCGCGCAGGTCCCGTGCGGCGTCGGCGTATCCGGAGCCGTCCTCCAGCCCGCGCAGGAAGCTGACGGCGAAGCTGCTGCCGTAGCCGGCGACGGCGATCAGCACCGTATAGACCAGGACGGCCGTCTCCCGCCCCTTGGCCCGCCGGTGCGCCTGCCGCTTGCGCCGCAGCCAGGCCAGCGTCTCCTCGGTGCGGTCGTCGTCCTCCTCGGACCAGGGGGCGTCCTCGTCGTCCATGTCGTCCGCGACGTCCGGGTCGAGGGCGGCCTCGGGTTCGTCCGTGACGGCGGTGTCGTCGTGCGGTGCGGGTCGCAGGCCGTCGCTCATGCGCGGACGCCCAGCTCGCGCAGCACCGTCGCGGGCGTGCCGTCGGCGATGACCTGGCCGTCGTCCAGCGCGATCATCCGGTCGGCGACCGCTTCGGCCAGGTCGGGCTGGTGGGTGGCGAGCAGGACGGCGACGCCGTCGGCCTTCTCGGCGACGAGCAGGTCGGCCAGCCGCTGCCGGGCCGCGGGGTCGAGGCGCTGCTCGGGCTCGTCGAGGATGAGCAGGTCGCGCGGGCGTACCAGGGCCGCGGCCAGCAGCAGCGACTGGAGCTGCCCCGAGGACAGCGAGCCCGGCAGCGCGCGGGCGTGGTCGGACAGCCGTCGGTCGGCGAGCACCTGGTCGATCCAGGCGTCGGCGTCGTCCACGGCGTGCGCGACGGTGACCAGCTCCAGGTGCTCGCGGACGGTGAGGTCCGGGTAGCAGGCGACGGTGTCGCCGACGACGGCGACCCTGGCGCGCACCTCCGGGTCGTCCTCGTTGACCGCCCGCCCCGCGAAGAGCGCGTCACCGCTGGTGGGCGCGTCACGTCCGCCGGCTATCCGCAGCAGCGTGGACTTGCCCGAGCCGTTCTGCCCGTACAGCGCGACGCACTCCCCGGCGGCCAGCTCCAGGTCGATCGGGTGCAGCGCGTGCCGCTGCCCGTACGTACGGCTCACCTTCCGCAGCCGCAGCAGCGCGCTGCCCTTGCCCGTCGCGCGCATCGCGCCACCGCCTCCGTGCCATGTGCCACCCGCCGTGTGCAGGTATTCGCCTGGCCGAGAGTAGTGCGCAGACTCCGGCGGCGGGCGACCGCCCTGACGCCACTCAGGGGGAATCGAGCAGTCCTTCCGCCCTGGCCCAGTCCAGAAAGTCCGAGCCTCCGCAGGGCAGGAACGCCTCCGCGTCACGCAACGCGTCGACGACCGAGCAGGCGTCCTCCTCCGCGATGAGCTGATTGCGCAGGCCGTGGCACAGGAGGTGCAGCGAGCTGGACATCGATATGCCGTACGCGGTGCCGATGTTCCTGCCCACCCGGTCGTCGACGACCGCCGTACAGCGGTGCAGCTCGGCGTAGGCCAGCGTGGTGGCCTCTCCGATGTCCTTCATGTCGCGCCGGCTGCCGCCGAGCCGGCCGTGGAAGGTGGAGAACAGGCTCAGGAAGCGCATCGAGTCGTCGTTCACCACGCTGAGCCATGGCTGGGCGCCGATCATGTGTAAGCGGCTGTTGCGGGACGCACCCCGCTGCAGTTCCTCGGCGACTGCCGTGGTGATCAGGCAGGCGCGGTCCTCGACGAGCTTTTCCAGGGTGTCCAGGTGACCGGCACGGGTGAAGTAGTTCAGCGGTGAGCTGTCGAACACCAGGCTGACGCCGAGACGGTCGGCCGTCACGGCAGGATCTCTCCCAGCTCTCCGCGCAGGGCTTCCAGGGGTACCACGTCAGGCTGGCCCAGGTCCTCGCTGCGGAACTGGTCGTCCCTGATGATCTCCAGGGCGCGGGTCGCGGAGATCTTGTGCGTCCGGTACGCGCGGACGGCCGCCGCTCTGACGCCCGTCGGGACGTGGCCCTCCCCGAGCTCCTCCACCACCCTGACGCCGGCCTCCATGTAGTCGGCCCGGGTGGGCGAGGACCGGTTCAGGCTGCGCCACTCCTCCTCACTGACCACTTCGTAGCTGCGCAGCTGGCGCAGGGCGGTGGACCAGCTGACCCGGTACTGGACGGCCAGGGTGATGACGGTCGTGCGCAGGGAGTTCTGACGGCGCAGCTGCCGGAACTCACCGGTCGCGCCGGGCGGGAGGAGGAAGGCCGCGGCGAACGCGTCGACTGCGCGTTCGTGGGCGCCGGTGTCCACGCCCCAGTCGCTCGAGTACGCGTCGGCCAGGAGGTGGTGGCCGAACTCGTGGGCGAGGGTGGAGCGGCGGCGGCCCGCGTCCACCGCGCTGTTGACGACGGCGACCCCGAGGTCGCCCAGCGCGGCGTAGCTGCCGTCGACACCCTGCTCCCCGAGGTGGACGGACCAGGTGTACAGACCTGCCTTCTCCAGGGTGTCCGCCAGACCGTGCAGCGCCTCCCGGGAGTCCGCGCCCACCAGGCGTCGTGCGTCGGTGGCCGTCCTGACGACGGCCGCGGTGTCCTCCGCGGTGAACGGCTCGACGGGGGAACGGGGGCCGGTGGACCTGATGACCGCGGAGTCGACAAGGGTGCGCAGGTCCCGTACGCAGTCGTCCAGGGCGTGCTCGCTGGCCTTGTCACTGCGCTGTGCGGGCTCGGCCCGCCTGCTGGCGGCAGCGGCCTCGGGCGGGGTGACGAACCACGACAGGGGCCGGTCGAGCGCCGAACCGAGGGCGGCGAGTTCGAGCGAGTTGAGCTGCCTGCGGCCGGTCTCGATCTTGGCCACGGCGAAACGCTCGATGCCGGTGCGCTCGGCCAGTTGCTCCTGGCTGAGCCCGCGGGCGTTGCGGGCTTCCGCAACTCTGGCGCCTACGTCACTCCACGTCCACTGGTCATCCACTGTGCCAATATCGCACAACGCGTGCGTGCGAGGTGGCGCTCTTCCGGAACCCGTTTCCCCGCCGGCTGATGTGGCAGCGGGCGTCTTGACGGGTGGGTGGATGCGTCGGTACGCCTATGGGAGCGCTCCCATACATCGGAGCGCTCCCCCCACCCGGAAGGACCCGGCCATGTCCAGCGAAGCTCAACCCGCCCGGCGCGTACTGCGGGCGCCGAGGTTACTGCTCGCCCTGCTGCTGCTCGCCTTCGGCGCCGTCGTCGCGGTCGGCGGGGCGCGGTCCGCCGCGGCCGCGCCCCAGGCGGCCGCCGCCGCGCCCGTGCGGATCATGCCGCTCGGCGACTCGATCACCGGGTCGCCCGGCTGCTGGCGCGCCCTGCTCTGGAACCAGCTCCAGAACGCCGGCTACACGAACATCGACTTCGTCGGGACCCTTCCGCCGCAGGGCTGCGGGGTGGCGTACGACGGGGACAACGAGGGGCACGGCGGCATCCTGGCCACCAACATCGCGAACCAGAACCAGCTGCCGGCCTGGCTTTCGGCGACCACGCCGGACATCGTGCTGATGCACCTCGGGACGAACGACGTGTGGAGCAACATCCCGCCGAGCCAGATCCTGGCCGCCTTCACGACGATGGTCGGGCAGATGCGGGCCAGTAACCCGAACATGAAGGTGCTGGTCGCGCAGATCATCCCGATGAACCCGCCGACCTGCCCCGAGTGCGCGCAGCGCGTGATCGACTTCGACGCGCAGATACCCGCGTGGGCGCAGTCGATCAGCACCGCGCAGTCCCCGGTGACCGTCGTCGACCAGTGGACCGGCTTCGACGACGCGACGGACACCGGTGACGGCGTCCACCCGAACGACGCGGGCATCGTGAAGGTGGCGGCGCGCTGGTACCCGCCGCTGGCGGCGCTGCTGACCCCCGGGTCGGGGACGTCGGCGGGTACGTCCACGGGTACGTCGTCCGGTACGTCCACCGGCACCTCGACGGGTACGTCCAGCGGTACGTCCACGGGTACCTCCACCGGCTCGACCGGCGGTACCGGTGGCGGTGCCTGCACCGCCGCGCTCAGCGTCACCAACTCCTGGCAGGGCGGCTACCAGGCCGCCGCCACGGTCACCGCCGTGAAGGCGCTGACCAGTTGGACGGTGACCCTCACCGGCGTCACGGTCACCCAGGCGTGGAACGGCAGCGTCGTCACCAACCCCGACGGCACCGTCGTCATCCACAGCGCCGCCTGGAACGGCACCCTCGCACCCGGCGCCTCGACCACCTTCGGCTTCCTGGCCTCCAGCTCCCCGACCCCGGCGCCGACCGCCACCTGCTCGACGCCCTGACCCGTACCCGCCGCCCCCGGGGACCGCGCGTCCCCGGGGGCGGCGGCCTGGACGCCCGATGGAAGGATGCCGCCATGACCTCAGCCACCGCGGCCGACTACGCCTGGATACGCACCCCGTCGCTGTTCTCCTTCGCCCGCGACGTCGGCTACGCCGTGACGCTGGTGCGGGGTGCCACGCCCGACGAGGTGCTGTCGCGGGCGGGCGCCGAGGCGCGGCGGGTGTGCGCAGGGGGCGACGAACTCATCGCCGCGTACTGGGACTTCGCGGAGGAGGGCGGCCTGTACGACTCCTCCCTCGTCGGGGCCTTCACGCTGCCGGGCGAGGGCGGGGACTGGACCCTCGTCCTGGAGCTGGGCGGCGACTCGGCCATGACGCCGCGCCTGTCGGCCGAACTGTCCGCCGGGACGCGGGTCGTCGCGCACACCGGGAACGGGGGCAAGCCCCTGGACTTCTTCCACTGGTACGAGGACGGCGAGCTGCGCACGAGCTTCGAGGGTCCGTGGCACAGGACCGGCGCCACCCCCGACGCCCTCAACGCCGACCTGGCCGACCTCGGCTTCGACCCCTTCGGCGACCCGGGCGACCCGGCTCCCGACAGAAAGGCGACGGTCCTCGCGCTGACCGAGCGCCTGACCGGCGTCCGGCTCACCGCGGGCACCCTGGCGGCGGCCGACTACGAGGTCGGCGAGATCCCGGACGAGCCGACCGGGGACTGGAGCCGCGCCGCGGCCGACATCACCGACGCGCACGGCGCCCGCACCTTCGCGCAGTTCCGCATCGACCCGCTCTGATCGCTGGCGAACGCATCACCCTTTCGCCTTGCGGGGAATCGGTTCTGCTTGGGCTGCCCCGGTGAGCGTGAAGAACATGGACAGCGTGACGCGGTACGTCGACGCCTTTGTTGTCTGCATTACCCCTGAAAAGGGAAATGCGGCGGCGCGCTCCACGAGGGTCAGAGCGCGCCGCCTGACGTCCGGGGCTACCGGTACCGCGGCAGGCCCGCCGTGGAGATCGTCCACGCGCCGATGGTGACGTCCTCGCCGTAGACGAAGTCGGTGCGCGTCGCGTACCGCGGCCCGTTGGGCGTCGGGTGGATGTCGGAGAGAACGGCACCCTCGCCGGTGCGCGGGTCGAAGAGGACGTAGACCGGGATGCCGAGCAGCGGGTAGTCCCGCATCTTGCCGACCCAGTCGTTGTCCGGGTTGGACCGGGACACCACCTCGATGGCGGCGAGCAGCGTGGTGGGGTCGAAGGACCCCTCGACCTCCATGTCCGCCTCGGCGATGACCATGACGTCCGGGTGGCGCATCACGCCTTCGTGGACGTCCTCCACATCGGGCGTGCCGGTGTGCGCGAGCAGGCCCTCGGGCATGACCTTCTCCAGCCGGCGGCTGACCCTGGCGGCGGTCAGCTCGTGCGGGCCGCCGGGGGACGTCATGTCGTGGACGATCCCTTCCTTGGTGATCTCCAGCTTGCCGGGCACGGCCGGCTGCATCTGTTCGACGATGTCGCGCATGGCCAGGTAGGGGAGCGCGTCGCGCTGTGCGTCGCCCGGGGCGATGGTCATGGCACCCGCTCCTTCCGCTCCGAGGAGTCCTGCCCTCATGTTATCGGGCCGCCCTGGTCCCGCCCGGCCGCCGATCCGGGCTTGGTGGTCTTGGCCGCAGCGGGCGTCAGGCCTGCGGGGCGGAGTGGGGCGCGGACACGATCGGATAGCGTGCGGGTGCCCGCAACGGGGGCCATGATCGAGGGGGACAAGTGCCGCGCTCTATAGGGGTGTTGGCGGGGGTGCTGCTGCCGGTGGCGGTGGTGGCCGCGCTGAGCGGGTGTTCGTCGTCCGGCGACGACAAGAAGCCGGCGGACAAGGCGACCGAGGCGACCGTACCGGCCGCACCCGCCGCGTCCGCGTCTGCGTCCAGCAGTCAGGACGCCGGCGGCACCCATGGCCGCCTGGACTACACCGGCTCGCTCAGCGGCGGCTTCGACGTGACGGCCGGCGTAGGATGCCGCATCCTCTTCGGCGAGCTCGAAGCGGTGACGTCGCCCGACGCGGATGAGCCGGACGGCTCCGGGTTCGCCGCTCCGTCCTTCGACGCGACGACCGGCCATGTGAGCGTCGTTACGCTGATCACGCCGGACGGCCACACCTTCGAGCGGGTCGGCGCGAAGGGCGTGTCCGCGGCGAAGCAGGGCGACGTCTGGACGGTCACCATCTCCGGCGCGGAACTCCGCGCCGCTGACTCCTCCGGCGGCTCCGTGACCGTCAACGGTCACCTCACCTGCACGAAGGTGCACGGCACCGAGGCCCCTTAGCGCCGGGTCAGATCCACCTCGGCCCACACCGTCTTCGCCGGGTACGGCCCCGACGTCACGCCCCACCGGTCGGCCAGCGCGTCGACCAGCAGCAGACCCCGCCCGGACTCGGCGTCGTCGCCCGCCGGGCGGGGGACACCCGGCAGCCGCTCCGCCCGCGCGTCGGTGACCTCGATACGCAGCCGCGTCCCGGTCGCCGACAGCGCCAGCCGGAAATCCCGGCCGGGCAGGCGCCCGTGCAGTGCCGCGTTCGCGGCCAGCTCGGCGACGACGTGCTCCGCCGCCTCGTACGGCAGCCGCCACTGCGCGAGCTGGGCGACGGCCACCCGCCGCGCCCGCTGGGCGCCCTTCCGGGTGCTGGGCAGCAGCATGCTGAACTTCCGCGTGTCCGCGGCGACTTCATGGGTACGGATGTCATGGCTCACCTCACCGAGAGTGGCCGCGCCGCCACTCCCGTGACCAGCACCGCAGGCCGCCCTGTTGCCTCCTGTCCGCCTGCGCGGCCGGCCCCGCGCCCGCCTGTACGGCTCTGTACGGGCCGCCGGCGCCCCGGAACGGGTGACTTTCCGTCAGTTCCCGAGACGCGCACATATGTCCGCGTCTATCGTGCGTAGTACGCACAGAACTACCACGCGGGAGCCGCGATGACGATAGGCGAGGGCAGGAACTACACGACGGACGGCGCGGACGGTCCCGACTGGGATTCCGGCCTGGAAGACGACTCCACCAGCGTCATGAAGACGGTCGGCCGCCAGATCAAGGCATGGCGCGAGGCCGCGAACCTCACTCAGGCGGAGTTCGGCTCCGCCATCGGCTACGGCGAGGAGATGGTCTCCAAGGTCGAGCGGGGCGTCCGCGTCCCGAAGCCGGCGTTCCTCGACAACGCGGATCGCGTCCTGGACGCGGGTGGGAAGTTGTCCGCCATGAAGCCGGACGTCGAGGAGGCGCGCTACCCGAAGAAGGTTCGGGATCTGGCCAAGCTTGAGGCCGACGCGGTCGAGCTGGGCGCGTACGGCAACACCGTCGTGCACGGCCTTCTCCAGACGGAGGAGTACGCCCTCGCGAACTTCTGCCAGCGGCAACCGGCGTACTCGCAAGACGAGATCGAGCGGCTGGTGTCCGCGCGGATGGCCCGGCAGAGCATTTTCGACCGGCGGCCCGCGCCGCTGCTGACCTTCGTCCAGGAAGAGGCGGTACTGCGACGGCCGGTCGGCGGCAGAATGGTCCTGCGGCGCCAACTCGAACACCTGCTGGACCTCGGGAAGTTGCGGCATGTGGAGATCCAGGTGATGCCCACCGCGACCGAGGAGCACGCGGGGCTAGGAGGATCACTGCGCGTGCTGAAACTCAAGACTGGCAAGGCAGTTGGGCACAACGAGGTCCAGCTCACCAGCCGTGTGATCTCCGACCCGAAGGAGGTCCAGGTCCTGGAGATGCGGTATGGCGTGATCCGGGCCCAGGCCCTGACGCCGCGCCAGTCGCTGGCCTTCATCGACAAACTGCGGGGAGAGATATGACCCTCAAGCCTTCTGCCGGAGCCGGTTCCGCACTGGGGTGGACCAAGAGCAGCTACAGCACGAACGACGGCCCCGACTGCGTCGAGGTCGCCTGGGTCAAGAGCAGCTACAGCAGCAATGACGGCCCCGACTGCGTCGAGGTCGCCGCGTCGTCCGGCGCGATCCTGGTTCGGGACTCCAAGGACCCGGAGGGTCCCCGCTTCTCGTTCACGCCCGAGGCCTGGGCCTCGTTCCTGGCGTACGCGGCGACGCGCGAGGTCTGAGTACGGAGTGCGGGGCGCCGCCCGGGTGGGCGGCGCCCCGGCGTGCTCAGGCCACCGGCAGGGTCACCACGGCGGTGTGGAGCGTGCCGCCCGTCTGGAACTGGAGGAAGAGCCGCCAGTTGCCGGACGTGGGCAGGTCGGCGTGGAAGGCCAGGTCCGGGCCGCCGCGGTCGCCGGTCGCCTCGGTGACCGGGTGGAGGTGGGCGAAGGCGGCGTCGCCCTCGTGGAAGGCCGTGAGGTGGGCGTACGTGCCCAGGTACGGCTGGAGGTCGGTGACCGGCTTTCCGGCCTTGGCGACCGTGACGTTGAGCGGGCCGGTCATGCCCGCCATGGGATCGCCCGTGACGGTGACGGTGTAACCGTCGACCTCCGTGCTGCCCGCGGCGGCGGGCAACGGCGTCTTCGTCGCCGTGCCGGGCACGGTGACCGGGAGCGACAGGACGACGTCCTTGCCGCTGACCGGGGTGAACGAGGCGAACATGCGCCACGAGCCCGGGGTGAGGGCGGCCAGGCCGGCGGTCCAGGTGCCGTTGGCGGCCATCGTCGGGTGGACGTGCTGGAAGCCGGTGAGGTCGGAGCGGATGGCGTAGAAGTGCATGCGCTTGGTCTGCTCGACGGTGAAGTCGGTGACCGGCTTGCCGCTCTGGCCCGTCACGGTGAAACGGTACGGGGTCGGCCGGCCGGCGGGCAGGGTGGCCGCCTCGGCGGTGAGGCCGTAGCCGTCCTCGGTGGCGGACAGGCCGGTGCCGGGTGCCATGTGGTCCATGCCGGGCATGCCGCCGTCCGAGGGTGCGGCGGATACGGAGGCGGGCGCCGACGCCATGGCGCTGTGGGCCGTGGAGGAGTGGCCGCAGGCGGTCAGCGTCAGGGCGAGGCCCGCTGCTGCGAGCAGGGCGAATCGTGTGCTGGTGGACATGGGGCAGTCGTCTTTCCGGGTGGGCGCACCACGCCGGTGGCGCGCGGAAGGGCAGGACACGGGCCGCGGTTCCGGCGGGAGCCGTTACGCGGGGGTGCCTGTCACGTCCGTGCGATGCACACCTGGAGCAGGAGTGGTCGCCCGCTTGCGGGCGGCGGCCCGCGGCGCCGGGCGGGGGGCGCGGCCCAGGCGCCCAGCGCGATGAGGGCCACGGCGAGCAGGGCGGGCGCGGGCAGGTGGAGCCGCTCGTGGGCCGGGGTCGCGACGCACACCGCCCCGGGCATCCCGGGGGCGTCCGCGGTGCGGTGCCCGGCTGTCGCGGGGGAGTGGGCTGCGTCCGCCATCGGCGCGGCCGTCACCGGAAGGTGGGGTGCGTCCGCCATCGGCGCGGACATCGCGGATATCGCCGGCATGGCGCCGTGGCAGCCTTGCGCTGCGCTTGCGGGGGTGCCGTGCATCAGGAACAGGCCGAACAGCACGGCGCATGCGGCAAGGAGCCGGGTTGCGCCCCGGCGCTTCGCCTTGCTGGCCACGCTTGCCCCTTCCGGTCCGCCCCCGGCGAACGATACCCGCCCCGGGTATCCCCCGCTCATCGCCTCCGGCGGTTGGTCCGTCTCCGAACGGAAGTGCCCCTTTGGGTCGGTGGCGACCCGCCCCTCCGGTGGGGGCTGGTCGCGCAGTTCCCCGCGCTCCTGAAAGACGCTCGCCCTCTGCGGTAGAGGGTGCCCACCGGGGGCGCGAGGGACTGCGCGCTCAGCTCGTCACCGTCCGGTGGTCCGTCTCCGGACCGAGGAGCCCCTTTGGGTCGGTGGCGACCCGCGCCCCGGCGGTGGGCTGGTCGCGCAGTTCCTCGCGCCCCTGAAAAACGCTCGCCCAAGGGCGGGCTCAGGGCATGCGGCGGGAGCGGATCGTCGGGAGGAGGGTCCAGCCGTCGAGGGTGAGGGCGGGGGGATCGTCGGGGTCCCAGCCCTGGGCGAGGGCCTCGTCGAGGAGGGCGCGGGCGGTGCCGGGCTCGTACAGGTTGAGGAAGCCCTCGTCCGTGCCGACCGCGCCGGACTGGAGGATGCCGTCGGGGACGTAGCGGCCGGGACCGGACGCGAAGACGACCACGAGCCGGCCGCGGGCACCGTACCGGCGCAGGACGACGGACTCGGTGCAGTCCAGGTAGCCGCCGCCCTCGGGCAGCTGGTGGCTGTGGCCCACCGACCACAGGTACGTGTCGTCGCCGACGAGCAGGCGGCGGGCCTTGCGCTCGCTGCGGCTCATGCGGCGGCCGCCGCGATGATCCCTGCGACGGCCGCCGGATGGGCGTCCGTGGTGTCGACCTCCAGGTCGTACGCCACGCCCCGGTGGACGAGCTCCGCCTGGAGCGCCGCCATGCCGGGCGTACGGTCGCCGCGGGCCGTCTCGCGGGCGGTGGCGGCCGCAGGGTCGCAGTGGACGCCGACCCACAGGGTCGGCAGGTCGCCGAGGGCGCGGCGCCAGCGGTCCTGGGAGTCGGCGCCGCCGAGGAAGACCTCGTCGACGATGACGTGCGCGCCCGCACGGGCCATCGCGGCGATCCCGGTGACCCAGGCCGTGTCCAGCGCGCGGAAGGCGGGGCCGACCGTCACGCCGCCGTCGGAGGCGAAGGCGATGCCCGCGTCCGAGGACAGCAGGGCCGCGGGCAGCGCGTCGACGAAGTCGTCCACGCCGAAGGTCAGCCAGGGGTCGGGCAGCACCGTCTGGAGGCTGCGGGCAAGCGTGGACTTGCCAGAGCTGGAACCGCCGTTGAGCACGATCACCTGAGTCGTCACCGGGTCACGGTAACGACGCCGCCGCGGTGACCGGAAAGCCTTTTTCACGCGTCCCGGCACCGGCTGCGCCATCCGCTCTGGCAGGGTGGGGTGATGCGTATACCCAGGCAGGCGGCCCGAGTTGCCGTGCTCGACCCCGTGGGGGCGGTCTTCATGTTCCGCTACGACAACCCGGAGGTCGGCGTCCACTGGGCGATGCCCGGCGGGGGCATCGACCCCGGCGAGACGCCCGAGCAGGCGGCGCTGCGGGAGCTGCGCGAGGAGACCGGCTGGACCGACCTCGGCCTCGGACCCGTGCTGTGCCGGTGGGAGCACGACTTCACCCGGGTCGACGTGCCGGTACGCCAGTACGAGCACATCTTCCTCGCGTACGGGCCGCACCGGGACCTCCAGGGCGACGTGGCCGCCGCCCACGCGGCGGACCGCATCCAGCACGGCCGCTGGTGGCCCCCGGCGGAACTGGCCGCGACGACCGAGGCCCTGTGGCCGCCCCAACTCCCGGCCCTGCTCGCCGCCGTCGAGGCCACTGGCGCCCCCGCGGCCCCGGTCGACCTCGGCTTCGTCCCGTCCTGACAGGGACGTACGGCGTCCGGACGCTGATGTCGGATTCCCGCCGGAGAACGGCCGCGGCCTGCGGTTGACTGCTCGCATGATCACTGCACAGCAGGACAAGGCCCGGCTCTTCCGCGCGCTGCACAGCGGCACCGCGCCGCTCGCGCTCGCCAACGCCTGGGACGTCGCGAGCGCCCGGATCATCGAGGCCGCGGGCGCCCCGGCGATCGCCACGACCAGCGCGGGGGTCGCCTGGTCGCTGGGCGCGCCGGACGGTGACGCGCTCGGCCGCGCGCAGGCGCTCGGGCTGATCACGCGGATCACCGCCGCCGTGGCGGTGCCGGTCAGCGCGGACATCGAAGGCGGGTACGGGCAGGACGCGGACGGCGTCGAGGAGACGGCCGCAGGCGTGATCGAGGCGGGTGCCGTCGGCGTCAACATCGAGGACGGGACCCGCGCGCCGGGGGAGCTGGTCGAGCGGCTGGGAGCGGTGCGCCGGGCGGCGGACAAGGCGGGCGCCGGCCTTTTCGTCAACGCCCGCGTCGACACGTACCTCTTGGGGCTCGGCGACCCGGAGACCCGGCTCGCGGACACCCTGGACCGGGCACGTCGGTACGCCGACGCAGGTGCGGACGGTGTTTTCGTGCCCGGGGTCGCCGACCCCGACGTCATTGCCGCGCTGGCCGCGGACATCCCCGTACCGCTGAACATCCTGGCCGGGCCTGGCTCCCCGGCCGTCGCCGAGCTCGGCGCCCTCGGGGTGGCCAGGGTGAGCCTCGGCTCCGCGGTGGCGGAGGCCGCGTACGCCGTCGCCCGCCGCGCCGCAACCGAGCTGGCCGCATCCGGCGGCTACACCGCGCTCGCCGGGGGCATCCCCTTCCCCGAGCTGAACGCGCTGCTCACTTCTTGAGGATCTCCAGCATCCGCTTGCCCAGCACCGCGGCGGAGTGCGGGTTCTGGCCGGTGACGAGGTTGCGGTCCTCGACCATGTACGGCTCCCAGATCGGGCCGCGGCTGTAGTCGACCTCCACCTTCTCCTTCAGGTCGGTCTCCAGCAGCCAGGTCGCCCGGGGGGCCAGGCCGACGCCCTCCTCCTCCTCGTTGGTGAAGCCGGTGACCTTGTAGCCCTTGAAGGGCGAGACGCCGTGGATGCGGGTGGCCAGCAGCGCGGCCGGTGCGTGGCACACGATGAACAGCGGATTCCCCGACTCCAGCTGGGCGGTGAGCAGGCGCCCTGCGTCGGCGTCGAACGCCAGGTCCGCCATCGGGCCGTGGCCGCCGGGCAGGTACACGGCGTCGTAGTCCTCCAGGCGCACGTCGGACAGCTGCAGCGGGCGCCGCATCACTTCGGCGTCCCGGATGATCGCCTCCAGGTCGAGTGCGCCCTGCTCGCCGCCGGCCATGGAGGGGCGCAGGCTCATCATGTCGACGTTCGGGGTGGTGCCGCCCGGTGTGGCGACGACGACCGAGTGCCCGGCGTCCGTGAGGATCTTGTAGGGGTTCGCGAACTCCTCGGCCCAGTAACCCGTGGCGTACCTGGTGCCGTCCTTCAGCACCCAGTAGGTGGCTCCGCTCACGATGAACAGGACTTTCGCCATTACACAGTCGCCTCCTCGGCTCATTTCATCCGTTTGGCGCGATTAATACCCCTTTCGTCATGTTATGCACCAGTACACCCGCCTGCATGGCGACCACCGGCCGGCACCTGCCACCCGGTCGCCGGGCATCGGCCGGCTCCGCGCCCGACAACCCGAGAGGACCGACGACAGTGAGTGCCCTGACGTTGCAGGAAGCCGAGGACCGCACGGCGGCCGGCCTTGCCAAGGCCGCCGAGATGGGGGTGGCGATGAACATCGCCGTCGTGGACGCCGGCGGTCACCTGCTCCACTTCTCCCGGATGGAGGACGCCTGGCTGGGCTCCATCGACATCGCCATCAGGAAGGCCAGGACCGCCGCGTTCTTCAAGATGCCGACGGCGGCGATCGGCGAGCTGTCCCAGCCGGGCGGTGACCTCTACAACGTCGAGGTCACCAACGGCGGCCTGGTGAGCTTCGGCGGCGGTCTCCCCGTCGTCGCGGCGGACGGCCGGGTGATCGGGGCGGTCGGAGTGTCGGGAGGGCAGGTGTCCGAGGACACGGTGGTCGCCGAGGCGTGCCTCGTCTGAGCGCGGCCGTCCTGCCTGCCGGGAGGCCGGCGGGACGGCCGTACACCCGCCCGTGGATCGGGCCGGTGAGGCGCCCGCGGGGTCCGCCCCCCCAGGTACCCCCGGGGGCGCCACCGCGGTCGGGCCGCTCAGTCGAACATGCCCGGCTGGTACGCGCCGGCAGGCTGCCGGACCATGACGTTCATCCGGTTGAAGGCGTTGATGACGGCGATCATGCCGACCAGCGCCGCCAGCTCGTGCTCGTCGAAGTGCTTGGCCGCGTTCTCCCACGCCTCGTCCGTGACGCCGCCGGGGTTCTCCGAGATACGGGTGCCCTGCTCGGCCAGCTCCAGGGCGGCGCGCTCGGCGTCGGTGAAGGCGGTGGACTCGCGCCAGGCCGCGACCATGTGCAGGCGCTCGGGGGTCTCCCCGGCCGCCGCCGCGTCCTTGGTGTGCATGTCGAGGCAGAAGCCGCAGCCGTTGATCTGGCTGGCCCGGATGCGTACCAGTTCCTGGGTGGCCTGCGGCACCGTCGAGCCCTTCAGGCCGCGGCCGGCGCTGGTGATGTGCTTGAGGGAGCTGGCGACCATCGGAGTGTCGAGGACATTGATGCGAGGGTTCATGGTGGTGTCCTTGCGTCGTACTGGTCTGACACCTGTATGACAACCCGGCTCGGCCGCATGTGACGGCAAACGCGTCGATTACCCCTTTCGGGGGTTTCTCGGCACAGTTGCACCGGTGCCGCTGGGCCGGATGCCGCCCGCGTTTGCGCCCCCACTGCGGAGGGGTAAGCTACCCGGCTCGATTGGCGCCGGGTGCGGCCCGTATGGCAGACTACCCAAGTTGCTCGGTCGAGCGCCGATGCTGCGCGCCTCCCGTCGGGAGGACCGGAAGCGAGTCCCACGGTACTCGTCGCCCTAACTGCCCTGGTGGGCAGCGCTGGGGCGGACGTACGGGAATCTTCCGGGAAGTGTCAGTGCGGCTCCGACCAGGCATCCGGTGGGTGATTTCTCCCACGCAACCCCCTGGTCAGGGAATTCCGCATGCGGAAAACCATGACGAGGGGCGCGACACGCCCGACCGCGTGGGTCGGAGCAAGCGGATGCCGGAGCTGAATAGAGACAAGGACTACGGAGTAGCCATGGCGGGACAGAAGATCCGCATCCGGCTCAAGGCCTACGACCACGAAGTCATCGACTCCTCGGCGAAGAAGATCGTCGAGACGGTGACGCGTACTGGTGCGCAGGTCGCGGGCCCGGTGCCGCTGCCCACTGAGAAGAACGTGTACTGCGTCATCAAGTCGCCGCACAAGTACAAGGACTCGCGCGAGCACTTCGAGATGCGCACGCACAAGCGCCTGATCGACATCCTCGACCCGACGCCCAAGACCGTTGACTCGTTGATGCGCCTGGACCTTCCGGCCGGCGTCGACATCGAGATCAAGCTCTGAGAGGCGCGGACAGATGACCAAGCAGATCAAGGGCATCCTGGGCGAGAAGCTCGGCATGACCCAGGTCTGGGACGAGAACAACCGTGTCGTCCCTGTGACCGTGGTCAAGGCCGGCCCGAACGTCGTGACCCAGGTCCGTACGAACGACGGCGACGGCTACGAGTCGGTCCAGCTCGCCTTCGGCGAGATCGACCCTCGCAAGGTGAACAAGCCCCTCAAGGGCCACTTCGCCAAGGCCGACGTCACCCCGCGCCGCCACCTGGTGGAGCTGCGTACCGCCGACGCGGCCGAGTACACGCTCGGCCAGGAGATCACCGCTGAGGTGTTCGAGGCCGGTATCAAGGTCGACGTGACCGGCAAGAGCAAGGGCAAGGGCTTCGCCGGTGTCATGAAGCGTCACAACTTCAAGGGCCTCGGCGCCGGCCACGGCGTCCAGCGCAAGCACCGCTCGCCGGGTTCCATCGGCGGCTGCGCCACCCCTGGGCGTGTCTTCAAGGGCATGCGCATGGCGGGCCGTATGGGCAACGAGCGGGTCACCACTCAGAACCTGACCGTCCACGCCGTTGACGCGGAGAAGGGACTGCTGCTCATCAAGGGCGCTATCCCGGGTCCGAACGGCGGCCTCGTCCTGGTCCGCACCGCGGCCAAGGGGGCTTGAGGATATGAGCACCATTGACATCCTGTCGCCCGCGGGCGACACGACCGGGACCGTTGAGCTTCCGGCCGAGATCTTCGACGCCAAGGTCAGCATCCCGCTGATCCACCAGGTCGTCGTCGCGCAGCTGGCCGCCGCCCGTCAGGGCACGCACAAGGTCAAGACGCGTGGCGAGGTCCGCGGTGGTGGCCGCAAGCCGTACCGCCAGAAGGGCACCGGTCGTGCCCGCCAGGGCTCGACCCGCGCGCCGCAGTTCGCCGGCGGTGGCGTCGTCCACGGTCCGGTACCGCGCGACTACTCGCAGCGCACCCCGAAGAAGATGGTCAAGGCCGCCCTGCGCGGTGCCCTGACCGACCGGGCGCGCCACAACCGCATTCACGTCGTCACCGGCGTGATCGAGGGTGGGACGCCGTCCACGAAGGCCGCCAAGACGCTGCTCGGCAAGATCAGTGAGCGCAAGAACGTGCTCCTGGTCATCGAGCGGGCCGACGAGGCCGCGTGGCTGTCCGCACGCAACCTGCCCCAGGTGCACATCCTGGACGCCGGTCAGCTGAACACGTACGACGTGCTCGTCTCCGACGACGTGGTCTTCACCAAGGGCGCGTTCGACCGCTTCACCGGCGCCGGTGTCGACGAGGCCGAGCTCGAAGGGAGCGAAGCCTGATGAGCGAAGTGAACGACGCCGCAGTGACGACGGTCACCAGCAAGACGTTCTTTGACCCGCGCGACCTGCTGATCAAGCCGGTCGTCTCGGAGAAGAGCTACGCGCTGCTCGACGAGAACAAGTACACCTTCGTCGTCGACCCGCGCGCCAACAAGACCCAGATCAAGCAGGCCGTCGAGACGGTCTTCCAGGTCAAGGTCACCGGGGTCAACACGATCAACCGGCAGGGCAAGCGCAAGCGCACCCGCACCGGTTTCGGCAAGCGCGCCAACACCAAGCGCGCCATCGTGACCCTCGCCGAGGGCGACCGAATCGACATCTTCGGCGGCCCGGTCTCCTAACGGAGACTGGCCGTTCAGAAGTCCGGAATCATCCGAGGACTGAGAAATGGGTATCCGCAAGTACAAGCCGACGACCCCGGGCCGTCGTGGCTCCAGCGTCGCCGACTTTGTCGAGATCACGCGGTCCACGCCGGAGAAGTCGCTGGTCCGCCCGCTGCACAGCAAGGGCGGCCGTAACAACGCCGGTCGTGTGACCGTTCGCCACCAGGGTGGTGGCCACAAGCGCGCCTACCGTGTCATCGACTTCCGTCGGCACGACAAGGACGGCGTGCCCGCCAAGGTCGCGCACATCGAGTACGACCCCAACCGCACCGCGCGCATCGCGCTGCTGCACTACGCGGACGGCGAGAAGCGCTACATCCTCGCCCCCGCGAAGCTCCAGCAGGGCGACCGGATCGAGAACGGCGCCAACGCCGACATCAAGCCGGGCAACAACCTGCCGCTGCGCAACATCCCGGTCGGTACCACGATCCACGCGATCGAGCTGCGGCCCGGTGGCGGCGCGAAGATCTCCCGCTCCGCGGGCGCTTCGGTCCAGCTGCTGGCGAAGGAGGGCAACATGGCCACCCTTCGTATGCCGTCCGGCGAGGTCCGGATGGTCGACGTCCGCTGCCGCGCCACCATCGGCGAGGTCGGCAACGCCGAGCAGTCGAACATCAACTGGGGCAAGGCCGGCCGCATGCGGTGGAAGGGCGTTCGCCCGACCGTCCGCGGTGTCGCCATGAACCCGGTGGACCACCCGCACGGTGGTGGTGAGGGCAAGACCTCCGGTGGTCGCCACCCGGTCTCGCCCTGGGGTCAGAAGGAAGGTCGTACTCGCTCGCCGAAGAAGGCGTCCAGCAAGTACATCGTCCGCCGCCGCAAGACGAACAAGAAGCGCTAGGAGCGGGTTTAGATGCCGCGCAGTCTCAAGAAGGGGCCCTTCGTCGACGACCACCTGATCAAGAAGGTGGACGTCCAGAACGAAGCAGGCACCAAGAACGTCATCAAGACCTGGTCCCGCCGCTCGATGATCATCCCGGCGATGCTGGGCCACACGATCGCGGTGCACGACGGCCGTAAGCACGTCCCGGTGTTTGTCACTGAGTCGATGGTCGGCCACAAGCTCGGCGAGTTCGCACCGACCCGCACCTTCCGCGGGCACGAGAAGGACGACCGCAAGTCGCGGCGTCGCTGAGCGGGCTGAAAACCGTGACGAAGACAGACACTGAAGGGACGACCATGGAAGCCAGGGCCCAGGCGCGGTACATCCGCGTCACGCCCATGAAGGCCCGCCGTGTGGTGGACCTCATCCGTGGCATGAACGCCACGGAGGCTCAGGCGGTCCTGCGTTTCACCCCGCAGGCCGCGAGCGAGCCGGTCGGCAAGGTGCTGGACAGCGCCATCGCCAACGCCGCGCACAACTACGACCACACGGACGCCGAGTCGCTGTACATCAGCGAGGCGTACGTGGACGAGGGTCCGACCCTGAAGCGGTTCCGGCCGCGCGCCCAGGGCCGTGCCTACCGGATCCGCAAGCGGACCAGCCACATCACCGTGGTCGTCGCCAGCAAGGAAGGGACCCGGTAATGGGCCAGAAGGTTAACCCTTACGGGTTCCGGCTCGGCATCACCACGGACTTCAAGTCCCGGTGGTACGCCGACAAGCTGTACAAGGACTACGTCAAGGAAGACGTCGCCATCCGCAAGATGATGACGCAGGGCATGGAGCGGGCGGGCATCTCCAAGGTGGAGATCGAGCGCACCCGTGACCGCGTCCGCGTCGACATCCACACCGCGCGTCCGGGCATCGTCATCGGCCGCCGCGGCGCGGAGGCCGACCGTATCCGCGGCGACCTGGAGAAGCTGACCGGCAAGCAGGTCCAGCTGAACATCCTCGAGGTCAAGAACCCCGAGATGGACGCTCAGCTGGTGGCCCAGGCCGTCGCCGAGCAGCTGTCCTCCCGCGTCTCCTTCCGCCGTGCCATGCGCAAGAGCATGCAGGGCACGCTGAAGGCCGGCGCCAAGGGCATCAAGATCCAGTGCGGCGGCCGTCTCGGCGGCGCCGAGATGTCCCGCTCGGAGTTCTACCGCGAGGGTCGGGTCCCGCTGCACACGCTGCGGGCGAACGTGGACTACGGCTTCTTCGAGGCCAAGACCACCTTCGGCCGGATCGGTGTGAAGGTCTGGATCTACAAGGGCAATGTCAAGAACATCGCCGAGGTCCGTGCCGACAACGCGGCCGCCAGGGCGGGCAACCGTCCGGCCCGTGGTGGCGGCAACGAGCGTCCGCAGCGTCGCGGTGGCGAGCGCGGTGGCGAGCGCGGTGGCCGAGGCCGTCGTCCCCAGACGGAAGGCGCCCAGGCTCCGAAGACGGATGCCGCGCCTGCCGCTGAGGTCCCGGCCGCGGAGACCCCCGGAACGGAAGGCTAAGTACCATGCTGATCCCCCGTAGGGTCAAGCACCGCAAGCAGCACCACCCGACCCGCCGTGGCATGGCCAAGGGCGGCACGGAGCTGGCGTTCGGCGAGTACGGCCTGCAGGCCGTCACCCCCGCGTATGTGACCAACCGGCAGATCGAGTCCGCTCGTATCTCCATCACCCGGCACATCAAGCGTGGCGGCAAGGTCTGGATCAACATCTACCCGGACCGTCCGCTCACCAAGAAGCCGGCCGAAACCCGCATGGGTTCCGGTAAGGGTTCCCCCGAGTGGTGGATCGCGAACGTCAAGCCCGGTCGGGTGATGTTCGAGCTGTCCTTCCCGAACGAGAAGGTTGCCCGCGAGGCGCTCACCCGCGCCGCGCACAAGCTTCCGATGAAGTGCCGCATCGTGCGGCGCGAGGCAGGTGAGTCGTGATGGCGGCCGGTACCAAGGCGACCGAGCTGCGCCAGCTGGGCGACGAGGAACTCGTCGGCAAGCTGCGTGAGGCCAAGGAGGAGCTGTTCAACCTCCGCTTCCAGGCGGCCACGGGACAGCTTGAGAACAACAGCCGGCTCAGGGTCGTCCGCAAGGACATCGCCCGGATCTACACCCTCATGCGTGAGCGCGAGCTGGGCATCGAGACGGTAGAGACGGTGGAGAGCGCCTGATGAGCGAGAACAACGTGACTGAGACCAGCACCGAGCAGCGCGGTTTCCGCAAGACCCGTGAGGGTCTGGTGGTCAGCGACAAGATGGACAAGACCGTCGTCGTGGCCGTCGAGGACCGTGTCAAGCACGCCCTGTACGGCAAGGTCATCCGCCGCACGAACAAGCTCAAGGCGCACGACGAGCAGAACGCCGCCGGCATCGGCGACCGGGTCCTCCTGATGGAGACCCGGCCGACCTCCGCCACGAAGCGGTGGCGCGTCGTCGAGATCCTCGAGAAGGCCAAGTAGTCCAGCAAACCCTGAGCGGGTATCCGCTCAGGACCGTTCCGTCAGGCTCGGCGGCGGGGTCGCCCCAGGGTGACCCCCCGCCGGGAACCGACGCGACAAACAGGAGATAGACGTGATCCAGCAGGAGTCGCGACTCCGTATTGCTGACAACACCGGTGCCAAGGAGATCCTTTGCATCCGTGTTCTCGGCGGTTCGGGTCGCCGCTACGCGGGAATCGGTGACGTCATCGTCGCCACCGTCAAGGACGCGATCCCCGGTGGCAACGTGAAGAAGGGCGAGGTCGTCAAGGCGGTCATCGTCCGGACTGTCAAGGAGCGCCGTCGTGCCGACGGCTCGTACATCCGGTTCGACGAGAACGCCGCCGTCATCCTCAAGAACGACGGCGACCCCCGCGGCACCCGTATCTTCGGCCCCGTCGGCCGTGAGCTGCGCGAGAAGAAGTTCATGAAGATCGTCTCGCTCGCGCCGGAGGTGCTGTAACCGATGAAGATCAAGAAGGGCGACCTGGTCCAGGTCATCACCGGTAAGGACAAGGGCAAGCAGGGCAAGGTCATCGTGGCCTACCCCGCTCAGGACCGCGTCCTCGTCGAGGGTGTCAACCGGGTCAAGAAGCACACCAAGGCCGGCGCGACCGACCGCGGTTCGAAGACCGGCGGCATCATCACCACCGAGGCGCCCGTCCACGTCAGCAACGTGCAGCTGGTTGTTGAGAAGGACGGCAAGAAGGTCGTGACCCGCGTCGGCTACCGCTTCGACGACGAGGGCAACAAGATCCGCGTTGCCAAGCGGACCGGTGAGGACATCTGATGACTGCCACCACCACTTCACCGCGTCTCAAGGCGCGCTACCGCGAGGAGATCGCGGGCAAGATGCGTGACCAGTTCTCCTACGAGAACGTCATGCAGATCCCCGGTCTGACCAAGATCGTGGTCAACATGGGTGTGGGCGACGCCGCCCGCGACTCCAAGCTGATCGAGGGCGCGATCCGCGACCTCGCCACGATCACCGGCCAGAAGCCGCAGGTCACCAAGGCCCGCAAGTCCATCGCGCAGTTCAAGCTGCGTGAGGGTCAGCCGATCGGTGCGCACGTCACGCTGCGCGGCGACCGCATGTGGGAGTTCCTGGACCGGCTGCTGTCGCTGGCGCTGCCGCGTATCCGCGACTTCCGCGGCCTGTCGCCGAAGCAGTTCGACGGCCGGGGCAACTACACCTTCGGTCTCACGGAGCAGGTCATGTTCCACGAGATCGACCAGGACAAGATCGACCGGGTCCGGGGCATGGACATCACCGTGGTCACCACGGCGACCAACGACGACGAGGGTCGTGCCCTCCTTCGTCACCTCGGCTTCCCGTTCAAGGAGAACTGACCGTGGCGAAGAAGGCTCTGATCGCTAAGGCCGCTCGCAAGCCCAAGTTCACTGTGCGCGGTTACAACCGCTGCCAGCGCTGTGGCCGGCCGCACTCCGTCTACCGCAAGTTCGGCCTGTGCCGTGTGTGCCTTCGTGAGATGGCCCACCGCGGCGAGCTGCCGGGCGTGACCAAGAGCTCCTGGTAGTTCCTTCCACCCGCCGCCCGACGACCGCCCCTCAAGGCGGCTCTTCGGGCCGGCAGCTGGAATCGGATCACCAGGAACTCTCGGTAAGCAGATGGACGGCGGGACCCCGCCCTTTCTTCCCGTAGGGTAGAAGGGTTGGGCGCCCGCCGCCCGCATCGACTTACTACGCCGTAGGTCCACCGCACCGCACCCGTCCCCGGTTCGCCCGGGGGAGAGGGATGGAGCACCAGGAAACCCCGGCGAGAGAGGCCCAGGGCCACCTCATGACCATGACCGACCCCATCGCAGACATGCTGACCCGTCTGCGTAACGCAAACTCGGCGTACCACGACGACGTCGTGATGCCGTTCAGCAAGATCAAGTCGCACATCGCGGAGATCCTCCAGCAGGAGGGCTACATCACCGGCTGGAAGGTCGAGGACGCCGAGGTCGGCAAGAACCTCACCCTCGAGCTGAAGTTCGGCCCGGAGCGCCAGCGTTCCATCGCCGGCATCAAGCGGATCAGCAAGCCGGGTCTGCGGGTCTACGCGAAGTCCACCAACCTGCCGAAGGTGCTCGGCGGCCTCGGCGTGGCGATCATCTCCACGTCGCACGGTCTGCTCACCGGCCAGCAGGCTCAGAAGAAGGGCGTGGGTGGGGAAGTCCTCGCCTACGTCTGGTAACCGGGAAAGCGAGGTATAGCAATGTCGCGCATCGGCAAGCTGCCCATCTCGGTTCCCGCCGGAGTGGACGTCACCATCGACGGCCGCACGGTTGCGGTGAAGGGCCCCAAGGGCTCGCTCACGCACACCGTCGCCGCGCCGATCGACATCGCCAAGGGCGAGGACGGCACTCTGCTCGTCACCCGCCCCAACGACGAGCGTGTCTCGAAGGCCCTGCACGGCCTGTCCCGCACGCTGGTGGCGAACATGATCACCGGCGTGACCGCGGGCTACAGCAAGCAGCTCGAAATCAGCGGTGTCGGCTACCGCGTCCAGGCGAAGGGCTCCAACCTGGAGTTCGCCCTGGGCTACAGCCACCCGATCCTCGTCGAGGCCCCCGAGGGGATCTCGTTCAAGGTCGAGAACCCGACGAAGTTCTCCGTCGAGGGCATCGACAAGCAGAGGGTCGGCGAGGTCGCCGCGAAGATCCGCAAGCTGCGGAAGCCCGACCCGTACAAGGCCAAGGGCGTCAAGTACGCGGGCGAGGTCATCCGCCGCAAGGTCGGAAAGGCGGGTAAGTAGCCATGGCATTCGGTGTAAAGATCGCCAAGGGCAAGGCCTACAAGAGCGCTGCGATCAAGCGGCGCCACATCCGGGTGCGCAAGCGCGTCTCCGGCACGACCGAGCGTCCGCGCCTGGTCGTGACCCGTTCCAACCGGGGAATCGTGGCGCAGGTCATCGACGACCTCGCGGGCCACACGCTCGCGTCGGCGTCGACCCTCGACGCGTCCATCCGCGGCGGCGAAGGCGACAAGAGCGCCAAGGCGAAGCAGGTCGGCCAGCTCGTGGCCGAGCGTGCGAAGGCCAAGGGCGTCGAGGCTGTCGTGTTCGACCGTGGCGGCAACCAGTACGCGGGGCGCATCGCCGCCCTGGCGGACGCCGCCCGTGAAGCCGGTCTGAAGTTCTAGCCGGTTCCGTCACTCAGCGGAGAAACGCTAAAAGGATCGAGAGGTAATTCCAATGGCTGGACCCCAGCGCCGCGGTAGCGGTGCCGGTGGCGGCGAGCGACGGGACCGTAAGGACCGGCGGGACGGCGGCCAGCAGGCCGAGAAGACCGCCTATGTCGAGCGTGTCGTCGCGATCAATCGCGTCGCCAAGGTTGTGAAGGGTGGTCGTCGCTTCAGCTTCACCGCGCTGGTCGTGGTGGGCGATGGCGACGGCACCGTCGGTGTCGGCTACGGCAAGGCCAAGGAGGTGCCGGCCGCCATCGCCAAGGGTGTTGAGGAGGCCAAGAAGCACTTCTTCAAGGTCCCCCGTATCCAGGGCACCATCCCGCACCCGATCCAGGGCGAGAAGGCTGCAGGCGTCGTCCTGCTCAAGCCGGCTTCCCCCGGTACCGGCGTCATCGCCGGTGGCCCGGTGCGTGCCGTGCTGGAGTGCGCGGGCATCCACGACGTGCTGTCCAAGAGCCTCGGCTCGGACAACGCGATCAACATCGTGCACGCCACGGTGGCGGCGCTCCAGGGCCTTCAGCGGCCCGAGGAGATCGCGGCCCGCCGCGGTCTGCCGATCGAGGACGTCGCGCCCGCCGCGCTGCTGCGCGCCCGAGCCGGGGTCGGTGTCTGATGGCGCGTCTCAAGGTCACGCAGACCAAGTCCTACATCGGCAGCAAGCAGAACCACCGTGACACCCTGCGTTCGCTCGGGCTCAAGCGCCTGCACGACGTCGTGGTCAAGGAGGACCGCCCGGAGATCCGCGGCATGGTCCACACCGTCCGCCACCTCGTCACGGTCGAGGAGGTCGACTGATCATGGGTGACAACCCGATCAAGATCCACAACCTGCGTCCCGCCCCGGGCGCCAAGACCGCGAAGACCCGTGTGGGTCGCGGTGAGGCGTCGAAGGGCAAGACGGCCGGTCGTGGCACCAAGGGCACCAAGGCCCGCTACCAGGTTCCGGAGCGCTTCGAGGGCGGGCAGATGCCCCTCCACATGCGCCTCCCGAAGCTCAAGGGCTTCAAGAACCCGTTCCGCACCGAGTTCCAGGTCGTCAACCTGGACAAGCTCGCGACCCTCTACCCGGAGGGTGGCGAGGTGACCGTGGCCGACCTGGTCGCCAAGGGTGCGGTGCGCAAGAACCAGCTCGTCAAGGTGCTCGGCACCGGCGAGGTCTCCGTGGCGCTTCAGGTGACCGTTGACGCGGTTTCCGGCTCCGCCAAGGAGAAGATTGCCGCTGCCGGCGGCACGGTCACCGAGCTCGTCTGAGCCCGATGACGACACGACCGGGGATGCCCAGAAACTCTTGGGCATCCCCGGTCGTTCGTTCCTGTGATTTTCCTTCCCCGGTTGGTCATTCCTTGCGGGGCTAAGTCGCCGGTAGGCTAACCGACGCTGCTGTCGTCAGTTACCTCATAAACCGTCCTTCCGCCCTCGCGCGGGGGGTGCAGGAGGCACCGTGCTCACCGCGTTCGCACGGGCGTTCAGGACGCCCGACCTGCGCAAGAAGCTGCTGTTCACTCTGAGCATCGTGGTGGTCTACCGCCTCGGAGCGCACGTACCGGTGCCGGGCATCGACTACACGGTCGTCAACCAGTGCATCAAGGACACGAAGGGCAACAACAGCCTCTTCGGGCTGGTGAACATGTTCAGTGGCGGCGCACTGCTGCAGCTGACGATCTTCGCGCTGGGGATCATGCCGTACATCACGGCGAGCATCATCCTCCAGCTGCTGACGGTGGTGATCCCGCGTCTGGAGGCCCTCAAGAAGGAGGGCCAGGCCGGCACCACCAAGATCACCCAGTACACCCGGTATCTGACGGTCGCTCTGGCCGTGCTGCAGGGCACCGGCCTGGTGGCCACCGCCCGCTCCGGCAGCCTGTTCTCCGGCTGCAACAACGCCGGGTCCATCGTGCCGAACCAGTCGATCTTCACCACGATCACGATGGTCACCACGATGACCGCCGGCACCGTGGTGATCATGTGGCTCGGTGAGCTCGTCACCGACCGCGGCATCGGCAACGGCATGTCGATCCTGATGTTCGTCTCCATCGCGGCCGGCTTCCCCGGCTCGCTGTGGGCGATCAAGGTCTCCGGCACGATCGCCGACGGCTGGGTGGAGTTCCTCGCGGTCCTCGCGGTCGGCCTGGCGATGGTGGGCCTGGTGGTCTTCGTCGAGCAGGCGCAACGGCGCATCCCCGTGCAGTACGCGAAGCGCATGATCGGGCGCCGCTCCTACGGCGGCACCTCGACGTACATCCCGCTCAAGGTGAACCAGGCCGGTGTCATCCCGGTCATCTTCGCCTCGTCGCTGCTGTACATCCCGGCGCTGATCGTGCAGTTCTCGGGCTCGACCTCGGGCTGGGCGCAATGGATCAGCCGCAACTTCACCAAGGGCGACCACCCGGTGTACATGGCGGCCTACTTCCTGCTGATCGTCTTCTTCGCCTTCTTCTACGTCGCGATCTCGTTCAACCCCGAAGAAGTCGCCGATAATATGAAGAAGTATGGTGGGTTCATCCCGGGCATCCGCGCCGGCCGACCCACCGCCGAATACCTGAGTTACGTGCTGAACCGCATCACGTGGCCAGGCGCGCTGTACCTGGGCCTCATCGCTCTCGTGCCGACGGTCGCGATCGCGATCTTCAACGGCAGCAACGGCAACTTCCCGCTCGGCGGTACCAGCATCCTGATCATCGTGGGTGTCGGTCTGGAGACGGTGAAGCAGATCGAGAGCCAGCTACAGCAGCGTAACTACGAAGGGTTCCTCCGCTGATGCGTATCGTCCTGGTCGGGCCGCCCGGCGCGGGCAAGGGGACGCAGGCCGCGTACCTCGCCAAGAACCTGTCGATCCCGCACATCTCCACGGGCGACCTGTTCCGCGCCAACATCAGCCAGGGCACAGAGCTGGGCAAGCAGGCGAAGGCGTACATGGACGCGGGGGACCTGGTCCCCGACGAGGTCACCATCGGTATGGCGGAGGACCGGCTCAACCAGTCCGACGCCGCCGGGGGCTTCCTGCTCGACGGATTCCCGCGCAACGTCGGCCAGGCCCAGGCGCTGGACGCCTACCTGGCCTCGCACGGCATCGCGCTCGACGGGGTCCTCGACCTGGAGGTCCCCGAGGACGAGGTCGTCAAGCGGATCGCGGGCCGCCGGGTGTGCCGCAACGACAGCGCGCACGTCTTCCACGTCGAGTACAACCAGCCGCAGGCGGCCGGCGTGTGCGACGACTGCGGCGGTGAGCTGTACCAGCGTCCCGACGACGCCGAGGACAAGGTGCGCAACCGCCTCGACGTGTACCACCGCGAGACCGAGCCGATCATCGACTACTACAAGCAGCAGGGCCTGGTGCAGACGATCCCGGCCCTCGGCAAGGTGGCCGAGGTCACCCAGCGCGCGATGGACGCACTCAGGCGCGACGCCGCCTGACGCACGGCAGTACGACAGCACGGCATACGGCCGTGGTGCCCCCGGGGGCACCACGGCCGTATCGTTGAACGGGCACAGGGTGCCCCGTACCCGCAGACCGCAAGTGAGGAAGGCGTCAGCCGCATGGTGGAGATCAAGACCCCGGAGCAGATCGCCACGATGAGGCGGGCCGGTCTTGTCGTCGCGGCTATCCACGAGGCGACCCGTGCGGCGGCCGTGCCCGGTGCCACGACCAAGGACCTGGACGAGATCGCCGCCAAGGTCATCGCCGACCACGGCGCCAAGCCGAACTTCCTCGGCTACGGCGGCTTCCCCGGCAACATCTGCACCTCGGTCAACGACGTGGTCGTCCACGGCATCCCCGACCGCAAGACCGTGCTCAAGGACGGCGACATCATCGCCATCGACGCCGGCGCCATCGTGGAGGGCTGGCACGGCGACGCCGCCTTCACCTGCCTGGTCGGCACCGGCCACGCGCCCGAGCTGGCCGAGCTGAGCCGGGTCACCGAGGAGTCCATGTGGGCCGGCATCGCCGCCTTCCGCAAGGGCAACCGGCTGGAGGACATCTCCCGGGCCGTCGAGGGCTACATCCGCCGCCAGCCGCGCCCCGCCTCGGGCAAGTACGGCATCGTCGAGGAGTACGGCGGCCACGGCATCGGCACCGAGATGCACATGGACCCGCACCTGCTGAACTACGTCACCAAGAAGCGCGGCCGCGGCATCAAGCTCATCCCCGGGGTGTGCCTGGCGATCGAACCGATGGTCACCCTCGGCTCCCCGCACACCCACGTCATGGACGACGAGTGGACGGTCAAGTCCGACGACGGCTCCTGGTCCTCGCACTGGGAGCACACCATCGCGCTGACCGAGGACGGCCCGCTGGTGCTCACCGCCCCGGACGGCGGCCGCGCCAAGCTCGCCGAATTCGGCATCACGACCGCCCCCGACCCGGCAGCGTAACGATCATGAGGCGTGGGCATAACCAGTGGATTCGTCTTTCCGGGGGCCGTGTCGTAGACTGACACGTCGGCTCTCGCGTGTCTTCCGGCATGCCCAGAGTCGATCAAGGTAGCCGATCCCGAAAGCAGGACATGGCCAAAAAGCAAGGCGCCATCGAAATCGAGGGCACCGTGATCGAGTCTCTGCCGAACGCCATGTTCAAGGTGGAGCTGCAGAACGGTCACAAGGTCCTCGCGCACATCAGCGGCAAGATGCGGATGCACTACATCCGTATCCTTCCGGATGACCGGGTCGTCGTGGAGCTGTCTCCCTACGACCTGACGCGCGGACGGATCGTCTACCGATACAAGTAGATCTCAAGACCCGGAGAACCTGACATCCCATGAAGGTCAAGCCGAGCGTCAAGAAGATCTGCGACAAGTGCAAGGTGATCCGCCGCCACGGCCGGGTCATGGTCATCTGCGACAACCTGCGCCACAAGCAGCGCCAGGGCTGACGCACGACCTGCACCTTCTGCACCGCCGCAGAGATTCGCGCGACGCACACACGTACATACGCAGCGCCCGTCCCCTGAACGAAGGGGGCGACACCCCCGGCGGAGGCCGGGGACCCGTCCGGTACCTGACACGGCCGCCGGGAACCGGCACTGCGGAAGACCTCCGACATCACCAGGAGCCACACACATGGCACGCCTTTCAGGCGTTGACCTCCCGCGCGAAAAGCGCGTGGAGATCGCCCTCACCTATGTCTTCGGCATCGGGCGCTCGCGCGCCCAGGACATCCTGAAGAACACCGGTGTGAACCCCGACGTCCGCGTGCGCGACCTTCCCGAGGAAGACCTCGTCAAGATCGCCAAGTGGGTCGACGACAACTACACGACCGAGGGTGACCTCCGTCGTTCGGTGCAGGCCGACATCCGCCGCAAGGTCGAGATCGGCTGCTACCAGGGTCTGCGTCACCGTCGGGGCCTGCCCGTCCACGGGCAGCGCACGCACACCAACGCCCGCACCCGCAAGGGCCCGCGTCGCGCCATCGCCGGCAAGAAGAAGCCGGGCAAGAAGTAGTCCTCAGCAGGACCCACACCAGCGGTCTTCGCCAAAGGACCGACCACCTCCACCGGGAGAACGTGACACATGCCTCCTAAGGGCCGTCAGGGCGCAGCCAAGAAGGTGCGCCGCAAGGAAAAGAAGAACGTCGCTCACGGGCACGCCCACATCAAGAGCACGTTCAACAACACGATCGTCTCGATCACCGACCCCTCGGGCAACGTGATCTCCTGGGCCTCCGCCGGCCACGTCGGCTTCAAGGGCTCGCGCAAGTCCACCCCCTTCGCCGCGCAGATGGCCGCCGAGTCGGCCGCCCGTCGCGCGCAGGAGCACGGCATGCGCAAGGTCGACGTCTTCGTGAAGGGTCCCGGCTCCGGCCGCGAGACCGCGATCCGCTCCCTCCAGGCCACCGGCCTTGAGGTCGGGTCGATCCAGGACGTCACCCCGACCCCGCACAACGGCTGCCGCCCGCCGAAGCGCCGCCGCGTCTGACCAGCTGAAACAGGAGAAACGAGACAATGGCGCGTTATACCGGGGCCGACTGCAAGCGATGCCGTCGGGAGAAGCAGAAGCTCTTCCTCAAGGGAGCTAAGTGCGAGAGCGCGAAGTGCCCGATCGAGATCCGTCCTTACCCCCCGGGTGAGCACGGACGCGGGCGCACCAAGGACAGCGAGTACCTGCTTCAGCTGCGTGAGAAGCAGAAGTGCGCGCGTATCTACGGTGTCCTCGAGAAGCAGTTCGTGAACTACTACAAGGAAGCGAACCAGAAGACCGGCAAGACCGGTGAGAACCTTCTGCGCATCCTTGAGACCCGCCTCGACAACGTGGTGTACCGGGCCGGCTTCGCCAAGTCCCGCGACCACGCCCGTCAGCTGGTCCGTCACGGACACATCACCGTCAACGGCCGCAAGAACGACATCCCGTCGGCTCGCGTGTCCGTGAACGACATCGTCGAGGTCCGCGAGTCGTCCCGCACCCTGACCCCCTTCCAGGTGGCGCAGGGCGAGGCCGGCGACAAGACCGTGCCGGCGTGGCTCGAGGCCAACGCGGGCAAGCTGCGCATCCTCGTGCACAGCCTGCCCGAGCGCCAGGTGATCGACACCCAGGTGCAGGAGCAGCTGATCGTCGAGCTCTACTCCAAGTAGCAGCTCGCGGTTACGGGCGGTACGGCCGCCGTCACACGACGGTTTCGCCGTGCCGCCCGTACCCTCGTAGTACAGGGGGCGTCAAATAGCGGGCGCCCACGACAGAAGGACCCAAGAAAATGCTGATTGCTCAGCGTCCCTCGTTGACCGAAGAGGTCGTCGACGAATTCCGCTCCCGGTTCGTGATCGAGCCGCTGGAGCCGGGCTTCGGCTACACCCTCGGCAACTCCCTGCGCCGTACGCTCCTCTCCTCGATCCCGGGTGCCGCGGTCACCTCGATCCGGGTCGACGGTGTCCTGCACGAGTTCACCACCGTGCCGGGCGTCAAGGAGGACGTGACCGACGTCATCCTCAACATCAAGCAGCTGGTCGTCTCCTCGGAGCACGACGAGCCGGTCGTGATGTACCTGCGCAAGCAGGGTCCGGGTGTCGTCACCGCCGCCGACATCGCGCCGCCGGCCGGTGTCGAGGTGCACAACCCCGACCTGGTCCTGGCCACGCTCAACGCCAAGGGCAAGCTGGAGATGGAGCTGACCGTCGAGCGCGGTCGCGGCTACGTCTCCGCGGTGCAGAACAAGCAGCAGGGCCAGGAGATCGGCCGCATCCCGGTCGACTCCATCTACAGCCCGGTGCTCAAGGTCACCTACAAGGTCGAGGCGACCCGTGTCGAGCAGCGCACCGACTTCGACAAGCTGATCGTCGACGTCGAGACCAAGCAGGCCATGCGGCCGCGTGACGCCATGGCGTCGGCCGGCAAGACCCTGGTCGAGCTGTTCGGCCTGGCCCGCGAGCTGAACGTCGACGCCGAGGGCATCGACATGGGCCCGTCCCCGACGGACGCCGCCCTGGCCGCGGACCTGGCGCTGCCGATCGAGGAGCTGGAACTGACCGTCCGCTCCTACAACTGCCTCAAGCGCGAGGGCATCCACTCCGTGGGCGAACTCGTCGCACGCTCCGAGGCGGACCTGCTCGACATCCGCAACTTCGGTGCGAAGTCGATCGACGAGGTCAAGGCGAAGCTGGCCGGCATGGGCCTGGCCCTCAAGGACAGCCCGCCCGGATTCGACCCGACCGCCGCCGCCGACGCCTTCGGCGCCGACGACGACGTCGACGCCGGTTTCGTCGAGACCGAGCAGTACTGATCGCTTCCGGCGGTTCGCCGGTCGCTGCGGTTCCCCCGCGCCGAGGGGTGCCCCTCAGGGGCGCGGGGAACTGCGCGACCAGCCCACCACCTGGGCGCGGGTCGTCACCGGCCCGAAGGGGCTGTTGCTGTCGCATCCGGACCACCGGCCGGTGGCTGGTTGCGCGCGCAGTTCCCCGCGCCCCTCTATGGCGCCCTCTGGGCGCCACTGCAAGCCTCCCGAGGCGCAGCCTCGGGACCCCACGAGCTGGCAGCCGCCAGTTCGCACTGACATCGGTACCTGACACGGCCGGTGCAGCGTAGAAGGAGAACCACCATGCCTCAGCCCGCCAAGGGTGCCCGTCTGGGCGGCAGCGCCGCGCACGAGAAGCTGCTCCTCGCGAACCTCGCGAAGGCGCTTTTCGAGCACGGCCGCATCACCACCACCGAGGCCAAGGCGCGCCGGCTGCGCCCGGTCGCGGAGCGCCTGATCACCAAGGCGAAGAAGGGCGACATCCACAACCGTCGCCAGGTGCTGCAGACCATCACGGACAAGAGCGTCGTCCACACGCTCTTCACCGAGATCGGCCCGCGGTACGAGAACCGCCCGGGTGGCTACACCCGCATCACCAAGGTCGGTCCCCGTCGCGGCGACAACGCGCCGATGGCGGTCATCGAGCTGGTCGAGGCCCTGACCGTGCAGCAGTCCGCTGTCGGTGAGGCCGAGGCCGCCACGAAGCGTTCCGCGAAGGACGCTGCGGGTGACGAGGCCCTGGCCGACATCAAGAAGGACGAGGCCGCCGAGGCTGCCGCGGCCGACGAGTCGGACGAGGCCAAGGACGCCTGAGGCGTTCGACAGGTTCTGCGGGCGGACCCGTACCCCCTGGGGGTACGGGTCCGTTCCGTTCCCCACGGTGAGGAGCTACGCGTGAGCGACGATGCGGCACCCGGTTTCGTACGGGTCCGGCTGGACCTGGCCTACGACGGGGCCGACTTCTCCGGCTGGGCCAAGCAGCGCACCAGGCGCACGGTGCAGGGCGAGCTGGAGTCGGCGATCGCCACGGTGCTGCGGCTGCCGGAGCCGGTCGAGCTGACCGTCGCAGGCCGCACCGACGCCGGCGTCCACGCGCGCGGTCAGGTCGCCCACGTCGACCTCCCGGAGGACGTGTGGGCCGTCGAGCGCGACAAGCTGCGCAGGCGGCTGGCGGGGCGGCTGCCCTGGGACGTCAGGGTCTTCGGCGTCCGCGAGGCGCCCTCCGGCTTCAACGCGCGCTTCTCCGCGATCTGGCGGCGGTACGCCTACCGGGTCGGCGACCACCCCGGCGGGGTCGACCCGCTGCTGCGCGGGCACGTGCTCTGGCACGACCGGCCCGTCGACGTCGACGCCATGAACGCCGCCGCCGAGTTGCTGCTCGGGGAGCACGACTTCGCCGCGTACTGCAAGAAGCGGGAGGGCGCGACGACCATCCGCACGCTGCTGGACGTGCGCTGGGAGCGGCAGGGCGACGGCGTGGCCGTCGCCACGGTGCGGGCCGACGCCTTCTGCCACAACATGGTGCGGGCGCTGGTCGGCGCGATGATCCTGGTCGGTGACGGGCACCGCCCGGTGGCCTTCCCCGCGGAAGTCCTGGCCGGACGGGTTCGGCACTCCGCGGTGAACGTCGTCCGCCCGCACGGCCTCACGCTGGAGGAGGTCGGCTACCCCGCGGACGCGCTCCTCGCGGCCCGTAGCCGCGAAGCCCGCAACCTCCGCACTTTGCCTGGCGGCGCCTGCTGAGAGGGTGCCCCTTGCGCTGGGGGTTCGCCTTTCCCCCGGCGGTGGGCTGCGCGCGCAGTTCCGCCCCCAGAGCCGCCGGAAAAACTCTCGCCCTCCGCGCAGAGGGCAAGCCCCTGCCAGGGGCGAACCTCGTGCGTTGGAGGACGCAGGCCAAAGGGGCGCGGGGAACTGCGCGCGCAGCCACGACGCACCGGAAGGTGCGCGCCCTCGGCGAGGGGCAATCACCAGGGGGCGCTGGGGGTACCCCCAGGCGAAGCTCTGGGGGCGGAACTGCGCGACAAGCCACGATGCAGCCGCAGGCAAGGGACGCACCGCATGGGGCGATCACCCGGGGGACGCGGGGGCACCCCGCGGGGTCACTGCTGGCGGGACGGGTCCGCCGCGGCCGCGTCCTTGCCGCGTTGGACGATGCGGCTGAAGGCGAAGTCGGACGCGTCGTTGGCCGCCTGCTTGCCCACCGTGTCGTTGGCCGCGAGCGTCTTGCCGTTCTTGAAGCCGGAGATCGCGAAGTAGGCGTACCGGCCGACCGCGTTCGAGGTCATCTGGCAGCGCACGGCGTGGCAGAAGTCGGCGACGCCGCCGCCGTTGAGCGGGGCCAGGTACTGGGAGACGCCCGCGACCTTCTTCGCGCGGGTGTTGTCGGGGAAGACGGCGACGCCGACGGTCACCGCGAGCCCGCCCTGCGTGTACGTCGCGCGGATCAGCTTCTGGCATCCGTTGGCGGCGAGGGCCGTCGCGACGGCCTTCCGCGCGTTCTTCGCGCAGGACGCCGTGACGTCGCTCCCGGTCTTGACGTAGGTGCGGCCCTCCCAGACGAACTGCTTGCCGGGGAAGAGGGACTGCGGGGTGAGCGGCGCCTTGTCCTTGGCGGCGGTGTTCAGGTAGTCCAGCGGGTTGGCCGGCGGGGGCGGGGCGACCGAGGAGAAGGTCGGCAGGGGCGGCAGCGTCGGCTGGTTCTTGCTGGCGGTGGCCGAGGAGGACGGTCCCGCGACCGGCTTGTCGTCGCTCTTGCCTGACATGACGACGGCGGTGGCGACACCGCCGGCTATCACCGCGACGGCGACGATCCCGCCGGTGAGCATCAGCACGCGGCGCCGCCGCGCTCCGCTGACCTCCTGCTGCTCGGCGAGCGCGCCCCAGTCCGGTGTCGACGCCTCCGGCTCCGGCGTCTGCGTGCGGGGAGCGGGCCGCGGGGCGCTGCCGCCCGCGAACGGCACGTGCCCGCCGGCTTGCTGCTGGGCGGGCTGCGGCGGCTGCTGCCGGGGCGCCTGCTGCCGGGGCTGCTGGGCGTGCTGGGGGCCGGGCCGGCCCCCGTGCTGCTGCTGGGCCGGGGGCTGCGGCTGCTGCGGGTACGGCGGCTGCTGGGCGGGCTGCGGTGCCTGCTGCTGGGGGCCGGGCTGGGCCGCGTGGGGCTGCGGCGGCTGCTGCTGGGCCGGGGGCTGCTGCTGGGGCGCGTACGCCTGCTGCTGGGCCGCGTGGGGCTGCGGCTGGGGCTGCTGCTGGGCCGGGGGCTGCTGCTGCTGCGGGTAGGGCGGCTGCTGGGCGGGCTGCGGTGCCTGCTGCTGGGGGCCGGGCTGGGCCGCGTGGGGCTGCTGCTGGGACCAGTTCTGGGCCGGGATGATCTGGGTCGCCGGGTCCTGCGCGGGCTGGTCCAGGGCCGGCTGCTGCGGCTCCTGGGGCGACCAGGGCTGACCCGGCTGCGGCTGGGGGGCCGCCTGCGCGGCCGCGTCGGCCTGGGCGGACCAGGCCGGGCCGGGCTCGGGTGCCTGCGGGGGCGGTGACGGCCGGCGGAACTGCCGGCGCGGGTCCGCGTCCCGCTCGGACTGCGGGCGGGAGGGGATGACGCGTCCCTCCAGCACTTCGCGCTCGCCGGCGGCGTCGGCGTTCCTGCGCGGTTCCTGCGGCGGCTGCTGCCCGGGGCCATCAGTCATGTCGCGCATCATATTGCCGGTCCGGCCAAGGGCCTACCGCGGGCCGTTGCGGGTGCGGCCCGCAAGGCCGTTCGGGCAAAAACGGGTTGGGCACGGTCGGACGGCACGGGAGAATTCAGGCCATGGGACATGTGGAAGCAGCGCACCTGGAGTACTACCTGCCGGACGGGCGGGCGCTGCTAGGCGACGTCTCGTTCCGTGTCGGCGACGGCGCGGCCGTGGCGCTGGTCGGGCCGAACGGCGCCGGCAAGACCACGCTGATGCGGCTGATCGCCGGCGAGATCACCCCGCACGGCGGCGGCGTCACCGTCAGCGGCGGCCTCGGCGTGATGCGGCAGTTCATCGGCAGCGTCCGGGACGACAGGACCGTACGCGACCTGCTGGTCTCGGTGGCGCACCCGCGGATCAGGGCGGCCGCCGAGGCGGTGGACGCGGCCGAGCTGGCGATCATGGCGCAGGACGACGAGCCGGCGCAGATGGCGTACGCGCACGCGCTCGGCGACTGGGCCGAGGCGCGCGGCTACGAGGCCGAGACGCTGTGGGACATGTGCACGATGGCCGCGCTGGGCGTCCCGTACGAGCGGGCGCAGTGGCGCGAGGTCAAGACGCTGTCCGGCGGCGAGCAGAAGCGGTTGGTGCTCGAAGCGCTGCTGCGCGGCCCCGACGAGGTGCTGCTGCTCGACGAGCCGGACAACTACCTGGACGTCCCCGGCAAGCGCTGGCTGGAGGAGCAGATCGCCGCCACCAGGAAGACCGTGCTGTTCGTCAGCCACGACCGCGAGCTGCTGTCGCGCACCGCGGAGAAGATCGTCAGCGTCGAGACCGGCCCGGCGGGGGCGACCGCCTGGGTCCACGGCGGCGGCTTCGACACCTTCCACGCGGCCCGCAAGGAGCGCTTCGCCCGCTTCGAGGAGCTGCGCCGCCGCTGGGAGGAGGAGCACGCCAAGCTCAAGGCGATGGTGCTGCGGCTGCGGCAGCAGGCGGCGAACAGCCCCGACATGGCGTCGCGCTACCACGCGGCCCAGACCCGGCTGAAGCGCTTCGAGGACGCGGGCAGCCCGCAGGAGCCGCCGCGCGAGCAGGACATCAAGATGCGGCTCAAGGGCGGCAGGACCGGCATGCGGGCGGTGACCTGCGAGAAGCTGGAGCTGACCGGCCTGATGAAGCCCTTCGACCTGGAGGTCTTCTACGGCGAGCGGGTCGCGGTGCTCGGCTCCAACGGCTCGGGCAAGTCGCACTTCCTGCGGCTGCTGGCGGGCGACGAAAGCGTGGCGCACACCGGCACGTACCGGCTGGGCGCCCGCGTCGTACCCGGGCACTTCGCGCAGACCCACGCGCACCCGGAGCTGCGCGGCCGCCCGCTGGTGGACATCCTGTGGACCGAGCACTCACGGGACCGCGGCCGCGCGATGTCGGTGCTGCGGCGCTACGAGCTGGAGCGGCAGGGCGACCAGCCCTTCGACAAGCTGTCCGGCGGGCAGCAGGCCCGCTTCCAGATCCTGCTGATGGAGCTGGAGGGCACCACCGCGCTGCTGCTGGACGAGCCGACGGACAACCTGGACCTGGAGAGCGCGGAGGCGCTGCAGGAGGGCCTGGAGTCGTACGAGGGCACGGTGCTCGCGGTGACCCACGACCGCTGGTTCGCCCGCACCTTCGACCGCTATCTCGTCTTCGGCGCGGACGGCACCGTGCGGGAGTCGCCCACCCCGGTGTGGGACGAGGCGCGAGTGGCCCGCGACCGGTAGCGCGACCGGTAGCACAGCGCCCCGCGGGAGGCGTTTTGACCCGGCCGGGGGCGCCCGGGTATTCTCATGGTTCGTTATGCGTATTGGCTTGCTCTATCTCACGTGAGGGGCCCTTACGCCGGTCCACCGGGCCGATGACCAGCGGCAGGCAGACGGGTTGCGTCCCCGTGTGCCTCCAAGGCTGTCGTGATCGTCCGGGTGGCCTTGTCAGGACCCTTCCCCACCGCCCTCGCGGCGGGTCAGGGGAAACCACTACTGAGAAGAAGCGAAGGCTACGACCGTGCGTACGTTCAGCCCCAAGCCCGGCGATGTCCAGCGCCAGTGGCACGTCATCGACGCGCAGGACGTTGTCCTGGGCCGTCTGGCCACTCAGGCCGCCACCCTCCTGCGGGGCAAGCACAAGCCCATCTACGCGCCCCACGTGGACACCGGCGACTTCGTCATCATCATCAACGCCGACAAGGTCCACCTCTCGGGTAACAAGCGCACCCAGAAGATGGCCTACCGCCACTCCGGTTACCCGGGCGGTCTGCGTTCCGTGCGCTACGACGAGCTGCTGGAGAAGAGCCCCGAGAAGGCCGTCGAGAAGGCCGTCAAGGGCATGCTCCCCAAGAACACCCTGGGCCGTCAGATGCTCTCCAAGCTGAAGGTCTACTCGGGCGACCAGCACCCGCACGCTGCGCAGCAGCCGGTGCCGTTCGAGATCACCCAGGTCGCGCAGTAGTTCCGGCCACCAGCTACCAGAAAGAACCTGAGGAGAATCGTGGCTGAGACCACTGCCGAGACCGTCATCGAGGGCGACGAGTCCTACGAGGAGATCACCACCTTCGAGTCCGATGCCGTCGAGGGGGAGTACACCTCCGAGTCGCTCGCCTCGCGCTTCGGCGACCCGCAGCCGGCTGCCGGCACCGGCCGCCGCAAGCAGTCCATCGCCCGCGTCCGGATCGTCCCGGGCAGCGGCAAGTGGAAGATCAACGGCCGCACCCTTGAGGGCTACTTCCCGAACAAGGTGCACCAGCAGGAAGTCAACGAGCCCTTCAAGGTGCTCGAACTCGACAACCGCTACGACGTCATCGCCCGCATCAGCGGCGGCGGCATCTCGGGCCAGGCCGGTGCGCTGCGCCTCGGTGTCGCCCGTGCGCTCAACGAGGCGGACGTGGACAACAACCGCGGCCCGCTGAAGAAGGCCGGCTTCCTGACCCGTGACGACCGCGCGGTCGAGCGGAAGAAGGCCGGTCTGAAGAAGGCCCGCAAGGCGCCGCAGTTCAGCAAGCGCTAATCGCGACCGGCACACCGCTGCCCTCGCTTTTGCCGTTGCACAACGCCCCGGAGGCACACCATTGCCTCCGGGGCGTTCGCATGTGGCGCCGTGGTCGTATATCTGTGGTGATACGACTGGTACAACCAATGACAGGGCGCCAAGCGTCAAGCACCAAGCAGGTGCGCTCCGGCCCCCGTGCACGCGCACGCGGCGCCGGGGGCGCCCCCGGGCGAAGCCCCGGGGGCGGCCGGCGCCTGCGTATCTGAGTACGGCCGGGGACGGCCGGGAGACGGCAGAGCCGCCGTATCGCATCGGAGGACACACAGTGGGACGACTCTTCGGTACCGACGGGGTGCGTGGCATCGCCAACGCGGACCTCACCGCCGAGCTGGCGCTCGGCCTGTCGGTCGCGGCGGCGCACGTGCTCGCGGAGGCGGGCACCTTCGCAGGGCACCGGCCGGTCGCGGTGGTGGGGCGCGATCCGCGCGCCTCGGGCGAGTTCCTTGAGGCCGCCGTCGTGGCAGGCCTCGCGAGCGCGGGCGTGGACGTCCTGCGGGTCGGTGTGCTGCCCACCCCGGCGGTGGCGTATCTCACCGGCGCGCTGGGCGCCGACCTCGGCGTGATGCTGTCCGCGAGCCACAACGCGATGCCGGACAACGGCGTCAAGTTCCTGGCCCGCGGCGGCCACAAGCTCGACGACGACCTTGAGGACCGGATCGAGAAGGTCTACGAGGAGCACCGCACCGGCGCCCCCTGGGTGCGCCCCACCGGCGCGGGCGTCGGCCGGGTCAAGGACTACGACGAGGGCTTCGACCAGTACGTCGCCCACCTGATCGGCGTGCTGCCCAACCGCCTCGACGGGCTCAAGGTCGTCCTGGACGAGGCGCACGGCGCCGCGTCCCGCGTGTCGCCCGAGGCCTTCTCGCGCGCCGGAGCCGAGGTCGTCACCATCGGCGCCCGCCCCGACGGCCTGAACATCAACGACGGCTGCGGCTCGACCCACCTGGAGCTGCTCAAGGCCGCCGTCATAGAGCACGGCGCCGACTTCGGCATCGCGCACGACGGCGACGCCGACCGCTGCCTGGCCGTGGACGCGGCGGGCGAGGAGGTCGACGGCGACCAGATCCTGGCGATCCTCGCGCTGTCGCTGCGCGAGCGCGGCGAGCTGCGCGGCGACACCGTCGTCGGCACGGTCATGTCCAACCTGGGCTTCAAGCTGGCCATGGAGCGCGAGGGCATCACCCTGGTGCAGACCGCGGTCGGCGACCGCTACGTGCTGGAGTCGATGAAGGAGCACGGCTACGCGCTCGGCGGCGAGCAGTCGGGCCACGTCATCGTGCTCGACCACGCCACCACCGGCGACGGCACCCTGACCGGGCTGCTGCTCGCCGCCCGCGTCTCGTCGACCGGCCGCACGCTGGCCGACCTGGCCGCCGTCATGCAGCGGCTGCCGCAGGTGCTGGTCAACGTGCCCGACGTCGACAAGAGCCGGGCCGCGACCGCGCCCGAGCTGGTCGCGGCCGTCGCGGAGGCCGAGGCGGAGCTGGGCGCGACCGGGCGGGTGCTGCTGCGCCCCTCCGGCACCGAGCCGCTGGTCCGCGTCATGGTGGAGGCCGCCGACATCGACCACGCCAGGGCGGTGGCGGGCCGCCTCGCCGACGTGGTGAAGTCCACGCTGGGCTGAACCGCCCGTAGGCCCTTGCGCCCTTGCGCCTTCACGCCGCCGGCACCCTGCGGCGCTGCACCGCCCACAGCCACTTCTGGGCGAGCAGCGTCAGGGTGCCGGCGCAGACGATTCCGCCAAGGTTGATCAGCAGCTGGAGGCTGGAGCCCCAGGCCTCGTGCCAGCTGGAGTACGCGATGGCCAGCGCGGCGTTCGCGGCGGCCGGCACCGTCGTCACCGAGATCGCCACGCCGACCAGCGCGCCGGACTTCGACGAGGTCAGCGACAGCATCCCGGCGATGCCGGCGAGGAAGGCCACCACGAAGGAGTCCCAGGTCGGCTGCCAGATGAACTGCGTCGCCGGATGGGGCGCGTCGAAGCGCGCCTGCGTGAACAGCCCCAGACCGCTCATCACGAAGGCGAAGCCGCCGGTGAGCAGCATCGCCGCGGGGAAGCCCACCGCCAGCGCGATCGCCGAACGCGCCACCAGCCGGCCGCTGCGGCGCACCAGGCCCGTGCAGACGCCCGCCAGCGGCCCGAACTCCGGGCCGACGACCATCGCGCCGACGATCAGGATCGAGCTGTCCAGCATCACCCCGTAGGACGCCAGCATCGTGGCCACCGTCAGGAACGACAGGTAGGTGATGGTGAAGGTGGACTCCTCGTGGGTCGCCTCGACGAGCGACTCCCACACCACCGCGTCCGCGCTCTCGCCCGGGGCCTCGCGCTCGGCCCTGGCGGCACTCCGCGACAGCGTCACGTCGATGTTCTCGACCGTGATCGCCCCGGTCTTCTCGATGCCCAGCGCCCGCAGCGCCGCCAGCAGCGGGTCGGCGGCCTCCCGGGCCACGTCACACGTCAGCAGGTCGCCCAGCGGGTCGTAGGCGGCGCCCCTGACCACCGTGAGGTGCGTCGCGCCGACGGTCGCCGACACCAGGGTCGCGACCTCCTCCGTGCGGTCGGCCGGCACGATCATTCGCAGGTGCAGCACGAGGGGGTCCTCCACGGCTCGGGCGGCACATCCCGGTGCCTTGCGTCGGCGTCACAGTTTGCGCAGCGACAGCCGCTGCACCTTGTGGTCCTGGCTCTTGCGCAGGACGAGAGTGGCCCGGCTGCGGGTCGGCAGCACATTCTCCTGGAGATTGGGCCGGTTGACGGTCTGCCACATCAGCCGTGCGTAGTCCATCGCCTCGTCCTCGGCCACCCGAGTGTATTTCGTGAAGTACGAGTCGGGGTTCTGGAAGGCGGTCTCCCGCAGCTTGCGGAACCGCCCGAGATACCACTGCTCGATGTCCTCGGTACGGGCGTCGACGTAGACGCTGAAGTCGAAGTAGTCGGCCAGCCCGATCCTGGTGCGGCCGTCCTGCCCGGGCAGCGCGGGCTGCAGCACGTTCAGTCCCTCGACGATGAGGATGTCGGGCCTGCGGACGGTCAGCTGCTCGCCGGGCACGATGTCGTAGAACAGGTGCGAGTAGACCGGGGCGGTCACCTCCGCCTTGCCGGACTTCACGTCGGCCACGAAGCGGGTCAGCGCGCGGCGGTCGTAGGACTCGGGGAAGCCCTTGCGCGCCATCAGGCCGCGCCGCTGCAACTCGGCGTTGGGCATCAGGAAGCCGTCGGTGGTGACCAGCTCGACCCGCGGGTGCTCGGGCCAGCGGGCCAGCAGCGCCTGGAGCAGGCGGGCGGTGGTGGACTTGCCCACCGCCACGCTGCCGGCCACCCCTATGACGAACGGCGTGCCCGGCTGCGGGCCGCCCGCCGTGCCCGCCAGGAAGGTGTTCAGCGCGCCGCGCAGGCCGCTGTGGGCGGCCACGTACAGATTCAGCAGCCGGGAGAGCGGAAGGTAGACCTCCACGACCTCGTCCAGGTCGATGACGTCGCCCAGGCCGCGCAGCTTCTCGACCTCCTCCGCGGTCAGCGGCAGCGGCGTCCGCTCCCGCAGGGCGCTCCACTCTGCCCTGGTCAGATCAACGAATGGGCTCGCAGGCGCGGAGGGCAAGGTCGTCACGCCTCGCATCCTCCCAGGCGCCCCGCGGTGACCCGCGGCCGGTGGGTCCCGCGGGTGGCCGTTCTTCGACGCACCGGAACTGCGGCGCCCGCAGCAAGGGGCAGGACCTGCGCACGAATAGGGTGGGCGCATGCACACGTGGGCGCAGGGCGCGAAGTGATCGTCGGGGTCGGCATCGACGTCGCCGAGATCGACCGCTTCGCCGCGGCCCTGGAGCGCACCCCAGGCCTCGCGGAGCGCCTGTTCACCCCCGCGGAACTGTCGCTGCCCTCCGGCGCCCCGCGCGGCCTCGCCTCGCTCGCGGCACGCTTCGCCGCCAAGGAGGCGCTGGCCAAGTCCCTGGGCGCCCCGGCCGGGCTGAGCTGGCTCGACGCCGAGGTCACCACGGAGCCGTCGGGGCGCCCCCGGCTGACCGTCACCGGCACGGTCGCCGCCCGCGCCGCGGAACTGGGCGTCCGCAGCTGGCACCTGTCCCTCAGCCACGACGCGGGCGTCGCCTCCGCGGTGGTCATCGCGGAGGGTTGAGCCCGGGCCGGGGTGCCGGGGCGGCAGGCGGTACGTATCGTCGGGTGCAGGGCCGACGGGAGGGTTCGCGATGAGGTACGCGCATACGGTGCAGGCCGTACGGGACGCGGAGGGCGCGCTGATGGCGCGGCTGCCGGAGGGCGCGCTGATGCAGCGGGCCGCCGCCGGGCTCGCGGTGGTCGGTGCGGAAGTCCTCGGGCGGGTGTACGGCGCCAGGGTCGCCGTGCTCGCCGGCAGCGGCAGCAACGGCGGCGACGCCCTCTACGCCGGCGCGCGGCTCGCCCGCCGGGGCGCCGCGGTCACCGCGGTGCTGCTGGCGCCGGAAAAGGCGCACACCGCCGGGCTCGCGGCGCTGCGGGCCGCGGGCGGCCGGGTCGTGGGCGCCGACGACGGCTACGCGGCCGTCCGCCGCGCCCACCTCGTCTACGACGGCATCGTCGGCATCGGCGGCAAGGGCGGGCTCCGCCCGCAGGCCGCGGACCTGATGCGGGCGGTGTACGACGCGCGGGCCGCGGTCGTCGCCGTCGACCTGCCCAGCGGCGTCGACGCCGACACCGGCGAGGTCGCGGGCGACGCGGTACGGGCCGACGTCACCGTCACCTTCGGCACGTACAAGCCGGGGCTGCTCGTCGACCCGGCCGCCGGGTACGCGGGCGCCCTGCGGCTCATCGACATCGGCCTCGGCGACGACCTCGGCGTACCCCAGGTCGAGGCGCTCCAGCACGCCGACGTCGCGGCGGTGCTGCCCCGGCCCAGCGGCGAGAGCGACAAGTACCGGCGGGGGGTGGTCGGGGTCGTCGCCGGGTCCGACCGCTACCCCGGCGCGGCCGTGCTCGCCGTGTCCGGGGCGATCCGCGGCGGCGCGGGGGCCGTGCGCTACGTCGGCGGCGGCGCGGCCGCGGTGCTCGCCCGCCACCCCGAGACGCTCGTCTCCACCGGGTCGCCGCATGCGGCCGGCCGCGTCCAGGCCTGGGTCGTCGGCCCCGGGCTCGGCGACTCCGCCGCCGCCAGGGCCGCGGTCGCGGAGGTGCTGGCCGCGGACGTGCCCGTGCTCGTCGACGCGGACGGGCTGCGCCTCATGGACCGGGACGCGGTCCTGGCGCGCAGCGCGCCCACCGTGCTCACGCCGCACGCGGGGGAGGCGGCGGCGCTGCTCGGGCGGCCCCGGGAGGCCGTCGAGGCGTCACGCCTCGACGCGGTCCGCGCCCTGTGCGCGGCTTACGGGGCGACGGTTCTCCTCAAGGGCTCCACGACGCTCGTGGCGTCGCCCGCCTCGGAGGCTCCCGTCCGGGTGAACCCCACCGGGACGGCGTGGCTCGCCACCGCGGGCAGCGGCGACATCCTCTCCGGCCTCGCCGGCTCCCTCCTCGCGGCCTCCCTCCTGCCCGTCGAGGCGGCCTCCGTCGCCGCCTACCTCCACGGGCTCGCTGCGCGGCTCACCCCGTCGCCCCTCACCGCTCTCGACGTGGCCGAATCCCTGCCATCCGCGTGGGCCAACACGCTCTAGCCCTCCGGGCGGGTGGGGGGCGGTCGTGCTCGCCCCTTGCGGTGCGTTGCTTGCGTGCGGCTGCGTCGTGATTGCGCGCGCAGTTCCGCCCCCAGCGCCCCTTGAGGCCCTGCCCCTTGCGGCGGGCGGTCGCCTTTCGCACCGTCGTGGCTTGTCGCGCAGTTCCCCGCGCCCCTGGGGTGGGTGCCACCTGCGGTGGCGTTGCATCTTTCCCGCCGTCTCGGCTGGGCGCGCAGTTCCCCGCGCCCCTTTGGGCCTGCGTCCTCCTGCGTACAGCATTCGCCCCTGGCGGGAGCTTGCCCTCTGCAGAGAGGGTGAGCGTTTTCAGGCGGCGCTGGGGGTACCCCCAGGCGAAGCTCTGGGGCGGAACTGCGCGCCCGCCCGAACGGCGGGAAGGAACCGACGCCACCGCAAGGGGCACCCCCTCCAGGGGCGCGGGGAACTGCGCGACAAGCCACGATGGCGGGAAAGATGCGACGCCACCGCAGGGGGCACCCACCCGGGGGCGCGGGGAACTGCGCGACAAGCCACGATGGCGGGAAGGAAGCGACGCCACCGCAAGGGGCACCCCCCTTATTCGGGACCCCTCCGGAGGAGCAGCGTGCGCAACGCCTCAGTGAAAGGGGCGACTTCGACGCCCAGCGTCGAGAAGAAATCCGTGTCGCAGGCCTCCACGGCAGTGACCGCGCGGTTGGCGAGGTCGCGGCCCTCGGGGGTGGGGGAGAGCGCGCGGGCGCGGGCGTCGTGGGGGTGGGGGAGGCGGGTGACGAGCGCGCGGGACTCCAGGGCGCGCAGGACCTGGGAGGTCATCATGGGGTCGGTCGCCGCGTGGTCGGCGAGGCGGCGCTGGGTGACGGGCTCGTCCTCGGCCTGGAGGTAGGTCAGGGACGCGAGCAGCACGAACTGCACGTGGGTGAGGCCGTAGGGCCGCAGGGCCGCGCGCTGGGCGGCCTGCCAGCGGTTGGTGACCTGCCAGAGCAGCAGGCCGGGGCTCTCCTCCGCGGAGCCGAAGCCGGTCGCGAGACTCACGCGGCCTCCGCCGCGTCGCGGAGCCGGTCCAGGTCGCCCTGGAGGCCCGCCGCGATGCCCTTGCCGAGGGCCGCGTTCCACAGCCGGGCGAGCGGGCCGCGGAGCGTGACGGCGACGTCCACCCGGGTGGACCCCTCGTCCGTGCGGGAGACCAGGTGGCGGAAGGTCAGCTTGGCCCCGACGAGCTTGGAGACGTCGGTGAACTCCTCGCCGTCGACCAGTTCGGCCACCACGAAGGGCACCTTGGGCGCGCCCTTGGGCTTGAGCTCGCCCTTGGCGCCGCGGACGAAGGGGCCGTCGAGCCGCACCCACTCGGTGTCGGAGTTCCACTCCGGCCAGGTCGCCATGTCCGCCCAGCGGGCGAAGAAGGCGGCGGGCGACGCGGAGGAGGTGATGTGTGCCGTTCCCAGGGTCATCATGGGTTTTAGTATGCGCGCATACTATCGGGCCGTCAAGGGCAACCATGACCCACGCCTGAGACACTGACCTGGATGAACGACATGACGAGCGGGCGCGGATGGGCGCAGATCGACCTGGGTGCGTTGCGGGCGAACGTCGCGGCGCTGCGGGCCAAGGCGCCCGGCGCGGCCTTCATGGCGGTCGTGAAGGCCGACGCGTACGGGCACGGCATGGTGCCGTGCGCGCGGGCCGCGCTGGAGGGCGGCGCCACCTGGCTGGGCGTGGCCACGCCCGAGGAGGCGCTGGCGCTGCGTGCCGCCGGTGTGGGCGGCCGGGTGCTGTGCTGGCTGTGGACGCCGGGCGGCCCGTGGCGCGAGTGCGTCGAGGCCGACGTCGACGTGACCGTCAGCGCGCACTGGGCGCTGGAGGAGGCGGTGGCCGCGGCACGGGCCGCGGGCCGCACCGCGCGCGTCCAGCTCAAGATCGACGCGGGCCTCGGCCGCAACGGGGTGCAGCCCGCGGACTGGCCCGCGCTGACCGCCGCGGCAAGGGCGGCGGAAAAGGCCGGGCTGATCCGGGTCACCGGCCTGTGGGCGCACTTCTCCTGCGCCGACGAGCCGGGCCACCCCTCGATCGCGCGCGAACTCGGCGTCTTCCGCACGGCACTCGACCAGGCGGCCGCCGCGGGACTCGACCCGGAAGTGCGGCACATTGCCAATTCGCCCGGCACATTGACGCTGCCGGAGTCGCACTTCGACCTGGTGCGTCCCGGCGTGGCCATGTACGGCATCTCCCCGGTGCCGCAGGTCGGCGGCCCCGCCGACTTCGGGCTGCGCCCGGTGATGACGCTGGCCGCGCGGCTGGCGAGCGTCAAGCAGGTGCCGGGCGGCCACGGCGTCAGTTACGGCCACCACTACGTGACGCCTGGTCCGACGACGCTTGCGCTGGTCCCGCTGGGGTACGCAGACGGTGTGCCGCGGCATGCGTCCGGTGCGGGACCGGTCCTGGTGGCCGGGAAGTGGCGGACGGTGGCGGGACGGGTGGCGATGGACCAGTTCGTGGTGGACCTCGGCGGCGACGCCGCGGCCGCGGGCGACGAGGCGCTGCTGTTCGGCCCCGGCGACCGGGGCGAGCCGACCGCCGAGGACTGGGCGCGGGCCTGCGGCACGATCGCGTACGAGATCGTGACCAGGATCGGCGGCCGAGTGCCGCGGGTCTACACGGAGCGTGGCTGAGCGAGTGGGTGACGGGGTGAAGTGGGAGCGGGCCGGGCTGGTCGGGGCCGCGATCGGGGTGGTGGCCGCGGGTGCCGCGGCCGGCGTGGCGATCGAGCGGGCCACCGTCGGGCGCGGTGTACGGCGCAAGGCGCAGCTGGCGCTGGACGCGGCAGGACCCTACGGGAGCCTGCGCGGCCGGCCGGGCACCGCGACCGCGGAGGACGGCACCGAGCTGTACTTCGAGATCGAGGACGCCGCGGCCCCCGAGGCGCCCGAGCCGTCCCGCCGCGGCTGGCTGCGCGGCCGCAGGGGCGGCGCCGCGGCACCGCTGCCGGTGACCGTGGTCTTCTCGCACGGCTACTGCCTCAACCAGGACTCCTGGCACTTCCAGCGGGCCGCCCTGCGCGGCGCGGTCCGCGCGGTCTACTGGGACCAGCGCAGCCACGGCCGCAGCGAGCGCGGCCGCGACCAGGCCGCGGGCGGCCCGGCGACGATCGACCAGCTCGGCCGCGACCTGAAGGCCGTGCTGGACGCGGCCGTGCCCGAGGGTCCCGTGGTGCTGGTCGGGCACTCGATGGGCGGCATGACGGTGATGGCCTTCGCCGACCAGTACCCGGAGTACGTGCGCGAGCGGGTCGCGGGGGTCGGATTCGTCTCGACCTCCTCGGGCAAGCTGGCCGCGGTCACCCTCGGGCTGCCCGCGGTCGGCGCGCGGGCCTTCCGCGCGGTCGCGCCGGGGCTGCTGAAGATCATGGGCAGCCAGGCCGACCTGGTGGAGCGGGCGCGGCGGGCCACCGCGGAGCTGTTCGCCGGGATCATCAAGCGCTACTCCTTCGGCTCCGACGTGGACCCCGCGGTCGGCCGGTTCGCCGAGCGGCTGATCGAGTCGACGCCGATCGACGTGGTCGCCGAGTTCTACCCGGCCTTCACCGAGCACGAGAAGGGCCACGCGCTCGCCGTGCTCGACGGGCTGCCGGCGCTGGTGCTGGCCGGGGACAAGGACCTGCTCACGCCCAGCGCCCACAGCACCGAGATCGCCGAGAAGCTGCCGGAGGCCGAGCTGGTCATCGTGCAGGGCGCGGGGCACCTGGTGATATTCGAGCGCCCCGAGCTGGTGAACTCCGCCCTCGCGCTGCTCATCGCGCACGCCGCCGACTCGGTGCAGGCGCCGGTCGCCGACGGGCTGCGCGAGCTGGCGACGGCGGGCGAGGCGTAGGGCGGGGCTCAGCGCGAGGTGGACGGCGCGGCGGGTCGCGGACGGGCGGGGTGCGGGGGGCGGCGCGTAGGCTTCGCGGTCATGGGCACACCGCACGACCCGTACCCCGCGGGCACGCAGGACCGGCTTCCCCCCGTCGTCCGGATCACCGTACGTACCGCCGAGCGCATGCGTGACCTGGGGCGGCGCATCGCGGCGCTGCTCGCCCCCGGCGACCTCGTGCTGCTCAACGGCGAGCTGGGCGCGGGCAAGACCACCCTGACCCGGGGCCTGGGCGAGGGCCTGGGCGTACGCGGCGCCGTCACCTCGCCGACCTTCGTCATCGCCCGCGTCCACCCCTCGCTGACCGGCGGCCCCGCCCTGGTCCACGTGGACGCCTACCGGCTGGGCGGCGGCCTGGACGAGATGGAGGACCTGGACCTCGACGTGTCGCTGCCGGAGTCGGTGGTGGTCGTCGAGTGGGGCGAGGGCAAGGTCGAGGAGCTGTCCGAGGCCCGCCTGCAGGTCGTCATTGAGCGCACGGTGGGCTCCACGCCCGACGCGGACGACGACGCCCGGCTGGTGACGGTCAGCGGCATCGGCCCGCGCTGGGCCGCCACGGACCTGGCGGCGCTCGACGGCTGAGCGCCGGGGCGGCGCCGGCCGGTCCCGGTGGGCACCGACAGCCTGTCGGGAAGATGTTGCGCCGGGGCGGGTGTCCGTGGTGTCCTGTTTCCAGGACCCTGCTTAGGGCTGCCTAACTTCCACCGCTCGGGGAGGCATCATGTCGGCCCACGACCACCAGGACCCCCAGCCCGCCCCCACCTTCAGCGATCTGCTGGCCGCCGCGGAGGCGGCCCTCCGGATCTCCACGCCGCCGCCCGCCACGCCGCCGCAGTCCGCGGCACCCCGGCCCGCCACGCCCCGGCCTCCCGTCCCCGACAAGGACGCGGCATAGCCCGTTCGGGTGAAATGCGTCGGGCGCGGCAATGTGCCGCGCCCGCAGGGTCGAAACCCGGGTCCGGGACCGGGTCTCAGGGCATCACGTCGATGGCGATGCCGACCGTCGCGAACTGCCACATCGCCGCGGTGTCGGCGCGGGGCGCCCGGATCGCCGCGGTCTGCTTGGCCGGGTCGGGCTTGTCCAGCGAACCGTCGACGGCCGCGCTGAAGCCGATGTTGACCCCGCCGGTCATCGCGAAGAGCACGATGTGCTCGACCTGCTTGCCGTCGCCGCCGGTGCCCGACGCGCGCCGGAAGAACACGTTGTGCAGCCCCTTGCTCGGCTTCACATTGCCGGCGACCACCGGATACGTGCGCACCACCTTGTTGCCGTCGTCCACCAGCCACACCCGCTTCGCGGAGATGCCGTAGACGACGCGCTTGCCTATCCCCGAGTGCAGCGGCAGCGGATACGTCCTCGGCTTCGGCTTGACCGGGGCCGACTGCTTCGGCGGGGTCGCCGAATGCGCCGCCGCCGGGGTCTTCGGTGCCGAGCCCGACGCCTGCGCGGCGAGGACGGCGATCACCACCATCGCCGCCACGGTCAGACCCGAGACGAGGGTGCCGGCCTTGATTGCCACGGGAGTCCTCCGGTCGGGTTGCGCGCTCGCTCCCCGTTGACGGTAGCAGCAGCGGCGACCGCCGCCGCGGCCGTCCGGGTGCTGCCCGTACCCTGGGGGCGTGCTGCTGCTTGCCTTCGACACCGCCACGCCCGCCGTCACCGCCGCCCTGCACGACGGGGAGCGGGTGCTCGCCGAGTCCACGGTGATCGACGCGCGCCGGCACGGCGAACTCCTGGTGCCCGCCGTCGACCGGGTGCTGACATCCGCGGGCCGCGCCCTCGCCGACGTCACCGGCATCGTCGTCGGCGTGGGCCCGGGACCCTATACGGGCCTGCGCGTCGGCCTGGTCACCGCCGCATCCTTCGGCGACGCCCTCGACGTGCCCGTGCACGGCGTGTGCACCCTGGACGGCCTGGCGTGGGCCGCGGGCGAGGCCGGCATCGACGGGCCGTTCACGGTGGCCACCGACGCGCGCCGCAAGGAGGTCTACTGGGCCTGCTACGACGGCCCCGCCGTCCGCGTCACCGAGCCCGCGGTCAACCGCGCCGCCGACCTGCCGCAGGACGTGCTGGCGCTGCCCGCGGTCGGCGCGGGCGCGGCGCTCTACCCCGAGTCCTTCACCGACCGCCGCCCCGAACCCGCCCACCAGTCGGCCGGCTCGCTCGCCGCGCTCGCCGCCCACCGGCTGGCCGCGGGCGAGGCCTTCGCGGCCGCGCTGCCGCTGTACCTGCGCCGCCCCGACGCCCAGGTGCCCGCGGGCTACAAGGCGGTCCTGCCGACGTGAGCGGTGCCGACGACGTCGTCCTGCGCGACCTGCGCTGGTGGGACCTGGACCGGGTGATCGCGCTGGAGGGCGAGCTCTTCCCCGACGACGCCTGGTCCCGCGGCATGTTCTGGTCGGAGATCGCCGACACCAGGCACCCGGCCGCGACGCGTACGTACATTGCCGCGGAGAGGGTCGACGGCCGTATCGTCGGCTACGCGGGGCTCGCCGCGGTGTCGGGCACCGGCGACGTCCAGACCATCGCGGTCGCCCGCGACCACTGGGGCACCGGGCTCGGCGCGCGGCTGCTCAGCGCCCTGCTGCGGGCCGCGACCGCCGCGGAGTGCCACGAGGTGCTGCTCGAAGTACGGGTCGACAACACCCGTGCGCAGCGGCTCTACCAGCGCTTCGGCTTCGAGCCGATCGGCATCCGCAAGCGCTACTACCAGCCGGGCAACGTCGACGCGCTCGTCATGCGCAGCGCCGACCCGGCACAGAACCTGGCTGAGGAATTCCATGGCTGACGAACCCCTGGTGCTCGGTATCGAGACCTCGTGCGACGAGACCGGCGTCGGCATCGTCCGCGGGCACACCCTGCTCGCCGACGCGATCGCCTCCAGCGTGGACGAGCACGCGCGCTACGGCGGCGTCGTTCCCGAGGTCGCCAGCCGCGCCCACCTGGAGGCGATGGTCCCCACCATCCAGCGCGCGCTGAAGCAGGCCGGGGTCAGCGCCCGCGACCTCGACGGCATCGCGGTGACCGCGGGCCCCGGGCTCGCCGGCGCGCTGCTGGTCGGGGTGTCGGCGGCCAAGGCGTACGCGTACGCGCTCGGCAAGCCGCTCTACGGCGTCAACCACCTCGCCTCGCACATCTGCGTCGACCAGCTCGAACACGGCGCCCTGCCGGAGCCGACGATGGCGCTGCTGGTCTCCGGCGGCCACTCCTCGCTGCTGCTGGCCCCCGACATCACCGGTGACGTGCGCCCGCTGGGCGCCACCATCGACGACGCGGCGGGCGAGGCGTTCGACAAGGTCGCCCGGGTGCTCGGCCTCGGCTTCCCCGGCGGCCCCGCGATCGACCGGCACGCCCGCGAGGGCGACCCGGCCGCCATCGCCTTCCCGCGCGGCCTGACCGGCGGCCGCGACCCGCAGTACGACTTCTCCTTCTCCGGCCTGAAGACCGCCGTCGCCCGCTGGGTCGAGGCCCGCCGCAGGGACGGCCAGGACGTGCCGATCGCCGACGTGGCCGCGTCCTTCCAGGAGGCGGTCGTCGACGTGCTGACCCGCAAGGCGATCAGGGCCTGCAAGGACAACGGCGTCGACCACCTGATGATCGGCGGCGGTGTCGCCGCCAACTCCCGGCTGCGCTCCCTCGCTCTGGAGCGCTGCGAGGGCGCCGGAATCCGGTTGCGGGTGCCGCGCCCCGGGCTGTGCACGGACAACGGCGCGATGGTCGCCGCGCTGGGCTCCGAGATGGTGGCCAGGGGCCGGGCCGCCTCCACCTTCGACCTCCCGGCGGACTCGTCGCTGCCGGTCACCGAGGTGTCCGTGCCGGGCCACACGCACGAGCACACCCACGACCACGTGCACGAGGCCGGCAGGGAGAACCTCTACGGATGAGCGTCGCGCTGATGTGGGAGGCCGCCGCCGCCCAGGGCCGCGGCCCCGAACTGCTCGCGTGGGCACGGGAGTCGGCCGCCGCACTGCCCGGCGGCTTCATGCGCCGCGAGTTCCTCACCGCGCCGGGTGACCGCGTCCTCGTACTGACCTGGTGGGACGCCGGATACGACGCCGAGCTGCCGGACCTGCCCGACCCGGCCGCGGACCTGGTGCGGCGCGCGGTGCACCGCTGGCGCTTCTCGTCGGTCGCGGTGGAACCCGCGGGCTGAAAAACCCCTCGTCCAAGGTGAGCGCGCGGCCGCCGCCCCATCCCCCGCGGCCGCGCGTTCGCACCATGACGTAGCAGCACCGACGTAGGGTCCCTCCCCGATGCGCACACCACGCGGAACCGTCCTCCTGCTCCTGGGCCTGCTGCTGACCGCGGGCTGCTCCACGGGCACGCCCACCGGCTCCCCGGCGCCCCGCGGCACCGCCACGGCGTCGTCGCCGCCGTCCCCCGAGTCCTCGCCGACCGACGACCGGGCCGCCGCCTTCCGCAAGTGGGGCCTGCCGCTGCTCCCGCCGCCCCCGGCCCCGCCCGCCGTCAAGCCGATACGCACGGGCAACGGGCAGATACCCGTGGTCAGCGACATACCGACCGACCAGAAGATCGTCTTCCTGACCTTCGACGACGGTGCGGAGAAGGACCCGAAGTTCGTCGCCATGATGCGCGACCTGAAGATCCCGTTCACGATGTTCCTGACCGACGACGTCATCAAGAGCGACTACGGCTTCTTCCGGCCGCTCCAGGCGCTCGGCAACTCGATACAGAACCACACGCTCAGCCACCCCGACCTGCACGGGCGGACGTTGGCGCAGCAGAAGCACGAGATCTGCTTCCAGCAGCAGAAGCTCACGCAGGAGTACGGGACGGCTCCCGGGCTCTTCCGGCCGCCGTACGGCAACTACAACGCCGACACCAAGGCCGCGGTGAAGTCCTGCGGGGGACTGCGGGCGATGATCCTGTGGCGCGAGTCGATGCAGATCAAGAAGGTCCAGTTCCAGCGCCCCGACAAGAAGTTCCACCCGGGCGACATCATCCTGGCCCACTTCCGCGGCCCCACCCAGCTCAAGGGCGAGTCGATGACGGTGATGACGGCCAACCTGCTGCGGCAGGTCGCCTCGCAGGGCTTCACCCTGGCCCGCCTGGACGACTACGTCTGAGGGCGCCCCTGTGTGGGCGCGGGGCGGCCCAGGAGCATCGTGGGGGCGCCCTGGACGCGGGTGAGGAAGACCGTGGCGGAGTGCGGCCCCTGGGGGCGCACGCGGCGCCTGAGGTCCTCGGGGTCCACCGCGGAGCCGCGCTTCTTGACCGTGAGGACGCCGATGCCGCGCTCGCGCACCAGCGCCTTGAGCCGCTTCAGCCCGAAGGGCAGCACATCGGTGATCTCGTACGCCGTCGCGTACGGCGTCGGCCGCAGGCCGTCGGCGGTGACGTACGCGATCGTCGGGTCGACCAGCCCGCCGTCCAGCTCCTCCGCGACCTCGGCGACGAGATGCGCGCGGATGACGGCGCCGTCGGGCTCGTACAGGTAGCGCCCGACCGGCCGCACCTGCGGGTCGGGCAGGCCGCGCCCGACCAGCGTGGCGCCCGACGGGAGCAGGGTCGCGCGGCGGGTGCCGGGGCGCACGCGGTCGCCGCGGCCGTCGAACCACAGCACCGCCTCCTTGACGTCGCCGCCGTCCGAGATCCACTCGGCCTCCGCGGCGGGCGGCACCGCCTCGTGCGGGATGCCCGGCGCGACCTTCACCGCGCCCGGCGAGCCCGCCGCTGCCGCGTCCAGCGCCCACGACAGCGGCGGGGAGTACGCCTCGGGGTCGAAGACGCGGCCCCTGGCGGTGCGGCGGGCCGGGTCCACGAACACGCCGTCCAGGTCCCGCGTGTCGACGTCCTCGACGTCCGCGCAGACGACCCGCAGGCCGTCGGACAGGCCCAGCGCGGCGGCGTTCGCGGCGACCACCGCGCAGGTCAGCGGGTCGCGGTCGACGGCCGTGACCGGCAGGCCGGCCCGCAGCATGGCGACGGCGTCGCCGCCGACGCCGCAGCACAGGTCGGCGACGCCCGACGGCCCGAACGCGGCCAGCCGCTGCGCGCGGTGCGTCGCCACGGAGGTGCGGGTGGACTGCTCCAGGCCGTGCGGCGTGAAGTACATCCGGTGGGCGTCCACCGCGCCGAACTTCGCGACGGCCCGCTGCCGCAGCCGCGCCTGCCCGAGCGCGGCCGCGACGAGCCGCGCGTCATGAGTGCGCCGCAACCGCGTGGCGACCGCCAGGTCGTCCACGGCGTCGTGCTCCCGCAGCCCCGCCAGCAGCGCCTGACCTTCGGCGGTCAGCAGTCCCTCAAGTTCCTCCGGCGTCACCGCCCCATTCTCCCCCGCGGAGGTCGGCGCCCTTCCGCGGGCCGCGGTGGCTTGTGCGGTCACCTTTGCGCAGGGGACAACAACGACCCGCGCGCGGTCGGTGGCTGGTCGCGCAGTTCCGCCCCCAGGGCTTCGCCTGGGGGTACCCCCAGCGCCGCCTGAAAAACGCTCACCCTCTGCGAAAGAGGGCGCCCCCGAGGGGCTCGGCCCCGCCGGAGAGGGCACCCCCGTGGGGGCGGCCGGGGAGGGCCGCGGGGCGGCGGGGACGGCGCGCGGCTGGCACTCCGCTTGACCGAGTGCTAAAGGCGTCCTAGTCTCACTTCTGGCACTCGGCACCGCTGAGTGCCAGACACACAGCGACGGGCAGGTCCGGCACCCGCGACGACGGGCCTACCAGGTCGCCGACCCAGACAGACACTCCCGTGAGCCCTTTGAAGGGGGAGGTCGGATCGTGACGACCGCCAGCACCAAGGTTGCCATCAAGCCGCTTGAGGACCGCATCGTGGTCCAGCCGCTCGACGCCGAGCAGACCACGGCCTCGGGCCTGGTCATTCCGGACACCGCCAAGGAGAAGCCCCAGGAGGGCGTCGTCCTGGCCGTCGGTCCGGGCCGCTTCGAGGACGGCAAGCGCCTGCCGCTCGACGTCGCCGTCGGCGACGTCGTGCTGTACAGCAAGTACGGCGGCACCGAGGTGAAGTACAACGGCGAGGAGTACCTCGTCCTCTCGGCCCGCGACGTTCTCGCGATCGTCGAGAAGTAGTTCCCCGGCTGCACAGCCGTGATCCCGCCCCGGGAGTCCCTGTCCTTGAGGCCGGGACCCGGGGCGGTTTCTTTCGCCGTCCTTACCGTCCGTGACGACGTGATTCGACGAGTAGACGAGGTAGTTCGCAGGCATGGCCAAGATTCTTAAGTTCGACGAGGACGCCCGTCGCGCCCTGGAGCGCGGCGTCAACAAGCTCGCCGACACCGTGAAGGTGACGATCGGCCCCAAGGGCCGCAACGTCGTCATCGACAAGAAGTTCGGCGCCCCGACCATCACCAACGACGGCGTGACCATCGCCCGTGAGGTCGAGCTGGAGGACCCGTACGAGAACCTGGGCGCCCAGCTCGTCAAGGAGGTGGCGACCAAGACCAACGACATCGCGGGTGACGGCACCACCACCGCGACGGTCCTGGCCCAGGCGCTGGTCCGCGAGGGCCTGCGGAACGTGGCGGCCGGCGCGTCCCCCGCCTCGCTCAAGAAGGGCATCGACGCGGCCGTCGCGGCGGTCTCCGAGGAGCTGCTGGCCACCGCCCGCGCCATCGAGGGCAAGGAGGACATCGCCGCGGTCGCCGCGCTGTCCGCCCAGGACAAGCAGGTCGGCGAGCTGATCGCCGAGGCCATGGACAAGGTCGGCAAGGACGGTGTGATCACCGTCGAGGAGTCCAACACCTTCGGCCTGGACCTGGAGTTCACCGAGGGCATGGCCTTCGACAAGGGCTACCTGTCGCCGTACTTCGTGACGGACCAGGAGCGTATGGAGGCCGTCCTCGACGACCCGTACGTGCTGATCCACCAGGGCAAGATCTCCTCGATCCAGGACCTGCTGCCGCTGCTGGAGAAGATCATCCAGGCGGGTGGCTCCAAGCCGCTGCTGATCATCGCCGAGGACGTCGAGGGCGAGGCCCTGTCCACGCTGGTCGTCAACAAGATCCGCGGCACGTTCAACGCCGTCGCGGTCAAGGCGCCCGGCTTCGGCGACCGCCGCAAGGCCATGCTCGGCGACATCGCCACCCTCACCGGTGCGACCGTCATCGCCGAGGAGGTCGGCCTCAAGCTCGACCAGGCCGGTCTCGACCTGCTGGGCACCGCCCGCCGCGCCACCATCACCAAGGACGAGACCACCATCGTCGACGGTGCGGGCGACAAGTCCGAGATCGAGGGCCGCGTCAACCAGATCAAGGCGGAGATCGGCACCACCGACTCCGACTGGGACCGCGAGAAGCTGCAGGAGCGGCTGGCCAAGCTGGCCGGCGGCGTCTGCGTCATCCGCGTCGGCGCGGCCACCGAGGTCGAGCTGAAGGAGAAGAAGCACCGCCTGGAGGACGCGATCTCCGCGACCCGCGCGGCCGTCGAGGAGGGCATCGTCTCCGGCGGTGGCTCGGCCCTCGTGCACGCGGTGAAGGTGCTCGCCGAGAACCTGGGCAAGGTGGGCGACGAGGCCACCGGTGTCGCCGTCGTCCGCCGCGCCGCCGTCGAGCCGCTGCGCTGGATCGCCGAGAACGCCGGCCTGGAGGGCTACGTCATCACCTCCAAGGTCGCCGAGCTCGACAAGGGCCACGGCTTCAACGCCGCCACCGGCGAGTACGGCGACCTGGTCAAGGCCGGCGTCATCGACCCGGTCAAGGTCACCCGCTCCGCGCTGGAGAACGCCGCGTCCATCGCGTCGCTGCTGCTGACCACCGAGACGCTGGTCGTCGAGAAGAAGGAAGAGGAGCCGGAGGCCGCCGCCGGCGGCCACGGTCACTCGCACTGACCCCGCCTTCTCCCGGGTCCCCTGCCGGACCCTGCTCCGGCCGACGCCCGCCGCCCCGCTCAGGGGCGGCGGGCGTCGGCCGTCGCGCGTGAGGTCAGGGCTTGGGGTCGTACTTGCGGCCCGCGCCGGTGGACAGGGCGCCGAACAGGCGCGAGGGGATGTGCCGGGCCAGCCCGACGGCCGTCTTGTACCGGGCGTCGGGCACGCTCACGACCTTCCCCCTGGCCAGGTCGCGGAGCGCCGCGGCCACGACCTTGTCCGCGTCGAGCCAGGCCCAGTCCGGGAGGCGGTCGGCCTTCATCCCGGCCCGCTCGTGGAACTCGGTCCGCACGAAGCCGGGGCACAGCGCGAGGAAGCGGATACCGGAGCCGCGCAGGTCGAGCGCCGCGCCCTCGGTGAAGCGCACGACCCACGCCTTGCTCGCCGCGTACGTGCCGCGCGGCATGAACGCCGCCACCGACGCCACGTTGATCACCGAGCCGCGGCCCCGCTCCCGCATCCCCTCCGCGGCCGCGGCGGTCAGCCGCAGTACCGCCTCGCAGTGCAGCGTGAGCATCCGCAGCTCGTCGGACATCGGCGCTTCCAGGAAGCGGCCCTTGTTGCCGAAGCCGGCGTTGTTGACCAGCACGTCCACCGGCGCCGGGCCGGTGTCCCGCAGCCGGGCCTCGACCGCGGCGATGCCCGCGTCGGTCGAGAGGTCGGCCTGCAGCACCTCGACCCCGACGCCGTAGCGCTCGCGCAGCTCGGCCGCGCCTTCACCGAGCCGTACGCCGTCCCGGGCGACGAGCACCAGGTCGTGCCCGTCGGCCGCCAGCCGTCGCGCGAAGGCCGCGCCGATACCCGCCGTCGCACCCGTGATGAGGGAAGTCGTCATGCGGGCAGCGTATGCGGACCCACGGGTCAGGGACGGGTGCGCGCCAGCCGTGCCCTGACGTCCCGCAGGTCCTCCGCGGGCAGCGCGTCGGCCACCAGCAGCTCCGGCAGCAGCGCGGGCTCGGTGGTCATCGCCCGGAAGGCCAGCTCCACCGTCACCCGGTGCGCCGGGCGGTAGGCGACCTCCACCTCGTCGCCGACGGCCAGCTCGCCCGGCTCGATCACCCGCAGGTACGGGCCGGGCAGCGCGCGGGCGGTGAAGCGCTTGATCCAGCGGTGCTCGTCCAGCCATCCGGCGAAGGTCGCGCACGGGATGCGCGGGCAGGACACCTCCAGCAGCGGCCCGTCCGGCCCGACCCGCCACCGCTCGCCGATCAGCGCGGCGTTGACGTCGTAGCCGGTGGTCGTCAGGTTCTCGCCGAAGCAGCCGTTGGCCAGGCTGCGGTCCAGCTCCTTCTCCCAGCGGTCCAGGTCCTCCCGGGCGTACGCGTAGACCGCCTGGTCGTCGCCGCCGTGGTGCTTGACGTCGTGGACCCGGTCGCCGGCCAGGCCGACCGCCCCCGTGCCCTTCGGCCCGGGCGCCCGCACCGCCACGGGACCCGTGACCGGCCACTTGTCGATGCCCGTCGACGGCAGCCGCTTCCACGGGTTGGGCATCGGACGCCCCACGTTCACGCTGAGCAGCTGCATCGGGTGCTCCGTTCCGGACAGGCCTAGGCCGGTGCCGTGATCAGGTACGGGGTGGTCACGCTCAGCGCCGCGAAGCCGAGCCGCTGCAGGATGGGGCGGCTGTCCTCCGAGGCGTCGACCTGCAGATAGCGATACCCCTGGTCGGCGGCGATACGCGCGCGGTGCGCGACCAAGGCGCGGTAGATGCCCTTGCCGCGCCACTCCTTCACGGTGCCGCCGCCCCACAGGCCGGCGAAGGCCGTACCCGGGATGAGCTCCATCCGCGCCGCGCACACCGGTACGTCTCCGGCCATCGCCATCACGATGCTCACCGTGTCCGCGCTGTGCGCGACCTGGTCGAGCATCCGCGCCCTGAGGCGGTCCGCGCTGCTGCCGAACGCCTGCTCGTGCACGTCCGCGGCCTTGTCGACGCCGGCCGCGTCCGTCACCGGCTCCAGCCGGACGCCGGGCGGCAGGGCCGCGTCCTGGGTGAGCGCCTTGACCTCGTCGATCTCGGCGATCATCAGGGTCTCGGCGGGCTCGGGCTCGAACCCGGCGGCCAGCAGGCGCGCGCCGAGGTCGGCCGGGCGGTCGTGGGAGTACGTCTTCCACTCGAACTCGCGGCCGGCCGCCTCCGGGGCCTCGCGCAGCCACCGCAGCTGGGCCGCGATGGCCGCGTCCGCGGTCGTCTCGTCGAGGTCGGACCACACGACGCCGCACCACTCGTGGGCGCCGGCGCCCACCTGGCGCAGGACGCCGGGGCTCTTGTCGATCCTGGTCGTCGGCGACTCGGGCGGCGCGAGGCGGCGCAGCTGGGTGTCGAAGAGGGTGAGCGCTTCTGCTTGGTCCATCCGCGCATTCCACCACCCGGGCGACGCCGCGCCCAACGGCTTTTCCGCCGGCCTGACCGCGGTATGAGGGTGCCCGGCGCGGGGCCATAATCGGGGGTCGTGGTCCTCGGGGGAGAGGGCCATCACATTTTCCCGGGAGCGACGGAGGGGGCAGCATGCCGTGGTCGAAGGAGTTCGGTCAGGAGAAGCGGGCCGAGGGGGCCATGACCAGGTGGGGTGAGTCGGGCACCTTCTTCGGGAAGCTGCGCGGGCGCGGGATCCCGGTGATCGACCGTTCCTTCGGCGACCAGCGGCTCGCCCGGATGCAGGACGCGGCCCTGCAGGGCGGGGCCGAGCGGTGGGCCGCCGTGCGCGCGCCGCTGGCCGCCGCGCGCGGCCCGGAGGACCTGACGTTCCTGGTCGAGGGCCTGCAGGAGGTCTCCGGGGTGGAGCGGTGGACGGCCGATGTGCTCGCGGAGCACCCGGACGACACCCTCGCGCTGCTGGTCTCGGGGGCACGGCATGCGGGGTGGGCGTGGCAGGCCCGCGGGGAGTCCCTGGCGAGCGGCGTCCCCGCGTCGCAGTGGAATCTCTTCCAGGAGCGGCTGAAGGTCGCGGAGGAGCAGCTGCTGGAGGTCGCCGAGCGCGAGCCGGACTGGGCGGCACCCTGGTATTTCCTGCTGGCCTGCGGGCGCGGCACGCAGGTGGGCCCCGAGGTGGCGGAGAGCCGCTTCGAGGAGGTGTGCCGCCGGGCGCCCGGCCATGTGGCCGCACATTCGCAGCGCCTGCAGCAGCTGTGCAAGAAGTGGGGCGGCTCGCACGAGCAGATGTTCGCCTTCGCCCGCGAGGCCGCCCGCAGGGCGCCGGACGGCAGCGGGCTCGGCCAACTCGTCGCCACGGCGCACCTGGAGGTGTGGGCGGACTCCGGTGGCGGCGAGAACTCCACCGTCCTGCGCGACCCGGCGGTGGTCCGCGAACTGCACGCGGCGGCCGCCCTGTCGGTGCACCACCCGGCCTTCGTACGGGAGCGGGACTGGGCGGTCGGGGTGAACACGTTCGCGATGGCCTTCGCCCTTGCCGGCGAGGACGCCGCCGCCCGGGTGATGTTCCGCTCGGTGGGCAAGCGCGTCACCAGGACGCCCTGGCGGTATCTCAACGCTCAGTCCCCGGTGGCGCCCTTCCTGCTGTGGCGGGACCGCGTCGGCGGGTGAGGTCCGCGCGCTATCCCGCGGCTGCGGCCAGCGCGAGCTCGACGTCGGCCACCGTCGACTGGAAGTGCGGTGCGAAGCGCAGGTTGCCCGCGCGGGAGGAGAAGGCCACGCCGGCCTCGCGGAGGCGGGCCTCGACGGACGCGGGCACGCCGGGGACGGCGACGATCGCCGAGGCCCCGGGGACGGGCTCGTAGCCGAGCGCGGCGAAGCCCTCCCGCAGCCGGTCGCCCAGCGCCACGTCGTGGGCGTGGATGGCGTCGACGCCCAGCTCCTCGATGACCGCCAGGGACGCCGCCGCTCCCACGTAGGCGAGATACGCGGGGCGCGCGTCGAAGCGCCTGGCGCCGGGTGCGAGGTCGGCGACGGGGCCGTAGCACGACGCCCAGGGGTCGTCCGCCCCGTACCAGCCGGTGAAGGCGGGCGAGAGGGTGGACTCGGCGCCCGGCCGCACGGTGAGGAAGCACGCGCCGTGCGGCGAGACCAGCCACTTGTAGCCGTGGCAGACGACGTAGTCGTACGCCGTGGCGTCCAGCGGGAGCCAGCCGATGGCCTGGGTGGCGTCCACCAGGACGCGCGCCCCGTGCGCCTCGGCCGCGGCGCGGATCGCCGGGAGGTCCGCGACCCGCCCGTCCGCGGACTGCGCGGCGCTGACCGCGACCAGCGCGGTCCCCGGCCGGACGGCGTCGGCGACGTCCTGCAGCGGGACGAGCCGCAGCCGCAGGTCGGGCCGGGCGGCGAAGGGGTGGACCAGGGAGCTGAAGTCCCCCTCGTAGGCGACGACCTCGGCCCCCGCGGGGAGCGCCGCGGCGATCAGGCCGACGCTGCCGGCGACGGTACTGGCCAGGGCGACCTGGGAGAGCGGCGACCCGGTGATGCGGGCGAAGGAGGCGCGGGCGGCGGCGACCGCGGTCTCGTAGCCGTCGGTGTCGGGGCGGCCGGCGGCCCAGGCGTCCAGAGCGCGGCGCAGTGCGGTGAGGGTGCGGGCCGGGGCGAGGCCGTGGGTGGCGGTGTTGAGGTGGCCGGGCGCGAGGTCGGGGTACTCGGCGGCCCGCAGGTCGCTGAAGGCGGTGGCGGGATCGGCTGATGTGTGGACGCTCATGGATTTCAGCCTGGTCCCCGTCCGGGGCAAAGTCCATTGCCGATTTGTGGGGGTCATGCCTAAGCAATGCTTATGGTGGAGGGGTGATCGAAGCACGGCATCTGCGGGTGCTGCGGGCGGTGGCGCGGGGCGGCTCCTTCTCGGCCGCGGCCCGGGCGCTGGGCTGCACGCAGCCGGCGGTCAGCCAGCAGATGAAGGCGCTTGAGGCGTCGGCCGGCACCCCGCTGCTGGTGCGCGGGCCGCGCGAGATGCGGCTGACGCAGGCCGGTGAGGCGCTGGTGCGGCACGCCGACGGGATCCTGGCCGGGCTGGCGGCGGCCGAGGAGGAGGTCGCCGCGATCGCCGGGCTGCGGGCCGGGCGGGTGCGGCTGGCGTCGTTCCCCTCGGGGACGTCGACGCTGGTGCCGGGGGCGTTCGCGGAGATGCGGGAGCGGCACCCGGGCACGGAGGTCTCGCTGGTGGAGGCCGAGCCGCCGGACTCGGTGGACATGCTGCGGGCCGGGGACTGCGACATCACCCTGGCCTTCCGCTACCCGGACCTGCCGACGCCTGCCGAGGAGTCCTGGGACGACCTGGTGGTGCGCCCGCTGCTCGCCGACCGGCTGGTCGGCGTGGTGCCGCGGCGGCACCCGCTGGCCGGCGGTTCCGCGGCGGTGGACCTGGCGGCGCTGGCGGAGGAGCGGTGGATCGCCGGCTGCCCGCGCTGCCGGCGGCATCTGGTGGAGATGTGCGAGCGGGAGGGCTTCACGCCCCGGATCGACCTCGCCACTGACGACTACCCGGCGGTGACGGGGCTGGTCGCCGCGGGTCTGGGGGTGGCTGTGCTGCCGCGGCTGGCGCTGGAGTCGCTGCGTTCACGGGGCGTCGCGACGGTGGCGCTGCGGCCTGCCGTCCATCGCGAGGTCGTGGCGCTGACACTGCCCGACCTCGCTCACGTCCCCGCGGTCGACATGATGCTGGCCCGGCTGACCCGGGCGGCCCTGGGCAGGGCGTGACACCCTGTGCAGAATCGATTCTTCAGGCTGACTCGACCGGCATCCGGTGCCGGGAGCGGCCCATCATCTCCTCGCGCTCGTCCTCGGTGAGCCCGCCCCAGACGCCGTACGGCTCGCGTACCGCCAGGGCGTGGGTGGCGCACTCGGCCCGGACGGGGCAGCGCATGCACACCTCCTTGGCCGCGGCCTCCCGCGCGCTGCGGGCCGCGCCGCGTTCGCCCTCGGGGTGGAAGAACAGCGAGCTGTCGACGCCTCGGCAGGCGGCCACCAGCTGCCAGTCCCAGAGATCGGCGTTCGGGCCGGGAAGGCGGGAGAAGTCTGCCATTGCTGATCCCCTCGACGGGTGCGTGGCGGCCAAGACGACCTCGGTGTCTCCGACCGTACATCTACTGTCGTAGTAGATGTAAATATGACTCATCGCCAATCTAGCGGCGATTAGCCCACGCATCAGAAAAGAGCGACCAAAGGGTGCAAAGTCTCCCATAGTCTTCGTTAACACCCGTTCAGCAGATTCTGTACCACCGCTCTGGGCTGCGCAGTTTCGGCGGCTGGGTGGGAAATCCGCCGGCTCACCCGTTCTGACCTGCGGCGTGACTGATTCGTAGGTGCATGATCACGTAGAGTGCCGATGGTGGCCACCAAACTTCGTAACTCTTTCGGGTGAGGGTCGTTGAGTGTGGCGGAAGCGGTTGGCGGCCCAAGCGGTCCCACAGGATTCGGGCATCTGCCCGATGCCGTCAGCCCCAACGGTGAAGACTTCGTACAGCCTGGAGGCACAACGTGACGCGGTTCAGCTGCGGAGGGCGGTCATGACTTCTGTCCTCGTCTGCGACGACTCCCCGCTCGCCCGAGAGGCCCTGCGCCGCGCGGTGGCGACCGTGCCCGGCGTCGAGCGCGTAACCACCGCGGCCAACGGCGAGGAAGTGCTCCGCCGCTGGGGGGCCGACCGGTCCGACCTGATCCTGATGGACGTCAGGATGCCCGGCCTCGGCGGTGTCGAGACCGTGCGGCGGCTGCTGTCCGCCGACCCCGGTGCCCGCATCATCATGCTCACCGTCGCCGAGGACCTGGACGGCGTCGCCCTCGCGGTCGCCGCCGGCGCCCGCGGCTACCTGCACAAGGACGCCTCGCGCGCCGAACTGCGGGCCACCGTCACCCAGGCGCTCGCCGACCCGACCTGGCGGCTCGCGCCGCGCCGGCTGCGGTCCGCCGAGATGGGCGCGGCGCCCACCCTGACCGCCCGGGAGATCCAGGTGCTGGAGGGCATGAGCCACGGACGGTCCAACGCGGAGATCGGCCGTGAGCTGTTCCTGTCGGAGGACACCGTCAAGACCCACGCGCGGCGGCTGTTCAAGAAGCTCGGCGCCTCCGACCGGGCACACGCGGTCGCCCTCGGCTTCCGCTGGGGCCTGGTGCGCTGACCGCGCCGCGCCGTACGCCGTGCGGCGAAGTTCCCCACGAGTCCTCGGTTTCCCGGGGGAGGACGCATGCTTGATGTATGGACTTCCTCGGGGATCGGCGGGGGCTTCACATGGTGGACCGGAAAACGGAGACGACAGTGGCAGCCGCGGACGCCGACGCGGCGTCGGCCACGGCGGCTGATAACGCTTCGGTGCAGAAGTACGGCCGCGATGCGGCGGAAGCTCCCGCGGCGAGGCACCATGGGTGGATGCGCGACGACGACACTCCGGCCATCGGTGCCCTCGTTCGTCGCGCCGTCGACGGCGACCAGCGTGCGACGCACGACCTGCTGGCCCACGTCCACCCGCTGGCCGAGCGCTACTGCCGCACCCGGCTGTCCCGGCTGCCGGGCGACGCGCGGCACTTCGTGGACGACCTCGCCCAGGAGGTCTGCCTGGCGGTGCTGTGCGCACTGCCGCGCTACCGCGACCTGGGGCGGCCCTTCGAGGCCTTCGTGGTCTCCATCGCCGCCCACAAGGTCGCCGACCTCCAGCGGGCCGCGATGCGCCACCCCGGCAGCACCGCCGTACCCTCCGACGAGATGCCGGAGAAGCCCGACGACTCGCTCGGTCCCGAGGAGCGCGCGCTGCTCAACAGCGACGCCGCCTGGGCCAAGGAACTGCTCGACCGGCTGCCGGGGCATCTGCGCGAGCTGGTGCTGCTGCGGGTCGCGGTCGGGCTGAGCGCCGAGGAGACCGGCCAGGTGCTCGGCATGTCGCCGGGGGCCGTACGGGTCGCGCAGCACCGCGCGCTCAGCCGGCTGCGGGCCATCGCGGAGGAGTCGGCCGCCGCCCACCCGGCGAGCGCGGGCGGCCTCAGCGCCTAGTACGGGCACGGGTCCCACCTGGGCGGTCAGGGAATACCGGCGCAGCCACTACCATTGAACAACTCGCCGGGCAAGACCATTCGGGAAGGTGTCATGTCTCTGAACGCCGACGGAGTAGCCGACAAATTCGCTGCGCTCGGGCTGACCTACGACGATGTGCTGCTGCTGCCGGGCGCGTCCGAGGTCCTGCCCAACGAGGTGGACACCTCGTCCCTCATCTCGCGCAATGTCAAGGTCAACATCCCGCTGCTGTCCGCCGCGATGGACAAGGTCACCGAGGCCAGGATGGCCATCGCCATGGCCCGGCAGGGCGGCGTCGGCGTACTGCACCGCAACCTGTCGATCGAGGACCAGGTCAACCAGGTGGACCTGGTCAAGCGGTCCGAGTCCGGCATGGTCACCGACCCGATCACCGTCCGCCCCGACGCCACGCTCGGCGACGCGGACGCGCTGTGCGCGAAGTTCCGGATCAGCGGCGTGCCGGTCACCGACGGGAACGGCAAGCTGCTCGGCATCGTCACCAACCGCGACATGGCCTTCGAGTCCGACCGCTCCCGCCAGGTCCGCGAGGTCATGACGCCGATGCCGCTGGTCACCGGCAAGGTCGGCATCTCCGGTGTGGACGCGATGGCGCTGCTGCGCCGCCACAAGATCGAGAAGCTGCCGCTGGTCGACGAGGACGGCCGGCTGCGCGGCCTGATCACCGTCAAGGACTTCGTCAAGGCCGAGCAGTACCCGAACGCGGCCAAGGACTCCGAGGGCCGGCTCGTCGTCGGTGCCGCGGTGGGCGCGGGACCCGAGGCCATGGACCGCGCGCAGGCGCTGGTCGGCGCCGGCGTGGACTTCCTGGTCGTCGACACCTCGCACGGCCACAACAGCAACGCGCTCAACTGGATGGCCAAGATCAAGGCCAGCGTCGGCGTGGACCTGGTCGGCGGCAACGTCGCCACCCGCGACGGCGCCCGCGCGCTGATCGACGCCGGCGTGGACGGCGTCAAGGTCGGCGTCGGCCCCGGCTCCATCTGCACCACCCGGGTCGTCGCCGGCATCGGCGTCCCCCAGGTCACCGCGATCTACGAGGCCGCGCAGGCCTGTATCGACGCGGGCGTCCCGGTCATCGGCGACGGCGGCCTGCAGTACTCCGGCGACATCGGCAAGGCGCTGGCCGCGGGCGCGAGCAGCGTCATGCTCGGCAGCCTGCTGGCCGGCTGCGAGGAGTCCCCCGGCGAGCTGCTCTTCATCAACGGCAAGCAGTTCAAGTCCTACCGCGGCATGGGCTCGCTCGGCGCGATGCAGTCCCGCGGGCAGGGCCGCTCGTACTCCAAGGACCGCTACTTCCAGGGCGAGGTCTCCTCCGACGACAAGCTCGTGCCCGAGGGGATCGAGGGGCAGGTCCCCTACCGCGGCCCGCTGGCCGCGGTCCTCCACCAGCTCGTCGGCGGCCTGCGCCAGACGATGGGCTACGTCGGTGCGGCCAGGGTCTCCGAGATGGAGTCGAAGGGCCGCTTCGTCCGCATCACCGCGGCGGGCCTCAAGGAGTCCCACCCCCACGACATCCAGATGACCGTCGAGGCCCCGAACTACCACGGCTAGCCCTCCGGGCCGGACTTACGCAGGGCGGCGCCCTGCAGAGGCGCAGTTCCCCGCGCCTTTGCAGGGCGCCGCCCTACGCATGGGCACGGCGCGGGTACGGGATACTGGGGCCGCAGGCCACAGAGAGAGGCACGAGACGTGACAGAGATCGAGATCGGTCGGGGCAAGCGAGGCCGCAGGGCGTACTCGTTCGACGACATCGCCGTGGTGCCGAGCCGCCGCACCCGGGACCCGAAAGAAGTCTCGATCGCCTGGCAGATCGACGCCTACCGGTTCGAGCTGCCCTTCCTGGCCGCGCCGATGGACTCGGTCGTGTCGCCGGAGACGGCGATCCGGATCGGCAACCTCGGCGGCCTCGGGGTGCTGAACCTCGAAGGGCTCTGGACCCGGTACGACGACCCGGAGTCGCTGCTCGCGGAGATCGCGGAGCTGGACGACCTGCGGGCGACCGCGCGGCTCCAGGAGATCTACCAGGCGCCGATCCGCGAGGAGCTGATCGGGCAGCGCATCAAGGAGGTGCGGGACGCCGGGGTCGTGACGGCCGCCGCGCTGTCGCCGCAGCGCACCGCGCAGTTCTCCAAGGCCGTGGTGGACGCCGGGGTCGACCTGTTCGTGATCCGCGGCACCACGGTGTCGGCCGAGCACGTCAGCGGGTCGCACGAGCCGCTGAACCTCAAGCAGTTCATCTACGAGCTGGACGTGCCGGTCATCGTCGGCGGCTGCGCCACGTACACGGCGGCGCTGCACCTGATGCGTACCGGTGCGGCCGGCGTGCTGGTCGGCTTCGGCGGCGGGGCCGCGCACACCACCCGCAACGTGCTGGGCATCCAGGTGCCGATGGCCACCGCGGTGGCCGACGTGGCCGCGGCCCGCAGGGACTACATGGACGAGTCCGGCGGCCGCTACGTGCACGTCATCGCGGACGGCGGCTTCGGCGCCAGCGGCGACCTGCCCAAGGCGGTCGCGTGCGGGGCCGACGCGGTGATGATGGGCTCCCCGCTGGCCCGCGCCACCGACGCGCCCGGCCGCGGATTCCACTGGGGCATGGAGGCCGTCAACCCCGAACTGCCGCGCGGCAAGCGGATGAACCTGGGAACGGCCGGCACGACCGAGGAGATCCTGCTCGGCCCGTCGCACGCCCCCGACGGCTCGATGAACTTCTTCGGCGCGCTGCGCCGCTCGATGGCCACCACCGGCTACTCCGACCTGAAGGAGTTCCAGCGGGTCGAGGTCACGGTCTCGCCGACCCACCACAGCTGAGCACCGGTACGGACAGCAGGAGGGGCGGCCCCGATCACGGGGCCGCCCCTCCTTGCCGTCGGCGATGGTGTCAGCCGGCGACGCGCTTGGTGATCACGAAGCCTTCCAGGCCGGCGATGGCGAAGAAGAAGTAGTCCTTGCCGTCCATCGCGTCCTTCCAGGTGTCCTGGAGCACGCTGAAGTGCTGGGTGAACAGCGACATCACGCCGGGCGCCCCGGGAATGTCGCTGATCAGCAGGGCGATGCCGAACAGCTGGCCCAGGTAGACGCCGAGCAGTGCCAGCGGGATGCCGATGAACGGCAGCGAGGGGTTGCGGCCGCCGACCTTGGCGAGCGCGAAGCCGACGATGGCGCCGACGGCGATGGCGGCGTAGCCGATCTCGTGCTTGGTGCCCTTGATGAGCAGGCCGTAGATCACGGCGGCGACCAGTGCGGCGGCGATGCCCGCGACGACACCGAGACCCGGGTTGCCGGCCGGCGCGGCCCCGATGGGGGCCGGCGGGGCGTAGGCGCCGGCGTTGAAGCCGCCGGGCGCGGCGCCGCCCTGCTGCGGGTTCACGTACGGGGAGGGCGCGTACGGCTGCTGCGGCGCGGCGGGCTGCTGCGGCTGCTGCGGCGGCTGCGGCGGCTGCTGGGCGTACGGATTCTGGCCGCCCGGCTGCTGCGGCGGGTAGTTGGAGCTGCTCATGACTGTTCCCCCGGGGACGGAAGCGGTGTGAGGTCCGCAGGGCAGGTGACGCGTGATGACGCGAGCATGCCTCGTTGCGAACGGTGACGCCGAAATCTAGCAGGGGGGAGTGACAATCGGACAAGAGGATTGATCCCGTCGTTACAGGACCCGCACGTCCCCCGCCCCATCAGGACGATTGTGGCTCTGCGGTCACAGTCGGGGCGGTCACAGCCGGGCGGCGGCTCCGGCCGGGGTGGCTCCCCGCGTGTCCAGCAGGAGTTGGGCCTTGACCGCCAGGCCCTGGAGGTCGTACGTGCGGTGGTGCTGCAGCAGCAGCGTCAGGTCGGCCTCCGCCGCGGCCTCCCACAGCGAGTCGGCGCGCGGGACCGGGCGGTCCGTCACCCGCCACTGGGGTACGTAGGGGTCGTGGTAGCACAGCTGGGCGCCGAGTTCGAGCAGCCGGCTGCCGATCTCCCGTGCGGGGGCGCCCTGTTGGTCGGCGAGATCGGCCTTGTAGGTCACGCCGAGCAGCAGCACCCGGGCGCCGCGCAGCGACTTGCCGTGCTCGTTGAGCAGTGCCGCGGCCCGCTGGACGACGTAGCGCGGCATGCGGGAGTTGACCTCCGCGGCGAGTTCGACCATCCGCAGCGGGTGGCCGGGCAGCCGGGGGTGCGCGGGCGGGGTGAAGTGCGGTGCCGCGTTGGGGTCCAGGGGTGCGGCGGGGCCGCCGACGCCGGGTCCCGGGCGGAAGGCCTGGAAGCCGAAGGGCTTGGTCTCGGCGCACCTGATGACGTCCCACAGGTCGACGCCCAGGTTGTGGCAGAAGACCGCCATCTCGTTGGCGAAGGCGATGTTGACGTGCCGGTAGTTGGTCTCCAGCAGCTTGACCGCCTCGGCCTCGCGGGTGCCGCGGGCGCGCACGATGCGCTCGGTGAAGCGGCCGTAGAAGGCGGCGGCGGCCTCGGTGCACGCGGGTGTGCAGCCGCCGACCACCTTGGGGGTGTTGGCGAGCTGGAAGTCGCGGTTGCCGGGGTCGAGGCGGCCGGGGGAGTAGGCGAGGTGGAAGTCGCGGCCGGCCCGCAGGCCGTGCGACTCCAGCAGCGGCCGCAGGTAGCCCTCGGTGGTGCCGGGGTAGACGGCGGACTCCAGGACGACGGTGGTGTGCGGCCGCAGGTGTGCGGCAAGCGCCCGGGCGGCGGCGGCGACCGCGGACAGGTCCAGCGCGTGGTCCTCGCCGGGCGGGGTGGGCGCGCAGATCACCGCGGTGCGCACCCGGCCGAGCACGGCGGGGTCAGCGGTGGCGCGGAAGCCGCAGGCCAGCATCCTGCGCAGCTCGGCGGCCGCCAGCGAGCCCGGGGGGACGCGCCCGGCGTTGATGTCGGCGACGGTGGCGGGATCGGGGTCGTAGCCGATGACGCCGACGCCCGCGGCGGTCGCCGCCTGGGCGAGGGGGAGTCCTGTGCTGCCGAGTCCGAGTACGGCGAGGTCTGCGGGCATGGGGTTGTCCTCCCTGGCGACCACCACGAATGGGCTCACACATGGCTTCAAAACAGGCTAACCAGACAAATGACTGATATGACCACACGCCGCGCCGTACGGGCCGTCCGGACCAGGTCGGCCGGCTGCTCTGGCAGCGCGCCGTGGTGCCGGTCACTATCGAAGGAGGACGACTCCGGCCGGATCGGGGCAGGTACCCGGCGGAGCCCTGGCACAACCGACCCAGAGCCCGATCTGCACAGGCAGGCACGGAGGTACGGATGCGTACGACCACACTCGGACCGGCCCAGCGCACGGCGGCCCTCACCCGGATGGCGGAGAAGGAGCTGGACATCCTGGTGGTGGGCGGCGGTGTCGTCGGCGCCGGGACCGCACTGGACGCCGCCACCCGCGGACTGTCGACCGGGCTCGTCGAGGCCCGCGACTGGGCCGCGGGCACGTCGAGCCGATCGAGCAAGCTGATCCACGGCGGGCTGCGCTATCTGGAGATGCTGGACTTCCCGCTGGTCCGCGAGGCGCTCAAGGAGCGCGGGCTGCTGCTGGGGCGGATCGCCCCGCACCTGGTGCGCCCGGTGCCGTTCCTCTACCCGCTCCAGCACAAGGGCTGGGAGCGGCTGTACGCGGGTTCCGGCGTGGCCCTCTACGACGCGATGTCGGTGTCGTCCGGGCACGGCCGCGGGCTGCCGCTGCACCGCCACCTCAGCCGCAAGCACGCGCTGCGGATCGCCCCGGCGCTGCGCAAGGACGCCCTGGTGGGCGCGCTGCAGTACTACGACGCCGGGGTCGACGACGCGCGCTTCGTCGCGACCCTGATACGTACCGCCGCCTCCTACGGTGCGCACGTCGCCAACCAGGTCCGGGTGACCGGCTTCCTCCGCGAGGGGGAGCGCGTCGTCGGCGCCCGGGTGCACGACACCGAGGCGGGCGGCGAGTACGACGTCCGCGCCAAGCAGGTGGTCAACGCGACCGGGGTGTGGACCGACGACACCCAGTCGCTGATCGCCGAGCGGGGGCAGTTCCACGTCCGCGCGTCCAAGGGCGTCCACCTGGTGGTCCCCAAGGACCGCATCCACTCCAACACCGGCCTGATCCTGCGCACCGAGAAGAGCGTGCTCTTCGTCATCCCGTGGGGCCGGCACTGGATCGTCGGCACCACCGACACCGACTGGGACCTGGACAAGGCGCACCCGGCGGCCTCCAGCGCCGACATCGACTACGTGCTCGACCACGTCAACTCGGTGCTGGCCACCCCGCTGACCAGGGACGACGTCCAGGGCGTCTACGCCGGGCTGCGCCCGCTGCTGGCCGGCGAGTCCGACGCGACCAGCAAGCTGTCCCGCGAGCACACGGTGGCCCACCCGGTGCCGGGGCTCGTCGTGGTCGCGGGCGGGAAGTACACGACGTACCGGGTGATGGCCAAGGACGCCGTCGACGAGGCCGTGCACGGCCTGGACCACCGGGTCGCGCCGTGCTGCACCGAGGACGTGCCGCTGTCCGGGGCCGAGGGCTACCAGGCGGAGTGGAACGCCCGGGCCAGGACCGCCGCCCGCACCGGCGTGCACGTCGCCCGCATCGAGCACCTGCTCCAGCGCTACGGCACCCTGACGGAAGAGGTGCTCGACCTGATCGCCGGCGACCCGTCGCTGGCCGATCCGCTGACCGGCGCGGACGACTACCTGCGGGCCGAGGTCGTCTATGCGGCGGCGTACGAGGGCGCCCGCCACCTGGACGACGTGCTGGCCCGCAGGACGCGCATCTCCATCGAGACCTTCGACCGCGGCACCCGCTGCGCCCGCGAGGCCGCGGAGCTGATGGCACCCGTGCTCGGCTGGGACGCGCACCAGATCGACAAGGAGGTGGAGTACTACGAGAAGCGGGTGGAAGCCGAGCGCGAATCGCAGCTCCAGCCCGATGATCTGACCGCGGATGCCGCCCGGTTGGGGGCGCCCGATATCGTGCCTCTCTAGGCGCACGGCGTCTGGACGCGGACGGGGTGTGCGGAACGGCTCTCCGGGAACGCGTGATCGGGGGACAGACGGAGGAACTGGACATGGTGGGACCCGCGGACGAGGGACGCTTGGTCGCGGGCCGCTACCGGCTGATGGAGCGCATCGGCCGCGGCGGCATGGGCACGGTGTGGCGGGCCGAGGACGAACTCCTCGACCGCCAGGTCGCGGTGAAGAAACTGCACCCGCCGCAGCCGCACCTGGCCGAGGAGGAGGTGGCCACGCTCTTCGAGCGCACCCGCCGCGAGGCCCGCGCCGCCGCCAGGATCAGCCACCCCAACGTCATCGTCGTCCACGACGTGGTGGACGACGCGGGACTGCCGTCCATCGTCATGGAGTACGTCCCCTCGGTCACCCTCGGCGAACTGCTCAAGGAGCGCGGCGCCCTGCCGCCGCCCGAGGCCGCCAGGATCGGCCGCGGCATGATCGCCGCACTGCGGGCCGCGCACCGGGCCGGCGTGCTGCACCGCGACGTCAAGCCCGGCAACGTGCTGCTCGGCGACGGAGGGCGGGTCGTCCTCACCGACTTCGGCATCGCCCAGGCCTCCGGCACCTCCACCCTGACCCGTACCGGCGAGCTGATCGGCTCCATCGACTTCCTGTCGCCCGAGCGCATCCGCGGCGCCATCCCGGGTCCCGAGGCCGACCTGTGGGCGCTGGGCGCCACGCTCTACCAGGCCGTCGAGGGCAAGTCGCCCTTCCGCCGCCCGACCGCGATCGAGACGGCGTACGCCATCGCCGAGGAGCCGGTCGTGCCGGCGCCGAACGCCGGGGCGCTGACCCGGGTGATCGCCGGGCTGCTCGCCAAGGAGCCCGCCGAGCGGCTGTCGGCGGAAGCGGCCGAGCAGATGCTGCGAATACCCGCGGGCGAGCAGGACACCGCGCAGGTCGACCAGGCCGGCTTCACGCAGCGGCTCCCGGCGTCCGGGAAGCCGCCCGGCCAGCACCAGCACCCGCACGGCCAGCACGCCCAGCACCCGCACGAACCGCAGCACGCCCAGGACACCCGGCCGACCCAGCACGGCGGCTCGCCCCGCCGGCGCCCCGGCCGCTGGATAGCCGCCGCCATGGCCGTGGCCGTGGCGGCCGGCGGCGTCGCCTTCGCGGTGGACCGGGCCAACCGCTCCGACGCGGCCGGCGGGAGCGGCGTCAGCACCACCGGCGCACCCACCGGCACCTCGACGCCGCCGACCACCCCGCCCACCACGGAGCCGACGACCCCCACCCCCGCCCCCACCACGTACGAGCCGCCGCCGGTGCCCGACGGCTACCACCTGGAGAGCCGGCCCGACCACGGCTACAGCGTCCCGGTCCCCGACCACTGGAAGAAGAAGGTCACGGACAACGGCGACCAGATCAGTTACGTCGACCCCACCAAGAAGGTCGGCCTCAAGATCAGCGCCCTGGACTTCGGCAGCCCCGACCCGTACCAGCACTGGCTCGACCTGGAGCCGCAGACCCGCAGCCAGGTCGAGGACTACCACCGCGAGCGGATGACGCGCACCAAGACCGACTGGGGCCAGGACGCCGCCCTGTGGGAGTTCACCTTCAAGGGCACCAGCGCCACCTTCCGAGCCGCCGACCTCGGCTTCGGCAAGGAGGGCGGCCGCGAGTACGCGATCTACCTGTCCGCGCCGAAATCCCAATGGGACACCTACGAGCCGGTGTTCATGGCTGCCGTCGCCGGTTTCCGGGCAGACGGACTGACGTAGGCCGCCCGGTCGCCGCATTCGCGTCTCCGTGCCCCGTTCGGGGATGATGGGGACTCACACCGCAGGACTGCAGAGGGAACCCATGAGCGAGGACGAAGGTACCGACGGACGCGTGCTCGCCGACCGGTACCGCCTCGACGGCGTACTGGGCAAGGGCGGCATGGGTACGGTCTGGCGCGCGGTCGACGAGACCCTGGGCCGCAACGTCGCCGTCAAGGAACTGCGCTTCCCCGGCAACGTGGACGAGGAGGAGAAGCGCCGCCTGGTCACGCGCACCCTGCGCGAGGCCAAGGCGACCGCCAGAATCCGCAACACCGGCGCCATCACCGTCTACGACGTCGTCAAGGAGGACGACCGGCCGTGGATCGTGATGGAGCTGATCGAGGGCAGGTCGCTGTCCGACGCCATCCGCGAGGACGGTCCGCTGACCCCCAAGCGGGCGGCGGAGGTCGGCCTGGTGATCCTCGACGTGCTGGCCGCCGCGCACCGCGAGGGCATCCTGCACCGCGACGTCAAACCGTCCAACGTGCTGATCGCCGACGACTCGCGGGTCGTGCTCGGCGACTTCGGGATCGCGCAGATCGACGGCGATCCCTCGGTCACCTCCACCGGCATGCTGGTCGGCGCACCCTCGTACATCTCGCCCGAGCGCGCCCGCGGCCAGAAGCCGGGACCGCCCGCCGACCTGTGGTCGCTGGGCGCGCTGCTCTTCGCCTCCGTCGAGGGCCGGCCGCCGTACGACAAGGGCTCGGCGATCGCCACCCTGACCGCGGTGATGACCGAGCCCATCGGGCCGATGCCCAACGCCGGGCCGCTCGGCGCGGTCATCACCGGGCTGCTGGCCAAGGACCCCGAACAGCGCCTCGACGAGCCCGCCGCCCGCGCGCTGCTCGAAGACGTCGCCAACGCCCCCGAGCGCCCGGTGGCGCCGCCCGCACCCAGCGGCGAGACCAGGACGACCCTGCTGCCCCTCGACCCCCAGCCCACCCCGACCGACGCCCCGCCCGCCGCCCGGCGGTCCGCCGCCGAGCAGCTCAGGGTGCGCGAGGCGCTGCGCTCCGTGCGCAAGGCCAAGGTGACGCCCGCGCCCGAGCCCGGCGTCGCGCCCGACGCGCCGGTGCCGGCCCGCGCCTCGATCACCGACGTCGTGCCGCGCCGCACCCTGGTCATCGCCGCCGTCGCGGTCGTGCTGGCCCTGCTGGGCACGCTGATAGGAGTCGCGCTCGCGCACTCCGGCGGCGACAAGGGCGACAGCAAGAATCCCGGTGCGACGAACAGCACCGGGAAGACGAGCGGCAGCCGCCCCCCGTCCTCGGCGCCGACCTCCGCGACCGCCACGCCCGCCGCGGGCGACGACGCCGAGCAGGGTGACGACAACGCGGACGGCGGCAAGGACGGCGGCGGCAAGGGCAAGGGCAAGGGCAAGGACGACCTCGGCGGGCAGGGGGTCGCGCCGCAGGGGTACAAGCTGTTCCAGGGAGCGGGCAATGCCCTCGTGGCCCTCCCGGCCGGCTGGCGGCAGATGCCCGCAGGCCGGAACCACTACCACTCGGGCGTGCTCTTCAGCGGTCCCGCCGGCGCGGAGCTGCTGGTCGACTTCACCCCGACGCCCGGCCCCAGCGCGCTGGCCCAGTGGCAGCACGACTCCGAGACGGTCGGTCCCGGCATGAACGGCTACCAGCAGATCGGCGTCAACAAGGTCGGCTACCGCACGTACGACGCCGCGGACTGGGAGTACAAGCGAACGATTTCGGGTACGCAAATGCGTGTCCAGAACCGCGGCATGGTGACGGACGCCCACCACGGCTACGCACTGCTGATCACCTTCCCTGCCACCGCATGGAACAGCGACACCGACCGCCACATCCGTGAGGTCGTCTTCAGCACCTTCAAACCGGCCAAGTGAGCGCACCGCAGCACGTATCGTGAAGGGACGCGGACTGTACGCATCCGGAACCGCCCGGACGTGACCGGTTCGTACCGAAGGCAGAGCGGGCCAGGGAGGGGGCGCCGTGGACGAATACGCAGGGCGGGTGCTCGCCGACCGCTACCGGCTGCCCAGGCCGCCCGCGGACGAGTACGAACTCGTCGAGACCCGCGCCTTCGACACGTACAGCGGCCAGGAGGTCCTGGTCCGCCAGGTGCTGCTGCCCGAGGTGGTCGCCGCGGAGTTCGCCGACGACGGCGACCCCGACGGCCTGGACGAGAGCTCCCGCCGCGCTCTGGAGGCCGCCCGCGCGGCCGCCGCGATCCCCGACCACCCGCGCCTGGTGCAGGTCTTCGACATCTTCGTCGAGGACGGCAGCCTGTGGATCGCGAGCGAACTGGTGTCCGGTCGGCCGCTCGCCGCGTTACTCGCCGAAGCCCCCATCGACGCCTACCGCGCCGCCGAGGTCGCCTCCGACGTCCTCACCGCGCTGCGCGCGCTGCACGCCAACGGCTGGACCCACCGCAACGTCACCGCGGGCACCGTGCTGGTCTGCGACGACGGTCGCGCCATGCTCGGCGGCCTGGCGGCCGGTGCGGCGCAGGAAGCCCTCTGCGGCTACGACCCGCTGCCCGAGCAGGTCGGTGCCGTCGTCGCGGAAGGGGCCGCGGAAGGCGCGGCCGAGGGCGGGCGGCGGGACCCCGCGGCCTGGCACGGCCCGCGGTCCGCGCTCGAACAGGAGCGGGCCCGGCAGAACCGCATCACCGTCGTCGGCGCCGTCACCGAGCGCTGGGCGCCGGAGCAGGCCCACCCGGTGCACGAGAACTGGCAGTTGTCGCCGCCGGTCGGCCCGCCCGCCGACCTGTGGGCGCTCGGCTCGCTGCTCTTCCGCAGCGTCCAGGGCCACCCGCCGTATCCGGAGGAGAACGCCGCCGAGCTGGTGCAGCTGGTGTGCGCCGAGCCGCCGGCCTTCGCCGAGGAGTGCGGGCCGCTGCGGCCCGTCGTCGAGTCGCTGCTCCGGCCCGACCCCGAAGAGCGGCCCGAGGCCGAGGAGCTGGGCGGCTGGCTGCGCTCGCTGATCCGCTCGGCGCCCGAACCCGAGATCGGCGCGCACACCGTCCAGGTGCCCACCGACCCTGCCCGGCTCCCGGTCAAGCGCCGCAAGGGCGAGCTGGTCAGGCGCCGCCGCCGCGAGGCCGCCGACCCCGCCGGGCTCCAGCACCGCAGGCACGCCCGCGGCAAGCAGGCCAAGGCCACCAAGGCCAAGCGGGAGCGGGTCGGGCGCAGCGAGGTCCGCCAGGAGCACTTCCAGCACGAGCAGGTCGTCTCCTCCCGCCGCCCCGCCGCCGACGGCACCGCGGCCGCCCCGCGCCGGCTCGGCGCCCGGCTGCTGGTGCTGGTCCTCGCGGTGCTGGTCGCGCTCGTGGTCTTCGCGGTGCTGCTGCTGCCGCACCGCGGCGACTCCGCCGACGGCGGCAACGGGGACCGTACGGTGCCGGCGGACATCGGCTCAGGCTCCGGCGGCGGCAAGAAGAAGACGCCCACGGCCTCGCCCTCCGCCACCGCGGCGCCGACGCACAGCGCGACGAAGGAGCCCACGAAGGCCCCGACGTCGGCCGCCCCGACCACCGAGGCGCCGGCCGCGCCGCCGCCCGACCTCGGGACGGACTTCGCGCTGCGCACCGACCCTGAGGGCTTCACCGTCGCCGTCCACACCGGTTGGCAGCGCGCCGCCAAGAACGGCAAGGGGCAGGTGCGTTACACCGGCAGCGACCTCACGATGACCGTCGTGCCCGGCCGCGACAAGGCGACCGGCGACAGTGACGATCCGCTGGCCTACCAGCTGGTCGAGCCGGAACTCGCCGACTTCCGCGCTTCGTCGTGGTCCTCGGCGGCGGGGCTGCAGGCCGTCACGGTGCAGGGGCACCAGGCCGCAGAGGGCGAGTACACCTGGCGGAACGCCGACCAGCAGTCCGTGTACGGCCGCAATCTCGCGATCCAGATCGGCGGCCGGTACCACGTGGTCCTCATCTACGGTCCCGATTCCCAGCGGGCCGCTGTGCAGCGCGCGTTCGACAAGGTCGTCGAGACCTACACCACGTCCTGACCCGCGGGTGTCCCCCCCGGGGCGGCGTCCCTCCGTGCGGGGGAATCGGCGCACCGCCCCGGAGGGGTACGGCATGATGGGGGGTATGGCGAGCGACGGGGGTCGGGGCGCCGCGGCACCGCGGAACGTGCTCGCGGGGCGGTACCGCCTTACCGCACAGGTGGGCCGGGGCGGCATGGGCACCGTGTGGGCGGCGACGGACGAGCTGCTCCACCGGCAGGTGGCCGTCAAGGAGTTGCACCCGGAGTCGGGCCGCCAGCACGACAGGGCGCTGCGCGAGGCCCGGAGCGTGGCGCGCATCCGGCACCCGCATGTCGTCGTCGTGTACGACGTCGTCGAGGAGGACGACCGCCCCTGGATCGTCATGGAGCTGGTCGACGGCCGCTCCCTGGCCGACATCCTGCGCGAGGACGGCCCGTTGGCCCCGCGCGAGGCCGCCAGGATCTGTGCGGCGGTCGCGGGCGCGCTGCTCGCCGCGCACGCGCACGGCATCCAGCACCGCGACGTCAAGCCCGCGAACGTCCTGGTCGACCGGGCCACCGGCCGCGTCGTCCTCACCGACTTCGGCATCGCCCGTATCCCGGGCAGCGCCACGATAAGCGAGACCGGCGCCTTCGTCGGCTCGCCCGAGTACACCGCGCCCGAGCGGATGTCGGGCGGCCGGGCCGCGGGTCCCGAGTCCGACCTGTGGTCGCTGGGCGCGCTGCTGTGCGCGGCCGTCGACGGCCACTCGCCCTTCCACCGGGAGTCGCTCGGCGAGATCGTGCACGCCGTCGCGTTCGCCGACATCACGCCGCCGACGGCGGTCGGCCCGCTGCTGCCGGTGGTGCGGGGGCTGCTGGAGCGGGACCCGGCCCGCCGGATGGCCGCGGCGGAGGTGCAGACCGTGCTGGTCGCGTACGCGGAGACCGGCGTCGAGCCGCCCACCCCTGACGCGCCCACGCCGGAGCTCGTGGTGGCGGAGCCGCCCGCCGCGCCGCCGCCCGCCGTGCCGCCGCCGCGCGGCCGCAGGCGCCGGGTGCTGGCCGGTCTCGCGGTGGCCGTCCTGATCGCGATGGTCGCGGGCGGCACCGCGGCGCTCGTGGTCAGCAGGAACGGCAGTGGCAGCGGTGCGGCCGCACCACCGCACCCGACGACGACCGCGCCCCCGACGTCCACGCCCACCACGCGGCGCCCGAGCCCGACGCCCACCACCCCGGTGCTGCCGGCCGGCTTCCGTACCCTCACCGACAAGCGCGGCTTCTCCGTCGCGCTCCCGGCGGGCTACGTGCGGGAGGAGACCGCGCCGCGGGTGTACTACTGGTCGCCCGACCGCAGCTTCCGCTTCGGCGAACGGGCCCAGGACCCCGACCCCGGCGGCCCGTACGCCGTGATGCACGCGCAGCACGTCGCGGCCCAGCACCCGCACGGGCCGTACGCCGGCTACCGCGACGGCGTCATCACCCGGACCACCCAGCACGGCGCGGAGGCCGCGCTGTGGGAGTTCACCTACGACGGTTTCGCCACCGGCGGCGGCGCCCGCCGCACCTTCGACCTGTGCTGGACGCAGGACGGCCGGATGTACGACGTGTGGGTGTCGGGCCCGGTCACCCAGGTCGAGCGCACCCGCGCGATCTTCGACACGGTACGGGCGACGTTCGCGCCCTGAGCGCACCGCCGATTCCTTTCCCGCCGCCGCGGGGTCCTCTACCGGACGGCCCCGACCGGCGGGGCCGGCGGTGACGGGAGCGGGACCGATGGACGCGATGGAATTGCCGCAGGGCCACGTCGGGCTGCTGGAGACGGACGCCGCACGGCGGCTGCTCGGCTCGAAGGAGCTGGCGCGCGTGGCGTACACGGCGGCGGACGGGACTCCGCGGGTCTTCCCGATGCTCTTCCACTGGACGGGCGATGAGGTCGTCCTGTCCACCTTCGCCGGCGCCCGCAAGATCACGGCGCTGCGGGCGAGGCCCGACGTGGCGATCACCATCGACGTGGCGGGTGCGCCGCCGCAGGCCCTGCTCATCCGCGGCCGGGCCGAGGTCACCGACGTGGCCGGGATCGTCCCCGAGTACCGGCTGGCGCAGTACCGCTACGGCACCCCCGAGCAGGCCGCCGCCGCGCTCGCGTCCGTCAGCCACCCCGGCACGCGGATGGCCAGGATCGCGGTCCGCCCCACGTGGGTGGGCCTGCTGGACTTCACCACCCGGCTTCCCGGGGGTACGACGGCGGCGGAGTTCGCGCGGCGCGGCCGCGCCTGAGCGGCGCTGCGGGGCGCTGCGCCCGCAGCCGGGAAACCGCGCCGGCGGCCTGCCCCGCCAGGGGTGGGCTACCGCCGGTTACGCCGTGGGTGGCCTGGGGAGGAGTGAATATGCCAGCCGATGGTGGCGGAATCTGCGCGGCGCCGGAGAAAACGGCTACTCATGGGTAGTCACGCCGTGCGAGGCGTCGTAACCTCACCGGCATGACGGATTCCCCGGAGCTGGCAGAAGCGACCGCACCCCCGGAAGGGAACCCGGCCGCGCCGGGCGGCGCGCGCGGGCCGCAGGACGTCGTCACCCCGGACCTGGTCGCGCGGCTGACGCGCGGGCTGCCGGGGGAGACGAGGACCGTGAGCCACACCCCGCTGACCGGCGAGCGCCTCGCCGAGTACCCCGAGGCCTCGCCCGAGGACGTCGCGGAGGCCTTCCGCAAGGCCCGCGCGGCCCAGCGGGAATGGGCGGCGACGCCGGCCCGCAGACGCGCCGCGGTGCTGCTCCGCTTCCACGACCTGGTCCTGGAGCGCCAGGCCGAGGTCCTCGACCTCATCCAGGTCGAGACGGGCAAGGCCAGGCTGCACGCCCACGAGGAGGTGCAGGTCGTCGCGATGGCGGCACGGCACTACGGGCGCAAGGCGCCGGCGTATCTGGGGCCGAAGCGCCACCAGGGCGCGATCCCGACCCTCACCCGCACGGTGGAGCTGCGCCAGCCCCGCGGGGTCGTCGGGCAGATCGCCCCCTGGAACTACCCCTTCGAGCTGTCGGTGGGCGACGCGCTGCCCGCCCTGGTCGCCGGCAACGCCGTCGTGATGAAGCCGGACACCGAGACCGCGCTGACCGCCCTGTGGGCGCGCGAGCAGCTGGTCGAGGCGGGCCTGCCGGAGGGCGTGTGGCAGATCGTGATCGGCGACGGGCCGGTCGTCGGCCCCGCCGTGGTCGACCACGCCGACTACGTGTCCTTCACCGGCTCGACCCGTACCGGCCGCGAGGTGGCGCAGCGCGCCGCCGCCCGGCTGATCGGGGCGAGCCTGGAGCTGGGCGGCAAGAACGCCCTGCTGGTGCTGCGCGACGCCGACCTCGACAAGGCCGCCGACGGCGCGGTCCGCGCCTGCTTCGCCTCCGCGGGCCAACTGTGCATCTCCATCGAGCGGCTGTTCGTGGACGAGTCGGTCGCCGACGCCTTCCTCGACAGGTTCGCGGCCAGGACCAAGGCGCTCAAGCTCGGCACGGCGCTGGCGTACGGCGCGGGCATGGGCTCGCTCGTGGGCAGGCGGCAGCTGGACGTGGTGACCCGGCATGTGGACGAGGCCCGCGAGAAGGGCGCCACGGTGCTGGCGGGCGGCCGGGCGCGGCCTGACATCGGCCCCTACGTCTACGAGCCGACCATCCTGGACGGCGTCGAGGCCCCGATGGCGGTCTGCACCGAGGAGACCTTCGGCCCGGTCGTCTCGGTCTACCGCTTCCGCGACGAGGAGGAGGCCGTCGAGCGCGCCAACTCCACCGACTACGGCCTCAACTCCAGCGTGTGGACCAAGGACACCCGCCGCGGCGCACGGATCGCGGCCCGGCTGCGCTCGGGCACCGTCAACGTCAACGAGGCCTACGCGGCCGCGTACGGCAGCGTGCGCGCGCCGATGGGCGGCATGAAGGACTCGGGGCTGGGCCGAAGGCACGGCTCCGAGGGGATCCTGAAGTTCACCGAGGCCCAGACCGTCGCCACCCAGCGGCTGCTGCCCATGGCGCCCTCCTTCGGTATGGACGACGAGAAGTACGCGGCCTTCCTGAGCCGTTCGCTGCGGTTGATGAAGACGCTCCGGATGCGCTGAGGAGGCACCTGTGGCACAGCAAGAGGGCGGGGAGGAAGGCCGGGGCGGGAGCGGGGAGGACGGCTACGACTACGACGTCGTCGTCATCGGCTCCGGATTCGGCGGCGCCGTCTCGGCGCTGCGGCTGACCGAGAAGGGCTACCGGGTCGGCGTGCTGGAGGCGGGCCGCCGCTTCGCCCGCGACGAACTGCCCAAGAACTCCTGGGACTTCCGCAACTACCTGTGGGCGCCCGCGCTCGGCCTCTACGGCATCCAGCGCATCCACGTCCTGGGCAACGTGCTGGTGCTGGCCGGCGCCGGGGTGGGCGGCGGCTCGCTGAACTACGCCAACACCCTCTACGTGCCGCCCGCCGCCTTCTTCCAGGACCGGCAGTGGGGCGGCATCACCGACTGGCAGCAGGAGCTGGCGCCGTACTACGACCAGGCGCAGCGCATGCTCGGCGTGCGGCTCAACCCCACGGTCACCCCGTCGGACGTGCACCTGAAGGCCGCAGCCGAGGAGATGGGCGTCGGCGACAGCTTCCACCTGGCCCCGGTCGGCGTCTTCTTCGGCGACGGCGAGGACGCGGAGGGCCAGCAGAAGGTGGCGCCCGGCGACGAGGTCGCCGACCCGTACTTCGGCGGGGCCGGGCCGTCCCGCAGGGCCTGCACCGAGTGCGGCGAGTGCATGACCGGGTGCCGGCACGGCGCCAAGAACACCCTCAACGAGAACTACCTGCACCTGGCGCAGCAGGCCGGCGCCGTCGTCCACCCGATGACCACGGTGACCGACCTGGCTGAGGACCCGGAGGGGGGCTACCGCGTCACCTCGGTGCCCACCGACCAGCGCAGGAAGGGCGAGCGCCAGGTGCTGCGCGCCCGGCAGGTGGTGGTCGCGGCGGGCACGTACGGCACGCAGACGCTGCTGCACGCGATGCGCGACGCGGGCCGGCTGCCCGGGATCTCGGCCCGGCTCGGCGAGCTGACCAGGACCAACTCCGAGGCGCTGGTCGGCGCCCAGACCACGCCTGGCCGCTACCGCAGGAAGTACCCCGACCGGGAGCTGGACTTCACCCGGGGCGTGGCGATCACCTCGTCCGTGCACCCCAACGACCACACCCACATCGAGCCGGTCCGCTACGGCCGCGGCTCCAACTCGATGGGCTCGCTCTCGCTGCTGGCCGCGCCCTACCGGGGCAGGGTGCCGCGCTGGCTGGAATTCCTCGGCAACAACGTCAGGCACCCGGTGGTGGCCTTCCGCTCGCTGTCCAACTACCACTGGTCGGAGCGCACCATCATCGGCCTGGTCATGCAGACCAGCGACAACTCGCTGGCGACCTACCGGAAGACCAAGGGCCTGGGCAAGGGCCTGCTGACCGCGCGGCAGGGCCACGGCGAACCCAACCCGGTGCACATCCCCGAGGGCGCGGAGGCGGCCCGGCTGATCGCCGAGCAGATCAACGGCTTCCCCGGCAGCAACGTCGGCGAGGCCACCCAGCGGCCGATGACCGCGCACTTCCTGGGCGGCTGTCCGATCGGCGAGGACGCCGAGCACGGCGTCATCGACCCGTACCACCGGCTCTTCGGGCACCCGGGCATCCACGTGGTGGACGGTGCGGCCGTCTCGGCGAACCTCGGCGTCAACCCGTCGCTGACGATCACGGCACAGGCGGAGCGGGCGATGTCGCTGTGGCCGAACAAGGGCGAGGCGGACCCGCGGCCGGCCCAGGGCGAGGCCTACCGCAGGATCGCCGCGGTCAGGCCTGCCGCCCCGGTGGTGCCGGAGGACGCCTTCGGCGGTCTGCGGCTGCCGCTGCTGCCGGTTCCGGCGGTGCCGCCGGCGCAGACCGTTCCTGACAAATAGCTCTGAACAAGCTGTAATGTGTGCTTCGCGGTGCTCTCTTCGCAGAGCGGCCGGTTCCGGGCGTCCCCGGCGCCGACCGCCTCTTTAGAGTCGTGACCGGGCTGCTGTCCCCTGCCGTCCGGCCACTGGAACCGGTGCGAGGTCCCACGGCGGCGCATTCCTGCGGCCGCCTCATCGCACCGGTCACACCCCGCCCAGCTGCGTCTGGGCGGTGTCCTTTTCCACGCGTGGTGTTGGTTACCGCCCCTGGCTGGCACGGACACCACCTCCAACGAAGTGGCCGCGAGCCGGTCACGTGCCGTTTGGGTGATCCCCCTCGAAAGGGTCTGACCGCGGCCCCGGTGCGCCCGGTCACGGCGGCGGCCGCCGTGCGGGTCATGGTGGTGAGCGCGGCGACGGTAGAATCGGAAGTCCACCCCATCGCAGCAACCGCCGGAAGGCAGCCCGTGGCACCAGCGACCCCCGCCGCCCCCGAAACCAGCACCGAGACCGCGGCGGACACCGTCCTCGTCGTCGACTTCGGGGCGCAGTACGCCCAGCTCATCGCCCGCCGGGTGCGTGAGGCGCGGGTGTACAGCGAGATCGTGCCCTCGACCATGCCGGTCGCCGAGATGCTGGCGAAGGGCCCGAAGGCGGTCATCCTGTCCGGCGGCCCGTCGTCCGTCTACGAGCCGGGTGCGCCGACCCTGGACGCGGCGCTGTTCGAGGCCGGGGTGCCGGTCTTCGGCATGTGCTACGGCTTCCAGCTGATGGCGACCGCGCTGGGCGGCACCGTCGACAACACCGGGTCGCGCGAGTACGGCCGCACCGGGCTGAGCGTGTCCAAGCCGGGCTCGACGCTCTTCGAGGGCACCCCCGCCGAGCAGTCGGTGTGGATGTCGCACGGCGACGCCTGCTCGGCCGCCCCCGAGGGCTTCACGGTGACCGCGTCCACCGACGTGGTGCCGGTCGCCGCGTTCGAGAACGACGAGAAGCGGCTCTACGGCGTCCAGTACCACCCCGAGGTGCTGCACACCACGCACGGCCAGCAGATCCTGGAGCACTTCCTCTACCGCGGCGCGGGCCTGGCCCCGACCTGGACGACCACCAGCGTGGTGGACGAGCAGGTCGCGCTGATCCGCGCCCAGGTCGGCAGCAGCCGGGCGATCTGCGGCCTGTCCGGCGGCGTCGACTCCGCGGTGGCCGCCGCCCTTGTGCAGAAGGCCATCGGCAGCCAGCTGACCTGCGTCTACGTCGACCACGGGCTGATGCGCAAGGGCGAGACCGAGCAGGTCGAGAAGGACTTCGTGGCCGCGACCGGCGTGCAGCTGAAGGTCGTCGACGCCTCGGAGCGCTTCCTCGCCGCGCTCGCCGGCGTCTCCGACCCCGAGCAGAAGCGCAAGATCATCGGCCGGGAGTTCATCCGGGTCTTCGAGCAGGCGCAGGCCGAGATCGTCGCCGAGGCGCCGAACGACCACCCGGTGGAGTTCCTGGTGCAGGGCACCCTCTACCCGGACGTCGTCGAGTCCGGCGGCGGCACCGGCACCGCCAACATCAAGTCGCACCACAACGTCGGCGGCCTCCCCGAGGACCTGGAGTTCCAGCTCGTCGAGCCGCTGCGCAAGCTGTTCAAGGACGAGGTCAGGATGGTCGGCCAGGAGCTGGGCCTGCCCGAGGAGATCGTCCAGCGGCAGCCCTTCCCCGGCCCCGGCCTCGGCATCCGGATCGTCGGCGAGGTCACCCGCGACCGCCTCGACCTGCTCCGCGAGGCCGACGCGATCGCCCGCGAGGAGCTGACCGCGGCGGGCCTGGACCGGGAGATCTGGCAGTGCCCCGTGGTGCTGCTCGCCGACGTCCGCTCGGTCGGCGTCCAGGGCGACGGCCGCACCTACGGCCACCCCATCGTGCTGCGCCCGGTCTCCTCCGAGGACGCGATGACCGCCGACTGGTCCCGCCTGCCCTACGACACCCTGGCCCGGATCTCCACCCGCATCACCAACGAGGTCAAGGACGTCAACCGGGTCACCCTGGACATCACGAGCAAGCCGCCGGGCACGATCGAGTGGGAGTGACCGCTGCCCGCGGCGGCGACCGACGGCGCGCACCGGAAGGTTCGCGCCGTCGGCGTTGAGACACAGCGCGCTGGTGTACGTATGACTGTCGGACGCCCGCGCACCGGAAGACCGCTTCCACCCGACGACCTGCGCGCGGCGGGAGAGGCGGAGACGATGCGCGACAGGATCGACCTCTGGCGGGAGACCGCCCGGCGCCATGCACTGCTGCCGTTGCGGATCTTTCTCGGGGTGACCTTCGTCTACGCCGGTCTCGACAAGCTGACCAGCGACAGCTTCTTCACCGACAGCGCCAACGGCTCGCTGGTGCAGATCCTGCACGGGTCGCACGACTCGGCCGCGATCCCCGGGCTGATCGACCTCGCGCTCAAGGCGCCGCACCCCTTCGGGTACGCGATCGCGCTGGGCGAGCTGGCGGTCGGGCTCGGCACGCTGTTCGGGCTGCTGGGGCGGGTCGCCGCGGCAGGCGGCGCGGCCATATCGCTGAGCCTGTGGCTGACCGTGAGCTGGTCCACGACGCCGTACTACTACGGCAACGACCTGGCGTACCTGATGGCGTGGCTGCCCCTGGTGCTGGCCGGGGCGCCCACGCTCTCGCTGGACTGGTGGCTGCGCGCCCGGCGCGAGCGCGGGGCCGTACCGCAGGCGCGCACCGCGGCCGCTGCTACGGGCGCCGCCGCTCCCGGCGGGCGCGTACGGTCCGCGCCGCCTGCGTGACGATGCCGGCCGCGGCGGCCAGTACCAGGCCGCCGAAGGCCAGCGCGCCGGCGGTCCACGGGTGCAGGTCCCACACGCCGCCCGCGTCCAGCAGGAAGAAGACCGTCAGCGTGATCAGGACCAGGCCCATGACCAGGGCGGCGGGCTCGAAGCGGTGCCGTCTCACCGGACCACCTTGACCTGGCCGACGCCGACGTCGACCCGCAGGTCGACGGTGCCGGTCGACGCGGTGCCGGCGGGCGGCTCCAGCGTCACCCGGCCGTGCTGTCCGGTTTTGACGTCCACGCCGTCGTTCACCTTTCCCGGCAGGACGGTCTCGCCGATGCCGAGGTCGTATTCGAGCGTCACGGTGGCGCCCGGGGGCAGCAGCACCTCCGCCTGTCCCGCGCCCACCTTCAGGTGGGTGTGCACGGTGCCGCCGTCCAGCGGGAGGGCGGTCAGGTCGAGCAGGCCGCGTCCGGTGCCGCGCTGGTAGATCTGGTGCACGCCCGCGGTGGAGACCGGGCGCCAGGTGGTGGTGCCGATGCCGTGGCCGGTCCTGGGCAGCGCGGTGGTGCCGACCAGCGCGGCCAGCGTCAGCACCGAGAAGAACGCGGTGCCGCCCCTGGCCCGCCCCGCGAACGACGCGACCACGAAGGCCGTGCCGAGCACGCCGAGCGCCGACGCCAGGCCGATCTCCGCGCTGACCCGCACCGGCTGGTAGGGCCAGGACACCCCGGTGCCGACCCCGAGCGCGGTCACCGTCAGCAGCAGGACCGCGAGCGCGAACGGCCAGCTGCGCTCGGTCCCCGCCCTGACCGCCTTCTTGCGGTCCCGCCACGCCTGCCGGTCGGTGTCGCCGTAGGGGCCGTCGTCGGGTCCCCACAGATACCCGGGCTGCTCCTTCGACAGCGGGTCGCGCCACCAGGACGGCGAGCCGCCCGGCTCCGGCGGGGCCTGCACCGCGGGCGGCGCGTCCACCACGGCCGCGGCCGCCGCGGGCGAGGCGGTCTCGCCGGGCGCCCGCCTGCGCAGCTGCGACCAGTAGACGGCGCCCGCGGTGGCGAACAGCAGGATCAGCGAGAAGGCCTGGTTGGCGCCGTTGCCGAGCATCGAGGCGTACAGGCCGCAGCCGACCAGGGCCATCAGCACCGCGGTCAGCGGCGCCCCCTCGATCCGGCCCGACATCAGCCGGTGCGCCTCGCTCTGGTCCTCGCCCTCCTGCGGGATGACCAGCCAGCCCATGCCGTAGACGATCAGGCCGATACCGCCGGTCAGCGACAGCACGGCCAGCACGATGCGGAAGATGACCGGGTCGACGCCGAAGTAGCGGCCCGCACCGTCGCAGACGCCGGCCAGCACCTTGTGCTCGCGGCCCCGGGTGATGCGCGGCCTGGCCTCGCCAGGCCCGCTCTCCTCGTCGGCGGGGGCGCGGGTGGCACCGGCCGGTGCTGCCTCGTCGTGCGGCTCTTGCGTCATACCCACCATCCTGGCCGCTCCCGGCGGCGCCCGGCACCCGCCCCGACCCTGGAAGGACCCTGATCCGACCCTGGTCCGTCACCCGGGGCAACCCTTGGGGGATCGACCCTGATGCCCGAACAGGGCCGCACGTGTGACGATCGGGGGTATGTCAGCGAGCAGCGCCCCGTCCGGGGCGCACACGGGACCGCCGGGCGGCGGCGCGCGCACGGCTGCCGGCGGTACGCCCGCGGGTGCGGCCGGCGGGCGCACGGGTGCGTCCTTCCTGAAACCGCCGGAGCCCGGCGACCCCGGGGTGCGCAAGCTCTACCGCAGCTCCGAGGGCCGGATGGTCGGCGGCGTGGCCCGCGGCCTGGCCGGGCACCTCGGGCTGCCCGTGCTGTGGGTGCGGGCGCTGTTCCTGGTGCTCGCCGTCTTCAACGGTATCGGCGTGCTGCTCTACGCCGTCTTCTGGTTCTTCGTGCCGCTGGGCATCGGCGGCGTCGCCGAGGCGAAGGAGCCGCGCGACGCCAGGTCCTGGCTGGCCGGCAAGCGCCCCGACAAGGGCCAGGTCATGGCGCTGATCGCGCTGGCCGGCGGCACCGGCATCCTGATCGACAACCTCAACCTGGGCGCCGCCAACCGCGCGGTCTGGCCGCTGCTGATCGTCGGCCTCGGCGTGGCCCTGGTGTGGCGGCAGGCCGACAACTCCCGCAAGGCCCGCTGGGTCGAGATGAGCCACGGCAAGCGCTTCTGGCCGCTGGTACGGGCGGCGGGCGGGGTCGCGCTGGTCATCGCGGGCGTCACCGGCTTCATCGTGGTGCGCGGCAGCGGCACGCACGTCGGCGGCATCCTGCAGGCCGCGCTCGCCGTGCTGGTCGGCGTCGCGCTGATCGCCGGCCCTTACCTGGTGCGGATGACGCAGGACCTGTCGGCGGAGCGGCTGATGCGTATCCGTGCCCAGGAGCGGGCCGAGGTCGCCGCGCACGTGCACGACTCGGTGCTGCACACCCTCACCCTGATCCAGCGCAACGCCGACGACCCGCGCGAGGTCTCCCGGCTGGCCCGCGCGCAGGAGCGCGAGCTGCGCGCCTGGCTCTACCGCCCCGAGGGCACCGGGCGGGACGATGAGCCGACGACGCTGGCCGACGCGGTACGGGCCGCCGCCGCCGAGGTGGAGGACGCGCACGGGGTGCCGGTCGAGGTGGTCTGCGTCGGCGACTGCCCGCTCGACGACCGGCTCGTCGCGACGATGCAGGCCGCGAGGGAGGCCATGGTGAACGGCGCCAAGTACGGTGGCGGGGCGGCGGTGCAGGTCTACGCCGAGGTCGAGGACAGCCAGGTCTTCGTGTCGGTCCGCGACCACGGCCCCGGCTTCGACCTCGACGCCGTGCCGGACGACCGGATGGGCGTCAGGGAGTCGATCATCGGCCGGATGCGGCGCAACGGCGGCGAGGCGCGGCTGCGGCCCGCGCCGGGCGGCGGCACGGAAGTCGAACTTGAGATGGAGAGGGTGGCGGCATGACGGACACGGAATCGGCCCCGCAGGGGGAGCGGCACGTCAGGGTGGTCCTGGTGGACGACCACCGGATGTTCCGCACCGGCGTGCAGGCCGAGATCGGCGCGACCGCGGAGACCGGCGTCGAGGTCGTCGGCGAGGCGGCCGACGTCGACCAGGCGGTGACCGTGGTCACCGCCACCCGCCCCGAGGTCGTCCTGCTCGACGTCCACCTCCCCGGCGGCGGCGGTGTCGAGGTGCTGCGCCGGTGCGCCGCGCTGGCCGCCGACCCCGACCAGCCGGTGCGCTTCCTCGCGCTGTCCGTCTCGGACGCGGCCGAGGACGTCATCGGCGTCATCCGCGGCGGCGCCCGCGGCTACGTCACCAAGACGATCACCGGCCCCGACCTGATCAACTCCATCTTCCGCGTCCGCGACGGCGACGCGGTCTTCTCCCCGCGGCTGGCCGGCTTCGTCCTGGACGCCTTCGCCTCCACCGACGCCCCGCCCGTCGACGAGGACCTCGACCGCCTGACGCAGCGCGAGCGCCAGGTCCTGCGGCTGATCGCCCGCGGCTACGCGTACAAGGAGATCGCCAAGCAGCTCTTCATCTCGGTGAAGACGGTCGAGTCCCACGTCTCCGCGGTCCTGCGCAAACTCCAGCTCTCCAACCGCCACGAACTCACCCGCTGGGCCACCGCCCGCCGCCTCGTCTGACCGGTCCCGCGACGAGTCGAGGGGGGCGGGGCGCGGCGGGGGAGGCGACCGCCGAGCGGGAACCGGTCTCGGCGCTTTTGCGCCGGACCGCTGAGTAGCCGAACTCATGACGGGCGCCGCGGGAGGGGGAGAGGATCGGGTCATGACGACGATCAGGACCGGGCCCGCGGTCCGGCTGGGCATACTGCCGCTCGCGCTGCTGGCCGTACTGGCGGCGGGGTGCGGTACGCGCACGACGCAGGACGGCGCCGACGGGGCCGGGGCGAACCGGCCTTCGGCCTCGGCGCCCGCCAAGCCGGCGGACTTCCCCTGCCCCGGGGAGAGCACCACCCCGCCCCCGCCGCCCACGACCGCGCCGACCTCGGGTCCCGCCGTGCCGCCCACCGACCACTACGCCGAGAACCACGGCTTCATGGTCCCCTTCACGCTGCACGGCAAGAGCCGCTGCGACGGCCTGGCGGCGGTGGCCCGCGTCAAGTCCGCGCTCGGCCCGCTGAGCCGGCGCGGTGACCTGGACCCGGGCAGCACGTACGCCGCGCTCAGCGACCTCGGCTACACGAAGATCGACACGTACCCGCTGGGCACCTACGGCGTCGCCTTCGACGCCGAGGTCGACAGCTCACCGCTGTGCGTGGAGGGGACGGTGAGTCAGGACACCCTGGCCGCGGACGCCTTCGGCGGATACCCCGACCACATCGGCTGCGACCGCCCGACCGGCGGCCACTGACCCGTCCGCGGCGGCGGGGCGGTGCGGCACCGCTCGCGGTAACCCCTGGACATTTCCTGCCGAAATTTGACACGGTGGACCGCGCCGGTCCGCGAGTCGAACGTGCGGCCTGACCAGAGGAGATCCCGCATGCCCCGTCTCGCGCCCGAGGCCGCCGCGTACTACAGCACCCAGAGCACGACGTCCGACCCGGGCGCGTACGTCCGGCTGTACGACGACCTGCCGCGCGACCCGGGGGAGTTGGCGCGGATCGTGCGGGACCTGATGCTGCACCGGGTGGAGGGCGGGCAGTTCGGCGTGCCCATCGCCGAGGACCGGATGCGGGACGACGCGGAGACGCGCTACGTGGACGACATCCTCGGGCTCATCGCGGCCCGCGACGGGCGCGCGCTGACCTGCCGCCGGGAGTGGTCCGACCGGTTCGTCGGCATCTGCCGGGACTTCACGCTGCTGCACGTGTCCTTGCTCCGCCACGCGGGGATACCCGCACGCCTGCGCTCCGGCTTCGCCGACTACTTCTCGACCGAGGGCTTCCACTGGGACCACGTCGTCACCGAGTACTGGGACGACGCGCGCGGCTGGCTGCTCGCCGACCCGCAGATCGCCGACCCCGAGCACTACACCATGGACTTCGACCCGATGGACGTCCCCAGGGACCGCTTCCTGGTCGCCGGCAGCGCCTGGCAGAAGATCCGCGCGGGCCAGGCCCACGCGGACAGCTTCGGCCTGGCCCTCGACGAGAACCCGATGGTCGGCTCCTGGTTCGTCGCCGGCGACATCCGGCTCGACCTGGCGGCGCTGAACAAGGTCGAGACCCTGTTGTGGGACATCTGGGGCACGGGTGCGAGCAGCGAGGACGAGATGACCGACGGGATCCGTGCGCTCTACGACGAGGCCGCCGCGGTGACCGCGGGTCCCGAACCGGACTTCGCGGCCGTCCGCGACCTGTTCACCACCAACGACGGCCTGCGCACCCCGCGGACGGTGCTGTCACTCGCCCCCCTGCGCGGCCCGTCCCGGGTCACCCTGCGCTGAACCCGCACGTGGAGGTGACGCCGGAGCCCCGCAGCCGCACCACCGCACCCCGGCTCAGCCGGGACGTACCGCCCCCGCGAACGGCATCTCGCTGATCGGGGCGACACGGACCGTCGAACCGGGGTGCGGTGCGTGGATCATCTGCCCGCCGCCGATGTAGAGGCCGACGTGGCTCACCCCGGAGTAGAAGAACACCAGGTCGCCCGGCTGGAGTTGGGAGCGGGAGACCCGGGTGCCGGCGTTGATCTGGGTGGAGGTGGTGCGGGGCAGCGAGATGCCGGCCGCACGCCAGGCCGCCTGTGTCAGGCCCGAGCAGTCGTAGGAGCCGGGACCTGTGGCGCCCCACACGTAGGGCAGGCCGATGGCGCCGTAGGCGAAGGCGATCGCCCGGGCGGCGCGCGGTGAGGGCGCCGCGACGTCGGTGAGCGGGACGCGCGCGGCGTCCCGGGAGGCGGACGTGGGTGAACCGGACGCGGGGCCGGGGCTGTCGGAGGCCGCGACGGCCGCGCGCTGGGCGGCGGTCAGCTGGGCCAGCAGCGCCTGGGCGGCGGCGAGTTCGGCGTTCACGGTGCGTTTGTGGTCGGCGACCCTGGCCTGCGCGTCGCGCAGCGCGGTCAGCTTGCCCGCGGCCCGCGCGCGGGTCTCGGCGATGTCCCGCTGCTGGGCCGTCAGTTGTGCCAGGGCCTGGCTCTGCTTGGTGCCGGCCTGGTTGAGGTAGGACGCCCGGGCCAGGTACGTGTCGGGGGTGGAGCTGAGGGCCAGCTGGAGCAGCGGGTCGATGCCGCCCGAGCGGTACTGCGCCGCGGCGATGCCGCCGAGGGCATCCCTGGTGGTGTTCAACTGCGCCGTCTTGCGGGCCAGTTCGTCCTGGAGGGCGGATACCGCGGAACTCGCGCTGTCGGCCTGCTCCTTGGCGCCGTTGTAGTCCTCCGTGGCCTGCTCCGCCTGCTGGTAGAGCGCGGCCACCTTCGCCTTGACCTGGTCCGGGGTGAGCTTGGGGTCCGCGTGCCCGATCTCGCCGAGCAGCGAGACGGAGGCGGCGGACGCGAGCGCCAGGGTGACGCCGATCCGGGCGGTGGTGCGGGTCGAGCGGGTGGCGCCCGGGGTGATGCTGCCGGTTAAGGCGGGGCGTTTCCTGCGGTGAGTGCGGGTGGGACTGTGTGAGGCCATCGCGGGCCGTCACTCCTTCCGAGGGGACGGCCCGGCGGCGCCTGCACGGGGGAGCAGGACACCGCCGGGCCTTCGGCGGGGGCGGCCGGTGCCGTCCGCTGTCGGACGGCAGTGGGGTGTCGGCCACCTGAGGAGCGACGCTAAACCTGCCCGGGGGCAGACCGGGCCGCGGTGACCGGGACTGCCCCCTATCGGTCACCTCCTGCAAGGAAACGACCGCCGTTCGACGGGTGAGCGGGGCGCAAACGGACCCAGGCTGACCGATACGCCGGCTCCCGGCTCACCGCAGCGCCGCCCGCGGCGCGTCCTCGTACACCGGCGGCAGGCCGAAGACGGCCGTCAGCCCGGGGTCGGCGAAGACGGTGATGCGGGCGATCGCCAGGCCGCCGCCGTCCGCCGCGGGTCCTGCGGTCAGGACGACGACGCCGTAGGCCCGGTGCACCGTGCCGTCCCGCAGGTAGGCCACCGCCGCGGGCTGCCCGTTGGCGCCGACCGGGACCATCCGCCAGTCGCCGGGCGAGCCGAGGCCCGACATGGCCTGCGCCGCCGCGTCCTCGCCCGCGTACCAGACCGGCGACGGCAGCAGTTCGAGCGTCGCGTCGGCCCGCAGCAGCCGTTGCAGCCCGGCCGCGTCGGCGGTCACGAACGCCTCGACGTAGCGGTCGAGCAGCGCCTTGACCTGCGGCTCGTCCGGTTCCACGACATGGTCGGCGGCCGGTGCGACCGCCTCGATGCGCGCCCGGGCGCGCTGCAGGCTGCTCTTCACGGCGACGACGGTGGTGTCGAGCATCGCGGCGACGTCCGCGGCGGGGATGCCGAGCACCTCGCGCAGCAGCAGCACCGCCCGCTGCCGGGGCGGCAGGTACTGCAGGCTGGCGACCAGCGCGAGCCGCAGCGTCTCCCGGCTCACCGCGACCGCCTCGGGGTCGTCCGCCCTCTCCGTAACCAGGGCGTCCGGCAGCGGTTCGAGCCAGCTGACCTGCCCGTCGGCGGCGGGGGCCGCGGCCTGCGCGCCCGGGGCGCCGAGGCCGGACGGCAGCTGGCGCCGCGAGGCGTGCCCCAGCGCGGTCAGGCAGGTGTTGGTCGCGATCCGGTAGAGCCAGGTCCGCAGCGAGGACCGCCCCTCGAAGTCGGCGTACGCCCGCCAGGCCCGCAGGTACGTCTCCTGCACCAGGTCCTCGGCGTCGTGCACCGAGCCGAGCATCCGGTAGCAGTGCGCCAGCAGTTCGCGGCGGTACGGCTCGGTGAGCCGGGCGAAGTCGGCCTCGTACGGTGCGGCGGCGGTCACGCCGGGTCCGCGGGGCTGCTGTGGTACGCCTCGATCAGCCAGCGTCCGTGGTGCCTGGCCAGCACCCAGGTGACCTTCTCACGCTGCTCGGGCGCCGGTTCGCGCTGCCCCTCCCGGAGGGTGGCGCTGCTGGTGTGCACCAGCGCGACGTCCGAGCAGAGCAGCCGGATGCGCTCGATGTCGTGGACGCGCCGGGTGCCGTGCAGCGGTCCCGCGAACGCCCCGGCCATCGTGGTCCTGATGTCCTCCTCGCCTTCCAGGCGGGAGCCGGGCAGCACCACCGACGCCTTGAGGGCGTACCAGGCAGTGAAGGCGGACGCGTCACCGGCCGCCCAGGCCCGCGACACCTCGCGGAAGACCTCGCGGACGGCGCTGTCGTACGGGGCGGCGGCCTCGGCCACCGGGCTGCTGGTCATGGGACTCTTCCTCTCCTGCCTCACCGGGTCCTGCGGTAGTACAGACCCGGTGAGGGGGCAAAAGGAATCGGTCCTGCGGCAGCGAGATGCGGGGGAGTGCCCTTACGCCACGCGGCGGGCGGTGGCGAAGGGCATCCAGCTCAGCGGGGCGACCTCGACGACCGCGCCGGTGTGCGGGGCGTGCACGATCTCGCCGTTGCCCAGGTAGATGCCCACATGGGACAGCCCCGAGTAGAAGAAGACCAGGTCACCGGGCCGCAGGTCGGCCTTCGAGACGGTGACGCCGTCCTTGGCCTGGTCGTAGGTGGTTCGTCCGAGCGTGACGCCCGCGGCGCGGTAGGCCGCCTGGGTCAGGCCCGAGCAGTCGTACGAGCCGGGGCCCGTGGCGCCGTAGACGTACGGCTTGCCGCGCTGGGCGAGCGCGAAGTTGATGGCGGCGGCGGCACGGCCGGTCGCGGGCCCGTTGTAGGTGTAGCTGGTCTTCGTGCTGGAGGAGGACGAGCTCTTGGGCTTGTCCATGCTGGCGATCTTGGCGCGCTGCTCGGCGGTGAGGCTGTTGAGCAGCTTCTGCGCGGTGGCCAGCTTGGTCTGCACCGTCTTCTTCTGGGTGGCCAGCGACTGCTGCGCCGTGGTGAGCTTCGTCAGGCTCGCGGTGGCCTGCGCCCGCTGGATCGACGCCTGCTCCTGCTGCACCTGGTAGGTCTTCAGCGCGTCGGTCTGGGTGGCCGACAGCTGGTTGACCATGTGCGACTGGTTCAGGAACTGCTCGGGGTCGGGGGCCAGCAGCAGCTGCACGGTCTGGTCGATGCCCCCGTCGCGGTACTGCTCGCTGGCGAACTGGCCCAGCACCCGGCGCGATTCGTTCATCTGCTGGGTCTTCTGCGCGACCTGCGCGAGCAGCTGGTCGGTCTTCGCGCGCTGCGTGTCCGCCTGCTCCTTGGCCTGGTCGTAGTTCTGCGTCGCGACCTCGGCCTGCTGGTTCAGGGTGTCGATCTGCGCCTTGACCTGGGCGATGGAGGGCTTGGCGGGCGCCGCGTTCGCGCTCTCGCTGAGCAGGGTGACCGAGGCGATGGCCGCCGCGGTGACGCCGACTGCCGCACGGGGGGCGGTCGAGGCGAGTATCCGCGGACGCGGCTTGCGGTGCGACGCCACGAAGGCGACTCCTTCCGTGAACCGCCGACCGGGTTAGCTGACGGGTTCGGGCTGGGAAGGTAGCCCTACGGTCCTGACACCTGACGGCGTCTGTCCCGATTCACCCCGATGGTGCGTGGTGGGTCCCCGGTTCCGGCCTGGGCCGGATTGAGCGGAGGCGGCGCGGTGCCGGCACTGTCACCGGCGGGGAACACGTCGCCTAGCGGGCTACCGTACTCAACTTCTCCGGATCGTGGGAAGTTTGGATCGCAACGTGACCGAAATCGCTTTGTGATCTTACGGTTGGTGAGTGGGTCAGTAGGGACGAACTACTCCATAGATCGGCATTTCGGTGATCGGTGCGACCTTGACGACCGTTCCCGTGTGCGGAGCGTGGATCATCTCGCCGCCGCCGATGTAGATCCCGACGTGGCTGTGGTCGCTGTAGAAGAAGACGAGGTCGCCCGGCTGCATGTCGGACTGCGACACCCTGGAGCCGACCACGACCTGCTCGCCGGTGGTCCGCGGCAGCGTCACGCCGGCCGCCCGGTACGCCGCCTGCGTCAGGCCCGAGCAGTCCCACGAGTTCGGCCCCGTCGCGCCCCACACGTACGGCTCGCCGATCTGGGCGCGCGCGAAGGCGATGGCCTTGTCGGCGACCGACGCGTTCGCCGGAACGGTCGGGCTGGTCGGGGCGGTGGTCCCGGACTTCTTCGCCGCGGCGGCCGCTGCCGCCGCGGCCGCCGCCCTGGCCTTCTCCTGGGCGGCGATGGCGGCGGCCTTCTTCCTGGCCTCCTCCTCCTGCTTGGCCTGGAGCGCGGCCAGCCGCGCCTTCTCCTGCGCGGTGAGGCTGTTCAGCAGCTTCTGGGCCGCGCCCAGCTTGGTCTGCACATCGGCCTTGGCGGCCCGCAGCTGCGCCTGCTGGGTGGTCAGCGTCGCCAGGCTCTTGGCCGCCTCGATGCGCTGCTGGGTCGCCGCCGCCTGCTGGACCCGGTAGGAGTCGACGGCCGACTTCTGCCGCTTGCCCAGCACATCGGCCATGTGCGTCTGGTCCATCAGGTCCTGCGGGTCCGACGCCATCAGGTAGCGACCGGTCGAGTCGTCGCCGCCGCTGCGGTACTGCGCGGCCGCGTACTGCCCCAGGACCCGGCGCGAGTCGTTGAGCGCCTGCGTCTTCTGGGCGGCCTGCGCCAGCAGCCTGTTGACGGTCGCGTTCTGCGCGGTCGTCTTCTCCTTGGCGCCGTTGTAGGTCTCGGTCGCCACCTCCGCCTGGTGCATCAGCGCGTCGACCTTCGCCTTCACCTCGGCGATCGACGGCTGGGGGGCGGGGGAGGCGGGCGCGGCGCCCGCCGTCTCCGAGAGCAGGGTCACGGTCGCCAGGGCGGCCGTCGTCAGCCCCACCGCGGTGCGCGGGGCGGTCAGTATCGCGGTACGGGCCTTACGGTGTGTCGCCATTCCCGGCGGACTCCTTTCGGACGCTGCCTGGTGCGGCACCGTAGCCGGGTGGCGGCGCCGCTGGGAAGGGCGGTGTCCGATAGGCCCGATACCTTTTCGTAATCAAGTCCGAATCCGGTTCGGATGTCACGCAGCGTGGTACAGGTGCCACCCGTGCGGAAGCGGGCGTCGGTGTCGGTGCGGGCGCCTAGACTCGGGAGGCGATGAGCAGCCTCTTTGACGACGACTTCCTGCCCGGTCTGCACGTGGCGCCGGAACCTGCCGACCCCGATGCGCCGCCGCCCCCGGAGGACTGGGGACCCGGCGGCGGAGGGCACGACGGCGGCGGGCGCGACGCGTACTACCGCGACGGCGCCCCGCGCCCGGCCACCGATCCCGCGCAGCTGCTCGAAGGGCTCAACGACCAGCAGCGCGCCGCCGTGGAGCACTCCGGCGGGCCGCTGCTCATCGTCGCCGGCGCGGGCTCGGGCAAGACCCGGGTGCTGACCCACCGCATCGCCCACCTGCTCGCCGCCCGCGACGTCCACCCCGGCTCGATCCTCGCGATCACCTTCACCAACAAGGCCGCGGGCGAGATGAAGGAGCGGGTCGAGCAGCTGGTCGGCCCGCGCGCGAAGGTCATGTGGGTCTCCACCTTCCACAGCGCCTGCGTCCGCATCCTGCGCCGCGAGTCGAAGGTGCTCGGCTTCACCTCGTCGTTCTCGATCTACGACGCCGCCGACTCCAAGCGCCTGATGGCCCTGGTCTGCCGGGACCTCGACCTGGACCCGAAGCAGTATCCGCCGAAGTCCTTCAGCGCGAAGATCTCCAACCTCAAGAACGAGCTGATCGACGAGGAGACGTTCGCCGGGCAGGCGGAGAACGGCTTCGAGAAGAAGCTCGCCGAGGCCTACGTGCTCTACCAGGCCCGGCTGCGCGAGGCCAACGCGCTGGACTTCGACGACATCATCATGACCACCGTCAACCTGCTGCAGGCCTTCCCCGACGTCGCCGAGCACTACCGGCGGCGCTTCCGGCACGTCCTGGTCGACGAGTACCAGGACACCAACCACGCCCAGTACACCCTGGTGCGCGAGCTGGTGGGGCCGGGCGAGGAGGCGGCGGAGCTGTGCGTCGTCGGTGACGCCGACCAGTCCATCTACGCCTTCCGCGGCGCCACCATCCGCAACATCCTCCAGTTCGAGGAGGACTACCCGGACGCCCGCACGATCCTGCTGGAGCAGAACTACCGCTCCACGCAGACGATCCTGTCCGCCGCGAACGCCGTCATCGAGCGCAACGCGGGGCGGCGGGCCAAGAACCTGTGGACCGAGTCCGGCAACGGCCCGGTCATCGTCGGCTACGCCGCCGACCAGGAGCACGACGAGGCGCAGTTCGTCGCCGACGAGATAGACCGCCTCACCGACGCGGGCGACGCCCGGCCGGGCGACGTCGCCGTCTTCTACCGCACCAACGCGCAGTCCCGGGTCTTCGAAGAGGTCTTCATCCGGGTCGGCCTGCCCTACAAGGTCGTCGGCGGCGTCCGCTTCTACGAGCGGCGCGAGGTCCGCGACGTCCTCGCGTACCTGCGGGTGCTGGCCAACCCCGAGGACGGCGTGCCGCTGCGGCGCATCCTCAACGTGCCCAAGCGCGGTATCGGCGACCGTGCCGAGGCGATGATCGACGCCCTCGCGCTGCGCGAGAAGGTCTCGTTCGCCGCCGCCCTGCGCCGCGTCGACGAGGCGTACGGCATGGCCGCGCGCTCGGCGAACGCCGTCCGGCGGTTCAACACCCTGATGGACGAGCTGCGCACCATCGTCGAATCCGGCGCGGGACCCGCCGTCGTGCTGGAGGCCGTGCTCGAACGCACCGGCTACCTGGCCGAGTTGCAGGCCTCGACCGACCCGCAGGACGAGACCCGGGTGGAGAACCTCCAGGAACTGGCGGCGGTGGCGCTGGAGTTCGAGCAGGAGCGCGGCGAGGAGGAGCCGGGCACCCTGGCCGAGTTCCTGGAGCGCGTCGCCCTGGTCGCCGACTCCGACCAGATCCCCGACGACGACGCGGAGGCGGGCGGCGTCATCACGCTGATGACCCTGCACACCGCCAAGGGACTGGAGTTCCCCGTCGTCTTCCTGACCGGCATGGAGGACGGCGTCTTCCCGCACATGCGGGCGCTGGGACAGGTCAAGGAGCTGGAGGAGGAGCGGCGGCTGGCGTACGTGGGCATCACCCGCGCCCGCGAACGCCTCTACCTGACCCGCTCGATGATGCGCAGCGCCTGGGGCCAGCCGGCGTACAACCCGCCGTCGCGCTTCCTGGAGGAGATCCCCGAGACGCTCATCGAGTGGAAGCGGACCGGCTCGGCCGCGGGCGCCGGCGCCCCGGTGTCGAAGGCGGCCGCGTCGCTGTCCAGCACGCTCGGCGGCGGCCGGCGGGGCGGGGCCTCGGGCGGTTTCGCGACCCGGCGCTCGACCGGCGACCGGCCGGTCATCTCGCTCACGGTCGGCGACCGGGTCACCCACGACCAGTTCGGCCTGGGCACGGTCGTCGCGGTCACCGGTCAGCCCGGTGACGAGAAGGCGACGATCGACTTCGGTGACGAGCGCCCCAAGCAGCTGCTGCTGCGGTACGCGCCGGTGGAGAAGCTCTAGGGCCTGGTTCCCGTCGGGAGCAGGCCCGCCCGGCGGTTCTTCAGCGCGGGTCGAGGCCGTGCTTGAGCAGCCACGGCAGCGGGTCTATCGGTGAGCCGCCGCCCGGCCGTACCTCCAGGTGGAGGTGCGGCCCCGTGGTGTTGCCGGTGTTGCCCGAGTAGGCGATGACCGTGCCGGCCTTGACCGAACCGCTGCGGATCTTCGTGCTGCTCAGGTGGCAGTACCAGGTCTCGGTGCCGTCAGGGGCGGTGACGATGGCCATGTTGCCGTAGGAGTTGCTCCACTGCGTGCGGACGGTGCCGTCGGTGACCGCCATCACCGGGGTGCCGACCATCACCGGGAAGTCGATGCCGGTGTGCAGGGCCATCCAGTTGACGCCGGCCTGCCCGAAGTAGGCGCTGAGCCCCTTCTGCTTGACCGGCAGCAGGAACTTCGGCCGCAGCGCCTCCTTGCGGGCCGCCGCCGCGTCCGCCGCGCGCTTCGCGGCCGCCTGCCGGTCCTTGAGGTCGATCCGCTCCTGGGTGCGGCTGGCCCGGTCCGCGAAGTCGCTGGCGTTTTGGCTCACCCCGGCGAGCTGCCGGTCGAGCTGGGTCGTCGGCGCCTTGCCGGTCGTCGTGGCGTCGGCCTTCGCGCTGCCCGAGTCCTGCGCCATGCCCACACCGGTCACGGCGGCCGCACCGACCGCCGCCACGCCCATCACGGCGACCGAGGGCACCGCGACGGTGAGCAGCGCGGAGCGCTTGGCGGGCTTGCGGCGGCGGCTGCGGGCGACCGGGACGCCCGCCTCGTAGCTGTCGGCGGCGTAGTCGTGCCGCTCTGCGGCGCCCGGCTCGTCAGCGAGGCCGTCTTCCGCCTCGACGGCCGTCGCGGTCGCCGTCGCAGCCGTTGCCTCGGCCGCAGGCTCGTAGGCGTACGTGTACTCGTACGCCTCCGGCTCGGCGGGCGCCTCGGGCTCGAGGGCCGGTGCCTGGTAGTCGTAGGTGTACTGGTGCTGCGGCTGCTGCTCGTACTGCTGCTGCGGCGGGAACTGCTCGTAGATGCCGGTGTCGCCGCCGGCGTCGTAGCCGTATCCGTAGCCGGAGCCGTACGTCGGGTAGGCGCCGGAGTCCCAGTCCTGCTGCTGCGGGAGGGGCTGCTGCGGCGCCTGCGGCTGCTGGTACTCCTGCTGGGACGCCTGGTAGGCCTCCTGCGGGTACTCGCGCTGGTAGTCCTGCTGGTACGACGCGAACTGCTGGGCGTCGTACGTGCCGGTGTCGTAGTACGTGGCGCCGGCCGGGTATCCGTACGGGTCGTAGCTCTGCTGCTCGGGCTGGGGGTGCTGCGGGGCCTGGCCGTAGTCCGCGCCGTAGCCGGTGCTGTAGGCGTAGTCCTGGCCCTGCTGCGGGCCCTGGGCCGGCGGCTGGTCGTAGCCGGAGGACGGCAGGGGCTGCTGCGGGATGTACCCGTACGTCCCGGTCGTGGTGTCGTCCGCGAAGAGGGTGCCGACAGCCTGGTAGGCGCCCGTGGAATAGGCGTCGTACGCGTAGGCGTCGTAGTCGGGGGTGTACCCCGACGGGTGACGTTCGTTCACCGCCAGCTTCTCTTTCGCCTCGGCAGCAGGAGAATTAGCGGTGACTGTAGCCCGCTGTAGGGGACGGCGACAATCTCTGCCCGTAACGTGACGTCCGGCTTGCCCGGCGTTCGGTCGATATCCGGCCGTTATGTGTCCGTTATGCCGCCTCGATCGCGGAGCGTAGCGGTCTGGTGCCTGCCAAGGCCCGGCGGATCTCGCTCACGACCGTGCCGTGCACCGGTAGCGCGAGGTGCCCCACCCCGCTGACCATGACGTTTTCCGCCGGCAGGTCCGGATGGACCAGGCGTGCCGCCTCCACCGGGATCATCAGCTGGTCCAGGTCGCTCCAGAACGCGACGAACCGTGTACGGCACCCTGGAGCCGGTTCCGCCAGCTCGGCGAGCACCTCGGAGCCCGGCCGCATCTGCCGGATGATCGGGTGCGGCGCGAGCGCCGGGACCGCCCGGGTGCCGGAGTGGGGTGTACCCAGCGTGACCAGCGTACGGATCCGCAGGTCACCGCCCAGCCGCTGGACGTAGTAGCGGGCGATCAGGCCGCCGAGGCTGTGCCCGACGACGTCGACCCTGCGGCGGCCGGTGTGCGCGCAGACCTCCTCCACATGGCGGCCCAGCTGCTCGGCCGCGGCACGGATGTCGCCGATGAGCGGTGAGTAGTTCAGTGCCTGCACCTGCGGCCAACCGTGCTGATGCAGGGAGCGGCGCAGCACGGCGAAGGCCGAGCGGTTGTCCACGAAGCCGTGCAGCAGCAGTACGGGCGGATGCGCCCTGACCGCCTCCCGGGCCTGGTCGTCGCGCTCCGGGAACATGCCGGTCGGATACATCACCAGATGGCCCGCGAGCACTGCCAAGTCCACCGCGGTGGCCCTGGCCAGGCCGACGCCGTGCCACAGGCGGCTCCCCGTGCTGCCCGCGGCCGCTTCCTGCGGCTCCTCGCCCGGCCTCTCCGCGGGGCCGCGCTGATGGCCTGCTCCGGGTCCTTCCTCCCGGTCGGCGCCCTCTCCTGCGCCTTTTCTCGCGCCTCGTCCCGAGCCCTGCTCCGCCCCCGACGAACGGCCGGCCATGGCCCACCTCCCGTCGCGGCCCGGAATCAGCGGTGACCCCGGTGCCACCATCGGGGAGCCGACGCCCGCGGACGGGGTCCGCGGATGCCGCATCGCCACGCCCTGCGGCTAGCGAGCGCGGCAATGCGGCGTCCTGACAGCGGCTCCTCAGAAAAACCCGACGGGTCGCCGGACGGCCCGGGCGTGTCCCTACGCCCGTGCAGGCCGCCGCCGGCCCACCTCTGGGGAATGTGTCCCACTGTGTGATTTCCCCCTCGGTGCCATCCGTAAAACTGACGGGCGCCGGACGCGGACGATAACGTTCGTTCACACGCGTTCCCGCAGCGCTCCCCGCGCCGCGGTCAGGAGCGACGTCCACGGCACGCGAGCCATGCGCATGGAGGCAGAGATGGGTGTGTCCGGTCCGATCCGCGTAGTGGTCGCCAAACCTGGACTCGACGGTCACGACCGCGGGGCGAAGGTCATCGCCCGGGCGCTCAGGGACGCCGGTATGGAGGTCATCTACACCGGCCTCCACCAGACCCCCGAGCAGGTGGTCGACACCGCCATCCAGGAGGACGCCGACGCCATCGGCCTGTCCATCCTGTCCGGCGCCCACATGACGCTCTTCGCCAAGGTCATCGAGCTGCTCAAGGACCGCGAGGCCGAGGACATCAAGGTCTTCGGCGGCGGCATCATCCCCGAGGCCGACATCGCCCCGCTCAAGGAACTCGGCGTCGCGGCGATCTTCACCCCCGGCACCCCCACGGGCGATGTCGTGGCCTGGGTCAACGAGAACGTGCCGTCCGCCGCCTGAAACCCCGGGGACCTGTGTGACAGGGGGTAACCCGGCCCGATCGTGGGCCAGAGTTTCCCCCTGTGTCACTGGAAGGTTGTCCTCCGCACCGGCCGGACCCGTAGGGTGCTGCGCAAGCACCTGATCGTGCGTCAGCTCGGCGCCGCCAGGTGGGGCGGCGCGTGCGCGAGGGGGACGACCCGTGGGTTCCGGGGGCACCGAAGGACAGCATCCGCAGGGGCCGACGCTGGCCAGCTCGGCGAGCGACAAACAACGTGCCGTGACGTACATGGAGCAGAACCTGCTGCCCGACACCCGGTCGGCAGGCGCCATGGGCGAGGGCGGCGGCGTGGTGCATCCGCCGATGACCGCCCCGGCCCCGCCACCGATATTCAACGCCGCCAAGCCCGACACCGGCCTCTCGGGGCTCTCCGCCTGGGCCACCGACAGCGGGCTGTCCTCGGCGATGACCGTCTGGCGGGGCCAGGCGGACCGCCTGATGGGGCGGCTCCAGAACGAGCTGAGCGCGCTGCGCGGCACGAAGACCCTCTTCCTCGACCAGGACACGGGTGCGGGCAACGCCCTCACCTTCGGCAATCCGCTGGTCACCAACCCGCTGATCGGCACGAATCCCGCGCTCGGGACCGACCCCGCCGTCGGGAACCCGCTGGTGACGAACCCGCTGATCGGCACGAATCCGGCGGCCGGCGCGAACCCGCTGATCGGCACGAATCCGGCGGCCGGCGCGAACCCGCTGCTCACGAGCCCGCCGGTCAGTACGAACCCCGCGTCAGGGACCAACCCGCTCGGCGGGACGGAACCCATGGTCGGGACCAACCCGATATTCCAGCCGCTGCCCACCAGCCTCGACCAGATGTGACCGGGGACCGACCGTGCCGCTGACCTACCACGACGTCATGACCGCCGACCTGTCACCGCTGTCGGACGTGTCCGACGCCTGGCAGAAGATGGGCGAGCGCTTCGGCGCGCTGCAGACCGACTACCAGAAGCACGTACAGGCCGCCCTGGGCAACGGCAACTGGCAGGGCATGGCCTTCGGCGCCCAGCAGGGCGGGTCCGCGGCCACCTCCTTCGAGTACGCGGCCGCCAAGACGGAGGCGCTGGCCGTCGCCAGCCTCCTCAAGGAGGCCCACACCGAGCTGACCTGGCGGCAGAAGGCCGTCAAGGACCTCGTCGCGGACGCCGAGGCCAAGGACTACAAGGTCGACGCCAACGGCGTCGCCACCTACGTCGGCTTCGACAAGCTCACCGAGAAGGAGCGGTTCGACTACCGGCACGACCCGGAGTACAGCACCCTGACGGCCCAGTACAGCCAGGCCGCCCAGGAGTGGACCGCCGAGATAGCCAAGGCGGTGCACGCCGTCGACGACGCGGACCAGAGCGTCAAACTGGCGCTCACCCGCGCCGCGGGCGACACCTCGCCGGACGGCGGCGGCATCGGCGGCTTCAACGCGCACGCCGACGGCGACCTGCCGCAGGGCGCGACGCACGGCAGGGACGGCAGGGACGGCAGGGACGGCAAGACACAGACCGACGGCTGGCACGCCGACGGCTCCACCACCGTGCTCGGCCCCAACGCCGGCGTCTCCACCAGCGGCACCGGCTACGGCAAGCAGGGCTCCGCCAAGGCGTACGCCGACCTCGGCCACGTCACCGCGAAGGGCACCCTGACCAACGGCTCGCTGAAGCTGTCCGGCATCGCCGACGCCAACGTGGGCGCCAGGGCCTCCGCCAACTACGGCTTCACCGACAAGGGCATCGGCGGCACCGCCGAGGTGTCCGCGGGCGCGCGGGCGCTCACCGAGGGGCGCATCGAGGCCGGCGACGTCGGTGTCTACGGGCGCGGGTCCGGACTCGCCGGCGCCGAGGCGTCCGCCAGCGCCAAGGCCGGGCTCCAGGGGGTCAGCGCCGGGGTGAAGGCCTTCGCCGGCGCGAAGGGCTCGGTCGCCGGCGGTGTGGAGGCCGGCGGGATCGGCGCGGGTTCGACCGCCGAGGGCTGGGCGGGCGTGGGCGCCGACGCCAAGGTGGAGTTCGGCAAGGGCGACGACGGCAAATACCACTTCGGCGGCAAGGTCGGCGCGGCGCTCGGGCTCGGCGGCGAGGTCGGCTTCGAGTTCACCGTCGACCCGCACAAGGTCTCCGACGCGGCGCACGACGCGGCCGACGCGGCGGGGAATATCGCGCACGATGTCGGAAAGGCGGCAGGCAAGGCCGGCGGCGTGGCCAAATCCATCGGCCACGGCATCGGCAGCCTGTTCTGACCTGCCGCTCCGACGTACAGCTGGGTAAGGGAGTCTGAAATGTCCACGATGCTTCCGGTGCCGATCGAATTCCGGCTGCCGGACGGCTGGCGTCCGGCCCCGCCGGACGAGGTCGGTGCTCCCGACGTCGCCTTCGTCGCGCTGTACCCGAAGCCGGACGGCGACTTCACCGCCAACATCACCATCGACGGCGACTACCGGCCAGACGACACCCCGCTGGCCGGGATCGCCGACGAGTCCGTCCAGCGCATGCGCGGCATCGCCGACTCCGTGGTGCTCACCGGCCGCCAGGAGGTCGGCTCCGCGGACGCGCCCGGCCTGACGCAGCAACTCTCCTTCACCTCCGTCCTCCACGGGGTGCGGCACGCGCTCCTCCAGACCCAGGTCTACCTGTCCCTGCTGGACGACGACGACCCGCACCGGCGGGCCGTGATCCGGCTGGCGCTGACCGCCACCGCCGGCCAGCACGACGACGTCCTCGGCGACTTCCAGGACTTCGTCCGCAGCGTCGGCCCCGACGCCGGCGCTGAGTAGGGTGCAGCAGTGAGCCTCTTCGACCGGCGCAACGTCACCCTGCAGCCCGAGCCCGGCCGCGCCCAGCGCCCCGCCGCCGACGTCCGCGCGGCCCTGCTCGCGCTCAACCGCCCCGACGTGCGGTACGTCGTCCGCGACGGTGCCCCCGAAGGCGTCGACCTGGTCGCCGAGTTCCAGCTGGTGAAACTGGCCAGGAAGGGACTCTTCGGCCGGGTCCAGGACTGCGAGGACTTCCAGATCCGGATGCGCCTGCTCCCGGAGACCGGCGAGGTCCGCTCCCTGGACCACCACTCGGAATTCACCCTCACCGGCGAGAACTCCCCGCGCAAGCGCACCCAGTCCAGCAGCCGCGGCCAGCTCCACAAGAAGTTCGTCGGCTACGAGTTCGGCCACGCGCCCGACGGCACCCGCGAACGCCGCGAGTCCTACCGCTTCGACACGGACGACCTGAAGCACGCCCTTCAGGCCTGCGTCCTCACCGCAGGCTGGAGCTGGCGGGGCCTCTCCCTCGGCAAACTCTGACCCTGCTCGTCCGGGGCCGCTCGAAGGTCGGTCAGGGCTGGGCCGCGCGCAGCTCACCGAGCATCACGCCGCGCAGACGCAACGTACTGCTCAGCCGCTGGAACGCCTCCCCCCAATACGCCGCCGCGCCCGGCCCCGCGTCGGGCGCCCCCTCCCCGCCCCCCGCCAGCGCGGCGACCTGCTCCGCGCCCGCCGGGTCGAGGCAGCGCTCGGCCAGCCCCATCACCCCGCTGAAGCTCCACGGGTAACTGCCCGCGTCCCGCGCGATATCCAGCGCGTCCACCACCGCCCGCCCCAGCGGCACGGCCCACGGCACCGCGCACACCCCCAGCATCTGGAACGCCTCCGACAACCCGTGCGCCGCGATGAACGCCGCCACCCACTCCGCCCGTTCCCCCTCCGGCAGGATCGACAGCAGCTTCGCCGGGTCGCCGACCGCGGCGAGCGGCGCGGCCGCGGCGGGCGGCGGCCCGAGCAGCGCCCGCGCCCACGCGGTGTCCCGCTGCCGGACAGCAGCCCGGCACCAGGACGCGTGCAGGTCCGGCTGCCAGTCGTCCAGCACAGGCAGCGCGATGATCTGGTCCGGTGTGCGGCCGCCGAACCGCGCAGGCCAGGTCGCCAGCGGTGCCGCGTCCACCAACTGGCCCAGCCACCATGCCCGTTCGCCCCTCCCGTTGGGCGGCCGCGGCGCCACCCCGTCCCGCTCCATCGCCGCGTCGCACTCGTAGGGCGCCTCCACCACGATGCCGTCAGGCCCGAGCGACACGCAGCTGCGCGCCCTGCCCGCCATCCGCGCGGCCAGCGCGGACCCGGGCAGCGCGGAGAGCAACTCGGCCGCCGTCGCCCGTACGTTGCGGCTGCGGTCGGTCAGGGCCTGTTCGAGGAACGGCTCGTCCGCCGCGGACAGCCCGGTCCGCAACGAGTCCAGGAACATCAGCCGGTCCTCGGCCCGCTCGCTCTTCCACGTCGCCGTCAGCAGCGCCAGCGCCGTGCCGGGCGCGGACGCCCGCAGCCGGCTCAGCAGGGCGATCCGCTCGGCGAACAGCCCTTCCTCCCAGAGCCGTTCCGCGGCTTCCGGCCCGTCCGGCTCCGGCCCGGCCGCCGCTCCCGCGCCGGCCCGCAACGCGTACTTCCAGTCCGGGTTCAGCCCCGCGAGCCAGTGCCCGCGCGGGCCGGCGAACGCCAGCGCGTCCGCCCGCAGATCCGTACGCGCCCGGGCCGCGTCCAGCAGCGCCGGCAGCAACTCCGGCGGTGCCGCGTAGCCCTCCCGGCGGGCCGCCGCCAGCCACTGCGGCAGCAACTCCGCCAGGTTCGGGGCCGAGCCCCGCCTGTTGCCGCCGCCTCCCGCGGTGCGGTCGGCCAGCAGCAGGCCCAGCCGGCGTCGGGCGGCGTCGGGCAGTTCCGCCC
>NZ_CAJSLV010000025.1 GCF_907177275.1 Actinacidiphila cocklensis
GGCCCTGGGTGTCATACGCGTCGTGTGCGTCGTCGGGGGCCATCGGCACGCGTCCGACCCGGGGGCGGGCCGCAACAGGCTGCGGGGTGGGGGTGAGTTCCGTTCCGTCGCCGGCGGTTATGACGTCCGACTTGGAGTCAAAGATGGTCGACCCCAGCATGAGCAGGTTGCGGTCCCGCACACCGGCCGGCTCCAGACCGGCGACCTCCTCCGGATAGGCGGCCTTAACGTCCTTATCGAACGAGCAGGTGAACCGGCCCATCAGGCTGCCGAGCACATCCAGAGCCAACTCCGGATCAGCGCCCTCCTCCACGTGCTCGTCCGGCCAGCCGATCTGATGCCCGAACTCATGCGCACCCAGACCACGACCCGCGATCAGCTCAAACGGCAAGTGGAACTGCGACGGCTTCACGGGCTGGTCCTTGGGCTCCACACCCGGCACCAGCCTGTACACCACCGGCTCCCAGTCCGCCTCACCCCCCTCATCGAGCACCCGCACCGGCGTCACATGCAAAACATCACCATTGGGAAGCCGATGCGCACCGTCCAGCGGACGATTGAACGCACCATCAATGTCCTCGGACAAACGCTCCCAGAAAGCAGCCAACTGACTTTCCGTCAAACCATCCACGCCGGTGAGCCTGGTACGCACCTCCACATCCGTGTAGGTCACACCGCCATGCTCAAACCGACGCACCCAGAACGCACCCTGCCCACCCACAACCTCGGCACCCGCCACCAGCCGACGCACCCAGCCGGGCTCACGCACTCCCCCGGCCTCGGCACTCGCATCACGCCCGGGAACAGACGTCCACAAACGCTCCCGGAACACCGGCTCACCAGCCGCCGCACGAGCCCCCCACCAGCCCTCACCACCATGCGGCACCACACCCGCCACCACCGAACGACCCACACCCACCGGCACACCC
>NZ_CAJSLV010000026.1 GCF_907177275.1 Actinacidiphila cocklensis
GGTTCTTTACCAGCCACCGCCATTAAGCAGCCAGTGATTAACGTTTCCACGCTCTGATAAGCCATCAATCATCATTTGCTCATGGTTTCCACGTACAGCTCTGAACCAGGGGAATGTGATTAATTCCAGGCATTCAACGTTCTCTGCACCACGATCAACCAAATCGCCCACCGAGATAAGCAGGTCTTTTTTGTTGTCGAATCCAATCGTATCCAGTTTGTTCATCAGGTTCGTGTAGCATCCGTGCAGATCGCCAACTACCCAAATATTTCGGTATTTGCTGCCATCAATTTTTTCGTAATAGCGCATCTCTTTCACTCCATCCGCGATGAACCATGAGAACGTCGTTGACGATGGCGTGCATTTTCCCGTCTTTATCATCAACGTATTTTCTGACCGTACCGCGACTACATTTCAGTCTGCGTGCTACTTCTGTCTGATTTCCGTATGTTTCAACGAGCATGTCTGGAATGGTTTTTACTGAGAACGTCATGCGGCCTCACTTCTGCTATTTCGCAGGTCTTTGAGTTTCTGTTGGTACTCTGCCTTGATCGCCTTGCACTCTTCGATAGTCCAGCGATGGCGGTTATGGTTTGATTCGATTTCGTCTACTGCTTCCTGCCCGATGCGGCTAATCAGTTCGACGCGATACGGAACGAGATTTCCGCTTTTGTGCTGGTTGCACACCACGCATTGCTTGTGAATATTGCGTTCATTAAATCGGAGTTGAGG
>NZ_CAJSLV010000027.1 GCF_907177275.1 Actinacidiphila cocklensis
CGGGACGACCGCCGCCGCCGGGACCCGCGGGACGGCCGGCGAAGCCGCCGCCACCACCGGGACGACCACCGGGACCGCCGCCGCCGGGACGACCACCGGGACCGCCGGGACGACCGCCGGGGCCACCACCCGGGCGACCGCCCGGGGAGGGGGCGGGACGCTGCGGCATCATGCCCGGGTTCGGGCGCGGGCCCGCGGACTGCGGACGGGGCATGCCGCCCGGCGAGGGACGGGCACCGCCCGCACCGCCGGGACCGCCCTGACCGCCGCCGGGACGCGGGGCGCCACCGGGGCGCGGAGCGCCGCCGCCGGGACCCGCGGGACGCGGGGCACCGCCCTGACCGCCACCGGGACGCGGCGCGCCACCGGGGCGCGGCATACCGGTGGAGCCGGACGTGAAGGGGTTGTTGCCGGGACGCGGACCAGCGGGCCGCGCGCCGGGACGTGCTGCGCCGCCCTGGCCGGGCGCGGGGCGCCCGCCCTGGCGGGGACCGCCGTCACGCTGGCCGCCGTCACGCTGGCCTGCGTCGCGCTGGCCGCCGTCACGCTGACCGCCGGCCGGGGCCGGGCGGGCGGGACGGGGGCCGGGGGTGGCGGAACCGGGCCTGGACGGCTGGTTCGCCGGGGGTGCGGCGGGCGGCGCCTGGAACTCCGCGGCGGGCACGGGTGTGGCCGGGGCGGGCTTGGGCGCGGCCGGAGCCGGCTTGGGT
>NZ_CAJSLV010000028.1 GCF_907177275.1 Actinacidiphila cocklensis
GTGGGGGATGGTTGGTTGTTTGAGAACTGCATAGTGGACGCGAGCATCTGTGGCCAAGTTTTTAAGGGCGCACGGTGGATGCCTTGGCACCAGGAACCGATGAAGGACGTGGGAGGCCGCGATAGGCCCCGGGGAGCTGTCAACCGAGCTGTGATCCGGGGGTGTCCGAATGGGGAAACCCGGCAGTCGTCATGGGCTGTCACCCATACCTGAACACATAGGGTATGTGGAGGGAACGCGGGGAAGTGAAACATCTCAGTACCCGCAGGAAGAGAAAACAACCGTGATTCCGGGAGTAGTGGCGAGCGAAACCGGATGAGGCTAAACCGTTTACGTGTGATACCCGGCAGGGGTTGCGTATGCGGGGTCGTGGGAGTTTCCTTGATCGGTCTGCCGGCCGGTCGGAGAGTCAGAAACCGTTTGTGTAGGCGAAGGACATGCGAAAGGTCCGGCGTAGAGGGTAAGACCCCCGTAGCTGAAACATGAGCGGCTCTCTTGGAGATCACCCAAGTAGCACAGGGCCCGAGAAATCCTGTGTGAATCTGGCGGGACCACCCGTTAAGCCTAAATATTCCCTGGTGACCGATAGCGGATAGTACCGTGAGGGAATGGTGAAAAGTACCGCGGGAGCGGAGTGAAATAGTACCTGAAACCGTGTGCCTACAAGCCGTGGGAGCGTCG
>NZ_CAJSLV010000029.1 GCF_907177275.1 Actinacidiphila cocklensis
GGGCCTTCCCCCATGAAGGTGGGCACGCGGTTATTGATCACGCGGCGAGTGTGAGTTTAGCGGTGTGGTGTCGGTGTTCGTATTCGTTGGGGCTGAGGTAGCCGTTGGCGGAGTGCCGGCGGCGGGTGTTGTAGCGGGTCAGCCAGGCGAAGACAGTCCGACGGCAGGTGCCGGCGTCGCCGAAGTCGTGGGCGCCCTGGAGGGTCTCGCGTTTCAGGGAAGCGTGGAAACTCTCGCAGGCCGCGTTGTCGGCGCTGGTGCCGATCGCGCCCATCGACCGTGTGACCCCGAGCTGGTCGCAGAGGTCGGCGTAGGCCCGGGAGCCGTATTGGGCCCCGTGGTCGGAGTGGAACACCGCGCCGTCCAGACTCCCGCGAGTCGCGGCGGCCATCCGCAACGCGTCGGAGACCAGACTGGTGCGCATGTGGTCGGCGATGGACCAGCCCATGACGTTGCGGCTGAAGCAGTCCAGCACCGTCGCGAGATAGAGGAACTCCCCGCCCGCGAGCGGGAGATACGTGATGTCGCCCATGAGTTTGCGCCCCGGCTCGGTGGCGGTGAAGTCCCGCTCGAACAGGTCCGGGACCGGTGAGGTGGCCGGGTCCGGGACGGTGGTGCGCACGCGTCTGCGCAGGCGGATGCCGGTGATGGAGAACGTCCGCATGATCCG
>NZ_CAJSLV010000030.1 GCF_907177275.1 Actinacidiphila cocklensis
GCACTGGGGTGCGTGGGCGCCGGCGGCGCTGCGCGCTCGGCCGGGCTCGCCCGCGGCGCTCGTGGCGGCATCCGGGCCGCGGGCCGCGGTTCCGGCGCTGCGCGGGCCGTCGGGCTCGGCTGTGTCGCCGGCGAACTGGCCGCTGCCGGGGTCGTCCTGCTCGGCGGCGTCCGCGGCGGCGGGCGGTCGGGCGTGCTCGTCCGCTTCGCCGATGTCGGGCTCGGACGGGTGGGTGTCCGCGCCGCTGCTGGGGCGGGCAGGCTCGTCCGTGCCACCGGCGGTGGCATCCGCGCCTGGGGCCGCGGTCCCGGCGCTGTGCGCGTCGTCGGGCTGCCCGCTGCCGGGGGCGTCCTGCTCGGCGGTGGAGGCGGAGGTCTCCGCCGCCTCGGCCGCCTGGAAGGCGGCGGCTTCCGCCGCCATGGCCTCGCGGCGCTTGCGGCGGGCCGCGGCGGCGTCGCCGCGCGGGGCCGGGGCCACCGGGCTCTCGCCGCGCTCGATGGACCGGACGGCCGCCGCGAGGCCGGCGAGGTCCACCGGCGGGAGTCCCGCGGGCCGGGCCTTGCGGCCGGACCCGGGGGGGGGGCGGGTGGTCCTAGCGGGGCCCTGTCCGGGTCCGGGGAGCGGGG
>NZ_CAJSLV010000031.1 GCF_907177275.1 Actinacidiphila cocklensis
GTGTCATTGCAGCCACCATACCTGGCAAGTGAGCAGCCCCACCAGCTCCAGCGATAATTGTTTTAATTCCACGCTTGCTTGCGGAAATAGCATATGCTGACATCCTATGTGGAGTTCTATGAGCAGAGACTATTGTCACTTCAAATGGAACGCCAAAATCTTTTAAAACCGCACATGCGGCAGACATTACCGGCAAGTCAGAGTCTGATCCCATGATGATTCCAACCAATGGTTTGACCATTGCTTCCAAGTCCAACTTTTGAGCGACAGAGATTTTGATTGGAATATCAGTTCTACCTGTAATGTAGTTCAGCCTTTGTTCACATTCCGCCATACTGGAGGCAATAATATTTATGTGACCTACTTTTCTGTTAGGTCTAGCTCGGTACCCTATGGCTACCCGTAAGCGCTATATGAAGTTTTTGGAACAATATGTGTATATTGATGCGGAAGACCAGGCGGCGCTTGCTGAAATGAGGTTCGTATGTAATAGAATCGGCGAATCTGGTGGTTTTACCGATCAAGAGAAAGCATTTTTCGACAATATTCCATTGCAACGACAAAGTTTCATTCAATCATGTTGTCATCTAGCTAGTCAAGAATTCGAATCTACAGTATTACCGGT
>NZ_CAJSLV010000032.1 GCF_907177275.1 Actinacidiphila cocklensis
GTGCCAAGCTTGCATGCCTGCAGGTCCGGCAGCGCTCTCCAGCGTCCGGAGTTCTGCCTGAAGCGTCAGCAGGGCAGCATGAGCACTGTCTTCCTGACGATCGCCCGCAGACACCTTCACGCTGGACTGTTTCGGCTTTTTCAGCGTCGCTTCATAATCCTTTTTCGCCGCCGCCATCAGCGTGTTGTAATCCGCCTGCAGGATTTTCCCGTCTTTCAGTGCCTTGTTCAGTTCTTCCTGACGGGCGGTATATTTCTCCAGCGGCGTCTGCAGCCGTTCGTAAGCCTTCTGCGCCTCTTCGGTATATTTCAGCCGTGACGCTTCGGTATCGCTCTGCTGCTGCGCATTTTTGTCCTGTTGAGTCTGCTGCTCAGCCTTCTCTCGGGCGGCTTCAAGCGCAAGACGGGCCTTTTCACGATCATCCCAGTAACGCGCCCGCGCTTCATCGTTAACAAAATAATCATCCTTGCGCAGATTCCAGATGTCGTCTGCTTTCTTATACGCAGCCTCTGCCTTAATCAGCATCTCCTGCGCGGTATCAGGACGACCAATATCCAGCACCGCATCCCACATGGATTTGAATGCCCGCGCAGTCCTGTCTGCCCAGGTC
>NZ_CAJSLV010000033.1 GCF_907177275.1 Actinacidiphila cocklensis
GGTCTCGACCAGCCGAGCGCCGGGGGCGTGCGCTCCGGCGCGGGCGGCGACGCGGGCCTCGGCGATGCGCCGGCCTCGGCCGAGGCCGGTTTGGCGCTTCCCGGCGCGGGCCTGACGCTTCCCGGCGCGGGCCGAACGCTTGCCGGCGCGGGGCTCGCGCCGGTGCCGGGCTCCGCGCCCTGCGGGGCGGACGCGGAGACGGTGGCAAGCCCTGCGGCCCGGCTCGGGGGCGGCGGGCAGGTGCGGTCGGCGGCGGGTGCGGGCGGGGGGCGGGGTGGTGAATCGATTTCGCAGCCGGTGGCCAGGCGGCGGGGGCCGGCCGATCCGGTGCGGGCGGTGATGCACCGGCACCAGGGGATGATCGCCGGGGCCGTGGACGCGTGGGAGATCGCCGCGGGTCTTGAGGCGTACGGGGTCAACGACGGGGAGGCCCGGCGGCTGCGGCACCGCGACGTGTTCGGGCTGGCCGAGGAGCTGTACGCCCGGGTGCCGCGGGCGGTGCGGGTGGCGGCCGTGGGGGAGCGGGCGGCGGGCGGTGCCCGGCTCGGGGCGCGGCGGACCGCGCTGCACCTGCTGCCCGGCGCCGGCTGCGTCCTGGCCGCGGG
>NZ_CAJSLV010000034.1 GCF_907177275.1 Actinacidiphila cocklensis
GTGTGTGCGTTGGGGTATGACCTCGTATGGTCGGGCTCCGGCAGGGGTTACTTTTGGTGATCTTGCTTGATGTGGGTCAGAGGGGCAGTCGGTCGGGGAAGGCGAGCATGAAGTGGTTCATGGCGCGGTTCCAGCCGAGGGTTCCGGTGCCCCGGACGCGGCCGGGCGGGATGGGGCCGTCGCCGTCGATGTGCCGGCCCTCGATGCGGCGGATGCCGAGGTAGAGGAGCTTGATCGCGGCGTCGTCACCGGGGAAGTGCCCGCGGTTCTTGAGGACCTTCCTCAGCTGGAAGTTCATGCTCTCGATGGCGTTGGTCGTGTAGATCACCCGCCTGATCTCGCGGTCGAATGCCAGGAAGGGTATGAACTGTTCCCAGGCGCGTTCCCACGCGGAGATCACGCCTGGAGCGCTCTTGCCGAACTCGGACCGCAGTTCGTCCAGGGCGGTGAGGGCCTCGGACTCGGTGGCCGCGGTGTAGATCGGCTTGAGCATCGCGGCGACTTTCTTGCGGTCGGTGTAGCTGACGTATTTCATCGAGGACCGGATCAGGTGCGTGACACACGTTTGGACCAGGGCCTCCTCCCAGACGGTGTTGATCGCCTC